>JAKSKN010000020.1 GCA_024401695.1 Bacteroidales bacterium
ACGCTAGCTCGCGGTTGTTGTTCAAGGCACAATATGATTCAATCATTGCCTTGTACTATCTTCCATTATTTATATAGGCTCGTAGCTCAGTTGGTTAGAGCGCCACACTGATAATGTGGAGGTCCGCGGTTCAACTCCGCGCGTCCCTACTCCTGGGGGTATAGCTCAGTTGGTAGAGCACCTGCTTTGCAAGCAGGGGGTCAGGAGTTCGAATCTCCTTATCTCCACAACGAAGTGTCTTATGCAATTGCATAAGGCACTTTTTTTTGTATCTTTGAAATTGCAATTAACCGATATAATGCTCAAGAAACTGCTCATATCCTTGCTGGTCCTTGTCCTTTTCCCATCATTCCTGATGGCGCAGCAGGATTTCCGATGCCATGAATTCCGTCTTGGTATGGGAGATATGGGCTTCGAAAAGGCAGCCTTCCACAATAGCCGTCAGCAGGTCGGATACAGATACTTCGGCCATCTTTTTGCCGGATACCGCTATTCTTTCAACGACTGGCTTGGAGCAGGGGCGGATGTCGACTTCAGCAACGTGAGCTGGGAGTCTTCGGCCGATCGTTCAAACCACGATTTCCAGAATATTTCCATCATCCCTTCCGTGCGCTTCACATATTTCAGGAAGGGCATCGTGTCGATGTACAGCGGACTGGGTATAGGACTTAATATCAACACAGGCACCGAAATCGATTACCTGGGGAGAAAAACGGTCTGCGCTCCGACGTTCAATCCTGTCTTCTATGCAATCTCCCTGGCTTATAAGAATGCCTTCGGCACATTGGAACTCGGACCGTTGTTTTCGCTGAACAACAGGTTTGAAATTTTTATGCTTGGTTCTCGTGCCATCTCAATTTCAATCGGTTACCGCTTATGAAGAAACTGATATTCTCAATCGTTTCCATCGTTGCCTTTCTGCTTCCTGCGGGCTGCAGCCACGACGTGCCGGAAGTTCTGGACCTTGACAATTACAGTGACGTCAAGAACGCCGGAGGATTTACGGTTTTGAGAGAAAATGATTTCGATGCTGCAGAGGTGAGCTGGAACACCTATGATTTATGGGGAGAAGGCCCGGATGCCGGCACAAAGGCGACATATACGAACCTTGTCAATTTTGCGACCGGTTTCCTCTCGTCAATGGTCACATCCCGTGTCCATCAGGTGGTTGGCACATATGAAAGCACAGATGTCAGCGGAAATCCGGTCACGGTCTCAGGGAAGATATTCTACCCGAAGGACGGTAAGGTCCGCAACGTGATCATCGCATCGCATTACACTATCGGCTCAAATGCCGAATGCCCATCCGAATCATATAGCTTTGAGGGGATCTATGCCGCATACGGATATGCCGTCATCGTTGCCGATTATGTCGGATTCGGCGTGACGGCAGATGTCATCCACCCGTATCTTCAGGCAAATACCTGTGCGGGGAATGTCCTCGATATGGCACTGGCTGCCATCCCTTTCCTGAAGGCGCGTGGACTGAAGATTGCGGATGAATCCGTGATACTGATAGGTTATTCCCAGGGCGGCGCCTGTACGCTTCACGTCCAGAGGCTTCTTGAGACCAGCACCAGGTATGGCGGCCTGTTCAAGATCAAGAAGAACTATTGCGGCGCAGGACCTTACGATGTTGCGATGACATACGATTTCAGCATCAGGAACGACAGGACGGGTATCCCTGCCGCCATTCCTATGATAGTCCAGGGGATGAGCATAGGTATGCCGAAGCCTTTGGATATGGATTATTTCTTCCAGGAACCTCTTAAGTCGAACTACAGTGACTGGCTCAATTCAAAGAAATATACGGTAGCCCAGATCAGCAACCTGATAGGCAAGCAGAAACTCAGCGAGATATTGACTCCGAACGGGTGTGACAAGTCGAAGCCTGAAACGGCCCGCTTCTATATGGAACTCAAGGCCAACAGCATCCCTGCCGACTACTACCCGGATGCACCGATCTTCCTGTTCCATTCCGAGGACGACCAGACTGTTCCTTTCGTCAACTCCCAGATCATACAGCGTCAGATCAAAGGACGCGTTGCCATCAACAACATTGCTCCGGAAAAGTACAACCCCGATGTCGAATACGACTTCGGCCATTACGGCAATCATCAGCAGGGGGCTACACAGTTCTTCCTTACAGTTTTGCAGAAAATCAAATGAGACGGATATCATTCATAGCGCCACTTCTTCTTCTGCTGGCTGTCTCCTGCAACAAGCTTGATTTTCTGGTGGGTGACAACCCCTTTATGCTTGAAGTCAAGAAAGTCCAGGCAGAGTCGGTATGGGTTGACATCATCCCCGAGAACAATGATTTCTATTACAACTATGGCATCTGCTCCGTCCAGGAATATGAAAGGTACAGAAGTGATGTGGAGATGATACGTGAGCGTGAGCAAAGCAATCACGAAGCATATGACATTCTCGTGGAAGAAGGTTATGAAAACGGTTCGTACGAAGAGGTTATGCTGTACAGGGCGGCACTGTATGAGCCGTATTATGGGAATATGGTGTCAATAGACCCCGAGACCGACTATTATCTCTATGCATACGCTTTTGACCGGAATAACAGACCTATAGGGAAGATCCACAAGATTCAGTTCAGGACTCCGGCGTTGACGCACTCCGACATCAGTTTCAGTGTTGATTTCTTCGGCTCGACAATAACGGTCACTCCTTCAAATAATGACCAGTACCTTTTTGATTATGCCGATGCGAAAGAGCTCCACGAAACATATTTTGATACTCCGACACTGTACTATTATCAGATAATAAGCATCTATGAGCAATATGACTTCATCGATGATATGGTGTCCAGAGGCGTTGAAAGCGACGATGTCTTCGAGTATTACGAATTGTTTCCTGGTTATGAGATATATCTGGTCGTGTCCGGATATGACAACGGCATAACGTCGGAAATATATACATATAAATTAACGTACAACGGCCCCGGAGAGCCCGGGACCGTCGTGCAGCTGCATTTCGGCAGCGAATAGGTCATCTCTTCGAATTATTCCGGATACCAGCGGTCGAGAAGCTTGAGCTTGTCGCCTGAGTCATCCACCGACCACATCTGCGGTTTGCGCGGGCCATTGCCCTCCACGTGATGGACGATGTAGACCAGCTTGCCCTCGAAGGTGCGGAAGAGCATTCCGTGGCCTGAATTGTTGCCGAGGAATGGTTCCGGTTCCTGCACCCACGGGCCGGCGATCGTGCCTGATTCAGAGTAGCATACTGCCTGCAGGTAGCGTTCCTTGCCCCAGGTTGACCAAAGCATTCCGAGCTTTCCGGTCTGTGTGCGGAACATCTGAGGACCGTCGGTCACCCATCCCGGCATCTTGAGACCGAAGGTGGCCTCGCCGAGGGAGTTCATCTCGCCGCAGCAAGGGAGTTCGGTTGCGCGGAACATCGTTACCGGATGCTCCGATACCGTATATGAAAGATCAGATGAAAGTTCGATGTAATCCATCGTGCCGTCAATGAGCTGTGTCCACTCGTGGACAAATATCATATAGATGTGGCCGTTCTCTTCGTAAAGGGTGCCATCGATGCAGTCCCAGTCGCGAGGCTGATAGTCATAGCCCGGGAGTATTGCGAAATCCTTGTACGGACCTTCCGGCTTGTCTGAGCGGAGGAGATAGGTCTGGTTGTGTGGCACGTTGTAGCGGCGCGGAACCTGCTGGATGAGGTCCGAATGGTCACTCCAGGTGCCGGCGTAGTAATAGTAGTCGCCAATTTTGTGGATTTCTGCAGCAGCGGCAAAACCTGCGCGCTCCAGCCAGAGCCCCTTGATGTCAATGATGTTGTAAGGTCCTTCCCAGGTCTTCAGATCCTTGCTTTTGTACATACGTCCGCCGGAGCTGGTGAGATAGTAGGTCTTTGTCACAGGGTCGGGATAGATGTACGGATCGCTCATCGAGAGTTCGTCGAAGCTGAGGGTGCGGATTCTGTTCATTTCTGCCATCCTGGCTCTCATCATAGCCGCGCGGCCTGTGGTGTCTACGGTCTGGAAACCGCCGAAATTTTTTTGACCCGGGTTGGCGAGCGGAGCCTGTTCACCCGGCTGGATCTGCGCAAACGCTGTCGCCGAAAAGATGGCGGCAACGGCTGCAAGGGTTGTCAATCGTTTCATATCAAGGTAAAAATTGGTTATCTCGTGTTATACAAAGATATAAAATATATGTTATATTTGTTAATATGAAGATTAAGGAAGGATTCAGAATGAGAACTCTGGGCCGCGACCATATCGTCGTTGCCGAAGGTCTCCAGCTGGTCAACTTCAACAAGATGATCGTGCTGAATGATACCGCCACTTACCTTTGGAACGAAATCCAGGGTAAGGAATTCACTGCAGAAACCCTCAAGGGCCTTCTGATCTCCAGATACGACGTCTGTGAGGATGTCGCTGCTGCCGATGTCGCGAAATTGGTCAAGGACTTGACTGAAGCCGGCATTATCGAAGAATAATCAGGCATTATTGTGCCTGTCCAGGAATCTGAACCCCGCCGCCTCCATGAGGTGGCGGGATTTTATTTCCTCATCGCCCTCAAGGTCGGCTATTGTGCGTGCCACCTTGATGATGCGGAAATATGCGCGCAGTGAAAGCTGCATCCTGGCCATGATCTTCCCCATCGTATCCAGACACTCATCGCTCAGCGGGCAGTATTTCTCTATGAGCTTGTTGCTCATCTCGGCGTTGGTGGAGATCGATTCTGTCGCGAAGCGGTGCTTCTGTGCGATACGGGCCTTGAGCACGCGCTCTGCGACAGCTGCGCTTGACTCCGCTTTTTTCGCGTGGATGATCTTGCTGCTTTCAACGGTATGAAGCCAGCATTGAATATCTATTCTGTCCATTATCGGTCCGGAGAGCTTGTCAAGGTATTTGATGCGCTGCGTGGGTGTGCAGGTGCATCGGTCACCCTCGCCGTAGTAACCGCAGGGGCAGGGGTTGGACGCCGCCACCAGCATGAACGAAGCGGGATATCCGACCTTGGACTTCAGCCTTGAGATCACTATTTTCCTGTCTTCCAACGGGCCGCGCATCGCTTCGATGACACTTTTCGGCATCTGACCGATCTCGTCAAGGAACAGCACCCCGTTCGTGGCAAGGGTGACTTCACCGGGCACGATGCCGTCTCCGCCACCTCCCCCGACCATTGCGGGCAGGGAGGCGGAATAATGGGGCGCTCTGAACGGGCGCTGTCTGACAAGCCCGAGATGCGGAGTGCTCTTGCCTACGATTGAATATATTTTGCTTGTGAGCAGGGATTCTTCCATCGTCATAGGTGGCAGAATGCCCGCCATAGCTTTTGCAAGCGAACTTTTTCCGCTCCCGGGTGCACCTATCATTATGATGTTATGTCCCCCGGCGGCGGCGATTTCGAGGCCTCGTTTGGCCCCTTCCTGCCCTATGATGTCGCTGAAGTCGAATATTTCCCTCGTGCCGTTGTCCTGCCGGGCGCGCTCCCGCCTCAACTTGTTGTATCTGTGGGTGTTCCATACAAGCAGGTCCTCGGAGTCGTCACGCTCTTCGAGTATGCGGATGACGTCTTCGAGGCTGTTCGCGGCAAATACTTTCATATCCTTGAACTCGACAGCCTCCAGGGCGGATTCTTCGGGAAGGATGATGCCGGACATCCCGGAATCCCTGGCCAGCTCGGCCATCGGCAGCGCGCCCGGAATAGCACGCAGGGTGCCATTGAGGCTCAATTCGCCCATAATGATGTATTTCCCCAGTCCGGGAAGGGAACGCTGCTCTGAGGCAGCTATTATTCCCAATGCAATCGGCAGGTCGTAGCCGCTGCCGTTCTTTCTGAGATCGGCGGGTGCAAGGTTGATGACGATCTTCTTGCCCGGAATCCTGAACCCCAGTGACTCGAGCGCCGTGGTGGTCCTCAGGAGGCTTTCCTTTACGGCTATGTCTGCGAGCCCGCATAGATGAATGCCTATGCCTCTCTCGATATTCAGCTCGACAGTTACTTTCACGGCATCGATTCCGATGCATTTGGCTCCGTTTATATGAATCAACATAAACTATTATTGTTAAATTTGCGCTGCAATGCAGCATTCAATCATCATAAAAGATATTCAGGACCTTGACAGGGCCGCGGGCGAATTTCTCGCGGAAACCGCCGGGCACAAGCTGATAGCCTTCTATGCACCTATGGGTGCCGGCAAGACCACATTCACTACAGCCCTCTGCCGTGCACTCGGTGTTCAGGCAGATGCGGTAAGTTCACCTACCTTCGCGATAGTCAACGAGTACCGCGCTGCCGATGGCGAGTCAATCTACCATTTCGATTTCTACAGGCTCAAGGGCCCGGCCGAAGCATTTGACATCGGTCTGTACGACTACCTTGACAGCGGCAGCCTCTGCCTTATGGAGTGGCCTGAGAACATAGAGGAAATCATCCCTGAAGAGACCTTGAAAGTATCAATCACCGTCCTTCCTGACGGCTCACGTGAACTCAGTTGGTCTGAGTGATCCTGCAGGAGACTCCGGCGATGAATCCGTTGCCGAGACCTTCCGGCACATAGACTTTGTCTCCCAACAGCACCTTAGGCGGTATGGACCTGTCACGTGGCGTGAGAGCGATCATAAGTTCATTACCGACTGGGGCGGCACATCTCCCGCTGAAGAAATAACATACATCCGGCACGGTGCTCTGGCCGCCACGGGATGTGATGATTTTCATCTTGCCTCCGTGGTTGAACAGTATTCCCCACGAAATGCCTGTTCCACAATATAGAAACGCTTCGCCGGAGCATATCGGTTCCGTGGACCCGTCGCTGATGTTGGCCACACAGCTGAAGACGGCGTCGGACCCTTCCGTATCCGAGCATTGTCCCGCAACGAAGGTGCCATCCGGCGTATCGAACAGTCTGGCGGAGATCCAGCGATGCCCGAAGCCCGTTGTTCTTGCAAAAACCGGTTTGGTGCGGACCAGCTTCATATCAAGGACATCGCTTCCGGACCGTTCTGCCACAGAGTCCCTGCCGTCCTTCACAATATGGCAAAAAGATGATGCCACGTCCTTGTAACAGAAACAGTAATGACCATCCATCTCGTACAGCGCGCCTGATTCAGGGTAGGAGGGGTCGCTGAAATCACCGAAGAGGGCCCCGTCCTCGCTTCTGAACAATTCCGTGTCATTCTTGCGCAGAACAATCCCGCGCCCCAGGCAGCCCTGGGTGAGGGTGAATAAATGACCGTCCCTGCTCAGGATGCCTTTCAGCCGCTCTTCGGACGGGATCCTGAGGAACTCCCTGCCGTTGACACTCAATATATTCCCGGACATCCCGGGGTATTCCGTGAACACCTGTCCTTCGACGGTGTGGATGAAGTCCGGGTCGGAACTGATGTTTGTCCCGCGGCCGGCGTTTATCGTCTGGGCGATCACTCCGTTGCGGTACAGCAGTATCTCGCAGTCTGCATTGCCGCAGGCCGTGTCCAGACACCAGTCGTATTCATCGGGGAAACGCACCGATGTGAAGAAGAAGGCTGTGTCGAAGGTCGGGATGACCGGAGCCTCCGGCGCTGCCGTGTCCCGTGGAGGCTTCTCTTCGGCTTTGCCGCCGCCCCGGGGTTCAACTACAAACAAGTCACTGATCAGATTGCAGCCGCATACGAGACTCAGCGTCGCGGCGAGTAGAAAATTAGAAATGCCCTTCATATCGCAAACACATTTTGCACAAAGGACATAAAAAAAGCGGCCCCCTCGAAATTTTTCACCACAAATTCGAGGGGGTACGCCACAAAATTATCTTTTTTTTGTCTCAAGAAGCTTTTTTTATTCTTCGCTGGAGACCCAGACCAGGACGTGACGGTCGAATGTCATATACTGAAGATGGATTTCCTCCTCATAGCCGTCTTTCTCCGTGAAGACCGCATCGAGCTTGCCTTCTCCGCGAGGATGGAAGTCCTCGATTTCAATCTGCTCGGCGAAGTCAACATTGTGCTGGGACATCTTCTTATAAACGGCTTCCTTTGCACACCAGTAGATTGCAAGCTGCTCGTTGCGCTTGTCATCATCAAGGTCGTCGATCTCCTCTTCTGACAGGGCCTTCTTTTCCACTGCCGAGAAATCGCGGTCAAGGGATTCGCAATCCACCCCGATTTCTTCCGTGTCGTTCAGAAGAACGGCTACGTATTTGTCGGTGTGGGTGATGCTGATGTTGGTGGCGCAGTTTTCGATGTAGGGCTTGCCGTTGTCGTGGTGGCTGAGGTAAACCTTGTCTTCGAACATCACGTCAAGCAATGCCCTGACTGCAAGTTTCTGCTTGCGGAGAGATTCACTTTTGATGTAAGAGATTTCTTCGAGTTCATCCGAAGGGATGGACGATAGGGCGCGAAGCTCAGCTTCGGTCTCCGATACCTGCCAGACTCCCAGTTTCGAGTGGTAGTCGTCGTCAAGTTCTTTATAAAGATATAGTGCCATAAATAGATTACAACACCACAAAGATAGTGATTATTTTTTATTTACCTATTGTGGAAAGAAATTGCTATCTTTGTGGTCCGTAAACCACGGCTAACTAACTTATTAAATAATGAAATACCTTTCTAACGAAAAATTGCTTATCGTCGGTGCTGGTGGAATGATCGGTTCCAATATGGCGCAGACAGCCCTTATGCTCGGACTTACTCCAAACATCTGTCTCTATGATATCTTCGAGCCGGGTGTTCATGGTGTGGCTGAGGAAATGTATCATTGTGCATTCCCTGGTGCGAACATTACCTGGACAGTTGACCCTGAGGTCGCTTTCAAGGATGCGAAGTACATCATCTCTTCCGGTGGCGCTCCTCGCAAAGAGGGGATGACCCGTGAAGATCTCCTCAAAGGCAACTGCCAGATTGCCGCTGAATTCGGTGACCTTATCAAGAAGTATTGCCCTGACGTAAAGCACGTTGTCGTTATCTTCAACCCGGCTGACGTTACCGCTCTCACCGCCCTCATCCATTCCGGTCTGAAGCCTGAGCAGCTCACTTCTCTTGCAGCCCTCGATTCAACCCGTCTCCAGGAGGCCCTCGCCCAGGAATTCGGCGTTCCTCAGAGTACTGTCACCGGCGCATACACTTACGGTGGACACGGTGAGGCTATGGCAGTGTTTGCCAGCAAGGCTCTCATCAACGGCAAACCGATTGCAGAGTGCAAGCTCTCCGATGAAAAGTGGGCCGAGATCAAGCACAATACCATCCAGGGTGGTTCAAATATCATCAAGCTCCGTGGCCGCAGTTCATTCCAGAGCCCTGC
This sequence comes from Bacteroidales bacterium, assembly GCA_024401695.1. Taxonomy (GTDB): domain Bacteria; phylum Bacteroidota; class Bacteroidia; order Bacteroidales; family UBA932; genus Cryptobacteroides. Next base: position 9,258 of record JAKSKN010000020.1, read on the forward strand.
CTACAATGCAGTCAAGATGATCGAGGCCGCTATGGGTGGCGAGAAGTTCACCTGGCCGGCAGGATGCTACGTCAACTGCGACAAGTGCGGTTTCAAGAATGTATTCATGGCTATGCCTTCAGTCATTGATGCTGATGGCGTACACTTCACCGCTCCTCAGGGCACTGCAGAGGAAATGGCCGACCTCAAGGCATCTTATGAGCACCTCATCAAGATGCGCGAGGAAATCATCTCCCTCGGCATCGTTCCTGCAGTAGCTGACTGGAATAAAGAAAATCCTAACCTCTAGCGAGGTCTCAACCAATTCTCCGGATTCTGGGGCTTCTGCTCCTGCCAGAGTTGGAAATGAAGCTGGGTTTGACCGTCAATGGTGTCCACGACACCGATGGTCTGCCCAGTTTTCAGTTTGTCCCCGGCCTTGACTGAGACGCTGCCGAGTTTGCAATAGAACGTGAAGTAGTCACCGTGCTGGACGAGTACGCATTTGTTGTATCCCGGCATCACGATGATTTTCTTGACTTCGCCGTCGAACACGGCCTGTACCTTGGTACCCTTGCTGACCGAGATGTTGACGCCGTTGTTGAACGGCAGCTGTACGGACTTGTAGACGGGATGGCTGTGCTGGCCGAAATGATCGGCTACAGGACCTTCGGCAGGCCACGGCAGTTTCCCCTTGTTTGATGCGAATTCTCCCGACAGGACATAATCGACCTTCTTGCCTCCGCTCTTTTTGCCGGCATTCATCGCCTGGGCGATTATCTTCTGGATCTCCTTGTTGAGGGCGTTGACCTGGTCTTTCTTCTTGCCGAGGTCCTTCTGGTATTTGTTCTTGTCCTTTTTGAGCTGGGCGATCAGGGCGTTGCTGTCCTTTTCCTCCTTCTCGAGCTTGTCGAGCTCGAGCTTGCGGCTGTCACGCAACTTCTTCGCCTCTGCGCGCAACCCCTTGACCTTCCCGATCTTTTCCTGAAGCTCGGCCTTGGTCTCCTTGATCTTGCTTGCCTGGCTGTTCATTGTAGAAGACAGGCTGCGGAGATAGTTGTAGCGTTTGCCGGCCTGCCCGAGGTTCTTGCTGGCAAGAAGGTACATATACCACACGCGTGCATCCCGGTTCTTATAGGCGCTCTTGACCAGCTTGTTGAAATAGAGCGTCATCGTGTCGAGACGGGCCTGGATGCGGTTCACTTCACGCTGGTACTTGACGATGGTGTCGTTGAACGCGGTAATCTCCCTGTCGCTCTCCTTGATGAGCGACTTTCTCGCATCAATCTTTTGCCTGGTGAGGCTGAGTTTCGTGAGAGCGCTTGAACTCTTTGTCGAATTGTCCTTGAGCTGCTGCTCGAGAATCTTTATCTCGCGTTCGAGTTTCGCCTTCTTGCTTTCCTGTGCAGAGGTGTCCTGCGCCCGGAGCAAAGGGGCGCAGAGTGCTGCAAGGAGCATTATGACGGCGAAGCGTTTCATTTCTTTTTCTTTTGTTCGGCGAGGCTGGAATAATAGGCGGCAAGATCCTTTTCGCCAAGCGCTTCGAGTACGGTGGCGTAATGTTCAAGTATGACGTCGCTTTCCTTGCCTCCATATATCATTGCGCGCTTGAAGTGCGGCTTGGCCTCCTTCGGTTTTTTGAGAAGGTACAATATCCATCCGTAGGTGTCGAGGTAGGTGGCGTTGTCCGGCTCGAGTTCGATCACGCGGCGCGCCATCTTTTCCGCCTTCTTCAGACGTCGCCCTTCCTCGCAGAGGAAATAGGCGTAGTTGTTGAGGATGCCGACGGCGTCAGGGTCAACCTTGAGGGCCTCTTCGTATGTGGCGTAGGCCTTTTTCGCATTCCCCAGGGAATGATATGTGTCACCCATCACACTCATTGCCATTATGAGGTTCGCGGTGTCCTTCTGCTCCCGTGCCAATGGGATGATCTTCTCACATACACCCATCCAGGCTGTGGTGTCATTCTTGATGAAACAGATGTTCAGCTTGTTGACGAGGGACTGCATATCGTCCGGATGCAGCTCCAGGCATCTGTCCACAAGCTTGCCTATCTGCTCACCCCAGACCCAGTAGAAGCGGGCGTCGATATTCCCCAGCAGGGTTCTGAGATAGTTGCTCTTGAGGGCGCCGTTCAACTGTCGGTTTTCAATGAACTTGCCGAGGGAAAGAAAATAGCCGGGGTAGTTCTGCTGGACGCGGAGGACTTCGGCCTTGCTGATTTCGGCAGGGGCGTAGGTCTCATCGATGTCGAGAGCTTTCTGGTAGTATTCGAGTGCCAGGGAGTCCTGCCGGTTGGCATATTTGGCGTCGCCGATCATTGTAAGGGTGTACGGACTGCGGTAGAACTGCGGCTCGCGCTCCACAAGGATCTCGCAGAGCCTGGCCGCTTCGAGATTGCGCCCCTGTGAATCGTAGAACGATGCAAGGGTGTTCATATACCAGTTGTTGGTGCTGTCGAGTGCGACTGCAGCGGAAAAGTGTTTTTCTGCGAGGGCGAGCTTGCCTGTGTAGTATTCGCAGAGACCGAGATAATAGCAGGCGGCATCGTTGGTGGAGTCCTTGGCGTGGATCCGCTCGAAGGCGGAAAGCGCCGCCTCGATTTTGCCGTCGGCGTAGAGCTGGGCCGCATCGATCATATTGGCTTCCGTCTGGGCAAATGCTCCGGCGGTCAGGAATAATGCGGACAATATTGACAGTACTCTCTTCATACCATTTACAAAAATATGGAAATTGCGAGAATTTTTGGCTATTTTCGCGTTAAATAATTTCGAGTGAAAGATGCAACTTTTTGGCAACAAGACGCATCTTAAGACTCGGGAAACAGAATGGATTGAGGGGGCGAAGTCGGGTGACCGGCGCTCACAGAAAGCCATCTACGATATGCTCTCCGGCAAAATGTATGCCGTTTGTCTCCGATATATGGGAGACAGCGACGCTGCCCAGGACATTCTCCAAGACGGTTTTGTGACCCTTTTCTCCAAACTGGACAGCTATTCCGGGGAAGGTTCCTTCGAAGGCTGGGCCCGAAAGATCTTTGTCAACACTGCACTGATGAGTCTCAGAAAGAAGGACGCGCTGAAAGGCAGCGAGGACATCGACGTTGCCAGAAGCATAACCAGCGATGATCCCACGGTGTTCGAGAAGATCGGATACAAGGACCTCCTGAAGCTGATAGCGGCGCTTCCCGCCGGATTCCGTACCGTTTTCAATATGTATGTGATAGAAGGCTATTCGCACAAGGAGATTGGCGAAGAGCTTGGCATTTCCGAGACTACGTCGCGCTCGCAGCTCCAGAGAGCCCGTGTGTTGTTGCAGTCGAAGATAAAAGAAAAGTTTTAAGATGCAGGACGATAAGATAAAAGCATTGTTGGCAGACGCCGAGATGAAACCATCTCGCAGCGCCTGGCGCAACATTGCATCCCGGCTTGATGCGGCCGCGGCTCCAGCCGCCGGTCAGTCTTGGGCTTGGGCGAAGTGGGCCGGCGCTGCCGTTGCCTTCGCCGCCATCGTCCTCGGCGTTTTCGTATTTACCGGAAAGCAGGAAAGCGAACAACCAATTCCAACCTATATAAATATTACCGAAGCACCGACGGCTCAGGCTTCTCCTGTGCTGGACGAGCCTGAGTTAGTGGTGCTCAAACCTGAAAGCGAGACCAGACTGGCCCATTCGGTCAGACCGGTCAGGCCGGCTGAGACAGTTGCGGCAGAGCCTGCAGAGGTCGAGGAGGAGACTCCTGTCACGGCCCCGGTTGCCGTTGCCGTTGCCGTCGACGAACCGGCGCCGGCCGCTGAAAAGAATAGCAAGGCGGCAGCAGCCACTTTTGCTCCCGTGCGGCAGCCCGACGCTTTCGCACAGATGCAGTTCGAAGATTTGCAGCAGTTCAAGCCGGGCCGTACGCTCTACGCACAGGGTGCGATCGGCGGCAATGACTCAGATATAAGGTTCAAGTCCAACGCCGCCCGTATGTCGAGCGGAACATCCATTCCAAAGACCGGTATCACCGAACTTGGCGAATCGGTATTCGGAATTCCGTTCTCACTTGGACTGGGTGTCAGATTCTATCTTACACCGAAGCTCTCGCTCGGAGCCGGCGTCAGCTACTCGCTGCTTTCACGGACCTTTAAAGGTGAATACCAGAGAGTATCTTCCGCAGGCGTCGTGGAGTTCTCGGAGATCGGCAATGTCCATCACCAGATGCATTATGTCGGTATTCCGGTCAATGCCTACTACGACATCATCAGTGGTGAGAACATCAAGTTCTATGTGTTCGGTGGCGGTGAAGCTGAGTTCTGCGTGTCCAACAAGTACACATTATACTCATCTACGGATATAATTTTCCGCAGCCCTGTGAACAGCATCCAGTGGTCAGCTGGTGCCGGTCTTGGCCTTGAGTTCAAGCTCTCTCCGGTACTCGGCCTTTATGTAGAGCCTAGCGCACGCTACTATTTCCACAACAACCAGCCGAAGAACGTCCGTACGGAACGTCCTTTTATGGCAAATCTGGATGCAGGTCTGAGATTCGACTTCTAGTTCTTCCGAACAGGAGTCTCATCCATCATCAAGAAGGATTCTTCGTATCCGCCGTAGTCGACGACTATTTTCTCGAAGACTATTCCGGCATCGAGAGGCTTGAGCGTGAGCTCTGCCCAGCCATCTTCCGCCACGCTGACAGGAAGTTCAACCACATCGGTCTTGACGCGTGTCGCAACGGTAGGATAATAAACGGTGTAGATATTGGCCGGATCTTCGTTCAGACGTTCGTTGAAGAATACGGTACGGCTTTCCTGACCGTTGAAGGACACCTCATATCTGTGCCCGGTGCCATTGAATGCCAGGGTTGACTTGACGGCAACGCGGACCTTGACTGATCTGGTGCCGGATGGCAGTTTCAACTTGTAGGTGAGGGATGCGCCTTCTGCCGGCTCGGTGTAAGGCATCAGGGCGACGCCGCTGAGCGTGCGGCCCATATATGGTATGACAGTCCAGTCGGTATTCGGCGCGGCTGTCGCAGAAAAGAAGTGCTCGGCTTCCATAACAGTGCAACCGGTGCTGCCGGCATCGAACCTGAACCCTCCGGCTGTCACATTTTCGATCCTATGGATTCTTGGCAGGCGGTCCGCCGGGAAGTTGTCGTTCCAGCTGAAATATCCGATATGCTTCTGCGTCATCATACCGTTCCATTTGCCGTGGGCGATGTCCCTGTTGTATTCTGCCATAAGTTCGGCATCGCGCTTGAAGCAGGCTTCGACCTTGTCGGCCCAGAGATTGGCGGCCTGGTCACCGCGCTCGAAGAGGTAGAGATTCATTGCCTGGGCATAGTACATCTCGTATATGTTGCACATTGCCTGTACAGGGAAGAGAATCAGTTCCCTGTATGCATCGCGGTATTGCGGCTTGAGTGAGATATACTGGCGCAATGCCTCCATCTCAAGCTTGCAGTATTCATCTGAGACCTTCTTGAACTCACCGTTCTCAAGATTGTATGTCCTGTGGTCCATCATCTCGGCGGTGATGCGGCCGTTATATTTGCTGTAGAGGTTCAGGATGCGTGCGGCTTCGGCTGCCTGGTCGGCGCCGAACTGCTGCTCACAGAACTGGAGTGTGTGGTCGAGAAGGTTTTCGTTCGTGAAGTTCTGCGGGTTGCGTGCCATATCGATGAAGAGGGTGATCGGGTATTCCATCGGCTTGAGGTCTCCGACATTGAGCACCCAGAGCTTGTCAACGCCGTATGCGTATGTAAGCTGGAGCTGTTCCCACATATTCTGAACGGGAGTGATGTTCAGCCATTTGGAGTTGCGCGGAGCACCTACGTAATCGACGTGGTAGTAGATGCCCCAGCCGCCTTTGCGCTTGCGCTCTTCGGCGTTAGGGAGTTTTCTCACGTCGCCCCAGTTGTCGTCGCTTAGAAGAATGATGACGTCATCCGGGACGCGCAGACCTATTTCGTAGTACTTCTGAACCTCCTTGTAGAGAGCCCATACCTGCTGGCGCTCCGCCGGATTCTTCCTTGTAACCTTCTTTATTATCTTCCTCTGGTTGTCGATTATGTTCTCAAGAATCCTCTTGTTCTCTTCATCGCGGGGTACATATTCGTCGTCGTGACCTTCACGTCCGCCCATTGCGGTGTCGCCGTCGCCGCGCATACCGATGGTGATGAGATCCTCATTGTCTTTCGAACGCTCGATGCCCTCCGTGAAGAACTTGTCAAGGACTTTCTTGTTGGTGGTGTAGTCCCAGGCGCCTTCGGTGCCGTTCTTACGCACCCATTCCTGGTGGTTGCGCGCCATCGGCTCGTGGTGTGACGTGCCCATCACGATGCCCATATCGTCTGCGGTCTTGCTGTTGAGCGGGTCGTCGGCGTAGAAGGACCATCCCCACATCGCCGGCCACATGAAATTCGCCTTGAGACGGAGAAGGAGTTCGAACACCCGGGCATAGAATTCGTGTCCGCCGTAGTCGGTGCCGTAGGTGTTCTTCACCCAGCCGGTAAGGCACGGCGCCTCGTCGTTGAGGAAGATGCCGCGGTACTTCACGGCCGGTTCGCCGACTGTCCAGAAGCCGCGCTTGATAGACATATCCTTGTGGCGTTCCACCGGTACATCGGCCCAGTCGTACCAAGGAGATACCCCCATAAGCTCGGAGAGTTCATATATTCCGTAAATCGTGCCGCGCTTGTCGCTTCCCGCTATGACCAGTGCATCCTTAATGCCGGGAAGCGGATTCTGGACGTCCGTGATGATATATGTCTCCCACTTGCCCTTGATGGAGCTGATGTCGACCTTGCCTTCTTTCGCCAGCTGGCCGATGATTCTGCTTTCCGGGGAACCGATGATTATCGCACGCTCCCAATTGGCTTCTGAGCCAATGTTCGGGGTGGCTCCGCATATGCGGCCGAAGTCCTCGCGCAAGGTGCGGGAGGCAATCTTGACACCCTCAAGATCGTTGTCGTCCACGATGATAGGTGTAGGTACACCGTTTTCGATAAGGGTGAACCAGCCATCCTGAATACCTGGAGAAGCGATGCCCTTGTGGTCAACTGCAGCTGCGGGGGTTGAAGAAATCAAAATGAACGCCGCGCTGAAGGCAGCGAAGAGACAATTCCTTGACATATATAAATACTACTTGGTTACTTTACAAATTTAATGAAAATACTTAATTTTGTGAAGGCCCAAAACAAATATGACATATGAAACTTGACGGAAGAAGACAAAGCACAAACGTAGATGACCGCAGAGGACGCAGTACGGTTAAAACCGCAGGCGGAATAGGCCTTGGCGGTATTGTGATAGTAGGTATCATCACCCTCCTTCTTGGAGGCAATCCTTCAGATGTCCTGAGGGTCGCTTCGCAGATGGGAGCAGGACAGGCCACCACGGAATCCACTTATACCCCTACGGCGGAAGAGGAAGCCCTGGCGGTGTTCTCAAAGCAGATCCTTGCAGGCACTGAAGATGTCTGGACCAAGATTTTTGCACAGAGCGGCCTGACATACGAGCCACCGAAACTTGTGCTTTTCACGGACTATGTCCAGACGGCAGGAGGTATGGCTTCCGCTGCGTCAGGTCCGTTCTACAACAGCGGCGACCAGTGTGTCTATATCGACCTTTCATTCTTCCGTGATATGAAGAAGGATATCGGCGCGGATGGCGATTTTGCATACGCCTACGTGATTGCCCACGAAGTGGGTCACCACGTCCAGTACCTTCTGGGTACACTCCAGCAGGCTCATCAACAGATGCAGCGTGTTTCTGAAAAAGAAAGCAACCAGATCAGCGTCCGCCTTGAACTCCAGGCTGACTTTTATGCAGGCGTATGGGCATACTATGACAACAAGCTGTTCGGCTCGCTGGAGCCGGGCGACATTGAAGAGGGTCTTGCCGTTGCCGCCAAGATCGGTGACGACTACCTCCAGAAGAAGGCCCGCGGCTACGCCGTCCCTGATTCATTCAATCACGGCACCTCCGCACAGCGCTCCCGCTGGCTGCAGAAGGGCCTCAAAACCGGTGACCCTAACCAGGGTGACACGTTCTCTCCGGCATACAACCAGTTGTAAAATATCATCATTATGAATAAGAATCTGACCACAGCAGCGCTTGCGCTGTTCGTTGCGCTGTCGGCATCGGCCCAGCAGTCCAACGTCAACCTGAGCTATAACCCTCAGAAAGATACTGAGGGTCTGATCCCGTTCAGTGCAAATCTGAATTCCCCGCAGGTAAATGACGACCACACCGTTGTCTTCCGCCTCAGAGCCCCGAAAGCCGAGTCCGTGGCACTGTCAGGAGCTATGACAACCGTAATGGGGGTCCGCGGCCCTATCCCTTTCACAAAGGGGGAAGACGGCATCTGGACTCTCACAATCGGCCCGCTCCCTGTAGATATGTATCAGTACAATCTGGTCGTCGACGGAGTCAGTATGGCAGACCCGAACAACACCTACGCCGCATTTACGGCTATGCCTCCGTACAGCGAGCTCATCGTCCACGGTGACGGCCCCCAGTGGTGGGATGCAAAGGATGTCCCTCACGGATCGATTACCCGCCATATATATTACAGCCCTGTAACCGAAGGGGAGCGGGAAATCTATGTCTATACACCTCCACAGTATAACCCGAAGAAAAAATATCCTGTCCTCTATCTTATGGGCGGAAGTGGTGAACTCCCTTCCAACTGGATGTATGACGGACGTGTGAACTTCATTATGGACAATCTCCTTGCTGAAGGAAAGGCCGAACCGATGATCATCGCCATCGTGAACAACCAGGTCATCCACCGTAATCATCCGCAGCACGAGAAACTGACCTTCGATGTGATGGAACGCGAATACCGCGAAGCTGTCATCCCATTTATCGACAGTCACTACAAGACTATCGCGAACCCTCACGGCCGCGCAATCTCCGGACTTTCGATGGGTGGACGCCATACGATCTTCGTCGGCCTGAACTCGCTTGACCTTTTCGCCAATTTCGGTGTGCTGAGTGCAGGAGACTTCACCGCAGAGAAGACCCTCGCCGAATTCCTCAACGACCCTAAGGCCAACGACAAGGTGGACTACCTGTTTGTAGGCCAGGGCGGCGCAGAAGAGAAAGGGATGTTCAATATGCGCGTCAAGGGCTTCAGGGATGCCCTTGAAAACCACGGAATTGAATACGAATACTTCTGCTATGGTGACACCGGACACGACTGGTCAACCTGGCGGCATCTGCTGTACTACGGATTCCTTCCTAATCTCTGGAAAAAATAGACTGCGCTTTTTTTTCAGGACGGCATACAAACTGTTCTGGGCAAATCGCTATGGGATAACGATTTAAACGAAATGACCCAGCTAAATATTAGAGGGGTCATTTCGCTTATACCTTTTGACACAAATTCTTGCAAAATGACAATTGCACGATTCACGCTTCGCTTAAAACAGATCATTTTATTAGTACCATTGATTGTATCCTGTACAGCATCGCCTAAGCAACGGGTAATTACGATGTTGGATGATGTCGAGTCATATATCAACGAACGACCAGACAGTGCTCTTGCAGTACTGTGTGGTATGGATTCCACGTCTTTGACCACTCGCTTCGTCAAGGCAAAGCATTCACTATTGCACGTGATGGCACTTGACAAATGCTATATGGATATCACTGCCCCCAACTTGTTGACTCCAGCTGTGACATGGTATGAGCGTCACGGCTCAGTTGATGAGACAATGAAAGTCCTCTATTATCAAGGACGGATTGCTCAAGAAAATAAGGATCAGAATACTGCTGCAGTGTATTTTGCACGAGCTGAGGAATATGCAGGTCAAGTGACCGACAAGCATGCTTTGGGCGTTCTTTATCTGGCTCAAGCATCAGTGTATAACACAGTTCACAATCTCGCGAAGGAAAAAGAATACACCGAAAAAGGAATTTCTTTGTTTCAAGCATCGAATGATCCGATGCTGGATATCGCATTAGGCCAATTGGCCATCACTTATCTTTCTTTGCGAGATTGGGCGAAGGCGGACTCTTTGTTCCAAATTGGACTTGCCGCTTCGTCCCGAAACCTCAATGCCCAAGCTGTTATTCTTTCTAACTACGCACAGATGAAAGTTCTCCAACCAGAACCAGAACCAGAATCTGCCATTTCATTACTGGATAAAAAGCAAAAAGAGCTGGGACAAGGGTTGTCAATACAGGATGCCGGAGCCTACGCTTATGCTTTGATTCTTTTAGGAAGAGGAAAAGAAGCAAAAGAGATTCTTATTCAAATAGAAAAGCAAGCGACAGAATATCCTATTGCATCTGAAGCATGGATAAGCCAGTGTGCGCTAGCTATTGGCGATTACGAGTTGGCCTATGAGTCATTAAGCCGCGCTCGCTTTTCAGAAGAATCGAAGATTCATACAATATTGGATGATTCTGTTTCAGATTCCATTTCTAAATATTATGAAATGTCTTCCAAGCAAAAACAGATGCAAAGCAGGATTAATACTGCAGTTATGGTTATCATCCTTTTATTCTTGAGTATAGCATTGGTGATAGTTCAAATACGAAAGAATAGATTGGATGCGGACAGATATAGGATATTGGGATTGTGTTCAGATTTGGAGAAAGAGGCCGCAGAACAGGAGATTAAGACAATGGATTTGCAGGAGCAATTGAATAATCTCAGGACGACCGCAAGGCAGGAGCGGGTACTTCGCTTCAGGCAGGCTGGTCGGCTTCAATCTTCTATTTGGCGAATAGATAATTTAGGCCCTTCGTGGATGAAGAAGGATTTGGAATATATGTCCGTCAAAAAGGAATTGATGCAAGTATATGACATTGAAGAGTCAGGCGAGAAATTGACCAGACGTCTTGATCGAGAACTTGATGGGAAGATCCTGCCTTTGATAGAACAACTTCATCTCAAAGACAAGCCTGATGAACAATTGTTTCTTTGCTGTTGTCTGTTGGATCTTCCTGCCGACATGATTGCAGCAAGATTTGGATGGACAAGCAACAATGTCCGTGTCAGAAAGTGTCGCCTAAAGAATCAGATTTCGAAAATGAATAACGCAGATTACGATGCCTTGTTCAATATTAGAAGATTACAGCATTACGAATAATGTTTCATCTTATTATGCTGCCTCAAAGATAATGTGTTGGAAATCCGCGTGTTATAGCGATGGCGCTTAATTGCACCATCGCTTGTAATTCCGACGTTTGCTACAAGCTTGCAATGGCTTGATAATCAAATCGTTGCCGTGGGGCTATGTAATGATGAACGTAATCTGGAAATTGGAGATATCTTTTGATATTCTTTATTTTTGCGCTATGCAAAAAAATCTGAAAAAAATGAAAAGAATACTCCTACTATTTCTATTAGCGTCGCTTTTTGCAGCATTATTTCCCCAGACTTGTTTTGCAGAGGATGAGAACACGACCATCATTCTTATTGAGCAGATAAGCGGGTCGGAGGGTTCTCCTATCGTTCGCTCTCCAGGCTTAATTCCAATCGAAGCCAAGTATTGCTCGAAGCTTTCCACCATTATGCTGTATTTTCATCAGGATTTGGGAGCGACATTAATAATATTCAAGAATGTTAATACGGGATTACTCTCACAACTTGCGATTAATGCCGTCCAAGGTGCTCATTTCTTGTTAGCTCCCGGCAGTGTTGGTGAGTATGAGATTGTCTTCGCACTGACAAATGGATGCGTTTTTTTCGGGACGTTTGAGATAGTATAAATGTGATATCGTGTTTGGCCATATAATCGGGGCACATAGCTTTTGGTTCAATGCTATGGGCGTCTTGTAACCTTGAAATCCGCGTAGGGTAAAGATATGTGTTTATCTGTGCGGATAGAGAAATTTATCAAAATAACTAAATATAATACGGCAAGATGAAAAATAGACTGATTTTCCTTTTATTTGGGGTGTTGTTAACTACCTTAACTGCATGTCATGAGGTAAGAGTTGATATGAAACCAGAGATGAATGATCTGAATAGTATTCTATTAGAATCAAAAGTCATCGGCAATGCGACTTTCTCTGTTTCCTTTGAAGACGCAGAATATCTTGCATCCTTATTCAAAGGCCATGGAGAAATCAAAGAAATTATTCCGATAAATTTTAATAAGGAAACACTTCTTTATGTTGTTAATTATGCTAATGGATGGGTTATTATCTCCGGTGATAAACGAGCCTGTCCGATAATCGCAGAAAATGAATGTGGTAGTTTTGAAAAAGGCAAAATACCCGATGGCGTAATTGATTGGCTTGGCTCAGAATGTGAATATATTTACTCCTTGAGAGTTTCTACAGAAATCAAGGATAATGAGTATTCGCGTCTTTGGGATAGCTTCCCAAAACCGATTAGGGGGCAAGCGCAAACAAAAAGTGATCCGGATATGAAGTGGTGTGTCATTACTGAATCTGTTTCCGTTAAGGATACAGTTATTATGGTGGTGCCGCATTTATTATCTACCAAATGGGGTCAGGATTATCCGTGGAATATCAAGCTTCCACTTGACTTACAAGTATCACGAAAATGCTATATCGGATGTACTGCGGTTGCTGTTGGACAGATGCTGTACTACTGCCACAATTCTATTGGAAAGCCTTCGGGCTTATATCACAACATAAATTGTTCTGCATCATCAGTTAACGGAAGCTCAACCAACATCGGATTTAGCAGAAGTAATTATGTCGCAAATTCATCTCGTTGGCAGGATATGGCATTATGGTGTAATGATTATAATACGGATTATGCTGGAGATTTAATGATAGATGTTGGCAATAGACTTAATATGGCATACTCCGGCTCTGGAAGTGGGGCTTTCATTACTACACAAGGCTTATCATATTATGATTTATCGTATAGCGAGGCGGATTATTCATCGACTATCGTGCGATCTCAACTCCACGCCAATAAGCCCATAATAGTAACAGCATATAACACAACATACACTACAGGAGTATGGCCATTTACAAAAACGAACTATACCGACGGCCATACTTGGATAATTGACGGTATTGCACAGAATAGGCGAATATGGACATATACGAAGCACGCTGAGTATACGGAAAATTGGAGAAACGAATCAGAAGTTTATAACTCCTTATCTGAGATTTTAAGCAAGTACCATATCCAAGATATTAATGAATCTTTTGAAGATGACGAAGTTACTTCAGTCGATTATTTATTAATGAATTGGGGATACGATGGTAGTTATGATAGTGGTTTATACAGCATGAATCCAAACGATGCATGGTATGCGAATGGTGGTAATCATTCATATTTGAGGACAATCTATTATGACTTTCATTAAGGCAATTTTATCATTCAGAGTATGGAATTAAAAAGATTTTCAACAATTGTATTGTTTTTCTGTTTCTGCACGTTACTGTTTTCCTCATGTGAGATTAACAAGATGTCGCCAGGTGAATGGAACCCCATTGAACTGTCTCAATCAGAGATTACTTTTGATGCAAAGGGCGGCTCTTGTACTGTTGAGTGCAAGAATTATCCCGGGTGGTGGATCAACGGTATCCAGATTACCGGCACAGACATATATTATTATTCCGATCCGGGTGAAAATTATACGTATCTGACCGCAACAGGAAACGGCATCAGTGTCAAGATAGGGCCAGAGAAAAATGCGGTTATCATTACCGTTACCCCTTCGTCAGAACAAAATGACTGGACAGTATTGATGGAAGCGGGCGATGCTTTTACTTCAATACGAGTCAGGCAAAACCTGCCGTCTTGAGAATGTTAGCATTCTGGGGAAGTGCTTGATATTAAGGCAATTACGCGAAATGACCCGTCTGAAAATCAGACGGGTCATTTCGCGTAAATTATTATCCTATAGCGATTTGCCCAGAACAGTTTGTGTTTATTCTGAGATTATTCGCGGATATTAGAGGGGTCAATTCGCTTACACCTTTTGACACAAATTCTTGCAAAATGACAATTGCACGATTCACGCTTGATGCAAAGCAGGATTAAAATTTTATATTTACGAAAATTTTCAGGATGGCAAGGCGTTATGATATAGAAGAACTGTTCCGGTTATATTATCGGCCTCTGTGTCTTTATGCCACTCATTACCTGCAGTCGACAGACAGTATCGAGGATATAGTTCAGGAAGCATTCGTTTCCCTATATCAAAAATTGGATGACGGTTCCACAGTGAATTCCGCGGAGTCATATCTCTTCGCTTCGGTGAGAAACGGATGTATAGACTTTCTCCGCAAGCGTAAAACTCATCCTGAAGAAATCTTGCCGGAAGAATCGGGCGGGATTATTTCAGACGATGAGACTGTTTCAGATTCTTTTGATGAATCCCTGCTGTGGAACGCAATCGACAGACTTCCGTCCGGAAGAAGGAAAATGCTCCTGATGCACAAGCGCGACGGAATGAAGTATTCTGAAATCGCAGAAGAACTTGGCGTGTCGGAGCGGACTGTCAGGAATCAGATATCCAGGGCGCTGAGAGCTCTCCGCAGGGGATTAGGTAAATTCATTTTTTTCTTTTTGTGAAATTCTGGTGGTACTATTTTCGGTTTTCTTCGTCTAAGGAGTAAAAGGACACTCCAATTATGAAAGAACTAAACGACAAGAAACTGAATTTTGTACTCAAATTCTATCGGGAAGAAATCTTTGACCCGAAAAAGGCCATATCCAGATTCCATTCGTCCGTTGATGAACGAACTGCCGGAAGGCACGCCTACAGGTGGGCTGTGACATTCGCAACAGCTTTCGCTTCAATAGCTATAGTATTCGCCGCAGGTTACGGTATTACCAGGGCTGTCAGTCATCATAACCGTCAGGAAACGGTTCAGATGCCGGTAATCCTTAATCCTGATGTCGCTACGACACACGTTTTCGTATATGAAGATGCGGCTCTTGAAGATGTAATCAACGAATTGTCCGAGTACTACGGGTGCACTATTACCTTCTCTCCTACCAGAAGGCGCCTTACTGCAACCTTCCCGGACGATGACCTTGATTTGATAGTATCCGTCATCGAGTCGGTTCTCAACGTTGAAATCACAGTGGAGAAATGAAACGGCTGACGACGTCCCTCATTCTGCTCTCTTTACTTTCATCTCTTGCTTTCTCGCAGTCTTTCAGCACTGTAAGGGAAGGGATGAAGGCTGTCAGTGAGCAATATGGGATGTTCTTCGCTTATGATTCAAAAGTGCCTGTTGACCAGAAATACCTCGGGAAAGATTTGAAAGGCAGAAGTTTGAGGAACTGTCTGAAGGAACTGTTCGACGGTACGGGGATAGACTGGGAAATAAAAGGAAAGTATATTCTACTGACGGAAGCAAAGCCTGAGGTTCCGATGGAAGTTTACGCGACAATAGGTCAGCAAAGCACAAGGATGGATACAATCAGCCCTTCTGTCGTAGTTGGTAACCGTGGGATAGTGAGGAGTGTAGGAAAACTGAGTTCCGATGTGCCTGAGATTCGCAGCATCGTTTCCCCGCTCGGGGAAGGTGACCCCGTCAAGTGGGTTCAGGGCCTTCCCGGAGTCACGACCGGAGTGGACGGGAGCTCGGCTTTCTATGTACGAGGGGGAAATTCGAGTAACAACCTTTTCACAATTGACGGAGTTCCCGTGTACGGCTATTCACACCTGCTGGGACTCACTACCGTTGTGCCTCAGTCCGTAATGTCAAACGCCTTTATGCAGAAAAGCGGATTTGACGGGAATGTCAACAATTTCACCTCCGCCCATCTGGGAGTGCTTTCAAGGAAGTTGGAAGAGGAAGGGATAAATACGAGTTTCGCATTGAACAACTTTCTGATCAGCTTCGGCAATGAGGGTAGAATCAAACGGTTTTCTTATCTCCTCTCAGCACGTATATCTCCGCTGCCGTTGGAATTCAAGGCTGTCAGGAATATCCTCCCGGGAGTGTTCGGAGGACTGGACAATTTCCGTGCGACAGTAGGAGACCTGTATTGCAAGATAAGGTTTGACTTCAACGACAGAAGCTGGATGGAAGCATCCGGACTGGGAAGCATAGATGACTATTCATTTACTATGAACTATGCCAACAAGGACAAGATGGGATGGAGGAATGCCATCGGAATGGTCAGATACCACAGCGGAAATTCTGTCACGACCTTTGACGCCACGGCAAGTGTCAACAGTTTCAGCAACTCGCAGGAACAGGACAAATACTACAGGATGACAAAGAATTACCTGTCATTGCAGTCTTCCCTGCTTGAATACAGCCTGCATCTGAGTCTGAAGCATTATTTGAAGGATGGAAAGTTCTGCCTGAAAGAAGGTGTGAACACCCGTTTCGCCCGCTTCGCTCCCGGTCAGCTCAACAAGGAGACCAAAAAGTCGGATGTGTCGCTGATGACTGGTTGGCTGCAAGCTGAATACAATGCTTCCGAAAAATTATTTCTGAAAGCAATGGTCAGGGGAAATCTATACAGGAATTTCAATTCGGAGAAGTCAGTCAGCTTCCAACCCGAATTCAGCCTGTCGGCCAGGTGGACTGCCAACGGGAATCTGTCAGTCGAGGCGACTGTCGACCGGATGGCCCAGTATTATCATACCCTGGAAGGCCTTCCTACCGGCTGGTCGCTTGATCTGATAATTCCTACGGGAGGAATAGTGCTGCCTGAATTGTCCTGGCAAGGCAATGTCGGCCTGTCCGGACGTTTCGGATCCAACAACTTTACGATTGGAGCCTTTTATAAAAAGATGGAGAACCTGATATACTACAAGTATTCCCAAACCCTTTTCAACGGCGCTCTCGCCAGCTGGGAAGATAACGTCGAAACGGGCAACGGAAGGTCATACGGCATCGAGACACTTTATGAATTCATAGCTGACGACTGGAACATTAGAGCATCTTACACCCTTTCGAAGACACTGCGCGAGGATTTTCCGTCCATCTACAATGGAGGACAGTTCCCGGCCAGGTTCGATCGCAGACACGTCTTGAACGCATCGGCGCAATGGAAAGGATTCAACATGACATTCATCATCCAGAGCGGGAACTGGGAAAACGGAGAAGGCGAGACGTATATTTCCCACCGGCCCGGAGTTGATTGGGAAGCTCAATATTTCAGCGGTGTGAACAACTATCATATGCCGACAATGCTTCGGCTTGACCTCGGTTATCATTTTGATTTCACCACCGGCCGCGTGAAACATCTTGTCAACCTGGGAATTTGCAATGTAACCAATCATTTCAACCCTTCCCTGATAATATATGATGCAAGCACCGAGTCCTGGAAAGAACTGGCCATTATTCCGATACTTCCGAATTTCAATTATAGAATAGAATTCTGATATGAAAAGGTTTATAATTCTTTGTTTTCTTCTTCTCCCATTCCTTTGCTCCTGCGTGAAGGAAGTGACTATGGATGCTATGGAAGACCCGCAGATAGTAGTTGAATGCATCCTCTGCGATGAACCTGTGCAGACTCTGTATCTGACATACACGAAGGGAGCGTCGCGCGAGGTCGCGCCTGAACTTTCGGAGGCTGAAGCGAGCTTGACCGACCTGACGGAAGGACGGGAGGTAGGGCGTTTCACAAGAGCCGAGGACGGCTCCTGGCAGCTGTCTTACACTGCCGTTCCATTGCACAACTACCGTCTCGATGTCAGCGTCCTGGGACGCGAGCCGATTTGGGCGGAGCAGACTATGCCTGAGGTCCCTTCACTGGATGCGGAGTGGGACTGGTGGCGGGAAGACCTCCCTGAGG
>JAKSKN010000021.1 GCA_024401695.1 Bacteroidales bacterium
GATTCTTCTGATAGACTTGATAGATTCAGCCGATTTGCTGGAATCGGCCGAATTGACAGCTCCTGAAGCCATTTGCGGCTTTTCCGTTCCGGTGATTTCAGACAAGCGTGCTGATGATGTCCTCTCCGGATTCAACTTCTACTATTCTTTAAGGGCACCTCCCGCAAGCTGCTGATTCTCATCAGTAGTTCTTCATGGGAAAATAGTGTTCAATTAAAGAATAATCATAATGAAAAAGACATACTATGCCATAATTATGGCGTGTCTTCTCGTCCCGTCGTGCAAGGAATCGGGAGGGGAGACAAATCAGGAAATTACATATCAGGGAGATACCGTGACAGTAAGCGCCAACTCTCCGATCCTATCCAGAATATCAACCGAAATCCTTGAAAAGGAAGCTTTCAGCAGCGAATTCCGCACTGTTGGAACTGTACAGGCAGAAATGGGACACTATGCGGAAGTCGGAGTGCCGTTTGACGGACGCATAACGACATCGAATGTGATGCTTGGGAGCCGCGTGTATGCAGGGCAGACTCTTTTCGAGGTTTCATCCCCCGAATTCTTCGAGGCAAGCAAGCAATATTTCCAGAACCTCCGCATATATGAGACGGCAAAGTCCTCCTACCAGCGCAAGAAAGCGCTTAAGGAAGCAGGTGTAGTTTCAGAGAGGGAACTGGAAGAAGCATATACGGAATTTGAGAACGCCCGTCAGGAGAAATCCGCATCTGAAGCCGCATTCAGGGCATACGGGATGGATCCGTCCGGTATGGAGCCGGGACAGGCAATGCGCATTGTTGCGCCAATCAGCGGAGAAGTAGTCCGCTGCAACATCATTCCCGGGTCATTCATCAAGGCCGACAGCGAGGCTCTGCTGACACTGGCGGACCTCGGCCGTGTCTGGATAACGGCTCAGGTCAAGGAACGTTTCATCGGCCGCGTGACCAAAGGCGGCAGCGTGGAAATCTTCACGGAAGCGGAACCTGACTGCCCGATTGCAGGAAAGGTGCTCAACATAGGCAACCTTGTGGACGAGCAGACACGCTCTGTGCAGGTAATAGTCGCCTGTGACAACACCGAGCTCAAGCTCAAGCACGGGATGTATGTCTCCGCACATTTCATCTCCGAGCCTGAAGATGCAATCGTGGTCCCTGCAACGGCAATATTCCAGGGAGAAAAGTCAAGCTATGTCTATATTGCAGCATCGGACAAAGGCAATATCTTCCTGCGCCGTAAGGTCACCGTGGGTGAATCCAATGACGACAATACCAGAATACATATTGTTGATGGCCTGCTCCCTGGTGACAGAATCGTATCGGAGGGGGGGCTTTACCTTAACAACTAGGCTATGGAAAAATTCATCAGCCTGATTATAAGGCGCAGGTGGCTGGTAGCCACCGTCTTCCTTCTCATATGTGCATTCGGTGTCTACGCCTGGACGCAGCTTGCCCTTGATGCGTATCCGGATATCGCTGACACCACAGTGCAGGTCGTGACCCAGGTTCCCGGGCTCGCTGCGGAAGAAATGGAGCAGCAGATTACGGTCCCTCTCGAACGCTCGCTCAATGGCCTGCCATCGCTAAAGATGATGCGCAGCACCAACACCTTCGGAATTTCCACTATTATGCTGGTGTTCCAGGACGGAACAGAAGATTACTGGGCCAGACAGCGTGTCCGAGAATGCATTGACGAAGTGGACCTTCCGTTCGATGCCGTTCCGGAGTTGAATCCCCTCACATCTCCTACCGGTGAGGTCTTCAGATATATCCTGAAGAGCGACAATCACTCGCTTCGCGAGCTTACTGATTTGAACAAATGGGTGGTTATCCCCCGCCTGACTCAGATATCAGGAGTCGCATCCGTCAGTAATTATGGCGGAATCACCACACAATACCAGCTTGAAATAGATCCTGACAAGCTTTCGAAATACGGGATTTCCCTTTCCGAGGTAGAAGAGTCCATCAATCTGAACAACTCCAACGCAGGTGGAAGTACGCTTGTACGCGGCGATCAAAGCTTCGTGGTCAGGGCGGAAGGACTGATCACCGATCTGAAGGATATGGAAAGTATCGTGGTCAGGAACGTACAGGGGACGCCTGTTTATCTGGGGGATCTGGGCACTCTACGCTATGGCAATCTCGAGCGCAAAGGAATTCTTGGGTATTTAGACGATACGACCGATTACCCGGACGGAGTGGAAGGCATAGTCCAGATTCTCCGTTATCAGAATCCGTCTGAAGTACTTGACCTGGTTCATTCCGCTGTAGATGAGCTGAATTCTGATGTCCTTCCTGGTGGCGTGCAGATTTATCCGGTGCTTGACAGAACCAATCTGGTGAATGCAACTCTGGATACAGTTTCCCACACTCTTCTTTTCGGAATGCTGTTGGTAGTAGGAGTCCTTCTCCTTTTTCTCGGAAGCATCAAAAGTGCCGTCCTGGTAGCCATCACCATTCCAATTTCCCTGCTTGTCGCATTCATCTTGATGCACTTCACGGGCATCCCTGCAAACTTGCTGTCGCTGGGTGCAATTGATTTCGGAATTCTTGTGGATGGCGCAATCGTGATGATGGAGACCATACTTAAGAAGAGGGAGGACAATCCTGACAGCAAGCTGGAAGGGCAGGATATCGTCCGGAGGGTGAGGCAGGTGGCGAAACCTGTATTCTTCTCCACGCTCATCATCATCACGGCCTACCTTCCTCTGTTCACCTTCCAGAGTATCGAGAAGAAGATGTTCACTCCTATGGCCTTCACGGTCGGCTATGCCTTGGTGGGGGCGCTTCTGGTCGCACTGATTCTCATACCCGGAATGGCGTATGCCGTGTACAGGAAGCCGCAGAAGGTGTTCCACAACAAGTTCATAGAAAAACTTATCGTCAAATACAGGGAGCGCACTTCCAAGACCATTGAAAGACCGAAATGGGTCTTTGGTGTGATAACCGCAGTCCTTGGAATGGTTGCTGTGCTGGCTGTCGTAGTCGGCAAGGATTTTCTGCCTACATTGGACGAAGGTGGTATCTGGATCCAGGTACAGACTCCTCCGGGCATATCGCTGAACCGTTCCGCCCAGATGGCCGATTCCCTGCGCCATGTCCTCAAGCAGTTCCCCGAGGTCTCCTATGTGATGACCCAGGTCGGCCGTGATGATGAAGGCACGGAGGCATTCTCTCCATCTCACATCGAGTGCAGTGTCGGTCTCAAACCATATAAGGAGTGGAAGACCGGAAGGGACAAGGAAGCCCTGGTTGCCGCAATGGGAGAGAAAGTTGCCGGGATGCCCGGATACAAGGTCGGATTCTCTCAACCGATCATAGATATGGTCATGGACCAGATGGCCGGCTCTCACTCCGATCTTGCAATCAAGATTTATGGTGAGGATCTTGTCAAGACCAGAGAGCTTGCCACCCAGGTGCTTGATGTCGTCAGCAGAATACCCGGAGCAGCGGATGTCGTCATTGACCAGGAGCCGCCACTGCCACAGCTTAAAATAACCGCCGACCGTGCCAGAATTGCGCAATACGGTTTGAATGTGGCGGATGTAGCGGATCTCATAGAAGTCGCAATCGGAGGCAAGGCCGTCTCCCAGGTGTTCATAGGGAGCCGTGTCTATGATGTTACCTGCCGCTTCACCGAGTCGTCGAGGAACACCCCTGAACAAATAGGAAATCTGATGCTCACGTCTTCCAGCGGCATATCCATTCCGCTGTCTTCCGTGGCAAAGATTGAAACTTCCCTGGGCGCAAGTTCCATTATGAGGGAGATGGGCAAACGATATCTCACTGTCAGGCTGAATCTTCGTGGAAGGGATCTGACCTCATTCCTGAGTGAAGCGCAGGAGAGGATTGACGAGTCTGTCGTTTTCGACCATACGGAAAATCAGATACGCTGGGACGGTCAGTTCGAAAACCAGAACAGGGCATACAGAAGGCTTCTGGTCATTATCCCGTTCGTGATTCTCCTTATGTTCCTGCTGCTGTTCGGTGCATTCGGGAAGTTCCGCCAAGCCGGTCTGCTGATTGCACTGTTGCCTATGGCTCTTTTCGGCGGTCTGGCTGCCCTGACGGTGCGGGGAATGACATTCAACATCTCCTCTGCGGTCGGATTCATCGCCTTGTTCGGCCTCACGATTCAGAATGGTGTAATAATGATATCCCATATCAATGACTTGCGCAAGGATGGTACTCCGCTCAAGGATGCCGTAGTGAACGGAGCCGCCCATAGATTCCGTCCCGTACTGATGACCGCCACTGTTGCCGTGCTGGGCCTACTGCCTGCATCTATGGCTTCCGGAATAGGTTCCGATGTACAGAGGCCTCTTGCCACCGTGATTGTGTACGGACTCCTGTTCTCTACGATTATCACGTTATACATACTGCCTGTCCTGTATTACAAGATGGAGCAATTCCACGACAGAAAACATTTGAATAAAGATGAAGAAGACTATTAGTATCGGAGTGCTTGCACTTGCCGTCATCCCTTCAATGGCGCAGCCGATGACATACGAAAGATATTATAACCTTGTGGCGGAAAAGAACGTCCTGTATATTGCTGAAAAGTATAACATAGACAAGGCGACAGCTTCTGTGGAGGCGGCGAAGGTGTTCAATGACCCGGAGTTGTCCGTTTCATACGGCAACAATCAGGACTGGGACCTTCAGATGGGGCAGTCTGTCGAAGTGGAGATGAGCATAAACCCGGATTTGGCAGGAGTCCGCAGGGCACGCATTGCCGTTGCCCAAAGCGAAAAGGACATAACTGAGGCTTCGGTATCGGCATATCTGGCCAATTTGAGACTGGAAGCAGCCGAGGTCTGGGCGGAGGCCTGGAGACTTCGTGAAAACTGTGCGGTTCTCCAGGAATCCGTCAACGGTATGATACAGATAGCAAGAAGCGACAGTCTGCGCCTCATCGTAGGTGATATAGGCCGCTCGGATGCTCTTCAAAGCCGCCTGGAAGCACAGACGATGAAGGGGGAACTTCGCAAGATGCAGGCCGAATATTTCAATGCCCTGGATGCAGTATCACTGTTCTGTGGCGGGGAACCTGTCAGTTCTCTCGAAGGGGACTTGCCAAGTGTCGGCCTCCTTCCTGCCGAACCGGAAATCATTGCCCTGGCGGAGGCAAACCGCGCTGACCTGAAAGCTGCCGAACTTTCAAAAACACTATCTGAGAAGAATCTGAAGCTGGTTCGTGCCTCAAGGGCATTTGAAATGGGCATTAACCTAGGATATTCCTATAACACGGAAGTCCGCAACGAAATCGCCCCTGCACCTCGTTTCAACGGTCTGACGGTGGGAGTAAGCATTCCCCTGAAGTTCTCAAGCCTGAACAAGGGGGAGATAAACGCGGCGCAGGCCGAGATACGGCAAAGCGAGTATTATCTGGAAGCGGCCAGGCAGAAAGTACGTTCCGAGGTTATCCAGGCATACAATTCCCTGATGGCGGCCATAACGGTGAAGAATCAGTATAATGAGTCCATACTGGAAGATGCGCACAACATTTTGGACAGCCGCAAAACCGGATACTTGAAAGGAGAGAGCAGTCTTATGGAACTGTTGTCCGCGCAACAGACTTATCTCGACATCATGCAGGCATATACCGAAGCCTGCTACTACAGCTTCGTATGCAAGGCGCAGCTGGAACAGGCCTCCGGCTGTTCATTTTGACCTGACACATATCAGACTTTTTCGTGTCCCTCAATGAATTGCATCGAGGATACTTCGCAGTACGTCAAAATCATTCATACATACATATGATTTTTACCTACGGAGAATTCTAAACTAAGCGCTAAATCTTAATTATTTTCCATACCGCAAGCTTTAATCGTAAAAATTTAACTATTTTTGTCAGAGGAATAATCTTAATCGCGATATGCCTATAAATTTTCTGAATGAAATCATTTTTGCTTCTGACAAACCGTCGGAAGCAAAAATGATTTCGTATAAAGAATCAAAAGGAGCCCTCAGGAAGATAGCACCGAGGTTGTATACTACAAATATGGTTGATTCG
The DNA here is from genome assembly GCA_024401695.1 of Bacteroidales bacterium. Taxonomy (GTDB): domain Bacteria; phylum Bacteroidota; class Bacteroidia; order Bacteroidales; family UBA932; genus Cryptobacteroides. The sequence goes on from JAKSKN010000021.1 coordinate 6,010, forward strand.
CCTGAGAATATAGTCAAGCGTAACCTGATTTCCATTCTGGGATGGCGTTTCCCTGGATGTATCATCAGCCATCGGAGTGCATCATCATTGAGGCCGACACCTAATGGTAATCTATTCCTCACACATAAATTCACCCGCCGCATCACCGATTTCCCCGGCTTGACTCTGAACGTTCTGGAAGGGCCCGAACATCTGGCCAGTGACATAAAGCTCGGGAGTGCGGATGTCTATGCCTCATCGGAGGAAAGGTGGATGCTTGAAGTACTCCAACCTTCACGCAGAGGCAAGGACGGAGAATCGAAAGGGCTGTCCGCAACCGAAGTTGAAACGAGGCTTGATGCTATGATTCGAGCCGGAGGGGAGGAAAGAATCAACAGATTCAGGGATAATGCGAGGAAAATTTCCGGACAACTTGGATTGGATAAGGAATTCGGCATTTTAAATAACATCATTTCAGCTTTGCTTAACACACATTCATCGTCTGTATTGTCAACTGCGGAAGGCCTTGCCAGGGTCGCAGGCGAACCGTTGGACCCTACAAGAATACCGGTGTTTGAAGCTTTGTATGATGAATTGAACAGTAGATATTTTCCTGACATGCGTGACGAGAATAAATCGGAAGAGGCATTCAGACTATTCTCTTTTTTCGAGAGCTACTTTTCCAACTACATAGAAGGAACCGAATTTGAGATTAATGAAGCTAAGCAGATAGTGGATACAGGAATATCCATTCCTAAGCGGACGGAAGACTCTCACGATATTATGGGGACATTCAAGATACTTTCCAACCGCCAGGAAATGACTCGCATTCCGCAAACCGAATCGGAGTTCATAAATATCCTTCGACATCGTCACTCTATATTACTTGAAGGACGTCCCAATTGCAATCCCGGGTTATTCAAAACCGTGAAGAACAGGGCCGGAAATACCGAGTTCGTCTCTCCGGAATTAGTTGAAGGAACGCTGAAATATGGCTTCAAGATGTATAGGAATCTGAGGGAACCTTTTGCAAGGGCAATTTTCATGATGCTGCTTTGCAGCGAAGTACATCCTTTCACGGATGGTAACGGACGTATCTCTCGTGTCATGATGAATTCGGAGCTTGTAAGTGCTGGACAAATCAGGATAATAGTACCGACTGTCTATCGTGAAGACTACCTTCTGGCTTTAAGAAGACTGTCCAGAGCATCCGACCCGAAGCCGTTTGTCTCAGTAATGGAAAAACTGCAGCGTTTCAGTTCAAATCTTTGGGGTGAAGATTTTTATGCTCTCAACGAATATCTCAAGGCCTGTAATGCTTACGAAAAACCAGAGGATGCCAAACTTCAGTTTCTAGACAGATTGGGGTCATCTTTCTCTTGATTCTCAGTATCTAAAACGCATCCGTCCAGACGTATGAACTCAGTTGCCCATAAAATAGAAGAAGCCAGAATCTTTCGAGTCTGACTTCAGCGGGGCCCAAAGCAGGACAATGCCCTACGATGAACCAATGCAAATATACATACATTTTGTGTAAATTTGCATAGCAGACAAATCCGTATATGCCGTCAGAAAAAATACAGAGAACACTCGCCTGGTTGGATAACCATGGAATAGCCTACGAGGTCCACTATCACCCGGCAATATTCACCATCGAGGACTGCCTGGCGTACTGGAAGAACATCGAGGCGACCCACTGCAAGAATCTCTTCATGCGCAACCATAAAGGGAACAGGCATTATCTCATCAGCTACGAGTGCCACAAAAACCTTGACATTCACGCCCTGGAGCATATACTTCATCAAGGTAAACTGTCATTTGCCTCACCTGAGCGGATGGACAGATGCCTTGGAGTAGCCCCTGGCAGTGTCTGTGCCTTCGGACTTATCAATGATATAGGCATTACGGATAAGGCTGACCCGAAGGAACTCTTCGAGAACGGGCACAGGGTGAAATACTTCCTTGACAAGGAACTTCTGACTACCGAGAAGGTTAGCTTTCATCCTTGCGACAACACTGCAAGTGTGGTTCTTACGCACGAAATGTTTATGAAATTCCTCTCTATTTGGGGAGGGGAGTACGAATGGCTTGACATCAAATGACAGTATTAATGAAACTATCCGTCCTAGCATTCGCTGCCCTTTCATTGGCAGCCGCATTCACTACCTCCTGCAAATCCTCCTACTCGGAAGAGCCATCCCTCAAGCCTCGCCTTGTGGTCCTCACCGACATAGGCCCGGCCGATGTCGAGCCCGATGACAACGAGTCCGCCGTCCGTCTCCTGAGCTACGCTGACCGTTTTGAGATCGAAGCTATCTGCACCACGGTCGGTTGGAACTGCGACCCGTACCCGGAAGAGTGGGCGGATTACCTCTACGCTGTGATTGATGCCTACTCCATAGACGTAAACAATCTGATGAAGCGCTCCGGCCAGACCGGCTTCAAGACCATCGAGGAGGAGAACACCCGTCAGGAACTTGGCTACTGGCCGAGCGCTGAGTACATCCGCAGCCGTTCTGTATCCGGCAGTCACAAAGGCGGCATAGGGGTGATTGGAGAGGACAATGACTCTGAGGGAAGCGAGCTACTCATAAGGCTCGCTGACGAGGATGACCCGCGCCCGATCTATGTCACCGCCTGGGGCGGCGCGAATACTCTCGCACAGGCCATCTGGCGAGTCCGGCAGACGCGCAGCCCTGAGGAAGTGAAGGCATTCGTACGCAAGTTCCGTCTATACACCATCACAGATCAAGATATGGTCTTTGCGATGAGGATGAATCGCGACTATAGCTCCCACAAGTGGCTCAGACGTGAATTCGAGAACGACCTTCTCTTTGTCTGGGACGAAAGCGCCTGGCTGAACCACAATGACCTCGGCGTCAGGAATTGGGACAATATCGCCAGACTGATCCAGGGCAAGGGAGCTATGGGAAATGTCTACCCGCACTACCTCTGGGGTGTGGAGGGAGACACACCGAGCTTTCTCAACGCCATGCCTAACGGTCTGAACGACCCGGAAGACCCTACCCAAGTCGGCTGGGGCGGCTGCCACGAGAAGCACCTCTCACCGGACGGCGAGACCAATGCCTGGACCAACTGGCACCAGCCTCTCAAGGACATCTCAAGCTCCTACGAGCACAAGTTCTACCTTGATGAGTTCAATGATTTTGCAGCCCGGATGCAGTGGGCCGACACCGGCGAAGGCAACCATAACCCCATCCCGGTCATCAATAGATCCAGCTGCCTGAAGCCTATGGCAATGACCGCCCGTGCCGGACAGACCGTCAAGTTTGATGCCTCCGCCTCCTTCGACGAGGATGGCGATTCCCTAACCTTCGAATGGTGGTTCCAGCAGTTCCCGGAGGCAGCGGAATATCCGTCAATAGACAATCCCGGAGCTCCGGAGATAAAAATAAACCTCCCGCAGGACGCCGTTCCGGGAAGACGGTATCATCTTATTTGTGAGATCCACGATGACGGAGCCTTCACGTTACCTGCCTATCGTAGAATCATCATCACTGTCAAATAGGACAAAGGCGGCTGGCGACCTTCTGGCGTTTATATTATTATAGACCATCTTCTTTTCGTGCTCAGGATCCTTCTCGAGCCCCAAGCGAAAAGAAACGTTGTTGAAGGCGCGAATGCGACCGATTCATTCGTCCAGACGGATGAATCAGGAACGTACGCTTTTGCATTCCATACCGATGTACGATTTATCCGTGCAGATCAGCAGCGAAAGCTGAATTCAAGTTACGTGGATACGCTCCTCAGGTGCGTAGAATGGATATTGGCGTAAATTGAGGCTTTATTTTCGGCCTCAAGTTACGCGGAAAGCGTCTGGAAGTGCCTGGAAGCAGGGTTCCCGTTACTTGATTTTTATTTACCGACTTCTCAGCGGCAGGCTCCGGCATCTGAATCACGTCCAGCCGTGCCGCAAACGTATATACTTAACGTCAAAACAGCTGAAGACATAATTCATAACATCCAAATAACCGAATAACTTTGTTAGCATCCAAGGAATGATTACCTTTGAAGAAATAACAGAAGCAATGAAGAAGCCCCTTTTACTCATACTCACATCCATAATATGTTTTGCTGGCTGCAAGAAAGAAGACCCAGAACAGGTGGCAGATGGCTTTGAGATGGCTGTTACGCCTTCAAATGTTATGGATAACGAAGGAAAGGTTATGGAGAGGCACACGGTCTTGAAGCTGCTGAAATAGCAGTAATTGTAAACCCCATCAAAACGCAATGAGTATGAATGAGAATTCGCGCAGTCTGTATCTTGACAACTTGAAGCTGTTTCTGACCCTGCTGGTCATCTTCCATCATGCCGGCCAGGCATATGGAAACGGAGGCGGCTGGGCTTATACACCAAGCAATACCGCTGAGTTCCTGCCCTGGATCTGGCATTTCTTCTCCGTAAATGCCGGCTTCTTCATGGGCCTGTTCTTCCTGATCTCTGGATACTTCGTTCCCCAAAGCTATGACAGACAGGGCGGCAAGGTCTTCGTCAGAAAAAAGCTCGTGCGACTCGGCATCCCTTTGCTTTTCATGGGGGCGATAACTTCTGCCATAACCAGGACGCTGGAGCCCGCTCACATGTGGTTCGTGGAAAACCTTCTTGTATTCTGCCTTCTGTACGCCCTCATCAGAACCTTCTGCAAATCGGCACCGGAGGATTGCGAATCAAAGCCCACAATCCCCGGATTGCTCATCCTTGGACTGATCATGGGCGTCGGCAGCTACTTCATCCGCAAGGTAAGCCCGCAGGACAACTGGATAATGGTTCCCCTCAAGATAGAGCCCGCCCACTACCTGCAGTATGTCATGATGTTTGCCATTGGTGTTCTGTCCGGCCGTTTCAAATGGTTCGAGAAGATGAGCAATACCACCGGCGCCGTTTCCCTTTCAATCGGCGCTGTCCTGGCCGCCGGAATGTATTCACTCGGCGACAACCCATGGAGCGGATTCATCTGGGACTGGTATGGCATATATGAGTCCCTGATGTGCGTATTCATCTGCTTCGGCCTGGTATGGCTGTTCAGGGAATGCTTTTCATCGTCGTCAAAGTTCATGAAATGGTGTGCCGAGCAGTCATACGGAGCATATGTCTTCCACCTGCTGACAATGCTTGGAATCCAATTCGCCACCGACGGCATCTGGATGGGAGCCTTCGGAAAATTCATGTTCATCGGCATATCAACGACGATTGTCTCCTTTGTGCTCACCTGGCTGGTCCGCCTGGTTCCCGGAGTAAAGAGAGTCCTGTAAATTAGCATCACTACCCTTACCATAAAGACTCACAGAAAGCACCTGCGCCGCAGGTGTTTTTTTGTTTTCCCAACGTAGCCATCAAAGGGTGATGGGCGGGCCGCAAACAGACATCGACTTTACGCCTTGCAAACCAATCCTGTTTCATCCGCGCAGACGGGTGAATACGATTATGTCCGTAGTGCACACAATACAGGCGCACTGCAATTGCACTTGGTCAGTATTGAATCTCCTTACTGAGAAGTATGCGGAGAAAAGGAAACGGATATTACCATATTTTCAGTGATTTCCCCATCCTCCGGGGCCCATGTGGCGTATCCTGTGTGATCATTATCTGGAGCAACTTCAATTCTCTTGAATTCAGTGCCATCCGGGTTTCTCACCGTCAATATGTTACCTGACGTACTGAATGTGGAATTTTTGGGAATACCTGTAATCGGTTCAGGAACTTCTTTACATCCGGTAGCATTGAAACTGAGGCTGTAAGTGGGGATTGGCTCCCACTTCGGGAACAGGACAATATCCCTGTCCAACTTGTCATTGTCGAAATCCCAGGCATACTCGCAATTGTAATCCTTGAACCATCCCTTGAATTCATAGCCCGGTAACGTCGGGTCATCCGGTTTGGCAATGGTTGCTCCGGCATCGACCATAAACGGATCAACTTCAACATAATATCTGGGATAGAAGGAAACGGTATAACGGCGCTGAGCCACAGGAGTATAGTTGACATCCGTCACAAGGCGCACGCTGCAGCCGATATCCCGATCTTCGAAATGTCCACATCTGGTGTATCCATTGTAAAAGTACAGACTGTATGCACTGTATCCGGTTATTCTGGTCTCCGAATAGTAATGGCCGAATTCTCCTACAGCAGAAGATATTACCTCTAAACCGCTACGCGAACTTTCAGCCGGAAGGAAGACAAGGTTGGAATTTGACAGGTGGTATGGTTCATAGATTGTGCTGAGGCTGCCTTCATAGCCGTCCGGAGCGATAATCAGACCGCCTAGGCCGTTTACCGTAGCCCAGCCGTGTCTGTTGTGCTGGAGCAGGTAGTCCCACTCATTCTTAGACAATGTGCGCCAGGTATCCTCGGGTGTGATGTCAGAAAAGTTGCAATAGGCTGTGCCCCAATCGATGAAATCGCCCGGGTATTCATCTCTGCTTGTTGATGTGGCGATTCCGTAGTAAGTGGCCGGTGTACTCCAGCCGAAGAGAGAAACGGCAGCCCCGTCCCCCTGGCCTTCTCCTATTGTCGTGTTGCCGGGAGCATCGCCTATAATGTCGTATTGGTTGGTGGCGAAGCCCCAGGAGTAACTGCCCGTTGCTGAATGCCAGGTCGCCTGAAGGTTGCCCTTTGAGAAATAGACCTGCTTTCCGTCCATATCGACCGTGAACTTTCCGGGAAGGGCGCCAGTGGGAACTTTGTCCTTGAATGAGCCGGAGAGAGTGATTCTTCCCACCGTGTTGCGGGTGGTATTCGGGAAGGTGGTGGATTTCATCACACATTCAGCATCGCTGTTGGAATCCGTGAACGTAAGAGTAATCTCATCGCCTTCATACTCACCGGCAGGAATTGCGATGTAAAAGTATTTGGCCGACTTGCCCATTTCAACTCCCGTTCCAAGGTCAAGGGTGATGCCCACGTTCTCCGCGCTGTCATCAATAACTGCCTTACCGCTGTTATCAACTGTGAACTTGCCGCTCAATGGCTTGGCTGCATCCTTGATTGTGATCGAACTTAAGGTGATATCAGGAGTCGTGGAGCTGAACACTATCTGAAGCATAGCTCCGAGACAGGAGAAGTTGACGGTCTCTCCCTCTGCACCAGTTATGGTCTGTTTTGCATACATCGGGGCCGCCTGGTTGTCGGTCTGGACTGCGGGCCAGACAAAATCACCGCTTTCCGTGTGTAAGTCTGCAGGATAAAAAGCCTCGATGTCGCCTTTTATGCCATATGACGGAGTGTCTTCAGTAAACTTGCCTTTGCTGGTGCCGGCGCTTTCGTCAGAAACCGTGAATGTATTGGCCATACCTCCGCCTGTGACATATATCTTGTCGTCCTTGTCCCACAGTACATCATAGCAGTACTGGTTGTGGGCCTTGGTGTCTCCACCGACAGCTTCGGCCACTGCCGTGATGACGGTCCGGCCGTTGTCCACAGAAGCGATGGGAGCCTCCTCTATCTTGTGGCAGGAAGCCGCAAACACGAAAGCCACTGCTATGCACGTTGCTGATGTTATTGCTTTTTTCATATTGTCGTTGGATATTTGAGAAATCGTACAAATTTAGTCATTCTTAAAAAATAACTTGGTAATCTTTATGGTTCTTGTTTTGTCTTTTGAACATGTCATTCAGTCACGTAGCATGTAATATGAAAACTTGGAAATCTGTGAAAGAAAAAGTATTTTTACGTTATTGCGCCCGGATAAGGTGGTATTGATGACTATGAGAAAATTACTGGAATTATATAGAAAAGTCTGTCCCGGCCTGTTCTATGTGGAGTATGACGACTTTGATTTCGACAGGTCGGCGGAAATGATTAATGAAAGGTACAGGCCGGCGGGACCTATGTGCTCGGGCATCAGGAAAGGCAGTTTCTCCGGGCGGAATTTCGACGGCTATGATGGAGAGAACACGGTACTCGTTATGCGTGTCGGCAACAGATGCGCCCGCTATTCGTCCATCAGTGTCACAACGAGCTATCTGCTTCCATCCCTTTTAGAAATAATGGCAGGGCAGGAGAAGGATGATTCATACCTTATCCTGCCTCAGCTGGCCGTTGACGGTGTCAACGAGAAGGGGGTTTCGGTTACGGAATTCATGGTGCCCAACTGCGAAGCTTCGGAAGACAGGTCGAGCTGGGGCGGACGCGGATGGGGCAAGAGTGCGGCTTATACGAACCGCTGTGCCTCCAGGATATATAATACCCAGCTGCTCCCAAGATACATCCTTGACAATGCCTCCAATGTGGATGAGGCCATCGGACTTGTCAGGGATGTCAATTGGTTCGACCCCGACAGGTTCACTTCAAGCGGCAATGCCGGATCGCTGAAATGGCTGTTGGCGGATCCTCGGAAGTCCGCAGTCGTCGAATGCATTGACAATGAATTGAAGATCCGGGTCACGGATGAGGTCAACAGCCCGTCGCCCTGCACTCTGACGACTAACTTCAGTTCGTATCTTTTCTCGAAAGGCATAATTCAGGACGGAGCATCCGGATATGAACGATATGGCCAGATGGCCGAGCTGTATGACAGGGAAGAAGAATCGATCGACGGCCTGAAACGTATTCTCAAGTCAGTGTCAATGTCTGAAAAATACCGGCGCGACATCTCGGACAGATTTTTCTTTGCCACCGACTACCTGTGGAGCGAATCACCTTCAGGCAGACATTTCACTTCGACGGAGCTCTATGGTGGTGATGCCAAGAAGGACCCCGACTTCATCGAAACGGTCAAATTGGACAAAAGCAGATACTTCGACAAATCCTTGAGGCCGGAGAAACACGGACAGACCGTTACGATTTATACCGCCGTGTATGATATGGAAGCAATGAAACTGAGCCTGCTGTGCAATGAAGGAGCCGTTGACGGCAGATGGTATGAGTTCAGTCTGGAAGATAAATTATGAAGAATATTGCAGTAATAGTAAAACAAGGAAAAATCTCGTGGTCTCCCACAAAGATCGCCGTGGGCTTGAACGAATATCTCAACAGCAAAGGATATTCGTCGGAATTGTATTTTTCCGAAGGAGATGCAGACATTGATGGTTTTGCCTTCGGCAACAAGGTTGACCTGGCAATCCACAAGCTGCTCTTCCGTATCACGGGCAAGGACGGCTGTTACTCCCGTCTCGCAACAAGAAAACTGCTTAAGGAATTCGACAGGAACAACGTCGATACGATATATATCACGATGCTGCATTCGTTTTTCATCAATGAGACGATGCTGTTCAATTATATAAAGAAACGTGGCATTCACGTGGTCAACATAATGCTGGATGAGTATGCCTTTTCCGGCAAATGCCATTTTAACTTCGGCTGCAAGCAGGTGGAGCACGAATGTGTGGATTGCCCTTATCTGGGGAAACATCCTGTCTGTCTGATGAAATCCGGACCGCATAAGGTCTTTCTGCGGAAGAAACGCAATTATGAAGGCACCGATATGGTTTTCGTCGGCCCTGAGATGGCGCTAAACGGCGCAAGGCGTTCCCCTCTTACTAAAGACAGAGTCCTGATTGAAGCTGATGAATGTATCGACACACGCAGATTCCATCCACGCGACACGCAAAGGCTTCGCAGGGAACTGGGCATCCCCGACGACAAGATTGTATGTATGTGCATCGCAGTATATGACGGAGTACATCACGAGCGCAAAGGGGTGCCTTACTACATAGAACTGGCAAGGCGCTTTGAAAACGACGACCGGTTCGTCTTCGTGCAGGTGGCCTATGTGGCCGAGTATCCCGGCGGCTTGCCAAAGAACTACATTGCGAAAGGATTTATCAATGATATCGACCTCGTAGCGGAGTATCTCTCCCTGGGCGACCTGTTCATATTCCCGTCCGTGGCAGACACTATGCCGAATACCTGCATCGAGGCCCTTGCCTGCGGCACGCCTCTGCTCTGCTGGAAGGTATATGGCAACGAGAAGATGGCTCCGCCGGAGATTGCCACATTCGTCACTCCGACAGATCTCGATGAGATGGCCGCTGTCGTGGACAAGTTGGAAAAGAAGAGTGAGGATATGATAAACAGATGCCGTGAATATGCCGTGAGCAGATATGACAATCAGGCGTATTTCGAAAAACTTATGAAAATAGGAGAAGAGTTATGCAGATGAGAAATGAATTCCTGCCGTTCTCGCGGCCCTCGATAGGCGAAGATGCCATTGAATCCGTTGCTGAATCAATACGCAGCGGCTGGGTGGCGATGGGCCCGAAAGTGGTTCAATTCGAGAAATCCATCTCGGAATATGTGGGTTCCAAGTATGCAATATCGATGAATTCAGCTACTGCCGGGCTGCACTCGTCGGTGATGGCAATGGGCATAGGGCAGGGAGATGAAGTCATCACCACCCCGATGACGTTCGCGTCCACGGTCAATGCAATCATTCTGGCGGGAGCCAGACCGGTTCTCGTCGACATAGACAGGCATAGTCTCAACATCGACGTGAACAGGATAGAGGAGGCCGTCACTTCGCGCACGAAGGCAATCATTCCCGTTCATTTTGCCGGTCTGCCTTGCGATATGGATGCCATCGAGGAGATTGCCGTGCGGCACAACCTGATGATCATCGAAGACGCCGCACACGCACTGGGCGCATCATACAAGGGTAGCAAAACCGGTTCGGACAAGGGCAAAGGCCACGTGACGGTGTTCAGTTTCCACCCGACGAAGAACATTACCACCGCAGAAGGCGGAATCGTATGTACGGAAGATGAGGACATTGCCGAGTATCTCTCGGTGTTCCGTCAAAACGGAATGTCGAAGGGTGCGTGGAACAGGTATTCATCTTCCGGCAATACGCACTACGACGTCCCTATGCCGGGACTCAAGTACCAGATGTCGGACATTCAGGCCGCCATAGGCCTTTCCCAGATAAAGCAGCTCGAAAGTTTCAACCGGCGCAGGCGTGAGATCTGTGCGACATACGAAAAAGAACTGTCAGGCTGTCCGGGTATCGCTTTCCAGCAGCACGCCGGATATGAGCACGTCCACAGCCGCCACATATTCCCGATACTTGTCGACACCGACTCGCTTGCGATAGACAGGGATACGTTTATGCTGCAGATGAAGGAACGGAATATCGGCACTGCAATCCACTACAACGCCATTCATCTTTTCAGCGGCTACGCCGAAGCCATAGGAAACAAAAGGGGTGATTTCCCGGAAGCTGAATACGTGTCCGACAGAATATTATCGATACCTTTGTTCCCTGCCATGACTGATGACGATGTGGCATATTGCATCGGGGCAATCAGGGAAATCTGCAAACTTTACGCTAAATAAATTCATTCGGGATGAAGATACTTGTTACAGGAATAAACGGATTCATAGGCTCGCATTTTCTGGACTATGCGATTGCAAATACCGATTGGGAGGTTGTCGGGGTGGATATTTCCGACTCTTACGTCAGCCGATATGCCGATAACCGGAGGTTTACGTTCCATAAGGCTGACATAAACGGAAATGATGAATTGCTCAGAAAGATTCTTTCCGACTCCGACCTCGCCATCCTACTGGCCGGCATCGCGCGTCCGGCTGAATATATGACCCATCCGATGAAGGTGTTCGAACTGGATTTCGAATATAACTACCGTATGGTGAAGATGTGTGCCGATGCCGGAGTGAGGATCATTTTCCCTTCCACTTCGGAGACTTATGGAATCGGAAGCGGCCAGCCTATGAACGAGGAGAAGACGAATCTGGTCCTCGGGCCCATCTGCGAGACAAGATGGATATACAGCAATGCCAAGCAGATGATGGACCGCATCATATTTG
>JAKSKN010000022.1 GCA_024401695.1 Bacteroidales bacterium
CAGCCTCGCCGTGGAGTCGCAGCCATCTACGAAGAAAGCGACCAATAATCACTTATTAGAGTCGCCTTCTTTTGTTTTTTTGGCCGTCTATGCGGCCCTTATTCAAAATCAAATCCGGAATTGCTGGTATGGACATCACCGCGGGCAATTGTGAACTTCTTGCAGGTCCGCCTGGTCATCGCAGAGGATGACTTGCCGGCAGAAAGTTCTGCACGGTAATCGCCCGTCGGGAGAATGGCAGAATAAGTGTCGCCGGAATCAATGCTCTCGTCAACCGTAAGCACGGGCGCCGCCCCGGTGCCGTATTCAGAAGCCTTCCACACCTTGATGTCAGAAACATACACACCGCTCTCATCGGAATTCTTCAGCTTCCAGATACCGGTAGGAACACGGTTCGGGGCGTGTACATCGATGACGACATCATCGCCGGTGATGGCATTGTCGACATAGGTGAAGGCACCGTCCCCTATCGCAGTTGAGTAGAACCGCATACCATAGTAAGCCACCTTGGGGCTGATCTTCAGTTTGAAGGCTTTCGTAGAATTGTCCTTGGTTTCGGAAACCCTCCACACCCAGGACGCCTGGACTACAGCGTTGCTCTTGCACACTTCAGCCTTCGGCTCAATCATATGCGTGCCCTGCATATAACCGGCCATCTCATCAGCGACATAGTACCTTATGTTGACCACCCCGCCTGAACTGTTGTTGTTCACGACCAGATCCGGATAAGTGATGGAATTGGAATTGCTGAATGATGCACCGCCGTTGATCGTACCGGAAAGCTCAGGTCCGGTAGCGGACACGCCGCCGGTAATGGAACCGCCTATGTTCCAGGACATACCTTCTTCGTGAGTTACGGCAAGCGGGGTTGTCTCAGGGTTAGGTCCCAGGTCGAACAACGGAGTGTCTTCAGTCCCGACCAGCTCGAACTTGAGATCGATGTAGTCCAGGATGTACGCACAGAGATGGGTCCTTACGCCACCGTGCTTGTTTTTCCAGACTCCCTTGTACATCGGCTTGTTCTCGACGGTAAACTTCGCAGTAAAAAGATAATAGTCACCATTTGACGCCTGGTCCTCAAATGAGTAGAGAGGATAATATTCCAGGTGCAGCATAGCCTGGGAGGATGCTTTCACGACATCCGGAGAAGAAAGGGCCACGTGCCCAAGCTCCTCCGAGATGCTCATCTGGTATGTCTTGTCGTACCGCATATGGTCGAAAGTCTTGGCAATGTCAGCCATCTCATCCCCAATCTCGAGGATGTGCGGCACGGATGCAATGCTGTCCGATGCGTTGACCCAGCTGACGAAGCCGTTGAGATAGGCGGCAATGGTGCCTGATGCCTCAGGGTCGCTCTTGGCAGGATCGGCAAGGTCGAAACGGCCACAGTGGGAGCCGAATGCCGTAATGAGATGACTGTCCCCGGCTTCCGAAAGGATGGAGGTCAGGCCTTTCTCCACAAGCCACCCGTTCAAAGCGTTGTCATCCGGATAAGTGACGACAATTATACTCCTTCGCTTAAGGGCATCCTGAATGATTTCGGAATTCTGAAGGAAAGAGTCCCAAGGTACGATGACTACTCTGGATACTTCGGAAATGGCGGAAGAAAGATTAGTGAACCTCTCTTTCAACGGACTTTCGAGAGCTCCGCCGACAGTGCCCAGAATGGCTGAAGGCATATTGACCTTTTCATTCGACACGACCATCGGATTCTCGACCGGAGCATCCGGCGTGTCATCCTCAACCTCTGCAGACCTGTTGCACCCGCAGACAGCGAGCGCAAGGACTGCAACGCTCAAATACAGATATCTGTTCACAGTTTATTCTTATACTATTTCGCCAGAGGCACGCCCACGCGGGCAAGGATAGCGGCGGCAGCAGCGGCGACGACAAGTCTCTGGTTGCCGGAAAGCTTGTCGGAAAGGATAATGCTCTGGTTCTTGTCAACGCTCTTGATGGTGCAGACATCCTCACTTCCGATCTTGAATGTGTAGTGGAAGTTTGTCTTCATTGCCATAGCGATCGGCTTGGTGTCATTGTCGCCGACGATGGTGATCGTGACAGGGCCGTCGATCACACCGCATTCGTGATCGGCCTTGTTAGGCATTGTAGAAAGGGCGAACTTCCATTCATTCCCAGCCGGATCCTTGATGACACAGCCGAACGTCTTGTCGTTCTTGGCCTTGATTCCCATCACAGCTGCATTTGCGATGTCATTGTATCGGTCCCTGTCCTCCTCGGTTGAGACCTCGGCGGTTCCCTCAGGGCCGGTGATAGTGAATTTGTTGGTCATAAGGTTCCTGCCGAACTCGATGGAATTGATGGAGAATGAAGTATGGTCACCGACGATCTTCATCTTGGAAGTTTCATAATCGGCAAAAGAAACGACCCTTCCCTGGATTTTTCCGCTCGCACCCTTGACAGGAAGTTCCTCCTGGGCGGAAGCGGACACAAACAAAGCACCTGCAAGCAGGGCGATGAATGATAATGACAATTTTTTCATAATAATTAACAATAGTATTGCTGGCAAATATAATAATAAAAAAAACAACCTGATTACCGGGCTCTGCCGGGAACGAATCTGGAGACCACCGCCCTGAGGTTGTCCACATCGATAGGCTTGGCGATATGCTCGTTCATCCCTGCTTCAATGGCAGTCCTGCGGTCTTCCTCAAATGCATTCGCCGTCATTGCAAGAATAGGGACCCTGGAGATTTCAGTCCCCAGGGCACGGATCTGCCGCGTAGCCTCGTAACCGTCGATCGTCGGCATCTGCACATCCATAAGGACTATATCGTAATCGCCTTCCTTCGCTTCAGCCATCATTCTGACGGCGACGTCACCGTCCTCCGCGCTGCTGACCACGCACCCGAACTCGCCAAGAACGGCAGTTGCAATCTCCCGGTTGATCTCATTGTCCTCGACGAGAAGGATCTTCAAACCGGCCAGGCTGAAGTCTTCGACAGCGCAGCCGGTGCAATCCTGTTCCGCATCCGACCTTGCATCCTCTTCAGGGCCGGCAAGCCTGAAGTCAAACGTAATGGTTATTTCCGTCCCCTTTCCAAGTTCGCTTTTAACCTCTATCCGTCCACCCATCATATCGATGATGCTCTTGGTTATCGCCATACCCAGGCCTGTGCCCTGGATGCCTGAGACAGTCGATGATTTCACCCGGGTGAACGGCTCGAAAAGAACTTTCCTGAACTCCTCATCCATTCCCATTCCATTATCCTTGATACGGAACTCGTAAGTGGCCGACTCCGAAGGGGAAACGGATTTTTCCATCACCTGCATCGATATGGTGCCGCCCGGAGCGGTATATTTGATCGAATTGGAGAGGATGTTCAAAAGCACCTGATTCAGGCGGAGCCTGTCACACACGACGCACTCATCGTCCAGATTGACGATATCAATCGAGAAATTGTGCTGTTTGCTGTCCATATCCGCCTGGACGATATCACTGAGAGTGTTTATGATATCAGTGAGGTTTTCCGGTTTTTCCTCAAGGCTCATCTTTCCCGACTCGATGCGGCTCATATCAAGGACATCATTGATCAGTGAGAGGAGATGGTTCGATGACTTCCCTATCTTCGCCAGGTAATCCTGAACCTGAGGCTTGTCATCAATATGCTTTGCCGCAAGGCCCGAATAGCCGATTATGGCATTCATAGGCGTGCGCATGTCGTGCGACATATTGTTCAGGAACGTCGTCTTTGCCTTGTTGGCGGACTGGGCCATCGAAAGGGCGCTCTCCAGCCGCGCCTGCATCTCCCGTTCCTTGCGCAAGGCGTCGATCTTGCGCTTGTTGTCCCTGAGCACGCCGAAGACGACGATGGCGACAAGAGCGAAATAGACAATCAATATCCAGAGATTCTGCTCCAGCACTTCCTTGAAGGTGTAAGGCCTCACAAACGTGGTAAGCCACTTGTTGCACAACTTGTCATATTCTCCGTTCAGGATCAGTTCCTCAATGCAGGCGTTGATCTTGTCTGCCAGTTCAGGCTTGTTTTTGTTGACGCAATAGCACATATAGCTGCGCCCGGCACTGATATAGGCACTGACGCCCGACAGATCCATACTCTCAAGGAGCATTGTACCCACGGCCTGCCGCATCACGGCAAAGTCGGCCTCATCATCAAGAAGAGCCTGCATTGCCGACTTGTTGTCTGTATAAAAATGACAATACGGGAGCAGGCCGAGCATTTCCATCTCAGGCACCACATTGCCATTGGCCATTATGGCTATCCGTTTCCCGTGGAGGGAGCTCAGTTTCGATACAGGTTTCTTCGAATAGACGGCGAACTCATCCATCGAGGTGATTTCCGTCTTTATCAGATTTTCCACCCCTTCGAAATTGTCAGAGAGCCCGCAGGTCATCAGCACGTCCGCACCGCCGCCCGTCGCAATCGCCAGACCTTCATCCCAGGTAACGAAATCGAGGTCAAGGTTCATATGGAGCCTGTTCGCGATCAGGGTGATGAGCTCGACGTCGTAGCCCGAACGGTTGCCCTCCTCATCATAGAACGAATATGGCTTGTAATCCTTGTCGGTGACTACGTGAAGCGTATCTTCATAGTTGTTGTCAGCCTGTATTTCAATTTCAGGATTTCTGGCGAAATGTCCGCTGAAATAAATCAGACCCGACACACACAGCACCAGCAGCACTATGGAGAGGGTGACATATATGGGCAAATTATGACGCACATTCATAATTTTGGGCAGAATAGTCATTTACTCAAATAACAAATATAGTTATATTTGTGCAATAATCAGCAACACTAAATCATTCCAACCATATGGATTTCAAAAAAATCACACTATCAATAGCCACAGCCGCCATTGCCCTCTCCGCTTTTGCACAGACACCATCCGAATACAACCTTGCAGGCAAGGACTACCCGATGGTCAACCCTGACCGCTCCGTGACCCTGCTCGTCGATGCTCCGGATGCAGGCAGCGTCGCCGTCAACCTCGGGAAGAACTATCCTATGGCAAAGCTTGAGAACGGCCAATGGACGGCAACCACAGAGCCCCTGGCTCCGGGATTCCACTTCTATTCCCTCACCATAGACGGAGTCCGGTGCACGGACCCTTCAACACAGACATTCTTCGGCAGCTTCTCAAATATGAGCGGCGTGGAGATCCCCGAGGTATGCGTCGGCTATTATCTGGAGAAGGACATCCCTCACGGAGAAGTCAGGGAGCAGAAATACTGGTCCGAACTCACCAAGAGCTGGAGGGTCTGCAATGTGTATGTCCCTGCAGGATATGAGCAGGAAGCCGGGACGAAGTATCCCGTTCTCTACCTGCTCCACGGAGCGGGCGAAGATGAAACAGGATGGCCGAAGCAGGGAAAGGTTGGCAACATTATGGACAACCTCATCGACGAGGGCTCGGCTGTGCCGATGATAGTCGTGATGGACCACGGCGTTGCCGAGATCGAAGGCATCAAGCTTAAGAACATGTTCGATTTCACCGCATACGAGAAAGTCGTCATCGAAGAGCTCATCCCTATGATCGACAAGAATTACCGCACTCTCGCCGACAGGGAGCACAGGGGCATCACAGGCCTCTCCCTCGGAGGTTTCCAGAGCTGGACGATTGCTATGAAGCATAGGGATATGTTCGCGTGGCTCGGCGGATTCAGCGGCTCGGGTATGGGCCCTGGAACAGAAGCCCCGCTCTATGACGCGTCGCTGAACGACGATTTCCATCTGATGTTCATCAGCACCGGCACGAAGGAATCCCCTATGATGTATGCGACCGTGAAGAACTTCCACGACATACTTGTGAATGCCGGAGTGAAGCACGTATTCTACCAGTCCACCGGCACCGACCACGAGTGGCTTACCTGGAGAAGGTCTCTCTACAGGATGGTTCCGATGCTGTTCAGATGACAGCCTGGCGGAGGACATCCGCAGATATACAGGTCAGAGTGAAATGATTCCGTTGGACAGCGCGTAGCGGAACAGTTCGACCGTGTTGTTTATCCCCAGTTTGTGAAGGATGTTCGCCTTGATGTTTTCTACAGTCTTCGTGGCGATGCCGAGCCTGTCGGCCATCTCCTTATATTGAAGACCGTCGCAGGAAAGCCGGATGATGTCCAGTTCCCTTGGGGTGAAGATAGAATTGTCGACATTCCTCGCCGTATGGATGCCCTCGATGATCCTGGCCACATCGGCGCCATAATATTCATATCCAGCGGCCACGGTGTTGATGGCTGCGAGTATGTCTTCTTTCTGGCTCATCTTGCTGATGAAGCCCTGTATCCCGATGGACAGGAGACGTTCCACAGAAGCGGCGGATGTATCGCTTGAAAGCACAAGCACCTTTGTGTCAGGATACTCGGCGTAGATGCGCTCCGTTGCTGCTGCACCGTCCAGCACGGGCATTATGAGATCCATCAGGACCACATCCGGCCTGTAGAACGGGAGTTTTTCGAGAGCCTCACGCCCGTTGGATGCGGTTGCCACCACCTCCATCTCCTCATTGCCGCTGAGCATCATTTCAAGCCCCATGCGGAACATCGGGTGATCGTCGGCTATCAGTACTTTTATCTTATTCATTTGTAGGTATGCAAAGGGTGAATACGGTGCCTTTTCCAAGTTCACTGGCAACATCGAGATGTCCGCCGAGGCGTTCGGCCATACTGCGGGTCAGGATGAGGCCCAGGCCGCTGCCGGGTTCGTTTTCAGTGCCGGGAGAGGACACCCTCCTGTCGAGACGGAAAAGGCTGGACAGCTTCTCGCCATCCATTCCGACACCCGTGTCTGCCACACTGATGAAGGTCCCGCCGTCTTTCCTGACGGCCGACACCGATATGCTCCCACCGCGAGGCGTGAACTTGATGGCGTTGCTCACGAGGTTACGCACTATTGTGGAAAGGATATTCTGGTCGGAGACACAGAAAGTGCCCTGAGGGCAGTCAAGATTGAGAGAGAGCTCCTTCTGCTCACATTGGCCACGCTCCGGTACCAAAGCTTTCTGGAGGATGTTGGCCAGATTGAATCGCACCTGCAGCACGGGATCGCCGGCCCCGACCTGGAGGCGTGCCCAGCTGAGAAGGTTCTCAAGCAGGTCAACCTGACCCTCGGCCTGCTGAAGCATACCGGCGCAGAAATCCTTCTGCTGTTCGGTTGAGAGCTTGTCATAATTGGCCAGGAGCATCTGCAATGCGGTTTTCTGTGCTATCGCAGGAGCACGCAGGTCGTGTGATATGATGGAGAAGAACTTGTCCTTGACCGCATTCAGGTCTTCCAGTTCCCCATTTAGTTTCGTGATCTTCTTTTTCTGCAAGGCCAACACCACAGCCGCTACGGCGACAGCTATGAGGAAGGCGATCACCGACATCAGGATCAAGTTGGAATACCTGATCTTCTGATTCTGAAGTTCAATGATCTGCTCCTTCTCCCTGGTGCGGAATTCAACGTCGTACAGGGCGATGACGTTGTCTATCTTCTGCGCGTGCTGCTCCCTGTCCAGTTCGGCGCTCAATTCATACCACTCGATCGCCGCCTTCGGATCGAACTCAGCCAGTGTGCCGGCAAGTTTACGGCTAACTTTCAGCAGGAAGGTGGAATTGCCTCCCGTCTTGCAGATGTCTGCCGCCAGACGAAGCTGATCCGCCGCACGTGACATCTGGCCCCGTTTCTCATATATGTCGGCAAGCTGGGTGTATGCAATGGCAAGGGAGTTTTGCTGATTGCCTTCCTTGAAGTCGGTGATGCAGCTGTGCAGGTTCTTCTCTGCCAGGGCAAGGCTCTCCGTATCACCGGTAGCGGCCTGGGCGGCTGCAAGCTGGCAAAGACGGACGGCGGCCTTGGCATCACGTCCGTCCTCACTGTCAATTTCGTAAGCCCTTGTGGCGTAGTCGATAGCCTTTTCGTATTGGTCGAGAGCAGCATAGACCTCCGATGCCGTCCCCATCTTGATGGCCAGGCTGGAACGCGCATTGTCCTCTTCGGCATATCTTATTGCGTCAAGGATATATTTTTCAGCCATCTTGGGCTGGTCGGCCATAAGATAGACCGACGCAAGGTTTCCGAGGTCAGCCGCAATGCCGTCGCGATAATTCGTGGCAAGGTCATATTCATAGACCTTGTTGTGGCATTCGAGCGAACGCTCGAAGTCCCCCACTCTCTGGTATATGGCTCCGAGCCACGAGATCATACTGATTTCGGACTCCTCGTCGCCTTCCTCCAAGGCCTTCTCGAGCCCCTCTTTAGCCAATTTCAGAGCTGCAGCATACTGGCCGCAGCTCTGAAGGCTGTCCACCGCATCCGAAATGGCATAGAAGTCAGTCGCCGGAGTGGTGGCAAGAAGTATTGACAGGATTGCAGCTATCATTCAGCCGATGCAGTTGCTGCAGCTTTCTTGCTCCTCATCACGAGGAATGCGATAAGAGCGGCTGCAAGTACAAGCAGCGTGATGCCAAGCGCAGGACGGTAGGCGATCCAGCCTATGATGATTATGATCAGTGACCATACGATGCCCAGAATACCGGCGACAAGACCGACTCCGAGATCGGCAATCTTTGCAAGCGGAGGGAGCACCTTGAGGAGGGTTGTCACGATGTTGAAGATGCCGCGGAAGCCGGCAATCACGAGGATGATGCCGAGGAGGCGGAGAAGCCAGAGCATAGTTCTGTTGGCCTGTTCCTCGCTCTCGAACATATTGTCCTTGGAGTGGTTGCCCATACTGAGGGTGATGAGGCTCTTGCCGTTGCTGGTGTAAGGCTCGAAGGTGTTGTTGATCACCTTTGCGAGAATGGAAGCCTCGCCGCCCACGGCCTTTGTGAAGGTGATGCGGACATCACCGACTGCAGGCTGTGCAGGATTCCCGTAGTAGAGGACATTCTTGTCCACTGAACTGCCGGCAGTGGCGATGGTGGAATCAAGCTGTACGGGGACATCACAAGGGATGGCGTGGATGAGTGAGACAGGGAGCTTGTATCCTCCGAATGCCACGTTGTCGGCATAGACCTCGCTGTCGCTGACATCAATGCGTACATTGTTGTCGATTCCCTGATACTGAGGGTCCTTGAAATCAGCTGAATTGACCGGTCTGCTGACCCATTCCTTGGAATAGGTGTATGTCGTAACGGTCTCCTGGGCGCCGCCGACCTTGTCCTTGGTCTCGGTCTGGCTGTGCTCCACCCACTGATAATACTCCACGTCTTTCCTGAGCTGGATTGCATTGACGGAAACCGGGAAGTCAGGGTCCTGGATTTCGTCTGAAGTCTGAGCCGTTGCGATGGCGTGGATGAGCTTGCCGTTGAGAGATGCGTCAACGCTGCTGACATCAGCCACGTCAACACACTCGGCTGCGCCGCTCTTGAGCATCTTGGCTGTGTGGACCGCACGGCCTTCGTTCTTCCACAGCACGACGGTGCCGGCGATGATGAGTATGAAACCTACGAGAATACCACTCAATGAGTTGCCAAGTCTCTTGCCGTAGGAGGTTTTGGTTGTTTCCTGATAAGCCATGATTTTAGGTTTTTGAGAAAATACTAAACTAACTGTCTGTTACAAAGTTACTAATAATATTTATAGAAGAAATATGCAAATGCAAGATATACGTCGTCAACTCCGGAACTGCGCTGGTTTGTGATTGCGTGACCGTCGGCATCGTTGATGATGCTTCCTTTGATCTGGCCGAGCCTGCTCGAATTCTTGTCATAGCAGGTACCCATCGACGTATCCCTTCTGCCCACGAGCTCCCAGTCATGTTCGGAGGCCATCGACGATGACTGGAACCTTGCCTTCCAGAACTTTCCGCTGTTATCATATTTGCCTATGATCTTTCCGTTACTGTCGTAAATGGCGCCGTTGCTGACCATCTTGCCGAACCGGCTGCTACCGATGTAGATGGTGCCGTCGGAAGAGAAGCTGGCGATCGTGTTCCCCTTATCATCGAAGGCAGAGCCCGATGTTGGATGGAGATGCGGGTTGTTCCGCTCAAGTTCTTCATTGATCTTCGCTTCGCGTTCCTCCTGGATGCGGCGCTGTTCTTCAGCCGCCTTGCGCTGTTCTTCGGCCCTTGCCGCCGCCGCTACGCGCTCCGCTTCCGCCTCTTGGGCGATTCCGGGGAGCTGTGACGGGACCGGCACGGCAGAGTGCAGGATAAACAGGTAGCGTGGGTCCTTGAGAGCGTCATTGCCGCGCCATTCAACGTTCTTGAAAGAAGAAGGGACATCTTCATACAGGGCGTCGATCTGGGCATAAAGCCTCTCAATGTCATACATATTGCCCTCGATATCAAAGCCCGCTGCCCTGGACATAGTGTTGTAGGCATTCATAGCGGCGTTGACATAGAAAGCGTTCACGGTATCGGTAGGGGCCGATTCCGCCTTTGCAACGAGGATCTCGATATCAGCAAGGTAATCCTCATCACCTACGAGGGCCTCATTGCGGAGATAATCCCACACCGTGCTCTCGTAGGCTGTGCCCTTGAGCGCCGCTTCGCATCCGCTGCTGAGGAGGAACTTCATATCGTTGCTCTCCATAGCGGCAGTACATTTCTTGAAATACTCGGCAGCTGCTTCGGTACGCTGCTTAGCCTTTACTTCCTCACTGATTGCCTTGCCGGCCTGGACGGCATTCTTTGCAGCCTGGGCAGCACGAAAGAGAGTGCCCAGCTGGGCATTCGCATTGACACCGGCCATCAGGGCCAGTGCGGCAGCCATTAGAATCTTGACAGAACTTTTCATACTGATATTTAAAAAAAACAATAGTACTTTTCAATCGCAAAGATACCATCAATGACCGCCCTCTGCCATAGGGGTTTTCCCCTAATTGCCGGGATGCAACCGTGAAGTAACGATATCCCAGAACTTTTTCTGGTCGATCTGCAAAGGCACACGGACAACCTGACGTGAAGAAGCCTGCGTTTCATAGACTTTTCCATATTCAGGCGACCCGGGGACATCGTCAACGTCAAGCCTTACATCCTTGTACCCGGTGATTATGCCGGAATCGATGGCGATGACCGCACTTATCAGATCCCAGACAAGCTGGGTCGCGGACGGGTCGTCTTCAAACAGCTGATATGCGTAATTATTCCTGAACAGTTCCCTGATATCTTCATCGTCGATGGACTGATAGATGTCCATAAACCTCTGCCTATCCATTTTGACCGTATTGCACACATCAAGGCTCACCAATGTCTGTTTAGGGAAAGGCGCCCTGATACATACCGCCGCAGCCTCCGGGTCGTACAGAAAATTAAGTTCGGCATAGGCCGTGGTGTTGCCTCCACACCAGACCGCGCCGCCCATATAGATGATTTCCTTGGTTTTCGATGCAATCTCCGGATGCGCGGCCAGTGCTTTCGCTATGTTCGTGCAGGGGCCTATCGCAAGGATGGTCAATTGACCGGGGGCGGAAAGTATCTGTCTGGCGATATACTCTGAAGCGTCTTCGGATGATGGCTTGATTTCCGGCTGGCGTTTATACCTGCTGGTATAAAAAGATTTCCAATCACTCACCTCGTCATAAGACACAGCCCCACGGTACGATGCATTTTCGCCCGGGTTTGCGTCGATCTCGCCATTCAGGCTGTCCAGACGTCCCGGCCGCATCGGATATTGCGCTCCGGGAACATAAGTCAGGTCCTTCCCTCCGCACAGCTCCCCTATCCTTATCCCATAGGCCAGCGACTCCTGTGCCCAGGCATTGCCCGTTTCGGTAGTCAGGCCTTTGATTTCAATTTCATCTGAGCCAAGCATTATCATAAATGCCACACCGTCATCAAAGGACTCCACCATATCGGAGTCAAAAAGAACCGGTTTCTTATTGTCGCCAGGCTCATCGCGCCGTATCTTCTGGCAGCCCGGGAAAAGGGATGCGACGACAATCAGGAGGAAAAGTATTCTAAAAATCCGTTTCATT
The DNA here is from genome assembly GCA_024401695.1 of Bacteroidales bacterium. GTDB lineage: Bacteria > Bacteroidota > Bacteroidia > Bacteroidales > UBA932 > Cryptobacteroides. Next base: position 11,889 of record JAKSKN010000022.1, read on the forward strand.
TATTTACAGGTCACGATTATGCATAAATCAATGCGGGCTGCGTATGCCCTGGCTAAAGCCCGGAGCCAAGCAATAAACGCCGGATCATGAATCTGAATTTCCGCCCACGGACAAGAGGGACAAGAAGACTCTGATATTCAGGCTTCCCGTCTGCCATAGCACTGAACTTGACGATGGCAGCATCGTGGATATGGCTCCAAATCTCTTCCGATTCCCATTTTTCTGCAAAGTAAGCTTTCACGAATGCCTTATAGAACGACCTCAATCTGCCCTGGTCAGCGTGGTACAGGTGTGAAACCGTTTTCCCGGGCAGGAAATAGCATATGATATGCATAGTGGCGATGTCCAGGAAAGGGTCACCGTATGTGAGTTCATTGACACCGATCCAGAGGTCACGTCCTTCAAAAGTGATCAGGTTGCCGGGATTCATATCTCCGTGAAGGATTGTCTTCGCATCAACCAATGATGAGAAGCATTTCTTTACGGCTTCCTTGACATCGTCAGGCACATTCTGGAGCCGCCCTATCTTTTCGAGGAAGATTTCACGGACATCCGTCATCTTTGTGACATCGGCCAGGACACGATGCAGGTCAAGAGCCTGGCGTGCGAACCTTTGTGCCAGACATTCAACATTGTCCGGCTCTTGAGAGAGTATTCTGGCAAATGAGAGCTTACCCTTGATACGCTGTCCGGTGTATCCGAAGCGCTCCCCATCCGTTACGAAATCATATATGGCCGGGCAAGGAAGTCCCATCTCAAAAAAAGCCTTTGATGCCATATATTCTTTCCCGGCAGATTCGGCAGGGTTACCTTTATTGTTGAGCTTCAGAACGATATCGCCGTCCAACTTGTTTATGTAACTCGTGCTGGAGCCACCTTCACCATAGTACTCCCAATCATTCAGATTTATTCTTGATACTTCCATTGATAATATCCTCCTCCCATATTTTTGTCCGGTAGCGCAAAAATACTGAAATATTACGCAACTTGGGGCTAAAGTCAAAGCAATTTGAGGGACTGACCGGGAATCATCTGTTCTTCGCCCAGATCGGCCCTGGAATCAGTCAGGCGTGCAGTTTCACTGATCATCGCATCGTATCCGGTCAGGGCCGCGAAAGGAGCAAACTGCGCTGCCCTGTCGTATTCCGACATCCGTGGATGCGATTTCGGATTCCAGCGGGGGATGTTTATGATATCGTCGTATTTGCTCATGCCTTGTGCCCTCCCACCTGCTGGTTTCTATCCCTGGCCGTAGCCCCCTCTTCGAAGTTCATACCCTTGAGAATGGCATTCTTGCCATATTTGTTCTTAATTGCGAGTATGGCCTCCTGACGGCGGCGCTCCCTTTCGTCGGCCTCCTGGTAATCGTCAAACAGGTCAAGCTGGATATCCGCCCCGGCCCGGTCAACGGTATTTTCCGCAATCACATTCATACGCCTTACCAGCAGATTCCTGTCCACGACACGGTCAAACAGCTGCATTACGGCATCCGTTATCAGATCAGTGGATGAGGTCTGGCGCGGAAGCCGTATGGTCCCGTGAGACGGTTTCGGGACATCGCGGCCGTACCAGTCCCTTTCAACCGGGCCTGCGTATGCATTGCGTCTGCGCGTGTCAGTCAGGTTCTCAATATCATAGCCGATCATCAGCGACATCCTGTCCGTCACGAGCTTCTTTGCCACAAGGTCAAGTACAAGATTGTCCGTCATTTCGCGCACTACCAGCTTCGCCTTGTCAAAGGAGTACGCAGAGGGCAGCACCTGGCCGGTACTGAGGCTGTTGACTGAAGGCCTATATGCCTTTATCAGGGCAATGGTGCAGGGTTCCCAACCCCAGGCGTGGTCGATGAGAAGTTCAGCGTTTACACCGAACAATTTATACAGCCGCGCCTCGCAGTTCACGGAGCATCTTGCGACATCACCGAGAGTGTACATATAGTTCGCCTCCAGCCTGGCGGCCAGTCCGTGACCGATTCTCCAGAAGTCCGTCAGCGGACGATGGTCCCAGTATTTCCGGCGGAATGTCATCTCGTCCAGACTTGCTATGCGCACGCCATCCTTGTCTGCCGGGCTGTGTTTCGCCTCGACGTCCATTGCCACCTTGGCAAGGAACAAATTCGTGCCTATGCCTGCCGTGGCGGTAATTCCGGTCGTGGCCAGAACGTCACGCACCATCCTCATCGCAAGGTCCCAGGCAGAGCATCTGTAGGTTCCCAGGTAAGCTGTCGCATCGATGAATACCTCATCACAACTGTACACGTGGATATCCTCTGCCGCTATGTATTTGAGATACACGCTGTAAACCTTCGTGCTCACCTCCATATAGCGGCGCATACGCGGAGGCGCAGCAATGTATTCCAGGGCAAGCGAGGGATCCCGCAGCACGGCGTTATTGTCCGAGGAGCCACCTGAAAGGCGCCATCCGGGGGCTTGCCGGCGCCTCTGCTCATTGATGGCATTCACCTTCCGGGCCACTTCGAAAAGACGTGGTCTGCCGGGAATGCCATATGACTTCAGTGACGGGGAGACGGCAAGGCAGATGGTTTTCTCCGTCCGGGAGACATCCGCCACGACAAGGTTGGTGGTCAGAGGGTCCAATCCTCTGTCCACACATTCCACCGAGGCATAGAAAGACTTCAGGTCGATGGCAATGTATTGTCGCCCGTGGTTGTCCATACTGATCGGTACTATTGATTAATATTTGTTGAAATCAGTGTTCAGGTCAACTTTGTAAATCTTCGACATATCGTTACGGAGAGCGAAAAGAACAGTTTTCTGTTTTGGGTTATAGACGCAGGACCAGTCGGTTAGCTCATTGAGAATCTCTATGCCGAACGCACCACCCTGAAGGCATTGCAGGGCTTCCATTTCTGTCATCACAGGCTTATAGCCGTTCATCATATGAGTCACCCTCATCTTGGAGCTCATCTGCAGCTGCCAATTGCCGAGGTCCAGGGAATTCACGTTGGGGTACTGTGAGTATGGAATAGGATTTCTGTAATAGTTCTCTATACTGAACCACTCATACGGTATCTGGCCCCCATATCTGGCCGCTATTACGAATAAATCTTCCTCTCGATAAACATAGAGCTTATCTTCCCAGAATTCGAACAATGCCCAGTCACCGGTGGCATCAGCCATCAACCAGTGTACATTCAATTTTCGATTAAGAGACATGTAGTTGTGATCTGCGAAGAAGTCTTCAACGTCCTTGACTGTCTTGCATCTGCTGAGAATCAGATTGTGCATCAGGCTTGCACTTATGACACATTTGCCGGGGGCATCCTGCTTGATGGCTCTAGGCATTGTGTCATTGAGCGCAGGAAGTTGGAAAGCACCGAAGCACAGACCGTACTCATTCATCCCGTCCATCGTGGAGAGAGGTTCGCGAAGAAGCCTATGAAGAGAAGTCTTTCTGTCGCTGAGTACACCGTCTCCCTGCATGAGAGTCTCACCTTTGTACAATTTTGAATTGTAGAAGGGATCGGTGAACTGAACATAATTATAGCCGTTGGCAGTATTGTAAATGAGTACGAGCGGCCCTTCCATACCGTCGAAGTTGCGTCCCAGAAGAACCTCTCCCTTCTCGTTCCTGCAAATGAAACCGGAGCAGGCTGTACCGGACGGGTCCTCAATAGGTTCTGTGCCCTCCGGCTTGAACATAAAGTTGCTGAATGCCTGCTCAAAATCGAAGTACGTGAGATAATTGCCCTCTTCAAGTTCCTTCAAATGAAGGTCTGTCTGAAAATTCATTTTGTAGAAGTTATCAGCTATGTGCCTGACACTTGAAAGTGTCTTCTCTGCGGTTTCCGGCTTGCACCACTCCGAATGAGTCGGATTGGTGACTGGACTACCCAACTCGCGTACATTTCCTACAGTGACCTCGTCAGACTTTATGTCATCCATTTTGCTGCAGCTCGCACTCAGTATCAATGTAACTGCTGACAACAGTGTTATTCTTACGATTTTCATATTCTGAATTCATTTTATGTTTGTAGGATTTCGTACTGTCAATTTACAGAACCTCGGATATCGTTTCCGTTATCGATGACTGATAGACATCGGGCATAGTCTCGGAAAGAGGGTATGGGGACTTGGTATATATGTGCATCTGCTCAATCTCATATTCATACCCTTTCTTTACCTGATATCCGCGCTTTGATGCCAGGTAGGCGTTCTGGCCATTTGTATATCCGGCAAAGAAGACTGTCTCTTTTTTGAATGTGCTTCTCGTTTCCATCTGGTACTCGCAGAACGGCTCTCCCTGAGTAAAGAAGAAGATTATGCCATTAATGTTCAATGCTGTCATGTCGAAGTCCAATGACTTGTAGTTCTTGCCGGGCATATCCCACTCATCCAGAATCTGTTTCTTCCACCTTTCAACATCTTCCTCCCAGGTCACGAATGAAGTCTTCATATTTTTTATAGCTTCAGCGTGCGCAATCACGGCCTCCTTGGTCACCTCCGGAATGGCATACGGCAGATGCGAGACATTGTGGAACAGCTTCAGTATCCCATCTTTACCGGCAGGAGCGAATTCAATACCGGCCAGGGATGAGTATAGACTGTTTCCGCATTTCTCAGCGTATTCGTAAGTCTGAGGCCCTTCAGCCGGATCCATATTCCCGGCGGCTCCTGTGAACTGGAAAACTTCGCAGCCCCATTTCCCGGCGAACTTTTTCCTTGCAACTCCGGAATAGTCGGAAGACAGCAGGAGGCTCTTCGGCCCCATACATACCGGGTGGCAGGCAAGATTTATGATGGCGCATATCGGTTCACCGCTCTTGCTTACAAAAAGGGCTGCATACACGTCTGCATCTACCGGTCCCTCTTTCTCACACCTGTTTCCGGAGATGTCCGTGGTGGTTTTTCCGACTTCAAGGCTGAATTCACGGAAAGCCTTTTCGTCATTGACCGTCTTTACGGCATTTGCCACTATAGTTTCCACCGTACGCAGTTTGTACTCGTAATTCGGTCCGTCCGGCTCTGCCCAGGTGCCGGTAACGCGCGGTGCACTGTGAGTATGCAGGTTGTTGAGAAGTATATACCTGCGGTCAAGCCCCGTCTCAGCAGCTATCCGGTCGCGTATTTCAGATGCAAGTGCGGGAGAAGTCTCCATAAGGTCATTGTTCACTATGCAGACTTTCTGCTTTCCGTCCGTAATGACCAGACAGTAGGTCCGAATCTTCAGATGTGTGCCTGTGGACAACTCTTTCCTGTCGGAAAAACCGGCCAGACTGACCTGTTCCCCTTCGAGCGTGGAGATGTCAGCTGAGGAATAATTGCATTTGAGCGGACTGACATCAGGTAAGGGATCTTTCTGGCAACAGGTCAAAAAGAGGATTGAAATTATAAATGGAATCTTGAATACTTTCATACCGCTTACATCTAGTTACTCTGGTAGACTTGCTTGCCTTCGAACCAAGTGCTTTCAACCTTTGTGTTG
>JAKSKN010000023.1 GCA_024401695.1 Bacteroidales bacterium
GTCGGGGTACTGTGACTCGAACACAGGACCCTCTGGTCCCAAACCAGATGCGCTAGCCAACTGCGCCACACCCCGGATTCCCGAATTGGGACTGCAAATATAAACCCCTTTTGCGAAAAAACAAAATTCTCACCGTTTTTTTCTATCTTTGGCCTGATGATAATAGAGGCAGCCAACATACACAAATCCTTCGGCACCCTCGAGGTGCTGAAAGGTGTCGATCTCAGTGTCGAGAAAGGAGAAGTTGTATCCATAATGGGCGCGTCAGGCGCAGGGAAAACCACATTGCTTCAGATTCTGGGCACCCTTTCCACTCCCGACAGCGGATCGCTCGTCATAGACGGCCAGGACATACTCAAGCTCAAGGGTGACGACCTCACCTGTTTCCGCGGCCGCCGGATAGGCTTCGTCTTCCAAGCCCACCACCTGCTGCCCGAATTCACGGCGCTCGAGAACGTGATGATCCCGGCGCTCATCGCCGGAATCCGCAGGAAAGAAGCGCAGAACCGTGCGGAGACACTCCTGAAAGAAGTGGGGCTGGAAGCACGCAGCGGCCATAAGCCGTCAGAGATGTCCGGCGGCGAGCAGCAGCGTGTCGCCATAGCGAGGGCGCTCGTCAACGAGCCCGCCGTACTCTTCGCAGACGAACCTACCGGCAACCTCGATTCCGCCACAAAACAGGAGATACACAAACTCATTTTCGACCTCCGCGACCGCCTCGGCCAGACCACGGTCATCGTAACCCACGACCCGGAACTCGCAGCCCTTTGCGACCGGACCCTTACGATGCGCGACGGCCGCTTCATCTAAGGAAACCCAGATGTCCGATTTCCGTTTCAAGCAATTCTCCGTCCGCCAGGACGACTCGGCCCTCAAGGTCGGAACAGATGCCGTACTTCTCGGCGCAGCAATGACGGTCAGGCAGTGTGACAAGCGGATGCTGGACATAGGCACAGGCACAGGCGTCATCGCCCTGATGGCCGCTCAGCGCTGCCCCGAAGCTGCGATATCCGCGATAGAGATCGACAGGCCTTCGGCCGATGAAGCCGCCTTCAACTTTGCATCCTCGCCGTGGACTTCGCGGCTGCAGGCCGTATGCACTTCACTTCAGGACTACATCCCGGCAGACAGGTTTGACCTGATTTTCTCCAACCCGCCATATTTCGACAACTCCCTGACAAATCCCGATGCAAGGGAGACGGCGGCACGCCATACGTGCAGCCTGACCCACGCCGACATCTGCGCATTCGCGTCGGAGTGGCTCACGCCGGAAGGCAGGCTGTCCCTCATCCTGCCATCAGATTGCGAACAGCGCCTGATCCGTACTGCAGCCTCATTCGGGCTGTTCCCGTTCAGCATCCTGCGCATACGCACCACCGCCGCAAAATGCCCGAAACGGCTTGTCGCCGAATTCTGCCGCCGGCGCGGTGCCGTGACGGAAAAAGAACTGACCCTCCAGGATGGTCCCGGAAGGTCAGCCGATTATTCTGCACTCACGTGCGGGTTTTATCTCTAGAAGAGTTTCTTAACCTGGGCGTAAACGTTCTCTGCAGTGTAGCCGAGCTTCTCGTCAAGCACCTTGTAAGGAGCTGAGAAGCCGAATGACTCGAGACCCCAGATAGTACCCTCTGCCTCAGGAACAAGCCCGAGAAGGTTTACAGGAAGGCCGGCGGTAAGACCGAATTTCTTGACACCGGTAGGGAGGACAGCTTTCTGGTACTCCTTAGGCTGGGTGCGGAAGAGACCCTCTGAAGGAACAGAGACGATGCGCACCTTCTTTCCTTCGGCACGGAGGAGAGCAGCGCCTGCGACAAGTGTTGAAACCTCTGAACCGGTAGCCACAAGGATGACGTCAGGATTCTCGTCCGAGCCTGCAACGATGTAACCGCCCTTCGCAACGTCGGCGTAGTTGTTGCCTTCAGGAAGGTTGTTGATGTTCTGGCGGGAGAGGATAAGGGCTGAAGGTGTCTTGGTGTTGGCCATTGCAAGAGCCCAGGCCTCTGTGGTCTCCTTTGCGTCTGCAGGACGGAGAACAAGCATTGACGGATTGCCGGAATGGTTCTTGAGCTTCTCCATAAGACGGATCTGGGCCTCCTGCTCGACAGGCTCATGGGTTGGGCCGTCTTCGCCAACGCGGAATGCGTCGTGAGTCCAGATGAACTTGACCGGGAGTTCCATAAGAGCTGCCATACGGACGGCAGGCTTCATATAGTCTGAGAATACGAAGAATGTTCCGCAAGCCGGGATGACACCGCCGTGGAGGGCCATACCGATGCAGCAGCAAGCCATCGTGAGCTCGGCAACGCCGGCCTGGAGGAAGGCACCGCTGAAGTCGCCGGCCTTGAGTGCCTGGGTCTTCTTGAGGAAACCGTCGGTCTTGTCGGAATTCGAAAGGTCCGCTGAAGCGCAGATCATATTAGGAACCTGCTCTGCGAGTGCTGAAAGGCAGGCGGCAGATGCTGAACGGGTAGCGTCATTGTCCTTCTGGGTAACCTTGCTCCAGTCGATCTTCGGAGCCTTGCCGCTCATCCAGTCTGCGAGCTGTGCTGCCTTGTCTGCGTTTGCTGCAGCCCAGGCCTTTTCCTCGGCATAACGCTCTGCGCAGATTGCCTCGAGCTCCTTGGCGCGGTTGGCGTAGAGATCCTTGACGTCGTCGAAGATGACGAACGGGTTCTCAGGATCGCCGCCGAGATTCTTGACCGTATTTACAAAAGCGTCACCGCCGAGAGGTGCGCCGTGGGTCTTGCAGTTGGCTTCATATGATGAGCCGTCGGCCTGAAGGGCGCCCTTGCCCATAACGCACTTGCCGATGATGAGGGTCGGCTTGCCGGAAACCTTCTTGGCTGCGTCGAGGGCCTTGCGGATCTGGGCTGCGTCGTTACCGTTGATTTCGATCACTTCCCAACCGAGTGCGCGGTACTTGGCAGCAGTGTCCTCGTTCATGACGACCTTGGTCTCGGTAGAGAGCTGGATGTCGTTGGAGTCATAGAACATAACGAGGTTGTCGAGGCCGAGGTTCGCTGCGATACGCGCGCCGCCCTGTGAGATTTCCTCCTCGACACCGCCGTCGGAGATGTATGCATAGATGGTCTCCTTGGCAAAAGTAGGGTTTCCTGTGTGGGCTGCGAGGAACTTGGCTGCAATCGCTGCGCCTACTGCGAACACGTGTCCCTGGCCGAGAGGACCGGAGGTGTTCTCGATGCCGCGGGCTACCTCGAACTCAGGGTGGCCGGTGGTCGGAGAACCCCACTGACGGAGCTGTGCGAGCTCGTCAAGGCTGAATTTGCCGTTCAGGCAAAGTTCTGCGTAAAGCATAGGTGCCATATGGCCCGGATCAAGGAAGAAACGGTCACGGCCTGCCCATTCAGGATTCTTCGGATCATAAGTCAGATACTCTGAGTAAAGAACGTTGATGAAGTCTGCTCCACCCATCGCTCCGCCGGGATGTCCGGACTTTGCTTTTTCAACTGCAGCTGCAGCAAGAATACGGATATTATCTGCAGCGTGGTTGAGAACGGAGATTGAATTTGCCATAAATATTTATCGGGTTGGTTAATATTCGTATCTTGCAAAGTTAATCAAAATATGCGAAAATATTCTGTCGTTTCGTTTATCTTTGCAACATGGAAATGAAGAACATCCGCAATTTCTGCATCATCGCCCACATCGACCACGGCAAGAGCACGCTGGCCGACAGGCTTCTCGAGCTCACACAGACGCTAGGTGCACGCGATATGGAGAACCAGGTGCTTGACGATATGGACCTCGAGAAGGAGAAGGGCATCACCATCAAGAGCCACGCCATCCAGATGGTCCACACATTCAAGGGAGAGCAGTACAGGCTCAACCTCATCGACACTCCCGGGCACGTTGACTTCTCCTACGAAGTCTCCCGCTCCATTGCATCCTGCGAAGGGGCCCTGCTCGTGGTTGACGCCTCCCAGGGTGTCCAGGCCCAGACCATTTCCAACCTCTATATGGCCATCGACCACGGCCTCGAGATCATCCCCGTCCTCAACAAGATAGATATGGAATCCGCCCAGGTCGAGGTCGTGACAGATGAAATCTGCGACCTCCTCGGCTGCGCACCGGAAGACGTCTTCAAGATATCTGCGCGTACCGGCGAAGGCGTGGCGCCCATCCTCGACGCCATCGTCGAAAGGATACCCGCCCCGAAAGGCGACCCGGACGCACCGCTTCAGGCCCTCATCTTCGACTCGGTCTTCAACTCCTTCCGCGGAGTCATCGCATATTTCAAAGTCAAGAACGGATGCATCCGCAAGGGTGACAAGGTAAAGTTCTTCGCCACGGGCAAGGAATACGAAATCGAAGAGACAGGCGTACTGAAGATGAAGCTCATCCCTTCGGCCGAAATCGGCTGCGGCGACGTTGGATACGTCATCACCGGCATCAAGAGCGCCACGGAGGTCAAGGTGGGCGATACCATCACACACGTCCAGAACCCCTGCACCACCGCCATCGCCGGTTTCGAGGAAGTGAAGCCTATGGTTTTCGCCGGCATGTACCCGGTACAGGCCGACAAGTTCGAAGAACTCCGCGCCGTGCTCGAGAAATTCCAGCTCAACGACGCTTCCTTCGTCTACGAGCCCGAGAGTTCGCTCGCGCTCGGATCCGGTTTCCGTTGCGGTTTCCTGGGGCTTCTCCACCTCGAGATCGTCCAGGAACGCCTTTTCCGCGAATTCGATATGGACGTCATAACCACCGTTCCCAACGTCTCATACAAGGTCTTCACGATGCAGAACGAAGTCATCGACGTGCACAACCCGTCGGGGATGCCGGCACCAACCCTCATAGACCACATCGAAGAACCATATATCCGCGCCCAGATCATCAGCAAGTCAGAATTCTTCGGACCTATAATGAAACTCTGCCTTGACCGCCGCGGAACCCTGGTCAGCCAGCATTACATCACCGCCGACCGCGTGGAACTCAACTACGATATGCCGCTGAGCGAAATCGTGTTCGACTTCTACGACAAGCTCAAGACCATCTCGAAGGGCTATGCATCCTTCGACTATCATATCACAGGCTACCGTCCGGCCCGCCTCGTGCGTCTGGACATCCTTCTGAACGGAGAGCCCGCCGACGCCCTCTCCACCCTCATCCACGAAGATAATGCCTACACCTTCGGCCGCAGGATGTGCGAGAAACTCAAGGAGCTCATTCCCCGACAGCAGTTCGACATTCCGATCCAGGCGGCCATAGGCGCGAAGATCATCGCGCGCGAAACCGTGAAGCAGGTGCGCAAGGATGTAACCGCAAAGTGTTACGGCGGTGACGTGACCAGAAAGCGCAAACTTCTGGAAAAGCAGAAGGAAGGCAAGAAGAGAATGCGCCAGATCGGCACTGTACAGGTGCCGCAGAGCGCATTTATGGCAGTCCTGAAGCTGGATTCCTAAGGAACGGGGTCATATCCGCTCCCACCCCACGGATTGCAGCGCAGAATCCTTTTCAGACTCAACCAGAAACCTTTGAGAGGCCCATACTTCCTGAAGGCTTCCAATGCGTATTGCGAGCAGGTCGGGGTGAATCTGCAGCACGCTGGCTTGAGCGGCGAAATGCACAGCTGATAGAATTTGATAAGGAGTATGAAAGGTGCCGAAAGCACCTTCCCGGCAATGGAAAGGATTGTCATCTCGAAATCCTCCTGAGCACGCCCGCAACCTCTTCGCAGATAATCCGGAAATCCACGATTTCAGGGGAATTGTACTGAAAAAGGATATCCGCACCCTTCACCGAAAGCAGTTCCTTCCTGGTGCGGTACGCCTCGCGTATGCGCCTCTTCAGAAGGTTTCTCTTCACTGCACGCTTGAAGAATTTCTTCGGGACCGAGACCATTATCCGGTTGAGCCCACCTTCGCCGCCACAGAGGAAGCAATACTTCATATGCGCGGTGCTTCCCCACCTGCCACCGGCAATGAGTGCGGAAACCGTCGTTTTCCCACACAGCCTTTCCTCCTTCGGGAGGGTATTGGCCAAAGGGAATGACATATTATTTATTTGCTTCGAGATAGAGTTCGATAGCCTTGGCTACGGAAGGAGCCTGCGGCGTGGGAGCCTGTACGGCAATAGGATACCCGGCCTCGTTCATCGCGGAGACGACCGATTTGCCGAAGGTGACGAACTTGACGCTGTCTGTCTTGAAATCAGGGAAGTTTTCCTGAAGGGACTTGAGATCACTCGGATTGTACATCACAACCATATCGAACGATGCGACATCAAGGTCGTGGATATCCTGGGACACGGACTTGACGAGAGCACCGACGGTGTAGTCAAGACCGGCCGCATCAAAAAGCCTGGTGAAAGGGTCTGAGTTCGAACCGGCTGCCGTGGCAACAAGGAATTTCTCGCCTTTGTGCTTGGTGCCGATCAGGCTGATTATTGAAGCCGGGCTGCCGTCGCCGAAGAAGATCTTGCGCTTGCGGTAGACGATATGCTTCTGAAGATACATCGCCACAGCTTCCGTCGTGCAAAAATACTTCATCGTTTCAGGCACCTTGAAACGTGTTTCGTCACAGTGCTTGAAATAAGCGTCGATCGCATATCTGGATGTGAAGACAACAGCCGTGAAATCAGGAAGATTGATTCTCTCGGCACGGAATTCCTTTGCCGAAAGCGGCTCGACTACGAAGAACGGACGAAAGACGATTTCGGCTCCGAATCTGGACTGAAGAACCTCATACGGTGAAAGGTTGGATGGGGTTTGCTGTGAAATAAGTATCTTCATTCTGCACTACAGTACAATTGCACTCGCGACCAGCATTCCGGTCGGAATCAATTCGAGCGCGCAAAGGTACAAAAAAGTTACAAAAACATTGCAGTTGTAGTTCAAAAATTGGCTCACACGTATGAGCGAGAACAGGTAAACCACATATGTTTCGGCCAGCAGAATGCTTCTTGCGGTGCCGTCTGTGCAATTTATGGTGGCCAGCACGCCCACCGTCAGAAGCATCATCACCACCATTATGATGAAGTAGTTGTAAGGGGCGCGATGTATTGTATCCGATATCTCAGCGGGTATCCGCCTTGAACGGACCGCCTCGAAAATGAAATGCCTCAACGTCCAGTAGGCAAACAGGACAAGCATTACGAAAAGGACCGTGAAGCCCTGCGGGAGCAGTTGGAAATAGCGCGGACTGTACAAGGCGAACCTGTCCACGATGATGCAGAAAGGCAGAATGGAGACAAATGCTATCCTGTTCCGCAGCCTTGCGGATCCGAGACTTCGCTCGAGCGACACGTTCGCCTTTGCCCTGTCTATCGTGGAGAGAAGCATCGGCAGCATCTGGACGAAATCCCTGGCTATCAGGAAAAAGCACACCACGGCGAGCAGGACCATGATCTTGTTGACGGTGTAATCCCCCCACGCCCGGGTGGTCTCAGCCATCAGGAACGGCGCGGGCGACATTTCAAGAACGCCGCCGTCTAGAAGGTCATCAAGCATCAGTTGCCTCTCTTTGCGTTGTACCCCATACCCTGCAGCAGAGCGACGACCTTGTCGCGAAGGTCACCCTGGACGGTGATCTCGCCGTCTTTTGCCGTACCTCCGACCCCGCATCTGGTCTTGAGCGCCTTCGCCAGGGCGGCGAGATCCTCAGAAGTCCCGATAAAGCCCTCCACGAGAGTCACCTGCTTGCCTGCCCGCTGACGACGGTCAATGCGCACGGTCAGGCGCTGTTTCGATGGCTCGAGGGTGGCCTGTTCTTCCTGCACCTCCTGCCGGTACTCAAAATCGGGATTCGTGGAATAAACCACACCCAGTCTGGATTTCCAGTCGTTGTCTGCCATATTGGAAGGATTTTTGCAAAGTTAAATAATTCTTATTGTATCTTTGCAACGTATGAATCAGAAGAAGTTCAATTTATGGCATCGGCTGAGCGCAGGCATTGCGTTCGTCGTTTCCGCCGTCACCTATCTCCTAACCATAGAGCCGTCGGCATCTTTCTGGGATTGCGGAGAATTCATAGCGTCATCATATAAGCTCGAAGTAGGTCACCCGCCAGGAAACCCGATGTTCCAGCTCATCGCCCGCTTCTTCACGATGTTCGGCGACAATATGCATGCCGCAGTCCTCGTGAATGCAATGAGCGCCATATGCTCCGCGCTCACGATATTCCTCCTGTACCTTACCGTCGTATGGCTCGCCAAGCGCCTTGTGAAGCCGGACGGCAACGGTGAATATACCACAGGGCAGGCCATTGCCATTTTCGGTTCAGGTCTTGTAGGCTCGCTCGCATACTGCTTCTCCGACACTTTCTGGTTCTCGGCGGTCGAAGGTGAGGTCTACGCGATGAGTTCGCTGTTCACCGCTCTCGTATTCTGGGCGATGACGATGTGGTACGACCGCGCGGACCAGCCGCACGCAAACCGCTGGATAGTCCTGATAGCGTTCCTTATGGGTCTCAGCATCGGCGTCCACCTGCTCAATCTTCTCGCCATCCCCGCTCTCGTATATATGTATTATTACCGGCAGCGCGAAGACGGCACCTTCTCATTCTGGGAGCTGGTGAAGATATTCGTTGTGGGAGTCATAATCCTTGCAATCATCCTTTTCATCATCATCCCGTGGCTTCCGAAGATGGCGGCCTACGTCGACCTTTTCTTCGTCAACGTGCTTGGTCTGCCTTACAACAGCGGCGCCGCGTTCTTCCTGCTCGCCATCCTCGCCGCCTGCTTCTGCGGGCTGTTCAGCACCCTCAGGAAAAAGAAAGTGTTCTGGAACACAGCCCTGCTGTGCCTCACCACCATCATCATAGGCTTCTCCGTATTCACGGTCGACATCATCCGCTCCTGCGCCAAGACACCGACGAACGAATATCAGCCGGACAATGCATTCACGCTGGTCCGCTACCTGTCCAGAGAGCAGTACGGATCAACCCCTCTGATCTACGGCCAGTACTACGGTGCGCCGTATGACATCAAGACTTCAAGATACTGGGCTCCCCTTGACGGAAAATACAAGAACGTCGAAGGTCCTATGGATGCGGAGTACAAGCCTGCCGGCAAGATGCTCTTCCCGCGTATGTGGAGTACAAGTCCCGACGGACGCTACGAAGACTTCTACGAAAACTACACGAACGGCAAGGGACACAAGGTCGCCGGCGCCGACTACAGGAAGCCGACGATGGGGTCGAACCTTCTCTACTTCTTCGACTATCAGCTGAACTGGATGTACTGGCGCTATTTCATGTGGAACTTTGTGGGACGCCAGAACCAGATACATTCGCCGAACCCCGGCAACATCTTCCACGGCAACTGGGAAAGCGGCGTCAGCTTCATCGACAACCTGCGGCTCGGCGACCAGTCGGACGCTCCTGACAGCCTCGCCTGCGACAAGGGCAAGAACCACTATTTCTTCCTGCCTCTGCTGCTCGGCCTAATAGGTCTGTTCTTCCAGTTCGACCGCGACAAGCGCGGCTGCTGGCTCACCTTCCTGATGTTCTTCATGACCGGCATCGCTATCGTGATCTATCTCAACCAGCCACCTTTCCAGGTCCGCGAAAGGGACTACGCCTACGCGGGGTCATTCTATTTCTTCAGCGCCTGGATCGGCCTCGCGGTAGCAGCCATCTGGTCTCTGGTCGAGGATCTCGGCAAGGGCAGGCACTCTGCGCTTTCCGCAGCCGCGATATCAGCTGTCTGTCTCCTGGTTCCGGTTGAAATGGCGGCCCAGAACTGGGACGACCACGACAGGTCCAACCGCCGCACGGCAGTTGAGATGGCCCGCAACTACCTTAACTCCGTCGGCCGCAACGGCGTACTCATCACTCACGGAGACAATGACACATTCCCTCTGTGGTATGCACAGGAGGTCGAAGACATACGCACCGACGTGCGAATCTGCAACACTTCCCTTCTCGGAACCGACTGGCACATCGACCAGATGCGCTGGGCGGTGAACGAGTCCGCGCCTCTGGACATTTCAATCCCGCACGAGCAATATCTCTACGGCACGAACGAGTATATCCCTGTCCTTGACAACAGGAACGAGGTCATGCCGATCTCCGACGCCCTGATGCTCTTCAAGCATCCTCAGGTCAAGGTCGGGATGGCCAGCGGCCGGAAGGTCGATTACTGGCCGTCACGGAAAATCTCGGTACCGGTCAACAAGGCGAACGTGGTCAGGTCCGGAATCCTCGATGCCAAGTATCTTGACATCATCCCTGACGAAATAATCCTTACGATTCCGGAAGGGAAAGATTACCTGAGCAAGCCGGAACTCTTCATGCTCGATTTCCTGTCGCAGTACGAATGGGACCGTCCTCTTCACCTTCTCAATGCCGGAGGCGACCTCAACATCGGCATCAAGGATTATTTTGAATTCGTGGGCTACTCCTATAAGTTCATCCCGATACAGAACAGGATCAGGAATACCGACATAGGCTTTTCAGATACAGATGAGCTGTACCGCCTGATGACGGAAACCTATTCTTTCGACGCCGTCGCTGCAGACAATTACTTCATTGACCATCAGAATCTCTACACCCATATGGGCGTGAATTCAATCCGCAACATGTTCGTCAACTGCGCCAATGCCTTCATCAAGGAAGGCCAGTACGAAAGAGCCGGAGAGATGCTTGACAGAAGCTGCGAGATAATGCGCAATTACCCTCTCGAAGGCATTCCTGTCGGGATGAGTTCAAATGACTATATGGTCATCGAGACCATCGAGGACTATTTCAAAATCGGCGATGCCGAAAGCGCCCGCGCCCTCGGTGCCGAACTTGGTGCACAGCTGCTTGTCAGCGCAAGGTTCTTCCTTGAGTATTATGATTATGATCGGGATAACTTCGAGCTGGCCGCAAACTACATCCTCTATCTGGGCGATGCGCTCAGGAGCGGAGGAGAGAAAGAGATGGCGGACACCATCGAGAATGCGTTGGAGGACCTTATCAGAGCTGCCTCAGGAGGGGCGGACCAAAGCGTGGACTTGAGCTAACGCTCCATCCTGACAACTATTGAAAGCGGGAGAGCTTTGCCGAACCGGTCGAGGAGGGCAAGCTCTCCGCTTTCGATTCTGGCCCTGCCCATCGCCTGGTTCACGACAGTTTCACCAAGAAGGGCGGAATATCCGTTTGAATACAGGTTGAGGACCATAAAGGCATCCTTCGGCTGCAATATGTCATTTACGGTGCGGAGCATCTCGAAGAGACACTCGTCGAGCTTCCATTTCTCTCCGTCGGGACCGTGGCCGTAAGCAGGCGGATCGAGGATGATGCCGTCGTAGCGGTTGCCGCGTTTCGCTTCGCGTCTGGCGAATTTCATCGCGTCCTCAACCACCCAGCGTATGCCGTCAAGACCCGAGGATTCCATATTCCCGCGTGCCCAGGTGACAACCTGACGCACGGAGTCCAGATGTGTGACGTCGGCTCCGGCCGCCTTTGCGGCAAGTGATGCCGCTCCCGTATAGGCGAAAAGATTGAGCACCTTGGGTCTGCCGCCGTCCTTGCGCGCGGCGCACATCTCCCTGACCTTGCGGTAGATGTAGTTCCAGTTGGGGGCCTGCTCCGGGAACACGCCCACGTGCTTGAATGACGTGAGCCCGAGGCGGAGATCCATTTTCAGGCCGTCGGCATTGGTGTAGCCGATATGCCACTGGTCATCCATTTTCTTCAGACGTTCCCAGGTGCCGCTGTCCTCCTTCCCTGCCTTGCCGAAGCCGGCACCGGGGGTGAAACGGGTATGGGCAAGCCTGCGCCATTCCGCTTCCGGAAGGGTTTTGTCCCACAATGCCTTGGGCTCGGGCCGGGCAAGGACATAATTGCCGTAACGCTCAAGCTTTTCACCATTGCCGCTGTCCAGCAGCTCATAATCTTTCCACGCTGAAGGATATTCAATCATAGTGCAAAGATATGGATAAAATTATTAAATTTGTGGCTCGGAAATTCAATACACCTTATAATACTATGCAGCAGTACATCGACAGTTACGATTTCGCAGGCAAGAAAGCGATCGTGCGCGTGGACTTCAACGTCCCTCTCAATGAGAAATTTGAAATCACCGACGATACCCGCATCCGTGCGGCTATCCCTACCCTCAAGAAGGTTCTCGCCGGCGGCGGTTCCCTTATCATCATGTCTCACCTCGGACGTCCGAAGGGTGTTGACGCCAAGTTCTCTCTCAAGCACATCGTTGCGCACGTTTCCGAATGCCTCGGCGCACCTGTAAAGTTCGCTGACGACTGCCAGAAGGCTCAGGCGGAAGTTGCAGCCCTCAAGCCGGGCGAAGCTCTCCTCCTTGAGAACCTCCGCTTCTATGCTGAAGAGGAAGGCAAACCTCGCGGACTCGCAGAGGATGCATCAGACGACGAGAAGAAGGCTGCCAAGGCTGCCGTCAAGGAAAGCCAGAAAGAATTCGTCAAGACTCTCGCCTCATACGCAGACTGCTATATCAACGACGCATTCGGCACCGCTCACCGCGCTCACGGTTCAACCGCCCTCATCGCCAAGTATTTCCCGAACGACAAGATGTTCGGTTATCTTATGGAAGGTGAGATCAAGGCCATCGACAACGTACTCAAGAACGCCCAGCATCCTTTCACCGCAATCATCGGCGGTTCAAAGGTATCCAGCAAGCTCGCAGTTCTCGAGAATATGCTCGAGAAGGTTGACAACCTCATCATCGGCGGCGGTATGGGCTACACCTTCGTCAAGGCTCAGGGCGGCAAGATCGGCAACTCCCTCCACGAGGACGACCTTATGCCTCAGGCACTCGAGATCCTTGCCAAGGCAAAGGAGAAGGGTGTGAACATCTACGTTTCACAGGATACCGTCATCGCTGACAACTTCGCAAATGACGCCAACACCAAGACCGTCGCTTCAGACAACATCCCTGACGGTTGGGAAGGTATGGATGCAGGCGAGCAGTCTCTCGCAACCTGGGAGAAGGTCATCCTCGGTTCCAAGACTCTTCTTTGGAACGGTCCTGTAGGCGTATTCGAGATGCCTACCTTCGCAAAGGGCACCCTCAAGATCGCCGAGCTTCTCGCAAAGGCTACCGAGGCTGGTGCATACTCACTCGTCGGTGGCGGCGACTCCGTTGCAGCAGTCACCCAGATGGGTTATGCCAAGAAGGTCAGCTACGTTTCCACCGGCGGTGGTGCAATGCTCGAGGCCCTCGAAGGCAAGGAACTCCCTGGCATCGCAGCAGTCCGCGAATAATCTCAGAATAAACACAAACTGTTCTGGACAAATCGCTATAGGATAATAATTTACGCGAAATGACCCGTCTGAAAATCAGACGGGTCATTTCGCGTTATTGCCTGAACGGGAAAATTGCCTCACTTCTATGATGATAAAGCGTAAGTCTTGAATTGTTTTAATGGCGTTTTTCCATCCTGCGACAAACACCGGGCGGTCGTGTTCAGGCGCCGATTCTGCCTAGGCTCTCATAAATCAGTTCGAGGGTCGGCTCTTCTACTGTTGCGCGGTTGCAGACCCAGACAAACTCGTCGAGCGTATCCAACTGTTCTTGAGTCAGGGTGCTGTCATAATGGTAGGATATTACCGCACCCAGGAGATACGGGAAGAAAGCGGTAAAGAAACTGTATGTGCCTGACTCGTCGCTAAGAATCTCGTCAATTTTCCGAATCACGCCCTCGCTCAATTCGGCGATTTGTTCCGGCGTGAAACGGTTGTTGTCAACCGCTGATGCGGCAATCAGTGATAAAGAGGCGATGCCGTTGCATATGCTTGACTGTTTTCTGTAATCCCGGCTGTCGATTATTATTTCTGTTGATTTTCCGTCCCAGTCGCTGTACCTGACTTCCTTATATAAGCTCAGCATTTCCTGAGGGGCATCCTTCCTCAGATGAAGTTCGCGATACCCGTTGAAGTTGTCCATAATATAGTGTATTCCATCCAGGAAACTGACGCCAGGGCTGAAATAGGCGGCAATATCCGCATTGTACGGGTATATGTAGCAGGTTCTCACAAGATTCGCGGTAGACATAGCCAGAAGCTTTTCTTCGGGGATATCGCACATCGCGTGCAGTTCATCCGAAGTTTTCGCCTCAGTCCTGTGGTCCCACCAATAGACGAAGGATCCTCCTTCGCCGCTGAGGCCCTCGGCGCTTTTGGTCATTTCCCAAGGTTTATACCCGAGCCATTTGTCCTCGTATTCCGCAAACAACGCATTTCCACGGTATATCAACTCGCCGATGCAGGGAGTCTCAGGCCCGGGAGTCTCAGGCCCGGGAATCTCAGGCTCTACCTTTTCCGCACAGGACACGGCGAATGCCGTCAGAATCAATATCTGTAGAATCTTCTTCATATAGAAATTCGCGTTTTTACAAGTTTACAGATCAAAATTCAATTCTCCAACTGAAGTTAGGCATGATCGGAAGGATTGCTATCTCCTCCCAGACCTCCTTTTCAGTGTCAAAAAAGAGCATGAACGGGTTGAAGTGATTGGTGACGTTGCAGATGCCAAGATTCACCTTGTGACTTACTTTGCCTGTCTTGAATGCGAACTGGTATCCGAGGTCCAGACGGATCACAGTTGGCATCCGGTAGTTGTTTACGCTCGAGAAGTACTTGGCGTTCCAGTCCTTGCCGGGCAGCTTGACCGGATATGTCTCGGCCGCACCGTTCTCCCAGTTCCCGCTCTGGAGAATGAACGTGGCGTTGATGCCTTTCCACTGTGCAGTGGCATTCAGAACGTGAGTCCTGTCGAAGCGCGCGTGAAACGGCTGTCCGTTGTTCGTCTGGGCGAAATCGTGTCTCATTGTCCTGGACAGCGTATATGCCGTTCTCAAGTAGAAATCCTTCCCCAGATATTCATACAGGAATTCCGCTCCATAAGCAGTGCCCTTTCCGAAATCCACGTCGTCCTCCCAGTTGGCAAGCGCCCCGCTGAATAGCGACTGAGCATATTTGTAATAAATAAGGCCGTCCATAGCCTTGTAGAATGCACCAAGGGACACCGTATGGTTTCCGACAATTGCAGTAAGTCCTGTATTGCCCTGCAGCGCAGTCTCTGGTGCCACCTGTTTTCCGGACGGCACGACCATATCGAGAGACCAGCCGACAGGCATTCCCTCAAGTGTGTGATAATACTGTTTCATCCTGTCTCCTGTCAATTCCAAAGACAGCCAGTCGGTGAAATTTATTTTTACCAGAAGGCTGCCGTCGATATCAAGGCGTCCTTGAGTATCACGCATAAGATTGCGGTAATAATGGCCACGGACCACGGCTTTTATCTTCAAACGGTCCTCGATGGAATATTCCCCTTGTGCCCATAAGGTTGAAAGGAGGGTACCGGTGACATTGTTCGCCTCCGCGACCTGTCCCGGTGCAAACTGAGCATAGCGCAGGTTTACTCCTTCACTTAATGCAAATCCTTTTGGCAACGTGTGCTGAAGCTGGCCCGCAACAGTGTATTCACTAAGTTGGGAATGCAGTGAAAGACAGTTTCTTACATCACGGTAGACCTTATCCTGCTGCTGGCTGCTCCCGTATCTGTTTGCGGATGCGGTCAGTTCAAGACGGGAATTCTCCCAGTAATGCCTAAAACGAAGCATACCCACAATGTTGTTCCAGGACATCTCCTCGTGTGCTGCCTGATACTGTCCGGGGGCGTCGAAACCATAACTGTCGATACTTCCGAGGAATGACGCATCCAGAAAACTGCGTGACCCTATCTGCCATCTCAGTTTGCCGTAGGCATCCCCGACATTGGTAGAGAAATTGTTCAGTCCGCTTATCAGATCCGGAAGGAATTTCCGTACCGCACGATACTCCAGAGTCAAAGGAGAGTAACGCAGGGAAAGAACGTAAGACAGTTTTTTCCCTATCGGTCCTTCAGTCCCGGCACTTACGAGGAAGGTATTAAGCGAGACGCTTGTTTTTCTGTGGTCAGAAGGGGCCCTCGATGTCATCCTGAGGTGGGCGGCAGTGAAATTGTTGTCACCGCCGTCGAAGCCTCCTTTGGCGAGAGACGCACTTTCTGTTGCCTCTGTAGGGATGACGGTAGTAAGGCCAAGAATATGCGAATAGCCGTATATTGGTACGCCATCAAGCGAAAACAGGTTGTTGCCGGAACCGCCGCCTCGCACATACATCGACGTGGTGCCGTCGGCGCCGGTGGTTACTCCCGGCAGGCTCTGTGCCCAGCGTATGGCGTCGCCTTCTCCCAGCGGTGAAATCATAACCCGGATTCCTTCCAAACTTGTCTGCAATTTTCCAAGAGCCACTTCCACCCGATGTGACTCTGTCTTCACTGCTGCCTGCAAAGTATCTACCCGCTCAGGCTCCTGGGCCCGGAGGCTGATGGCGATAAGCAGAGTGAAGATTATAGTAGCGATATTTTTCATATTAGCCTTACTTTATCTCAACAAATACATTGAAATCCGTAACCCCCATTTCAGGCAGGATTTCATCCTTAACCAAAAGTATATGTTCATCCATGCGCGTTGAGACAGCTGCCAGGAGCCGTCCTCGGCTCTTGTGAAACGCCCTACCTCCCGTCCTTCCGTCAGGTCGGTCAAGCACGGCATCCGCTTCGTCCAGTGAAGGCGCGGCCTCGCGCGACGCTCCCTTCGTGTATGTCAGATACAAAGTCTGCACAGGTTCATCGCAGAGGATGCATTCAACTACTGTCTGCGGGTCTTCTCTAGCGTCCATAGTCACTTCCTTCACGCAGGAGCAAAGGAATGGGAGAAGACAGCTCATAAATAGCCAGCGGAGCAAAGTCAATTTATTTTGTGAATCAATCATATATGGATTCTTTTTTCTCAACTAATAATGAACCTTGTTGTTGAATGATATTCCCAATTCCGGCAATATATTGTCATC
>JAKSKN010000024.1 GCA_024401695.1 Bacteroidales bacterium
ACCCTCACTGACAGAGCCAGAATCTGTAGTGCTACCATTACACCATATCTCAATGGTATGTCAAAGTCCCAAATTGGGACTGCAAATGTACAACACTTTTGCAAAAATGCAAAAATTATTTACAGTCTTTGTATAAGAGCGACCGCCCAGACCTCGCAACCTTCCTTTCTCCCGACGAATCCGAGCTTTTCGGTGGTGGTGGCCTTGACGCTGACGCGGTCGGGAGAGATGCCCATCACCTTGGCGAGCGTCTCCCTCATCCTGTCGATGTATGGGGCGACTTTCGGCGCCTGAAGGGCAATCGTGATGTCCACATTCCCGATGGTCCAGGAATCCGACTGCACTTTCCTTGAGACGATGTCCAGCAGGATCTTGCTGTCGACATCCTTCCATTCATCCGAAGTGTCCGGGAACAGGTGTCCTATGTCTCCCATAGCGCGTGCGCCGAGCAGTGCGTCACATAGCGCGTGAATTGCGACATCTCCGTCGGAATGTGCCACAAAGCCCGTCCCGGATGGGATCAGGACTCCACCCAGCCACATCGGCAGGCCCTCCGCGAGGGCGTGCACGTCGTATCCTTGACCTATACGTACTTCCATACCTGCAAAAGTAAAGAAAATTAGTTAAATTTGCGCTGATATGGGAGTATTCAATTTTTTCGGTGAGAGCGAACACAGGGTGTTCAATTACCGCCCCAGATATTATGATCCGGAAAAGGAAGAACTGAAGCGCCGCTTCGGTGCAGTTGACGGTTCCTTTGAGAAGGAGAAGGAAGAAGGGACGTACGTCCCCGGCTCCTATATCAAGGGGTCGTTGCGTGACGGCGCATACAGCAGGACGCGCAGCCATATGGCAAAGACACAGAAGATAATCGGCATCATAACCGCCCTTCTCATCTGTGCAGTGCTGCTGCTTATTGCAAAATTCTACGCTCTGCTCTAGCCGCTCTTATCATTCCTAATGGGTAAACTGAAAGTATTGCCGGCTCAGATAGCCAATATGATTGCTGCGGGTGAAGTGGTCCAGAGACCGGCATCCGTGGTCAAGGAACTTATGGAGAACGCCGTCGATGCCGGCGCCACCCAGGTCAATGTCATAGTCAGCGATGCCGGCCGGACTCTTATACAGGTCATAGACAACGGCTGCGGAATGAGCCCTGCAGATGCCGTGCTCTGTTTTGAGCGCCACGCCACTTCCAAGATTGCATCCGCCGAAGACCTCAACGACATACTTACCTATGGTTTCCGCGGCGAAGCGCTCGCCAGCATTGCAGCTGTCGCCGAGGTTACACTCAGGACACGCCGGCCAAAGGACGAAACCGCCGTCGAAGTGCGTGCCGGTGACTTCGGGCAGGTCCGCTCTTCCACCGTATCGGCCCCGGTGGGCTCGAATTTCGCCGTGCGCAACCTGTTCTACAACACCCCGGCGAGGCGCAAGTTCCTCAAGAGCGACAACGTCGAGCTGAAGCATATCGTCGAAGAATTCACCCGCGTGGCGATCACGCGGCCTGACATAACTTTCACCCTCACGTCGAACGGACGCGAGCTGTTCGTCCTGAAGAGTGCGAAATCGCTCAAATTCCGCGTCCTGGATCTTCTCGGTGACAATGTCGTGGGCGACATCGTCGACATAGAAGCCAGGACGTCCGTGGTGAACATAAGCGGTTTCATCGGCCGTCCGGATTCCGCCCGCAAGACGCTGGGCAACCAGTATTTCTTCGCAAATGGCAGGTATTTCCGCAGCGCGTACCTCCACAAGGCGGTTATGAAGGCTTACGAGGAGATGATCCCCGAAGGAGTGACACCTTCATATTTCATTTTCCTTGAGATAGACCCTCATACCATCGATGTCAACATACACCCTACCAAGACCGAGATCAAGTTCGAGGAGGATTCGGTAATATTCCAGATAATCTACGCCTGTGTAAAGGAAACGCTGGGCCGCAACAGTTTCGGAGCAAGCATAGATTTCGATACGGAAGGGGCCGTGGAGCTGCCTCAGCTCAGCGCGAACTTCGAGCAGTACCGCGCCATCGCTGAGCCTCAGCCGGCGGTGGACCCGAACTATAATCCTTTCGAGCAGGCAAGTCCCGTCCGTCCGTCTTTTGACGTCGCCCCGGATCATAGCTTCAGCAGGCAGGTTGACAAGTCCCAGAATTATGGTAAATTGTTCGAAGACCGCACCCTGCCAAGCACCCGTGTGCTGACGATCCAGGGGAAATACATCATAACTCCGGTCGCTTCCGGGGTGATGATAGTGAACATCAGGCGCGCACGGGAAAGGATAATCTACGACAGGATCATAAAGACCCTGGGCAGCGACGGACACGTCACGCAGACTGCCCTGTTCCCTGTCCAGGTCCAGGTGGGCACCCGGGACAGGCTTCTGTTCGAAGAAAATGCCGAGCTTCTGGCACGGCTCGGATTCGACATATCGCCGTTCGGAACCGATACCGTGGTTGTAAACGGTGTGCCGGAGGGATATAGCTGTGAAACTGGCAAGGTGGAGCATCTCATCACTGACCTTGTTGCCATTTTGTCAGAAGAGCACAACTCTTTGCCGGAATTGATGCAACAGGCTATTGCTGAGCGTTTTGCGATGCTTGGCTCCGTCAATTCCGCGGCCCTTGGCTCTGCCATTGAGGCCCAGCGGCTGATTGACACGCTTTTTGCGAGTGACAATGCAGAAATCACCCCCGGAGGCAGGCGCATCGTCAGCATTGTGTCTGTCGAGGAAATAGACAAAAAGTTTTAAATGGCATATTATTACGGCAACAGTAACAGCGGCGGATTCCTTTCCAACGTACCGACCGTGACGAAGAATCTGATCATCATCAATGTAATCGTTTTCATTGCAACACTCATCAATGAAAACTTCATGATCAGCGCCTTCGCTTTATTCTACCCTACTTCTCCATACTTCCATTGGTGGCAGATCGTCACGCATATGTTCATGCACGGAGGGTTCTGGCATATATTCTTCAATATGTACACGCTGTTCATTTTCGGCTGCGTGGTTGAGAGGATAATAGGCTCCAAGAAATTCCTGCTGTTCTATTTTATCTGCGGGCTCGGCGCGGCCGGCCTCCATCTCGGTGTGGAATATCTGCAGATGCAGTCGTTTATGGAACACGCGGCCCTTGGCCAGGCGGGTGCGGTCCAGTCCATCCAGGCGCTCAAGATGACGCCTACTGTGGGTGCATCCGGTGCCATCTACGGCGTACTCCTGGCGTATGCAATGCTTTTCCCGGAGTCAAGGATGACCCTCCTGTTCCCGCCAGTCACGCTGAGTGCGAAGTGGATGGTCGTGGTGTTTGCAGCCATCGAACTTGTGACCGGCGTTTCCGGGATGGCTTCGGGCGTGGCTCATTTCGCACATCTGGGAGGAATGCTGATCGGATGGCTGCTGATTACGTTCTGGAAGAAGAAGGGGACTTTGTTTGACAGAGACAGTTATTGCTGATGGATACTAAGGAAGTGATAAATGAAGCCGTGAAGGTGCTCCGCGAAGGCGGGGTCATCCTCTACCCGACGGACACGGTCTGGGGCATAGGCTGCGACGCCACCAATGAGAAGGCGGTCGCCAGAGTATTTGAAATCAAGAAGCGTTCGGGGGCCAAGTCGCTGGTTCTCCTTGCCTGCGACCTTGATATGGTCGCAATGCACGTCAAGGAGATCCCGAACATAGCCATAGACCTTGTCGAGGTCAATGATGCCCCTATGACCATCATCTATCCGGGCGCACAATATCTTGCCCCGAATGTCGTTGCCGAGGACGGCACCGTCGGCATACGCATCCCGTGCGTTGAAGACGAAACGGCGCAGGGCGGAGGCGCTTTCTGCCGCGAGCTTGTGCGGCGCCTTCGCAAGCCTCTTGTGAGCACTTCGGCAAATATTTCCGGAGAGCCGACCCCTGCAAACTTCAAGGACATCTCAGAGGAAATCAAGGCGGCAGTGGACTATACCGTCCCACGGCAGCTTGAGCAGGGTGCTACCGGCAAAGCATCGCAGATCATCAAGATCGGCCTTGGCGGTGAGGTCGAAATAATAAGAGCCTGACACAGCGTCAGGCTCTTATTTTTCAGTTTTCTTCCAGCAATGCGGTCAGGATGTCATCTATCATCTTGTTGACCGTCAGGGATCCGGCTATCGAATTGTTGACCAGCACGGAGAACACAATCATATTCTCCGGAGATCCGTCGCTGGCTTCGATGTATCCTGAGAGGCATCTGACGCCGTTCATCGAACCGGTCTTGGCGTGGATTCTCTCCTTGAGACCATCATCCACCTTGTCGAACCTGTGCTCAAGCGTGCCCTTCTGTCCGGCGACCGGAAGAGATTCGAGATAGGGCCCGAAGGCGGTACTGCGTGTCATAGTCTTGAGGAATGCAACGAAGAAAGCCGCATTGACGTAGTTCTTCCTGCTGAGGCCGCTGCCGTCGAAGACCTGGCAGTTGCCCTTGACCTTCAAGCCCATTGAAGTGAGGGCGTTTTCGGCTGCTTTCTGGCAGGAGTCCGCCACTGCTGAACGCATAATATGTTTCCCTATCAGCTTGAATAGGGTTTCCGCATAGAAATTGTCGCTCTCCTTGTTGGTCTCCCTGACTATTTCCGCCAGGGTCGCTGACCTGGTGCCGCCAATGACGCTGAGGTCACAGCCAGCCGCAGCTTCTTCTCCTTCCGCGTATGCAGAAAGGTCTGTGCGGACTTTTCCCAGAGTGGAAATGTCGCCGAAACCGTCAGACTTGATTCCGGAATCATTCAGGTGGCGGTAGAAATAATAGGCACAGGTGTAGGCGCCGAAACTGTTGCTGCACTCAAGGGTGTAGCCGCGGCGGTCCACTGGGAAATGGCCGCGTATCTCACCGTTGGGGCTGAGCTCGGAATTGACGAAGTAGAGGTCGTTGCCGGTCTTGGCTTTGCCTGTGGTGGCGGAAATGCCGACCTTCATCCACGGCGTGTCGGGAAAGCGGGGTGTCACATTGGGCGCCGCACCGACCGTGCTGCCGGGAGTGATGTAGAAATTCTTTTTGTTCTCGAAGAAGTTCAGTCCTTTCGGGCCGGCGCCATAGTAGGTGCCGAGGTCTTCATATGTCCAGCCGAGGCTGACGGGGTCTGCGTTGCCGAAGAATCGCGGGTCGCCGATGATGCGCCCCCTGATCCTTGAGATTCCGGCATTCCTGACAATCCGGACCCACTCGTCGAACATCTTCTCGTACGGGAGTGCGCAGTCTGCCGTGGAGCCGGTGGTGGGGTCGCCACCGCCGATAATGTAGAGGTCTCCGACCAGGGTGCTGTCAACTATCTCTCCGGTGTAGCCGAGAGACGTCTCAAACCGGTAGTCCGGACCGAATATGCGAAGTGCGAGGCCCGTTGAAAGCAGCTTCATATTTGAAGCCGGCACAAGTTTCTGCCGCTGATTGAAGCAGGCGACCGTGTCACCGTTGACCTTTACGGCGAGAATGCCGAAGGCACTGGACCTGACAGGCTCCCTTGCAGTGATTCCGGCTATCGTTTCCTGAGCTTTGGTGGCCGGTATAGAAGCAGTCGCGCTCCGGCCCGAGAGCAGAAGCGCGACTGTTATGATTGAGAGAAACTTTCTCATTCAGCTTTCTTTGCCGGAGCCTTCTTTCCTGCTGCAGGCTTGGCTTCTACTGATGCCTTTACAGCTGCGCTGAGTTTCTCGTAGAGAGCGTCGGTCTTGACGAGGATCTCCTTGCGGAGCTCGTTGTAGTATGCTTTCTTTGAACCCTCGATCGTGGCGTTTACCTTGTCGCGGAGTTCGTTGTAGAGGTCGATGGCCTCTTCCATAAGCTCGCCGATCTTGTCGTCTGAAGCTTTGGTGTTAACGGCTGCTACG
The DNA here is from genome assembly GCA_024401695.1 of Bacteroidales bacterium. Taxonomy (GTDB): domain Bacteria; phylum Bacteroidota; class Bacteroidia; order Bacteroidales; family UBA932; genus Cryptobacteroides. The sequence continues at coordinate 5,860 of JAKSKN010000024.1, forward strand.
ATTGAACAATCCTCGACGAATGCGCTCAACACATACTCGATGTCCTTCTTGATGTCTCTTAAGTTCATATTGATTCTGATAATTGATTAGACTCCACAAAGATAAGAATTTTTTGAAGAATAGCCCGGATTTTTTAATAATCTAAGATTATTAGTAAATTTGCGGTCTATGCGCAAATATTTGTCTTTGATTCTGGCTATTGCAGTGTTCTGCTCCTGCGACACGATTTCGTCCATCGTCCACGACGACGAAGTCGTTGCGAAGGTGGGGAAGCACAAGCTTTACAAGTCCGAGCTTGCCGCTTACATTCCCGAGTTTGCGTCTCCTGATGACAGCGTGAATCTGGCGATGCAGTACATCAACTCCTGGGCAACGGAGTACCTGTATATGGAGGTGGCCTCGGAGCAGCTGTCAAAGACAGAGATGGACGTCACCGCCGAGCTGGAGGACTACCGCCGGTCCCTTCTCAAATACCGCTATGAACAGAGATATGTCAATGACCGTCTCGATACGCTCATCACACAGCAGCAGATTCAGAAATACTACAACGACAACAAGCAGAATTTCGAGCTGGAGCGTCCGATAATGAAGGTCCGCTTCATCGACATAATGAAAGGCGCGCCGAACAAGGATATCATCCTCAAGAAGATGAGTTCGCCGGATTACGAGGATGTCGGACTTGCCGACAGCCTTGCCCGTTCCGCCGCCCTGCGCTATTGGGACAACTCCGAGCAGTGGATAGATGCGGTCGTGCTGGCCAAGGAATTCGGAATGGACTATGAATCGATGCTGAAGCATCTTAATGGTGACTTCATCAAGGTCGAATCGGATGACCGCCCAGATCTTATGGCGGCTTATATCTGCGAGATGCAGATCGACGGTGTGGCACCGGTCGAATATTGCGAAGAGAAAATCCGCGATTTCATTTTGAGTGCGAGAAAACATCAGCTTCTTGCCGATTTGGAACAAGACTTGCTGACGAATGCACTCAGTCATAAGAATCTTGTCATTTATTGAACATGAGATATTTTAACAAAACAATCATTGCTGCAGTCCTGATGGGCGTCTGCGCCCTGGCATCTGCTCAGAAGTATAAAGGCGTCGTTGACAAAACAATTGCCGTGGTCGGCAACGAGTTCATAACCATTTCCGGTCTCGAGGATGAGGTTCAGATCCAGAGGGCGCAAGGTGCGATGATGGGGCAGAATGAGCGTTGTGAGGTTCTGGAGAACTTCATGGCGTCGAAGCTGTTCCTTATGCAGGCGAGAGTTGACTCCTTGAACGTCAACAAGGATGTCGTATCAGCCGAATTGACCCAGAGGCTGGATCAGGTACGCACCGCTATGGGCGGAGACGAGGGTGTTGAGGAGTATTTCAAGAAGCCTATATACAAGCTCCGTCAGGAGTGGCAGACACAGCTTGAGGAAAACAGCCTCACCCAGCAGGAGCAGCAGGAAATAGCGAAGAAAATCCCTGATGTGACTCCGTATGACGTCAAAAAATACCTTGACAGCACGGATGTGGAGGATCTTCCGGTCATCCCTATCAAGTACAAGATGAGCCAGATATGCATCTATCCGGACCGGGAGGCCGCTGCAATTGCGGTCAAGGAACGCCTCCTTTCAATCCGCGAGCGCATCATCAATGGTGAAAAGTTCGCCACCCTGGCCCGCCTCTATTCCGAGGATCCTGGCAGCGCAAGAAAGGGAGGAGAACTCGGAATGGCGTCCAAGTCGATTTTCTGGCCGGTGTTCTCGGATGCGGCAATGTCCCTGAAGCCGGGAATCATCTCCCAGACAGTTGAAACCCCGGACGGATTCCACCTTATCGAGGTCCTGGAGAAGAAGGGTGATATGTTCAATGCCCGCCACATCCTCCTCAAACCAAGATATACCGCAGAGGACAGGGAGAAGGCATTCCACAAGCTTGACAGCATACGCACCGCCATCCTCGATTCGTCAATCACTTTCGAACTTGCCGCCCGTTTCTATTCAGAAGACCCGGCCACCCGCACCAACGGCGGCCAGATGTCTGATCCGGGCACCGGTTCCGCATATTTCGAGATAGACCAATTGAAACCTGAAGACTACCAGGCAGTGCGCGACCTGAAGGTCGGCGAAATCTCAGAGCCTATCGAATCACTTGACAACGAGGGCAGGAACGGCAACCTCGTCTATAAGATCGTCCGTCTGGACAAGATAGTTCCGGCGCACCCGGCCTCATTCGAGAATGACTACACGACCCTTCAGGGTATAGTTCAGAACAAGAGCCAGATGGAAGCCATTCAGGATTTCATCTCACAGAAGATACGTGAGACCCACATCGTCATAGATCCGATGTTCAAGGACTGTGAGTTCTCAAGGAAGGAATGGGCAGAAAAATTCAAGGAGCAATAAAGCTGGCGTTTGCCCTTGTGGCGCTTCTGGCGCCTCTTTTTGCACGGGCGCAGACCGGGCAGAAGGACTCGCTTGTGCGCTTGATCCAGGCCAGCTCCCTTGAATTGAAGGAGATTGACGGCAACGCCGTGAGGAAGGCCTTCGATGCCACGTTCCTTCATAACGGGACCCTCCTTATCTGCGATTCCGCTCTCTGGAATGTTGATACCAAGGTCATCAATTGCGAGGGACACGTGCAGCTCATCCAGGATGAAACCGAACTGACCAGCGACCGTCTTGACTACTTCATCGACGACGACCTTGCACAGTTCAGAGGGTCGGTCGTCCAGCTTCGGAACAAGAAGGAGAATGTGCTCCGTACGCGCAACCTTGACTACAACACCAAGGACAGCGTGGCAATGTTTGCCGGCGGCGGCGCAATGCGCGATGCCGACGGACAGATCATCGAATCGGACCGCGGTACCTATGAATCGACCGTAAAGCTCTTCACGTTCAACGGCAACGTCAATATGTTCACCGATTCCGTATTCGTCAGAACGAGCAGCATGAAGTATGATTCTGATAGAAGTTTTGCCGATTTCGTGACCTACATCGATTTCTGGAAAGATGGCAATATGCTGTCCGGAAACAAGGGATGGTACAACCGCAATACGGAAACCTTCTTCTTCAGGGACAAGGTGCACGCGCTTACCGAGGACAAGGAGGTGTGGTGCGACACGCTCTATTACTATCGGAATTCCAATGACGCCAACCTCCGTGGCCACGCCCAGGTTCAGGATACGACCCGCAACACTTTCGCGATAGCCGATTATATCTTCTACCGGGATTCCATCTCCAGAGCCACGCTGCGCAAACGTGCCGCGGTGGCCATAAAGACAGAACAGGACGGAAAGGTTGACACCTTGTACTGTGGTGCCGACACCCTTATCCATCAGTCAATAAAACGTTGTGACATACCCGACCACATCGTGTCCGACGCTCTTGCGCGGCTCGAAGAGATTATGGCCGACCCTGTCAGCTCCTATCGCCGCAAGGCTTCTGAAGATGCGGCAAAAGCCGCTGAAGCCGAGAAGGCGGAGAAGATGAAAGGGGCGAGACCCCGCACCGGGGCCAAAGACGCCAAGCCTCAGAACAAGCTGAGCGCAGAGACCGTGGCACCCCCGGCGGACACGCTTACCGCTTCCGCCGACACTGCATCCGCTCCTGTGGACACACTGGCCGCTTTTGCTGACACAATGGCTGTTTCCGCCGACACGCCTGCAGCTGCGGCAGACACTCTAGCCGCTCCTGCCGATACGATGGCGGCGCCGGTGCCGGCTCCGGATACCACGAAAATCGGATTCGTTTTCGGACGCGGCCACGTGAAGATGTTCCGCAAGGACCTTCAGCTTTCGTGCGACTCCCTCTACTACAGCGACCTGGATTCCATTGCGAGGTTCTTCATAGATCCTATAATCTGGAATGAAGGCAACAGGCAATACACTTCCGACAGCCTTTTCGTGCTGATCAGGAATGGCGGTGTCGATCGTGCCAGTCTTATGTCGAATGCATTCATCCTGACGGAAGAAGCTGAGGATTGCTATGACCAGATCAAGGGAACCGATGTGATGGCATTCTTCGACTCCACGTCGGCCCTGCGCCGCTTTGATGCACTTGGCGGAGCCTCTGCGCTCTTCTATCTTCAGGAGAATGATGTGTATGCCACGGTGAACAAGGTTGAGAGCAAGATGCTCTCGGCGCTCCTGAAGGATGGCACCGTCGAACAGGTCTTTTATTTTGACAGCCCTAAGAATGATGCATATCCAATTGCCCAGCTTCCGAAGAAGGACTCGCGTATGAGAGGATTCAACTGGATGCCGGAAAAGAGGCCGAAGGGCAAGGAAGACATTACTACGCTCACAATCCGCCCGAGTGAGAGGACAGCCTATGAGAGCAGGCCGCGTGCGACTTTCGTACAGACGGACATATACTTCCCGGGATATATGGACGAAGTCTACAAGTCCCTGGAGGAGGCAAAGCGCCGGGCGGCAATCAGAAGGGAGAGGGCAGCAGCAGTCAGGGACAGTGTCGCTGCGGCAAGTGCTGTGGCCGATACTGCAGCCGCCTTGCCGGTTATCGCGGATTCTGCTGCCGTTGATTCTGTCGCAGCAGATACGGTTGCGGTTGCCGTGGCGGCTTCGGATACCGTTGCAGTGGCTCCGAGGGAACTGACTCCGAAAGAGTTGAAGGAATTGGAACGCCAGCAGAAAAAAGAGGCTGCCGAACAGGCCCGGCAGATGCGTATCGCAGCCCGCGATGCCAGATGGGCCGAGCTTGATGCACGCGATGCGGCCAAGGCCGAGGCCCGTGCCTTGAGAAAGCAGAAGCGTGATGAAGCCAGAGCGGAACGCCTTCGCAAGCGTCGCGCGAAGGAGGAACTCGCAGATCAGCGGAAATACGAAAAATTCCTGGAATACTACACAAAACAAAAAGCACGAAATGAAGGAAAACAAAATCCAAAATCCGATTGAGGTTACTCCTTATTCGGTGACTATGGGTATCGTGATGGCCATAATCTTCTCGGCCGCCGCAGCATACCTCGGACTTAAAGTCGGGCAGGTTTTCGAAGCCGCAATCCCTATCGCCATCCTTGCCGTAGGTATCACCGGCGCATTGGGAAAGAAGGACGGCCTGCATCAGAATGTGATCATCCAGTCAATCGGAGCCTGCTCCGGCGTTGTCGTCGCCGGTGCGGTTTTCACGCTTCCGGCCATCTATATCCTCGGTCTTGAAGTCAATTACTGGCAGATGTTCTTCTCTTCAACTCTCGGCGGTTTCCTTGGCATCCTTTTCCTGATTCCGTTCCGCAAGTATTTCGTCAAGGAGATGGATGGAAAATATCCTTTCCCTGAAGCTACTGCAACCACCCAGGTCCTCGTGAGCGGCGAGGGTGGAGGAAAGAGCGCAAAGACACTTCTCGTCAGCGGCCTCATCGGTGGTCTGTATGACTTCGTCGTGTCCACATTCGGTGCCTGGGCGGAAACCATAGGCACCACGGTCATGCACTGGGGTACAGTTGTCGCCGACAAGGCCAAACTTGTCGTCAAGCTCAACACAGGCGCGGCTGTCCTTGGCCTGGGCTATATCGTAGGTTTGAAGTATGCTTTCATCATCTGCTGCGGCTCTTTCCTTGTCTGGCTGGTGATAATCCCTCTTATGAACCTCATCTGGGGTGGCAGCATCATTGACCTTATGGGCACCGGCGTGGCGCAGACCATCAGCCAGATGTCGCCAGAACAGATATTCAAGGACTACGCCCGCCATATCGGCATCGGCGGCATCGCGACTGCCGGCATCATCGGCATCATCAAGAGCTCCGGCGTCATCAAGTCGGCGATAGGCCTTGCGGCAAATGAATTCAAGAAGAAGCCGGGCGCTGCAGTCGAGTCGGTTGAGCGCACCCAGGAAGACCTTCCTATGAAGACCGTCGTATGGGGTGTGGCCTTTGCCCTTCTTGCAGTCTTTGCCTTCTTTGCCTTCGGCGGAGTTGTCAACAGTGTATGGCAGGCTCTTATCGGCCTCGTGATCGTGGCTGTCATTGCCTTCCTTTTCACGACGGTCGCTGCCAACGCCATTGCGATAGTGGGAACGAACCCGGTCAGCGGTATGACCATTATGACGCTTATCATTACGGCTCTCGTGCTTGTGGCTGCCGGCCTCAAGGGTAATGCCGGAATGGTCGCCTCTATGGTGATAGGTGGTGTCGTGTGCACTGCGCTTTCCACTGCGGGCGGACTCATCACCGACTTCAAGATCGGCTACTGGATCGGTACGACGCCGAAGAAGCAGGAAGCCTGGAAGTTCGTAGGCGTGATGGTTGCGGCAGCTACTGTGGGTGGCGTTATGTTCATCCTTAACAGGACCTACGGATTCGTGGGTGAAGGTTCTCTCGTGGCCCCTCAGGCAAATGCGATGGCTGCTGTGATCCAGCCGTTGATGAACGGCGGAAGCGCCCCTTGGCTGCTTTACGGCATAGGTGCCGTGATAGCCGGCCTCCTTACCATATTCAAGGTTCCTGCCCTTGCCTTCTGTCTGGGAATGTTCATCCCTATGGACCTTAACCTTCCTCTGCTGGTCGGCGGTGCGATCGCCTGGTTCGTCAGCACCCGCAGCAAGGATGCCGCAGTCAACAATGCACGGCAGGAGAAGGGTACCCTCATCGCAAGCGGTTTTATCGCCGGCGGTGCCCTGATGGGTGTTGTCTCAGCCATCCTCAAGTTTGCCGGCTGTGAGTGGTTTATGGCAGAATGGTGTGAGGGTCCCGGCGAAGCCATCGCCATCCTCCCTTACGCCGCCATCATTATATATATGATAGTGGCATCAATGAAAATCGATTCAAAGAAATAATTATGGAAAAGATACTTGACAGATTCTTACGATACGTTTCAGTTGACACGCAGTCCTGCGAGGAGTCTGAAACCCAGCCTTCGGCAGCGAAGGAACTCAATCTGCTGCGGATGCTCCGCGACGAACTTCTCGCGATGGGAGTTGAGGCGACCCTCGACGAATACGGCTATGTAATGGCGACGATCCCTGCGAATTGTGGTTGTGATGCGCCAAAAATAGGCTTCATCGCTCACGTCGACACAGCTCCGGACGCGTCCGGGTGCGGGGTCAAGCCTCAGATAATATCCGATTATGATGGCAGCGACATCGCTCTTGCCGGCGTTCCGGGCCTGTTCCTCAAGCCGTCGGAGTTCCCGGAACTGCTCCTCCACAAAGGACAGACCCTGATAACCACCGACGGAACCACCCTCCTTGGTGCCGACGACAAGGCTGGCGTCGCCGAGATAATGGATACCGTCCAGTATATCGTTGAGCATCCTGAATTCAAGCACGGTGAGCTGAAGATCGGATTTACTCCGGACGAGGAGATCGGTCGTGGCGTTGACAAGTTTGATGTCGGGAAGTTCGGCGCCGATTATGCTTACACTATGGATGGCGGTGACGAAGGCGAACTGGAGTTCGAGAATTTTAATGCCGCTTCGGCCAAGATCCACATCCAGGGGCGCAACGTCCATCCTGGATACGCCAAGGGAAAGATGTTGAATGCAATCCTGATCGCGCAGGAGCTCAATTCTCTCCTCCCTGTTGACCAGAGGCCGGAATTTACGGCTGATTATGAGGGCTTCTTCCACATCATCAGTTTCAAGGGCTCGGTTGAAGAGGCGGATTTCGCGTATATCATCCGCGATCACGACCGTGCAAAGTTCGAGCAGAAGAAGGTTGTGATGCAGCAGTGCGTCGACTTTATCAATGCCCGCTATGGGGAAGGCGTGGCAACTCTTGTCCTCCGTGACCAATATTATAATATGCGCGAGATGGTCGAGCCGCACTATCACGTAGTTGGAACTGCCGTCAAGGCTATGGAGATGGCAGGCGTGAAGCCTCGCATCCAGCCTATCCGCGGCGGTACCGACGGCGCCCGCCTTTCATTTATGGGACTTCCTTGCCCGAACATTTTTGCCGGAGGTTTGAATTTCCACGGCAAGATGGAGTTCCTTCCTCTTGAGAATATGGAGAAGGCTGCTGCCGTAATTCGCAATATCATCACGCTTTACGCACAGTAGCACTGCCTGCGCAGCAATATGAAAGTCCGCGATTTCCGCGGACTTTTTTCATTTCGGCCGATGCAGCCCCAAAAGATTATTGAAAATTTTTTAAAAAAAGTTTTGCAGGTATGGAAAAAAAGTATACCTTTGCATCCCCTTTCGAACGAGAGGGAATTTGAAAGTTCATTGACAATACTGAGAGAGATAACGAGGTAAAGAAGTTTAAGAGATTATAGTCTGTAAATTTTAATTCGAGTTTTTTCGAGTTGCAAATAGGGACTGCAATTTCATAAGGCAAAACGAGACAATACAGTCAAAAAGACTTTATTGATTCACAAGTACGAGAAAGAGAACAAGAGCGAACGGAGGATGCCTTGGCTTTCGGAAGCGAAGAAGGACGTGGTAAGCT
>JAKSKN010000025.1 GCA_024401695.1 Bacteroidales bacterium
AAGATACAGACTGCGAGAATTCTCATTCATACTCATTGCGTTTTGATGTAAAAGCATTACCGCTGTAACTTTTATGAAGAGGGAGTCCTTCTTCCTTCAATCTTCCCGAAAAAAGCACTATCCTTCTCGGAAAAATTTACTGTTCCAATAAAACCTTTGTAACTTAATGTATTCATATTACGAGAATTTCATTCAATCAACAATCACCAATAGCCTTCGAAAGCCGGAAACGCATCAGCTAGAGACCGGTGCGTTTGACCTGCGGACCATATATCGTCCACCATTCATCCCGCATCGATACCGGAATCCATCCGTTCTGTTCGCAGTCAGCCTTGCATTTAGCCGCCTTGTCCGGATTGCCGAGTTCCCGTTCCGTATCATCGCACAGAAGGCAGAATGAGATGTGCGGATAAAGGTTATCCCTGTTGGTGTAGTGGAACATAGGATAATCCCCGCTTGAATTGCCCCAGGACAGGATCGGTTTCTGCCCGAGTTCCCTTCTCATCTTGATTATCTTGTTGATGGCCGTGCCGAGCTGCATGAAATCTCCTCTCTGGACCTCTTCGCCCGGAGTATATTCATAATCCTCGGAACTTACCATTTCAACCCATTCAGGCTGATTCTCGAGGACATAATTCACGTCGGACGCTATCATATGATATTTCGGGATGTCATAGATTCCCTCGGATATGACCCTGCACACATCGCGGTCAACTCCCGAACACAGGAAGACCACGAAATCGTTGGCCACCAGATAGGATACCGCCTCTATCATAGGCCAGTAGAGCGCCGTACCCCATTTCAGATTTGTCAGGCCAATCACATTCTCGCCATTTATGAAATCGCTGACGTATCCCGAGAACTGCGAATCGGTCATCCCCCGGAACCCGATCGCCTGCAATTCCTGCTGCTTCAGCCCCCATTCTTTCTTGTTCTTCCTGTTGGCAAGCACATATTCCTCGGCCTCAGCCGCCCACAGCCTGTCTTCCTCCGGTGGAGCAAAGGTACTGTCGTGCAGGTAACGGTGGAAGAACAGCATCCAGTTGAAATAGTACGGAGCCGTCTCACACATCAAGGTGCCGTCAACGTCAAACGTGGCTACCCTATCCTGCGGAGGTACGTACCCCTTGCAGTTCGGGTCCGTAACAGCAGCCACGAAAGCTTTAAGTTCCTTCAAGGCTGGAGAATCCTGGTTCCAGTACTGGAAACGCCCGTCCTTCCCGACACGGATCTGTGACAGGAATTCCCGTGTGACTTCACCTTGCGGCACTATCGGCCCGTGAGGCTTTGCATCTTCCTTGCTGCAGGATATGGTTAAAAGGAATACCAGGGCGAACGTAAAATCCAAAATCACTTTCCGCATGGCAAAAAACTAAGTTTGAATAATTAAAAAATCATTTACAGACGCAGACCCGGCCACGGATTTCAGTCGCGAAATCGAGCGGGTAGAAAAGTGACGCGTATCAGCCCGGTCTCGGGTTCACTGACCGATTTGGACATTCCACGCACAAGCATCAGCGCCACTGAGTCGGAATCAACGCCGGACAGGATTGGTGCCGTTGCATTTTCCTGCCTGATCAGCATACTGAGTCCATAAGTCTTTTCGCTGTATTCCAAATCTATGTCCACGGGTCCGGTAAACGGAAGGATTTCGGACAGCATTTCCTCGACGACATGCTGGACCTGCCCCGTAAGCGTATTTCCAAGGCCGTATTTCGAGCAGAAAGTCTCAATCTGACCAAACATTCCATACAGGTCATAATGGCGGTTCTCGAGCCTGAAATTCAGGCTGCGTATCCTGTTCACGAAAGCCTTGGTGGCCGGTTTCTGCGGATTGTCAAAAATCTGCTGCGGCGTACCCTCCTCATAGATCACGCCACCGTACATAAAGAACACCCTTGTGCTTACATCCTTGACGAACTGCATTTCGTGGCTGACAATGGCCATAGTCATTCCCTGAGCCGCAAGGCTGCGGATAACCGCAAGCACCTCGCTCACCATAGTGGGGTCGAGGGCCGATGTGGGTTCGTCAAAAAGAATGATTTCCGGGTCCATAGCAAGGCAGCGGGCAATGGCCGCTCTCTGTTTCTGGCCGCCGGACAGCTCACGCGGCAGACTTCCGGCCTTGTCGTGCAGACCTACCATTTCAAGCAGCTCCATACCGCGTTTCTCGGCATCGGCCTTTGACTGGCCAAGGAGGTTCATAGGACAAAGCGTAATGTTGTCAAGAATGGTAAGATGCTCGAACAGGTTGAAGTTCTGGAACACCATACCCATCTTGCGGCGCAGCATGCTCGCGTCGGTCCTGCGGTCAAGGATGTCGACGCCGTCAATCTCTATGTGACCCGACGTAGCCTCCTCCAGACGGTTCAGGCAACGCAGGAAAGTGCTTTTTCCTGTGCCGGAAGGACCGATGATGGATATGACCTCCCCTTTCTTTATCTCACAGTTCACGTCACTCAGGACCGTGAGTTCCTTTGACTGGTCCATAAAGACCTTCTTCAAATGTCTGACTGTAATCATACGGTCTTGCTTTTGGGTGTAACCTTCCTGTTAAGTGCATCCAGTGCGCGGCCCGCAATGCGGGACAGGAAGAAATATACGATTGTCACGATTATCAACGGGAAAAATGCATCGAGCGTGCGCGAGCGGATGATGTCGCCGGCACGCGTCAGATCCATCACAGCCACATATCCCACTATCGATGTACCTTTGATGAGTGCGATGACCTCGCCCTTGAATACAGGTATTATCGACATCAGGGCCTGAGGAAGCACAACCAGCCTGAGCGTCTGGAGCTTTTTCAATCCCAGAGCCTCCCCTGCCTCCCACTGTCCGGGATCGACGCTCATCATTCCGGTACGGAAGATCTCGCTGAAATAGGCGCCATAATACAGTCCGAAACTCAGCACCGCTATCCAGAGCGCCGAGAGGCGCGATGAGGCAAAGACCACATAGCACATAATCATAAGCAGCACAAGGATCGGAATGCCCCGTACAAGGTCAATCACGGCCTTCGATGTATCGGCCACCCATTTCCTGCGGCTCATACGCACCACGCAGAGCAATATGCCTATCAGAGTACCGGCAAGTATTGACAGCAACGAAATAAGTAATGTCTGGTACAGGCCTTCCACAAGCATCTGCCACCGGTTTTCCCTTATCAGGTTTCTCTCTATGCTGTTTTTCAGCCTCTGCCATATCCCGGCCATTTCAGACTTGACCGAGGTCGGGCTTTTACAGATCAGTGCACCGCCGCCATCTATGTACGGAGCGGAGAACAGCACCTGTTTCGACCTTTCTTCGGTGACGCGCATATGTGACAGTATCACATCGATTTTCCCGGAATTCAAAGCAGGGATCAGAGTCGTGAATTCCTGAGCGATATATTCAGGTACAATGCCGGCACTGTTGCAGAAGTGCTCCATTATATCGACTTCCATACCTGTCAGATTGCCATCCTTGATGTATATATACGGGAAAATGTCATTCGTGACCCCAACCCGTATGCTGCGTCCGCCCTGAGGCCGCGGCCTGCTGACAAGCGCTTCTGCCATCGAATCGCAGTCGCTTCGCCACTGGCTGTTCCATCGGTCATACTCACCGCTTTCCTTGAACTCTGCCAGAAAGGCATTGAATTCATTGCACAGATCCGAGTCATCAAGGCGGAATCCGGCCGAAGCAGTGCTTTTCATTATTCCGGACATACGTACTTCCAGGCCCCGGCTTTCAAGATGCGCCATCTGTGCCTGGGTCGCGTCCATCAGGCAGAAATCCGACATCCCTTTCTCCACCGAAAGCAGCAGCTCCCCTACACCGATGCGCACGACTTCCACTCCCGGAATCTCCGACAGCATAAGGTCGTACGAACTGCCGGCCCCGGTCGCCACCTTGAATCCCGACAGGGCATCAAGCGATTCCACCGCATATATGTCCTGCCCGGACGGTTCCGTTCTGCACGACACGAAAAGCAGCAATGCAGGTAATATGAATTTCAACGCCCTCATATCTTGCGGCTTTTAGGAGTGAGTCTCTTTTCCATTATGTCAAGTCCGACGCCGAACACCCAGGAGAGAAGCAGATATATCCCGGCAACAAACAGCAGCGGGAAAAATGCATCGAAAGTGCGCGCGCGGATCACATCGCTGGCTTTGGTCAGATCCATAATGGCAATATAACCGATTATCGAAGTGCTCTTGACCAGCGTTATCATCTGCCCCTTATACACCGGGATGATCCTGAGCAAAGCCTGTGGCAGCACAACCTTGCGGAATGTCATAAAACGCTTCATGCCAAGGGCTGCACCAGCCTCCCACTGTCCTTTATCGACACTCTCGATCCCGGTACGGAACGATTCGCTCATATATGCCCCGAAATAAAGTCCGAAGCATATCACCGCCGTCACCTGAGCCGGCATCCGGAACGGTGCCAGAACGACGTAGAACAGCAGCATAAGCAGCACAAGCAGCGGGATGCTGCGCACAACATCGACATAAATTCTGGCAAAGCCCGAGGCGAACCTCCGCTTGGACATCCTCATCCGGCATATCAAGGCGCCCGTTGCCGTAGCAAGCAGTACCGACAGCAATGAAATATATATGGTCAGCCATAACCCGTCGGCCATCAGCATCCATCTGTCTTCCGTTATGAGATTGTTACGGAAACTGTCCTTTGCCTTCTGGAAGAAGCCCTTCTTCTCCACATACTCCTTGATACGTCCGAAGCACATTCCCCCATCGTGGATATATGGGATTGAAGGGACGACCATCTGGGCCCGTTCCTCATTTATCGTGAGCGGAATGTACGTGGCATCCAGACGGTTGATCTGCAGTTCCTGTATGGCGGCGCTGATGTCATAGAACTTGATTTCAACGGGTATTCCCGACCAGGCGCTGAAATGCCGCATCATATCAGTCTGAAAACCGGTCAGTTCGTTACCGCTGTAGTATGTATAGGGGTACGATATGCCGGCCGCAGCAATCTTCATAGGTTTTCCCGATTCGGGCAGATCAAGACTGTCAAGGATATGGATGCTCTCATCGGCATTAATCCATTTGGTCTTCAAGCGCTGCATCAGTCCCGAACTTTTGGCATAAAGTACAAATTCGTTGAATTTGTCACACAGTTCGGCACTGCCCCTTGAAAAGACTATCGGATAGTCCATTGACCTGAAACCGGTGAACTTGGGCTCAAGTCCGTATTTTGATATATCAACCGACAGACACGAAATACTGTCCATCATTCCATAATCGGCCTTTCCTTTCTGAACTGTCACGAGCACCTCTCCGCCGGCAACCCTGACAGGGGTGATTTCCGGGTATCCGCTGATGAGCTGGTCGTATGAGTCACCGGAATTGACCGCAACCCTATAGCCGAACAAGTCCTCAAGACAAGTCGGGTCCGGGATATCGGCCGGTTCCTTTCCGCAACCGGAAAGCAGCACGACAGACAGAAGAAAAGGGATTACTGTACGATTCATAACCGTTATTTATCTCTTCAGGAAAAAGTCGTAGAAAACAGGCAGCAGCAGTTCCGTTTCTTTCGGAAGAGGATTCTTCTCAACGCTTATTTCAGAATCGCGTCCGATCACAATGGTGCTTCTTTCGGTTTTCTCATACTCTGGAACGTCCAGCCCCTCTATGCTCGGATTGCCTGTGCGGGCGAAATTCACGAAAATATTGCTGAACCGGCCGGTAAGGACAGGATCGAACGGTGCACCCGTTCCGTACTCCAGATTATTGAATGCGTAGGTCAGCTCACACGCGTGGCAGGCTTTCAGGAAAGGTTCTCCCGAGATGGCGTTTTCATCGTAGCCTTTGCCGAACACATACATATAGGTCTTTCCGTTTCCTCCGGCGTCAGCGTGGTTCTGTGCTATGGTAATGCTTCCCAGACGGAAATTGAAGTTATTCAGGATCTCGGTGTATTTCCAGATGCCCGGATGCTTCACGTCCCACTCGTCGCTGTCGGGGTCGATGATTTTGAGGCTCTCGTCTATGCGACGGGCTGTCTCCGGGCCTCCTATCTTCTTGATTCCTTCAACCTTAGCCTTTGCCCACTCGTAATAGAAGCCAAGAGGACTCTCCTGGTCTGAAGGGTCGAACTGAAGATGAGCCCAGTACCTTATCTCATCCGCCACGATGCCTATCATTACGTCCACATCCTTGGATTTCCCTTCAAGAATGGCCTTGTAGCCGTCTGAAGGGATTATGCTTCTGGAATCACTGCGCATAGGCCAGTTGTTGAAATCACCGACACGGCCGCCCACCCCTTCGGCACTTTTTCCACCGGCCTCCGTGTTCAACGCCTTGAGGAGATCGGCTTCCGAGAGCGCCATAAGCTCATCCATATTGCTGCACCCGGCAGCGGCAAGCAGTTTTGCTGCCTGACCGGTGTTCTGGTAATTCTCCGGGGTATGCTCCAGGAATATATCTCCGGACATCGGGATGGCCCTGCGGAACAGTCCCTCGGACCCTTTTGCTATCAGATGGCAGCTGACAGAACCACCGCCCGCCGACTCTCCGAAAATGGTAACGTTGTCGGGATCGCCGCCGAACGCACTGATATTCTTCTGGATCCAGCGAAGCGCCTGCTGCTGGTCGAGTATTCCGAGATATGGCGAATCAGGGAATGCCTCTCCCCCGGGAACATCGGCAAAGTCGATGAATCCCATAGCGTTAACACGGTATTCCACTGAAACAAGAACGACATCCGGATACTCATTCACAAGATATTTGCCCTCGTATAACGGGTCTATCGTTCCGCCCCAGCCGTAAGAACCTCCGTGAATCCAGACCATCACCGGACGGCCGGGCTTCATTTCAAGGTCTTTGGTCCATACGTTCAGGTAGAGGCAATCCTCACTGAGCTCTCCGTGACTGGCCACCTCACCTTCATCATACGACTGAAGTCCGGGAAGGCCGTTGACCTTGGCATCGATAAGCTCATCAGAGGCCTCCACAGGCTGCGGAGCCTTCCACCTGAGCTCACCTACAGGGGCTTTGGCAAATGGGATGCCTTTGAACGCAAGCACTCCATTGTCTTCGACATAACCCACGAACCGTCCATTTTCACAGACGGCCACAGGATCGGCCTGATTGACAGAACAGGAAGAAATCAGGGCCACACACAGAATAATGTAAAATAATCTATTTCTCATATACGTCTATTTTCTTTCTAAAGATGTGCATATTCAATGACGATTGGTTATTGCACGAAGATAGTCAAAAAAATAATTAAATCGAACGCAGCCACCTGCTGACACCACTGTCATTTGCAGAGGCAGTGATGCAGTCCGCAGCGCGTCTGACTGCATCATCGGCGGTTTCCATAGCGATTCCGCAACCGGCATATTCCAGCATCCCGATGTCATTGAAGCCGTCACCGAATGCAATGATGTCCTCGGGAGGAATGTGGAAGATGCCGAGTATCTTTTTTATCCCCAGCACCTTGTCCATCCCGTGTAAAGTGATGTCACAATATTCGTCGCACCATCGCGGAGTGTCCAATCCCCCAAGGACATCCTTGAAAAGGAGTTTTTCCTCCTCCGGTGACACAAAGGGGCAGAAGGCATAGATGCGCTCGCTGTCTGCGGCTCCAAGGATGTCGCCTTCCCTTGGTTCGGGCATATTGACGCGCCGGATGAATTCAAGTGACTGCTGAGTAAGATGACAGGTCAATGCCCTTGTAGCAGTGACTGCGGCAGAGGGTATCCGGTTCTCCACGATTATACGGGCGATTCCTATGGCCTGCTCTTTGGGGATCGGATGGTCTTCCATCAGCGTAAACCTGTCTCTTTCGTCAAATCGGGCGCAACCGTTATCAACAACGTAGGTCAGGGCTCCATTGTTGCATACGGCACCATTGACTGGAAATGGGATATTGTCGATCTCGCATATATGCCTGCCGGTGACGATGAAGATGAGTGTCCCCCGCTCGTGCAGGGCTTCAACCGCCTCACGATCCGCCTGCGAGATACAGCGGGTGTCGCGCGGGACCAGCGTCCCGTCGACATCAAAGAATGCGGCCTTCGGAAAATTCTGTTGCATCAGTCCAAGGATAAGAATTTCAATGTATTTGCGACCGTCAGGTCATGCCAGAGGTTATCCGTGTCAATGCAAAATGCCGTGTGGTCGGTGGGGACATCCACAATGGTCAGCTTCGCCCCGCTCTCCCGATAGGAAGACGGCAGATCACCCAATTCGGATCTCTTACAGCAGAAAAGAAGGATTTCTGAAGTGGTCGGCAAGGCTTTCCAGTCAGACATCAGTCGCAGGACGGCCTGGTATCCACAGAATACAATCCTCGCCCTGGTATCCGAAGCCTTTTTGTCGCGCGACAATATCAGTTTGATTTCATCCTCCTCCTGCTCAGGGGTCAGCGGAACATAGTGAGGGAATAAAATGGGTGAATCCCCGCATATCACCTTGCAGGCGCGCCCGGTCTGAAGGAAAAGCATCCGGCTCAGTTCATATGCGATTGTCCCTCCGAAAGAGAAGCCCATGAACGCTGCTATCCTGTCCGTGTCGGGAACCATCATACCTATCAAGTCATTGTACAGTCCAACAACCGACTCAAAAGTCTCGTCTTTCTTGACCAGATATGGGTAATGTTCCAAAAATGGTTCAATCATCAGTATGTCATAGTGTTCCGACAGGGTTCCGACACGTTTCTCCAGCTGCTCCGTCCCGATGATGCCGCACGAAAGGACCAGTATCGGCTTTTCCCCCGTGTAGGATGAGTGCCAATAGACCAATGACATCACGCTTTTTGAAAGTTCCCTGACAGTCTTGAGGACAAGCAGTTCACTTGTCCTTATCTTGATTCCAGCCTCATCTGCCAGATTGATCATTTCAACGGCGGAGATGCTGTCCAGGCCCAGATCTATCAGGTTGTCAGCAACGCCCATCTTTTCTATTCCCATTACCTTGCGTGCAATGGCAAGCAGGGCGGCTTCACGATCCGTTTTCGGTTCCTCATAGGGTGCCGTGCAGACTGTCCTCCCGGGCTCCTTCAATATCAGACGGTTGACCTTCCCGTTGGCGTTCAATGGGAATGAGTCCATCCTGACATATGCTCCCGGATGCATATACCGCGGAATAAGTCTGTCAAGATGTGCCCTGAATTCATCGCTGTCAATTTCTCTTCCGGCAATGTAGAATGCACACAGATATTGGCTTCCCCTGCCGTTGTCGAACCCTTTCACGATGGTATCCTCCACGCCGGGCAACTTGCGGATGGCGGCCTCCACCTCACCGGGTTCCACCCTCTGGCCGTTTACCTTGGCCATCCAGTCCCTGCGGTTCTTGTAATAGAGTTTTCCGTCAGTGCCTTGCGAGACGATATCGCCGGTGTGCATCCACCCGTCAACGTACAGTTTCTGCGTATGTTCAGGGGCTTTCCAGTATCCTTTGCAGAATGAACCTTTCAGATACAGCTCCCCATCTTCTCCCACAGGGACATCTTCACCGTTTTCTCCGGCAATGCGGAATTCTATGCCCGGATTGCAGATTCCGAGAGGAATCGGTCCGGAAGATGAAGGGTCCACTTCACAGGAGGTCACTGTCCCGGATGTCTCGGAAAGACCGTAAAGGTTATATAGCGTATATCCATCCTTCGAGCATTGCGTAGTCAGTCTCTCTCCCGCCGTGATTACGGCTTTCAGCTCCGGCGATTGATTACGGAAGCGGAGCAGTACAGCCGGGCTTATGTGCGATACTGTGATTCCGTGCGCCATAATGTATCTCTGGAGAGCCTTTGCGTCAGTTTTCACATTTGCAGAATACTGATGGACCGTGGCTCCGGCACGAAGCATATCATACAGAAAGACTATGGCCATGAAATAGAATGGGATACCATTGCCGAACACCATTTCCGCAGATGGAGCCGCCAGGCCGAAAGTATGCGGATAGTTCCTGTCGAAAGGTTCGAAACTGTGAATTATTCCTTTTGGAACGCCTGTGCTGCCGGAAGTATAGACAATCAGAGCATCATCCGTAGATTCGGGCAGCGTAAACTCCTCCGCGCCGGATGCACCCGCATTCTTTATCTTCAGCATAACCGCCTCGTCGATGAGCAGCGCACTTCCGCAATCCCTCGCAATTGCAAGGGCCCGCTCCTCCGGGGAGTTCATCCCGATGGGCACAGCCGCGCACCTTGAAAGCCAGACTCCGAGTTCCGCAGCCATAAACTCCATCGTGTCAGGCATCCGAATGCATACGTTCGAATGCGGTGCCACTCCTTCCTGACGAAGATATGCAGCAACCTTTTTGGCCAGAGAAAGCAACTGCCCGTATGTGGTCGAGCGACTGCCGTCCAAATCGACGAAAGCGACCTTGTTTTCATAACGGGCTGCCGTCGCCAGCAGTTCTTTTATGAATATGGATTTCACAGATTTTCTTCTCGAATTATATATTCCACAGTACGTCTGATTATCTCCTCCGTAGAGGCCGTCGGACTCCAGCCTGTAACCGAATGGATATTGCTGATGTCGGGAATCCTGTTTGAGGTGTCGGCATAATTCCTGCCATAATACGAGGCATATGACTCCGTTTTCAAGACTGTCTGACAAGCAGCCGTTGACGTCTCGGGGATTTCCTTCATTATGGCGAGCAGCTTTTCCGCGAATCTTTTGATTGAACAGTTGTTGTCGGGATTACCGATATTGAAGATCCTGCCACAGGCGGCATCTCCCGCCTTTATTATTGAAACTATCGCCTCTATGCCGTCACCTATCCAGGTGAAGCTGCGCCTTTGCGCCCCGTCACCCGCTATGGTGATCTCGTGCCTGTGCAGGCAGTCATAGATCATCTGGGTGATCACCCTGGCCTGACGCCGCTCCGCGTGGGCAAATGAGTCAAGCCTCGGGCCTGTCCAGTTGAACGGCCTGATGATCGTGAATTTCAGTCCCTTTTCCTGCCCGAGTGCAAATATGATGCGGTCCATCATCTGCTTGGCATTGCTGTATATCCATCTTGTCTC
>JAKSKN010000026.1 GCA_024401695.1 Bacteroidales bacterium
TCGTTTTATCTTTGCACCCGGTTATTGGTTCCTCGAGGGGTTGGCACCCCAAGGGATAATTTGGAATACGGTGTGAATCCGTAACAGTACCTGCTGCTGTAAGTCCCAAATTCGTTTCTTACGCCACCATGCCACTGGGAATTCTCCTGGGAAGGCGCGTAAGAAGGGACAAGTCAGAAGACCAGCCAGTAACACTTAGCATTTCTTTACCTGCAGGTGTACGGGTTGGGATGAACAGTAGAACAGCATTCATATTGCCCCTATTGGTATGTGCCTTCGTGCCGTTGTGTCATGCCAGCGATCAGGACTCCATTTCAAGAGCCCTTGACGAGGTTGTGATAATGGCAGAGTACCGGGAACGCCAGCTTGTAACACAGCAGACGCTTGAGGGAAAACAGCTGCAGGCACTTGCATCAACTTCCATAGCCGATGCCCTCAAATACTTTGCCGGTGTACAGATAAAGGATTATGGCGGACTGGGTGGACTGAAGACCATCAATGTGCGTTCGCTTGGGGCACAGCACACCGGAGTGTTCATAGACGGGGTCAGAATCACAAATGCACAGAACGGGACGGTCGATCTGGGCAAATATTCGCTGAGTACGCTGGAATCGGTATCGCTGTACAATGCAAACCGTCTGAACCAGTGCCAGAGCGCATCGGAATATGCATCGGGGGCGACGGTCTATATGCAGACACGCCGGCCGGTCAGCGATTCATTGTCCGTCCAGCTGAAGGCTGCATCGTTTCACACCTGGGGCGGCAAGGCCAACTGGCAGCTGGCAAAAGACCGTATTCAGGGCTTTGTCGATGCCGAGTATCTTAATTCCAAGGGCGATTATCCGTTCCGCTACCATTCCCGCTACGAGGATACAGTCGGAGTGCGTGCCAATTCTGACATAGAGTATCTGCGTGTCGAGTCAGCCCTGTTCGGGGGAGATTTCCAAAGTCACCTTTATTATTACACTTCAGAGCGCGGCTGTCCGGGCGGCATAGTCAGACGTCTCAGTGACAAATACGATAATGTGGGCCGTGAATGGGACCGCGATTTCTTTGTCCAAGGCACCTGGGACCATGCCTTTGGTGAGCGTCACCGTCTGAAGGCTACCGCAAAGTATGCCTGGGAATACCTGCGTTACTGTACAGATTATCCCGAGAACCAGAACACAGCGCGTGTTGACAACCATTACCGACAGAACGATGCATATGCGGCCCTTTCATATTGTCTCACACCGGTTTCATGGCTCACGATCAATACCGGAGCCGATGCGCGCCTGACCGGTCTCAACTCTGACTTGAAATTCTTTGACCGGGTAACCAGACTGGATACCAAGACGGTCATTGCGGTGATGGCCAATATGCAAGGCATTAACGTGGCGGCATCGTATCTGGGACAGTATTACAAGGACTGGACGAAGGTGAATGTGGGCGCGGCAGACCCGCTTTTCAAGGCAACTCCAAGTCTGTCACTCTCATACACCCGCTGGGGGCTCACAGCCAGAGTCTGGTACAAGCAGATATTCCGTGCCCCTACACTGAATGACCTTTATTATACCCAGGCCGGGAACCGCAATCTGAAACCCGAGTTCACCCGCCAATGGAACATCGGTCTTGAATATCACGCCACACCCGGCCTGTGGAACTTCTCTATTCAGGCCGATGCATACCGCAACGACATAACTGACCGTATCGTGTGTCTTCCGATGAAGGGCACATATACCTGGTCCATGCTCAATTATGGAAAAACACTCTGTCACGGACTTAATGGCAGTATGACCATTCAGCGTCAGGCAAGGGATTGGAGCGCGGGAGTGACGGCATCGTGTACCCTTCAGGATGACCGCAACCGCACCGGCTCGGAGGATGACGAAAACTGGAATATGGTCATCTGCTATTCACCCCGTTTTTCAAGCGGAGTGACTGTTATGGGAGCCTGGAAAATGCTGACGCTGTCAGTATCAGAGCTGCACGTATCGGAACGTATGTGGTCGTATGCCGACCCCGAGGATATGCTCAGCCCATACGACAACATTGATCTGAAACTGTCGGCGGATTTCCCGCACTGGGGTCTCAGCATTGAGGTGAATGACCTTCTTGATGTGCAGTACGAGATGATTCAGCGCTATCCGATGCCGGGGCGCAATTTCAAAATATCATTGACATATAAGCTATGAGACGATTCGCAATATCCATTCTGTTTGCAGCCTGTCTGTTCCAATTGAATGCGCAGGAACGGCTGATTATCCTGAACGAGGGCAACTGGCAGTCCAACAACGCCCGCATCAGCTATTTCGAAGACGGACGCATCGTGTCCAACAAATGGTTCGAGGAGGCCAACGGCTACGGGATAGGTGACACGCCGAATGACATCATCCAGGTCGGGCCTGACCTGATTGCAATTGCTGTGAACTGGTCCAACATTATCCAGTATATAAGGACTGACGGAACTGCCGTTACCGCCACCGAGGATGTGCCCAACAACCGCAAGATGGCAACTGACGGAGAGTATCTGTACATAACATCGTACGGGCACGAATGTTCTACCATAGGTGGCCTGTGGGAATGCACAAAAGGCTTTGTTGCCAAGGTCGATCTGAAAACCTTCAAGGTAGTGAAGTGCTGTGAAGTGGGCTACGAGCCGGAAGGGATAGCTTATTACAATGGATGCCTGTTCATTGCGAATACCGGCGGCTACGCATTTCAGGAAGACCACGAGTACGAGACCACGGTTTCAATTGTCGATGCCGCTACCATGACGAAAGTCCGTGATGTGGATACCGGAGTCATTAACCTTTACGGCAAGATGTCGCAGACGGGCAGGTACCTGTGCATCAACTCCCCGGGAGACTACTATGACACACCGGCCTGCTCCATAATCTTTGACTGTCAGAAGGCGCTTGACGGTGAAAAAAAGTGTTTTATGGTGCTTGATGACATTCCGGCCACGTACAACTGCGCCACACTTGACGGCAAGTTCTTTGCCATAGGCTCGTCATTCAGCTACTACACTTACGAATACCGTTTCAATACGGCTCTGATAGACCCGGAACTGATGTTCAGGACAGATGGCGCAGATGGACTTGAGGACAGTCTGCCGGGAACGGTATCGGAAGACATAAGTACAAAACTTTCATCACCATACGGCCTGTATGTCAATCCATACACCGGCTACATTTATGCGACCGATGCGAACGGCGATTTCAATTCTCCCGGCAAACTCCACCAGTGGACACCGGAAGGTTCGTACATAGGCAGTTACAAGCTCTACATCAACCCCGGACATTTCCTGGCTTTGGGTGACTGGAAACCGGCTGCGGTTGATGATATACGGTATGATGGAAGTGACCTGCAAAGCGAAACAATCTATAACCTTAACGGATTCAAGGTATTGCCTGGCTCAAGGGGAATACTGATAAAGGACGGAAAGAAATACATTTCAAACGATAAATAACCCCATAAAAATGAAAAAAATGAAAAAGAATCTGTTTCTTGCGCTGATAGCAGGCGCTACAGTTCAGGTCGCAATGGCCACACCGGTCACTGTCACTATGAACACATCGACCAAAACAATGGTCCTGACAGAGAAGGAAAGCGGCGATACCATCCGTCAGGACAGTATCGCTGTGGTCGGAGGAAAGAATATGTACATCTTCAACAGCATTCAGCCCCAGACGTATGTAATAAGCGGTTTCGATGCAAAAGACAATCTGAACGGTACTATTGAACTGGAAGTTGGGACCGACAGTATCGGACTGCAGCTTTGGACCGTGACTTCAATCAAGGCCAGCAACAAGAATTGGGTGATGGATCAGGACTACACGGTCACCGGCCTGTCCTGCCGCACACGCGAGGGAAAATACATACCCGTGACACTGGGTGTCAGCTCTACTGCCGGGGCAAAGGCCTGCCTTATTGTCAATGGCGGATCATACAACTGCACACTGCATCCCTGCGATTCGCTTGTCGAAGCCGGATATATGGACGCATACGCCAGTGCCACTCTTACCGCAAACACTACGTCCAACATAGCCATTCCGATGGGAGGCAGTTTTTCTGTTTCGTTCCCTGCTGCAGCCAGTTTCGGCATTTTCAGGAAGGAGGGCGGTTCTAACGGTTCGGGTTCGGTCCATTATGTCCCGTTCACGCCGATTCAGCCGACTGACACCATAGCCGGTGGCGGGACAGTCACTTACAATTACCGGCTTGCTGACGGCAACACGTACAACTTCCGTCTGTGGCAGGAAGGAAAGCGTACCGTAGCCGGCAAGTTCGTCTATTACATTGAGCAGACCCAGTGCCCCGAATTTGCGTTCACAGCAGCAGACCTTGATGCCGATCCGCGATATATGGACACTGATCCGACTGACAACAACAAGTACAATGTTGCCAACATTCTGCTCAACATCAATGAGCGCGGGCACCTGAAACTCAGCAGCGGCCAGACATACAACCTTCTTGCACAGCGCGACTGGCAGCTCACAGACAATTCCACCAACAACTATTTCATTGAGCCGGACTACCATTATACGGTATTTGACATAGATGGAAAATCACTTTCAACGGCCGTCAGCATAGACAATGCCAATACCACGACCGACCCTTGGGCAATGTTGAAGGCCGATGCCCGGGGTGAAGCCATTGTGCTTGTCACATACGATGCCATCAACCTGAACCAGTGGGCCAAGCAGGTAAAATCCACTTATCTTGGCGGCGAAGAATGGAGCGCCCTGTGGCCCGAAAACACAGGTGTCTTTGTCGTGAGTGTCGATGGCGACCCCACCGGTCTTGAAACGGGGATGGTCATCAACGAAAAATATAATACCGAGACACTAAAGAATGCAGGCAAGTATGTGGATGCCGAGCACGACTGCTTCTATTATCTGGAAGAGGACAGTTGTTACGAATATACTTTCCAGCCTGACGGTGTGGCAAAAGTTGAAATCTGCTACCCTATCATCAGTGAGAATGGCGTTTCATACGAAAACGGTTTCCAGGAAGTTGCCGGACAGGATTCAACATATACCCTGAAGCTGCGCCGCGGCCGTCAGATTGTACGACTTACAGGAACTGACGGAGGTCACGTGTATCAGGTGCTCACGGCAAAGCCTGTCAAACGGACAATCAGCAATGTCTCAAATCCCGGCAGCGACGTGTTCTGTCCGGGCGATCAGGTCAAGGTGCAGTACAGCGGACTGTATCATCCGGCAAACAAGATGGCGGGCATATACAACATGTCGGCATACATCACTTACAATGGCGTTCCTACCGGAACAGCATTGATTCTGGGCAGCAACCAGTACAATTTTGCAGGTACTCCATCGGCGCAGGCTGTGACTGTTTCCATACCGGACGATGCAAGCGACACTATCCGCCTGAGCGAAGGCGTGCTGCAGGTGAACGGTTTCGGCGACCCGATAGGCAATCACCGTCTGTTGGACAAGATTGGAGGCCGCAGCCCCAACTTCACTGCCATATCACACAAGACATATTTCGGTGCAGTGCCCGATGTCAATATTCCGGTAACGGTCATCCAACTTCTGGCTAAGGTCAATGTGACCAACGCCGACAGTGCAGAAGTAGTTGTGACAGACCGCAAGGGCAATGTCATCACTGCCGATTCATTGGGCCGCTATCCTCTGAAATATTACGGCAAATTCAACTATGAAGTCACCGCCCCTGGCTTCGGATACACCCGTGGCAGCATTGTGACGGACATGACATCGGAACCAATAATAACTGTCAATGTTGAATTGCCCCAGGTTACGGCCTTCAACTGGAACGGAGACAGCATCCGTGAGCCTGCATTGGTTGACAACGTCTATCAGATTGGCACAGGCTATGAACTGGCCTGGTTCGCACAGCATATCAATTCCGGAAACAACGGCAATGCGGTTCTTACCGACGACATTGACCTGATTGGTTTCCCTTGGACACCGATAGGAAACAACTCAACGACTTTCAAGGGCAGTTTTGACGGTCAGGGTCACAGAATTGACGGACTGTACATCAATTCGACCAAGACATACCAGGCTCTGTTCGGATACGCCGAAGGAGCATTTGTCAGCAATCTCAGTGTTGGCGGAACAGTAATATCTACCGCCAACTACGCAGCCGGAATTGCAGCATACGCAAAGGCATCGTCCATTACCGGATGTATCAACTATGCTCAGGTCAGCGGCAAACAGTATGCGGCAGGAATCGTTGCATACATGAATGGTGCCACAACTGTTGACCGCTGTGCCAACTATGGCGGAATCAGTGCATCTAGCACCTGTGCAGCCGGAATCAGCGCATACGTGCAGGCTGCAGCCGGCAGTATATCGAATTCATATAACCGCGCTGACATTGCGGGTACTGGAAATGTGGCCGGTATCGCTTACCTGTATTCTGCCGCTGCCGCAGCCAAGGTCGCCAATGTCTATAACACAGGTGAAATAGTTTCTGATGCTGCTACCAAGGGTTCCATCATTACAGGAACGGCCGCTGCAGGAAGCGGAGTGGAAAACGCTTTCTCGACAGTTCTTTATGACAAGGTGGCCGATGGTGAGACGCTTGTGACCGAGCAGCAGATGTCAGATGGTGAGATTACCTGGAAACTGAACGGTGACCAGAGCGTAATTGTTTTCCGTCAGACGCTTGGCGAGGAACTGTATCCATCATTCTTTGGCAAACAGGTCTATTATGACAACGGCTGTTACACGAATGATGATCCTACGACTTCAGTTTCCCTCCCCGAAAAGAGAGCTGACGATACAATAATCTATGATATGTACGGCCGCGCGGTAACTACACCACAGCATGGCCTTTACATCATCAACGGCAAAAAATACTGGTTCGAATAATTATTTTCTTTGTTGTTTGGACGGCCTCTACTG
>JAKSKN010000027.1 GCA_024401695.1 Bacteroidales bacterium
TGTATCAATGAAGCTGCATAAATTGACTTGTTGCGTTTCCCCCGATTCTTTTGCAGGTTTACCCTTTGAGTGAGATGAGAATCGAATCCTATACCGCAACAATTCACCATATAGCATTCGGACTTCCCCGCCTCGACTTTTATAACATCCTGCACGGAAAAAGAATTGGCGACAAGCAAATCCGCGATGAAGTTCCTTTGGCCAAGAAGTGCGGCCTTGTTTTATTTCTTCTTCGCTGAATCGCAAATGGCCGCGACCAGATTAACTGAAATATAAACGATAGCAGCCAAGAGAATCGCCAATGCCCAGAACCAACGGCACGCGAGCATCACAATCAATCCAACCCCCGAAAATACGGCGAAAATAATACGAAGGACCATATCTCTGCTCATTCCTTCGCCTTTGCGGAACTTGATCGTAAAGAAGGGCACTTTGCAAACGAGAAGGGCGCACAGAATTACGCTGACAGAAGGAATCACCCACGGGGTCAGTAGTATTTCAGTAAACAATGTGCCCGGGCAGGCATCCATATAGCAGGCTATCGAGCCACCGACTGCTGCGCTGACCGGAGTCGGAGGGCCGAGGAAACATTTTCCCGGCTGGTTGTCAATGTTGTACTTTGCCAGATGGAGACCTGAAAACACAGGGATAAGCAACGGTATCCACACGAAAAAGGCTTCCGCCCCATAGACATCGGCCATTGTCTCAAAGAGCATCAATGAAGGCAGGAGTCCGAAAGTGACCATATCTGCAAGGGAGTCAAGTTCATTGCGCATAATGGAATCTGTCCCTAGTGCCCTGGCCGAAAAACCATCGAAGAAATCGCAAATGGCACCGGCGAGCCCTATCAGGAAAGCCACGTCTATCCTTCCGAAGAATGTCGCCACGACACCAACTGTACCGCAGGCCAGATTGAGCGATGTGATAGTAATTGGAATAATACTTTTAATATTCATGCTATGCTAGTCTTTTTCTGAATGATACAATGGCCAATACGCACATTACTGCTGCAACGAGACCGAGGAGAGAGAATTGGACCGCAAGATCGCGTATCTCAGCTCCCTTGAGGACGATGCCGCGCAAGATAATCACAAGGTAGCGTCCCGGATTGATATAGTTTACATATTGCAACGACTCGCTCATGGACTCCGGAGGAGTAAACAATCCAGAAAACAGGTAGAGGATGGCTTGAATGATTGTTGGTATCAGTAATGCCAGTATGGTATTATGTATTATGTTCCTGATGAATATTGCGAGTGATGAAATAGCGATAAGGAAAATGATAAAACAGAGAAATATTCCGCCGATCATGGACCATTGGGACGGCAAACCATAAAACAAATAGGACAGAACCAGGGTTAGGGCGAACATCACAGATCCGACTATACAGCAAGAAACTATCTTTGACAGGATAAGTGTCCAGGGCTTGAGCGGGCTCACGTTGATCAAATTCATGAAGCCACTGCGAACCTCGCTGGCCATCGTGTTTTTCGTCATGCTGACGCCTAGATAGCATCCTATAATGAGCAACAACACAGGTACGGTAAAAAGGATGTAATCCATCGTCGGGTTGAAAAGGTTGCATTCGCTGATGACGGCGGTGCCTGAGTCCAATGTAACTCCCTGCCTTTGGAAATATTCCAAAACCGATGACATAATGACCGCTTCCACCATATGCTGCCCGATTTGTGCCTTTGCCATATTTACGGCCTTCACTGTCAGCTGAATCTTATCGGAATTTCCGGAAAGATAGTTCTTTTCAAGGTCATCAGGCAGCACAACTATGCAATCCGCTTTTCCGTATTCAACGAGCTGCAATGCATCCTCGTATGTTCCATAGCTGCCGATTAGTTCCATTTTGCCGGAATTACCGATATCCCGAATAATCTTTTCAGTCAATACCGACTGATTTTTATCTACCACGGTCACCTTAAGATTCCGCAAGTCAAAGTTGATCACTCGGGGTAACAGAAAGGTAGTGAACAGCAAGTAGAACACCAATGTTGAAAGAAGTGTCTTATTACGGATGACCTGCTTCAGTTCCTTCCTGACAAGTGTAGATATGTTTACTAAATATCGTTTCATTCCTCCTGCCTGATTTTCAACTGACTTACAATCAGGAAAATAACTGCTGAAATAGAAATCATCAGCAATTCCTTCATGACGAATGTAGCCGTAACGCCCTCTATCAAAAGCTTGTCCAAAGCTTCGACATACCAGCGTACATATATCAGATTGCTGACATTCTGACCCCACTCCGGAAGATTTTCCACGGGGACAACCACCCCTCCGAAGCACAGGATGACAGATGCATTGAGCGTGTTCAAAATATGGTTTGCATTGGCTTGATTTTCACAGAACAATGATACAAGCAGTCCCAAGAGGACAGATGTGGCGACATAGACGGCTGCTACCAATGTGACTATCAGGACGGAACCGCGGAACGGAAGGCCCACAAGGAACACTTCCGAGAGGAAACACATCAAAGCCATGAGCATTCCGAGCACAAAATATGGAGGCAGTTTACAAGCATATAAAGCTCTCTTGCTGATAGGAGAAAGTGTGATGGAATCTTTCGCTCCATATTCCTTCTCCCTGACGAGACCGATAGCGGTCAGCATAGAAATAAAAAATAGAATAACCGAGATAATGCCGGGTTGGAAAGAATGTATGCTCAGATGGTGAGGATTATACAACATTTTTTGGGTAAAATATTCTTCACCTGCCCCCATCTCCTGACTGATGGTGGAATATATGTACATATCGGCACTGGAGCCTACCACGCAATCGGAAGCATCGACCAGAATCTGAACAGGAGACGGGCAATTCCTGTCACCGCCTTTCACCCTCGCCACAAGCTCGTCATAATCAGGACGTAATACAACTATGGCATTGAGACGATTGTCATACATCAATTTCTTGGCTTCTTCCACGTCATCGAAGTATCCTTTGAAACGGAACACCGGATTTTCCTCGAACCGCGATATCAGGTGTCTGCTTTCTTCTGTATGATGTGGCACTACCGCTGCGACTTTGACATATTGGATGTCTGTGGACAATATCTTGCTGGAAAGGAACGTGGCGACAACCGGTGCGACCAGGGCAAGAACCAACACACCTTTGTTTCTGATGATGTGGCGGAACTCAGTCGTCATTATCTGTATGAATGCCGATTTCATAGGTATGCCTGAGTTATAAGGTCAAACACGTCGTCGAAATCAGGGGAAACTCCGCCACGGACGAGTGCCCCCAGATTGCCCATTGCCTTGATGGAACCGTCCACCATAATGCTCTGGCGGTCGCACCACAGCGCCTCCTCCATATTATGGGTGGTCACAAGAATAGTCGTGCCCCGCCCGGCCTCAGAGCGTATGATATCCCACATCTGTTTCCTGGCCTCGACGTCCACGCCACTTGTTGGCTCGTCAAGGAAAAGCAATTCCGGATTGTGCAGCATTGCTGCAGCGAAACTGATACGTCTTTTCCAGCCAAGAGGCAAACTCCCGCACATAAGGTTTGCGCAATCCTGAAGGCCAACTTTCTGCAAGCAGACGTCCGTCCTCCTGTCCGCCTCTTTTCTGCCTATTCCGTAAAGACCCGCAATCAACCTCAGGTTCTCCTTGACAGTGAACTCCTTGAAAAGGCAATCCGTCTGACAGACATATCCGATATGGAGCTTTATCTTTTCGTATTCACGGTTGATATCCATTCCTGCAATAGTCCCTGTGCCGGATGTAGGAGCCAGAAGGCCGCACAGCATGTTGATTGTAGTGGTCTTGCCTGCGCCGTTGGCCCCGAGGAAACCGAATATCTCCCCGCGCTTAACGCTGAAATCTATATTGTTCACAGCCGTGAAATCGCCGAACCGTTTTGTCAGACCGCTGACTTCAATAATGTTTTCCTTTTCGATTGCAGCACTGTCATAGATTGACAGAGATTCCGGGGGGAGAATATCCAAAGGATTTCCCAAAGACACTATCCGCCCTTTTTCAAGAAGTGCTATTCTTGAGCACATCATCAGTTCGTTCTTGTACGGTGATGACAGGATGACTGTGGTCCCGAATTCCCTGTTAAGATCCTTGATGCATCCTATGAACTCCCTTCTCGATACGGTGTCAATGCCGGTGGTAGGTTCATCCAATATAAGCAGACGCGGTTTGTGTATCAAGGCACAGCAGAGGGCAAGTTTCTGCTTCATACCACCGGACAACTGCTCTGCCCTACGCATGGAAAAGGGAGCAAGCTGGCGATAGATTGGCGCAATCATTTTATCGTCCTCATCGAAAGGAAGGGAAAACAAACCGGCGTGGTACTTTATATTTTCTTCAACAGTCAGGTCGGGGTACAGGGAGAACGTCGAAGGAACGAAGCCGATAAACTTGCGGATTTCCTGCCTGTCCTTTATCAGATCCGAGCCGAAGATGCTACAGGTACCGCTATCCGGTTTCAAAAGCGTGCAAATAACTCTTTCCAGAGTCGTCTTACCTGACCCGTCGGCTCCGTAAATGCCGAATATCTCGCCTTCCTTTACTTCAAGGGACACTCCGTCAAGAGCCTTCACCTTACCGAATCTCTTGGATAAATCCTTTATGCTGACGGAGCAGTTTCCCATTTTGCGTTGACTAATTGAAATACACCTCTCCTGCGATGCCGGCTTTCAGATAGCCGTCGTTCTCTATGGTGATTTTCGCCTCATAGACGAGGTTGGAGCGCTCGTCGTCGGTGAGGATGGTCTTTGGAGTGAACTCGCTTTCGTCTGATATCCAGACTACGGTCCCTTCATATTCACGGGTGCTGTCCTTGCCGTAGTTGGCGATCACCCTGACCTTCTGCCCGACGGTAACGTCACGCAGCTGTGAGGAAGTGAAATAGGCCCTCAGGAATGCGCTGCCCGTGTCAGCTATCTTGAGCAGCGAACGTCCGGCAACTGCAATCTCACCCTCGGAAGCATACTTCGCAGTTATCACGCCGTTCGCAGGCGCAAGGAT
>JAKSKN010000028.1 GCA_024401695.1 Bacteroidales bacterium
AGCCTCCAGACAATGCCACATCACCTGCGGGTGCTGCTGTCATCGTCTGCGGTGCTCAAAGTGGGGTGGGTCAAAATGACCCACCCCACTTCGGCACCCTGCGTAAACCTGCCACCGGCAGCTTTATCGCAGTTATGGACGATGCTTACTGCCCGTCCATATTCTTTTTCGGAAAAGAAACAAAAACAGGGGTACGCCGTTTCAGCGTGCCCCCAGAAAGGATGAGATTTACTATGGCAATCTATCACCTGGAAGCAAAAGTCGTAAGCCGTGGAGCCGGACGCTCTGCCTGCGCTGCGGCGGCATATATGAGCTGTTCCGCCATCTATAACGACTATGACGGGGTGCAGCATGACTACACCCGCAAGCAGGGGCTTGTGTGGCAGCAGGTATTTCTGCCGGAATACGCTCCTGCCGAATGGCAAGACCGTGCTGTTCTATGGAATGCCGTGGAAGAAGCGGAAAAGACGAAGGACAGTCGCCTTGCCCGTGAGTTTGTCGTTGCTCTGCCCATAGAGATTGGGAAAGACGAATGGCAGTCCCTTGTCTCAGATTTTATCCGGGAGCAGTTTGTTTCGGACGGGATGTGTGCAGACTGCGCAATCCACGACACGGACGGGCATAATCCCCACGCCCATATTCTGCTGACGGTGCGCCCGCTGGACGAACACGGCAAATGGCAATACAAGACCGAAAAGGAATACCTCTGTGTCCGGGACGGCGAAGAATGGGGTTTTACGGCGTCTGAGTTCAAAGCGGCGCAGGCGGACGGCTGGGAGAAACAGTATCTCTACTATGTGGATAAAAAGAAGAAAGAATATCTGTCGCCCTCCGAAGCAGAAGCAAGAGGGCTGGAACGGGCAGACAAGCATCCGAAAAGCACAAAGTTTGGCAGGCAGAACCCCATCACGGAACGTTGGAACAGCGACGAGCAGCTTGTCCTCTGGCGTTCTGCGTGGGCAGATACCGTCAACCGCGTTTTGGAACGCAGCGGCATTGAGGAACGGATCGACCACCGCAGTCATGCCGAGCGAGGGCTTGATGAACAGCCCACCGTGCATGAGGGAGTGGAAGCCAAAGCTATGGAGCAAAAAGGCCTCATTTCAGACCGCTGTGAGCTGAACCGCCAGATTAAGGCGGACAATGCGCTGCTGCGGGATCTGAAAGCTACAGTCAGAAAACTCTTGCAGGCAGTACGAAACACGGTTCCGGCTATGGCACGGGCTCTTGAAGAACTGCGGGCAAATATGATCATCTTCCAATACAGTATCAACCGAGCACGTACCGGAAAGCGGAAATTTTCCGACTGGCTGAAATCTGCAAAGGAGATCTATGCAGATTACACCGAGACCGTAAAGCAGCTAAAGGAGCGCACGAAGGAAAAGAAAGCGCTTTCTGCTGAGAAAAAGGCTACGCCGGCGCTCAAGATATTGCGGCACAGGGAGCTTACGCAGCGGATTGCCGCGCTTACGGAAGAAATTGAAGAACTGCGTTCCGAGAAGGCGCGTTTGCTCGACAGTCTGAGCTGCAAGGACGATTCCGAGATCGGTCATTTCAAGAAAGAGGTGGAAGATACGGAACAGGCTGTGAAACGGTTATCTGGGCAGGAAGAAAAATATACTGCCGAGCTTGAAAAGGCTTTTGCGGAGTACTATGAGCTGAAATCTCAGGCCGAAAGCCTTGATCCGGTGGAGCTTTTTTATACGAGGGAAAGTCTTCGTAATGAGCGCGAAGAAGCTGCCGAAAGCCGTATCCGCACCGCTTCAACGGATATTGATTTCTGGGGTATTGCAAGTGCAAGGCAGACCGTTGACGGAAAGCTTGATCTCTACGCCGAGGAGCAAAGGGTCAAAAGGATTTTATGGGAAAGGAAGCAGAACGAGCGCGAGCAGTCACGGCAGAAAAAGCCTAAGGACAGAGGTTACGAAAGGTAAAGATGACGGATCCCTGTTGCCGGAGTATAATCCGGTTGCGGGGAGCCGATTTTTTCGTGTTCATTTCTCCGTTCTAGAGACCGTCCCAAAATTTGTGTAAACCTTCATGATGGTGTAGAATAGAAGCACCGTCATGGAGGTTAAACTATGTCAAGAAAGAATCGTACGCCAGAAGAAAATGAACGCAGAGCCAAGATCCGTGAACTATTACAGCTCAGCGGAATCAGCAGCATGGACGACATTTTCAGCCTCTGCGGAGCAATAAGCTTATGGCAATGACTGCCGCAGCAGCCGCGATCAGTGCTGCGATCAGCATCCAGTTCAGTCGCTTGAGGTGACGCATCTCCTGTTCTAGACGGTCAATTTCCTGCGCATGCGCTTTTTTGATCTCACCGACACTATGATCGTAATGCTCCTTCAGGCGGCGGTTGGACTCTTCCATCTGTGCGATCTGCTCTTTATGGCTCTCACTGAGCTGCTCAACATAGTGAAGGTGCGTTGCGCGGAAACGGTCGAGCTGATGCTCATGTTCCTCATTCATAGTCTTTACCTGCAGACAACAGTCTTCATGCGAGACTGTACCGCCTGCAGTTTTTTTGCAGGTGCTTGCAGGCAATACAGACGGTGCTGTTTCCTTTACAGAAAAGATGTACTTCGTGAACTCCTCCGTGATATCTGCATCGGCAGGAAGCTTCTCTGCATGCGCCATGAAGCCGTCCAGATCTGCAACGGTGTAGCCGGTCGCACTGACCAGTGCTCTCACACCCAGAAAGCTCGGTTTTTGAAGGCGTGCATAAAAGAGATTATTTAAAGTATCGACGGTCAGACCTGTTTCGTCGGCAAGCTGTGTCAGCGTCTTTCCGCTGAGCTTATACATTGCCTTCACCGTTTTTCCGAGAAGAACTGTGTTCATTCCGTGCGCCTCCTTTTTGGCATTTTCCGGGTGTTTTGAAAAATACAATTCACTTTGTTTGCGGCACGATTGCGCTACATTTTTTTGCTCGATACAATGAAGCTGCGATCAGGAAATCACCTGCCGCAACTTCATTATAACAAACCCGATGCAAAAACACAAGACTCGACGATCCGGATGTCTGCAAGAATTGTGCAAAGAAAAACACGAACAACAAGTCAAAAAGGAGGAAACCAAATGAAAGAATTAAAACTGTACCGCTGCCCGCTCTGCGGAAACCTGTTTTGCGTGGCAGAGGATTCCGGCGTCACCCCGATCTGCTGCGGTGAGCCCATGACGGAACTGGCTGCCAACAGTGTGGACGCAGTTGTTGAAAAACACATCCCCGTGATCCTGAGACGCGACACGCAGATCGAGGTCACCGTCGGCAAAGCTGACCACCCGATGACAGATGCACACTATATCAAATGGATCGTGCTTCTGACGGACATGGGCATGTATATGTGCGAACTGACGCCAAGGGAAGAGCCGTACGCAGTCTTCCATCTGCGGCCGGGTGAAAATCTGCTGGCGGCCTACGCCTATTGCAACCTGCACGGTCTGTGGATCAAAGCCGCATAAGCGGCTGAAAGGAGGAATGCTGCAATGAAAAAGATCAGAGTGGTGCAGTACGGCTGCGGCAAAATGAGCAAATATATCCTGCGGTATCTCTGGGAGCACGGTGCCGAGATCGTCGGTGCCATCGACATCGACCCCGAAATCGTCGGGATGGACATCGGTGACTATGCGGGTTTCGGCCACAAGACAGGCATCCTGATCCGCAGTGATGCGGAGGCGGTGCTGGATGAGACCGCACCGGACATTGCCGTCGTGACGCTGTTCAGCCTTGTCCGGGACTGCTTTGAACACTTCGTCAACTGCCTGTCACGCGGCATCAGCGTGATTACCACCTGTGAAGAGGCAACAGACTGCCGTACCACCGATCCCGTGCACGCAAATATGCTGGACACGATCGCAAGACAGAACTGCTGCACCTTCGTCGGCAGCGGTATGGAGGACATTTTCTGGGTGAATATGATCGCCCAACTTGCAGGCGGCTGTAACCGCATCGGCAAAATCGAAGGTGCTGTTTCCTACAATGTGGAGGATTACGGGCTCGCACTTGCAAAGGCGCACGGTGTCGGGCTGACACCGGAAGAATTCGAGAAGAGGATCGCACAGCCCGCATCATTGGAACCGTCCTATGTCTGGAACTCCAATGAGGCGCTGGCAGCCAAGCTCGGTCTGACGGTCAAGCGACAGACACAGAAGTGTGTGCCGTATTTCCACAGGGAACGCATCTGGTCGCAGACGCTGAATGACTGGATTCCGGAAGGTCGCTGCATCGGCATGGCGGCTATCGTGACAACGGAAACCTTTCAGGGCCCCGTCATCGAGACGCAGTGCATCGGCAAGGTGTACGGCGAAAATGACGGAGACCTCTGCGACTGGAAAATCACCGGTGAGCCCAATGTGCTCCTGCGTGTGGCAAAGCCTGCAACGGTAGAGCACACCTGCGCCACCATCGTCAACCGTATCCCGTCCGTTCTTCGCGCACGGGCAGGACTTGTCACCGTGGCGGAGCTGGATGAAATCGGACATCTGTTCTACCCGATGGAACACTATCTGTAACGGTTCATCGAGGAGGGGTGAACCATGAATACCAAAACAATGAAATGGGTCAATACCGTCGCATTTGCATTGATGGTCATCATCAATGCGCTGGCGAACCTGATCCCGATCGGTATCGGCCCGACGGGTGCGATTTCGCAGAAATATGAGAACCTCTTTACTCCGGCGCCGATCACGTTTGCGATCTGGGGCGTGATCTACCTCTTAATGGGGTTGTTTATCCTCTGGCAGTGGGGGCTTTTCGGAAGAAAGGAAGACAGTGACCGGATGCGCGAGCGCATCGGCATGTGGTTTGCAATCAGCTGCGCGTTGAACATCGGCTGGATCTTCACCTGGCACCTTGATGTGATCTGGCTGTCCGCCGTGTTTATTGCGGCCCTGCTGGTGTCGCTTCTGATGATCGTCAGG
>JAKSKN010000029.1 GCA_024401695.1 Bacteroidales bacterium
GCCAAGATCCGCAAGGACAAGGCAGAGTTCTGCGAAGGCGAGGGCGAAGGCGTGGTAGTATTGGACCTAACAGAGGAGGGCAACTACTCGGTGCTATGGTGGCAGGGAGCCGACACATTGACAGGCTCGCCGCTAAAGCCAGACCAGCCAGCGTCATTCTTCGAGGAATTGGAGCCAGAGCAGAGCGGAACGTTCAGCTACGTGCTAGTAGACAAAGAGACAGGCTGCAAGGGCGAGGTGAACAACTATGAGCTAACGATCAACGCCAACCCAGAGGCACCAAAGGAGGAGAAGATCCAGTACACAATCAACGGCAACGCCGAGGAGCCGTTGACGACAGATAAGTTCAGCCAGACGTTGGACGTCACAAAGAAACTGATGTGGTACACAAGCGCCGACAAGACTGCAGAGCCAAACACCAAAGGCGTGAGTGTGAATAATGTGATAATCGACCGCTCAAAGGCGACAACAACGCCGTACGAGTTCTATATCGCCTACCAGGAGGGAACCTGCTACAGCGAGAGAGTGAAGGTAGAGATAGAAGTGATGGCAGCGCCAGCGCCATCTGTCAAGGATATCGACTTGTGCAAGGACGGCGAGTATGACGCGACGGACGGCATCGTAAAGGCGGACGACGGCTACGAACTTATCTGGTTCAAGAGCGCGACAGACACAGCCGGCAAGGCTTTGTCGTCAGCACCGACAGACGTAGTAGACGTGACAAAGCCAGACAAGTACACGCTATACGTGGCGCAGAGAGCCAAGGCATCTCCGTACGCGCAGAGCGAGGTTGTCTCGTTCGACGTGACTGTGTACGACGTGAAGGCTCCAGAGGACGCGAGCAAGCACGAGTACTGCGCCAACGACCCGGCTGAGGAGCTCAAGGGAGTGATGGTGAAGGACGAGAAAAACTACTACTACGCCGACGAGATCGTGTTCGTGTCAGGAAAAGACGAGCAGGAGACGTTCACACCTGACACAAAGAAGCAGACATCCCAGAAATACGAGTACACAGCATACCAGAAGTTCACGACCCCAGAGTCGAAGAAGGAGTGCAAGGGCCCAAGCATAGACATCACAGTCGAGGTCATCGCGGTAGCCAAGCCAAAGGTGACACAGTCAGTGAGCTATGTCAAGAGCGAGGGCGAGGCCAACAAGGCGTTTGAGGACATCATAGTCAAGGCCCCAGGCATAATCGGAACGCCAGACGCAGACGATAATGTAAAAGAATGGACGCTACTATGGTCGAAGACAAACGACGGAACATACGTAAAGGGCTCGACATCGTCATCCAAGCCGACGTATGACGGCAACAACGACGAATATGTGGAGAAGCAGGAGCGCTGGGTGATATGGGAGGCCACAACGGCGAGCGGAATGGCGTGCAAGAGTGAGCCGTCGAAGGTCGACATCACGATCAGCTCAACTCCAGCGCCGATAGTCAAGCAGATAGAGATCTGCGAGGAGGATTTCGATGACGTGCCAGCCGAAAAGGAGCCTTCGGCAAACGCCGACCCAAACGACAACAAAGGAGACTTTGACATTACCGGCTACGAGCTATACTGGTACACAGACAAAACATTGGCGGACAAGGCCATGACCGACCTTTCAGGAGCAACTCTAAAACAGGGCTCTAAAACAGCACCGACATTCAAGGAGGCGTTCGCCGGAGTCGACATGACAAGCAAGACAGCGTCCGAGTGGGAGGCGTCGCTGTATGTGGTGCAGTCAGACGGAACAACCTCATCGCCGGCATCGGAGATGAAACTTGTGGTCAACGCCACACCGAAACTTCAGAAGGGAGCGTACGAGCCAGTGTGCAAGGGTCCGGTCAACCTAACAGACACAAAGTACTGGAACGTGAGCAACGGAGTGACGGTAGACGCCACATACACGTCAGAGGGAGCCGACGTGACACAGAACGCGTCCGGACTTACAAAAGGCGGAGAGTACAAGATCAAGGGAACATCATCCCTAGGATGTGTGTCGGCCGAACTTACACTGCAGCTAGACATCCGCAACTTGTCGATAGAGATGGACAAGAAGTCAGAGACATGTCCAGGAGACAACGTGGAGCAGGAGGTGAAGATAGACTTCACATACAATAAAGAGGCAGACGCAGCCAAGAACGGAGACGTCAAGCTCACATGGACATCAGACGAGAGCGTGTCGACAAAACCAACGCAGAATGGCAACGTAAGCAATGCGGACAAGACATCGTTCGAATACATAAGCGGCAACTTTGAAGGAAAGGCCGGCGACACCCACACAATCACGGTGGAGATGACGGACGGCTACTGTGTTGCGAGCACATCGCAGAAGGTGGAGATCGGCAACGGCCCAGCCGGCGGAACATACACATGGAGCGAGACAGGCAACCAGTCCGCCGCCAACGGCAAGAACACGCCATTGACAGACTCGAACAAGGACAAGATAGAGATCTACGCGTGCGGCCAGCCAGTCACAGTCGACTTCAGTAAAGTGGAGATGGACAACGGCAGCGATGTCGAGTGGTTCAAGACAAACGACTACACAACGTCACCGGCGAAAACCGGAGCCTCGGTGACATTCGGCAAGAACGACTACGGAACATACTACGTGAGATACATGAACCACTGCTACGCGTACGCGACAGTCAAGATCATAGACGCGTCAGTGACAATCAACACATTGTCAGACGATGACGTGACAAAGTGTGAGAAGGACGACTACAAGATCGTGATCGACGTGGAGAGCAAGGGCGGCACACCAGTCCGCGAGTGGTACAAGGACGGCGACGTATACAAGAACAACAGCGACGAGCTATCGTTCTCACCACTAATGAAGAAGGACGAGGGCGAGTACAAGGTGGAGTACCACTACGAGGGATGCTGGGCAGACCTACCGGTGGTCAACCTAAAGGTCAAGGAGTACGTCAAGGTTGACGTGGCCGACTACGAGATGTACGAGTCAAAGAAGAGCTACATCGTGATATCAGGAGACGACGCTAACGTGGAGTTCAAGTTCACAGTTCCAAGCGACGCGTCAGATGTGTCGGCGTTGAAGTCCACACTAACAGACAAGGCCTCAAGAAACAAGGGAACAGTGTCGTCGGACAACGCGACATTCGGAATCTCCGGAGTTGACGAGGACCACCCAGTGAAGGTGGAGTTCGAGAGCGACGACTACTGTGTGGGCGATGTCGAGTTCCAGGTGTTGAGAGACGCCAAACTTGTGTTGCACGCCAACATAGACACAGCGATGTGCTTGAACGAGAACAAGCCGTTCACAATCGACACGATCGGCACAGGCAAGTTCCGCCGTCCAGGAGCGGTGTTGAACGTGACATCGGTGTCCGAGAACGGATCGGAGTCGCAGGAGAAGGGCTTCTCGTCGGTGATGGACACATTGAAGAAGAACGTGAGCCCACGCACGACAACGACATATAAAGTCGAGTTCACATACGGAAACCAGAAGAAAGACACGACAATCAAGGTTACCGTATACAACTTCAAGGTAGAGCCTATCCACCAGACAATCTGCTCTGGCGAGGAGGTGGC
Source organism: Bacteroidales bacterium (assembly GCA_024401695.1). GTDB lineage: Bacteria > Bacteroidota > Bacteroidia > Bacteroidales > UBA932 > Cryptobacteroides. Next base: position 3,540 of record JAKSKN010000029.1, read on the forward strand.
GTTGAAGGCGACAGTCACACCTGCCGGATCAAAGATCGAGTGGTTCGAGCAGGACAAGGAGACATCGTTGGGAGAGAATCCAGGAATGCAGTCTCCAGTGTTCGACGGAGCGGTGTCTGCGGCCAAGTCGCAGCACAGATACTGGGCTAGACCATACAGCGACCTTGTGACATGCTCAAGCTCAGGAATGACAGCGTTGGTTGTAGACGTCTTCCGCCCATTGGAGGGAGAAATCGAGGACAAGACAATCTGTGAGGGCGAGGACGTGAGACTAGACGCGGGAAGCTACGGAGCCCAGAAATACAAATGGGTGGTCAACGGGGACACAATCCCAGGCAACCGCTACTATCCGGACTCACCGACAACAGACACAGAATACCATGTCTTAATGTCGCGAGGCGATGTATGTACCGCGGAGGCCAAGGCCAAGGTCACAGTCAAGACCAACCCAGTGATCGAGTCGATCGACTCAATAAGCTACAGAGAGGTTGAGATCGTGATGGCGCCAGACTTCGGAACACCGGTGTTCCGATTCCAGATAGACGGAGGCGAGTGGACAGAGAACACACACCTAACAGGCTTGGCATACACGATCCACACAATCAACGTGGAGGACGCCAACGGCTGTAAGCTAAAGGACACATTCTTGGTCAAGGACCCAGTGATCGAGATCCCTTACTGGTTCTCTCCAAACAACGACGGAGAGTTCGACAAGTGGACAGTGCCAGGAATCAAGGAGACTTACCCAGAGGCAGAGTTCACAATCTTCGACCGATGGGGAAAGAAACTAGTCGAGTTCAAGGGAGAAGAAGACGGATGGGACGGAACATACAACGGAGTAGACATGCCAACAACAGACTACTGGTATGAGTTGATCGTCCGCGAGATCGACAAGATCTACACCGGACACTTCACTTTGATACGACGTT
>JAKSKN010000003.1 GCA_024401695.1 Bacteroidales bacterium
TCCTGCGACTCCCTGATTATGAGTCAGGTGCTCTAACCAACTGAGCTATGGGACCAGAAGGGCGGTCTTAATACCGCCCGGTATCAGACTTTGATCTCTACCTCAACACCTGAAGGCAACTCGAGTTTCATAAGAGCATCAACGGTCTTGGCGTTGCTGTCCTCGATGTCGAGAAGTCTGCGGTATGAATCGAGCTCGAACTGCTCACGAGCCTTCTTGTTGACGAAGGTTGAGCGGTTGACTGTGAAGATCTTCTTGTTGGTAGGAAGAGGAATTGGACCATTCACCTTCGCGCCTGTAGCCTTCACGGTCTCAACGATCTTAGCTGCTGACTTGTCAACGAGCATATGATCGAAAGACTTGAGTTTAATTCTAATTTTTTGGCTCATATTAACTGTTTTTTACAATTTCTATTCGTCGATTGATTTGCCGAATCCTGAAAGGCCGTGTTTCTCTACGATATCCTTTGTCATAGAACCGGGAACCTGCTCATAATGATCAAATGTCATTGTGCTGGTTGCACGTCCTGAAGACAGGGTGCGGAGCACGGTCACATAACCGAACTGCTCTGCGAGAGGAACAAATGCCTTGATGATCCTTGCTCCGTTTGCAGTGGAATCCATTGAGACAATCTGACCGCGGCGGCGGTTGAGGTCGCCTACGATTTCGCCCATATAGTCCTCAGGGGTGACAACCTCGAGGCTCATCACAGGCTCAAGAATGACTGGATTGCACTTCGTACAGGCGTGACGGAATGCCATACGGGCTGCAAGTTCGAAAGAAAGCTGGTCTGAATCCACCGGATGGAAAGAACCATCGATGAGAGTGACCTTGAGCGCCTGGACCGGGAAGCCTGCAAGCACGCCGTTGGCGAGAGCTGACTCGAATCCCTTCTGTACGCTCGGGATGAATTCCTTTGGAACGTTGCCACCCTTGACTTTGTCTTCGAACTGAAGTCCGTTGACACCTTCGTCTGCCGGGGCGATCTCTACAAGGATATCCGCGAACTTACCGCGACCGCCGGTCTGCTTCTTGAATACCTCGTGATGTTCTGTAGATGAAGTAATAGCCTCTCTGTAGTTGACCTGAGGAGCACCCTGGTTGATCTCTACGCCGAATTCACGACGGAGACGGTCAACGATGATGTCGAGATGGAGCTCACCCATACCGCTGATGACGGTCTGGCCGGTTTCGGCATCAGACTTGACGGTGAAGGTAGGGTCCTCTTCGGACAGCTTTCCGAGTGCAACTCCGAGTTTATCAAGGTCCTGCTGGGTCTTTGGCTCAACCGCGATTCCGATAACCGGATCAGGGAATTCCATTGACTCAAGTGCAAAACGATGGCTCTCGTCGCAGATGGTATCACCCGTGCGGAGCTCCTTGAAACCAACCGCTGCGCAGATGTCACCAGCCTCGACGAACTCGATAGGGTTCTGATGGTTGGAGTGCATCTGGTAGAGGCGGGCTACACGCTCCTTCTTGCCGGAGCGGGTGTTGAGCACGTATGAACCAGCGTCAAGATGACCGGAATAAACTCTGATGTAAGCCAGACGTCCGACATAAGGATCCGTTGCAATCTTGAATACAAGACCGCAGAATGGAGCGTCGGCAGCCGGCTTGAGAGCCACCTCCTGGTTGTTATGGGCATTGGTAGCCTTTGTGTCGCCAATGTCAAGAGGAGACGGCAGATAACGCATTACTGCATCCAGCAGGAACTGGACACCTTTATTCTTGAAGGAAGAACCACAGCAGGCAGGAACGATCTGCATTGAAATCGTGCCCTTGCGAAGAGCCGCGATGATCTCGTCTTCCGTAACGGACTCCGGATCCTCGAGGTACTTGTCAAGAAGTGCATCGTCGCACTCTGCTGCTGCTTCGACCAGTTTGTCACGCCAAAGGGCAACTTCGTCCTGCATATCAGCCGGGATTTCAGCGATCTCGTAATTTACGAGCTCATCACCGGCCTTGTAGACGATAGCCTTTTTGGCGATCAGGTCAACGATACCCGTGAAGTTCTCTTCTGCACCGATAGGGAGGCAGATAGGAACTGCGGTTGCACCGAGCTTTGCCTTGATCTCCTCGACACAGGCGAGGAAGTCGGCGCCGACACGGTCCATTTTGTTGACGTAGGCAATCTTAGGCACCCTGTACTTGTCGGCCTGGCGCCAAACAGTCTCAGACTGAGGCTGAACGCGGCCAACTGCGCAGAATGTTGCGATTGTCCCGTCGAGAACGCGGAGAGACCTTTCCACCTCCACCGTGAAATCCACGTGGCCCGGAGTATCGATCAGGTTGATCTGATAAGTCTGTCCGGCATAATGCCAGAAAGCGGTCGTGGCAGCGGAAGTGATGGTGATACCTCTCTCCTGCTCCTGGACCATCCAGTCCATAGTTGCCGCACCCTCGTGCACCTCGCCGATCTTGTGGGTCTTGCCGGTGTAGTAAAGGATACGTTCAGATGTAGTGGTCTTACCGGCATCGATGTGTGCCATGATGCCGATGTTCCTTGTATATTTAAGATCTCTTTTTGCCATCAATCAAACACCAATCTAACTAAAAGCGGAAATGGGCGAATGCCTTGTTGGCCTCTGCCATTCTGTGCATATCTTCTTTACGCTTGAATGCACCACCTTCGTTGTTATAAGCGGCACAGATCTCTGCGCAGAGTTTCTCTGCCATTGAACGGCCGGAACGCTTGCGGGCGAAGTTCACCATATTCTTCATAGAAAGTGAAACCTTCCTCTCAGGGCGCAACTCGGTAGGCACCTGGAAGTTGGCACCACCGATACGACGTGACTTGACCTCAATCTGAGGGGTAACGTTCTCGAGCGCCTTCCTCCAAATATCTAGAGGAGCCTTGTCAGAATCTTTCATCTTCTCGCCTACCAAATCAATGGCATCGTAAAAAATAGAATACGCGATACTCTTCTTCCCCTGCAACATAAGATTGTTCACGAAACGGGTAACCTCGACGTCGTGAAACTTAGGATCAGGAAGTAGAATCCTCTTCTTAGGCTTTGCTTTTCTCATTGTTTTGAAAAATTAAAAGTTTAAACCATCCTTCAGCATTACTTAGGCCTCTTGGCGCCATAGAGGGAACGTGACTGAGTACGACCCTCGACACCAGCGGTATCCAAAGCTCCTCTAAGGATGTGGTAACGTACACCTGGAAGGTCCTTTACACGACCGCCACGAACGAGCACGATTGAGTGCTCCTGGAGGTTGTGACCCTCGCCAGGGATGTAGGCATTGACCTCTTTGCTGTTTGTAAGACGTACACGGGCAACCTTACGCATTGCTGAGTTAGGTTTCTTAGGAGTCGTTGTGTAAACTCTAAGGCATACGCCACGCTTCTGAGGACAAGCATCCAACGCACGGGACTTGCTGGTTGTTTCAGCAGCCTCGCGTCCTTTGCGAACCAATTGTTGAATTGTTGGCATAAATGGTTGTTAATAAATAAATTATAAAAGCCCCAAAAATTTGGGGCTGCAAAAATAGTTAAAAAATATTAATTATCAAAAACTAAGCGGGACTAAAGAACTTTTGAAAGCTCGATGTCCTTGGCCGCTCTGGTCTTGAAAGAAGGGTCCTTGGCTGCGGCAGACGCGAGATAGTTCTTCGCTGCGGTGGCATTGCCGGCACGCGCGGACGCAATCGCGCGTATATAGTCGGCACGGGCATCGTCTCCGGCAACAGCCGAAGCCGCCTTTGCATTCTGCCCTGTCAGGAGATATGCCACGGCCTCGTTGGAAGCACCTGTTCCGGCAAGGTTCCTGGCAGCCGCCTCATAGTCACCCTGAAGGATGTTGACGGTCCCGAGATTGGCATTCGCCTCACTGGTGCCAGACTGCTTGAAAAGCTTGGCGGCCTCGTCGAGATCGCCCTTCTGGAGAGCGCAGACGCCCTTTGCGTTGAGCACGTCGGCATCAGGTCTCTTGATTCCGTTAAGGTATGAAAGTGCAGAATCGGGATTGTTGTCGTCGAGAGAGAGGACTGCGAGGTTGAATCGTGCCTTGTCGGAGCCGAAATCCTTGACGGCACGGTTGTAAAGTTCTTCCTTGCGTGCCTTGCTGGTGGAATTTGCGGCCACACGGAGAAGTCCTTCCTCGTCAAGCATATTGATGGCCTTCCGGGAGAGTTCCTCGAGCTCCTCGTCGGAGAAGTTCTGGTAGTCGACGTCGGCTATGAAACGGGCGCGACGGAGTTCAGGGAACACCTTGTCGTTGATTTCGGAGTATACCTGGGACATGTTGCGGATCTCGCGTTCACGGACCGCCGGGTCGCTGTACATCGACAGGACGCGGAGAATGAGGTCCTTGTCTTCGATGTTGGACTCCTGCACGGCCTCCTGGAAGCCGTCCCAGTCCTGGCCTATGCTCTTGACCTGGACATCATCGATGTCGATGTCCTTGGAAATCTTGTCCCAGGCCTTCTGGGCAGAGGATGCGCGCTTGTCGGAAAGCTTTGCGTTGTAGTCCTGGCCGCCTTCCGGTGAAGCATACGCCACGATCTGGGTGTTCTTGACCGTGTAGCGTGGATCCTTCGTGATCTCTGCGAGCGCCGCCTTGAGGTCGTTGATGGACGAAGAGCGCAGCTGGCTTGTCTTGACGTCAGCGGAATTCTTGTCGTAGAGGATCTGACCCTCGGTCGTGCTTGAGATCACTGACTGGTATTCATCGGCCTTGAAAGAGTAGTAGCCGTCGGTGTCGGCAAGTCTGGAAGTCGTGATGAGGCCGTCGGCAACCTTGATTGCAGGCACCTCGATGCGCTTCTTGCCATAGAAAACCGTAGTGCGGAGTTCGAGATGAGAAGTCTCCATACCCGGTCTGTAGGTAAACTGGTAGCTTTCCTTCACGGTGCCTCCGTCGGCCGGGATGACCCAATTATTGTCCTTGACCTTCTCGCCCTGGTAAATCTTTGACTTGAGCGCCTGCTCTCCGCCTTCATAGACGAGGACGGGGGTGACTGTGACGATGGCGGTCGGAGCGAAATAACCGGCAGGGTAGGTGACAGTCACATCGGCGGGGATCTTGTCGCCCACGAGGGCGAGGACTTCAGGGTTGCAGGTTATCTTCAGGTTTTCGGCCATAGCCATCTGCTTGGCACGGGAAGCGCCGCAGGATACGGCCACTGCGGCCATGGCCACAAGCGCAAGTATTTTAAATGTCTTCATCATAATTGGTTAAAGATTATTAGATTTCCTCAGACACAAAGATATGTAATTTTTTTGTTAACTTTGCGAAAATATGGACGCACAGGACCTTCAACGCATAAAAAACAAGTTCGACATCGTCGGTAACGACTCCTCGCTCAACCGGGCGATAGAGACGGCCGTCGCCGTGGCACCTACGGACCTCACCGTCCTCATCGCCGGCGAGAGCGGTGTCGGCAAGGAAGTCCTGCCGCAGATCATACATCAGTACAGCAAACGCCGTACCGGAAAATATCTCGCAGTCAATTGCGGCGGCATCCCGGAAGGTACGGTCAACGCAGAGCTCTTCGGACACGAAAAGGGCGCCTTCACCGGCGCAATCGGCGAACGCAAGGGCTATTTCGAGGAAGCAAACGGCGGCACCCTCTTCCTTGACGAGATCGGAGAACTGCCGAAAGACACCCAGGCCCTCCTCCTCCGCGTCCTGCAGAACGGCGAATACATAAAGGTCGGATCCTCCAAGGTCGAGAAGACCGATGTCCGCATAATCGCGGCGACCAATGTCAATCTCGCCTATGCCGTCGCCACCGGCAAATTCCGCGAAGACCTGTACTACCGCCTGACCGGCATCCAGATTTCGATGCCGTCGCTGCGTGACCGCAACCGCGACGACGTATATCTGCTTTTCCGCAAGTTCTCAACGGACTTCGCCGAGAAGAACGGACTCTGCAAAGTCAGCCTCACCCACGAGGCAATCAACATCCTCACCAACTACCGCTGGCCGGGCAACATCCGCCAGCTCAAGAACATAGCCGAGGCCATCACAGGCATCGAGTCATCCCCTGTCTCCAGAAGCGCCGAGCGCATTGAAATCAATGCAGAGACGCTCCGCAGATACCTTCCGGACGAAAAAGACACCCTCCTCCCTGCGGCAGTCGCCGGCAATGGCGGAGGCAGTATGAACGACGCCGACAAGCAGGTCTTCATCAAAGCCATCTTCGACCTCAGCCAGAGGGTTGACAGGCTGGAGCGAATCGTCGGAAGCCGCGAGGAAGCGCCGGCGGCAACCCAGCCTCAGATAATGGATTACTCCCGCCGGGAAGAACCGGAGGAACAGATGGGCGAGCCCGAGGAGCAGAACCTTATGTCGATCCGGAAGACCAATGACGAACTCATCGCCAGATGCCTTGCAAAGCACTCCGGCAACATCAAGAAGGCCGCCGCGGAACTCGGCATCTCCGAGAGGACCATATACCGCAAACTGAAGGACAGCAAACTGAACGGCAAATGAAAAAACTGATCCTTTTCATAGCTGCCGCACTCGCTGTTTCATCCTGCGGCATCTACTCGTTCTCCGGCACGTCCATCCAGCCGGACGTCAACACCATTGCCATCAACTATTTCGAATACACCGCCCAGAAGGTCAACCCGACTCTTGCCAATGACATAACGGAAGCTCTGCGCGACCAGTTCCGCAAGATGACCAGGCTTGAGCAGGTTGAAACCGACGGCGACCTTGACATATCCGGAGAGATCACCGGATATAATGTGTCCGCCACCGCCATCACCGCGCAGGAGACGGCCGCGATGAACCGCCTGACCGTCACCGTAAGGGTCGATTTCACCAACGAGAAGCATCCCGAGGACAATTTCGAAAGCAAAAGCTTCTCGGCATACGCCGATTTCGCATCGGATGTTCTCCTGGATGCAGTCGAGGGTGATCTCTGCCGGGAAATCATCGAAAAGATCAACGAGGATATTTTCAACGCAACCGTAGCACAATGGTAAACCCTATCGACATCCACAAACTGACGTTTGAAGAGCTGACCGGAGTGGTCAGCCTGTACCCCTGGTACGGCGCGGCCAGGATGGAACTTTGCCAGAGAATGTCCGCGATGGGCGCACTCTCGGAGACTCAGATTGCCGACACCGCGCTCCGGATCGGCTCCAGGAAAATCCTGTCTGACCTTGCCAACGACAAGGGGCAGGTGGACTGCACCGACGCCAATGCACAGAAGCTCGTGGAGGCCTTCCTCCCGTCCGAAGACGGATCCAAGAGGCAGGTGTTCGTGGTCGGAGGTGACTATTTCACCCAGAACCAATATGATTCCGTACGCAACGCCGAAGACAGCGTCTTTGCGAAAATAGCACGGGGGACCGGCAGCGCAAACTATCAGGAACCGGAGGCCAGGGGCGCAGAAGATTTTTGCACAGAAGCACTTGCGAAAATTTATCTGGAGCAGGAATATCCGGACGAAGCTATCGCTATTTATTCGAAACTTAGTTTGTTATATCCGGAAAAAAGTGTTTACTTTGCAGCCCTTATCGAGAAAATAAATAAAAATAGATAGAAATGAACGCAGTATTTACAATTTTGACCGTTCTCATCGTGATCGCAGCAATTCTCCTCGTTCTCGTGGTATTGCTTCAGAACGGCAAGGGTGAGGGTCTTGCAAGCAACTTCGTTGCCGGCAACCAGACCTTTGGTGTACGCCAGACAGCAGACATCCTTGAGAAGATCACCTGGGGTCTCGTAGCATTCATCGTGATCGTATCAATCGCAGCTTCCTTCACAATGGGAACCAACGGTGCCGATATGGACGTAACCAACAAGATCGAGAACACCACCAACAACGCCCAGCCGGCATTCCCTACCGCTCCTATCCAGCAGAATGCCCCTACAGCTGAGGACGCTGAGTAGTCTCTCTGCACGCTGACATTTTGTCAGTGGAATACAATTTGACTTACAGTCGTTTGCCCGGTTTCGGGCAGACGACTTTTTTATTATATATGTTATGGAACAGAAATATGAATTCTTGAGCAAGTACGCCATAGACCTCAACGAGGCTGCGGCCAAAGGCAAGCTCGACCCCGTCATTGGCAGGGACGATGAGATAAGAAGGGTTCTGCAGATTCTGTCTCGTAGGACCAAGAACAACCCGATCCTCGTGGGCGAGCCCGGTGTGGGCAAGACCGCCATATCCGAGGGGATTGCGACCAAGATAGTGAACGGACAGGTTCCGGAAAACCTGAAAAACCGCAAGGTATTCTCTCTTGATATGGGTGCGCTCATCGCCGGTGCCAAATATCAGGGCGAATTCGAGGAACGTCTGAAGGGCGTGGTGAAAGAAGTGGTGGAGTCTGACGGCGACATCATCCTCTTCATAGATGAGATACACACCCTCGTGGGCGCAGGACGCAGCACAGGCGCGATGGATGCATCCAACATCCTGAAACCCGCTCTGGCGCGCGGCGAACTGCGCACCATAGGTTCAACGACACTGGACGAGTATCAGAAATACTTCGAGCAGGACAAGGCCCTCGAACGCCGCTTCCAGAAGGTTATGGTGGACGAACCGTCGCCGGCGGAGAGCATCGCGATCCTGCGTGGTCTGAAAGAAAAATACGAAACCCACCATCGCGTGTCCATAGAAGACGACGCCCTGATTGCAGCGGTCAACCTTTCCCACCGCTACATCAACAACCGGTTCCTGCCGGACAAGGCCATCGACCTTGTGGACGAGGCTGCATCCAAGCTCCGCCTCGAAATGAATTCCGTGCCGGAGCCGATTGACGAATTGAACAGCCGCATACGGCAGCTGGAAATCGAGAAGGAAGCTATCAAACGCGAGGGCGCGAGCCTGAAAAGCGAACGCATCGATGAAGAGCTGGCCAGGGCGAAAGCCGAGCACGAAGCCCTCAGCAAGCGCTGGAATGAAGAAAAGGGTATCGTCACCGAACTGAACGACCTCCGCCAGAAGGTAGAAGAATATAAGCGTGAGGCTGAGATAGCAGAACGCTCCGGCAACTATGGGAAGGTGGCCGAGATCCGTTACGGCAAGCTCGCCGACACGCTCAAACGCATAGAAGAACTCGGGGAGCGGCAGGCCTCCATCAAGGATCCCATCATCACGGAAGCAGTGACACCAGAAGACATCGCCGAGATCGTCGCACGATGGACGGGAATTCCCGTCAACAGGATGCTTGAAAGCGAGAAGGAGAAACTTCTCCGTATGGAGGAGGCCCTCCACAAGCGCGTCGTAGGCCAGGACAAAGCCATAACTGCCGTGTCCGACGCAGTCCGCCGCAGCCGTGCAGGATTGAGTAACGAGCACCGGCCGATCGGTTCATTCCTCTTCCTCGGCACTACCGGTGTGGGCAAGACAGAACTTGCCAAAGCCCTCGCGGAATTCCTCTTCAACGACGAGACAATGATGACCCGCATCGATATGAGCGAATATCAGGAAAGCCATACCGTCAGCCGTCTCATCGGCGCGCCTCCGGGATATGTCGGCTACGACGAAGGCGGCCAGTTGACCGAGGCGGTACGCCGCAAGCCTTACTCGGTCGTACTCCTTGACGAAATCGAAAAGGCGCACCCGGACGTATTCAACATACTTCTCCAGGTTCTTGACGACGGCCGCCTGACCGACAACAAGGGCCGCACCGTGGATTTCAAGAATACCATACTGATAATGACCTCGAACCTGAAAGAGGAGGAGCTTCGCCTGCGGATGCGTCCCGAATTCCTCAACAGGATCGATGAGATCGTGGTGTTCGACGCTCTCGGCAAGGATGACATCCGCGAGATCGTGCGCATCCAGATGGAGATTCTCCGGAAGAAACTGGAGGAGGACAATGTGGTCCTTTCATTCACCGGGGCTTTCGAAGATGATATGGTGGAAAACGGGTATGACCCCGTCTATGGCGCCCGCCCTGTCAAAAGGCTTATCCAGCGCGAACTCGTGAACAGACTGGCCCGCGAGATACTTGAGGGCAAGATTCACAAGGACTCTGCGATCAGCGTTGATGTCCGGGACGGACAGACGGTGCTGGAGAACGTTAAAGGATAGCTTCCAGCTGGGCGGCAATCTGGCGCATACCCGCATTTGACGGGTGCCCCCACTGCTTGTCGATATCCTTCAACTGCAGATATTCAACACCGAATATGCGGCTGGCCTCAGCAAGGCCGGCCGTTGTCGTTTCGTCCAGTTCGGAATTGATGATGACGATGATCCTGGTGTCTGGAAGTTTCTCAGTCAGATAGCCGAGCATATAGGATATCGCAGGAAGGGATTTGTCCAGATCCGCCTCGCGCCAGTCGTCCTTCCCGAGCAGTTCTCCCTTTGGTGACTGCGCCCAGCTGTCATTTGTTCCGGCGAGAATGAAGATGATGTCCGGCCGGGCACCGCACAGGTATTCTCCCTCCTCTGAAACGATGTCGCGTTTCATACGGGTGACAAAAGACCTCTCGGTATAATCCTTTCCCTCATAGCCGGTATTGCATATCGTCGCGCCGCTGTAGCTGGTGTTGAGCAGCAATTCATAACCCTTGTCGGCGACCACGCGTCTCCACCAGGTCGAGTCCAGGGAATGACAGTCGTTCTCATATTGAGAGTCGATGAAATACCAGCACTCGTATCCTTCGGGAATGTTCCCTTCGAAAGTGCTGTATGAATCGCCGAAAATCACCACCTTCTGTGGTTCAGAAGCTTTCACGCTACATCCTGTCACTACTGCTGAAAACAGGAAGACTGATAAAAATACGTTTTTCATGTGATACTATCGTCTGGATGCCAGTTCTTCTGTGGAAATCTGTTTGTCAAGGATGACCATAATGAACCTGTTTTAGCGCTTTACGTAATAAAAAACGCCTTGTATGTGTTCACAAGGCGTTTTTTTGAGCGGAAAACGAGGCTCGGACTCGCGACCTCAACCTTGGCAAGGTTGCGCTCTACCAACTGAGCTATTTCCGCGATTGGGATTGCAAATATACGGCAAAAAATCTGTTTTGCAAATTTTTTACAGAATATTTTATCCAAAACAACCCCTATATCTCTATCGCAGTGCCGAATTCCTCGAGGAAACGCATATCGTTCTCAAAATAATGGCGGAGGTCATTGACTCTCCACTTGAGCATCGCGATGCGCTCAAGACCCATTCCGAAAGCGAAACCGCTATACTTCTTCGAGTCTATGCCACTTGCTTCAAGGACATTCGGGTCCACCATACCGCAGCCGAGGATCTCGAGCCAGCCGGTGCCCTTGCATATATTGCAGCCCTTGCCGTGGCAGATGTTGCAGCTGACGTCAACCTCTGCAGAAGGTTCTGTGAACGGGAAGTACGACGGGCGCATACGGATCTCGGTCTCGGGACCGAACATCTCGCGGGCGAAAAGCAGGATGGCCTGCTTGAGGTCGGCGAAGGTTACGTTCTCATCGACATAGAGTCCTTCCACCTGATGGAATATGCAGTGCGCGCGTGCGCTTATGGCTTCATTGCGGAATACGCGGCCGGGGCAGATGACACGGATAGGGACCTTCATCGATTCCATTGCGCGCACCTGTACGCTGGATGTATGCGTTCTGAGAAGAAGCGGGTTGGGATGACCTGCAGACACGAAGAAAGTGTCCTGCATATCGCGTGCAGGGTGGTTCGGAGGGAAGTTGAGCGCCTCGAAGACGTGGTGGTCATCTTCAACCTCAGGGCCTTCGGCAACATCGTAGCCGAACTTGCGGAAAATGTCCACAATCTCCTGACGGACGATGGAAACCGGATGACGGGAACCGAGTTCGAACGGATCGCCCGGCATCGAAAGGTCCTGCTTCGGACCGTCCTGGCCACCTTCATCCGCAACGCTTTCCTTCAGTTCGTCTATCCTGGCCTGGGCAGCCTGCTTGAGCTCGTTGAGCGGACGGCCGAACTCCCTCTTCTGATCCTTGTCCACGTCGCGGAACTCTTCAAAGAGAGCCGTGATGGAACCTTTCTTTCCGAGGAAGCGGACACGGGCATCCTCTACATCCTTCTGTGACTTGCATTCGAGCTGCTGGAGCTCTGCAAGAATCTTGTCTATATCTTCTCTTTTCATATTACTGATTTCTCTTCTCGGCCCTCTTGTCGCGTGACTTCTTGTCCTTTGCGGCACCGGACTTCAGGTATTTGTTCCACTGCTTTTCGTCCAGAATCTTGTGAAAGGCCTGATAGGTGGCTTCCATCCATTTGTCATCGACACGCTGGTATGCATCGTTGACGGTCACTTTCGACGCCTGAAGTTCAAGCAGTTCGTCTCTTCTGTGGATGGAGTTGTACGTCAAAATCGAATCTACATAAAAAGTCTGCCAATCCTCAAGATCGTAGGATCTCTCCATATCCTCGACACTCTGCTCAATCTTTTCGCGGAATTCCTTCTCAGCCTTTTCATCGAGCTGCGGGGCCTGTGCAAAAGCGCAGACTGACACGAGCAACATTGTGGTGATAGCGAAAATTTTCATTAGATTTGTATTTATCATCCTGCAAATGTAGTAAAGAAAACATAAAATGAGAAAATTAATGCCCATAGTGTTGGCTCTCGCCTTGCTTTCAGCAAGCCGCGCTGATGCCTGCACCAACGTAATCATCACCGCAGGCGCCAGCGCAGACGGCTCCTGTATGGTTTCCTATGCAGCTGATTCACATTGGCTGTTCGGAGAATTATACTTCCGCCCGGCTGCCAACCACAAGGCAGGGAGCACCCTTGCAATCCGCGAGTGGGACACCAACAGGCCTCTCGGCAAAATCGCACAGGTTCCTCACACATTCCAGACCGTCGGCAATATGAACGAGCATCAGCTCATCATCGGCGAGACCACCTGGGGCGGCCGCGAAGAGCAGATGAACGAAGACGGCATAATGGATTACGGCTCGCTCATCTACATCACCCTCCAGCGCGCCACGACTGCACGCGAAGCCATCCAGACCATAGTTGATCTGGCAAACGAATACGGTTATCCTTCCGAAGGCGAGACCTTCTCCATCGCCGACACGAAGGAGGCGTGGATAATGGACCTTGTCGGCAAAGGCAAGGAAAAAGGCATCGTCTGGGTCGCCCGCCGCATACCCGACGGATACATCTGCGCCCACGCCAACCAGGCCCGCATCACCCGTTTCCCTCAGAACGACCCTGAGAACTGCCTGTTCGCACCGGACGTGGTCAGCTTTGCCCGCGAACAGGGATGGTACAGCGGCAGCGACGAGGATTTCAGCTTCCGCGAAGCATACTGCCCGCTTGATTTCGGCACCGTCCGTGGTTGCGACGCGCGTGTGTGGTCGGCATTCAACATTCTCTGCGACGGCGTGTTCACATTTGAGCACGATGGCATAGAGAGTTCCCGCCCTTCCGGCGAATGGCTGGAGTACGCGATGGGGTATGACCTGGCCGGCGAGATGCCTCTCTTCGTGAAGCCGCTCCGCAAAATCACTATGAAGAATGTCGCCGACGTGATGCGCGACCACTTCGAAGGTACGCCTATGGATATGACGGTGGATGTGGGAGCTGGCGGAAACGCCCTGCCATACCGCTGGCGTCCGATGGAATTCCAGTGGGACGGGAAGACCTATGTCAACGAACGCGCGATTGCGACCCAGCAGACCGGATTCTGGTTTGTGGCCCAGGCCCGCGGCTGGCTCCCTGACGAAGCCGGAGCGCTCCTCTGGTTCGGCTGCGACGATGCCGCGACATCTTATCTGACCCCTGTCTACGTGAATACGAAGAAAGTCCCGGACTGCCTTCGCGAAGGCAACGGCGACCTTCTCCACTATTCCGCCACCTCCCAGTTCTGGATGTGTAACCGTGTTGCCAATGCCTGCTACAAGATGTACAATCATATGGCTCCGGTGGCCCGCGAAGCGGCTGACAGGTTCGAACTTGACCAGCAGGACAACGCCGTCCCGGCACTTGACGCCAGACTTTCGAAGCTCCTCCAGAAGGGACGTGTGCGCAAGGCAAGGAAGCTGCTCACCAAATTCACCGTCAGCACAGCACAGAAGCAGTTCAAGGACTGGGTGAAACTGGAAGAGCTGCTGCTCGTCAAGTTCATCGACGGCAATGTGAAGGCGCAGGACGAGAAAGGTGCCTTCAGGCATACGGAATACTCCGACGGCATCCCTGACGGCCTCACACAGCCGGGTTACACTGACCGCTGGAAAGCGGCGGTCGCAAGGGACAACGGCGATATCCTTGAAGTGAAATGAGAATCCTCACAATAATACTGGCCTCTCTGCTGGGCTACGTCAACCCGTTCGTCGGGACCGACTGGAACGGGCACACCTTCCCGGGCGCAACCTATCCGTTCGGGATGGTGCAGCTGAGCCCCGATACCCGACCGCGCGCAGGCGACTGGGACGGCTGCAGCGGGTATCATTACCGCGACAGCGTGATCTATGGTTTCAGCCACACCCATCTCAGCGGCACCGGCTGTGACGACCTCTGCGACATCCTGCTGATGCCTGTCGTGGGATTCAACTCTCCGGAAATCAGCCCGGACGACTACAAGTCAGGCTTCTCGCACTCCCGCGAGAAGGCATCTCCGGGCTACTACGAAGTTTTCCTGGACAAGCCGCAGGTGCTTGCGCAGCTCACAGTCGGGGAGCGGTGCGGCGTACACCGGTATGTGTTCCCGAAAGGCGTGGCGCCGCAGGTTGTACTTGACCTGCGCCATCGCGACCATCTCACCGGCTATTCAATCAAAGTTGAAGGGAACAGCATTTCCGGCTACAGGACCTCATCCAGCTGGGCACAGGACCAGAATGTGGCTTTCTCCATATTCTTCTCCCGCGACATCCTGTTCAAGCAGGAGGTTGACGGGGCGGTTGTGGTCACGTTCAAGCCCAAGAATGTTGACAATGTCCTTGTAGTGTACACCGGTATCTCGTCAACAGATGCAGACCAGGCCGCCATCAACCTCAGGGAAGAAATGCCAGAGGGCGGATTCGACTATGTAAAGTTGGAGGTGGAAAGGGAATGGGAGGCCTTCCTGTCCACGCTAGACTGTCCTTTCGAAGACGAAGGCTCCAGGAAGATATTCTATACGGCACTGTACCATACGGCCATACATCCTTCACTTTATTCGGATGCTGCGGGCACTTACCGGGGCATCAACGGAAAGACCTATCTTGCCGAAGACCACGACAGGTACACCATCTTCTCGCTATGGGACACGTTCCGTGGGCTCCACCCGCTTCTCAGCGAGATCTCACCCGAACTGACCCTGAACTTCATCAAGTCATTCATGGGCATTTTCCTCGAAGGCGGGAAACTGCCGGTTTGGGAACTGTGGGGATACGAGACGAACTGTATGATAGGGTACCACAGCGCACCCGTCATCGCGGATGCGCTGGTGCGTGGCATTGACGGCTTCGACGTCAACCTGGCCCTGTATATGCTTGTCGAAACTGCGAACAAGACGGACTTCGGAATGGACAGTTTCCGCAGGAATGGAGTCGTGCTGGCCGACGACGAACACGAGAGCGTGTCAAAGACACTCGAGTACGCCTACGACGACTGGTGCGTCGCGCAGGTCGCCGACTGGCTGCTGAACCACCCGGACCGCTCTACCATCAAGGAAGAAGACCTTCTCAAGGTAAAGGAGGATTTCCTGGCAAGTTCACAGTACTGGCGCAATGTGTTCGACCCTTCGACCGGCTTTGTACGCCCCCGCCTGAACGGCCGCTGGCTTACCCCGTTCGAGCCTCGCGAGGTCAACAACCATTTCACGGAAGGCAATTCCTGGCAGTATAGTTTCTTCGTGCCGCACGACGTTGTCGGACTTATGCGCGCGATGGGCGGGCCGACAAAATTCGTGGCAAAGATAGATTCCCTGTTTGCGGCTCCTTCGCAGACCACGGGGCGCACACAGGCCGACCTCACCGGGATGATAGGGCAATATGCACACGGCAATGAGCCGAGCCATCATATCCCATATCTCTACGCCCTGGCCGGACGGCCGGACAAGACGGAAGCCGCCGTGAAGAGGATTATGAACTCCCTTTATTCAAGCAGGCCGGACGGGCTTTGCGGCAATGACGACTGCGGACAGATGTCGGCGTGGTACGTACTCAGCGCCCTCGGCCGCTACCCTGTCTGTCCCGGCGCTCCTCTCGGCAGACTCACCTACGTGCCGAAGACCATCGTGGTCAATCCGGTATTCGAGATGGAAAAGGACATCTTCGAAGACTCGTTGAAAGTGTCGATAGCCAATGTCGATACCGGCTGCCGTGCGTTCTACCGTGTTGGAGACGGCGAATTTGTACCATACAGCGGGCCTTTCACCGTCACGGAGTCCTGCCGTCTCGAATGTTATTCAGAAAATTATTCCGGCAAAAGGAGTTTCGTCACCGGAAGCGAAGTGCGCAAGGTCCGTAACGACATAAAAATCACCTTGGGCGCAAAGTATAATCCACAGTACAGCGCCGGAGGGCCGCAGGGTCTTGTGGACGGCATACGCGGAAAGCTGAACTGGCGCACAGGCGGCTGGCAGGGCTATCAGGACACCGATTTCTCCGCAATCATCGATCTGGGCGGGATTCAGGACATCACGCAGATCGGAGCGGGATTCTGCCAGGATGCCCGTTCGTGGATATGGATGCCGCGCTATGTGGAATTCTTCGTTTCCAACGATGGCGAGAACTTCAAGAAGCTGGCCCATATCGACAATACGGTCGGCGAACAGGATATGGAAGTCCAGACCATCGACTATGCGGCGAACGTAAGGGAAGACAAAGTGGTCAAGGCACGATTTGTGAAGGTTTTTGCAAAGAATTTCGGCACAATTCCGGACTGGCATCCGGGCGCCGGTGGCGAAGGATTCATTTTTATTGACGAATTTTGGGTCAAATAAACTATATTTGCATCATTATGAGAAAAACACTAGTACTTTTAGCCGCACTGCTTTCATCAGCAGTCTTATTTGCACAGGAACCACAACAGAACGAACAGCCTCAGCAGCAGGCGCCTCCTGCACCTATGATGCACAGAAGGCCGCAATTGATGCCGGGTCAGTATCTCGGATTCTCTGGCCAGACCACCGTTACGCCTCAAGGCTCATATACTCCTGATTTCAAGATTGACGGCTCAAAGGCCAAGATCAAGAATGTGATTCTCCTTATCGGTGACGGTATGGGACTTGGTGCCGTGACTTCCGCAATGTTCGCCAACGGCAATGAGCTCACGATGACAAACCTGCAGACCATCGGTTTCGTAAGGACCCAGTCTGTAAGTGACTTCACCACCGACTCAGCCGCTTCAGGCACCGCCTGGGCCACAGGTCACAAGACCAACAACGGTTATGTAGGCGTGGATCCTGATGGCAACAGGCTCACAAACATCCCTGAGGCAATCGCTCCGCTCGGTTATGCCTGCGGCGTCGTTTCCACCGACGGCCTTGCCGGCGCAACTCCGGCAGCGTTCTACGCTCATCAGTCCGCCCGCGGTGAGTCCGCAGCAATCTGGGGCGACATCCCAGGCTGCAGCCTCATTTTCCTCGCAGCCGGAAGCAAGAAGGAATTCGAGACACTTCCTCTTTCAACACAGGATGCAATCAAGGGTCAGTATACTGTAATGTACGAACCGGACGCTGATGCAGTCGCAAACGCCGAGAAGATCTGCTACCCTGCAGTCAACGTCGGAAACGGCCGCGGTGACTGGCTTCCAGCCACAACCCAGATGGCCATCGATTTCCTCAAGGCCCGCACTAAAAAAGGCTTCTTCCTGATGGTTGAAGGTGCTCACATCGACCACGAGGCCCACGCCAACAAGCCGACCCTCGTTCAGGAAACCCTTGATTTCGACAAGGCAGTCGAGACAGCTGTCCGTTTTGCCGAGAAGGACGGTCATACCCTCGTCATCGTCAGTGCAGACCACGAGACCGGAGCCGTTGTAGTGCGCAAGGGCAACTTCGAAGAGAATTCCGTTGAGATGACCTTCGCATCAAGAGGACACTCCCCGATGATGGTTCCGCTCTTCGCATACGGTCCAGGCTCAAAGCAGTTCGCCCGCGTCCAGGAAAACAGCGATGTGAGCAATTTGATCCGCAAGATTCTCATCGGTAAGTAATATTGCATAATACGATTTTTATCGTATATTTGCAGTCCCGTTTGGACAACCGGACAGGAAGGATCAGGAGAGGTGGGTGAGTGGCTGAAACCACCAGTTTGCTAAACTGACGTACTCGATTAGGGTACCACGAGTTCGAATCTCGTCCTCTCCGCTGATATATGGCTCTGAGTTATCTCAGGGCCATTTTTCGTTTATAGTGTGCCAAAAAGTTTTTGGGGTAAACTTTTTCAGGACGGCACAAAGACCGTTCTGAGCAAGTTGCTATAATTCAATAAAATAAACGAAATGACCCCCACGAAATTCAGAGGGGTCATTTCGCGTAATTATTGTTATATCAGTTACTTCCACAGAACACAAGTGAGCAGAGCCTCGCAGCGGCAGCAGGGCGTGATGGAGGCAGGGTCAAAAGAAGTCGGAGACTTTGCTATCTGGCAAAATCTCCGACTCTTTTGACTCCCAAGGACCTGCTCAGAAGATTATTTCGATCTGTGCAGTCTCGCCTGCCTTGAATGTGTACTGTATATGGTCGCCGTCCTTGGCCAGTTCCTTGCCATTCACAAAGATGCGGCAGCCTTCCCGACGGTTGCGAAGCGTCAGGGTCTGGGCCTGATTGGATGTGATGGAGGCACGGATGCCCTTCTCATCCCAGTCCATATGATTAAGCTTGGCGAAGGTATACAGCCAGACGCCGTCAATGGAGCCGTGCATCAGGTTGGCAGGCATTGCCGGCAGGAATTCCACAGTGCCGGGCTCGCTGAATACGCTCATCTCCACAAGGAACGCCGGGACAGCACCCGTCAGATCAGGGAACACACCCCTATATGGGAAGTGGCTGGTCTGCAGCGTGCGGCGGACGAAGCCGTGGTTGAGCAGCTGGCTCAGGTTCTGCTCGGTTTCTTCCATATCCTTCAGGCGTATGGCTGAGAAGGCACGGTGGATGATGCCATGGGCAGAGTCATCCTGCTGGGCGCGCTTGCGGTTGGAAATCTTGATTGCTTCAGCAAGTGCCGGATCCTTTTCAGGTGTGACCGCACGGCCAGGCCATAAGTCATAGTGGTGAGATACGTGGCGGTGGTTGTAGTTCTCCTCGATAGTTGGCCAGGCCCATTCCTTGAGGCCGCCGTCCAAATCAAGAAGATAGGTTGGAAGGGATGCGAGCTGTGCCTCCCAATGTGGGATGTTCTCCTCCTCGATACCCAGGGTCTTGCAGCCATCGATCAGGTTCATCAGGATCTCGCGGCAGATGGCGATGTCCATTACGGAGTTGATTCGTGTTGGATTCCTGTCTCTGCTGGTGACTGTCTCATAGCCAGGGTTAGGTGTCGGGTTCTCCGGAGAGAAGGACGGATAGAAGATGACCTTGCCGTCCGGGCCACGGTCGCATGCGTAATCCTCGTAGAACAGGGCCATTTCCTTGTAGGCCGGGATCACGCGGGTACGCAGGAATTCCTTGTCTCCTGAGACGAGGTAGTAGCCCCACAATTCGTTGTAAACCCAGCCCAGAACGCCCGTGAAGCCGTAATGAGGATAGGTGTGGGAGAAATGATAGTACAAGCCGGAATTCGGGTCACAGTGGACGCTGGCCAGCACTCCGCGGGCGCCGTAGAGCAGCTGTGCGTTGGTGCGGAAGTCATCGAACTTCGTCTCGTAATACTTGAAATACACGTCCATCTCGTCGAAGAGACCCGTGTTGTTTCCCGCACAGACCTGCAGGTTGGTGTTGATATTGTGCTGGCCTGTGAAAGGAGGGATATTCTTACCTGTTTCGTAGATCTGGAAGAAACGGCCCATATCATAGAGTTTCTCCAGCAGGGTGGGATCCAGCTCGTTCTTGCTGTGGGCGCGGCGGAGAAGTTCCTCGCCTGAAAGCAGCAGGTCTTCGTCGGAGCTCAGATGGATACGGGAGCGGTCCATGCGCTCACCGATGTACTTTTCGTTACCCTTGAGCATCTTGTCGAAATCGACCTTCATTGCCATCAGTCTGTCACGGACCGGCTTGACGCATTCAAAGGTGAAGTCGTTTTCGAACCTCTCGATCTTCGAAACGACCATCAGGCCGTCCGCGCCGGAAATCTGCATTCCTTTTTCGGTCTTTTTCATAGTGCCGCCTTTTGGCAGGAAGCGGATGACAACGACGTAGCCTATGTGGCCGAATTCCGGATTGTATGCGGTGGCAAGAGTGATCACACCGTTCTCGATCTTAAGCTCATGGGTGCTGTCTGCCAATCTAGGAAGCAGTATCTCCACGTCCAGGTCCAGCTGTCCCTTCGGCGCAATGAAGCGGTTCACGGTGACGTCCCCGTCATAGGCGCAGAAGCTTTCGTTCCTGAAAGAGCCGCGCGCATCGGTCCACATTGAGGTGATCATACCGTTCTGCATATCCAGGAATCGCAGATAGTCCCTGGTATCGGGCTGTTCCGGACGGCGGAAGGTGAGCGTGAAGGCTGTGTGTCTCGATGGCCCTCCTACCGGATACAGAATATTGTTGTCGAAATTCATGTACTTTTCGAATCCGGCCTTTTTCTGTGCTTCGTCCACCAGGGCATTCGCCTCATTGGCCTTGCCCTCCAGCAGCAGCTGGCGTATGCGGGGCAGGACAGGGCGCAGGTCTGGTGGAAGGGGAGTCTCCGCCCACTTCGGCGCATAAAGATCCTCCTGAGTATAGGTCATCACTTCGTTATAGGGCTGACCGGAAGCCTGCATACGCAGGGTACCGTTGCCGGTGATGAAATAGTCCGAAGGCTCTCCCGCAGGGGCGATGGAGCAGATATTGTGCTCCGGAAGGATGCCGGAGCGCTCCTCCACCGGAATATACGGGATGGGATATTCGAGTTTTTTAGTGTCTATCTTGGCGCTGGCGACCCCCGCCGCAAGGCACAGAAATGCGAAAAATGCTACAGACTTTTTCATGGCTGGTGTATTAGTTTATAGAAGTATTGATTTTGACTTATATCCCAAAGTTAGCATTTTATTCTCACACCGGGAATAATAATTTACTACATTTGTAAACACTAATTGCAAACAAGAACACAAAACGATGAAAAGAATCATTACAGCGGCATTGATATTTGCCATTACCCTCGTTTCTTCAGCACAGACTAAAAAGGTGTCCATCCTTGGCGACTCATATTCAACCTTCAAGGATTGCAATCCGGAAGGATACGCACCGTTCTATCCTAACGACAGGAACGACGTCACCGACCCGTCCCAGACCTGGTGGAGCCTTTACATCAAGGCCAACGGCTACCAGCTTGAAGAAAACAATTCCTGGGGCGGCACAACGGTATGTACTACCGGATACGGCGGATGGGACACTTCCAAGTCATCCTTCCTCTCACGCATCGATATGCTCGGAAACCCTGACATCATCTTCGTTTTCGGCGGCACCAACGATGCCTGGGCCCATTCACCTATAGGAGAATATAAATATTCCGACTGGACAGCCGACGACTGCAAAGCCCTCAGGCCGGCACTCGCCTGCCTCCTCGACGGACTCAAGAAGAAGTATCCGGAGGCTGTGGTATATGCGATCCTGAATTCAGAACTTCAGGAAGAGGTCAATGTCTCTTTCCGCGAGGTCTGCAAGCACTGCGACGTACAGCTCATCGAACTCTACGACATCGAGAAGCAGAACGGTCACCCTTCAATCAAGGGAATGCAGAGCATCTGCCAGCAGCTCATCGATGCAATAAAGTGACGCAGTCCTTCACCTCTGTCAGGTGATACTTTGCAGGAATGCCCTGCATACCGCGATGGCTCCAGTCAGCCAGGGCGAAATCGATCCCTGCCGATGCGGCGCATTGGTAATCGTGCATCGTGTCGCCGATATAGATGCACTCCCTCAGGTCAATCCTGCTGCCCTGTGCCTCCTCGGCAAGGGAGATATACTTGAGCAGCGGGTCGGGATTCGGTTTGTGAAGGACAGTGTCCTCCGCGCAGACCGTGTGGTCAAGGAAGTGCAGAAGCTTGGCAAGATGTATGTCCTTGTTGAATTCGAAACGGTTGCGGGAGGTCGCGCAGCCTGTACCGCGACCGGCGGCCTTGATCGCAGCAAGCATTTCCGCGACGCCGTCGAACGGCTTTATCATATCGGAAAGGCGGATGAAGTTCTGTTCCCACACCTCGCCGAAGTCCTTTGCACCCCTGTAACCCAGGATATCGCCAACCTTTGAACTGGGGATACCGAAGAACTTATATGCTTCGGCATACGGCATATCCTTTCCCATCAGATCCCTGACAGTATCGATAAGGGAAAGAACCCCTGTTTTTTCGGTATCTATGAGAGTGCCGTCTATGTCGAAAACTATGTGTCTGTACATTCCACCGCAAAGGTAGGAAATTTATCGTACAGTATATTCCGACACATCCGGCGAGGACTTCGGCACCGCGACGAATTTGGCAGAAGCCTGGAAAACCGTATGAGGTTTATGCAGATGGTCATCCGCAAAGTGCTGGAAGTTGCGGGCGATGACCTGGGAGTCATCGTCAAGATGAATATGCACGCAGGCACCCTGAACTGCACGTGAACGTCGCAGACCCCGGCATAGTCAATTCGAATATGATCAGTATGGGCCGCTGGTTCGACCCGCTGGCCGATATTTTCTTCCGTCCGTTCTGCAAATCACCGGAGAAAGGTGTCGCCCCGGCACTCCGGGCCCTGGACGCTGATTGCACCGGAAGGCTTTTTATCGGCAGCAAAATCAAGGACATCCCTGCAAAATACAATAAGCCGTCAGAAGCCTGCTGGCTTTGGGATGAAACCATCAAACTGTGCCATTGCCGGTGATTTTTTCGAAGATTATGTTAATTTTGTAAGACATATAGTCCACTAATACACAACCAATATGAGAAAAACACCAATTATTGCAACGCTGCTGCTTCTTGCAGCCTGTACAGCACCGGACAAAGATCTGAAAATCAACGACCTGGAGTATTATCAAGCCAGGGGCGTCAATGTCCTTGTGTACAGCAACAGCTTCGACGGCGGTTTCAATGACGAGAAAAATTCGGGCATCGAAATAATCCAGCACGGAGTCCGCTCGGTCCAGGGAGGCGCAATACGTCTCTGCAACACCCCCGAGCAGTGGGACCTCGTGCCTAAGATGACCAAGCGCGAAGTCAACCGCGAGGACAACAGCATTGAAGTCGGGCTCCGTTATGAAGATTACGATTTCGACTCCCGCATCATCGTCACCGGGGAAGGCGGATCCTTCCGCATCGATGTCTATCTTGACGAGCCTGTCCCTGAATTCCTTGTCGGCAAAGCCGGTCTGAACCTGGAATTCCTGCCTTCGAAGTATTGGCAGAAGACCTATACGATGGATGGCCGCCTGAACAGGTTCCCGCGCTACACCGCAAGCGAGACGACAGTTCGTCCGAACAGCGAGAAGCCACGCCAGTTCAAGGGCTATGTCACCTACGACGACCGCGGCACCGGCAAGTTCGTGGATGCCCTCCCGCTTGAAACCGGCCACAAGATCATTATGGCACCGGAAGACCCGGAGCATATGGTGACAGTCAGTTCGGAGAATGAACTCAACCTCTTCGACGGACGTGTCATCGCCCAGAACGGCTGGTATGTGCTCCGCACCTACCTTCCGGCAGGCCAGACCGGAAAGGTCGTCAGCTGGACCGTCACCCCGAATACCATCGAGAACTGGGTAAGGGAGCCGAACATCGGATTCTCCCAGGTCGGATATGTCCTTGACCAGCCGAAGGTTGCGGTCATCGAACTCGACCCGAACGACAAGGTCTGTGCGACTGCTTCCCTCTACAAGGTGGGCGAAGATGGCAAGGAGACAAAGGCATTCACGGCAAAAACCAAGGTCTGGGGCCGTTACTACAAATACAATTACGCAAAATTCGATTTCAGCGAAGTCAGGGAGCCGGGTGTGTACTACATCAAGTATGGCGACAGCAAGACCGGCAACTTCATCATCGACGACAGCGTTTACGACAAGATCACCGATGCCACCAGCGACGTCTGGATCCCTATCCATATGAACCATATGCTCGTGAACGAAGGCTATCGCGTATGGCACGGTGAGCCTTTCAAGGAGGGATATCTCCAGGCTCCGGCTCCTACCGACCATTTCGACCTTCACGGACAGGGCCCGACCACCGATACGAAATACAAGGCTCTCGAGCTTATCCCTGGCCTCAACGTCGGTGGCTATTTCGATGCAGGCGACTTCGACATCGAGACCGGATCCAACATCAGCGTGATCCAGAGCCTGATCGTATATTGGGATCTGTTCAAGCCTATGCGCGACGAGACCTTCGTCGATGAAGATATGCGCATCGTTGACCTGCACCGCCCGGACGGTATTCCAGACATTATCCAGTACATCAAGCACGGTACTCTCAACATCGTGGCCCAGGCAACTCAGATAGGTCATATGTCGCAGACTCTCTCCAACTCCGTGCTCTTCAACTACCATCATCTCGGCGACGCCGCAGCCATCACTGACGGACGTCACTACGACCCGAGGCTCAAGCCTTATCAGATCTCCGCAGACGGAAAGTCAAGCGGCACACCGGATGATATGTGGGCATTCACCAGCCGCAACCCGGGTCTCGACCTCCGCGCAGCAGCTGTCCTCGAAGATGCTGCACGCGTGCTCGCAGGCTATGATGACGCTCTCGCGGCCAAGGCCGGCAAGGAAGGCGCAAGGCTTCGCAAGGAAGCGACGGAACTTATGAAGAATATGCCTCGCAGGGCTCCTCGCGGCAACAATAACAACTGGCAGGGCAACTATGTTGACATCCGCTCAGCCCTCGATTCCATCCCGTTCCAGGATGAGGCGTTCAAGGAAAGCCTCCGCCCGAGAGTTGAGAAATACAACGACTATCTCAAGAGCCTCGAAGAAGATAATCCTTACGGTGTCACCATCGGACTTGGCAACTGGGCC
This sequence comes from Bacteroidales bacterium, assembly GCA_024401695.1. GTDB lineage: Bacteria > Bacteroidota > Bacteroidia > Bacteroidales > UBA932 > Cryptobacteroides. The sequence continues at coordinate 24,935 of JAKSKN010000003.1, forward strand.
GGCAGCGGTTCCGTAGTCAGCCTCGGCACAACCGCGGCACTCGCCAACAAGTACTTCCCGGACATCATTTCAAAGGATGCAGCCTACAGAGCCGCCGCCTATATGTTCGGCTGTCACCCATACCACAATTACTCTCTGGTAGCCGCCGTGGGCGCCGCCCGTCCGAAGGCCGTCTTCTATGGCAACAACCGCGCCGACTTCTCATTCATTCCGGGCAACGTGGCTCCGGGCGTCCTGTTCAGAAAGCCTGACCATTTCGAGAACTTCGACGACTGGCCGTTCCTGTGGGGACAGAACGAAGGTACCATCGCCGGAAATGTGGGCTATCTCACATTCGGCGCTGCATTCAAGGATATGGTGGCCAACTAGGCTACCAGTTCTTGAACGGGTTCTTCGACAAGTGGGAATTATAATACCGGCGGTCGCCGGTGACTTCTTCGCCAAGCCATTCAGGCTTGGCGAATTTTTCGTCCTCCGAGCCAAGTTCTATCTCGGCAACGATGAGTCCGTCGTTTTCGCCGTGGAACTCATCAACCTCCCAGATATGGCAGCCATCGGTGTTTTTGACAAGGTAGCGCGTCTTGTCGATGATGCCGGGCTCGGCGATATCCAGAAGCTGCAGGGCGTCTTCCACGGGAATTTCCTTTTCCCATTCAAAACGGGAGAGACCGGCTGCGTCGGACGGGCCTTTTATTGTCAGGAACGCAGTGTCACCCCAGGTGCGCACACGCACGGTCCTGCCCGTTGAGCACAGATAGCCCTGACGGATGCGTATTTTGTCGTATGCTTCAGGTTTGAAGTCGCCTTTGACCAGGAATTTCCGCTCTATCTCTATCATCATTTAAGATTCTTGTTCATCCATTCGGTCGGGGAATAACCTGTGAACAGTTCGAAATTCCTGTAAAAAGATGATGATGATGCATAGCCGCTCTCCGTGGCAATCTGTTTCAGGACAATATTCTCTCTCGGCATAATCTGCATAAGTTCCAGAGAATGACGGATGCGCTGGCTGTTGACATAGTCGGAGAAGGAAACACCGTAGGTCTCGACAATTGCTTTCTGAACATAGGTACGGTTGGTGCCCATTGTCTTTGCAAGAGATACAAGTGAGATATCCGGGTCAAGACATATGCCTTCATCGGTAAGCTGCTTCAACTTGACTTTCAGACTCTCGAACGTGGTCAGGGGACCGGTGTGCTGGCCATCCTCCTCCATAAGTTCCAGAAGGTCTTCGGCCGTGTAGCATATCCTGAATGCGTATATGACTATCAGTAAAATCAACAGACATTCAAGACCTATCATCGTCCAGACAATCTTGTCGGGAACCTCCGCATTGATCGGAACGAAAGTCAGGAATACGGCGACAGGAAGCATCAGAAGGACACATATATTGATGATATGGCTGGCATATACCGACTTCCCTTCATTGGAGGCATAATAGTCATCGATAAGCCTCTTGTACTTGTTCAGCTTGTTCTCGGCCCAGGCAAGCGAAAGGGCGATTTCGAGAGGGAGGCCCACCCCGAAAATAGTGTATCCGACCAGCGTCATCACCTCATAAGCCTTGGTGGCCCCGGCAGAATACCCGGCTCCGTGGGTGATATTCATCACATACGCCAGATTGTCCTCCGGCGTCATGAATATCTCGATGACATACACCGTAATGGCATATACCATTGGAACGATGAACAGATGCCAGGTCTTGTTGGTAATGCCCCTTGTGGAGGTCAGATTAATGACGAACATACAGAACAGGGGTGCGCAGAACGGCGCCGTAGCCGTGTATATCAGGTCAAACCATATGCTGTTTGCGTTCGGTGCATCAAAATACATCGCGTACATAAATGCCGCGATGCTCATTGTAGCAAGAAGTATAGCCATTGAACGCTGAGCCTTGTTCCCCGTCCTTGATTTTATGAAGAGAACAATTGCCCCGATAAGTGCGAAGGCAGCCGGTATGGAATACCCAAATACAAAGTTCATGATACAGAACCGTCAGTAATTACAAAAATAGTAAAAATTCTTGTAATCTCTTTTCTATATTTGTGCAATATGCCGAAAACGATTATCATCGGTGCCGGCGCCGCCGGTTGTTTCTGCGCCATCGAACTGAAGCGCAGACGGCCTGATATGGATGTCACCATCTATGAAGCCGGCGCAAAACCGTTGGCGAAAGTCGCTGTCACGGGAGGTGGCAGATGCAATCTGACTAACTCCTTTGCCGCCATTTCCCGCCTTGCGGAAGCCTATCCCCGCGGCGAACAGGTGATGAAACGGGCCCTGCGGGCGTTCAGCCAACAGGATACGATGGAATGGTTCGAGAGGGAGGGAGTGGCGCTGCTGACTCAGGACGACGAGTGTGTCTTCCCTGTCAGCCAGGATGCGATGCAGATCGTACGCACGCTGGAGCGCCTGATGCGCGAACTGGGCGTGAAGCTGGTCTGCAACAAGAAAATCACCAGCCTCTCGGAACTGGACGCCGACTGCATTGTAGTGACCGCGGGGGGTAACAGCAAGGCAGCCCTTCAGGCTATGCTTCCGCCGGATATCGGGATAACCGACACCGTCCCGTCTCTGTTCACCTTCAAAATCGCTGACGAGAGTCTCAGGTCCCTGATGGGGACCGTTGCGGAAAATGTCGCACTCAGCCTCGCAGGCACGGCATTCCGCTCTCACGGCACACTTCTGGTCACAGACTGGGGCGTCAGCGGACCGGCCACCTTGAAGCTCAGCTCCTACGCTGCAAGGTATCTTGCCGACAACGCTTATCGCGCCACGATGCTGGTGAACTGGCTGGACCGTCCGGAGTCCGAAGCGCGGCAGCTGCTGGACGACTGCATTTCCGGCAACGGGAAGAAATTCGTGGCAAACGCGCACCCGGAAGGGATAACGGAACGGCTCTGGCAACACCTGCAGCAACGGGCAGGCTTGAGGGGCGACCTGCGCTGGCAGGAACTCGGGAGCAAGGGTTTCAACAAACTCGTGAGCACGCTCACAGCAGACAGCTACCAGATAACGGGACGTGCGCGCTTCAAGGAAGAATTCGTGACCTGCGGCGGTGTCGATCTGGCCGGCATTGACCTCAACACCCTGGAAAGCAAGACGCATCCGGGACTGTTCTTCGCCGGAGAAGTTCTGGACATTGATGCAGTCACGGGAGGATTCAACCTTCAGGCCGCCTGGTCAACCGGTTACGTCGTCGCCTGTACAATCGCATCTGAAAAATAGTATATTTGCAATATGATCATCTTCATCACTGGCATCACTTCCGGCTTTGGCAAGGCTATGGCTGAAAGACTTTCTGCTGACGGGCATACCGTTTACGGCACCCACAGGAGCGCCAGAGACTTCATCCCCGGAGTAACATACATCAAGGCCGACGCAACTTCCGACGAGGATGTGGAGGCCGCAGTCAAGCAGGTTGTCGATGCGGAAGGACGCATCGACGTGTTCATCAACAACGCAGGTATGGGCATCGGCGGTCCGCTCGAGTTCACAAGCATTGCCCAGGCGCAGAGGCAGATGGACGTGAACTTCATGGGTATGGTCCGGTTCCTGCACCACGTAGTTCCTGTAATGAGGAAACAGGGCTTCGGAACGATAATCTGCTTCAGCTCCATCGCCGGAAAGCTTGGGCTGCCGTTCCAGGGCTTCTATTCTGCTTCCAAGTTCGCGATCGAGGGTTACTGTGACGCGTTGAGGCTCGAAGTCAGGCAATTCGGCATCAAGGTGGTCGTAATCGAGCCCGGCGATTTCGCCACCGGTTTCACAGGCTCGCGCAAAAAGGTTGAAAGCGAAGAGGCATACGAAGCATACCCATCCTACAAGGCTTCCATCGAAGGTATGGAAAACGATGAAAGGACAGGGTTGAAACCCGAATATCTTGCGGGTGAGATTTCCAGGATCGTGATGAAGAAGAACCCGAAGTGCAGTTACACCATCGCGACTTTCGTTCAGAAAATGTCCATTCCGCTGAGCGTGATTCTCCCGAAGAAGCTCTGGAACAGGATTTTCGCAAGCTGGTACGGGCTCTAGCGGGCAAGCCAGGCAAGAAAAGCGTCAACCCTCGAACGGGCGACAACCATATTGAGGCCGAGCGCCGGGTGGACCTCCACCACGTAGCGTCCGGCCTTTTTCTTTGCGCTGTCGATTGCGGACAGCGCCACGATGCTTCCTCTGTTGATGCGGAAGAATGCTGCGGGGTCCAGGTCACGCTCAATCGATTCTATCGTGGAGTCGATAAGATATTTGTTGCCGTCGTCGGCAACGAGATAATTGCTCTTGTTTTCAGAGAAGAAATAGGCTATCTGCTCCGTCTTGACAGGCACGATGCGGTCGTTGAGGTGTACAATCCATCTCTGCCTGAAATTCTGCCGCTCCTTGCGCCCCTTGCTGAGGAGATTCATCACGAATTCGAAAGAGAAGCCCAGCACCAGGGTGGTGACAAAGGTGGAAGTGGCATAGACCCACACCGTCTCGCCCATCAGCGGGGTCAGCAGTTTCGGGAGGGAATTGCCGGTCAGATATGCCATCACGTTGACGATGATGACAGCCGATATCATGGAGAAAATCTTCATTTCGCGCCAATAGCACAGAATGAAGATCATTGCGATGGTAAGCAATGTCAGAACGTGCTCATCTGCAACCTTTAACGCTCTGCAGGAGATGCAGCAGAAGAAATGGAGGGCCGCAAAGACCAGAATGAGCCAGACGTGAATATTCTTTACTTTCATCAAAAATAGCAGTCGATAACGGTACAAAGTTAGCAATTCGTCGCTAAATTCTTCAATTTCGTCATAAAATTCAAGCAATTTGTCACGCGCATATAAATGATATCGTTGATTTGCCTATCTTGCGGCTGTTTCGAAACACTAGACATTAACCATGGCCAACAACCACAGACTATCTTTTTGGCAGCTCTTCAACCTGAACTTCGGATTCTTCGGAGTGCAGATTGCATACGCCCTGCAAAGTGCAAACATCAGCCGCATATTCGCAACTCTCGGTGCCGACCCGCATCAGTTGAGTTTCTTCTGGATACTTCCTCCTCTCATGGGAATGATTGTACAGCCGCTCATCGGCAAATGGTCCGACAAGACCTGGTGCCGCATGGGCCGCAGAAAGCCCTATCTGCTTGTCGGCGCCATAGTGGCGGTCGCCGTAATGATGCTCCTGCCAAACGCCGGCAGCTTCAATCTTGGAAAGGCATACCTTTTCCTCGGTCTCAATGCCGCAATGTGGTTCGGTCTCTTCTCGCTCATCTTCCTCGACACTTCCATCAACGTGGCAATGCAGCCGTTCAAGATGATGGTCGGCGATATGGTGTGCGAGGAACAGAAGGCGAAGGCATACTCTATCCAGAGCTTCCTGTGCAATGCAGGCAGCCTCGTCGGATACCTGTTTCCTATATTCTTCACCTGGATCGGCCTGGCCAACACGGCGCCTGAGGGCGTGATTCCGGATTCCGTGATCTGGAGCTTCTACTGCGGCGCGGCCATCCTTATATTGTGTGTTCTCTTTACATTCTTCAAGGTAAAGGAGATGCCGCCGAAGGAGTATGCCGAATTTCACGGGCTCGATGCCTCGGGAACGGCCAAAGAAGATAATCCCGGATTCATCAGGCTCCTCAAGCGCGCCCCGAAGACATTCTGGACGGTCAGCCTCGTGCAGTTCTTCTGCTGGGCCGCGTTCCTTTTCCTGTGGACATACACCAACGGAGCCATCGCCGAAACCTGCTGGGGAACCACTGATGCCGCCTCGTCAGGCTACCAGGCCGCAGGCAACTGGGTCGGCGTCCTCTTTGCCGTCGAGGCCATAGGCGCGATGCTGTGGGCCTTTGCCATTCCGCGCTTCAAGACCCTCCGCCGGGCATACACTGCCAGCCTTATGATAGGAGCCGCGGGGTTCCTGTCAGTGTTCTTCCTGCACAACCAGTATCTCCTGATTGTCAGCTTCCTTCTTATAGGTGTCGTCTGGGGGGCGATGCTTGCCATTCCGTTCACTTTCGTGACCAACGCCCTTTCCGACCATATCGGGACCTATCTCGGACTGTTCAACTGCGCAATCTGCCTTCCGCAGATCATTGCCGCCGCTTTTGGAGGACTCATCCTCAACCTGGTTGGCGGAACGCAGGTGAATATGTTCATCGTCGCGGCGGTTCTGCTTGTCTGCGGCGCATTTGCGACCATTTTCGTGAAAGAACACGAACAATCCATAAATAATTAACTATTTCTTAACCACAATTCTAATGAAAAGAATCCTAACCATTCTTGCGGGCATCGTTCTCTCAGCAGCGATGTCTGTAAACGTATCCGCCCAGGGCAGATACGAGGTAAAGGGTACGGTGGCCGACCAGTCGGGACCTGTCATTGGAGCCACTGTTGCTGAACAGGGCACGACCAATGGCACCGTTACCGGACTCGACGGCGACTATTCACTCCAGGTTTCCTCTGCAGATGCCATCATCGAAGTCAGCTGCATTGGATATGCCACCGTCACTTACAAGGCATCAGAGATGCCATCCAACATCGTTCTCGCAGAGGATGCAGAATTCCTCGACGAGGTCGTTGTAATCGGTTATGGTACTGTCAAGAAAAGCGACCTTACAGGCAGCGTGTCTTCCGTCAAGGCAGACCAGTTGAACAAGGGTATCGCCACATCACCAACCGACCTGCTTCAGGGCAAGTCAGCCGGTGTCGTCATAACCTCGGGTGATGGCGCTCCGGGCTCAGCCTCCACAATCAGAATCCGCGGCGGCTCTTCACTCAACGCCTCCAACGACCCTCTCATCATCATCGACGGTCTCCCGGTTTCAAATGACGGCATCAGCGGAACAAGCAACGCCCTCGCCTCCATCAACCCGAGCGATATCGAGAATTTCACCGTCCTCAAGGACGCTTCCGCTACCGCAATCTACGGTTCCCGCGCATCCAACGGTGTCATTATGATCACCACCAAAAAGGGACAGAACAGCGGCAAGGTTCCTCACATCGACGCAGATTTCACGGCCTCCCTGAGTCAGAACGCCAAGTACGTTGACGTCCTGGATGCAGACGGTCTCCGCGACCTCGTCGGCAAGATGTACGGACAGGGCAGCGACATCTATACCGGTCTCGGCTCAGCCAACACCAACTGGCAGAAGGAAATCTTCCAGCTTGCCCAGACCTATGACGCAAACATCGCGATCTCCGGAAAGGGCGGCAATGACAAATGGAGCCTTCCTTACCGCGTGTCTGTCGGCTTCCTCGACAACAACGGAACCCTGAAGACCTCCAGGATGAGGCGCGAGACCATCGCATTCAACCTCAATCCTTCCTTCCTCGACAACCATCTCACCGTCAGCCTCAACGGCAAAGGCATGAATATGGACACCCGCTTCGCAAATACAGGAGCAATCACACAGGCCGTCCAGTATGACCCGACCCGTCCGGTTTATGACGCAAACGGTCTGAACGGCTACAGCTGGTGGAACTACGGCAAGGGTACCTTCACCGTTGACAACTGCAACACAATGGCAAACCAGAACCCTGTGGCTCTCATCAACGACAAGAAGGACATCAGCAATGCAAAGCGTTTCCTCGGCAACGTGCAGATCGACTATAAGATTCACGGACTGGAAGACCTTCGCCTCAACCTCAACCTCGGTCTGGACTACACACATTCCAACGGAACAGTGGACGTGGCTCCTGACACCGAGCAGAGTATGCACTCAACCAACCAGCAGGCCAACAACCACGCTTCCGGTTATCATACGAATTACAACCAGACCAAGATCGACCAGACTCTCGAACTCTACGCCGACTACAGCCACACCTGGGCCGAGAAGCACAACTTCGAGGCTATGGCAGGTTATAGCTGGCAGCACTTCTACAGCGAATCATTCAATGAGACCTACAAGGCCGACAGCACCCCTAAGACAGACGCAAGCTATTATCTCAGCAGCCCTGTCACGAACAAGGGCGAACTGTTCCTCGTCTCATTCTTCGGCCGTCTGAACTACAACTACGACAACCGCTATCTCCTCACGGCGACCTTCCGCGCTGACGGTACATCCCGCTTTGCAAACAACAAATGGGGTCTGTTCCCTTCATTCGCATTCGGTTGGAACGTAAAGAATGAGGAATTCCTGAAGTATTCCAATTCTGTCTCAACCCTGAAGCTGCGTCTGTCATACGGTCAGACCGGCCAGCAGGATCTTGGCAGCGGTTACTATCCGACCCTCGCCACCTATGTCTATAACACCAACGCCTGTATGTATCCTTTCGGAGCCGGCTTCGTACAGCCGATTACGGCAAAGGGTTACAACGCCGACCTCAAGTGGGAGACCACCATCACATGGAACGCAGGTATCGACTACGGCTTCCTCGGCGACAGAATCTTCGGTAGCATCGACTTCTACAAGCGTTTCACCAAGGATCTCCTCAACTACACCCCGGTTGCTGCGGGCGCAAACCTCTCCAACTACCTGAACGCCAACATCGGTGACCTTGAGAACACCGGTGTCGAGTTCGAAATCAATGCCATTCCTGTCCAGACCCGCGACTGGTCCTGGACCATCGGCTTCAACGCCGCCTGGAACAAGACCCTCATCACCCGCCTCACCAACGAGGATGAAAGCGCAAATTACCACGGAGTTGATACCGGCGGCATCAGCGGCGGTACCGGAAACACCGTCCAGGTACACCAGACCGGCCAGGCACCTAACTCGTTCTTCGTTTACCAGCAGGTCTATGACACCGCAGGCAATCCTATCGAAGGTGTCTATGTAGACCGCAACGCTGACGGTGTCATCAACACCAACGACAAATACTGCTTCCACAAGGCTGCTCCGGACTGGACCTTCGGCTTCAACACCAAGGTTTCATACAAGGCCCTCACCCTTGCGATGAACGCGCACGCCAACGTAGGCAATTATGTCTATAACAATGTGATGAGCAACGGTGACCTCCTTACGGACCTCAGCACCAACAGCTTCATCAACAACCGTTACACAACCGCAGAAAAGCACAACTTCCAGAACTTCGCGCAGTACTGGTCAGACATGTATGTCACCGACGCTTCTTTCCTGAAGATCGACAACATCACTCTCAGCTACTGCTTCAAGCTCGCTGAAGTTGCCGGACGCGATATGAATCTCAACGTATTCGGAACGGTACAGAATGTCGCCACCATCACGGGATACAAGGGTATCGACCCTGAAATCTTCTCCGGCATCGACAACAATATGTATCCTAGACCACGCACCTATATCCTCGGTGTGAAGTTCAATTTCTAATTTAACACTATAGAGATATGAAAAAGATTAATTTTATAGCATCAGCACTCGCGGCAGTAATTGTTGCAGGCTTCACATCCTCTTGTGTTAAAGACCTCGACGTTACTCCTATCGACCCGAATACCGTACTTCCTGAAGACGTCCTCAATTCAGACGAGGCCTTCGGCCAGTTCCTCGCAAAATGTTATCAGGGCCTCTGCTCATCAAGTTCATACGGTGAGAACGGCGGTCCGGACATCGACGGCGTGGACGGCGGTTATGGCCAGTATTTCCGTGCAGTCGTAAACCTTCAGGAGCTCACTACAGACGTAATGACCTGCTGCTGGAACGACGGTACCCTCTTCGATCTGCACAACCTCTGCTGGAACTCTTCCAATGAGTTCGTGTTCAGTATGTATATGCGTATATTCTTCCAGATCAGCCAGTGCAACGAATTCATCCGCAGGTCAAACAACTCCACAATCAACGGTTATGACCACAAGGAGCAGTACATTGCAGAGGCTCGCGCCCTCAGGCTCCTCAGCTACTATCACGCCATCGATATGTTCGGCAACGTTCCGTTCTCGACAGAAGAAGACAGCGTGGGCTCAAATCCTCCTCAGCAGAAAATGCGCGGCGACCTCTTCGACTGGATGGTTGAAGAAGCCAAGGACCTCATCGACAACGCTTCTCTCCGCTCACCGGGTGCTGCCGAGTACGGCCGCGCCGACAAGGGCCTCGTGATGATGATTCTCGCCAAGCTTTACCTCAACGCAGAAGTCTGGAAAGGCCAGGCAATGTATAAGGAATGTGCAGAGGTCTGCGACGGTCTCATACCGTTCTATGCTCTCCACGAGAATTACAAGGACCTCTTCTGCGCCGACAACCATCTGTGCACAAGCAACTCTACCTTCTTTGGAGACGAGATTATCTTCGTCGCACCTCAGGACGGCAACCAGCTGCACTCTTACGGCTCAACCAACTTCCTTGTTTTCGCCAGCACGTTCTCCGTCACCGGAAAGCCGGAAAAGACTATGGACGTTGCCCAGGTGGGTATTTCTTCAGGTTGGTCAGGCCTCAGCCTCACCGGCGCTTTCACAAGCAAGTTCGAGGAGAACGATGCTCGCGCAATGTTCTTCAAGGGCGGCTTCAGCCAGTACATCAGCGAGCTGCGTGATGCCGACGGCGCATCAGAAGGTTGGAAATCAATGAAATTCTCCAACATCAACCACGACGGCAGCGCCGCTCAGGCTCAGGGTTTCGTGGACACCGACTTCCCTGTATTCCGCTTCGCCGACGTCCTCCTGATGTATGCTGAATGCGCAGCCCGCAATGCGGCCAACGCTTCAGACGGACAGAGCTACTTTGACGAAGTCCGCGAACGTGCAGGCCTCGGCCATCTCGCCCTCACTCTTGAAAATGTCATCGATGAGCGCGGACGCGAACTCTATCTGGAAGGATTCCGCCGCCAGGACCTTATCCGCTTCGGTCTCTTTACAACCGACAAGTACCTTTGGGAATTCAAGGGCGGCGCCAAGGATGGAACCGCGGTTGACAGCAAATTCAACCTCTTCTCCATCCCTTCAGCCGACCTCAACTCAAATGGCAACCTCAAACAGAACCCAGGTTATTAGCAGAAGAATATGAAAAAGATATTTATAACATCTCTCTTAGCTCTTGCAGGGCTGTTCGCGACATCCTGTGTCCAGGAGCATATCGATGTTATCTACGATCCTGCAAACGTGACGGTGCAGACCCTCGGCGAATTCGCCGGAGGTGCACTGTCAGAGGACGGATCGCCTATAACAGCACAGTATAACGCAGCGAACTTCAATGTCACCGTTCCCGTTTCCTATACCCTGTTCGTGAATGCGGAAGGCGCGGATTTCGAGAATGCAAAGAAGGTCGATGCTACCATCGGTGACGGCAAGATTTCCATCGAACAGCCGAAGCTCAACAAGCTCCTCGGCAACCTCGGCGCCACGCCGAACGAGGAATTCGCCGTTGAATTCAGACTTGACGCCTTCATCATGAACGAGAAAGGCGCTGTCGAGAGCACCAGGAAGAGCTCCAATCTCGTAAGAGCCGTTTACACTCCTTACGAGACCGAGAAGGTCCTCGACGTCTGCGACGTTCCTGGCGACTACCAGGGCTGGGCGCCTTCAGATTACCCGAAGCTCTTCAACTATTCCGGCGACGGCACCATCTACCGCGGCGTCATCGACTTCCAGTGCAAGAACGAAAGCGGCAGTGCAGCCAACGGCTTCAAGATCACCTACGGCGGCAACTGGGATAACGACTCAGGCAACTGGGGAAGCGCAAGCCAGGGCGAAGCTGCCGAAGCTGCAAGCGTACAGCTCATCAACGGCGACGGATCACAGAACATCATCTGCTACGGCGAGAAGAGATACTATCTGTTCTCATTCAACAAGGATCAGCTTGTCCTGACAAAGCTCATGTCATTCGACAAGGTCGGAGTAATCGGTCTCAACGGAGACTGGGACAACGATATCGAGATGACCTACAATATGTACAAGGGACGCTTCTGGGCTGATGTTGACGCAGCATCCGCAACAGAATTCAAGTTCCGTCTCGACGGTGCCTGGGACAACAACTGGGGCGGCAGCCTCGACAATCTCGCAGGCGGTGGCGACAACATCGCCATCGAGGCCGGTCAGTACCGTATATACTTCTATATGAATGACGAAGTGCTCACTGCAACTGTCGACGCTACAATGTACGGACAGGAAGAGCCTACCATCGACGAGCCGGAGCCGGAGCCAGTCACATACGAGGGCTGGGGCATCATCGGCGACTTCAATGAGTGGGCAACCGACGTGGAAATGACCGAGAAGGACGGCGTCTGGACAGGTTACTTCAATGTCGCTGCAGACCAGGGCTGGAAACTCCGCAAGGATGCCGGCTGGGATGAGAATGTCGGCGGAACATTCACCGCGTTCGGCACCCCGTTCGAGGCCGTTGCCGGAGGTGACAACATCGTCATCGGACAGGACGGCTTCTTCAAGGTTGTCTATGACACCAATGCGGGTACCATCACCGTTTCCGAAGGCAATGTATGGTCAATCATTGGCGACTTCAACGAATGGGCCGGCGATATTGATATGGAAGAAGTTGACGGAAAGTGGATTGCACGCGACATAGCTCTCTCCGGTGGATGGAAGCTCCGCTATAACCACGGCTGGGATGAAAACCGCGGCGGTACCTTCGAGGCTCTCGGAACACCGTTTGCCGTAACGAACGGCGGTGACAACATCAACTGCGGCGAAGGCAAGTTCGTCATCACCTACGACCCTGCGGCAGAGACTCTCCTTGTAGAGAATTCAATGCCGTCAGATACCTGGAGTCTCATCGGCGTGAACGGCGACTGGGAGAACGACATCTGGATGACCGAGATACGTCCGGGAGTCTGGGCGAGCCCGAAGACTGCCATCAACGGCGAATTCAAGATCCGTTTCAACCACGACTGGGCGGTTAACCGCGGAGGCGAAGACCTCACAGTCGGAACCGTGAGCGAAGCTGTTCCGGATGGTCGGAACATCAACGTTGCGGACGGCAGCTACATCGTCATCTATGACGCCAATGAAGAGATCATTTATCTTCAGGGCTGGTCACTCATCGGAACGATCGACGGCACCAGCTGGGATGCCGACATCCCTATGATCCCTACCCAGACAAGCGAGGGATCTTCCGATATCGTGTGGATGAGCTACGTTTTCAAGACTGACGCCGCCTGCGAATTCAAGGCCAGGTTCGACGCCAACTGGGACGTGAACCGCGGAGGAACCTTCACGGATTTCTGCGAGCCGTTCGACGTAACGAACAATGGTGACAATATCGCCCTCCCTGATGCCGGCTACTACTTTGCAATCTACTACCCGGCCCTTGAAAAGATGGGTGTGGGCCGTGCAGACTGGGGCGTAATCGGCGGTTTCAACGATTGGAACGGTGATGTCGTGATGCTTGAAAGCGAGTCCAAGGGCATTTATACTGCATTCGTCAGCTTTGCCGAGGATACCGAATTCAAGATCCGTCAGAACCGTGCCTGGAATAATGACCGCGGAGGCACCCTGGGCGCTCTCGGCACAGCATTCACTGCCGAAGCCGGAGGTGCCAACATCCAGTGCGCTGCAGGTAATTACCTGATCACCTATGATTCCAATGCCGAGACCATTACGGTCACAGCCGACGAATAATTCACGATAAAGTAAGCGCCGGTGTGGATCTGCCCTGCCGGCGCTTCTTTTTCATTATCTTTATGACCATGAAAAGATTCCCTCTGATCTTCCTCACCCTGGCCGTCCTGCTGGCCGGATGTAAAACCAATGAACCCGACAGACCGGATCCGGTGAAGCCGGACCCCGTTGACCCCGTCAAGCCGTCGCGTACAGGTGAATCAGGCATCAGCTACCAGCTCCTGGTTTATTCGTTCTGCGACTCGGACGGTGACGGAACCGGCGACTTCAAGGGAATCGAAAGCAAACTTGATTATCTCAAGGAGATGGGGGTGCAGGCCGTATGGCTCTCGCCTGTCCATCCTGCAACATCCTACCACGGTTATGACGTGGAGGACTACAGCGCAGTCAACCCCGCCTACGGCACGGAGGCGGATTTCGAGGCAATGCTCAAGGCAGCGCATTCGAAAGGCATCAAGGTTTATCTTGATTTCGTGCTCAACCACTCATCAAAAGAACACCCGTGGTTCATCCAGGGTAAAGCCGACCCGGACAGCAGGTACCGCGGTTACTACCATTTCTCCACCACAGCAAAATCCGGGTATTCCCAGACCGTTTCGGGAACGGACCCGGGGAAGATCAACGTCAAGTTCACCCTCAAGTGCAACTCTTCCGGCACTCCGCAGACACTGAAGGCCGAAAGGGTGGAGAGCGCCGCCAACGACGGGACACCAGGCTCCGGGAAATACCTCTGGTATGGTTCCGTGACCGAAAGCACTATGCCGGAATTCTATTCTGCCGGCAATGACACATACACCCTTGCTGTCGAGGGTTTCGAAACATCCTGGGGCGTGCTCGTACGCACCAGCAAGACAGAATGGGGCACCAGAAAGTTCGGTGCCGCCTCCACGAACGCCCAGACTCTGGTCTGGGGCGTTCCGCTCAATCTGAAATCGAATTCCGACTACGACATCCTGATGCCCTGGATGGGCAGTATCTGGTATCAGTCCGTATTCGGCTCATATATGCCCGACCTCAACTACGGCCCGGCTGCAAGCTGCGAGGACTCCGAGGCCTTCAAGGATGTCTGCGCCGCTGCCGACAAATGGATAATGATGGGCGTCGACGGATTCCGTCTTGACGCTGTCAAGCATATCTATGACAACGAGAATTCCGACGAGAACCCGACCTTCCTGAAGAAATTCTACGACCACTGCAATGCCACATACAAGGCCGCAGGCCACTCCGGCAACATATATATGGTCGGCGAACAGTGGAACGAGCCTAACTACGTCACGCCTTATTACAAGGGCCTCAACGCGTTCTTCGAATTCGCCTTCTGCTGGCGTCTGACCGAAGCAATAAACGGATCGAAGGGGGCCGGCTTCGCCGCCACCATTGATGGTTACCACAAAAAGTATACTGCAACGCGCTCCGATGCCATAGCCGCGACAAAGCTCTCCAACCACGACGAGGACCGCATTGCCTCCACGCTGGGCCGGAACACCGGCAAATTGAAGCTCGCGGCGGCAGTGCTCCTGACATCTGGAGGCGAACCATACATCTATCAGGGCGAGGAACTGGGTTACTGGGGGACAAAAGCCAACGGCGACGTGTATGTGCGTACACCGATAATGTGGACAAAAGATGCTGGCAGCGCAGCTTCAGCAGCGCTTGACGGCAATGTGGACAAGAATATGCTGACGCCGGACATCTCTGTCGAAGCCCAGGCGGCCGACCAGAATTCAATGCTTGCCCTGTATCGCAGCTTCGGCCTGCTGCGGGACTGCTACCCGGCTCTCGCCAAAGGAAGCTTTGAGGAAAAGACCGGACTCAGCAACAGTGCCATCGGCGCCTGGTATCGCGAATACAACGGACAGAAGATACTCGTGGTTCACAATTTTTCCGCTGCAACTGTCTCTTTCAGCCCGTCCGGAGACAAGCTTTCAGCCATGATAGGCTCAAACGGAAGCGCGACGGTAAAGAACGGTAACTTGACCCTCGGAGGGTACGCCTCCGCGCTTTTCCTACAATAGTACAATATGAACAGATTCCTTTTATTTGCAGCTGTGCTGCTTTCGCTGTCCGCCTGCCAGACAAAGAAGGATACGGAGCCTAAGACGGATCCGGAACCGCCTGTAAAGACCTTCTTCGCCAAAGGCGCGGATCTCGGCTGGGTGACCGAAATGGAAAGCAGGGGGTACAGGTTTTATTCGCCGCAGGGCGTTGAGATGGAATGCACGGAGCTGCTGCACGGAATCGGCTTCAACGCCGTCCGTCATCGCGTGTGGGTGGATCCCGCCGACGGCTGGTGCAACAAGGAGGATGTCCTGGTCAAGTGCAAGCGCGCGCAGGCGCTGGGAATGAAGATAATGATTGACTTCCATTACGGTGACAGCTGGTGCGACCCGGGCAAGCAGCCTGTTCCGGCTGCCTGGAAGGGGCATAACGCCGACCAGCTTGCCAAAGACGTTTCCGGCCATACGGAGGAGGTGCTCTCCCTTCTGAAAAGCAACGGCATCGATGTCGCCTGGGTGCAGGTGGGCAACGAAGTGACCAACGGAATGTTGTGGGAGACCTGCCGCGTCAAGGGCTCTGAAGCGGGAAATTTCATCAAGGTATTCAATGCTGGAGCTGCAGCGGCCAGAAAAGTTTATCCTGAGACCACCATCATCCTCCATATCGCCAACGGCTGGGAGCCGGACACCGTCCAATGGTATTTCGACCTCGTGGGCGGCAAGGCGGATTACGATATGATGGGATTTTCACTCTACCCAGCCTATTGGGACAACTCCATCGGCGGATATCCGGACTGGAAACCCAAGACACAGTGCTTTGTGGACAATCTCGGCGCTTTCCATACAAAGTATAAGAAGCCGATCATGCTCTGCGAGTTCGGAATGCCGGCAACACAGCCGGAACAGTCAAAGGCCGCTCTCCAATTCCTTCTCGACAACACAAAAGACAAAGAATATTTTATGGGCATCTTCCTTTGGGAGCCTGAATCAGAGCCTTCACGCAATGGCTATGACCAGGGCGCATTCTCAAACGGAACCCCGACACTGGCACTCTCTCCTTTCAACGATTCAATAGCATCAAATGAATAGAATAGCATTAGCACTCGCCGCGGTCCTGGCATTGGCCGGCTGCGCGCAAAAAGAACAGACCGTCAAGACCGCCGACTGGAGCAAATCCGTCGTGTACGAGTTCAACACACGCCAGTACACCCCCGAAGGGACATTTGCGGCAGCGGCCGAACAGCTGCCCCGCCTGAAAGAGCTGGGCGTGGACATCGTGTGGGTAATGCCACTTTATCCTATCGGAGAGAAGGAGCGCAAGGGTTCGCTCGGTTCGTACTACTCAATCAGGGATTACTGCAACGTCAACCCTGAATTCGGCACCCTTGCCGATTTTGACGCATTCGTCGCGAAGGCTCACAAGTGTGGCCTGAAGGTCATCATCGACTGGGTCGCCAACCATACCTCCCCGGACCACCCGTGGGTGACTGAAAAGCCGGCGGACTGGTATGTGCGCGACGCCGAAGGCAACACCATCGTCGAATACGACTGGACCGACATAGCGAAACTCAATTTTGACAATGCGGACATGCGCAAGGCGATGCAGGAAGCGATGCTGTTCTGGCTTGACCGCGGCATCGACGGATTCCGCTGCGACGTGGCATATCAGGTGCCGCAGGATTTCTGGACGCCGACCATCGCGATGCTGCGCGAGCACGCGGACAAGCCGCTCTATTTCCTCGCGGAGGGCGAGGAAGCCTGGCTTCACGAAGCCGGTTTCGATGCAACCTACGCCTGGAAATTCCACCATCTCCTGAATGACATCGCACAGGGGAAAGCGGGAGAGAAGGAGCTCGAAGAATACTACAAATGGAATGAGGAAACCTTCCCCGAAGGCGCCTTGAGGCTTGTTTTCACTTCAAACCACGACGAAAATTCCTGGTCCGGCACCGAATTCGAACGTATGGGTGACAAGTGGCAGGAGATGACGGCGCTCTGCTTCTCGCATCCTGGCGGACAGCCTCTTCTCTACACCGCACAGGAAATAGGTTACGACCATAGGTTCCAGTTCTTCGAAAAAGACCCCGTGCCTGCGTGGGAGGAGAATTCCACCACCCTTTTCTACAAGCAGCTGATCGACAGCTTCCACAAGCAGCCTGTCAGGCATATCGAGCCTCTCTGCTGGTGGGTTGGGATGAAAACTCCGCTTCAGCTTATGATCAACGGCACTGAAATCGGAAGCTACGATGTCACCATCAGCGGGGGCAAGGGTGTCACCGTCACAGACACCCACAAGGCCGAAAGCCCGAACTACATCTTCGTCGACGTCGCCATTGCGGCGAATGCCGCTCCCGGCACATATATGCTGGAATTCAGCCGCGACGGCAGCAGCTTCAGCATCCCTTACGAAATCGGCGCCCGCCGCGAAGGTTCCGCCACACGCCGGAGCTTCAGCACTTCGGATATGATTTACCTCATTATGCCGGACCGCTTCGCAAATGCAGACCCCACCAACGACAACACCTTCGACACGCTCGAAGATGCCGACTATGAGGCCTTCTTCGGCCGTCACGGCGGCGATCTGCAGGGCATTGTCGACCGCCTCGACTATATCGCCGACCTGGGCGCCACAGCCATCTGGCTGAACCCGGCTCTCGAAGACAACGAGCCGGAATCAAGCTACCACGGCTATGCCTGCACGGATTATTACAAGATAGACTCCCGCTTCGGCGGCAATGACAAATACCGCGAATTCGTGAATGAATGCCACGCCCACGGCATCAAGGTCATAATGGACATCGTCACCAACCACGCGGGCGACAGGCACTGGTGGATGAAGGACCTCCCGTTTGCCGACTGGATCCACCAGTGGCCGGACTATACCCACTCGAACTGCGCCTTCTCCGCACAGAACGACCCTTACTGCTCGGCTCTTGACAGCAAGAACATGCAGGAGGGATGGTTCGACACCTCGATGGTGGATATGAACCTCGACAACCCTTATCTGCTTCAGTATTTCAAGCAGTGGGCGGCCTGGTGGATAGAGTGGGCCGATCTGGACGGCTTCCGCGTGGATACCTATCCTTACAACGAAAAATATCCTATGTCGGAATGGTGCAAGGCCGTCCGCGAGGAATACCCCAACTTCAACATCGTCGGCGAAGTATGGTCGAACAATGTTCCGCAGGTTGCTTACTGGCAGGCCGGGAACCCCAACAGGGACGGTTTCAACTCCAATCTTCCGACCGTTATGGACTTCTGCCTCCAGTCCGCGATGTGCAACAGCTTCAATACTCCGTATGAAAACTGGGACGAAGGAATAACCAAGGTTTACGACAGCATTGCAAATGACGTTTATCTCTATGACGTCGAGAACCTTATGGTGTTCTCAAGCAATCACGACCAGGACCGTATCGCGGACATCTTCGGAGAAGACCCGCGGAAGGTCAAGCTTGTGATGACGCTTGTGGGTACAGTACGCGGCATCCCTCAGATCTACACCGGCGACGAACTTCTGCAGACTTCCCGCGACCGCAGCCAGGGCCACGGCGGCCTGCGGCGCGAATTCCCGGACAACTGGTCGGAGAACGCGGCCGCAAAGGACGTCCACGACTTCACGCGCGCACTCTTCCAGTGGCGCAAGGGCTCCGATGCCGTACAGCACGGAAAGACCCTCCATTTCCTCTCAAGACAGAACACATACGCATATTTCCGATACACAGGCAGCGACGCTGTGTTTGTATTCCTCAACAACAACGTTGACCCGGTCAGGATCCCTTGGGCCGACTATGCGGAATTCACGGAATCGCATCCCGGTGAATGGAGAAACGTGATTACTGGAGAAATCGTAGAAACTGATAACCTTACAATAAATGAAAAGAGCAGCATTATTCTTGAGCTTTGCCCTTCTGGCAGCGTGCAATAGCGTACCAAAGGCTGTTGGAAGCATAGATCTCACCTCTCCCGACGGCGCAAACAGGATGACCTTCATCCTTACCGAAGCAGGAGGTCCGATGTACAGCCTGGACCACAAGGACATCTCCGTCCTCGAGCCCGGAGTCCTCGGCTTCGAACTCCGCGGAACCGTGAAATACCAGGGCCTCGTGTACAAGGGGGACAAGATTGAGAAACCGGACGAAGTGCCGCCTTATATGTTCACCGAAGGTTTCGAAATCATTGGCACCGAGACAGCAAGTTCCGATGAGACCTGGGAACCTGTATGGGGTGAGGAATCAAGCATACGCAACCACTACAACGAACTGCTCGTCAAGCTCCGCCACAAAGCCGACGGGAAACTGATGGACATCCGTTTCCGCTGTTTCAACGACGGACTCGGATTCCGTTATGAATTCCCTGACGGCCAGCCTCTCGTCCACTTCGTCATCAAGGAAGAGATGACTGAGTTCAACTGCGCGCAGGACAACACCGCCTGGTGGATTCCGGGAGACTATGACTCTCAGGAATACCAGTATGCTTGCACCACCCTCACAGGAATCCCCGCTGAATTCAAGAAACACACCAACCAGTACAACTCCAGCACGACCCTTTACAGCACATCCTGTGTCCAGACAAGCCTTCAGATGAAGACGCCGGAAGGTCTGTACGTCAACATCCACGAAGCAGCCCTTGTAGACTACTCCTGTATGCATCTTGTAGCCGACGGGAAGAAGCTCCGTGCCCACCTCACCCCTGATGCTCAGGGTTGGAAGGGCCGTCTTGAGACCCCTTGCGTCACCCCCTGGCGCACCGTCCAGGTGGCTGAGAGCGCGGAAGAGCAGCTTGCAAGCCGCCTCGTGCTGAACCTCAACGAACCTTGTGCCCTCGAGGATGTGAGCTGGATCCATCCCGTCAAATATATGGGCGTCTGGTGGGAGATGATCGCAGGAGCCGGCAACTGGCACTACACCGATGCCGCTTCCGTCAAGCTTGACGACTTCGACTATTCCACCGCAACGCCGAACGGCAGGCACAGCGCAAACAACGACAACGTGCGCAAATACATTGACTTCGCCGCCGGAAACGGATTTGACGCCCTGCTCGTGGAGGGTTGGAACATCGGATGGGAGGAATGGGCCAACTGCAACAAGGACTATGTATTTGACTTCGTCACCCCATATCCCGACTTTGACATCGACGCACTCAACGGATACGCCCATTCAAAGGGTATCCGTCTCGTGATGCACCACGAGACATCCTCAAGCGTCCGCAATTACGAGCGCCATATGGAAGAAGCGTACACTCTGATGAACAGATATGGCTATGACGCCGTGAAATCAGGTTATGTCGGCGACATCCTGCCTATCGGCGAGCATCATTACGGTCAATGGATGAACAACCATTATCTCTATGCCGTGACTGAGGCTGCAAAACATCACATCATGGTCAATGCCCACGAAGCGGTACGTCCTACAGGTCTCTGCAGGACTTATCCGAACCTTATCGGCAACGAGAGCGCGATGGGTACGGAATATCAGGCCTTCGGCGGAATCGCTCCGGGCCACACGGCCATACTGCCGTTCACCCGCCTGAACGGCGGACCGATGGACTATACTCCCGGCATCTTCGAGCAGAACCTCAAGGAGTGGTGCGGGAACGACAGCCACGTAAATTCCACCATATGCGGCCAGCTGGCTCTCTATGTGACGATGTACTCCCCTCTGCAGATGGCCGCAGACACGCCTGAGCACTATTCCAGGTTTATGGATGCCTTCCAGTTCATACGCGACGTCGCCATCGACTGGAGCGAAAGCCGCTACCTTTATGCGGAACCGCAGGATTATCTCGTGATTGCCCGCAAGGACAAGAATTCCGACAGCTGGTTCCTTGGCGGTGTCACCGACGAGCAGACCCGTACCTTCAGCGTGGCCCTCGACTTCCTCGAGGAAGGCAGAAACTATGAGGCGACCATCTACAAGGATGCCCCTGATGCTGATTGCTATGAGAACCCGCAAGCCTACGCAATTGAAAAGAGTGTCGTATCTTTGCAGGACAAGCTGGAACTGACAATGGTTCCTGGCGGCGGTTTCGCCGTATCATTCAAGGCTCTTTAACATTTTTCGATTATGAAAACGACTTTCAAGATAGAATACTGGACCAGATGGGGTGAGAGCATCTCTCTGGTCATCAAGGACAAGAAACACCCCATGCAGTGGGGCGAAGGCAATGTATGGAGCGTCACCGTCGACGTTAAGGCCTCCGACCTCAAGGATTACACGTACGTCCTGATGCAGGACGGTCTGATACTCAGGACCGAATGGACCCACCATACCGCAAAGCCGGAGGCATTGATCGTCGACAGCTGGATGGACTGCCCTGTTGCCGGATGTCCGTTCCCGCGCAGGCATCAGGCCTCGATCTTCGACCAGCCGGGATTCCGCGGGACAGGTACCGCGGTTCCGGTATTCTCCCTCCGCACGGCGGATGACTTCGGCATCGGTGAATTCCGTGACCTGCGTCCGCTTGTCGACTGGGTTGCCGCCTCGCACCAATGCATCATCCAGCTTCTGCCGGTGAATGACACCACCCGCAAGGGTGAATGGAAGGACTCTTATCCATACAGCCCTATCTCCACGTTTGCCCTGCACCCGCTGTATATGCATCTGCAGGACCTTGGGATCAAGGAAACCCCTTCCTTCAAGAGAAAGCAGGCCGAACTGAACGCACTTCCGGAACTTGACTACCCGCGTGTGTTCAAGGCAAAGATGGCCCTCATCCGCAAGGCATTCCTCCAGAACGGTGCAAAGGATATGGCTACGGCCGCCTTCAAGAAATTCGTCAAGGAAAACAACTACTGGCTCAAGGAATACTGCGAGTTCTGCGCAAGACGCGACTCCCTGGAACCGGAATATTTCCAATGGATGCAGTGGCATCTCGAGAAGCAGTTTGCCGAAGAGGTCGCCTATGCGCACAGCAAAGGCGTCTTCCTGAAGGGAGACCTGCCTATCGGCGTCAGCGCAGACAGCGCGGAGGCGTACTGGCATCCTGAACTGTTCAACCTTGACTCCTCTACCGGCGCACCACCTGATTTCTTCAGCACCGACGGACAGAACTGGGGGTTCCCGACCTACAACTGGGAAGAGATGGCCAAGGACGACTTCGCCTGGTGGAAATCCCGCCTGCGCAAGATGAGTCAGTTCTTCGATGCGTTCCGAATCGACCATATACTTGGATTCTTCCGCATCTGGGAAATCCCGGCAGAATATTCCAGCGGACTTATGGGGCACTTCAATCCGGCTATGCCATACAGCGCAGAAGAAATCAGCAATATGCAGCTGCCGCTCGAAGGGCTCTTCCACGAGGACCCGCGCCATCCGGGAATGTTCCAGCCGCTGATCACTCCGGCATCACAGAACCTGCCGCAGTGGCAGCAGGAGCGTTTCGGTGCGTTATACAACGACTTTTTCTACCACCGCCACGATGAATTCTGGCGCAGGAATGCCGAGAGGAAACTTCCGGAGCTGCTTGACGCTACGGGGATGCTCGCCTGCGGTGAAGACCTCGGAATGGTTCCGGACTGCGTTCCGGGTGTGATGGACCACTGGAAGATCCTGTCTCTCAAGATGCGCGGGATGGAGCACGAGGGCGAGTGGAAATATCTGAGCGTATGCGCGACTTCAAGCCACGATATGGAAACACTCCGTATGCAGTGTCAGAACGACCCGGAGCCTTGGGAGGTCCGCAGGATGCTGCAGGAATTCCTCAACTCGCCATCAATGCTGGCCATCTTCCCTCTGCAGGACTGGGTGGCGCTCGATGCAGGGTTGCGCCGGCCTGAAAGAGACTTGGAAAGAATCAACCAACCTGCTGATTCCAACCATCATTGGCGTTACCGCGTCCACTTTGACTTGAACAGACTTACTGAATTCACGGAACTCAGGGACATAATCATCGGGCTGCTTCGCGAGTCTTCCAGATAACTGATAGTCAAAAACCCGGCTTAAAATTTCTTTCTTTTAAGAAAAATACTAACTTTGCGCACTATTTTGGAAATAATTTTTAAAATCCATAATTATGCAAAGTAAAGGTGCTATCAGACTTGTGGCAATTTTGCTTCTCATCGCCTGCTTCTGGCAGCTGTCGTTCACTGCTGTGACCGCCATCCAGAACAAGAAGGCTGAGGATCGTGCAGAAAAGATTGCTGAGCAGATTCAGCAGACAGCCACATTCGCAAACGTTCCGGAAGCTGACCGCGCGTTTTTCCTCGATTCACTCAAGAAGAACGAGACACGTCGCTACACAGATTCAATCTCTTCAGAGAAAATCTATTTCGGACAGACATTCAAGGATGTTCAGAGCAAGGAGATCAACCTCGGCCTCGACCTCAAGGGCGGTATGAACGTTATGCTCCAGGTGCAGCTCGAGGACCTCGTGAAAGCTCTCGCAGGCAATAACCAGACTCCTGAGTTCAAGCAGGCTCTCGCTCTTGCCAAGGAGCGCAGCGTGAACTCCCAGTCAGACCTCATCACCCTCTTCGCCGACGCGTGGAAAGAGGTTTCAGGCGGCAAGCGTCTCGCACAGATATTCGGTACATACGAAATGCGTGACCGCATCAAGCCGGAGTCCACAGACGACCAGGTCGTCTCCATCATCAAGGAAGAGGCGGAGAGCGCAGTTGCGAACTCATTCAACGTCCTCCGCAACCGTATCGACCGTTTCGGCGTCACCCAGCCTTCAATCCAGAAGATCGGCAACACCGGACGCATCCTTGTCGAGCTCCCGGGTGTAAAGGAACCTGAGCGTGTCCGCAAACTCCTCCAGGGCACCGCATCCCTCGAGTTCTGGACAACCTACGACTGCACTGAAATCCTTCCGTTCCTCATTGAGGCCAACAGCGTGCTCGCAGAGCTCAACGCCGCCGGTATTGAAGAGGTAGCCGCTGCTGAAGAAGTTTCCGCAGAGGAGGATCTCGTAGCCCAGGAAATCAAGGCTCAGGACAACAGCGATGAAAATCTCGATGCCTACAAGAAGGCCAACCCTCTCTTCGGCATCTTCTCGCCTAACCAGAACCGCGGTACCGCCTGCATCGGTTATGCAGCAGCAGCCGACACAGCACTTATCAACAAGTATCTCCGCATGGATCAGGTTGCCAGCCTCTTCCCTGCAGAATTCCGCCCTATGTGGAGCGTCAAGCCGTCTCCATACGTAGCCGGCGACAATATCTACGAACTCGTTGCCATCAAGGCCAGCAGCCGCGACGGCAAGGCTCCTCTTGACGGCGGCTGCGTCACTGACGCCCGCGTCGAGTATGACAACCGCAAGGGTGGCGAGCCGAGCGTCTCAATGTCAATGAACGCCGAAGGCGCCAACATCTGGGCACGCCTCACCAAGGAGAACATCGGCAAGCAGATTGCAATCGTTCTCGACGGTACCGTCTACTCTTACCCTAACGTACTTTCAGAGATTACCGGAGGTTCTTCTTCAATCACCGGCAATTTCGATATCGAAGAGGCAACCGACCTTACCAACGTCCTCAAGTCAGGTAAGCTTCCTGCACCTGCAACAATCGTCCAGGAGCAGGTCGTAGGTCCTTCACTCGGTGCCGAGTCCATCCGTGCAGGTCTCATCTCATTCGTGATCGCATTCATCTGCGTTCTCGTCTATATGATTCTCTTCTACACGGGCGCAGGTGTCGCAGCTGATATCGCACTTCTCTCCAACGTCGTTCTCCTCTTCGGCACTCTCGCAGCATTCGGAGCAGTCCTCACCCTGCCTGGTATCGCCGGTCTGGTATTGACATTGGGTATGGCGGTGGATGCCAACGTAATCATCTACGAGCGCATCAAGGAAGAGCTCAAGTCAGGCAAGGGCCTCAGCAAGGCTATCCACGATGGTTACAGCAACGCTTACAGCGCCATCATCGACGGCCAGGTTACAACCCTCCTCACCGGTCTCGTACTCTTCTTCTTCGGTACCGGTCCTATCAAGGGCTTCGCAACCACCCTCATCATCGGTATCATCACATCGGTTCTCACCTCCATATTCATCACACGCCTCATCTTCGAGGACCGCGTGAAGAGAGGCAAGAACATCACCTTCGAGAACAACTTCTCAAAGAACTTCCTCAAGAACACCAACATCAACTTCCTTGGCGGACGCAAATACTCCTACATCATCTCAGGTGCCCTCATCGTCATTGCAATCGCTTCAATGTGTTTCAAGGGCTTTACCTACGGTGTTGACTTCACCGGTGGCCGCACATACGTCGTACGCTTCGACCAGCCTGTCACCGCAGAGAGTGTCCGTAGTGCAGCTGAGGCGGTATTCAATGCAGCTGACCCTGAGTCTTCTGTCGAGGTCAAGCAGTTCGGTGGCGACAGCCAGATGAAGATCACCACTTCATACAAGTACAAGGAAGAAGCTTCAAGCGTTGACGCTGAAATCGAGGGTATGCTCTATGAGTCATTGAAGGGACTCTTCGCAGAGGATCTCTCACTCGCCGAGTTCACTTCAACCCTTGACAACCCTAACGGTATCATATCATCCGACAAGGTGGGCGCCTCAATCGCAAATGACATCAAGCGCAACGCCATCATCTCAATCATCCTCGCCCTCATCGTAATCTTCGGTTACATCGCAATGCGTTTCAAGGGCTGGAACTGGGGTCTCGGCGGCGTCGTTTCACTTGCCCACACAGCAATCATCATCATCGGATTCTTCTCTCTGTTCAGCGGTATCCTTCCGTTCAACCTCGACGTTGACCAGACGTTCATCGCAGCTATCCTGACCATCATCGGTTACGCTATCAACGATAACGTGGTTATCTTCGACCGTATCCGTGAGAACCTCGGCCTGCATCCGAATGACAATTTCAAGGACACTGTCAACAAGTCACTCAACCAGACATTGACACGTACCGTCAACACCTCGGTTTCTACACTCCTCCCTATGCTCACAATCGCTTTCTTCGGCGGTGAGTCCATCAGAGGTCTTTCCGTAGCACTCTGCCTCGGTGTCATCATCGGTACCTATGCATCCATCATGATCGGTACTCCGATTATGTACGATTCAACAATGGCTGCCGAGAAGAAAAAGGTTCTCAAGAAATAATTCTTAAAAGTTATCAACAATAATGCGCCCGGCCTTCCTAAGGTCGGGCGTTTTATTTATCTTTGTCCATATGTCATTAGTTCACCTTCACGTCCATACGCAGTATTCCATCCTGGATGGCTTTTCAGCCATTCCGAAGCTGTTTGACAGGGCGGAGGAGCTCGGTATGCCTGCACTCGCCATCACCGACCACGGCAACCTCTACGGCGTGAAGGAATTTTTCAAGTACGCGGGCAAGCACCCCGGCATCAAGCCCATCATCGGATGCGAAATCTACGTCACGCGCCACTATGACCACCGCCTGAAAGACAATGAGCACCGAGGTTACTACCACCTGATTCTTCTTGCGAAGAACTATGACGGTTACAAGAACCTTATGAAGATCGTGTCAACCGGGCACATCGAAGGAAAATACTACGACAAGCCAAGGGTCACCCACGAAATCGTGGAACAATACCACGAGAACCTCATATGCTGCTCTGCCTGCCTTGCCGGCGAGATTCCGAAGTGTATCATGGCAGGCGACCTTGACGGTGCCAGGAAGGCCATAGAATGGCATAAGAGCGTCTTCGGTGACGACTATTATCTCGAGGTCATGCTCCACGAGACACAGGTTTCCGGCATCCCCGCCGAAAGTCTGGAGAAAATCAGGGAGGTCGGTGACAGCCAGAAAATTGTAAACAAGGAAATCTTCAAGCTTTCCGAAGAGATGGGCGTTCCGGTGGTCGCAACCAATGACGTCCATTTCATACGCAAGGAGGACGGCCCCGTCCACGACCGGCTCATCTGCCTGACGACCAACGCCAACATAGACGACCCGAAGCGTCTGCGCTATACCCAGCAGGAGTTCCTTAAGAGCCGGGAAGAGATGGAAGAGCTGTTCCCGGGGCATCCTGAGGTTCTTGACAACACCCTCAAGGTTGCCGACAAGATAGAAGCCTATTCCATCGACCGCGACCACGTCCTTCCGAAATACGAGATAGACAAGGATTTCCTTGCCGACATCGAATCACATCTCGAAAAATACAGGAGCGTGATCGAGGAAGGCAACTACACAATCAAGAAAGACAAGAAGACCGGCGAAGTCATTTCCAGGACATATCGCGGCGACGAATTCTGCAGCTCGGTCGCCTATCTGTGCCACCTTACTTACGAAGGCGCCAGGAAACGTTACGGCGAAACCCTGAACGACGAGCAGGCGGAGCGTATCGATTTCGAGCTCAAGACCATCTGCCGAATGGGCTTCCCCGATTACTTCCTCATAGTTCAGGATTATATTGCCGCATCGAGGAAAGAAGGCTTC
The DNA here is from genome assembly GCA_024401695.1 of Bacteroidales bacterium. Lineage (GTDB taxonomy): Bacteria > Bacteroidota > Bacteroidia > Bacteroidales > UBA932 > Cryptobacteroides. Next base: position 52,748 of record JAKSKN010000003.1, read on the forward strand.
ATGGTCGGGCCGGGACGTGGCTCGGCAGCCGGCTCCGTCGTCGCTTATTGCCTGGGCATCACCAACCTCGACCCTATCCGGTACAATCTCCTGTTCGAGCGTTTCCTCAATCCGGACCGAATCAGTATGCCGGATATCGATGTCGATTTTGAAAACCTCCTGGCCGCTCACGAATATGTAGAGAAGACCTATGGCTCAGACCACGTCTCCCGTGTCATCACCTTCGGCACAATGGCAGCCAAGAGCGCCATCAAGGATGTAGCCAGAATAAGCAACGTGAGCATCGACGAGTCGAACCGCCTCACCAAGATGGTTCCCGACCGCCTGAGTGAGAAGATTGAGAAGGAATATCCGTTCAACCCGAAACTTGACGAACTCAAGTCCGGTTTCAAGATGATAGAAAAGGATGTAGAGATTGACGACCCTGACAATCCTGAACAGAAGATTACCGTAAAGAAAACTTTCCAGAAGGGTATGGAAGACACCGATGTCAAGATTACCCTGAAGAACTGCTACCGTCTGGTGCCTGAGTTCAAGGAGGAGCTTGCCAATGGCCCGGAGATCAACAAGGAAGTCCTGTATTATGCGCAGCAGCTCGAAGGCAGCATCCGTCAGGTGGGAATGCACGCCTGCGCCACGATCATCGGCCGCGGCAACCTCACCGACTACATCCCGATCTGCCTTTCCACCGATAAGGAAACCGGCCAGCAGGTCTGGACCTCCCAATACGACGGCCATTACATCGAGGACGTGGGAATGCTCAAGATGGACTTCCTCGGACTCATAACCCTGCAGATCATCAAGGAATGCCAGAAGAACATAAAGCTCCGCTGGGGCAGGGAATTCGACATTGAGAACATTCCTATCGATGACAAGGAAGTTTTCGAACAATACGGCCGCGGCGACACCACGAGCGTGTTCCAGTTTGAATCCGGAGGTATGCGCGAATGGCTGCAGAAACTGCACCCTGAGCGCTTTGAGGACCTCATCGCGATGAATGCCCTTTACCGTCCGGGGCCGATGGACTATATTCCAGATTTCGTGGAACGCAAGCTCGGACACCAGAAGATTGAATACGACCTTCCGGAAATGGAAGAATTCCTGGCTGAGACCTATGGCGTCACTGTATATCAGGAGCAGGTGATGCTTCTCAGCCGCAAGCTTGCCAACTTCACCAAGGGCGAAGCCGACAAGCTGCGCAAGGCGATGGGAAAAAAGCAGATTGCAGTGATGCAGGAGCTCAAGGAGAAGTTCATGAAGAACGGAATGGGCAACGGCCATCCTGAGAAGACCCTCGACAAGATCTGGAAGGATTGGGAGAAGTTTGCCCAGTACGCTTTCAACAAGTCCCACGCCACCTGCTATGCCTGGGTGAGCTATCAGACCGCCTGGCTCAAGTGCCATTACACTGCCGAGTTCCTCGCGGCCAACCTTTCGTGCAACCTTTCCAATATGGAAGAGCTGAAGAAGGTTATGGCTGACTGCAAGCTGCACAAGGTCAAGGTTCTGAATCCGGATGTCAACGAAAGTCTTTCCCATTTCACGGTAAACAAGAGCGGAGAGATCCGCTTCGGTCTCGGCGGTCTCAAGGGCTTCGGCGACAACGTAGTCGAGGCGCTTCTGAAGGACCGCGAGGAAAACGGACCATTCTCCGATGTATGGGACTTTATGGAACGCCTCTCCGGCAGCGTGAACCGCCGTGCACTGGAGACGCTGGTATGTTCGGGAGCGTTTGATTCCTTCGGCTGCAAGCGCAGCCAGTTCTTCTCACCCTGCAAGGACGGAGAACTGTTCATCGATGCCCTGGCACACTACGCCGACCTCTACCGCAACGACACTATGGACAGCGCATCGTCTCTGTTCGGCGAGATGGAGGAGATGAAGCCGGTCCGTCCGGAAATGCCTGAATCCTCAGGGGAGGAAGACATCCTCGCACTCCTCCAGCAAGAGAAGGAATATGTCGGGATGTATCTTTCCTCACATCCTCTCGACCGCTACCGTTTCGAGATCGAGACCTTCACCGACTGCTCTCTGGGCGGTCTTCAGATTGCAATTGATGAATGTGAGCGCGAGAAGAAGGGACGCAAGGTCAAGGTTGCCGGTATGATCACCGACATCAAGAACATCACGACAAAGTCCGGCTCCCCGGGTGCCAAAGTCATCATCGAAGATTACGACGGACCTTACGAGATCGCCCTCTTCGGAAAGGACTACCAGGCATACCTGCCGTTCATGCAGCTTCACGCCAACCTTTACATCGACGGCGAGATAGGTGAAAAGTATTACATCAAACCGGAAGACCGCGCCCAGGGCAAAACCGCCCCTTACGGCTTCAAGATCAAGAAAATCGACCTTCTCGGGAATGTCGCGCAGACATATGTCACCGGAATGACGGTCAACCTGGACACGTCAATGCTTTCTCCGGAATTCCGCAAGAAGCTCGTTTCTGTCCTGAAGAGCTCGAAGGGCGGCACGCAATTGACTCTGCACCTCATCGACAAGGAGACGGGCTATGCCCTGGATTTCTATTCCAAGAAATTCCCGGTAGACGTCAACGCCGACTTCCTGGACTCCATCAGGCAGCTCGGCCTCAGCTACTCGGTCAGCAGAAAATAAACTAACCACGATATGCTTTCTTTCATACTCGCAGCGGCCATCGGTGTTCTCCAGCCGCAGATAATCAATATCCAGGACCGTACGCAGACCTCGCTTGACGGGGATTGGGACTACCTTGTCGACCAGTTTGCCAACGGTTACCTGGACTATCGCCAGAATCCTATGCCCGCAGGCAACACCTTTTTCGCCGACAGGCATTTCTTCACTGACCAGACACGTCTGGTCGAATATGACTTTGACGCCGCTGAAAAAATGAAAGTGCCGGGCGACTGGAACACGCAGGGCGACAAATTCTATTATTTCGAGGGCACGATCTGGTTCCGACGCGTGTTCGAAGCTGATCCCCAGCCTGGAAAACGCTATTTCATACACTTCGGCGCAGTGAATTACGAAGCTGTCGCCGGCCTCAACGGCAAGATTCTCGGCACACACAAGGGCGGATTCACCCCTTTTGACCTTGAAGTCACAGGACTTCTGAAGAAGGGCAGCAACTCCCTTATCGTCAGAGTCGACAACACCCGCCACCCGGATGGAGTACCGATGCAGAACTTCGACTGGTGGAACTACGGCGGCATCACCCGCAGCGTCTGTCTCGTGGAAGCTCCAGAAACCTTTGTGCGGGATTATTTCGTCCGTCTCTCTGCCGACGGCAAGGGGGTCGAAGGCTGGGTACAGCTTGACGGGGCCAGCAGGGAGGCTGTCGCATCCGTTGAGATTCCGGAGCTTGGCATCCGCACGGAAACAAACGCTGACGGCATCTCCGGCAAGGCCACATTCTGCGCACAGTTCAAGAAAAAGAAGCAGCCGGAACGCTGGAGCCCGGAAAATCCACGGCTTTATGAAGTGAAAATAGCCTCCGGCGAAGATTCCATCACCGACAGAATCGGCTTCCGTACCATAGAGACAAAAGGCTGCAAGATCCTTATCAACGGGAAAGAAACCTTCCTTAAGGGGGTTGCCATCCACGAAGAGATACCTTTCGCTCCGTCCGGCAGGGCATTCAGCGAAGAGCACGCCCGCATCACGCTCGGCCTCGCCAAGGAGATGGGCTGCAATTTCGTACGTCTAGCCCACTACCCTCACAACGAGAATATGGTAAGGGTGGCCGAGGAGATGGGAATTATGGTCTGGGACGAAATCCCGGTCTATTGGGCTATCGACTGGAGCAACCGGGAAACCTATGAAAACGCCGAGAACCAGCTGGCCGAGATGATCACGCGCGACAAGAACCGCGCAAATGTCATTATCTGGTCCGTATCGAACGAAACGCCGCGTTCAAAGGCAAGACTGGACTTCCTTACCGGTCTGATCGCAAAGGCCCGTGAAATGGACCCTACGCGCCTTGTTTCGTCCGCAATGGAAAAGGACGAACCGGAACCCGGACATATGACAGTCAAGGACGACCTCATCGACTACGTTGACCTCATCAGCTATAACCAGTATGTCGGATGGTACGACGGCGATTTCGAGAAATGCGACCGCGTTTACTGGACATTCCCTGTGGAGAAGCCCGTCATCATCACGGAATTCGGCGGAGGCGCCAAATTCGGCCGCCACGGCGCAGTCACAGACCGCTTTACTGAAGAATACCAGGCAAAACTGTACGAGAAGAACATAGAGATGCTCTCGCGCATTCCCGAACTTGCCGGCGCATCGCCCTGGATCCTGAAGGATTTCCGGTCGCCGCGACGCCAGCTGAACGGTATCCAGGATGAATTCAACCGCAAGGGACTGGTCTCCGAGAACGGTGAAAAGAAGAAGGCTTTCTTCATCATGCAGGAATGGTACAGCAGGAAATAACACAAAAACAATAGCACAATGAAATACACTAAATTTAGAATCGGCATCATCGGCGCAGGATGGATTGCCGACAAGATGGCCGAAACCCTTACCGGCCTCGCTGGAGATTACGAAAAATATGCGATTGCTTCCCGTGACCTCGACAAGGCCCGGGCCTTTGCCTCACAATGGGGATTCACCAAGGCATACGGATCCTATAAAGAACTTGTCGAGGACCCTGAGGTTGACCTTGTCTACATAGCCACCCCGCATTCCCACCATCTGGAGCACGCCAGCCTCGCCATCGAAGCAGGCAAGCCAGTTCTCTGCGAGAAGGCCTTCACCGCCAACGCCCGCCAGGCGGAGCAGCTGCTCGACCTTGCACATAAGAAGGGTGTGTTCATCACCGAAGCAATATGGACGAGATATATGCCTCTTTCCCTGAAAGTCCGGGAAATCATTGAAAACGGTACCATAGGAGAGCCTTTGCAGCTGTCGGCAAGCCTCTGCTACCCTATGATGGAGAAGCCGCGCATAGTGCGCCCGGATCTGGCCGGAGGTGCATTGCTTGACCTCGGAGTATACTGCATCCACTTCGCAAGGATGTATTTCGGCAGTGACATCGAGCAGACCGTCTCTTCCTGCCGGCTTCTTGAAAGCGGTATGGACTATTACAACCAGGAAACCCTCTACTACAGGGACGGACGCGTGGCCAACCTTCAGTCAAGTGCAATGTCGCGCTGCAACAGGCAGGGACTTATCACCGGCAGCAACGGATTCATCGTCGTCGACAATGTGAACTGCCCGGAAGGTGTGCACGTTTACAACCTTGACTATCAGCTTACGGCGGAGTACTTCCCACCGAAAGGGCAGGTTACAGGATATGAGTACCAGGTCATCGCCTCACGCGAAGCCATTCAGGCCGGCCTGCTTGAATCGCCGTTCATCACGCATAACGAAACACTCGACGTGATGAGGCAGATGGATGCCCTTCGCGCCGAGTGGGGTGTCAAATATCCTTTCGATTAGGAATCTCTACAGATTGCGGAGGAGGATGTTCAGATCCACCTTCTTGCGGATCATCTCCTTAAGTTCTGCGATCGGGACGCGCTGCTGCTGCATCGTGTCGCGGTCGCGTACGGTTACGCAGCGGTCGGTGAGTGAATCGTGGTCAACGGTTATGCAGAACGGTGTTCCGATTGCATCCTGACGGCGATAGCGCTTGCCGATGGAGTCCTTCTCTTCATACTGGCAGTTGAAGTCGTACTTGAGGTCATTCATTATCTCCTGTGCGAGTTCAGGAAGGCCATCCTTCTTGATAAGCGGCAGAACGGCAGCCTTGACCGGTGCGAGAGGGGCAGGGATGCTGAGAACCACGCGGCTTTCGCCGTTTTCAAGCTGTTCTTCCTTGTATGAGTTGCTCAGAACGGCAAGGACCATACGGTCAACGCCGATGGAAGTCTCGATTACATATGGGGTGTATGCAGCATTCTCTTCAGGATCGAAGTATTCGATCTTCTTGCCTGAGAACTTGGCGTGATTGCCAAGGTCGAAGTTGGTGCGGCTGTGGATACCTTCAAGCTCCTTGAAGCCGAACGGGAACTTGAACTCGATGTCGGTAGCGGCATTTGCGTAGTGGGCAAGTTTCTCGTGGTCGTGGAAACGATAGTTATCCGCACCCATTCCGATATTGACGTGCCACTTCATTCGAGTTTCCTTCCACTTTGCGAACCAGTCGAGCTCGGTGCCCGGCTTGATGAAGAACTGCATCTCCATCTGCTCGAACTCACGCATACGGAAAATGAACTGGCGGGCAACGATCTCATTGCGGAACGCCTTGCCGATCTGTGCGATACCGAAAGGAATCTTCATACGGCCGGTCTTCTGGACATTGAGATAGTTCACGAAAATACCCTGTGCGGTCTCAGGACGGAGATAGATCTTGTTCTCGCCGTCTGATGTGCTGCCCATTGATGTGCTGAACATAAGGTTGAACTGGCGCACGTCAGTCCAGTTGCAGGTGCCGCTGATAGGGCATACGATATTGCAATCGTAGATGATTTTGCGGTACTCTTCGAAATCCGACGCCTGCTCGGCTTTCACGTAGCGGTCGTGAACCTCGTCGTACTTGGCCTGCTCGCGGAGGACATTTGGATTTGTTGCACGGAACTGCGCTTCGTCGAAATTCTCGCCGAATTTCTTGCGGCCCTTCTCTACTTCCTTCTCGACTTTTTCCTCGAGCTTTCCAAGATAGTCCTCGATGAGGACGTCGGCGCGATAGCGCTTCTTTGAATCCTTGTTGTCGATGAGAGGGTCGTTGAAGGCGTCAACGTGTCCGGATGCCTTCCAGATTGTAGGATGCATGAATATGCAGGAATCTATGCCCACGATATTCTCGTTGAGGCGAGTCATTGCATTCCACCAATACTGCTTGATGTTGTTCTTGAGCTCCGAACCCATCTGGCCGTAATCATATACAGCTGCGAGACCGTCATAGATTTCACTGGATGGGAAAATGAAGCCGTACTCCTTGCAGTGTGCAACAAGTACCTTGAAAAGTTCGTCCTGTGTCATATCTAACTGATTTTTTTACTTTCTAGCCTAGGAAGTGCAAAGTTAACAAAAGTTCGTTAATGTGTTCTCTTTTACTATCTTTGTATCATGCAAAAGACATTCGCAGACCTCGGCCGCGTGGCGGCCGTCAAAGAACTTTTCGAGGGAACGGGCTATCAGCCTTTCAACGAGCCCCTTTTCACAGACACCGCAAAGGCGGGTTATGCCACCACTTCCAACAAAGTCCTGCTTGAGGGCATCGACTTCAATCTCGAGTATTTCCCGCTCAAGCATCTCGGCTACAAGAGCGTCCTCGCGGCCACCGGAGAGCTTTATGCCGTCCGATCAACCCCGAAAACGCTTGCGGTTGTCCTCGGAATATCGGCAAAACTCGATTTCGAACAGGTCAAGGAGCTCTGGAGCGGAATCGTGACTGCAGCAAAGGAGCACTGCTACGAAAGTCTCAGCCTCGAACTCCAGCCGTCGAAGAACGGACTTTGCATCAGCGTCACCGCCACAGGTGTGGAGCCGGCCGGAATCAGCCGTCCGAAAGCTCAGAGTATGGACATCATCTGCGTCAGCGGACGCCTCGGCGCAGCCTATCTCGGCCAGCAGGTACTGGAGCACAAGCCCGATGAACTTGAAAAATACAAGATGATGCTGGCAGCATACCTCAAACCCGAACTTGAAGCGCAGCTGCCGCAGCAGCTCACCGATGCCGGAGTTAACCCTTCTTTCGGCTATTTCGTGGGCAGGGGCCTGTCAGACGCCGTCCTGCGCCTCAACCGCGACAGCGGCTTCGGCGTGAAAATATACGCCGACAAGATTCCTTTCGAGGGCAACAGTTTCTCTCTCGGCAAAGAAATGAACATCGACCCGATCTCAGCCGCTATGAACGGCGGAGACGACTATGTGGTTCTATTTGTGATTCCAAGCGCCGAATATGAGAAATTCAGCAGGGAATTCAAGACTTTCGAGGCTGTCGGCCACCTTGCGCAGCCGGAAGTCGGTGCAGTTCTTGTCTCCCCTGACGGTCTCGAGCATCCCGTATCTGCTCCGGGGTGGAACACGGAAGACTAGACAGAAGTTCCTTGACATATGGACGCGTCAAGATTTGAGGATGAGGAATTGTAAGCGTTTGAGTGTCAACCACCGTCCTTCCGTACAGAAGGATGTCTATGTCGATTATCCTGTCGTGGAAAACCCTGTTGCCACCGCTGTCATATTCAGGGACGTCAGTCCGGCCCATCAGAGCCTCGATCTGCTTGCAGATTTTCAAGATGGTATATGGGCGTTTCCGACTTTCATAGACAACGACGCAATTCAAAAAGTCGGGGCCGTCAAAGCCGCAGGCTTCTGTATTGATTGTGGGTGATTGGGCAAAACGGGGGCCGAAGGAGGCATCAAGCAGCGAGAGGGCCTGTTCAATGTTGCCCTCTCTGTCACCAAGATTGGTTCCAAGTGCCAGAAACAGTTTTGCCATTAAGTGTGACTAAATTTCTTCGGGATCCATACCGAGGGCTACACGAGCCTCATCGGAAAGGAGGCTTTGGTCCCAGGCGGGTTCGAACACGAGGTCGATGTTGCATCCGGTGATGCCGGGAGTATCCAGAACACTTGTCCGTACATCATTCATCACTTCATCTGCCATAGGACAGTTGGGGGCCGTGAAGGTCATTTTGATATAAACCTCGTGAGCCTTGTTGATGTTCAACTCATAAATCAGCCCGAGATCATAAATGTTCACGGGGATTTCCGGGTCATAAACCTGCTTGAGCGCCAGGATTACATCCTCGTATAAAGGCGCAAGTGCCTTCACGTCTTCGGGCGTAAGAACTTCTTTGCTTTCCATTACAGATTCTCCTCCGCTGTTCTTTTTATTGTCGAAATCATACTGGCCAGGCCGTTCGCCCTGGTTGGAGAAAGATTCTCCTTGAGGCCGAGTTCGTCAATGAAAGAAAAGTCATCTTCTGAAATTTCCTTCGGAGTGCGACCGGAATATACGCCCACAAGCAGAGATATGATGCCCCTGGTGATTATCGCATCGCTGTCGGCGCTGAACCAGAGCAGCCCGTCCTCCATTTTACAATCAAGCCAAACTCTTGACTGACAGCCCTTTATAAGTCTGTCTTCAGTTTTTGACTCTTCCGGAAAAGGCTTAAGGTTCTTGCCTAGTTCAATCAGATATTCATATTTGTCGAGCCACTCGTCGAACATTGAAAAATCTTCGACTATCTGCGCCTGGACTTCTTTCAAACTGCCCATTACACCAACATACTTATCGCCTTTTCCAGCGAATCAATAAAATACTCCGCTTCCTGAAGCGTGTTATACTGTGCGAACGACGCACGCACCATCCCGGTCACACCGAATCTGTCCATCAACGGTTCGGCGCACATCTGTCCGGAGCGGACTGCGATGCCCATCTTGTCCAATATCAAGGCGAGGTCTTCGTGATGGGCGCCTTCGACAGTGAATGAGAAAAGAGGAACTTTCTTGAATTCACCGCCGGGAATACCGAAAAGTCTGATTCTGTCATTGCGGCTCAGTGCATCAAGTACAAAGTCACGGACATCGTCATTATCGTTTGCCCGAAGTTCCGCGGCTATTTCAAGAGCAGGCTTGAGCGTCGGGACGCCGGCCATATTCTGAGTCCCCGCTTCGAACTTCTGAGGCAGCGGAGCGTATGTCGTGCCTGCCCAGCTGACGGTTCCTATCATCTCGCCGCCGCCCATGAACGGAGGCATCTTCTCAAGCAATTCCCTGCGACCATAAAGAACGCCTGTCCCCGGTGCGGAAAAAACTTTATGTCCGGAGAACGCATAGAAGTCACAGCCAAGGTCACGGACATCGACAGCCTCGTGAACTATGCCCTGAGCACCATCGGCAAGAACATAGCAACCCTTTGAATGACAAATATTTACAATCTTCTTGATTGGATTTGTCAAGCCCAGTACATTTGAGATGTGTGACACACAGACAAGCTTTGTCTTCGGTGTGATCATAGTCTCAAGTTCACCGTATTTCAAATGGCCGTTATCATCAACTTCAAGGTGCTTCAGAACAGCATTCTTTCTTTTGCAGAGCATCTGCCATGGAACTATGTTGGAATGATGCTCGGCCTCCGTGACAATTATTTCGTCTCCTTCCTTGATGAACGCCTCTCCAAAGGAAAACGCAACAAGATTAATGGAAGCGGTAGCTCCGGATGTGAATATTATTTCTTCGCGGGAGTCTGCATTAAGATACTGCCTGACCGCATCTCTTGTCGTTTCGTACTCTTCAGTTGCAACGGCCGCAATATGATGGACCGCCCGATGCAGATTGGCATTTTTACGAGAGGAAAGTTCTTCCCAAAGATCGATGACACGCTGTGGGCGCAACGAAGTTGCAGCGTTGTCAAGATAGACAAGCTGCTTTCCGTAAACCTTCTCGGACAGCTGTGGAAATTGATCTCTCATCGGACTGCAAATTTAGTATTTTTTCCTATTTTTGTGATATGGTCAATTACATTTCAGGCAGGATTGCGGAACTCACTCCGACCTACGTCGTTATTGATAATAACGGCATCGGATATCTGATGGAGATATCACTCCAGACTTATGGTAGCCTCGAAGGCAAGGGCGACGCCAGGATTTTTGTTCAAAGCCAGGCGAACCCTCGGGAAGGAACAACGGTGGAATATGGTTTCGCTTCGCAAGAAGAGCGCACATTATTCCGCCACATAACCAGCGTTTCCGGGATGGGATCGTCTTCCGCCAGGATGATTCTGTCTTCACTGACAGCCGACGAGCTGAGGGAGGCAATTCTTGCCGAAGACGTGGCAAGGCTGAAATCGATCAAGGGAATCGGGTTGAAAACAGCTCAGAGAATGGTGCTCGAACTGAAGGATAAGATTGTGAAGGGAGAAGAAGTCAGTGCCGACTCACTGTTCCGCCAGGATACGAATGCTGCAGCAGATGAAGCAGCAAGCGCTCTTCAGCAGCTTGGGTTCAGCAAGCCGAACATTTCCAAAGCAATTCAAGCCATACTTAAGAAAAATCCTGCGGCAAGCGTCGAACAGATTATCAAAGCTGCCCTCCAGATGTTGTAGTGTTCCACGTGGAACGCTTTATCTTCCGAAATAAACCAACAGAACGGAGATGTCTGCTGGAGAAACACCCGAGATCCGAGATGCCTGTGCTATCGTTCTCGGGTTATATCTTTTCAGCTTCTGGCGACACTCTATGGTCAATCCGGAAACCTTTTCAAAATCAAAACCCTCAGGAATTTTAAGAGATTCGAGACGGGAAAGCTTCTCGACAAGCTTCTGCTCTCTATCAATATACCCCTTATACTTTATTGAAATCTCTGCACTTTGAATTACACTGCCTGTGTGTTGTGTTCCACGTGGAACATATTCGAGTAGCCTGGAAAGAGAAACGCCGGGTCTCGAAACCAATTCAGACATCTTCTTGGACTCAGTCAGGGGAGCTGATCCAACAGATTCAAGATAAGGATTGATATCCTTGGCACGGACCTTCTTGTTTTCACAATAATCAATCAGGGCATCAACAGAGGCATATTTCTTCTCGCATAACTCGAATCGTGCGTCATCGGCAAGGCCGATGGAATGAGACAGAGCCGTAAGTCTCTGATCGGCATTGTCCTGCCTGAGCAGAATACGGTACTCCGCCCTGGAGGTAAACATTCTGTATGGCTCGTCAACGCCTTTCGTAATCAGATCGTCGATCAGAACGCCAATGTAGGATTCGTTCCTTGAAAGAATGAAAGGATCTTTTTCGTTGATCTTGAGATGAGCATTGATGCCGGCCATAATGCCCTGGGCTGCGGCTTCCTCATATCCGGTAGTGCCATTAACCTGGCCAGCCAGGAAAAGTGAATCAACTGATTTAAGCTCAAGGGATGGTTTCAACTGTGTAGGATCGAAGAAATCATACTCAACGGCGTAGGCTGGACGATAGATCTTGACGTTTTCCAGGCCCTCTATTGAATGAAGTGCTTCAATCTGAATACGAAGAGGAAGAGATGATGAAAAGCCTTGAAGATAATATTCATTCGTCCAACGGCCTTCCGGTTCAAGGAAAAGCTGATGAGCATTGTTCTCCGGGAAGACTCTCAGCTTGTCCTCAATGCTCGGACAATATCTTGGGCCGCGGCCGTGAATAAGCCCGGTAAACAGAGGTGACTCATCAAAGCCGGACCTGAGGATCTCGTGAACCTTCTCATTTGTATGAAGTATATAACAAGGCATCTGATCCCTGCCATCCTGAACAGATGACTTGATATCGAGGAATGAAAAACGATCTGGATTTTCATCCCCGAACTGTTTATCAAGTTTTGAAAGATCGACCGAAGAAATATCTATTCTCGGAGGAGTGCCTGTTTTCATACGGTCAGTCTCTATTCCCAAGGAAACCAGCTGCTCCGTCAAGCCATAAGAAGCGGGCTCACCGATTCTTCCGCCCTCCATATCGTGACGGCCGATGAAAAGCTTACCTCCGAGGAACGTGCCGGCAGTCAGGACAACCGCCCTAGATTTGAAAATAGCGCCTGTATTTGTCTTGACACCGCAGATTTTTGAATTCTCAAAGAGAAAAGAAACGACAGAATCAACGTAAATATCTAAGTTACAATGACTTTCAAGAATTTTACGCCAATTGAGCGAAAACTGGATCTTATCGCACTGAGCGCGGGGGCTCCACATCGCCGGCCCTTTGGAGCAATTTAGCATCCTGAACTGAAGGGTAGACATATCAGTGACAAGCCCCATATAGCCGCCAAGGGCATCTATCTCTTTGACTATCTGACCTTTAGCTATTCCTCCTACGGCTGGATTACAAGACATCCTGGCAAAACCCAGCATATCCATGGAAACAAGCAGCACCCGGGAACCAAGGTTAGCTGCAGCCATAGCAGCTTCACATCCGGCATGGCCTCCACCAACAACAATTATATCGTATGAGTTCTGCATCAGAAATTATTCCTGAAAGAAAGATAGTAATCCTCTTTGGATCTCATAAGTATGATGTCTTCATCAGAATGGTCATCGTAACCGACAAGATGCAGGATACCGTGGACAATCACCCTGTTCAGTTCGTCACGGAATTCAGTCCCGTAGAAAACAGAATTTTCACGGACGGAATCAATGCTGATGAAAAGATCTCCGGAAAGAGTCTTTCCTTCGCAATAATCAAAAGTGATTATATCAGTAAAATAATCATGCTGAAGATATTGCATATTGACATCAAGTATGTAATTATCCGAACAGAAAATGATGTTGACATTTCCAAGAGTCTTTAGTTCACTGCCGGCAACAAACTTTAGCCAGCGGTTGTTTGACAAACGCTGATTGAAATCAAACTTGATGTCTTCGTTGAAATATCTGACCATTGAGGCGAAATTTTCGGCAAATCTACAACTATTTATTCTAAATATTGGAATTGAAAAGATTAATTTCTACCTTTGGGACTCGGATTGGAAATCAAAATAACCACAATATGGAAGTTAAAAAATCACCTAAAGCCGACCTTAACAACAGGAAACTCCTCTTTGTTGAGATAGGTTTTGTAGTAGCACTTCTCATCACGCTGGGCGCATTTGAGTGGACAAGCAAAGACAAGCAGGAGTTCACTCTCACCGCCGAGAACACTGAGATCGTCGAGGAAGAGATCATTCCTATCACCCAGGACGTTCCACCTCCACCACCAGAAGTAAAGATTCCTGTTCTTTCTGACCAGATTGATATCGTCGACGATGAAATCGAAGTAGAAACCAACATCATGGACCTTGAGGACGACAGCAGCATCGGTGTCGAAATTATGGACTATGTTGAGCAGGTTGAAGAAGAGTCAGTAGAGGAAGAGGCTATTCCATTCCAGCTCGTAGAGGAAAAACCTAAGTTCCAGGGTGGCGATGCAAATGCATTCTCAAAGTGGGTGTCACAGCATCTTGAGTATCCTGAACTTGCAAAGGAGAACGGTGTACAGGGTCGTGTAATGCTCCAGTTCACTGTAAATCCTAACGGAACCGTATCAAACGTCAAGGTGCTCCGCGGTATCGACCCATCACTTGACAAGGAAGCCGTACGCGTAGTATCTTCATCACCAAAGTGGACTCCAGGCAAGCAGAGAGACCGCGCCGTGAAGGTTACCTACACATTCCCGGTTATCTTCCAGTTGAGATAATTCTAACTTGCACAATATCGAGGCTGTCCTTAAGGATGGCCTTTTTTTGATGAAGAATGGATAATAAAACAATAGAAAAAGCAGTATTTGTCGGAATCATCAGGCAAACGGACGATGAACGCAAGGTAATGGAATATCTCGACGAACTCGAGTTCCTTGCAGATACCGCTGGTGTGGCCGGGGATAAGAAATTTGTCCAAAGAGTGGACAAACCGGACAATTCAACCTACATAAGGAGCGGTAAACTGGAAGAGATATCACAATACTGCGAAGAAAACTGCATCAATTATGTCATATTCGATGATGAACTGACAGGTATGCAGCAAAGAAATATAGAACGCGTAATCAAGACCGCAGCAGTAATAGACAGAACTAGCCTTATTCTGGAAATATTCTCACAGAGAGCAAAGACTGCATACGCAAAGACTCAAGTTGAACTGGCCAGATATAACTATATGCTGCCTCGTCTGGCCGGAATGTGGACGCACCTTGAAAGACAGCGCGGAGGCGTCGGAATGAGAGGCGGAATGGGAGAAACACAGATAGAGATCGACCGAAGGATCGTACGCGAGCGAATAGCAAGGCTTAAGGAACAGCTTAAGCAGATTGACAAACAGATGGCCACCCAGAGGAGTAATAGAGGGCAACTGGTCAGACTATCCCTGGTAGGCTACACAAACGTTGGAAAATCAACTTTGATGAACGTTTTGTCAAAATCGGATGTGTTTGCAGAAAACAAGTTGTTCGCCACTCTCGACACAACGGTCAGAAAGGTTGTAATAGGCAATGTGCCATTCCTGTTGAGTGATACGGTAGGATTCATCAGAAAACTTCCTACACAGCTGATAGAGGCCTTTAAAAGCACACTTGATGAAGTGCGTGAAGCGGATATACTTGTACACGTCGTGGATATATCACATCCCGATTATGAAGAACAGATGGAAGTGGTAGATAAAACTCTCAAGGACATCAACGCAACAGACAAACCGGTGTATGTGGTATTCAATAAAACAGACTCCTACACATATGAGAAATATGATGAATTTTCTCTTGAGCCGAAGACGGAGAAGAATTTCACTATGGAAGAGGTGAAATACAAGTGGGCTAATGAAAAGAAAATCCCTTGCATATTCATTTCAGCAAAGGAAAAGATAGGAATTGACAAAATGCGCGACGACATATACAAGATGGTCGCAGAGATCCACGCCGGAAGATATCCCTTCAATAATTTCCTTTGGTAAAATCAAAATAGAAGGTCGGTATGGAATTCACGCTTCAATCATTCGAAATTCTTAGCATCGGATTGATTGTTATGGGCTTATTCCTTGCCGTCATCCCCGTCGGCCACGGAGACACTCGTCTCCGCGGCTACAGGATCTCCCTGAAAGTTCTGGCCCTGTCTTTCGTCTGCTTGAGCACATACTGCCTTCTCAAAGCAAAAATGCCCCGAGAGTTGCTCTATGTACCGTTTTTCGTTTCATCCCATATACAAGTCTGCCTGTTAGGCCTCGCACACCTCAACCTGCTGAACCTCAATATCGTCCACAAAAAAATGGTTCTGCTGAACTTCTGCCCGTTGTTCTCCTGCGTGGCCGTCTTTGCTCTAGTCCAGCAGTTCTTTCCATTTGTAAACCTGACCTCCTGGGAGATTCTCTTCAACTCGCTTTCCAATCCCAGTGTGATTGTGAGAATTCTCTGGCTGTTGGTCTATATAACCCAAATCCTCTATTATGCGGTAATCTTCTTCCGAGAAGAGAGAACATACTATCGAGAGCTCGGTAACTTCCTTTCAGAAAAACCGAACGCAAAGTATCGCCTTGCATTATTCAGTTTCATCGGCGCACTGCTTGCCGGAGCTGATTCTATCTGCATCTGCCTTACCCTAAATAAGTTCTGGGGAGGTATTTTCAATCTGATTATGCTCTTGATTTATGCTGCGATGTGCCTGTGCTTTATCAAGTACCCCGCAATATTCTTCAGGGTTTCAAGTGTAATATCTGACACTCCGGAAGAGAGAACAGAACTCCAGCCGACAACACCCTGGTCGAGTCTGAAACAGAAGATCAGAGAAGACAAACTCTATCTCGCAGAAGGACTCACAATAGATCAGCTGGCAAATATGCTCAACATCAACAAACGTGTCCTTTCCTATATGATCAACACGATGGAAGGAGCAAACTTCAACACATTCATTGGAAGGCTCCGAACTTCTGAAGCCCAGGAAATAATGAAAAAACACACCGACCTCTCTCTATCTGAGATTGCATTTAAGGTTGGCTACAGCGAACAGAGCAACTTCTCCCGCCAGTTCAAATCTGTCACCGGCTTCACTCCCGGCGACTACCGCAAGAAACTTCAAACCAACGATTAAAGCCTTTTGATTTCAAAAAAATTCAATTTTTTATCAATTTAGTTTCAAATTGATAAAAATTATCACATAAGCATTATATAACTTTAGCCGGAATAATAGTATATATGCTTATGAAAAAGACTCTTTTCGCCACTTTGTTCACGTCGCTGCTTCTCGTAGCATCCTGCAACAAACCCGAACTAATACCTACCCCTACACCCACGCCGACACCCACAGAGGCGGTGGTAATTGATAGTGGTGTTGATGTCAAACCTACAATCGCTGCCGGCGGCGGCGAAGCAAAAGTCTCTTTCAAGGCCACATCCGACTGGACTGCCAGCATCATAAACACAAAGGCGGACTCCTGGATTTCACTTGACAAGACCAGCGGCTCTGCCGGTAGTGCCACGATTACCATCAAGACCACAGTCAACGACACGCCCGACGACAGGAACGCCACGGTCCAAATAAAAGCAGGCAGCACTAACAAAGACATTGTCGTGACACAGAAGGGCAAGGATGCCCTCACAACAACGCCTTCAAAGACAGAGTTCGGCCCCGAAGGAGGAGACTTCACCATTGAAGTAAAAGCCAATATTGACTTCACTTACTCCATCTCTGACGCCTGCAAGGACTGGATCTCCGAGGCCGGCACAAAGGCTATGACCACCAGGACACTTAAATTTACCGTTGCTCCCAACGAGGAGCCCGCGAAACGCGAGGGTTCCGTAACCATTAAAAGTTCTCTCGGAGAGGAAGTCATCAAGGTCTACCAGAGCGGCTCAGTGCCAACTATAATCCTCACACAAAATGAATATGCCGTCAAGGCAGAGGGTGAAACCATCCAGGTTGAAGTCAAGAGCAACATCGATGTAGATGTTGAAATCCCCGAATCAAACTCCTGGATTACCACATCAACTACAAAGGCGATGTCCACCAACACCTTCTGTTTTGACATCGCACCGACCGAAGAAGTCGAGCCTAGAACAGGCGAAATCCGCTTCATCAACAAGGCCAACAACCTCTCCGAAAAGGTCATCATAACCCAGGTCCAGAAAAATGCACTTGTGATTGCACAAAACAGCTACCAGGTCTCCAATGAGGGTGGAAACATCGAGATTGAAGTCGGCCACAACGTCGATTTCGATATTGCCATTGCAGACTCCTGGGTCACTCAGGCCAATACAAAAGCATTTACTACCGACAAACTCGTCTTCAACGTTGAAACAAACACCTCCTACGACAACCGTGAGACAACCATTACATTCTCTTCTAAGGACAATTCCATTACACAGGTTGTTCGAATTCTTCAAGGACAGATCGATGCGCTCATCCTGAGCGAAACCGAGAAGATTTTTTCTTCTGACGGTGGATACTTTGATATTGAAATCAACCACAACGTTGATTTCAATGTGGTGATGCCTTCCGTGGATTGGATTTCGGAGGTCGAAACAAAGGCTCTCTCCTCCACAACCAAGAGATTCTATGTCGCACAGAACGACTCATATGAAGAACGCTCTGCCGATATCGTCATTCAAAGCAAGGACGGAAAACTCTCCGACAAAATAACTGTCACTCAACTCCAGAAGGATGTGCTCGTCATCGCAAAACCAAGTTATCATATACCTAGACAAGGCGGCGGTATCGAGATCGAGGTTGGCCATAATATAGAGTATACCGTAAGCATTGACCAGGAGTGGGTAGCTAATTGGGGTGTTACATCAACCAAAGCATATGCAACTGATGTCATATTATTTTATGTGTATCCCTTGCCAGACGGAGAACCCAATCGCGAAGCAACCATTACATTTACTTCTTCGGATGGCAATAAAAAACAGGAAATAATTATAAAGCAGGGAGACATAAAAAGCGGACTTCAAAGTTTGGAGAGATACACCACCTTGTCAAGGGATCAGATTACTGCTGTCAATTTTATCACCGGCAGCGACAAGACCACGTCAATGATGACTGACGAAGATGGTTATCCTATTTATGGTGAAACGGTTGGAACAACAGTCAACATATACACCAGCGCTGATAAATTTGTGATTAATCTTAATCCTTATGTGTTGTCGGTTCCTTATTTCAGGCCGGAAGAAATAAAAGGATACTTTGAAGACTGTACTTCTCTTCAGACTCTGGACCTTAGATCCTGGGATACTTCAATTTCTGACGATATGAGCAGGACCTTCCTGAACTGCCAGTCCCTGGAATCGGTCGATGTCAGCAGCTTTGACACCAGAAATGTCAAGAGTATGAACTATATGTTCAGTGATTGCCATAATTTGTCCAGAATTGACCTCTCAAACTTTGAGACTCCCGAACTGCAGGATATGAGTAATATGTTTGCAAATCATTATCTGCGCATAGAGTCAAAGTTGGAGAGTCTGGATCTATCAAATTTTGATACTTCGAATCTGACCAGCACATATTGTATGTTACAATTACTGGTTAATCTCAAGGAATTGAATTTGACAGGCTGGAAGAGCAAGGTGGACAATGTTGATTTTATGCTATTGTCAACAGGATCTAGTGTTACTGATGGAATGAACGTCTATTGTGACCAGGATTTAGCTGAGAATCTTATTCGCAAGGCCTCCTCTGAATCATCCATCAATTGGATTGTGCCCGGCGGATTCAAATATTATGAGAGCAGTGACTACTCTAGGGACGGTAAAGTCAGCATCCTCAATAAAGCCACTGTTGGTAATGGTGTGAATATTTTCCTTTTCGGTGATGGTTTTGCAGATAAGGATATAGCTGACGGCACTTATGAAGCCATTGCTCGTCAAGCAATGGAGGGTATATTTGCAGTTGAACCCTTCAAGTCCTGCAGGGATATGTTCAATGTTTATATGGTTGAAAAGGTATCAAAGAACAACCTTTATATAAATGGAGCAGAAACAGCATTTTCCGCCAATCCTTCTTCCAATGAATCCGGTGGTTTGTCGTTTGATAGCGCGAAGGTCGAAGAGGAAGTAAGGAATATTGTAGGTGAAAGTGAAGTCGATATGAGTACAGCTGTTTTGTTCGTCCATCATTATTCCAATGCCGGATGTGCATTTTTGAAACACGGAAGCGAAGCTGATCTCACAAATGATTATGCAGGCGGATTCGGAGTAGGAGGTGCCTGTCTAAGTTATTTTGAATCCACCCTTCGACACGAATTCGGACACGCCTTCGCAAAACTGGACGAAGAATATGTCATTTTCAACGGCGGCCGTATTTCCGAAGAAAGTATCAATGCCCAAACTGCTGAACAAAACAATTTCGGATGGTGGACCAACATTGATTTCACTAACAATCTCTCCACAATCAGGTGGACGGATTATGTTTCGGATTCACGATATGCGAGCGAGCACATCGGCGCATACGAAGGTGCTGGTACATATGAATCTGGAGTATGGCGTCCTACGGAAGACAGTATTATGAACACCAACAACGGCAACTACAATGCTCCAAGCCGTGAAACAATCTATCGTCGAATCAACAAGCTTGCTTATGGATCCAGTTGGGAATTCGATAGAGAAACATTCAAGTTGTGGGATTTGGCCAGACCTAAATCGACCGCTTCTGTCGGCACTTCATCCAGAATGATGAAACAAGACTATCCGGAAGTCCTGCAAAAACAGAAAATAGAAGCAGACTTCCACGTAATCCGAAAGAGGTAGTAAATCAGATGTACATAAAAATAAGCCTCCCAGAATTGGGAGGCTTACTTCTATTTTAAAATTCGTATCGAAAGTATCCTCTCAAGTAATTTGCATCTATATAACAATCATCTAATTTAAATCCGAAGTTCTTTCCTATTAAGGCTCTCTCAAGCTCCGCAAATTTTTTCGGAGGAATTGAGACAGTGCTTTCATCCACATAAAAATCAAAATATAATTCTTTAACCGTGCAGGATTTCGGATCAACGGCCATAATGATATCAATAAGTGAATTATATTCCTTGTTCTTCGGATGAATTATCTGGTCAATGAATATTTTTATCTTCTCGGGTCTAGGGTAATATCTAGGAAACATATCGCCAGGTATATCATAAGGCTTATTAGTCTTTAAGTTTATTATTCCTCTATCTACAAGGGTGTTTTCTATATTTTCAAGATGTATTACATGATTGTATCTAACAACCTTATACGTAATATTGTCAACGGTAATTAAGCCAGTGTCAGTATAAAAATCTTGAGAGCATACCATCAATGCACACGATAGAAAGAATATTACTAATAAAATTATCTTTTTCATTATTAATCGTAAGCCCCCGGTGACGCACGTCCTTGGGACGAGGATCTGAACCGGTATCTTTGTCGACAAAAATAGCGAAAATACTATGATGTCGAAAGAGGAAGTTGCAGAAATCATGACGTACTGCAAGGAGAAGGGGATCTCCTACAAGTCCAGGCTTGAGGAACTGGGCATCCCCGCCTGGAAGTTCTTTGACAGCAAATCACGCTATGCGAAGGAACAGTCTGAATCGCCGTCTTCGAATGGCGAGTTCCTTCAGCTGACCTCCGGCGGAGCGTTTGTTCCGATGCCTTCGTTTGCTGCGACCACAGGCCGGGGCTTCTCAAAGAAGAAGGAGCAGTCGCAAAAGATGATGAGCATCGAGCTTCGGACTCCGAACGGAACGATGATGCGAATCCAGGGCGAGATGACCCTCCAGTATATCCAGGCGATAATCCAAGCATCGAGCGGCCGTGTTTAGTCTGAACGACAGCATGCGGTATATGTGGTACACCCAGCCGACCGACATGCGCAAGAGTTACAACACGCTCAGCGGCATAGTGACGAATGCTATGGGATGCGACCCGTGTGATGGCAGCGTCTACGTGTTCATGAACAAAGCCCGCAACCGTATCAAGCTGCTTCATTGGGAACCGGGAGGTATGGTGATATACTCCAAACTTCTCGAATCCGGGACATTCGGGCACCCCAATATGGAGAGCAAAGATGAAATTGCGGGAACTATAGAATGGCGAGATCTGGTACTCATTGTCGAAGGAATCATCGAGAAACCGGACAGCAGGAAACAGCGTCTCGAAGACCTGAAAAATCTTCGGAAAAGATGAAGAAAAATCATCAATATACTTGCGTAAATCATTGTTTTTCACTATCTTTACATATAGAAAGAAAGCAAAAAAACAGTGGCAATCGAGGAACGGATCAAGGCTCTCATGGAGGAGAACGAAGCACTTCGCAGGCAGGTGTCTGAGGACAAGGTGACAATCGCTTCTCAGGAGGAGAAGATTGCTTCTCAGAAAAATGAGATTGCCTCCCAGCTGGAAAAGATCTCTTCCCAAAGAAGTGAGATTGCCTCCCAGCTGGAAAAGATCTCTTCCCAAAGAAGTGAGATTGCCTCGCAATTGGAGGAGATAGCTTCTCAGAGAGATGAGATTGCCAAGCTTCAGGACACCCTCGCTTATCTTCGCAAGAAGCAGTTCGGGCAGATGTCTGAGAAACATCTTCCTCTCGATCCTGCCCAGCTCACCCTGTTTGACCAGCAGGAAATGACGGAAGAAGAGAAGGCGGCCCTCGCGCAGGATGTGGAAAAGGCCGAAGAGACCATCACTTACTCCGTTACCAGAAAGGCCAAGCCTTCCCGCAGGACGCTTGACGACAGCAATCTCTCCGTTAAGGAAGTCCATATCTATCCCGACGGAACGACCGACGAGAATGGGAACCTCAAGCCCGAGTATGTCGAGATTGGCGCCGAAGAGTCCAGAACTCTCGAGACCGTTCCTGCAAGTGTCTATATCTTGAATACGATACGCCATAAGGTTATCCTGAAGTCAGATGTTGAAAGCAAGCTGCCGGAAGAAAGAAAAATACTCATCGCTCCTCTTCCTCTCCAGCCGGTGTTCAGATGTCTTGCCGGAGCCTCGGTCCTGACGGACATCATAATAGGAAAGTTCATGTATCATCTTCCGTTCTACCGGCAGATACAGCAGTACAAGGAGGCCGGAATCGTGATAAGCGACTCCACGATGGGAGAATGGTACGAGGCGGCGGTCGAGCGGCTCAAGTTGCTGTATGATCTTCTGCGAAAACAGATACTGCAAAGCGAATACGTCCAGGTTGACGAAAGTGTGGTTCCAGTGATAGACAACGAGAAGCATAAGGCCCGCAAGGGTTATGAATGGTGCGTGCGTGACGGCCTGTCCGGTGATGTCATGTTCTACTACGACCGTGGCAGCCGTGGCGGCAAGGTTGCCCGTGAACTTCTCGGGAACTATAAGGGCAATGCCCAGACAGACGGCTACGAAGGCTACGATCAGTTCGAACCGATGGAGGGAATCACGATGTTCGGTTGCTGGGCTCATGCCAGGAGAAAGTTCGTTGATGCTCTTGAAACTGACAGGAAACATGCTACGGAGGCTATCGTTTATATCAGAAAACTGTATGAGGTCGAATCCAAGGCTGACGAGGCGAAGCTGAGCCCCGAGGAGCGCAAGGCAAAGCGTCTGGAAATATCATATCCGACGATACAGGTCTTCGAGAAGTGGATGTTGGACACATATCCCACTGTCCTTCCGAAGAGCAAGATCGGCATGGCTATATCATATACATACACTCTGCTCCCAAGGCTGAGCCGATATGTCAACGACGGACGCATAAATATCGATAACAATCTCATAGAAAATGCAATCAGGCCACTGGCCCTCGGACGCAAGAACTGGCTCTTCTGTGGCAATGACGCATCAGCATACCGTGCAGCCATTGTGTACTCGCTCATCAGTACCTGCAAGAATGCAGGCATCGAACCGCGCATCTGGATGGAGGACGTCCTGACAAAAATCCCGTACTATCTTCGCGACGGAAAGGACCTCTCGGAACTTCTTCCCCGTAGGTGGGCCGAACTTGGGACTAATCGTACCAACTCGGACTCATTAGTTCCTAATCGGAACGAGTCGGATACTAATCGCAACTAATCGTCCGTATCGCTTTGAAATGTACCACCTGCAGCGGAATCAAATGTACCGCCCTGGGTGGTGATGCTCCGAAATAAAAAACACGTGCCTCACCGGAGGCTTACTATTAATCAAATTTTCTCATACAAACTCGAATATTGTAGACAGTTCGGAATTACTAATATAAAAAAAAGAAGATTATCTCTATGTCAAACATGACATTTTAGAGATAATCCTCTTTTATTGATTATACTAGAAAAACTAGTCGGAGAATTTAGCCTTGAGGAACTCTCTGTTGAGTCTTGCGATGTGAGCTACAGTGATACCCTTTGGACATTCGAGTTCACAGGCGCGAGTATTGGTACAGCTACCGAATCCAAGTTCATCCATCTTGGCAACCATAGCCTTTGCACGGCGCTTGGCTTCAGGACGACCCTGAGGCAGAAGTGCGAGTGAACTTACGCGGGCAGCCACGAAAAGCATCGCAGAACCATTCTTGCAAGTAGCTACACAGGCACCGCATCCTACACAAGCCGCAGCATCCATACTTTCCTCAGCTTTGTCGTGAGGAATAAGAATGTTGTTTGCATCCTGGGCAGCTCCCGTGCGGACGGAAATGAAACCACCGGCCTGAAGAATCTTGTCAAATGCAGTTCTATCAACAACAAGGTCCTTGATTACAGGGAAAGCAGCACTTCTCCAAGGCTCTACCGTAATTGTAGCACCATCCTTGAAATGGCGCATGAACAACTGGCAGGTAGTGACGTGATCGTCAGGACCGTGTGCACGGCCGTCGATATAAAGTGAACAGGCACCGCAAATACCTTCACGGCAATCATGGTCAAATGAAACAGGACCACTACTCTGACATCCCCTCTCAACTGCAACCGGATCGTTACCCTCGCGGATAAGCTGTTCGTTGAGAATATCGAGCATCTCAAGGAATGAAGCATCCTCTTCGATACCTGAAATATGATAGGTCTCAAAATGGCCTTTTGCTTTGGCGTTCTTCTGACGCCATATTTTCAAATTAAATTCCATCTCTGATTAGTCTTTGTAGTTTCTGGTCTTTACCTCAATGAATTCATAGTTGAGAGGTTCCTTGTGAAGTTCAGGGTCATTGGCCTCACCCTTATATTCCCAAGCAGCAACATACATGAAATTCTTGTCATCACGCTTGGCTTCACCTTCCTCTGTCTGGCTTTCGATACGGAAATGACCGCCACAGGATTCGTTGCGGTTAAGAGCGTCACGGGCCATAAGATCTCCAATGACAAAGAAGTCTTCGAGACGGAGGGCCTTTTCAAGTTCCTGATTGAATTCGAACTGAGAACCAGGCACCTTCACATCCTCATAGAATTCCTTTTTGAGCTCTGCAATTTCCTTGATTGCCTTCTTAAGTCCGGCTTCATCACGAGCCATACCTACATTATCCCACATGATATTTCCGAGACGTTTATGAATTGAATCTACAGTCTTGGTACCATTGATTGAGAAAAACTTGTCAATACGCTCCTGAACAGTCTTTTCAGCCAAATCGAATTCCTTGCAGGTCACATCGGTCTTTGGTTCTGCGAATTTCTTTGAAAGATAATCTCCAATTGTGACAGGGAGAATGAAATATCCGTCAGCAAGACCCTGCATAAGGGCTGAGGCACCGAGACGGTTTCCACCGTGATCGGAGAAGTTTGCTTCACCGATTGCATAAAGACCCGGAATAGTTGTCTGAAGATCATAATCAACCCAGATTCCTCCCATTGTATAATGGATGGCAGGATATATCATCATAGGCTCTTCCCAAGGAGAAGAAGCGGTGATCTTTTCATACATATCGAAAAGATTGCCATAGCGTTCTGCAACTCTCTGATGGCCGAGACGATTGATTGCATCGGCAAAATCGAGGAACACTGCCTTACCTGTCTCATTTACACCAAAGCCGGCATCGCAACGCTCCTTTGCAGCACGGGATGCAACATCACGCGGAACAAGGTTTCCGAATGCAGGATAACGGCGTTCGAGATAGTAATCACGATCTTCCTCAGGTATCTGAGAAGCCTTGATTGTATGCTTGCGAAGTTTTTCTACATCTTCCTTTTTCTTCGGAACCCAGATGCGCCCGTCGTTACGGAGAGACTCTGACATAAGGGTAAGTTTACACTGTTGTTCACCGTGTACAGGTATACATGTAGGGTGAATCTGTGCAAAGCAAGGATTTCCGAAATAAGCACCCTTCTTATAACACTGAACAGCGGCTGAACCATTACTGTTCATAGCATTTGTAGAAAGGAAATAGGTGTTTCCATAGCCACCAGTAGCAATGACTACAGCGTGGGCACCGAATCTTTCAAGCTGACCGGTAACAAGATTACGGGCAATGATACCCTTAGCCTCGCCGTTGATGATCACAAGGTCAAGCATTTCATGACGAGGATATGCCTTTACAGTTCCGGCAGCGATTTCTTTGTTGAGGGAAGCATAGGCACCGAGAAGAAGCTGCTGTCCGGTTTGACCGCGGGCATAGAATGTACGGCTTACCTGTACACCGCCGAATGAACGGTTGGCAAGATATCCGCCATATTCACGGGCGAAAGGAATACCTTGAGCCACGCATTGGTCGATGATAGCAGCACTTACTTCAGCAAGACGATATACATTTGCCTCGCGGCTGCGATAATCTCCACCCTTAATGGTATCGTAGAAAAGACGATAGATGGAGTCATTGTCATTCTGATAGTTCTTTGCTGCATTTATACCACCCTGAGCGGCAATTGAGTGCGCCCTGCGAGGTGAATCACTGATACAGAAAATTTTGACATTATAGCCGAGTTCGCCGAGGGAAGCAGCTGCAGAAGCACCGCCAAGACCAGTTCCGACAACTATAATTTCAAGTTTTCTTTTATTGTTAGGACTTACAAGATGAATATCGGACTTTCTTTTGGTCCATTTTTTCTCCAGTGGTCCATCGGGAATTTTTGAAATGAATTTGTCTGCCATATTATTATATGTTATTTATATATTTCAAAATAAAGTATCACTCTTTTCTTCTCTCAAATCTGTCAAACCAAGGTGTTTATAGGATAACTCAGTCGCCATCCTTCCTCTTTGGGTCCTTACTATGAAACCTTCCTTTATAAGGAATGGTTCATATACTTCTTCAAATGTTCCCTGATCCTCACCTATTGCTGTGGCTATCGTATTTGCTCCGACAGGCCCTCCCTTGAAGGTATTTATAATAGTACTCAAAATCTTATTGTCTATCGAATCAAGGCCTCTCGTATCTATCTTTAATTTATCAAGCGCATATCTGGCTATCTGAAGATCTATATGTCCATCTCCCATAACCTGGGCAAAATCACGGACCCTCTTCAACAGCGCATTGGCTATTCGTGGTGTTCCTCTGCTTCGAAGGGCAATCTCCTTTGCCGCTTCATCTTCTATCTCTATCTTGAGTATACCTGAACTCCTCTTTACTATATTGATAAGGTCCTTGGCATCATAATATTCCAATCCGCAATTGATATTGAATCTCTCCCGTAAAGGGGCGGTAAGAAGTCCTGCTCTGGTTGTTGCACCAATGAGCGTGAAGGGATTGAGAGAAATCCTTACTGATCTTGCTCCTGGTCCCTTGTCAATCATAATATCAATTACATAATCCTCCATCGCTGAATACAGATATTCCTCAACTTCTGGAGAAAGTCTGTGAATTTCATCAATGAAAAGGATATCTCCGGTTTCAAGTGAAGTAAGAAGACCTGCCAGGTCACCGGGTCTGTCAAGGACAGGTCCTGAAGTAATCTTCATATTCACACCCATCTCATTTGCTATGATATGGGCCAGAGTGGTCTTTCCTAATCCTGGAGGGCCATGGAACAACGTATGGTCCAGAGCTTCTCCTCTCATCTTCGCGGCTTGGATGTAAACTCTCAGATTGGATACAATTTCACGTTGTCCTGTGAAATCTTCCAGTTCCTGAGGCCGGATTATTCCTTCCAAATCCTTATCTTTGCCTTCGTTTGTATTATGAGGATCAAAATCTGGCATAATGGCAGAAATCCAATTAGGAATACAAATATAACTCTTTTATTTGTAAAAATTGATGTTTGTTATTAGGCTGTTGAAAAGTTGATAACCTAAAAAACTTACTGATTATAAATTTATTAAGGGAGTATATATTTGTTGAAAACATTGTTGATTCATTATGTTTTTATTTGTTGATAACTCCTACTGTCAGATTATTAACAAAAATATATACTGATATTAACAGTATTGTCAACAGTTTTTCAACATATTTTAAGAGCAGATGTTGATAAGTACTAATTCTTGTGAGTCTGTTCGCAGCAGAATTCTTTCAGATAAAAAAGTTTTCTGCCGCGGATTATTTCTTTCTGCCCGCTGGTTTGTTTTCAGCCAGATTGCTGAATCCGGTTATCATCTTGTCATCCTTCCTAATCAAGAAGCAGCTGAATATTGTTGTTCAGATCTTTATGCTCTGATAGAAGGAGATAATGTCTATTATCTTCCCACTTCAGGAAAGAGCGTTGAAAGGAGTAATTATAAGTCAACTCTGGGAGTACAGAGGACTGCTGCAATCAACAAGCTGATTGAGAATTCAGGAAAGTTTACCGTTGTAGTAACATATCCGGATGCGCTTGAAGAATCAATTCCCACAGTCAGACAAATAAAGGATTCTTTATTCAAGATAAAAGTCGGAGATGAAGTTTCCCACGAAAAAATAATAAAAAATCTATCTTCCCTGGGTTTTGAAAAAGTGGATTTTGTATCATCTCCGGGACAATATGCAATCAGAGGCTCAATAGTTGATATATTTTCATTTTCTTTCAATTTTCCATATAGAATTTCCTTTTGGGGAAATGAAGTGGAAAGTATTCACGTATTTGACAGCAACACCCAGCTGTCAAAGAATGAAGAAAAAGAAATAAATATCATTTCAAATATATCTTCATCTGATTCCGAAGAAGGCAAAATAATTTCCATTCTGCCGAAAAACACGACGATATGGCTGGATTCATCGGATATGTACAGGCAGAAGGAATTCTTTTTTGAATTGGCCGGATATAATCAGATTTATTTTGACACCCCTCTTTCTGAAGATTCTTCAAGGAGTGTAGTCTTCAATATATCTCCTCAACCTGTTTTCAATAAGAATTTCGAACTTCTGACTGAAGACATTCGGAATAAGCTCGAAAATGGATATAAAGTGTACATATATGGAGAGAAGGAATCCCAGCTGGACAGGTTGAAATCCATATTATATCAAAATGGGGGACTTATTCCTGAATTTGTAAAGGGAAAGAATATCCATAGCGGCTTCATTGATTCGGAAAATAAGATTTGCTGTTATTCGGATCACGAAATATTCGACAGGTTCCACAGGGTAAGCCTTAGAAGAACGGTAGAAAAGAGTGAGCAGCTTACCATCAACGACCTGAATGCATTCAATATTGGAGACTATGTAGTCCATATCGATCACGGAATAGGTATCTTCGGCGGCCTTGTAAGGATCAAGGATGACAAGGGTGTGATGCGTGAAATGGTCGAAATACAGTATAAGGATGGTGGTACATTATATTTTTCCGTCCATTCCTTGAATAAGATTTCCCGTTTCAGGTCAAAAGATGGCGAACCTCCGAAAATCAGCAAGCTTGGATCCAAGTCCTGGACCGTGCTTAAGGCGAGTGCAAAGTCCAGGGTAAAGGATATTGCAAAGGATCTGATCCAGCTTTATGCAAAGAGAAGAGTATCCAGAGGATTTGCATATTCTCCTGATTCCTGCCTCCAGGAAGAACTTGAATCGTCATTCATGTATGAAGACACTCCTGATCAGGAATCAGCAACAATAGCTGTAAAGAGGGATATGGAGGATACCTGTCCGATGGACAGGCTCATCTGTGGTGACGTTGGTTTCGGAAAGACGGAAATTGCAGTAAGGGCGGCGTTCAAGGCGGTATACGACAACAAGCAGGTGGCCGTGCTGGTTCCAACTACAATTCTGGCTCTCCAGCATTTCAATACCTTCAAGGAGCGTCTCAAGAACTTTCCCTGCAATATAGAGTTTGTAAGCCGGCTCCGCACCGCAAAGGAAATATCTGACATTCAGGAACGCCTGAAACACGGAAATATCGACATTCTGATAGGGACACACAAGATTCTGGGTTCAACATTCAATTTCAAGGATCTCGGTCTTCTGATAATAGATGAAGAACAGAAATTCGGAGTGTCCGCCAAAGAAAAGCTTCGTGAACTCAAGGCGTCGGTCGATACCCTGACCCTGACAGCCACCCCTATTCCAAGAACTCTCCAGTTCTCTCTTCTCGGTGCCCGCGACCTCAGCATAATCAATACCCCTCCGCCGAATAGAATTCCTGTTCAGACAGAAATAATTCTATTTGACCAGAAGGAGATCAAGAGCATCATCGACTATGAATTGAACCGTGGAGGTCAGGTTTTCTTCCTTCATAACAAGGTTGAGGAACTTTCTGCCATTGAAGAGATTCTGCACAGGCTTGTCCCGGATATGCGCATCTGTGTGGCTCACGGACAAATGGAATCAAAGGAACTTGAAAACAAGATACTTGATTTCATGCGCGGCGATTATGACCTGATGCTCTGTACCACCATTATAGAAAATGGTCTGGATATTCCGAATGCGAACACTATCATAATCAATCAGGCCCAGAACTTCGGCCTGAGCGACCTTCATCAGCTCAGGGGGCGTGTAGGTCGTTCCAACAAGAAAGCATTCTGTTATCTCATAGTACCTCCGCTGGTCAGCGTAACCGATGATGCACGCAGGCGATTGAAGGCAATAGAGGAATTTTCTGACCTTGGCAGCGGATTCAATATCGCTATGCAGGATCTTGACATTCGCGGCGCGGGCAACCTTCTTGGAGCAGAACAGAGCGGTTTCATAATGAATATGGGCTATGAAACATATCAGAAGATTCTTGCTGAAGCAATGGAAGAGTTGGGAATGGAAACAGGCATTGTCACCAAAAACAACATCAGCAATTCTTTTGTCTGCGACTGCAGGATAGAAATTGACGAACCGGCCCAGATACCGGATGATTATATTGACATTCCTACTGAAAAGATCAGGATATACCGTCAGCTTGATGCGATGGAATCGGAAAAAGCCATAGACAGGCTGGCATCGGAGATAAAGGACCGTTTTGGAGAATTCCCTGACGAGGTCACCAATCTTTTCGATGTCGTGAAGCTCAGAAATGTCGGTTCTTCACTCGGTTTTGAAAAGATCATAGAGAAAAACGGAATATTGATCGCCTTTTTCATCTCGAATCCATTATCTCCATATTTCAAGTCCAAGACGTTTGAAAAAGTATTGGAGGCCATAGGAAGGAACGACCGGATATTCAATCTGAAACAGGTTGACACCAAACTGAAAATAGTGGTGAGAAATGTCAATTCGCTTAAAGATGCATTATTAGTTTTCAATAAGTTGCAATAATTTCCTACCTTTGTAGTCTTCATTCTGCATATGGCAAATTTACTTGTAGAACTTGGAAATACAGCATTGAAGGCGGCGTGGTCTGAAGGAGTCACGTTGGGAAAAACATTCCGTTATCAAGGCGAGAAGGTTATGGACTATCTGCTTTCCCTGCTTGAGAAAGAGAAGCCTGGAGTCCTCACCGTAGCTACGGTATACCATATGTCTTCCAAGGATGAAGAGATTCTGAGAAAAGAGTGCGGTCATCTTATCATCCTCGATAAGAATCACACGGACACGCTTCTCCGTTATAATCTGCCGGAATACTTGTCATACGACCGTGCTGCATCCCTTATTGCCGCGGGGTTCCTCTTCAAGGATAAGCCGTGCTCGGTATTCGATTTCGGGGCAACGCTGACGATTGATTTTCTTGGAACTGACGGACGCTATCTCGGGGGTAACGTATCGCTTGGCTGCCGCACGAGATTCAATGCGCTTAACCGTTATTCCAAGTCTCTTCCTCTGCTTGATACTCCGGAAAATGTACTCCCGGAAGGAAACTCGGTAGAGTCATCGGTGGAGTCAGGAGTTATTTCAGGCATAATCTTTGAAATTGAAGGATATATTGAGAGAAAACCGCAAAATATAGTCGTATTCACCGGAGGTGATGCAATTTATTTTGCGAAAAAAATGAAAAACTCCATCTTTGTAGTTTGCAACCTCGTCTTAATCGGGTTGGCTATTATAACTGACGATTATGTCAAGAAGAATCTTAAATAAGATTTTACTGGCAGCGGCCGTACTGCTTTGCGTTTCCATATCTTCAGGGGCGCAGGGGGCATATGGCAGCTTCACTCCATATTCCGTTTTCGGCTTCGGTGATCTTGTGACTCCGGGAACAGCTTTCAACAAGAGCATGGGCGGCGTCGGTATCGCCACCCGCAATCACAGACACATCAATATCATCAATCCGGCTGCGGTTTCCGCCCGTGACACACTTGCTTTCATGGCGGATTTCGGCCTGTTCTCCGACAATAAGCTTTTCCGTCAGGGAGACATCCGTTCTGCAAGCAATACCTTCTGTATCAATAACCTTGTAATGTCATTTCCGATATACAAATCTTCTGCGATGATGGTTGGTGTCGCTCCGGTCAGCGGGATGGGATACAAGTACATCTCTTATCTCAAGGATCCGAAGATCATAGCCGATGCGGGAGATGTGTACCACAGCACCACCGGCAACGGTGCTATCTACGAAGCCTTTGCGGCTGCCAGCGTCACATTCTGGAAGAGACTTTCAGTCGGTGCCCAGCTTAATTTTGACTTCGGTGCATTTAATAGGGAAAGCCAGCAGACATTCTCAAAGACAGACTACAGTGGAATCTATATCGGCAATACCGCCCAGCTGACCTGCTTCTCCGGAAAATTCGGACTTCAGTACGAGCAGCCTCTTGGGAACAAGTCGAAAATCATAGTCGGCGCCACATACCGGACTTCCGGCAACTATAAGGGTTATCTCGAAAGCATCGAACTGTCATCGAGCACCATCGCGACCGACACCCTGTCCTACAAGGTTGATACTCTTGCGCATACTCCAGGAAGGCTCAGATCCGTTCCTGAATTAGGCTTTGGCGTTGCCTTCACGATGGGTGACAATTTCGCCGCAGAGTTCAACTACACCCGTGCCGACTGGAGAGAATCCGGGATCGACGACATTCCTGGTTTCACTACCAACAAGGAGACGACTGCAACGTCTTCCGTCTTCAGAACATCTATTTCACAGAGTTTCAGACTTGGCGTGGAATGGACTCCGAACAGAAACGATATCAGGTACTATATGAAAAACGTATCCTATCGTGCAGGTTTGTATTACAAGACCGATTACTACACCGTTGACAACCACAACATATATGCAATGGGCATCACGCTCGGCGCAACGTTCCCGATTTATCAGTGGTACAACGGGCTTACGGTAGGTTTTGAACTTGGTCAGAGGGGTTCGGTGCAGAACAACCTCGTGCGTGAAAGATATTTCAACATTTCAGTGTCGTTCAACATACACGACATCTGGTTCAGGAAATACTATTACGATTAAACAAAAACTAACAACATAGATATGAAAAAGATCACACTAGCAGTTTTCATTTTTGCGTTGTCCTTTACCTGCTTCAATGCAAAGGCCCAGGATGCACAGCCGGACAACACCGAGTGCTTCAAGTACATGTCCTATTACCAGGAGTACTACAAACAGAAGAACTATGATGAGGCGATTCCTAGCTGGAGAAAGGCATACAGCATCTGCCCTGCAAATGCAAGACAGAACCTCTATATCGAAGGTGCAACCCTCGTGAAGAGGCTTATCAGCAAAAATGCAAAGAACAAGGAGTACAAGGCAGCCCTCGTGGATACCCTTATGACCCTTTACAAGACCAGAATCGAGAATTATCCTAAGAGCGCCGTCACCGCCTGGAACAATATGGGTCTCGATATGAACAACTTCGTAAAGGACAACCCGAATTATCTCTATGAGAACTATGAGAACATCATCTCGGCAACTCAGGCTTCCGTACGTCCTCGTATTCTCCTCTTCGACCTTCAGGCCGCAGTAGAGCTTTTCCAGGGCGGAGCCATCCAGACCGAGGAAGTGATCGATGTATATCAGCGTAACAACGATCTTCTCGAGCAGATCCAGCCTAAGACAGACAAGGATGCCGAGGAAATCGCATCAGTGAAGAACGATATGGGCAGCGTCTTCGCCGCCAGCAAGGTTGCAAGCTGCGAGAACCTCCTCGAGCTCTATACCCCACGCCTTGCCGCAGATCCTGATAATCTCGCCCTTGCCACGACGATCGCAAAGACCATGACCCTTACTGACGGCTGCACCGACAATGACCTTTTCCTCAAGGCGGTCACCGTGATGAACAAGCAGAACCCATCAGCAAGCTCATCATACTACCTTTACAGACTTCATTCTGCACGTGGCAATGTTGACGAAGCAATAGATTATTTGCTCGCCACAATCGCAAGCGACGAGACTGACGCCGTCAAGGATGCCGAGTACACCTACGAACTTGCAACATTCTGCTATAAGAACAGCCGCAATGCAAAGGCGTTCGAATATGCCAACCAGGCTGCAAGCATGGATGAGAAATTTGCCGGCAAGGCATACTTCCTTATCGGCAACATCTGGGCCGGCACCCGTTGCGGTGGAGATGAAATCGCAGTCCGTGCACCAATGTGGGTTGCTTGCGACTATATGGCAAAGGCAAAGAATGCAGACCCATCTCTTACCGACGAGGCTAACAGATACATCGGTCAGTACAGCGCTTACTTCCCGAAAGCTGAGGATGCCTTCATGTATGACATCCAGAACGGCCAGTCCTATACCGTCGTATGCGGCGGAATGAGGGCTACCACCACCGTTCGTACTTCGAGATAATTCTTGAGAAGAAAGCACAATATCTACGATATGCTGGCAATCACCGCCGTGATTGCCAGTTTTGTCGTTTCTTGCAGCGGCCGCATCAGGGAGACCGATGAGTCCCTGGCGAGCAAGCCGCTTCAGCGCGTCATAGATATGTTCACCATTCAGACTGACAACGGAAAGGTTGATATGAGAATAGAGGCCAGACTGATGGAACACTATGAAAACGATACGCTGAACACCGACCTGTTTCCGTATGGGATTTCTGTGTTCTCATATAACGACGAGGGGCTTTTGGAGGCAATAGTACTTGCAGACGAGGCCCGTCACACGACGAAAAAGGACGGTGACAAGAACGAGGTCTGGTCGGCATACGGCAACGTGGTGATACACAATGTCTTGAAAATGGAGACGATGGAGACCGACACGATATATTGGGATCAGACCAAGGAAGAGATATACACAGACTGTTATGTCAAGATGTACTCTCCAGAGGGCTTTATGCAGGGAAATGGTATGAGGACCGATGACCACGCAAGAAATTCTGTTTTGTTCAATCCATACAACGGATATGCGACAGTGGTCAAGGATTCGACAGCGGTTGTGATTGATTCTGTGAATTTTATTGGTCCTTTTCCCAAAAAAATTACTAAATTCGCAGCCCCTATTGAATAATTAATTAAAAAAATAATACAACAATGGCGGTACTTGAAAAAATACGCGTTAAGTTTGGCCTCGCGATCTCCATCATCATCGCGCTGGCCCTTTTGTCATTCATCATTGACCCGGGTACTCTTGAATCCGCTCTTCAGTCAATGTCCTCAAAGTACGATGTAGGTCGTATCGCAGGCAAGAGCGTCTCCTATACTGATTTCCAGGAGGAGGTTGACAAATTCACCAGCATCAACGAGATCATGACCGGTTCTTCAGTTCAGAACGAGGATTCCCAGAAGCAGATTCGCAATGCAGCCTGGCAGAGCCTTCTCGACAAATTCATGTTTGTCAAGAATGCAAAGGCCGCAGGAATCAATGTCGGCGAAGACGAGATGATAGACCTCACCACAGGTGACAACATCTCTCCGGTACTTCTCCAGATGGGTTTGTTCTCAGACGAGAACGGCTACTTCTCTTCAGAGGCACTCGTTGATTTCGTCCAGCAGATTGATGCTGACCAGACCGGACAGTACCGTACCCTCTGGAACTATCTCCAGAACACAATCTACACCCAGCAGAACTACACCAAGTACGGTGCGCTTTTCAATGCTGCAACGAAATCAAACAATCTCCAGCTTGCAGAGGATATGGCATTCAATAACACAACTGCCGATTTCGACTACGTTATTGTCAGATATCCTGCCCAGAGAGACTCTTCAATCACCGTCACCACTGCCGATGTGAAGAAGTACTACAAGGCACACAAGAATTTCTTCAAGCAGGTAGCCAACCGCAACATCGAGTATGTTGTTTATGAGGTTGTCCCTTCAGATGAAGACATCGCAGCAACCAACGAAGCTGTTGATGCCATCTATGACGAGTTCGCCACCACAGACAATATGAAGGCGTTCCTCCTCAAAAACTCAGACCGCGCACTCAACAACTATTGGTACAAGGCCGGTGAGCTCAAGACCATCAATGCCGATATCGATGCTCAGATCTTCGGCGGCAGCAACGTCACTCCTGTCATCAAGAGCGGCAATACTTTCTATGCAGGCAGGGTTATGGATTCAGCAATGGTTTCCGACTCTGTTTACGTAAAGCACATCCTTCTCCAGGGTGCTGACGCAAAGAACACCGCAGACAGCCTCGTCAACGTCATCAAGAAGGGTGGAAACTTCGCAAATCTTGCCGCAACATATTCCGTTGACCAGAATACAGCCGACAACGGCGAACTCGGCAGCATCGGCTGGCTTACCCAGAGCCTTATGATCCCTGGTTTCGAGTCAACGATTTTTGCAAACGCAGGTGAACCGTTCGTCCTTAACACACAGTACGGCACCCACGTGGTTCTCGTGTCCCAGAAGACCAAGCCGGTTGCCAAGAAGCAGGTTGCCCTCCTCGAGAAGACCGTTCTTGCAAGCAAGGAGACTTTCAACAATTACTATTCACAGGCAAACACCTTTGCAACTATTGCAAACGGCACATATGAAGGATACAAGAAGGCCCTTGACTCAACAAAGGTTTACTCTCACGCCCTGACCATCACCGAGGCTACTGCCAATTACGGTGCAGTTGACCAGGCTAAGGAGGTTACCCGCTGGGCCTTCGATGCAAAGGTTGGCAAGGCATCCAACATCATCACCGTCAACAACAACTTCTTCTTCATCGCAGCAGTCAAGGAGGCTCACAATGAAGGTTATGCAACCATCAAGGAAGCAACCCCTTCAATCATCGAGACCCTTGCTACCGGGAAACAGCACGAACTTACCCTCGCTTCCGTCAAGGAGAAGGTCGCAGGCCTCGGCAGCCTCGAAGCCATTGCTGAAGAATTCAACACCACAGTTGAATCACGCGTGGGTGCATCCCTCAACGATTCTATGTATGAGCCTGTTCTCATCGGTCTCGTGAACGCAACTGAGGTAGGCAGCACAAGTGCTCCTGCAGATGGTATCCTCGGCGTATATGTCGCCAAGGTCAACGACAAGCAGACAGGTGCTTTCTACACAGAGGAAGATGCCAGGAACTATGCAGCCCAGAAGGCTCAGTACGCTGCGCAGCAGGTTATGCAGGTTATGGCCGAAAACGACGAGGTCATCGACCATCGCGAAAGGTTCTTCTAGCAGACAGTCGCAACGGAATACAGAAAAGCCTGGCCAATTTGGTCAGGCTTTTCTGCGCTCGCGGTTTCGTAGTGAAAACTCACAGAGCCTTGATCTGCTCGAGACTCAGGCCTGTGGCCTTTGAGATAATTTCGACGGAAACTCCCAGGGCCTTTAGATTTCTGGCAGCGTTTACGCGCTCCTCCTCTCTGCCTTCCTCTCTGCCTTCCTCTCTGCCCTGTGCCAGACCCTTCTCGAGGCCTTCGGCGGTGGCTTTCTCCATCGCGAAGTTCCATTGATTGCGGATGTCCCTTTCAGTAGTCATATATCTGGCGTAGTCTTTCTTTTCGGCTTTTGAGAGGGACTCGATCTGGACTGTCTCGAAAAGGTCGCGCATCTCTTGTGTGCTGAACTCTTCCGGGCGAGATTCCAGCCGCCCCATCTCCTTCAGACAAAAGTACCACCTTTCGAGGTCATTGTCAATACTTTGCAGCGATTTTTTGAAACGGCCAAGTTCTACGAAGACAATATTGATGGCTTCGGAGAGCTTTTCGCCAGTGGTCTTTTCTCTCAGAGAGTAGAACGAACGGTACTCGTCCAGCCAGTGAGGATTGTCCTCGTGCTCCAAAGCAAAGTGAATGAAAGCAACCACGTACCGTGGTGTCAGGTGGTACAACTCCGCGCCGGCCTCAACCTCTTCAAGAATAGGCAGGGTGGCGTAATAGACGGCCCTGTCCTTGAAGTCGTGCTGATCCCTGACCTGGACTTCGATAATCACCTCGTGACCGGTATCAAGCCGGCACCGAAGGTCCATACGAGAGTTTCTGTTCTCGCGGCTGAACCCTGTTGTCTCAGGGCTCAGATACTCGAGGTCTGAGACCCGGATATCAGGAAGCATTCTGTTGAGCAGTGTGATGAGCACCCCCTTGTTCGCCCGTCTGCCGAATACACGCTTGAAGATGATGTCATCGGAGATGTCCAGAAACGGACCGATGGGGAAACTGTGATTCAAAATTGAAATGCCATTGTTCATGATTCGAAAAAATAACAACGGCGGCAATGTAGCCCGGCTTTACGGAAAGTCAATGAAATCTAAAAAAAGAAATCAAGAAATATATCTTTCCAGGGGTTCGCAAATAAATCTTATGACGATACCTCGTTCCCTTCGGCATTTTGCCGAAGGCAAGGCTGTCAATTTGAGGGCATCTTCTCCGAATCACAAACAAGCCATCCATAGAAAAATCAAAAGCAAAATATTTGAAAATTCCGCACATTTTTCTTAGATTCGCTCTAATAAGACATCGAAAAATGTCGCGCCCAGCATCATATAGAGTCTCTATCTGTATCGTTGCCGCTTCCCTGATGTATAGACAGGGGGGGGGTAAATCTCTAATAATCAAATACTTATATTAATACCACAGCGACCCTGACACCGGGGCCGCGGGATTCTCGCGTGCCCATCGGTGCCGTCAGTAGCAATAAGTAACACTAACGACATCTCAAATATGAAAGAATCCAAGACAATCATCCCACCGGAACGTTCGCCATACGTTCCAGCCGGCCTGAAGGTGATAGAGATCACCCCTCAGGGCATCCTGTGCGGCAGCGGCAATTACCCGCCACAGTATCCGGGTAACGAATGGAGTCCTACCACTTAACAATCAAAACGGAAAGAAGATGAAAAAGACATTATCAGCAATCTCAGCTCTCGCCGTTATGATTGGCCTGAGCACATCCTGCCAGAAGGAACTCGCCGGCGGGCAGGAACCTGCCGGAAACAAGCCGTTCACCATCACGGCCTCCATCGCCGACAGCGGCACCAAGGTGTCGTACGCCGAGGACGGGACATCCCACGCACTCAAGCCTTCCTGGGTGGTGGGCGACGTCATCATCGGCTTTGACGGAGACGGCAACACGTACGGCTACTCTGTCACCGAGGTCAACACCGAAACAAAGAAGGCAACGCTTGCAATCATCACGGAAGGTGGCAATGTAGGAAACAAAACGGAAAATCCCGCCAACGGCACCAAGATGTATATGTTCTACGCCCCCGGCAAGACGCCGACGGACATCAGTGACAAGAGCCTCACGGTCAGCCTCGCAAGCCAGGACAAGGATGTAGTGCCGGCCCTTATGATGGCCAGCGCCACAGTCGCGGACAACAGCCTGTCTCTCGAGTTCGAGAACAAGACTGCCATCATCGGTGTCAAGACCCCTGTGATGGCAGTGGCGGGCAAGGCATACACCAGCCTCGCCCTCTCCGGCACCGGCATCAACACCGAAGTCGTATTCAGCCTCAGCGGAGAAACGCTCCAGGCCTCATACCAGACAGCAGGCACCATCACGAAGACCCTGAACTTTACCTCAGACGCATCTACACAGAAGGGCCCCGATGTAATCTACATCGTCGCCTGTCCTCTCGCGTCAGCCGCAGATCTGACCTTCACCTTCAACGGGAATGAGGAGTACTTCAAGGTCGCAGGCGCCACAATGGAGGCCGGCCACTATTATTATATGACGCCGACCACAGCAAAGAAGTCCTTCGGCATCACAAAAACAGATGTCACTGTCACCGGCGGCTCATTCAAGGTGAAGAAGGGCGATGACGAGGTGACAAGCGCGCAGTGGGATGACACAATCAAGGTCGAAGTGACTGCTACGCCTTCGTACTACGCGGTCGACGAGATTAAGGTTTATAAGACAGGTGATACATCAGTGACAGTCTCTGTCAACGCTGATGGCACGTTCACTATGCCTAAGTATGCCGTAACAATTGAGGTAACCTTTACTCCTGACGGTTCGGCGCCACCGACCGAGATGCCTGAAACCATCGGACTCTAGACGGGAAGAGAATACAACGACAACAAGAAAGTAAAACAGAAACAAAACAAAATTAAAGATATGAAAACTCTCAAGACTATCATCTTTGCGTCCGCGGCTCTTATCGCGACGGTTGCGTGCACCAAGGAAGCGAATCCGAAAGAAAGCGTCCCGTCAGCACCCGGGACGATAGAAGTAAACGTCACCGCCCTCATAGGTGATCTGGCCCCGTCCGAGGGGACAAAGGCGACAATGGCCCCGGTAATCCGCCTGACCTGGGAGAATACTGACAAGGTGTACGCATACGATGCCACACAAAAGATAGGCGAGCTCACCGTAATCCCTGTCGAGGGAAATCTGAGTGCAAAACTATCCGGAGATATTAGTGCTCCTGCTGCAAATACAACCAAAATCACCCTCGTGTACTGCACAGGCACGACTCCGACAATGACAGACAACAAACTTTCCTTTGATCTAAGTACCCAGGCAGTAGAAGCAAACCCATTCGTGGTGTATGCGACACTTGATTACACCACCGGCCTGACAAGCATCACCGACAAGATAGTGCCGTTCAATTTCGCGACCTCCCTTATGAGGGTGACGGTCACGGGGCTGGCGAATAAGGATATCACCAATGCCACCGTCAGCGGCGTGAACACCAAGTGCGAGTTGACTGTCAATGCTGACTCCGAGCCTGATATCGCAGGCACCACTCCCGGCACCATCACCAGAGCAGCCGATGGCATCACCAAGTCAGATGACGGACGCGCCGTGTTCAACGTAAGCGTCGCGGCAGAGGCAGAGAATACTAACAGGAAACTCACCATCAAGCAGGGGGATCTGATCTACGGCTCAGATCTTATGTCGGGAGAAATTGCCGCAGGCACGTCCATCATCTCCGTCTATGCCCTGACCGAGCAGACGGGTTCAAGGGGCAAGATCAACGGCCACGACTATGTCTATGTCGCCGGCAAGAAATGGGCAACCCAGAACCTTGCCATCTCCGATTCCGGCAAAGGCGCGTGGCTATCGGCCAAAGTCCCCGGAACCACCACCGACGTTGTAGTCGGCGACTACTTCCAGTGGGGAGTTTATCCGAATCACACCACTGCGGCAAACGGAGACCAGGGTCTGCTGACCTACACATCATTCGCTAATATGCAATGCGGCGGTACTGAAGATAAGTTCGAGTTCAAAACGGGCAACAAATTCGACAGCAAGAATACCGCACCATATGGAGGTTCGGCATACACCAAATACGTCGATGCCGACAAATCATACCGTCCGAATCTCGACATCAGCGACGACGTCGCCCACACCCTCTGGGGAGGCAGCTGGCGTATGCCGACATCGGACGAGTTCAAAGCACTGAAGGACGTCACCTATTGGAACTGGGAAGATGTCGGATATTATGTTTATGCTCCTCAGTCCGGTGATGCAGGAAAGAAGAATAACGAAACTAGCAATACTTACAACAAGTCAGACGCTCTGTTGTTCTTCCCTGCTGCTGGCTACGGTAACAATGGTCTTCTCAGCAAAGCGGGTACGAACGGCTACTACTGGTCAAGTACTCTCTACTCTGGCAGTACAGACAACGCGTACTACTTGTCCTTCCGCAGTGGCAATGTCAGTCCGCAGAGCAACTACAGCCGTTACGACGGCTTCTCCGTGCGTCCCCTCTCAGATTAATAAAAATACAACTTTCCCAAGGCCTCCCAGTGAGGCCTCGGGCTGTCTAAATCTTTACGATCTTTCCGGCATCAAGCAGTTCGTTACAGATGTCGTTTATTTCATTGATGATTTCTATGCACCTCTTTTGCGGGATTCGAATTCCCGTTCCGGCAGATATGAGGTCATTGCGGGTCGGGGTTCCTATATACCTGACCGAGGTTGAATGCTCGCCACGGGTGCCGGCAGGTGAGTGTGTGATGTCGTATGCGGGAGCCAGGGACCACTTCCCGTCTTCGCACAGGAAGCTGAAATTCTTGGCGTGGTCGTCCTTGTTGTCGCAGATTACGTTGAACACCATCCGCTTGTACATCTGCTCCACCTGGGCGGGATCCTGCGTCAGGTAGCCCGTCAGCGCCAGCAGGTTCACGTAATCGATGCTCTGACTGCGGAAGTCGGACTGCAGTAGCGCGGCGGCTGTAAGCGTGTGGATGCGCCTGCCATCCTTAATGTCGAATCTCTTTATGGCGAAATATCGGTTCTGCACCAGCTTTATTTCCGGTATGTCTATGCCGCATCGGCGCGCCGCATCCATATAGCGGTATTCCATCCTGCCGATATCGGTAGAGTCATAGGTGTGTCTGAACTTAACTATCCAGTCAGAGCCGTCAGAGGCCTTGAAGATAGCCTTTGGGCGCGCCCCTCCGGAATTGTTGCTGTTGTAGTATAGGAGAGAAGCGTCGGCGTCGCTCTTCTCAGAAAGAACATCCAGGGCCTTGCGCTGCAGTTCGTCAAAGTCGCTGTCTGTGATTGCCTCCACAGGGATTGCTTTAACCTCGGGCTTGTAACAGAGCGCGCCCATTCCGGCGGAACCTACAAGGGAAATCCGTTGGAGAGGGGATAACCCGGCAAGCGAACTGCCCTCTCTGCGCAGCATCCTGTCCAGGAGATAGAGTCCGTAACCATCTGGCATACTGTCTTCAAAAGTCGCGAATCCGCCCCCGAAACTATTTTCCTTTGAGTAGATAAGACCGGTCTGAAGAGGCAGTTCCCAAGGGGAGATGGACCAGCCGTTATCAAGCCATTCACGGTCATACTCGAAGACGCACCTGTCTCTTTCCGGAGTCATCTGTATCGTGCCCACGGTCCTGCCGCCGAGCGACACGGTAATCTTCAGAATATCTCTCATCGCCCTTTCTGTCTGCCCTGGTTACGGTTAATCACTTCCAGTTCCGCTCCAGTGATGTACTTGGATTTCCCGAGAATCGCGCTCATCTCCTCGAACCAATCAAACTCCACCACGATGCGGAGAAATGCCTCAAGCGAGATTTTTCCCTTGGTCTCGAAGCGCTCAAGGGTGGGTTCCGGGATGCCTGTATCCTCCGCGAGTCTGCGCCTGCTCATTCCCTTGTCCAGTCTGCGTTTGCGACAGTTCTCCGCAAGGATTACCGCCAAACGCTCTGGGGTCTTATTGAAAATATCAAAGCTATATTCCATATTATATTATGTGAAATAGGTGTAATTTTATTAAATAACATCTTATAATATGACAAATATAGATAAATATTTTCAGATTAGATGAAAATATTCAGACGTTGAAGAGGAAGTGCATTATGTCGCCGTCCTGAACGACGTATTCCTTGCCTTCGGCAAAATGCCGAACGCAAGACTACTTTATTGCGGTTATACTGGCACCGTCGCTGCGTCTGGCTGTCGCGCGGTGGCTACAAGCTATCTCTAAATCACCTAGAACAGCAATGTTAATTGCAGGCCGCTAGAATGCAGGTCGTTGCTCTAGGTGAGGCGATTTGGCCCCACCTAGAACGCTAATAGGCCACTGAGCGGTCTATAATGCATTATGGTGTTCTAGGTGATTCAGAAAAGCCACGTCTTTTTTTGCGCTCGCGGTTTCGTAGTGAAAACTCACAGAGCCATAATCTGCTCGAGACTCAGGCCTGTGGCCTTTGAGATAATTTCGGAGGAAACGCCCAGGGCCTTTAGATTTCTGGCAGCGTTTACGCGCTCTTCCTCTCTGCCTTCCTCTCTGCCCTGTGCCAGACCCTTCTCGAGGCCTTCGGCGGTGGCTTTCTCCATCGCGAAGTTCCATTGATTGCGGATGTCCCTTTCAGTAGTCATATATCTGGCGTAGTCTTTCTTTTCGGCTTTTGAGAGGGACTCGATCTGGACTGTCTCGAAAAGGTCGCGCATCTCTTGTGTGCTGAACTCTTCCGGGCGAGATTCCAGCCGCCCCATCTCCTTCAGACAAAAGTACCACCTTTCGAGGTCATTGTCAATACTTTGCAGCGATTTTTTGAAACGGCCAAGTTCTACGAAGACAATATTGATGGCTTCGGAGAGTTTTTCGCCAGTTGTCTTCTCTCTCAAAGAGTAGAACGAACGGTACTCGTCCAGCCAGTGAGGATTGTCCTCGTGCTGATCCCTGACCTGGACTTCGATAATCACCTCGTGACCGGTATCAAGCCGGCACCGAAGGTCCATACGAGAGTTTCTGTTCTCGCGGCTGAACCCTGTTGTCTCAGGGCTCAGATACTCGAGGTCTGAGACCCGGATATCAGGAAGCATTCTGTTGAGCAGTGTGATGAGCACCCCCTTGTTCGCCCGTCTGCCGAATACACGCTTGAAGATGATGTCATCGGAGATGTCCAGAAACGGACCGATGGGGAAACTGTGATTCAAAATTGAAATGCCATTGTTCATGATTCGAAAAAATAACAACGGCGGCAATGTAGCCCGGCTTTACGGAAAGTCAATGAAATCTAAAAAAAGAAATCAAGAAATATATCTTTCCAGGGGTTCGCAAATAAATCTTATGACGATACCTCGTTCCCTTCGGCATTTTGCCGAAGGCAAGGCTACTTTATTACACGCAGGGAAAAAGGATACCGAAAAAGCAGAAGGGTATACTTACAACAAATCCGCCGCTCTGTTGTTCTTCCCTGCTGCTGGCTACGGCGGTGCGTGGTAACTTTTGGAGGCCTCGGGCTGTCACTGTGTTAAATGAACCAGCCATGCCAGAAAATACTTAGACGTTAAAGAGGAAGTGCATTATGTCGCCGTCCTGAACGACATATTCCTTGCCTTCAACACCC
This sequence comes from Bacteroidales bacterium, assembly GCA_024401695.1. Taxonomy (GTDB): domain Bacteria; phylum Bacteroidota; class Bacteroidia; order Bacteroidales; family UBA932; genus Cryptobacteroides. The sequence goes on from JAKSKN010000003.1 coordinate 97,387, forward strand.
ATCTTGCCGGCGGCGCGAACGGCTGATTCAGTCTTGTAGTTCACGAAGTCCTCGTACTTGATGACCTCTGCACGGATGAATCCTTTCTCGAAGTCTGTGTGGATGACGCCGGCTGCGCGCGGTGCTTTGTCGCCCTTGTGGATGGTCCAGGCGCGGCATTCGTCGGCACCTGCTGTGAAGAAGGTCTGCAGGCCGAGGAGGTGATAGGCGCCCTGGATAAGGCGGACCACGCCGGACTCCTCGAGTCCCATTTCCTCAAGGAACATCTGGCGGTCGTCATAATCCTCCATTTCGGCAATCTCGGATTCTGTCTTTGCGGAGATTACAAGTATCTCGGCATTCTCATCCTTGACGGCCTCCCGGACGGCCTCGACATAGTTGTTGCCATTCACTGCGGAAGCATCGTCCACGTTGCAGACGTACATTACAGGCTTGTTGGTGAGGAGGAAGAGATCGTGCGCAAGCGTCTCTTCGTCTTCGTTGAGAAGAGACACGCTGCGGCAGCTCTTTCCCTGCTCTAGAGCCGACTTATAGCGGATCAGCAGGGCGGCAAGCTTTGCGGCATCCTTGTCGCCGGCCTTGCCTGCCTTTTCAGCCTTTCCGAGGCGTGCCTCCACGGTCTCCAGGTCTTTGATCTGAAGTTCGGTATCGACAACTTCCTTGTCGCGGACAGGGTCGACCGTGCCGTCCACGTGAACGACGTTGCCGTCGTCAAAGCAGCGCAGGACGTGAAGGATTGCGTCACATTCGCGGATGTTCGCGAGGAACTGGTTGCCCAGGCCCTCACCCCTGCTGGCGCCCTTCACGAGGCCGGCGATGTCGACTATGTCGACGGTTGCCGGGATGGTTCTCTGCGGCTTGCAGATGTCCGAAAGGACCTCAAGCCTCTTGTCGGGGACGTTGGTGGAACCGAGGTTCGGCTCGATTGTACAGAAAGGGAAATTGGCGCTCTGGGCCTTGCCGGAGCTGACGCAGTTGAAAAGGGTGGATTTGCCGACGTTCGGCAGTCCTACGATACCGCACTTGAGTGACATAAAGATTTATTTTATCATACAAAAGTAAGCATAAAAAAAGATATTTATCTTTCTTATCACGGGTATTGGAAGGATTGCGCATATTGCAGGTATGAAAAAAACAGCAATATTATTCCTGCTTCTGCTTACTGTCCCGGCTTTCGCGCAAGGGGACTCACTGCTGGTGATGTTCTGGAATGTGGAAAACTTTTTCGACTGGCGCTCGGGGAACGGTCCCCAGGGGTGGAGCGCCTCGCGTTTTTACAAGAAATGCGAGGCAGTTGCAAAGACCGTCTTCCTGGTCGCGGACGATGCCGGGAGGCTGCCGGACGTCATCGGCTTTGCAGAGGTCGAAAAATTTCACGTACTGCGCGAAACCCTGTTTTCGACGAGCCTGCGCAAGGTGGGCTACAGGATAGTCCATTTCGAATCTCCGGACCACAGGGGGATAGACTGCGCCCTGTTATACCGGTATGGCTCTCTGCGGCTTCTGCGGGCACAGCCAAAGCACCTGTATGACAGTACGGGTGCTGTGATTGCCACCCGGGATATCCTTCTTGCAGAGTTTGAAGACCTGAGGACAGGCGATACGCTGGCGCTGGCAGTCAACCATCATCCCTCGCAGATCGGAGGGAAAGCTGACCGGAGAGATGCGGCGATGGACCGCCTGACAGGGCTTCTGGACTCCCTTGCCGAAGCCGGTATCGGCAGGACGCTTGCCATAGGGGATTTCAACCAGGACCGTTGGCACGACGGGTCGCACGGCACCATCAAGTATAATGGAAACTGGGAGAAGATCGACGGGTATTTCTCCCGTGGTTTCCCTGCTGTCCGCGAGTCTGTATTCAATGGTGGGAACCTTACCGTGCCGGACAAGTCATCCGGTGGCAGAAAGCCCCTCAGAACCTTCTCCGGGCCGCGTTATCTGGGTGGGGTCAGCGACCATCTTCCTATTGTGCTTAATGTATATTTTTGATAAATTTGTGAGTTGCGTAATCAAAATAATTATGGACATTCAGACTAGGATTCATCAGAAATTCACAGAAAAATTCGGCGGGAGAGGAAGCGTTTTTGCCTCGGCGGGGCGCATAAATCTCATCGGAGAGCATACCGACTACAATGGCGGATATGTATTTCCGGGTGCAATTGACAAGGGGATTGTGACCGAGATCAGACTTAACGGCACAGAGAGGGTCAATCTTTATTCGGCAGATTATGATGCCTGCGTTTCTTTTGGCCTTGAAGAGCCGGACAAGCCTGCAGAGGCTTGGGCCTGCTACGTGTTCGGCGTCTGTCGTGAGACCATCAAGCGTGGCGGAAAGGTTGCCGGATTTGATGCCGTCTTTGCCGGAGATGTCCCGCTCGGTGCAGGTTTGAGTTCCTCGGCTGCTCTTGAAAGCTGCTTTGCCTTCGCCATCAATGAGCTCAACCATAATGGTATTGACAGGTTCGAACTTGCCAGGATAGGCCAGAGCACCGAGCATAATTACTGTGGTGTCAAGTGTGGGATCATGGACCAGTTCGCCTCCTGCTTCGGCAAGGCAGGCTGCCTTATCCGTCTCAATTGCAAGACCCTTGAGCACAAGTATTTCCCATTCGATCCCTCAGCGCACGGCTATAGGCTCGTTCTTGTGGACTCCTGCGTAAAGCACGAACTCGCCTCGTCTGCATATAACAAGCGCCGCCTGTCCTGCGAAAATGCAATCGCAGCCATCAGGAAGAACCATCCTGAGGCCGGGACCCTGAGCGACTGCAAGCGTCTATGGTTGGAAGAAGTCCGTGGAGAGATTCCTGAAGAAGACTTTCTGCGCGCGGAATATGTCATCGGTGAGGTTCAGCGGGTCCTCGATGTCTGTGACGCCCTTGAGCGTGATGATTTCGAGACAGCCGGTGAGATGATGTACCAGACTCACTTCGGCCTGAGCAAGCTGTATGAGGTCAGCTGCGAAGAACTCGACTTCCTTAACAAACTTGCCCGCAGGATGGATGTCACGGGCTCCCGCGTAATGGGCGGCGGCTTCGGCGGCTGCACCATCAATCTTGTCAGGGAAGAACTCTACCAACCGTTCGTCGATGCCGCAAAGAGCCGGTTTGAGGCGAAGTTCGGACACGCGCCAAAGATCTACGACGTCGTCATCTCTGACGGCGCCCGCCAGATAGCATAATTTCGTACACTCGCGTCTGTACGAATTATTCGAAGAAATTCCGGAGCCAGCCGGGGCCGATGTTCACGAGGCCGACGGCGGCTTCTTTAATATGCGGGTTGCGGTTGAGAATGCCGGCACAGTCTTCATAGACGTTGAAGCCGACGGCGAGCATCTCCATCTGGCCCTTTTCCGGATAGGTGAAGGTTATTTCCGAGTCGGCGCCGTCGATCTTGAAGAACTTGAGCTCGACGTCTTTTCCCAGTTCGTGAAGGGTGACGAACTTGCACATCTCGATGATGATGTCATCGAGTCCTGCATCGAAGATTTTGATTTTCTCTATGAACTCCCCGACGGTTGAAACCTGCCTTCCGATATAGCCTTCGGGAACAGATTCTGCATTCAGGGGTGTCTCGCTGAGCACGATGATCAGGTGCTCGGCGGAGTCGTGATAGAGCACAGGATATTTGGCGAGATTCATCCTGCCGCAGTGAGGGCACAGCCACGCAAACAGCTCTCCGGTCAATGCCTTTGCCTTGAGTTCGGGCTCCTGGGTGGCATTGATGCTCGGATATGTCGCGATTTCGTGAATTTGCCCGCAACAAGAGCAGATTTCTTTCTCTTTTCTCACCATAATTCTTATAACAAAGATAACGATTTTTAGTAACTTTGCCATTAAGGTAACTTTATATACAGGAATGGAAAAAACTTGGAGATGGTTTGGCCGTAAAGACAAAGTCAGCCTTGAAATGCTGCGCCAGATCGGAGTGGAAGGCATTGTGACGGCATTGCACGACGAGCCTGTCGGTGCTGTGTGGACCGTTGAGAAAATCAATGAGATGAAGGCGTACATCGAGTCGTTCGGGCTTCGTTGGTCCGTTGTCGAAAGCCTCCCTGTCAGTGAGCAGATAAAATACGCCGGGCCGGATCGCGACCGGTTGATAGAGAACTATAAGATAAGCCTTGCAAATCTCGGCAAGTGTGGCATTAAAACCATCTGCTACAATTTCATGCCGGTAATTGACTGGGTACGGACAGAATTGGAACATCCGATGCCGGACGGCACGCTCTCACTCTATTTCGACTATGCCCGCTTTGCTTATTTTGATATGAAGATCCTTGGCCGCAAAGACGCAGAAAAGGATTTTCCGGCAGATGTCGTCGCAAAAGTCGAAGATCTCGACAAGATTATCGCAGAGGAAGAAAAGCAGCAACTCATAGACACCATAATCACAAAGACCCAGGGCTTTGTGAACGGTCCGCTGGGCGATGCCGCGGGCAGTCCTGTCGCAAAGTTCAAGGAATTGATGAGGCCGTATGAAGGAATGACCAAAGATGGCCTTCGAGCCAATATGAAATATTTCCTTGAGGCCGTAATGCCGGTCTGCGATGAGTATGACATCAATATGTGTGTCCATCCGGACGATCCGCCGATGCCTGTGTTCGGTATGCCGAGGCTCGTCTGCAACGCTGATGATATCCGTTGGTTCCTTGGGGCCGTGGACAATTTCCATAATGGACTCACATTCTGTGCAGGCTCCCTCTCAGCGGGTGCGCACAATGACGTTGTGGCGATGGCCCGTGAGTTCGCTCCGCGTACGCATTTCGTGCATATGCGCTCCTGCGACCTTCTCTCCGGAGGAGATTTCGTTGAGGCCCCTCACGTCGGGAGCAAGGTGAACCTTGTAGATCTTGTGGAGATATTCGAGGATACCGGACGTAATCTGCCGATGCGTGTCGACCACGGCAAGACAATGTTGGGCGACGAGAAGGTTGGATATAATCCCGGTTACACTTTCCACGGCCGTATGCTTGCCCTCGGGCAGGTGGAAGGAATGATGGCTGCGGTAAGACATCTGAAACAAAGGTAAAATCAAATATAGGTTATGAACGAATTATATTCAGTAGAAGGCAAGGTTGCCGTCATCACCGGCGCAGCCGGAGTCCTGGGCGGCTCTCTCGCCCGTCATTTCGCATCTCAGGGAGCAGACGTGGTGGCTCTGGTGCATCGCCCCGAGCAGGTAGAGACCACCGTGGCGGAACTTAAGAAACTTGGTGGCAAGCCTTGCGGCTATGCCTGCAACGTTATGGATTCCGCCGAGGTTGCCAAAGTTGCCGACGACATCGTCGCAAAGTATGGCAAGGTTGATATCCTCATCAACGTCGCCGGCGGCAATGTTCCAGGCGCAACCGTTATGGATGACCAGAATTTCTGGGATATGAAGATCGAGGACTGGGACAAGGTCATGAATCTCAACCTCAACGGCACCGTCTTCCCTTGCCACGCTTTCTCAAGGACATTTGCAAAGCAGGGCTACGGTTGCATCCTCAATATCTCTTCAATGGCCGCATATGACGCTCTCACCCGTGTACCGGGTTACGGTGCAGCCAAGGAAGGCGTGTCCAACTTCACCCGTTGGCTGGCTCAGGAAATGGCCATCAAGTACAATGAGAAGATCCGCGTGAACGCACTTGCTCCGGGCTTCTTCATCGGCAAGCAGAACCGCGCCGCCCTTCTCAACGAGGATGGCAGTTATACTCCGCGTTCCGTCAAGGTGATAGCAAAGACTCCTATGCGCCGCTTCGGTGACCTCACCGAACTCAATGGCGCAGCCCAGTTCCTCTGCTCCGATGCCGCTGCTTTCATCACAGGTGTCATACTCCCTGTCGATGGCGGCTTCAGCTCTTTCAGCGGAATATAGGGCAAATGCCTGTCACATAAAAAAAAGAAGATTCTTCGCTAAAACGAAGAATCTTCTACATTTATATCGTCACGCAGACGAGGCGGGTCGCCGCGGCGGCGGTAAAGCGAGTCGAGCGGGATTTCCGGCTGAAGGAGATCCTCCGGAACATCCATTTTTGAAAATCGCTGGAAGTACTGAACGCAGGCGTCACGCCACCAGCGGGCATCTGCCTCCTGAATCTCAAGACGCTCCTGGACTTTGTTCCAGGTGTCGGCATCGACATATTTCTTAACGCCGGCCCAGGTTTCGATATAGCCTCTGACGGTCTCTATGCCATCGTTATAGTGCTGGCAGATGTCTTCCCAGATGGTGTTCCCGTTCTTCATCTTATAATCCCACGGAATATGATGGAACCAGAGGATGAGGTTCTCGGGACAGGTTTCGATATTCTCATACATTGAAGCGAGTGGTTCGGGATACTGACCCGTATTGCCGGAGCCGGTGGCTACCGTGCGGTCGAATCCAACCCCGTCTTCGCCTGCCTTATGGTAGTAGAGAGGAGACCAGTCCGGCCTGATACTCCTCTGCCAAGGCCCCGGACCGTAATGGCTGCCGTTGAAGAGATGGTGGAAACCCAGCGGCATCGTGTAATTGACAACAGCTTCGCGTGAGCTCATCATCATTTCCTTGACAGGAGTGACGAACTTCTTTTCCCAGCGGGATTTGCTGCAGAGAGCGGGTTTCCTGAATGTGAGATGGATCCATTCATCAGCGATCTGCTCGCTCGTGAGAGTCGGGTCCCACGCAAGGCGTCCGAACGCGTACCAGTTGGCTTGTGAGAAGATGTGGCCGCACCAGGTGCTTTCCTGACCTGTGTTTGCTACACCGGCGATGGCGATTTTGTCATCGCAGCCGTTGTTGAGCAATGTCCCGAAGAACTCTTCCCACATAGGGCCGAGATATGCGAGATGCATGCTCTGGCCGAGATATTCCTGAGTGACCTGAAGTTCAGGCATCGAGGCGGTCCGGTCGAGATTGAAGAACAGAGGGTTCACCGGCTCGCGTGCCTGGAAGTCCACCGGTCCGTTCTTGATCTGGATGATGACGTTGTCGGCAAACAGGCCGTCGAGGTGCTTGAACTCCTCGACCGCCTGGTTTGCGCGGTCAGGGCTGGTTGAAGAATATACGAAGGCGCGCCACATCACGATTCCGCCGTGAGGCGCGAGTGCGGCTGCAAGCATGTTTGCGCCGTCAACGTGGCTGCGGCCGAAGTCCTGAGGGCCCGGCTGGCCTTCGGAAGAGGCCTTTACGAGGAAGCCTCCGAAATCCGGGATCGCGGCATAGATTTCATCAGCCTTGGCATTCCACCAGGCGCGTACCATATAGTTGATTGGATCTGCGGTAGGCAGTTCCTGCAGGGCGAGCGGTGTGGCGAAATTGATTGACAGGTATGTTCTGATGCCGTATTCACGGAGAATGTCCGCAATCTGCGCGACGCGGGCGATGTGCTCGGCGTCGAGGATTTTCGGGTTGGCGTTTACGTTGTTCAGGACGCAGCCGTTGATGCCGATGGATTTGTTGAGACGTCCGTATGTGTGGATGCGTTCCACCGGTATCTCATCATCGGTCCAGGACCAGATCGAAGGGCCTGCGTAGCCGCGTTCGACTGTGTCGTCGAGGTTGTCCCAATGGTCCAGGATACGATATTCGTAGTATGGAGTGCCCTCCGGCTCGACGGGGCCGTTGGCCAACCATAAGACATCATTGCCGCGGGTACAGCCCACGGCAATGAGTATGAGTGTCAGAAGTTTGATTCTCTTCATATCGCTTATTCGTCGATACCTTCGATTGTCTCGATATTTCCATCGGCGTCGAAACTGAGTTCGCAGACCTTGAGGCTGCGGAGCCAGGACTTGCCGCCTGACGGAACGCTGTCGTGATGGAAGAGATACCACTTGCCTTCCCATTCGATGATGGCGTGGTGTGTAGTCCAGCCTACAACAGGGGTGAGGATGACTCCCTTGTATGTGAAAGGTCCGTATACATTGTCACCGACAGCATAGCAGAGGAGGTGGCTGTCACCGGTAGAGTATGTGAAATAGTACTTGCCGTCCTTCTTGAATGTCCAGCTGGCTTCGAAGAAGCGGTGCGGATCGTCTGCTGCGAGAGGTTTGCCTTCCTCGTCGACCACTACGACAGGCTTAGGCTCCTCACCGAACTGAAGCATATCCTTTGAAAGCTTTACCACACGGCTAGGGAGGGAAGGCTGGCTTCCGTGAGGGAGGTTCGGGCTGTCAGGAGTGTTGTTCTTTGCAGGGTCCTCGATACCTACATTATCCCTGTAGGACTGAAGCTGACCGCCCCAGAGACCGCCGAAGTACATATAGTACTCGCCGTTGTCCTTGAGGATGGCCATATCGATGGAGTAGCTGCCGTGAACAGGCTCCGGCTGAGGGATGAACGGTCCTGCAGGGTTGTCTGCAACGGCAACACCGTGACGGAACACCTCGTTCTTGTCCTTCATAGGGAAGAACATATAATACTTGCCGTCCTTTTCCTGCACGTCGCAGTCCCAGAGCTGGCGTCCGTGCCAGGCGATGTCCTCCTGACGGAGTGCGCATCCGTGGTCGACGACCTTGCCGGTCATAGGGTCACCCTCGATGGAGAGGACGTGGTAATCCTTCATGATGTACTGGTCACCGCTGTCGTCCTCTACGTTGGAGTCGTCCTCCCAGTCGTGAGAAGGATAGATATAGATCTTGCCGTTGAAGACGTGAACTGAAGGGTCAGCCATATAGTCTTCCGGGAAAAGGTAGCGCTTTACAACTTTCTTAGCCATAGTTATGTGTTTTAGTCATTAATCGTTTATCAGGAATTCTTTGCCTCGATGGCCTTGCTCATCTCATCAAGCTTCTGGTCAGTAAGAGGATACTTGAAGATAAGAAGTCCCACAATGATGAGGAGTATGGCAGGGATAATGGTGGTGAACCACAGAATCGCATTCTGAGCTACTGCATTATAGTCATTCAGCTTCGTATAGTAGGCATTTACAGGTGCACTGATAAATGAAGCGAGGAATACGACGACGAAGATTCCGAGCACCAGCTGCAGGCACTTGTTGGCCTTGAACTCCTTCCACATCTCGCCGAATGAAACAGGCTTTTCCGGTGTGGTGGTGATGTTCTCCTTGCTTCCCAGGAAGCAAAGTGTCAGGAGAATGAAGCCCACTATGGCGAAGATGCAGGTGACCGTGAACCACGCCTTAGGATCGGTAGGAAGTGCAGATTCCTCACTTGCGAGGTTGAATCCGATGGCACCCATAACCCAAGGAGTGATGAAGCCTGCGAGGGAGAATCCGGCCTTGAACGCAACACCTGCAAGGGCATTCACTGTAGCTGAAGGTCTGTTCCCTGTGCGGTACTCAGCTTCTGTGATGACTTCCGGAACCAGAGCCCACATAAGTGAGCCGACGAGAAGACCTACACCTGTCATAACCTTTGCGGCCTGAACGAGTGTATTGCACTTCTGGACGTCAAAGAATTTTCCGATTACGAACAATGCGATGAATCCTATCAGGCCGATTGCAAGAAGCAGGTAATACAATCCCTTCTTTCCGAAGCACTTTTTCAGAACCGGCATCAATGGAAGGATGATGAATGCAGGGATGGTACCGATAGCCATGAACACTGCCTGATTCCAGTCGACTGCAATCCCGACGATCATTGCAAGACCGATAGGGAAACCTGCCTGAACGACGATCTGGCCGATATTTGCGCAGACCATACGTGTAGAGGTGAGGATCAGGACTTCGTCGTTGTCACGGGTCATGCTGGCCATGATGGAACCGTAAGGGATGTTGACGACAGAGTAGATCATACTCAGCAGGGTGTAGCTGACAGTAGCGTAAATCACTCTCATTGTCATCGGCCAGGTGGCGGCGGATGGCAGCATCAGCAGACAGGCTGCTATCGTGAGAGGAATACCGCCATAGAGCAGGTATGTGCGGTACTTGCCTAACTTCGGATTGTGGTTATCGATGTATTTTCCAACTATCGGACTCCAGAAGCAGTCGAGGAGTCTGACTGCGAGGATAAGTCCGCTGACGAAGGCCGGGCTGATCTTCAATACCGTAGTGAGATACAGCATCAAGAAACAGGCGACAGTCTGGAAAATCAGATTCTGAGCAAGGTCTCCTGAACCGAAACCGATTCTCTGTGCCCAGCTGAGTTTGTAGAAGCCCTTGGCTTCTGCTGAATTTGTTGAAGACATTTTTATTTAGTGTTAGTTTAACTGTCTGGCGAAATAGCTTATAAAGGTAGGAAATTTACATATCAATGCCAAATATCAGTGAGACTGCATTTCTGCCGGTTCCACTCATCTTTTCAGTCAATTCTTCAAATGAACTGCCGCCGTTGTAGTTGTATGACACGCCAACGTGGGTGTCGAACGGAATCCAGAGGAAATTGGAGAGGTGCAGCTTGAAATCCGCCCCTGCACTATACAGGTCGCCGGAATGTTTCGGGGAGGAGAAAACGGAATAGTCGAAATGGAACACCAGTTCGAAGTTCCTCAGGTAGAACCAGGGGCAGAGCCCGGCCCAGTCGACGGATCCGAACGGCATTGCGTAATCGGCCGTGAACTTGGCCTGCTGCCGGTGTCCGGCTATGAGGCTCAGGGCTGAAGGGTCAAATCCGCGCGGGGACATCGAAGATACGGCATCTACGTACATCCCTTCACCAAGAATGCGTGCGTAAAGTCCGGAAAGACGTATTCCGTGTGTGCGGGCAAATCCCGGGATGTAGGCATATACCATCCCGTATGCCGTCTGGCAGTAGTTGTCAATCTGAGTCGGGCGTATGTTGTAGCCGATCTCCGCGCCTATTCCCCAGCGTGGGTAGATGCCGGAAGGCGCTGTCGGCAGCATGGTGTAGCCGCGGAGCGAAGCCGACAGGGTCATCATAGGCTTCCCGAGGAAAATGTCATTGGAGCCGCTGAACCTGACCTGGGGCGTAAAGCCGCGGAGCACGCCGTTCGAATTGAATTTCAGAGGAATATATGCTTTGGCCGAATAGGTCAGGAAAGGCGTTTCAGTCGAATACCGTCGGATTGCATCCTTTCCGTCCTTGTCGCGGGCCCATATGGATTCCGTACGTTTGCGGTCATTGAAGTCGACGCTTGCCTCCAGGACCGGGAGCCATCCGGAATAAGAGAATTTGGCGTGCCCGGAATGATTCCAGACGCCATCCTTGACGTCTGCGTGATAGCCTATGCTTCCCCACGCGCTGCCGAGGTCATTCTGGAAGAATGCGGTTGCACCGAGTCCGGCATTGGTGGTGATGTCTTCGAAGCTGGCTGTCTTGATGGCATCGGCGTTGACGAATACAGGAGCCCACGAATGGAATTTGATGAGGTGGCCAAGCTTGGAGTAGTTCCGCGGTTCGCTGACCTTGACATCTTCGGATGCTTCGGGCGCGTTTTCCTGTGCCGACAGTTTGACGGCCATAGGATATTCGTGCTGCCGGGAAAAGTCAACCGCCACAGGCTTGAGATTCGACAGTGCAGTCTTGTGTATGTTGCGTCCGTCTGCCGTCAGGACCGTGTAAGCCAATGATTTGCCCCCGTCAAGGAATATGAAGTCCTTTGCACCGTTGCGGGTGTTTGTCCAACGGACGGTCTCCCCGGTGCTGATATTGACAGAATACATCTCTGTCACGCCGCCAAGGTCAGCGGTGAAAAGAATCCTGCCGTTCCGGGCGTCCAGGTTGTTGATCTGGGAGTGCTGCGGCACGAGGATGCAGCTGAAGTCGCTCACGCGGAACAGGCCGAAACCCTCATCTGACAGGGCGCTGGCAAACAGTTCGCCGCCATCCCACGCAATCTCGACGAACTGGAAGCCGTCGGGCGCGGCAATGCTTTTGATCCTATGACCGTCTTCCGTATCGAGAAATACGATGTTGCTTCCTCCGCGCTCGGGGTATTCCACAACGGCAACGGCGCTTCCGGCGGGAACAGGATTGAAATACTTTTCCCTTTTGGTCAACCTCTGGACCTGGCCGTACCTGTCCAGGTAGTAGATGTCAGAGAATGACCTGAGTTCCCATCGTGCGTCTCCGCGGAATTCGCTCCAATATATTCTGCCGTCGCCGGCCTTCAGCCTTGATGCGGTCCCCGAAAAGGCGCACAGGCGCGTCTCGGTGCCGTCAGGGGAAATGCAGACGAGGCTGGCCGGCTGGTCGATGCCGCTGCGGACGGCGTAGATCACATTCCCGAGTTCTGCCAGCTGGCTGTATTCCGTAAAGTGCCGGCGGCTCCGGGTCAGCTGTTCGCTTTCGTAGAACGGTCCGCGGGCATCGGCGTCAGCCTTCCATTCGTCTCCGAGCTTGTGGAGAATTTCATCCATACCTTCCTTGAAAGGCTTCCCGGTGGTTTCCAAGGCAGTTTTCTGCAGGTTGTAGAATGCGAACCCGTGGTGGTCGGAAAGGCGGCGGAAGAAGTGCGAGGTGAAATCGGGAGCGTCAAGATAGGCACGCATACCCGCTATGGAGACATAGCCGATTCTGTAGTAATCCGGGGTGAAACGACTCAGCGAGCCCCATCGCCATTGCCAGTAGTTGCGGTATTGTCCTTCGTCGAAGCTTGCCCGCAGGTATTCCAGAAATTCTGCCGAGCGGCCGCGGCCTGAGGCAGTGAGTGCGGTCTCTGCGGTCACGGCGTCACCTTCGAAGAATGCCTGCCCGCCGTAGACGGCGCTCAAGGCTCCGACAGCCATATCACCGAACAGCACGTTCAGCCAGCGGAACGGATAGTTGTGATAGTTTTCCATCTGTGCCACGTGGCGTGATTCGTGCAGGGCAAGATGCGTCGGGGTGCTCATTGAAATGGGATGGTAGGCATCCGGCACGGTGAACAGCTCCATTCTGCGCGGGGCCCAGGTCACAAGTCCGTTATTGACAGTATATTGTGTATGAAGGATGACGGGAGTCTTGGACCGGTAGCTGTCGCCGGGATTGCCTCCTATGCTCCAGCCGACTTTCGGGCGGTTCGCCTCGAGCCTGGTGGCATAGACTTTTGCGAGCGAGTCCAGTCCTCTCGGATAGATCACCTTGAAGGCATCGGTTTCAATCTGTGACCAACGTGTGCTGCCGGCATCGCTGCCTTGCGAATACCACTGCGCGTGGATGGAGTTTGCCGCTATGCAGAATAAGATTGAAATGATTATCAGTTTAGCCTTCATAACAAGACAAATCTAACATTTTTTAGTTAACTTTACCCGATTCCAGTGGTGCAGATGGTCAAAAAACTGATAATATCGGCTTGTGTCCTGCTGGCCGCCGTTTCCTGCGGCGGTCCGGGAAAACCATCGGCTCCTGTTTACCGCAGTTTCCCGATGCCTGACCCCGCTCCTGTGATGGTCACAGACGAGGCCGACCGCATAGCATATTCCATCAACCACTTCTGGGACAAATATCTTGCGGTGCAGGCTGTGACAGACTCCGCGGCGGTGCTGGGAGTGAGGAACGAAGAGATAGAAAAATCTTTTGCGACCTATGTCGCCCTTCTGAACCTTGCCCCAATGGAGCTGGCGAAAAAATCTGCGGCAGACCTTTTCAGGAGGATCGAGTCGAAGCAGGCGGAAGATGACTCGTCACTGTTCTACCTGCGTTTTACGGAGATAGTCTCGAGGTACCTTTATGACCCCAATTCCCCGATCCGTAATGAAGACCTTTATCTGCCTTTCGTCGAAGGTATGGCAGTCAGCCCGTTCACGCGGGAGGATATGATCCCGGCCTATTCATACGAGGCAAAGATGTGCAGGCTCAACCCTTACGGGAGCAAGGTGGCGGATTTCAAGTTCAAGGACATAAACGGCAGAGTCCACAGCCTCTATGGAATCAGGGCGACGTACACGGTACTTTTCTTCAGCAATCCGTATTGCCCGAACTGCAAGGAGATAATGGACAAGTTCCGTTCATTGGAAAACTTCAACTGGTGGATTTCCGCAGGCGATCTTGCCATCGCCAGCATCTATATCGACAGGGAGCTTGACGAGTGGCGCGAGTATCAGCCGAATTATCCGGACAACTGGATCACCGGCTACGACTTCAATTACATCATCCGTGAGGACGTCCTCTACAACGTGAGGGCCATCCCGTCGCTGTACCTGCTGGACGCCGAAAAGCGTGTCATACTCAAGGACGCCCCTCAGGAACAGATCATCCAATATCTTACAAGAAAACTGCAAAACAAATAATACTATGAACATCACTAGAAAACTCTGGTCACGCACCGCTGACGGCAAGGCTGTCTACAAGTACAAAATCACCAATAGCAAAGGAGCATCCGTGGTTCTCTGCAATATCGGAGCCGGCATAGTGTCCGTCAATGTCCCGGACAAGGACGGCAAGCTGGCCGATGTCTGCCTCAGCTACCGCAAGCCGGAGAGCTATTTCCACGACGGTCCCTGCCTCGGCAAGTGCCCCGGCCGTTTCGCCAACCGCATCAATGCCGGCAAGTTCACCCTCGCGGGCAAAAAATATTCTGTCCCTGTAAACTGTGGTCCGAACCACCTTCACGGAGGACCTGAAGGTTTCGCCAACCAGGTCTGGGAATCCCGCAAGCGCAACGGCGGTGTCGAATTCAAGTATGTTTCCGCCGACGGCGAAATGGGATATCCGGGCAACCTCGTTGTCGTTGCCCGCTACGTCTGGACAGAGAACAATGAGCTTCAGCTCAGCTTTACCGCCAAGACCGACGCCGAGACTGTCGTCAACCTTACCAATCACGCATATTTCAACCTCAACGGCAAGGGGTCCGTCCTTCGTCACTATCTCAAGCTCAATGCCTCCGAATACCTCGCAACCGACGATACCCTCATCCCTGTCGGAGAGCCGGAGAACGTTGCCGGAACCCCGATGGACTTCCAGAATGCCAAGACTCTGGGCCGCGACATCAGGAAAGACTTCCCTGCGCTCAATTATGGCAAGGGATATGACGCCTGCTGGTGCCTTGACGGCTATATGAAGGGCCAGCTTCAGGAGGCCGCAGAACTTTATTCAAAGACCAGCGGCCGTGTACTCAAGGTGTTCACCACCCAGCCGGGCATTCAGGTTTACACCGGAAACTGGCTTGGCGGATGCCCTGTCGGCAAGAACGGCCGTATCTACAAGGACTACGACGGCGTGGCTCTTGAGTGCCAGCACTTCCCTGACAGCCCTAACCGTCCGGAATACCCTTGCGTAACCCTTAAACCCGGCAAGATCTTCCACGAAGCAATCATTTACGCTTTCGGCACACTATGAAACAATACCTTGACCTGCTGCAGGAAATAATGGACAACGGTGTGGTCAAGAAAGACCGCACCGGAGTCGGTACCAAAAGCATATTCGGATACCAGATGCGTTTCGACCTGAGCAAGGGTTTCCCTCTGCTGACCACGAAGAAAGTGCACCTGCGTTCCATCATCCACGAGCTTCTCTGGTTCATCAGCGGCAACACCAATATCGGTTATCTTCGGGACAACAAGGTCACGATATGGGACGAGTGGGCCGATGAGAACGGCGACCTGGGTCCCGTTTACGGCAAGCAGTGGCGCAGCTGGCAGACTCCGGACGGGCGCTCGATAGATCAGCTTTCGCAGGTCATCGAGACTATCAGGAACAATCCGGACTCCCGCCGCATCATAGTCTGTGCCTGGAATCCGTCGGACGTTGACAAGATGGCCCTGCCGCCTTGCCATTGCTTCTTCCAGTTCTATGTCGCAAACGGCAAACTCAGCTGCCAGCTTTATCAGCGCAGTGCGGATACGTTCCTCGGCGTGCCGTTCAATATCGCATCCTACGCGCTGCTGACAATGATGATAGCTCAGGTCTGCGGCCTCGAGCCGGGCGAGTTCGTCCACACCACCGGTGATACGCACATATACCTGAATCACTTCGATCAGGTGCGCGAGCAGCTCTCCCGTGAGCCGCGTCCACTTCCGAAAATGAAGATTAATCCGGAAATTAAGAGTATCTTTGATTTCAAATATGAGGATTTTGAATTGACCGACTACGACCCGTGGCCGGCAATCAAGGCCCCTGTAGCCGTATAAATATGGAAAAATGTCTTATAGTCGCGATTGCCGACGACCACGCAATCGGAGTCAAGGGCGGTCTTCCCTGGCATTTGAGCGAAGACTTGAAATATTTCAAGAGAATGACCCAGGGCTGTCCTGTGATTATGGGCAGAACCACTTACTTCTCGCTTCCGTTCCATCCTCTGAAAGGAAGGAAGAATATCGTGCTCAATCTTGGAGGTGACCCTATTCCGGAGGCGACCTGTGTCTATTCGTTCGACGAGGCATTCGCCGAGGCCGAGACCGAGCAGTCCGAAAGGTCCTTCGTTATGGGCGGCGCATCCGTTTACAAGGCAGCCATCAATATGATGGACAAACTGTATATCACACACGTCCATACCACAGTCCCGGGCGCTGATGCCTTCTTCCCGGAGATAGACCCGGAGATCTGGCAGGTAGAGTCGAAGTCGGAGACCTTCACGGACGAAGAGACGGGATACAGGTTCGAGTTTGTAGTTTATTCCAGAAAAAACGATTAACAAGTAAAAAATCAGTTGGTAGTGTCAACAGGAAAAAGAGAGAAGTTCAGCAGCAGGTTCACATTCATTATGGCTATGGCCGGTTCGGCCATAGGACTTGGCAATATCTGGCGTTTCCCGTATATGGTGGGAGAGTATGGCGGTGCTGCGTTCATAATAATTTATATTCTTTGCAGCCTTTTCATTTCTCTGCCCATTTTTATCTGTGAAGCCATTGTCGGCCGCAGGACCGGAAGCAGCAGTTATGATGCGATGAACAAGCTTGCTCCGGGGTCGAACTGGAAACTGGTCGGCCTGGTGACCGTTGTAACCGCTTTTGTAATCACATCGTATTACAGCGTGGTTGGAGGCTGGTCGCTCGATTATTTCATCCGTTCCTGCTCCGGTGGACTGAAGGCCGTGTCCCAGGAAGAGGCAACCGGCATCTTTACAAAATTCTCTTCTTCGGTGTGGGAGCCCTTGATTGCCTTTACCGGCTTTCTTGCGCTTTCCGCATTGATCGTAGCTGCCGGAGTAAAGGGGGGCATAGAGAAGTTTACCAAATGGGCGACTCCTTCTCTCGGCATCCTGATCATCATCATTGCGGTGTATTCAATTTCCCTTCCGGGCTCATCTGCAGGAGTGGAATATCTCGTCAAGCCTGACTGGAGCAAACTGACTCCAAGCACATTCTCTTATGCGCTCGGCCAATCCTTCTATTCGCTTTCCCTCGGAGTCGGTTGCGTGGTGGTATATTCTTCGTTCATGAAGAAATCCGACAACATTCTTGCCTCTGGCGGATGGACTGCTCTGTTTGATACGCTCTTTGCCATCATCGCGGGCTTCGCCGTAATGCCGGCCGTGTTTGCCGCAGGCATCGAGCCGGGGTCCGGACCGTCACTGGTGTTCGAGACACTCCCGTACATTTTCTTTCAGATGGGGCAGCAGGCCCCGGTCCTGAGCAGAATCATAACGATCCTTTTCTTCCTGGCAATCCTGGTGGCCGCTCTCACATCTTCGATTTCAATGTTCGAGGTATGTGTGGAACATATGGTCGACCATAAGAAGCAATCGAGGAAAAAGGCCGCAATCCGCTTCTTCATCTGGACGTGGGTGCTCGGCGTCCTGTGCTGCCTTTCATTCGGTGTCCTGAAGAATGTCAGGATATTCGGCAACAGCATCTTCTCCACCTGCGACATCCTTTCTTCAAATTACCTTATGACACTCACTGCGCTTGTGATGTCGATATTTGTGGGTTGGAAGATGGACAAGAGCGAGGTCAGGGATGAGTTCACGAACGGAGGGACGCTCAAAGGCAATGCAAGGATATTCGACTCCCTGCATTTTGTCGTCAAATGGATCATTCCCGTAATGATTGTCGAGATTTTCGTCTCGAACTTCATCAATATCTAGACTCCGAGCTCGGATTTCAGTGCGCGGAGCAGGTCAAAGGCCTGAAGCGGGGTCATATTGTTGAGGTCGGCGCCTTCAAGCTTTTCCTTCAATGAAGATAAGGTAGGATCGTCCAGCTGGAAGAAAGACAGCTGGACGCTTCCGTCTTCTGACGCGTCCCTGGACAGGGCGGCGGCATTCTTCTCGCGGCGTTCAAGGTCTCGCAGCGTCTTTTCCGCAGCGTCTATGACCTCCCGCGGCATACCTGCAAGCCGGGCAACGTGGATACCGAAGCTGTGCGCCACGCCTCCGGGGACAAGCTTGCGCAGGAAAATGACGTCCTTGCCTTCCTCCTTGACGGCTATGTGGTAGTTCTTGACCCTTGGATAGATGCTTTCAAGGTCGTTCAACTCGTGATAGTGGGTTGCAAAGAGGGTCTTGGCCCCTTTCCCGTTCTCGTGGATGTACTGCACGAGGGCGCGGGCGATGGACATTCCGTCGTAGGTTGATGTACCACGTCCTATCTCATCCAGCAGCACCAGCGAGCGTGTGGAAAGATTGTGCATTATCATAGAGGTTTCAAGCATCTCCACCATGAAGGTTGACTCGCCTCTTGATATGTTGTCTGTTGCGCCGACACGGGTGAATATCTTGTCGAAGTAGCCGAGATGAGCTTCTGCGGCCGGGACGAAGGATCCGATCTGGGCCATCAGGACAATCAGGGCCGTCTGACGCAGGAGTGCAGACTTACCTGCCATGTTGGGACCCGTGAGGATGACTATCTGCTCGCCCTTGCTGTCCATCCTGATATCGTTGGGAACGTACTCTTCGCCGGGGCCCATAAGGGTCTCGATGACGGGATGGCGGCCGGCCTTGATATCAAGGACGGTGCTCTTGTTGACTTCAGGACGGCAATAGCCGCGGTCAAGCGCCTGCTGGGCGAAACCCTGCAGCACGTCGATCCTCGCGATGATGCGGCAGTTCTCCTGGATGTCGCGTATCGCTTTCTGGATGTCTGCGACAAGTTCGCCGAACAGCCGGGCCTCAAGTTCATAGATGGTGGCCTCGGCACTGAGAATCTTTTCTTCGTAGTTCTTGAGCTCTTCGGTGATGTATCTTTCCGCGTTGACGAGAGTCTGCTTGCGGATCCACTCCGGCGGTGTCTGGTCACGGAAGGTGTTGCGGACCTCGATATAGTAGCCGAATACGTTGTTGTATCCTATTTTCAGGGAGGATATGCCGGTGCGCTCGATTTCGCGCTGCTGCATCTGGAGGAGATATTCCTTGCCTCCGCGGGATATCCGGCGAAGATCGTCCAGCTGCGCGTTCACGCCAGGGGCAATGACATCGCCTTTGCCCAGCTGGGAAGCGGACTCCGGCGAAAGGGTGGAATTGATGCGCTCAAGGGTTTTCTCCGTGTTGCGCATACCCTTGATCAGCTTGTCGAGAGCCGCGACTCCGGTGTCGCCGCACAGTTCTCGTATAGGCTGCATCCTGCTCAGGGAGCGTCCGAGTTGAAGCACTTCGCGGGGAAGGATCTTTCCTGTGGCTGCGCGCGAGATGATTCTTTCCAGGTCGCCCACTTCTCCGATATAATTCTGGAGCTCGCGCATAGCCTCCTCATTGTCAAGGAGGAACTGCACGCTGTCATAGCGTTCCTCAAGCTCCTTGATGTCCATAACAGGCATTGCCAGCCATTGACGGAGAAGGCGGGCACCCATAGGAGAGCAGCAGCGGTCGATGGTATCGACCAGGGCGACGCCTTCCTTGCCGGCGTTGCTTTGGAAAATCTCAAGGTTGCGGAAGGTGAACTTGTCCATCCACACAAACTTCTCTTCGTCTATGCGGGCCAGGGAGCAGATGTTGCGAAGTCCGGTGTGCTGCGTCTGTTCAAGGTAGAAGACCAATGCGCCCGCAGAGCATATCGCAAGAGGGAAGCCGTCAACGGCAAAGCCCTTCAGACTTTTTACGCCCAACTGTTTGCAGAGTTTCTCTTCGGCGGCTTCCTGTACGAAGGCCCATTCTTCCAGAGGGCTGATGTAGTAGTCGCCGAAACGATCCTTCACCGCGCGCTGGATGTCACGCTGCACCACAAGTTCCTTTGGCTGCAGCGAGGCCAGGAGGGTCCCTATGTAGTCAACGGTTCCCTGGGCTACCTGGAATGTGCCTGTGGAAACGTCAAGGAAAGCGGCTCCGCACAGGTTGTTGTCGAAGGTGAGTCCGGCCAGGTAGTTGTGTTCCTTCTGCTCGAGCATAGATTCGCCGAAGGCTACGCCCGGTGTCAGGATTTCGGTAATGCCGCGCTTGACGAGCTTGTTTTTTGTAAGTGCGGGGTCCTCGAGCTGGTCGCAGATTGCGACCTTGTAGCCGGAGCGGACGAGTTTCTGCAGGTATGACTCTATGGCGTGATGCGGGAATCCGGCCATCGGAGTGTCGCCCTTGTCACCGTTGGAACGGCGCGTGAGGACGAGGCCGAGAACCTTGCTTGCGAGGAGCGCATCATCGGAGTAGGTTTCATAAAAATCACCGACGCGATAAAGCAGTATCGCTTCCGGGTGCTGCGCCTTGATGCTGAAATACTGTTTCAGCATCGGGGTATCTTCCTTTACCTTTGCCATAGCTGTCTAAGTCATTCTTAAAAAATAACTTGGTAATCTTTATGGTTCTTGTTTTGTCTTTTGAACATGTCATTCAGTCACGTAGCACGGCTACGCTCCTTCATTCCATATCCAAAATACATAAACAATCCCTCATAAATCTTTACCAACTTATTTTTTCATCATTCCTAAAACACACAAAATTAGCAATAATTTTTCGCAACAATTGCCTATATTTGTACAATTGTGGATGAATAATAACCAATATATTCGGCAATGAAAAAAATCATTTTTGTCTCAATGGCAGCAATCTGCCTTTTGACAGCCTGCAACACTCAAAAGTATGAGTATCCGTTCCAGAATCCGAAACTTTCGGTAGATGCCAGGGTGGAGAATCTTATCTCCCTGCTCACTCCGGAGGAGAAGATTGGACTTATGATGAACGGATCCATCTCTATCGACCGCCTCGGCATCCCTGCATACAACTGGTGGTCAGAAGCCTGCCACGGCATCTGCGCTGACGATGCGACCGTATTCCCTCAGGCAATCGGCCTTGCAGCAACATTCGATGCAGACCAGCAGTATGAAATCTATACCGCCGTATCCGATGAGGCGCGCGCCCAGTGGAACACCACGGTCGAGGCCCACAGTCAGTTCGGCAAGACAAAACCGGACGGCAGCGCCTGGCATAAGGGCCTTTCATTCTGGTGCCCGAACATCAACATCTTCCGTGACCCGCGCTGGGGACGCGGCCAGGAGACCAGCGGCGAGGACCCGTACCTCAGCGGCGTAATGGGCAGCCAGGTCGTCCTCGGAATGCAGGCATATGATGGCAAATATTACAAGACCCACACCTGCGCAAAGCATTATGCAGTGCACAGCGGCCCTGAGTCAGGACGTCACCGCGACGATTTCACGGTGTCGATGCGTGACCTCTGGGAGACCTACCTTCCTGCTTTCCGCACCCTTGTCCAGGATGCCGGCGTTCAGGAAGTGATGTGCGCATACAACCGCTATGAAGGTGACCCTTGCTGCGGCAGCGACCGTCTCCTCACCGATATCCTCCGCAACAAGTGGGGCTATGAGGACATCATTCTCTCCGACTGCGGTGCAATCAACAACTTCTACACCAAGGGCCAGCACGAGACACATCCTGATGCTGCAAGCGCAAGTGCCGATGCGGTTCTCTCCGGTACCGACCTTGAGTGTGGCACCAGCTATATGGCCCTTACCGAGAGCCTCGAGAAGGGACTTCTTTCAGAAGCCGACATTGATGCCTCTCTCCGCCGTATCCTCCGCGGCCGCTTCGAACTCGGCACCCTCGATCCTGCTGAGATGCTTCCTTGGAACAATCTCGGCGCAGAGGACATCAGCAGCCCTGAGCACACCGCCCTTGCATACAAGGCAGCCCGCGAGGCAATGGTCCTCCTCAAGAACAACGACGTACTCCCTCTTTCAAAGGACATCAAGAAGATAGCAGTGGTCGGTCCTAACGCTGACAACACCCAGATGCACCTCGGCAACTACAACGGCCGTCCGACCAAGGAAAATACAATTTCCATCGTTGATGCCATCCGCAAGGCCGTCCCTGGCGCAGAGGTCGTCTATGAAAAGGGTTGCGACTATGTCGATGCATACCTTACCGACTATGTCCTCGGCTCTGTCAACAACGGCAAGGGCCTCCACGCCGAGTTCTACAACAATACTGACCGCAGCGGCGAGGCAGTCGCCAGCGGAGATTACAGCACAGTCAATATGATGACCTACGGCGAATACCGTTTCGCGGAAGGCGTTGAGAGAAACCATTTCTCAGCCAAGTTCAGCGGTACTTACAAGGCCGATTTCACCGGAGACCTCTTCTATTCCCTCAACTGTGCGGATCTCTATAAGTTCACTGTCAACGGAAAAGTCATCTCCGAGCAGAAGACGATGCCGGAAGGCGGTGTAAGAAGAAGGATGGCCAACATCCCTACCACTTCCTTCAAGGTTCAGGACGGCCAGACCTACAGGATCGAAATCGAATACGCCAACAACTCCGACGGTTTCGCTTTCCTTTCATTCGACCTTTGCAAGCGCTATCTTCCTGACTTCAAAGCTCTCGCCGAGCGTGTAAAGGATGCTGACGCAATCATTGTCGTAAGCGGTATCAACGCCCGCCTCGAAGGTGAGGAGATGCCTGTACAGTACGACGGCTTCAGCGGCGGCGACCGTACCCGAATCGAACTTCCGAAAGTTCAGGAGCAGCTTATCGCCGCAATGGACGGCACAGGCAAGCCGGTCGTCCTCGTCAACTGCTCAGGCAGCGCGATGGGCTTCGGCGAAATCGAGACCAGCTATGACGCACTTATCCAGGCCTGGTATGCAGGCCAGGCTACAGGTCTCGCAGTTGCTGATGTCCTCTTCGGTGACTACAACCCTGCAGGTCGTCTCCCTGTCACCTTCTACGCCTCTACCAACCAGCTTCCTGACTTCAAGGACTACAGTATGGAAGGCCGCACATACAGGTATTTCAAGGGTGAGCCTCTCTATGCATTCGGCTATGGTTTGAGCTATACCACCTTCGAATATGGTGATGCAAAGCTTTCAAAGAGCCAGATCAAGGCCGGCAAGCCGGTTGACATCACAATCCCTGTATCCAACACAGGCAGCCTTGCCGGAGATGAGGTCGTACAGGTTTACGTCAAGAGCCTCGACAATCCTGATGCACCTATCAAGTCTCTCAAGGGCTTCAAGAGAATCAACATAGCAGCGGGCGCCAGTGCCAGCGTCAAGATTACCCTCGACGCACACGCTTTCGAGTATTATGATGAGACGATAGACAACCTTTCCGTCCGTCCCGGCAAATACCAGATTCTATATGGTGCCTCTTCCAAGGACAGCGACCTCAAGGCAGTTGAACTCGAAGTCATCTGATGAAAAGAGCGCTGATCATAACCTACTATTGGCCTCCGACCGGCGGGTCGGGGGTCCAAAGGTGGGTCAAGTTCAGCAAATACCTCCCGCAGTTCGGCTGGCAGCCGGTGATATACACGCCTGAAAATCCGGAGCAACTGGCTGTCGATGAGAGTCTTCTCTCGGACATTCCGCCCTGCGCAGAGGTGATCAAGACACATATTTCCGAACCCTACGATATATACCGCAGGTTTTCCGGCAGGCAGAAGAAGGAAGTTAATCCGATAAACTCTCAGAAAAAGGGCTTCAAGCAGAGGGTATCCGTATGGATTCGCGGCAACTGTTTCATCCCCGACCCGCGTGTCGGTTGGGTGAGGCCTTCTGTCAATTTCCTGAAGAAATATCTGACTGAGCACCCCGTGGATGTAGTGATCACCACGGGGCCTCCTCAGTCGATGCATCTTATAGGCCTGGGTCTGAAGAGGGCGCTGGGCGTAAAATGGATTGCGGATTTCCGTGATCCCTGGACCGAGATGTTCTATTTCAAGCATCTCGGCCTCACGAAAGCTTCTGAAAAGAGGCACCGCCGGCTGGAGAAGAGCGTGCTCGACGAGGCCGACACCATCATCAGCGTCACACCGCTGGTGCAGAAAGATTTTCAGAAGAAGACGGACACGCCGGTGGCAATGATAACCAACGGCTTCGACCCGTCTGATTTCCCTGCCCGTCGTAACGGGTCAGACGGCCATTTCAAGATAGTCCACACGGGCCTTTTCGCCTCCGACGGCAACCCTCTCCTGCTATGGGATGTCCTGACGGAAATGTGCTCTGCCGATGCTTCCTTCCGCGAAGATCTGCAGATCCGCCTTGCAGGAAAGGTGGACGAGGAAATCCTCCAGGCCATTCGTGAGCGCGGCCTGGGAGACAATCTTGTCTGCCTCGGCTACCTTGAGCACGAGCAGACCGTCCGTGAACAACAGGACGCTTCCGTCCTCATTCTGCCGTTGAGGCAGGAGCCGGAGTACGCCAAGGTGCTGCCGGGCAAGATTTTCGAGTATCTTGCCGCCCGCAGGCCGGTCCTCGGCATAGGCCAGGAAGATGGCGCTGCGGCCGCAGTCCTTGCCGATGCGCAGGCAGGCGCGATGTTCGGCTGGGACAGGAAGGATGAACTGAAGGGATTCATTTCCGAAGTCCGTTCGGGCGGCAGGGAATGTTCCGACGGCAACATAGACAAGTATTCAAGAGAGACGCTGACGAAGGCGTTGACGGAGATATTATGAAAAAGAAGATACTGATCATTGTGGGCGTGATTGCGGGATTCCTGCTGTTGGCGTATGGTTTCGTGCCTCAGGTGCTGAGCGGAAAAATTGTAAACCAGAGCGACATTTCCGGATGGCAGGGTATGGCGAAGGAGATGATGGACTGGAATTCCGCCCACCCGGACGACCAGACCGCCTGGACGGAGTCGATGTTCGGCGGTATGCCGACGGCAACCATCCACGCATCGACGAAGGGCGACTGGACACAGCCTCTTTACGATCTGCTGCTTGTCGGGAAACGTCCCGCCACATATCTTTTCATTTCGCTGCTAGGCGCCTGGCTGCTGATGCTGGCGCTGGGGATCAATCCGCTGATTGCCGCCGGCGGCGCGATTGCGGTCACGTTCTGCGCATATAATTTCCAGATCATACAGGTAGGCCACAATACCAAGATGCAGGCCCTGGCGTTCCTGCCGTGGGTGCTGGCGGCGCTGATTTTCACCTACACCACCTGTCTGAAAAAGAAGAAATGGCTGCCGTGGACGGCCTTGGGAGCCGCCCTGTTCGCGCTGGCGCTGAGCTTCCAGGTCAAGGCTAACCATCCGCAGATTACATACTACCTGGCGTTGATGATACTCATCTACGTCATTGCAGTGTTCATACGCCTTGTTTCTGACAAGGAACGCCGCGCGGGCCTCGGACGATTCTTCGCCGCGAGCGGCCTCCTCCTCGTCCTCGGCTGTGCCGGCATTGCGACCAACGCCACCAAACTGCTCCCGACCTACGAATACACCCCGTACTCGATGCGGGGCGGCAGCTCGTCCGCTGACGCAAAGGGTGACGGCTCCAAAGGCCTGAAGCTGGATTATGCGACTGCCTGGTCTTATGGTTGGGAGGAGCTCCCGAATCTGATGATACCGAACTTCAACGGCGGGTCGTCGTCGGGCGCGGTCGATCCGAAGGATTCGGAGACCGCGAAACTCCTGCGTTCCGCAGGCCAGCCCAACGTGGATGAAATCTGCAAGGCTCTTCCGATGTATTGGGGTCCTCAGCCGTTCACTGCGGGACCTATGTATATGGGTGCCATCACCATATTCCTCTTCATCCTGGGCTTGTTCATCTGTGAAGGGAAGGATAAATGGTGGCTGCTGGTTGCGACCGTCCTGGCCATTTTCCTCGGTCTTGGAAGCAACTTTATGTGGTTCACCAAACTGTTTTACGACTGCGCCCCGTTCTACAACAAATTCAGGACGGTTTCTATGGCGCTGGTTGTATTGCAGTTCACCCTGCCTATGCTTGCGTTCATCGTCCTTGACAGGTACGCCAAGGGTGATTTTACCCAGAAAGAATTGCAGAAGCCGCTGATCATATCCTGGCTGCTTACGGCGGGTGTGTGCTTCCTGTTCTGGCTTGCGCCGGGCCTCGCGGGCTCTTTCACGGGCAGCGTGGATGCCGGACAGCAGGAGGTGCTGGTCGATGCATTCATCGCCGACAGAATGAGTCTGCTGAAGGCGGATGCCATCCGTTCCTTCCTCTTAGTCACCGCTGCGTTTGCCTGCCTCCTGGCAATGAAACGGCGCAGGGTTATGGCTCTTGCGGTCTGCCTGCTTATCCTTGTGGATATGTTCAGCATCGGCAAAAGATATCTGAACGAGAGTGATTTCGTGTCACCAAAGGCCTTCAAGAGCCAGTTCAACAAGAGGCCTGTCGATGAGCAGATTCTTCAGGACACCGACCCTTCTTACCGTGTGCTCGACCTTACTGTGAATGTCTTCAATGACTCGCATCCGTCGTACTGGCACAAGAACATAGGCGGCTACTCGCCGGCCAAGCTCCAGCGTTACCAGGAATACATCGAAAGCCACCTGAATTCCGAGATCAATGCTCTTTACAAGGCGCTCGGCTCCGTTTCCACGGTAAGTGAGGCCGAGGAGGCGCTGCCTTATCTTGAAGGGCTTGCATCACTTAACTGCAGGTATATCATCATAGGTGACGATATTGCCCTTGAATATCCATACGCGCGTGGTGCGGCCTGGTTCGATGGGGTAGAGGGTTCTGTCGAGATGACCTCGTATGCGCCTAACAGGCTTGCATACAGGTATTCGTCCGCAGAAGGCGGAAGGCTTGTCTTCAGCGAGGTGTATTATCCGCAGGGCTGGACTTTGACGCTTGATGGTGGCGACGAGCTGCCGATAGAACTTTACGGCGAGCTTTTCCGCAGCGCGGAAGTTCCTGCCGGGGAGCATACCCTTGAGATGGTTTTCGCTCCGCGGTCTTATGCAGTTGGCGAAGGGGTGTCCCGCGCCACTTCGATATTGATTATCTTTGTCGTCCTTTTGGCGGCGGCAGGTGTCATCGCATTTGAGAAGAAAGATGGAAGTAAGAGCTAAAAAAGCGCTCGGCCAGCATTTCCTGACCGACCAGAACGTTGCCAGAACCATAGTGGGCGCCCTCCGTACAGAAGGGCCGCGTGACGTGCTGGAGATAGGGCCCGGAATGGGTGTCCTGACCCAGTACCTGCTGGAGCGGGAGGATATAGACCTGAAGATGGTGGAGCTGGACGGCGAGTCCGTTGACTACCTTCTCACCCATTTCAAGGACCTTCCCGGCAAGATATACCAGGCGGATTATCTGCGCCTGGACATTCATAAGCTGTTTGCCGGCAGTTACAGGATCATAGGCAACTTCCCGTACAACATTTCATCGCAGATTTTCTTCAAGATTCTCGACGACAAGGACCTTGTCCCGGAGGTGGTATGTATGATACAGAAGGAGGTTGCGGACCGCATAGCGGAGAAGCCGGGCAGCAAGACTTACGGAATCCTTTCTGTCCTGCTGCAGGCCTGGTACGACATCGATTATATCATAAGTGTGGGCTCCGGCGCCTTTGCTCCCCCTCCGAAGGTGCAGTCCGCCGTGATTCGACTGCGCCGCAATTCGCGCACCGAGCTCGGCTGCGACGAAAAGCTTTTCAAGCAGGTTGTGAAGACCGCCTTCAACCAGCGTCGCAAGACCCTTCGCAACGCCCTCAAGCCATTGCTTCACGAAGGCGTTGACACATCGGACCCGATATTTGACCTGCGTGCCGAAAAGCTGTCCGTCGAGGATTTCGTCCGTCTCAGCAAGATTGTCGGTTAAGATGGATAATACACAAGACTCAAATGATGAAAAGAACTGTCGCATTCTTATTCGCTGCGCTGGCCCTTGCCGGTTGCAACAGATACAAGGCTGACTCTCCGATATACAGGGAGCATTTCAAGGCCCACGTCAAGGAACTCAGTTCCGGGAAGTATCAGGGACGGGGTTATGCAGCCGACGGCGTACTCCTCGCCGGCAAGTACATTGCTGATGCGTTCCACCAGGCCGGAGCGGCCGAAGTCATCGAGCAGCCGTTTGCGATAGACATAAACACCTTTCCCGGTAAGATGGAGGCATCCGTAGACGGACACGAACTGGTGGCCGGTCGCGACTTCGTGATGCGTGAATATTCTCCGGGAGCGACCGGTGAGTACAGGCTCTATTTCATCGATACGCTGGATTATAATCCCGATATGATTTTCAGGGATCTGGAAAGGCCTTTCTTCAAGGACGTGTATGTTGTATGTGATTTCTGGTTCACGTACAAGCATCCGGCTGACTTCAAGCGGCTCCAGAGCAAGGCCTGCGCCAATGCAGGGCTCATCTATACCTGGGACACACCGCTGAAGTTCTACAAAGCCTACGGTGAGAAGGTCGCTGACAAGCCGATAGTCTGGACAACCTCAGAGGCAATAAGCGGTGGCAGATTCATTACCCTTGACATCGAGAACAGGTTCCTTGAGAATTATGTCAGCAACAACGTCATCGCCCGCATCGATGGTCGCCGCCACGACAGCTGCTTTGTGTTCACCGCCCACTATGACCATCTTGGCAATCTTGGTGCAGACGTCTATTATCCGGGAGCCAACGACAATGCATCCGGCACGGCCGCGATAATCACCCTGGCGGAATACTATGCCCACAACAAACCGGAGTTTGATGTCTATTGCGTTGCTTTCTCCGGTGAAGATGCCAACCTCCGCGGCTCTACATTCTTTGCGGAGCATCCTGTCGTTCCACTCAGCCAGATCAGATATCTCATCAATATTGATATGATCGGGGACAATAATCCCACTCAATACTGCGAAGTCAGCGATGCCGGTATGAAGGGCTTTCCTCTCTGGGAGAGACTGAATGCCGAAGGTGGGTGTTTCAAGTCATTGCGCCGCGGCGACCTTGCCGCCAACAGCGACCACTATCCTTTCGCAGTCCGCGGTGTGCCTTGCATTTTCTTTGAAAACGAAGAAGGGGATTCGTTCAAATATTATCATACGGCAGAAGACACTTTTGAAACGATGTCCTTTGACACGTACGGACCGATCTTCAAGCTTGTCACTTCTTTTGTAAATCAGTACAGGTAAGTCATTCTTAAAAAATTTGCAACCTTTTCGGTTGTCCGTGCGTCTAATAGAGAAACAACAATAGAACTATGAGTAACAGATTATACAGATCAAAGACAGAACGCAAGGTTGCGGGAGTCTGCGGCGGAATAGCCGAGTATTTTGATGTTGATCCCACTATCATCCGTCTTGCATGGCTGATAGCCGTCTTCTGCGCCGGTGGCGGGCTTCTGGCCTACCTTATCGCATTGATCGTCATTCCTGAAAAGCCAGATGACCTGGTACATTACGAATAAAAAAACTCCGGCTGAATTTCAGTCGGAGTTTTTTTATTGCGAGGAAAAGGATTAGTCTTCCTCCTGCTCTGCTGCTGCGTATTCTGCAAGGAGCTTGGTCTGGACGTCTGCAGGAACCGGCTGGTAATCTGCGAACTCCATTGAGAATGTTGCTGAACCTGCTGTGAGTGAGCTCAAAGTGGTAGAGTAACGGTAAAGCTCTGCGAGAGGAACACGTGCCTTGAGGATAGCGAAGCCCTTGTCTGCTCCCATGTCGCCGAGGATGCCGCGGCGGTTCTGGAGATCGGACATACAAGCGCCCTGGTACTCTGAAGGGGTCATGACCTCTACATTGTAGATAGGCTCGAGGATCTTAGGACCTGCGTTGCGGAACGCCTCCTTGAAGGCGTTGCGGCCTGCGATGATGAAGGCGATTTCCTTGGAGTCAACCGGGTGCATCTTACCATCGTAAACGAACACGCGGATGTCGCGGGCATATGAACCGGTAAGAGGTCCTTCAACCATTCTTTCCTTGATACCCTTGAGGATAGCAGGCATGAAACCGAGGTCGATGGCGCCACCGACTACGCAGTTGTAGAACTCAAGCTTGCCGCCCCATTCAAGTTCGGTGACATCCTGGGTCTTGATGTTGAGCTGGGTGTCTTTGCCGTCGATCTTGAACTTGGTGTTGAGTTCGCCTTCAGCCGGGCAGACGAGAAGATGAACTTCACCGAACTGACCTGCACCGCCGGACTGCTTCTTGTGACGATACTGTGCTGTAGCTACCTTGGTGATGGTCTCGCGATATGGAACCTTCGGAGCAAAGAGCTCGACATCAAGTTTGTACTCGTTGTTGAGGAGCCACTTGACGATGTTGATGTGCTGCTCACCGTTGCCGCTGAGGATGGTCTGGCGGAGTTCCTTTGAATATTCAACGATGACGGTAGGGTCTGTAGAAGAAATCTTCTTGAGAGCGTCACCGAGTTTCTGCTCGTCCTGCTGAACCTTTGCCTTGATTGCGCAGCGGTACTTAGGTGCAGGATAAGAAATCTTGTCATACTTGATTCCTGAACCAGGAAGGGAAAGAGTGGTGCTTGACTTGCTGTTCTTGAGCTTGACTGCACAGCCGAAGTCACCTGCGCGGAGCGTGCTGACGGACTCCTTCTTTGAACCGGCGACAGCGTAGATTGCTGAGAAACGGTCCTTATTGCCTGAGACAGGGTCCTCAAGGTCGAGACCGGTTGTGATGGTGCCGCTCATAACCTTGAAATATGAAACCTCACCGAGGTGCTGTTCAACATCATTCTTGTAGATGAAGAGTGATGGAGCGCCGTCCGGCTTGCAAGCTGGAGCAGGAGCGACTTCCTTGATGAATTCGAGGAGTCTCTTCACACCTACATCGTTCTTTCCGGATACGCAGAAGATAGGGTAAGCTTCGCCCTTTGCGATGCCGGCAGCGAGTCCCTTGTGGATCTCCTCCTCCGAAAGGTTACCCTCTTCGAAGAATTTCTCCATAAGTGCGTCGTCGAATTCGGCCACTTTCTCTATGAGTTCTGAACGGGTCATTTCAACCTGGTCCGCAAGGTTTGCAGGGACGTCGATTTCGGTGTTGCCCTTGTATGCCTTGTTGGTGAGGACATCAACAACAGTGTCGAAGCCCATGCCGGCGTTGGCAGGGAACTGAACGTAAACGGCCTTGCTGCCGATGGACTCCTTGATGGAGGCCTGGATATTGTCCCAGTCTGCCTTCTCAGCGTCGAGCTGGCTGATGGCGATGATGAGAGGGAGATTCTGCTCGGATGCGCGGCGGATGAAGGCGTCGGTGCCGACCTCCACACCCTGCTGGGCGTTGATTACGAGAACACCGCTTTCACATACCTTGAAGGCAGAGTAGGCACCGCCGATGAAATCATCTGCGCCCGGGGCGTCGATGAAGTTGATCTTGGTGTCCTTTACCTCAGTGTAGAGCGGGGTGGCGTAAATGGAACGCTGGTTGAGTTTTTCGAGCTCGTCGTTGTCTGAAACAGTGTTCTTGTCCTCGACTGTACCTCTTCTGTCAATGACCTTGCCCTCGAAGAGCATGGATTCTGCCAATGTGGTCTTGCCGGACTTGGTGCTGCCGAGGAGTACCACATTACGGATGTCTTTGGTTGAATAATCTTTCATTGTATCGTGATTTGAATTATTAGCTTCATTACGCAGGTCAGCGTGCGTAGCCGACAAAGTTACTAAAAAAACGAAGTAATGCAAATATTATCTTTATGTCTGTAGAAATCAATCAGTTCGTCGCCGTTCATCCCGATTTCGTCAAGGAGGATTTCGTTCAGGGATGAAGGTGACACGGAGAGCCGTCTGCAGATGTTTCGGAAAGAGATGTCGGGATTACGATAGACTTTTTCGGTGTCCATCAGGCGCTCGAAGCACAGGAAAGTTGAATGGATTGCACACATAATTTTTCGTTTTGCATTTGTTTTCTGTGCAAATGACATACTTTTTTGTGTAATTACGGGGGTTTGACCGGGGGTAAGAATTGACATTTTTATCTTTTTTATCACGATTGCACAAATTTTATTGTCAATGCCAAAATTTGTTTGGCAATAATTGGAAGCCACTCTGGCTATATTTGCCCAAGTTCTCTCAAACGGCAATGACAGACGAGACCATAATCGCAAACATCGAGCGTCTTCGCGAAGAGACAGGCTTGTCTCAGGATGCGGTCGCCATCAGGATCGGTATATCCAGGAATACCTACGGCAACATCGTTCGCGGAAAAACGAGGATCCTGAATGAAAACCTTCAGCCCCTTGCTGAAGTCTTTGGCGTTTCCATCGAGGAGATGCTTTTGGGTTACAAGCCGTGCACCCCGTCTTCGATGGTCCTCAAGGACAATGACAACCATCAGGAACAGCTTCACCGGCTCACGGAGGATTATGAGAGGCGCCTGTCTGAAGACCGCGTGAAAATCGAGGGACAGGCAAAACAGCTGGACACCCTGGAAAAATATGTGAAGACCCTCCAGGATATGGTTGCGCTTCTTCAGAAGAAGTAGTTCAAAAATGATTAACTTTGTGGTCTGATGCCACACGAAATCCATCTTTTGAACTGTATGCACCCCGATCTCGTCGAGGCCGGCTGCGACGAGGCCGGCAGAGGTCCGCTCGCGGGCCCGGTTTACGCGGCCGCGGTCATATTGCCAAAGGATTTCCATCACCCCCTTCTCAATGATTCAAAACAGATGACGGAGAAAGCGCGTGAAACGCTCCGGCCCATCATCGAGGCCGAGGCTGTCGCCTGGGCGGTGGAAGCGGTGAGTGCGGAAGAGATTGACCGGCTGAACATCCTCGGTGCGTCGATCACCGGTATGCAGCGAGCGGTGCGGCGCCTTGCCGTGAAACCGCAGTTCCTGCTGGTGGACGGCAACAGATTCCGTCCATTTGACGGATATGAATTCGCGACTGTCGTACACGGAGATGCCACCTATGCCTCCATTGCCGCGGCTTCGGTGCTGGCAAAGACCTGGCGCGATGAGAAGATGCGGGAGCTTGCAACCCGCTACCCGCAGTATGGCTGGGAACGGAACATGGGCTACCCGACGGCAGAACACATAGCGGCGATAAAGAAATACGGTTACACGCCAGAGCACCGCAAGTCTTTTCACCCGAAAGAATTGGAACCAACTTTATTTGAAATATGAAAAGAATCTTAGCGGCACTTGCCGCCATTCTGGTCCTTGCTCCGGCAGCAAAGGCCGACGAAGGAATGTGGATGCTTCCACTTCTTGAGAAAATAAATGCAGACGCGATCCGCAACCTTGGCGGACGTCTCACGCCTGAACAGATCTACAGTGTCAACCATTCGTCCATCAAGGATGCGGTCGTCCAGTTCGGCGGCGGCTGTACCGGAGAACTCATCTCAGGCGAAGGCCTGCTCGTGACCAATCACCACTGCGGCTACAGTTCCATCCAGTCCCTCTCTTCCCCGGAGCACAACTACCTTGAAGACGGTTACTTCGCAAAAAGCCGTGCAGAGGAGCTCCCGGTGCCAGGACTTACCGTCCGCTTCCTTCAGAGTATGACGGATGTCACCGGGCAGACAGAGACCGAAGATGCAAGGAACGCTGTCATTGAGAAGGCAAAGGCCGAGAATCCGAACTGCGAAGTCCGCGTGACCAGTTTCTTCAACGACAACGTCCGCTATCTCATCGTTTCCAAAGTTTATCGCGATGTCCGCTTCGTCGGTGCCCCACCGGCATCGTCCGGCAAATTCGGCGGTGACACCGACAACTGGATGTGGCCGCGCCATACCTGCGACTTCTCGATGTTCCGAGTATACGCAGGCAAGGACAACGAGCCAGCCGATTACAGCGAGGAGAATGTTCCGATGCAGCCGCGCCAGTTCCTCAACATATCCCTCAGGGGTGTGAAGGAAGGCGATTTTGCTATGATTATGGGTTATCCGGGCCGCACCCAGCGTTATCAGACAGCTGCAGAGCTCGAGGATATGCTTCAGGCAAATGACATCCGTATCGACGCCCGCACGGTCCGTCAGGATGTGCTTTGGAAGGAGATGCGTGCCGACGACGAAGTGGGTCTGAAATATGCCAACAAGTATGCCGGCTCGTCAAATGGCTGGAAGAAGTGGCAGGGAGAACGCGATGCCTTTGCGAAGCTCGGAGTACTTGAAAGACAGAAAAACAAGGAGACTGAACTCAGCAGATGGATTTCGGCCGACAAGAAACGTGCAAAGAAATATGGAGATCCTGTCGGGGATATTGCAAAGATCGTTGAATCACAGAAAGCAGCCTACCAGGCATACCTTCTTGCATCTGAAACCCTGGGCAATATCGAACTTGTCTCCCTCGCGCTCGCCAAGGACGACAACGGCTACAGGAACTACGACGAAAACGTTGACAAGAAGGTGGCCCTTGCCGTTGTCGAGCATTATCTCAAGAATGTGAAAGCTGAGGACAAGATAGATGTTTCGGCCGAAATGATTGAGAGTATGTTTGCGAACAGTGCGTTCACGTCGCTCAAGAGAAAACAGGCTGCCATTGCCGCAGGAATAGATCTTTCCGCCGACCCTGCATTCCTATTCGCAACCAGGTTGAAGGACAGGCTCACAGCAATGGTCGAGCCGCTTATGGGTGATGAGAAGCGCGCCCCGGCCAAGGCATACGCGGCAGCGCTCCTGGAGTGGAACGAAGGTGCTGACTTCTACCCTGATGCCAATTCAACCTGCCGTTTGACATACGGTACCGTCAAGGGTTATGAGCCGAAGGACGGCGTCGTGTATAAATACTACACGACCCTCAAGGGTGTCCTGGAAAAAGAGGATCCGGACAATTATGAATTCCGCGTCCCGGCCCGTCTCAAGGAAATCATCCTCAACAGGGAGTATGGCCGGTATGCCAATGAAAACGGTGAAATGGTGGCCTGCTTCCTCACCAATCTCGACATTACGGGAGGCAACTCCGGCAGTCCCGTTCTTGATGCCGACGGCAACCTCATCGGCCTTGCTTTCGACGGCAACTGGGAGGCGATGAGCGGTGACGTGATCTTCGAACCTGAACTCCAGAGATGTATCTGCGTCGATATACGTTTCGTTCTCCTGATGATGGACAAATTCGGTGGCGCAGGATATCTTCTCAATGAAATGAATATCGTAAAATAATGCTTACAGAACACGAAATCTACACCTTCCTCCGCGAGGTGCACCATCCCGGAATGCAGGACCGCGACATCGTGGACATCGGAATGGTCAGCAAGATTGAGATCGAAGAACGGAAAATCACAGTTACACTCGCGTTCCCGAAACGCCGCGACCCGCTCTCCGAGTATCTTATCGGCGCCACACGCGCAACCCTTGTCCGCCATCTTCCGGCAGATGTCGGGTCTGAAGTGAAGACGGTGGTTGTCGACGAGGTGAAACCCAAACAGAAAAAGCTCGATCTCGACAATGAACAGATCAAGGATGTCAGGCATATAATCGGGATCGCATCCGGCAAAGGTGGTGTGGGCAAGTCAACGGTCGCCGTCAACCTCGCCTGCGCCCTTGCGCGACTCGGTTACAAGGTCGGCCTCGCCGACGCCGACGTCTATGGCCCGTCCATTCCGACGATGACGGATACCGAAGGAGAGACTCCGCTCGCAGAGCAGGACGGAGAGCAGGAGCTGATTGTCCCGCTTGAGAAATATGGCGTCAAGTGGATGTCCATAGGCTATTTCGCTGAACGTGGCCAGGCACTTATCTGGCGCGGTCCGATGGCCTGCAACGCCCTTAAGCAGATGATATTGCAGGTCAAGTGGGGTGAGCTGGACTTCCTT
The DNA here is from genome assembly GCA_024401695.1 of Bacteroidales bacterium. Taxonomy (GTDB): domain Bacteria; phylum Bacteroidota; class Bacteroidia; order Bacteroidales; family UBA932; genus Cryptobacteroides. Next base: position 132,956 of record JAKSKN010000003.1, read on the forward strand.
CTCATCGATATGCCTCCAGGAACCGGTGATATCCACATCAGTCTGGTTCAGGATATCCCGATGGAAGGGGCTGTGATTGTCACCACTCCGCAGAATGTTGCCCTTGCCGATGTTGAAAAGGGTGTAAGCATGTTCCGCAACAAGAATATTGACCGCCGAATCTTCGGCCTTGTCGAGAATATGGCCTGGTTCACGCCGGAAGAGCATCCGGATGAGAAGTACTATATCTTCGGCCGTGACGGCGGGGCCCGCATGGCCGCGGAACTGGACATCGACCTGCTGGGCAGGATCCCTCTTGTGCAAAGCATACGTGAAAGCGGGGATGCAGGCGAGCCTGCCGCCCTCGGCACACGCCCGGATGGAGCCGCTTTCATCGAGCTTGCAGGAAAGCTCGCGGAAGTGGTTCAATCTTCACGATAATTTTCTAATTTTGCGACTTGTAACTAAAGTTAATCCGCTTTTCATATGTACAGAAGCAATACTTGTGGCGAACTCCGTATCGCCGACAAAGGAAAGAAGGTGACGCTGGCCGGCTGGGTCCAGAAGGCCCGCAGCCTTGGCAGTATGACATTCGTTGACCTCAGGGACCGTTATGGCATCACACAGCTCGTTTTCGAAGGTGATCCCGGTCTCGGACGCGAATACGTGATCCAGGTCACCGGAGAGGTTCTCGAACGCGAAAGCAAGAACCCGAAGATGCCTACAGGCGACATCGAAATCAAAGTTGAATCACTGAATATTCTCAACAAGGCCCAGACTCCTCCTTTCACCATCGAGGAGAACTCCGATGGCGGTGAGGATATCCGTGCCAAATACCGTTATCTTGATCTCCGCCGCGCTCCTCTCCAGCGTGCCCTGGCTCTCCGCCACCGTCTCGCCCAGGAGGTCCGCACGTACCTCGACAAGCAGGGCTTTATGGAGATCGAGACCCCGTATCTCATCAAGTCAACTCCGGAGGGCGCCCGCGATTTCGTCGTGCCTTCCCGTATGAACCCCGGTCAGTTCTACGCTCTGCCTCAGTCTCCTCAGACATTCAAGCAGCTCCTTATGGTAGCCGGTTACGACCGTTATTTCCAGATTGTCCGCTGCTTCCGTGATGAGGATCTCCGCGCGGACCGCCAGCCTGAATTCACACAGATCGACTGCGAAATGAGTTTCGTGGAGCAGGAGGATGTCCTCAATATGTTCGAGGGTATGATGCGTCAGATGTTCAAGAACGCCGTCGGCGTTGATATCCCGGATCCTCTTCCTCGCATGAGCTGGTATGACGCGATGGACAATTATGGTTCAGACAAGCCGGATATCCGCTTTGGAATGAAGTTCCACGAGATCTCAGACCTTGTCAAGGGCTGCGGTTTCAGCGTGTTCGACGGCAGCGAATATATCGGTGCCATTACCGCAGAGGGCTGTGCCGAATACACACGCAAGCAGCTTGATGAACTTACTGAATGGGTAAAGCGTCCTCAGGTCGGCGCCAAAGGCCTCGTGTACATCAAGGTCAATGCGGACGGCACAATCAAGAGCAGCATCGACAAGTTCTACACTCCTGAGCAGTTGCAGAAGGTCGCAGAGGCCTGCGAAGCAAAGGCCGGAGACCTTATTTTCGTCCTTTGCGGTCCTAAGCGCAAGACCCAGACCCAACTCGGCGTTCTCCGCATCGAGATGGGCAACCGCCTGGGACTCCGTGACCCGAAGGTATTCGCTCCGCTCTGGATCGTCGACTTCCCTCTCCTTGAATGGAGCGAGGAGGATGGCCGCTTCTATGCGATGCACCATCCGTTCACGGCACCTAAGCCGGAGCACGAGAAATGGTTCTATTCAGACAAGAAGGAAGACCTTGAGAGAGTCTGCGCCAATGCCTATGACTTCGTCCTCAACGGCACCGAGCTCGGTGGCGGTTCCATCCGAATCCACAATGCCGATATGCAGAGCCGTATGTTCGAGGTTCTCGGCATCAGCAAGGAAGACGCCGAATACAAGTTCGGTTTCATCATCAACGCATTCAAGTTCGGCGCCCCTCCTCACGGAGGTCTCGCATTCGGTTTCGACCGCGTATGCGCCCTCTTCGGCGGGCAGGAGACGATCCGCGACTACATAGCGTTCCCTAAGAACAACCAGGGCCGCGACGTGATGATCGATTCCCCTTCACTCATCGACCAGGTGCAGATGGACGAACTTTTCCTTGAGAGCAAGGTCAAGGCATAGTCCGCTTTTACAGAATTTTCATCTTATGGGCTTTGGCAGTCATCTCTGAGGTGCTGCTGACGCCCATTTTTGAAAATATATTGAACTTGTGATTGTTTACTGTACGGAGGCTGATGTTCAGTTTTTCCGCTATTGATGCTGCAGACTCTCCTGCTGCGCTCAAGCGCATTATTTCAAGTTCCCGTTTCGTGAGGCCGAGTTTTTTGGCATTCTTGCCTTTTTCCGCCATAACGTTGCTCACATAGTCGGCAACCGCGGAGTCCAGCGACTCCTTGTTCTTGTCAAGCTCCTGTATGTCCAGGTCGTCAGACAGGAATGAGATGATCTTGTCCTTCGCCTTGCCTTTATGCTCAAGTTCCCGGTTCTTTTTCTTCGCCTTCATTCCGATATGGATCAGGAAGGCAATGAGACAGGCAAACAGAACGAGAGCCAGGGCGAGGCAGGTTATAAGGTAACGGTTCTTCTTGATGGTCTGCTCCTTCAGTTCGGCTTCGTATTCGGATTCCATCTTCTGCAGCTGTTCATCGGCCTTCTGGCTTATGTACATCCTGACATAATTCAGGGTGTTCATATGGCTCTCGTTGGCATTGTTGTAGTCCTCGAGGCCGTGATAAAGCGAAGTCAGCTGGTCGTAGATCTGGTACTTCGTGAGGTAATCGTCATCCCTGCACGAATCCAGAACGCTGGTGCAGTATTCCACCGCTTCAGAATATCTGGAAGCCTGCCTGAGAAGTCTTGTCCTGAATAACCTCCCCCTCAGTACAAGGTCCTGCAGGTTGTTTGAAGCGGCAAGGGCTTCGCCTTTAGACAGATTGCTCTCCGCGAGTTCGAACAGCGACATATCCAGGACACGGTTCCATCTGTTCTTGTTGACAAATATCTGGCACAGTGAATAGTAAGCGTCAATCTGAAGGTTCACATCACCTGTTGATTCCGAAAGGCGGAGCGCTTCTTCCAGATATGGAAGCGCTTCATCGTCCCTGTTGTTGTCCGGGGCGTAGCTGGCATAACAGCATATTCTGGCTTTTATCAGAAGTGCCTTGGCCAGATTCCTGTCGAAGCCTTTTTCCCGGCTCAGTTCTTCCGCCATTTCGGCGTACTTCCACGAGTGTTCGTCGCGGCTTGTGGCAAGGTCGATCGATGCGATGGAATTCATCGCTTCCGCTTCATATTCTTCAAGGTTGTTGCTACTTGCCAGATCCAGGGCCTCAATCGCTTTCTGCATTGCGTTTTCCGCATCCTGCTGCTGCATATATGCGTTGCTTTCGTCCAGCAGAGAACTGAACAGGACGCTTGTGTCAATGGCTTTTTCCGTGTTGCAGGCGGCAAGGGCCAGCACTGCGGCGGATACAATGCTCAATATAGTACTCTTTTTCATAGTCGCGACATTTTGCTCAAATATAAGTATTTATACTCATAAATTTCTAAGTAAAACAGAATAGATTTGCATTGCAAACCAACTGAATTATAAACAAAAACATAAAAGTACTATGAAACCTTTTAAATTATCCATCATCCTTTCCGTGGCGCTCTTTGCCGCAGCGGTATCTTGCGGACCGGTCAATCCGTCATCACCGAACGACCCGGTAACTCCTTCAAAGCCGGAGCAGAAAAAGGTCGAAGTGACCGGAATCACTCTTTCCGAAACATCCCTTACCCTTTTGATCGATGAGGAGAAGACCCTCACGGCAACCGTCACACCTGACGATGCGACCGATAAGACCGTGACCTGGAGCTCGGACGATGAATCTGTCGCCAGCGTTTCCAATGGGAAAGTCAAAGGCCTTGCAGAAGGTTCCGCGACGATTACGGCAAAGGCGGGCAACAAGACTGCGACGTGTTCCGTTACGGTAACACGTCCTGAACCGGGTCCTGTATCTACAGAAAAGATGGTTGATCTCGGGCTTCCTTCCGGAGTGAAGTGGGCCGGCTGGAACGTCGGTGCCACAAAGCCGGAGGAATTCGGCGACTACTTCAGCTGGGGCGAAACCAAGCCGAAGGATTCATATTGGCAGGACAATTACAAGTATGGAGTGATCAACAAATACGGTACTCCGGACGTCATCTACAAGTACAATGTCAATGAAGAGTATGGTGTCGTGGACGGGCGCACCCGTCTTACGTCCATGGATGATGCCGCTTACGTCAACTGGGGTTCGGAATGGCGTATGCCTACCGACGAGGAGAAAACGGAGCTTCTTGCCAATACAACCCATACAGAGGGCACATACAATGAAGTTCCCGGATGGATATTCACCAGCAAAATCAACAACGTCTCCATATTCTTCCCTGCAACGGGCATAATGGACCAGACCAGGTCATATTATACCTACGAGGAAACCATCTTCTGGACAGCGACCCTGAGGGCCAATGACCCTAGGATGGCACACATAGCCTGCAACTGGATTGAAGACAGCTCCCTGCTTCACGAAGCCGGCTTCGAAATGGATCCTCAGGCAGAATCATATCACCTGAGCACGTGGAGATATTATGGTCTTCCTGTAAGAGCCGTCTCCGGAGGCTCTATCCCTGAGGAGGCTTATGCCCTTACGACTGCTGAAGCAACCGATGTGACAAGCACAAGCGCAAGGGTTGTCGTGACTATCACACCTGCAGCAACAGCCACAGAGTTCGGCCTTCTTTATTCTGACTATGCAAAGGCCCCGCTGGTTTCAGCAAGAGTGTCAAAGGCTGCCGCCAATGAAAACGGAGTGGTTGTTCTCAATGACTTGACACCAAAAAGCGAATATCACGCCTGCGCATACGCCATCGTTGACGGAATAGAATATACAGGAAACGAGATTTATTTCACAACCCCGAAATAATCTCATGGAGTATTGAGCCATTATGAAAAACAACCTGTTGTTTTCAGCTATTGCAGTATTTGGCATTCTTATCGGGGCCTGCACCCCGACAAATCCATCGACCCCGGTAAATCCGGACCCTCCGGTAAATCCTAACCCTCCGGTGAATCCGAATCCTCCGGAAAGCAAGGATGTCGTGACGTCCGGCGATGTTGTTGGAATTTCATATAACACGGCTGCAATTACGTTGCAGGTGTTCTTCGACAATGCCGAGCCTGGCACCACTTTCGAGGATGCCGGATTGATTTATGGCAAGAGCCGGGACCTTGAACCGGAAACCAGCTTTTTTATGGGAATTGCGACGGACAAGGACGGGAATCCTGATATGAGCGGATCATATACCGTTGACCTGATTGCTCTCGAAGAGGCGTCGACATATTATTACAAGGCTTGTGCAATTTTCAGCGGCGTCAGCTATTTCGGCGATGTCAAATCATTCACGACAACGTCCCTGGATATCTCGACCGACCAGCTGGTCGATATGGGCCTCAGCGTGAAGTGGGCAGGATGGAATATCGGAGCCACCAAGCCGGAGGAGTTCGGCAATTATTATGTATGGGGAAGCATCGATCCTACTACAGAGAGAATCAGTGCGTGGCTGGACTCCGATTACAAGGCAACCAAATATGGTGCAATTGACGGGAAGACAGTCCTTGACCTCGAAGATGATGCGGCAGCCGCCAACTGGGATGGCAAGTGGAGGATGCCTACCGAAGAGGAGAAACGTGAACTTGAAAGCAACACAGAACAGATCAAGTACACTTATAAAGGTGTTCCGGGGTATGTGTTCACCAGCCTGGTCAACGGAGCATCCATCTTCATCCCTGCAGCCGGATACAGCTATTATGGCGATGTCCTTAAAGAGGGCGAATTCACGACATTCTGGACATCAACACTGTGCCCTGATGACGAACGCGGCGCTGCAATAGCCTGCGACCACGTGCTGGAAGGCGGAAAACCGGTGGCCGAAGGCTCGATGTTGTACGAACTTGGATTCTATTGGGAATGTGCCACAAGCCAGCGCCAGATGGCTTATAGATGGTGGGGCTGCCCTGTCCGCGCCGTCTGGGACGAGAACAGGCCTGATGTTTTATTCACACCTGAACCCAGAGTAGACCTGGGCCCCGATCATCTTGAAACGGCGACGACTGTCAGGCTGTGCGGCCGCCTCAGGAATTTCTTCCGAAACGGAAGGACCGTGGCGGATCTTCCTGAATTCGGTTTCTGCTATGTCAAAGGTCTCGGCACGAATCCTACCGTCAATGACAACAAGTCAATCTGCACTGCTTCTGACGGCACTCAGGACGGATTTGACTTTGTATTCTCAAAGGTGGTCACCGGCCTTGACAGCGATACTGAATATTCGTACGGAGCATATGTCATTTTTGACGGCACACCATCCTATGCCACGGGCTATAAATTCAAGACTACGATCGATATGTCCAGTCTGGGTCTGGACCCGACCCTTCAGGCAGTAGATCTCGGCCTTCCTTCAGGACTTAAATGGGCCGGCTGGAACATAGGTGCAGAGCATCCGTCCAATTGCGGTAACACTTATCGTTGGGGAGAGGTTGAGACAAACGTTGACGCTGATTATAAATGGTGGGACAACGACCTGTGGACGTACACCAAATATGTTCTTGCGGGAGAGGAGCAACCTGGAGTGCCGGCTGACAACCTGACCGTGCTGGAGCCTGCCGATGATGCAGCAACAGCAGCGTGGGGACCTGACTGGCGCACGCCTACAGAAGAAGAGTGGAGGGAACTCATTGACAACTGCACGCGGACATACCGTTTTGACCTGTTCTCTGATTATGGGGTCCTGTTTACCGGGCCGAACGGGAAGTCCATATATCTCCCTTCCTACTATTATTATGGATTACAATACTGGACAGCCAGCCGCAGGGATGATGATATTTCTTGTGCTAAGTCAATCTATCTGGAGACTTCATATATTGATGTAAGGAGCACATCCAGAACGTATCCTTTATATGTCCGTGCAGTCACGGAAAAATAGATTACAGATGCTCCACTTCCGGGTGAAGTTCCACTCCGAAGCGGTCGCGTACCGCTGAGATGATACGGTTTTCAAGCGCCAGCACGTCTTTCGGGCTGGCGCTCCCCGTTTTGTTTATCAGCACGAGCGGCTGTTTTTCATAGACGGCGGCCCCGCCTTCGACAGCACCCTTGAATCCGCATTTCTCAATCATCCAGGCTGCGGGGACCTTGATACTGCCGTCCGGATTGATGAAATGCGGTACCGTGGCGTCTGCGCCGAAGTCGCGCTTCGCCACGTCGATGATGTGCGCGAAGTCAAGTGCGCTGACGACAGGGTTCTTGAAGAAGCTGCCGGCGCTGCCGAGCTCTTCGGGGTCGGGAAGCTTCTGACGGCGTACGCCGATTATGGCGTCGCGCACCTTCATAGGGGTGAGGTCTTCCGGCCAGACGTGTTCCTCGAGGCCGAGTGCCTGGCGGATGCCCTTGTAGTCAAGACGCGGATTGTATCTGCGCGACAGGCGGAACAGCACCGATGTTACGATGTAGCGCCCTTCGGCGTGCTTGAACATCGATTCGCGATAGCCGTATCCGCATTCGGCGACGGAAAACTTGACCTTTTTCCTGTCCTTCAGGTCGTAGCAGACTACGCCGGAGATGATATCCTTGACCTCGACTCCGTATGCGCCGATGTTCTGCACTGCGGCTGCTCCGGCTTCGCCCGGAATAAGCGACAGGTTTTCCGCGCCCCAGAGACCGTGGCCGCAGGTCTCCTCCACGAAGCGGTCCCAATGGACGCCGGCTCCGACCATCACGGGGACTTCGTCAAAGCCCATATCGACATATTTGATGAAATCGATGCGGGAGTGGAGAATAGTGCCGGGGAAGTCGCCGGTAAGCAATAGATTGCTGCCTTCGCCAATGTGTTTGACAGGTTTTGGCAGGGAGTCCCAGTCGAGTGATTCAAGCTCGGCGGCGCTGTCATATTCCACAAAGCAGGCGCAAGCGGCCTTCATCCTGAAGGTGTTGAGCGCACTAAGATCAAAATTTTCGACTTTCCGCATCATAATGACACAAAGATAATAAAGACCTGCTGAAAAAACGCTGACAGAATGAGGATTCCTTCGCCAGGTAGGGTCAAAAAAGGGGTACCTGGAAAAGAAAAGCCTGCTGAAAGGGGAATTTTCAGCAGGTCTTTCTATTATAGCGATATGTGCAGGCCCTGAAGGCCTGGAACTGTTTCTAAGACTAGAACAGATAGAGGAATCCGATATTGACAGAGAATGCGCCAATCTTGAAGTTGGTGTCGGAAGTCTTCGCGGTGAGGCTGAAGAGGTATGACACGCTCGGCTCAAAAGCGAAATGCTCGCTGACGAAGAAATCGTAACCGGCCTTTACAACAAGGTTGAGGGCATTGATGGAGTCTTTTGACATAAATGATGAATCTCCGACTTTTCCGCTCATCAACATAAGGTCTGCACCAGCGAAAAGGTTAGGGATGACATAGTAGCGTGCACCTGCATAGACGTCGAACAGTGAAAGCGGAGTGTCGTCGCCCTTCATTGTCTGGAAACCGATACCGGCTTCGATGGCGAGGTTGTCGATGACAGCGAAACCGCCGGCGGCCTGAAGTCCGAAGCGTGTGGCCTTGACGCTGCTTGAACTGCCTTCCGGAGTTATGCTTCCGGTGTTGAAGCCGAGATTGGTGAGAGTAGGATCAAGAAATGCCTGGCCTTTCTTGATGGTCTGAGCGGAAGCCGAAAAAACTAAAAGACATCCGACAAGAACAGCAAATACTTTTTTCATAGGTTTGTTAAATTTTCGTAAATTTACGAAAAATTCAATCAAAAACAACAATGTTGACATTCAAAGGGTTAATGCCTCTGGTTGCGGTTGTGGTTGCGTTCGGTTTCTGTAAGGAGGCCGGAGCGCAGACCCTTTCGCTGGATGACTGCCGCAGGGCGGCCAGGGAAAAAGCCCGATCAGCGGAACTGGAGGATGTCATCGATAAAGAGCACCAGCAAAAGGAAAACATCATAAAAGTCAAATACAGGCCGGAGCTTTCTTTCTATGGCGAAACCCATTATCAGTCCGATGCCCCGGATCCTACAGGAATCACGGATTTCCCGTTCGAGCTGTACAAGCTTGATAAATTCCAGTATCACGCAGGCTTTATGCTGACCCAGTCCGTATACCGGGGAGGAACGCTGAAGCTCAGCAAGGAAATCAACGACATAGACAAAGATATCGAAAGCCTTGAAAATGAGTCCTATTTTCTTGAGCTGGAGAACACCATAGATGAGATATATCTTGACATAATACTGGCTTCCAAGGAGGAGGGCATAGCTCAGACGCATCGGGATATTCTTGAAATCAAGCTTGAAGATGCAAGGAAGGCTTTCGATCAGGGCGTCGGATACCGCAGCGATATCCTTACCCTTGAAGCCGGACTCGCCGAAGCCGATGCCGGTCTCGTGGCGTATGCTGCCAGAAGGAATGCCGGACTGGCGGTACTGTCCGAACTTACCGGTCTTGAAATCACATCCCGGACGGAATTGGAACTCCCATATGCAGGTCTTCTTCAGGATTTTACCGATCCGACATTCGGTATATTAGACCTGCAGGGCCGCAGGATTGAAGCGCAGAAGCGTTTGGAATTGGCGAAAACCCGGCCGAGCGTCAATGCCTTCGGAACGGTTGGTTATGGTCTGTGGTCGCTCGATTTCTTCAACCGTAACCCTCAGTTCTATGGTGTGGTGGGGTTGACACTGAGCATTCCGATAACCTCCAGGCAGAGTGCAATTTACCGCAACAGGCTGCTCAGCTATCAGTCCGACAGGCTTCAGATACAGAAAGAAGCCCTGACCAGACGCCAGTCTGTGGAGAAAATAAAGCTTGACGGCGAACTGGCAAGAATCGAAGCCCTGCTGGAATCCAGCGGAACTGCTGTCAGCAAATACGAAGCCTTGTGCGAAGAATTGGACAAAATGACAAAATCCGGTGTCTCGTCCCAATCGGAATATCTTGAAGCCTTGAAAAAGCTGTCTGCGGCCAGAGTCAGTTATGAGGCATACTCGATCCTGAAGATCAAGACCCGGCTGATGAAAAACAGATCAATGGTAAAGTGATATGAAAAGAAGTGTTTATTTCTACATAGGCGCTGCAATGGCGGTGATTTCCTGCTCCGGAAACGTCAAGCCTTCGGCATACGGAATCATCGATGCCGAAAAGTGGATGGTCGCTTCTTCCGAGCAGGGCCAGATTGTAAGCCTGAACGTCACAGAAGGGAAGAAACTCCTCAAGGACGAGAAAGTCGGACTGATTGACACCGCTCAGCTTTCCATTCAGCTGAAGGCGGTTGAGGCTCAGGTCGTTTCGTTGAGGCAGACGTTGCCGGATATCGGGAAACAGATGGACGTCCTTCATCAGAAGAAGGAATCAGTCCGGAATGAGATTGCAAGGATCCGCCCGCTGGCGGAATCGGGCAGCGTTTCTACAAAACAGCTTGAACGGCTTGAAGAAGAATTGCGTCTCTGCGAAAGTCAGGAATCGGCATCCCGTTCATCGCTCAGCCGTGAGTCTGCATCCGTCCTTGCGTCAATCATCGCATTGGAAGCGCAGGCCGACGTCTTGAAGGACAAGATCAGCAGAAGTGTGATAGTCAACCCGGAAAATGGAACCGTGAGTGAACTTTATGTGAAGGAGCACGAATTTGTCAGTTCCGGGATGCCTGTCTATAAATTGTCCGACTACGAGAATATGTTCGTGGACTGCTGGTTTGATGCGCAGTCACTGGCCTCCGTGACACTCGGCAGCATAGTTGATGTCGTCCCGGATTCGGCAGACAGGCACAGGATCGACGGTATCGTGACTTATATTGCAGAGGAATCGGAATTCACGCCGAACAAGGTGATGACACGCGACACCAGAGAAAGATACGTCTATCGTGTCAGGGTATCAATCCACAACGATGGCACCTTGAAGGCAGGTATGCCTGCGGAAATCTTTCTCCGCGAGTCGAAATGATCAGCGCTGAAAACATATCGAGGATTTTTGGCGCTCACCACGCCCTGGACGATGTGTCCTTTTCCATTGAGGACGGCCAGCTGGTGGCGCTTATGGGTGCCAACGGTGCTGGAAAATCAACGTTGTTCGACATCCTGGCCACCTTGGACAGAAAATTCGAAGGGTTCGCCGGGATAGACGGGATAGATGTCCGGAAGAATCCTGTCGACATCCGGAAGCATATCGGTTATGTCCCCGGGAGATTTTCTTTGTACAACGATCTCACCGTCGCCGAAAATCTTGACTTTTTCGCCTCGGCCTATGGTGTGGCCACGGGATGCGTGTCCGAAGTATGTCCCGGTCTTTGGAGGGGCCTGGAGCCGTTCAGCGCAAGCCGGGCGGGTACGCTGTCCGGGGGAATGAAGCAGAAGCTGTCCATCTGTTGTGCTATGGTGCATACTCCGTCAACGCTTCTGCTTGATGAACCGACGGTGGGGGTGGATCCGGTGTCACGTCGTGAAATGTGGGAAGAGCTCGATGCCTTGAAAAGACAGGGAACGACAATCCTCATAAGCACGCACTACCTTGATGAAGCTTCCCTGGCTGACAAGATTCTGTTCCTTCACGAGGGCCGGCTGCTTGTTTTCGATACCCCGGCCAGAATCATCGCATCTTTCCCGCACAGGGTATACAGCATACCTTGCGCCCAGGCAGACCGTAATGCGCTGCTGGCCGCACTTGAATCAGGCCCATCACTGATAGGGCATTATGTTTATGGAGAGGCGGTCCATGCTGTGAGTGACGGACCTGTCACACTTGACGGATACGAAGTCACAGAAACAGAGCCAAGCCTGGAAGACGTTTTCATCAATCTTTTATCCTGATCCGTGAAACTGGTAAGCATAGACAACGTCAGCAAATGCTTCGGCAGCTTCAAGGCTGTCGACGGAGTCTCGTTGAGTCTGGAGTCCGGAGAGATTCTCGGCCTGCTCGGGGCAAATGGTGCCGGGAAGACAACGCTGATCAGGATGCTGTGCGGCCTGACAAAAGCCAGCGGGGGTGCTGTCAGCATAAATGGATCCTTCGGATATATGTGCCAGTCATTTTCTTTGATTGAAGAATTGACGGTCCACGAAAATATCAGGTATTATGGGAACCTCTACGGGCTGGATAAGCAGAAGCTGTCTGAAAGGGAGGATGAAATGGTTGCCGCCCTGCATCTGGAACCATATCTCAACAAGTCATTGCGTTTCCTGCCGTCAGGCTGGAGACAGGCCCTCTCTTTTTCGATAGCTGTGATCCACGACCCCGACGTGCTGGTCCTTGATGAACCGACATCCGGGCTGGATTCCCTTTCAAGGAGGAGGCTGTGGGGAATGATACACGGATGTTCGTCCCGCGGCACCGGGATCGTTGTCAGCACCCACTATCTGGATGAGGCATTTTATTGCGACCGCCTTGCAATAATGAGTCACGGCCGTCTGATATGCCAGGGGCATACAGCTGAAGTCGCGTCCTGCCCGGGTGAACTTATCAAATACTTCAAGTAATATGTCAGGACGCACAGGGGCCATAAAAGCAATCTTCGTAAAGGAGTTCAGACATATCTTCAGGGATATTGTCAGCTGCCTGCTGCTCTTCATTATGCCTGCCGTGATCCTGGTAATGTTCGGATACGCGCTTTCCTTCGAGGTCCATCACCACGAAGTGGCAGTCCTGTGTGTCGGTCCGGACGCTGCTGCGGAACGGCTGTTCGAGCGTATTGACGCCAATCCGAAACTGAAGGTGACACAGCGGCTGGACAGATATGACCAGATTGGCGAAGCAATGACAAAAGGCAATACCAGAGCTGTCATAATCTACTCTGGAGACGGTGTTGAACTGTATCTTGACGGATCTTCTCCGGCGTTCTCCATCGGAGTCCGAAGCACGATAGAGGCCGTCATATCTGACTTTATCCTGGACGAGAACCGTGTGCCGGAATCCGTGAGGCCGGAAATCAACGTGCGTTATCTCTATAACCCTGCCTCCAACAGAGAATATATGTCCGTGCCGGGCCTTGTTCTGATGATCTTCATCCTTGTGAGTTCGATTGCTCTCGGCACCAGTATGAACAAGGAAAAGATCAACGGGACCTTCAAGCTGCTTCGGCTGACGCCTGTCACGAATATCCAGCTCGTTATCGGGAAAGCCCTTCCGTACTTTCTGATATCCCTTGTACATATTGCTGCTATCTACTTCATATGCGGTTACTTCCATATCCAGATCGTTGGGAGCGTCGCATTGTTCCTGCTGATATGCATTCTGTTTACGCTTTGCTGCCAGTCCCTGGGCCTGTTGATAGCCGCGTGGTTCGACAGGCCGCTGGATGTCGTGATCCTCAGCTGGATAGTGCTGTTCATACCGAATGTGTTCCTGTCCGGGTTCGTGTTCCCGACGACCACGATGGAAGGCGTTATCCGCCTGATGGCGGAATGCCTGCCCGGAACATCGTTCATTGATGCTTTCAGAAGCGTTGCGTATATGGGTTGCGGTTTCGGTGAAATTCTCAAGCCCGTCATCATCCTGCTTGGAGAAACCGCTGCTGCAGTCCTGTTGTCACTGCCCGGAATGAAAAGAGAACTGATGAGATGAAAACTGTCTTGCTGAACAACCTTGTCAAGGAAGCCCTCCAGCTGGTCAGGACGCCGGCAATGGTGGCCATTCTGATACTATGTCCTGTTGTGACAGTGGGACTGGTCCCGTTCGGCCTTGGCGACAAGACCATGCTTCGGGTGGAAGTAGTGGACAGGACGTTTACGGACAGGGGGCTTGAGGCGGTTTCCTTACTTGCGCGTTCTCCATATGTCAAGTCAGTCGGGGCCTCAAATTCCGAGTCAGAAGCGGAGCAGAAGCTCAAGCACGGCGAAACCGATGCTGTCGTGACCCTGTCCGATGGTGGTGAAGCGACGATTACGGTCAACGGTGCACACACATTGCATGCAGCCAATGCCGAATATTACATAGAAAACATCATATCCCCTCCAGAGGAGAAGGTCCTCTCCGAAATCCATCCGCACCCTCTGTATCTGAGCTGCGACGACAACACTCATTACTATCTGGTCTCAATGATCATAATGCTGACGGCCATAGTGGGATGCTGCCTGTCTGCACTTTCTGTCGTGAGGGAGATGGAGACGAAAGTCCTTGAGCATCTGCGCAGTACAGGTATGAAGGCATTGGCTTACGTGACTTCAAAGGTTGCCTTCTATGTTTGCATCACTCTTCTGGAACTCATTGTTGCGCTGATCATTGCGAGGGTTGTGTTCGGCCTGGACCCGGCAGGACCTTTGATTGCGCTGTTCATTCTGTTTGCCTGCTTCCTTTTTGCTATGGTAAATCTGGGTGTGACCTTCGCCGCTGGCGGGAAGAATATGGCAAGAGCAATCTACCTTCTGGTATTCGTGTTCTTGATACTGATCCTTCTGAGCACGATGTTCGCCCCTCTGGACAATATGTCGCCGGCCTGGGCGGCCACCAGGTTCGTGAATCCTTTTTTCTGGGGCATCGACGGAGCTATGAAGATTATGTTGAAAGGGGTGGGTATATCCGGAGTTTTTCCTCATATTTGCATACTTCTCGCCATCGGGGGATTGTTGTTCACCTTCAATGTTGTGGCGCTGGGGAAAGTCGAGTGATATGGATAACAGATACGAACAATTGCTGGACATTCTGTCCACAAGGCACAGTTGCCGCAGGTTCTCGGGAGAGCCGGTCAGCGAAGAGGACATCCGGAAAATCCTGGATGCCGCCGGGCGCTCGCCTTTCGCTTCCGGAAGGAAGAACTGGAAGATTGCCGTGATCCGGGACAAGGAACAGCTCAAGGCCATTGCGGACTGCGTCCGCGAGCAATCGGTGGAAATATCCAAAGGGATGGACCGGGAGGCTGCGTCAATGTTCCTGAGATATTCGTCAAGCTTTACATTCTTTGAGAATGCCGCCGCACTGTTTGTCCCATATTGCAGGGAGACCGCCACGATGAACAGCCTTCTCGGGGGGCAGGCATCTGAGGAAATCAATGCCTGGGAGCACGACAATATCACGAAGTCACTCTCCTGCGTGGCTATGCTCATCATCCTTGCCGCCGAGAGCCTGAATCTTGGGGCGTGCTATATGACCGGCCCGCTTATGGCCGGGCGACAGCTCAATGCCTCGCTCGGAATCAAGGAAAACTTTGTAATCGGGGCACTGATACCGGTAGGACACAAGCTTGAGGCCTATGCAGATTGAAACATTTGTTTCCGGCAAAATGCTGGAGAATGGCTATGTGCTCTGGAACGATGCCGGAGAGGCTGTCCTGATAGATCCGGGATTCACTACGGAGCAGGAATTCAACGGCCTGGCCGCCTTTATCGATGGGCGTGGACTGAAACCTCTGGCCATACTGGTGACGCATCCTCACTTCGATCATATCGCTGGCGTCGATGCCGTCAGCAACAGATATGGGATTGAATGCTGGATCAACGGAGAGGATGAGGCCATTCTTGAAAAGAACGATTTCTTTTCCAATATGTACGGAAGCCACCTTGAGACGAAGGTCAATTTCAAAAAGTTCTCACCTGATGTCAAGGTCCTGGATTTCGGGAAAATCTCCCTGCAGGTCCTTCCCATTTCAGGGCATACGGCGGGGTCAGTGGCTTTCTATTCTCCTGAGGCAAAGGCGCTGTTCGCCGGCGATACGCTCACAAAAGGAAGCCTCGGCTTTCTCGAGACAGGCTATGGTGTCGTGCTCGAATGTATCAAGGAAATGATCTTGTGCCTGCCTGATGATACTGTAATCCATTATGGCCACGGGGCCGCTTCAAGCATAGGTGAAGAGAAGAAAAACAACAGGTTTTTCAAAAGGAGCGCTGCTCTTTGAACTCAATTTCTGTCATCATCCCGTTGACGGAATCCGTAACGACCTTCATCTTCCCACCCTTCAGATATGTCACAGTAGCGACGAACACAACGGAGACATCGTCATTGTGGGCGTTCAGCGTAATCGTAAGACCATCCGCAGAGAAGTCCAGTCCGTCCCCTGAGAATTTCATCCCCGTGCCGCCATCGTAGAATTCGTAATCCCAGTTCTTTTCCACCCGTACATAAGAATCCTTGTATTCAGGACCCAGATCGGGATTCGAGCAGGAATACAGCCAGGTTCCCACGTAGGAAGGGACCTCCTCCTTTTTACAGGAAACGGCCAGCAGCAGGATGGCGGTCAGGCAGAATGATATGGATGCGATACGCCTCATATCCCAAGCCAGAATCCGCCGTTGACTGCCAATACGGCGCCGTTTATGTAATTGCTGTTGTCGGAGCAGAGGAATTCGACGGCCGCCGCTACATCGTCAGGCGTGCCGAAGCGGTCGCTGGCGTTGACGCCTTTCAGGTCGGTTCCCGCCGTGGAGATGACAAGTTTTTCCATTGTGCCGCTGAGAATGCTCCCCGGTGCGACGCAATTGCATCTGACACCTTTCTTAGAACATTCGGCCGCAATGCCCTTGCTGAGTGTCTCAATATACGCCTTTGTGCCACCATATACGCTCTGACCGCGGTAAACCTTCTGGGCGGTGACAGAGGAGATGTTGACGATCACACCTTTTCTTTTCAAGCACATCCGTGGCAGGACAGCCCTGCAGAGCAGGGTTGTGGCGAGGATGTTGACAGATATCATTTTTTCTATCGACTCTGTCTCGAGTGTAGGAAGAAGTCCTGTTTCGGTGACGGCGGCGGCGTTGACAAGGATTTCAACGTCATCCAGGGAAGCAGCAAAATCCTCCACGGCTTTCAGGTCAGAGAAATCGACCTTGACCAAAGTGGCGTCAGGCACGGCATCCGAAAGCTGCTCCACGTTTTTCCTGTACTGGAGAATCATAGGTTTTCCAAGAGATGCAAGCCTTTTTGCGATGGCCAGTCCTATGCCGGAACTTGCTCCGGTGATCACTATCTTTCCCATTTCTTGAATATCAATGCGGTGTTATGGCCACCGAAAGCCGAATTGAGTTTGAGAATGTATCTGATTGGCATTTTCAAAGGCTCGCCCGTGACAACGTGGAACGGAGCTTTTGGATTAGGAGTGGTAAAGTTGACCGTAGGCAGGACTTCCTGATGTTCCAGGGAGTGGATTATGCCCATCAGTTCAACGGATGTGCAGGACCCGATCATATGCCCGACCTGGCCTTTCATGGAGTAGACCGGGATATCTGCCAGCCTGTCTCCGAAGATGCTGTACAGGCAGTTGTATTCTGCAGGCGCGCATTTTGGTGTACCTGTGCCGTGTAGATGGATACAGTCAATCTGGTCCGCGCTGATGCCTGCATCTTCCAGAGCTGCTGCCACTGCCCTGGCGGCCTGCTCCCCGGTCGGTTCCGGCTCTGTGACGGCGAAGGCGTCCATAGAGCAGCCGTATCCGCAGAGTTCGGCAAGAACAGGCACGTCGGCCGGCACCCGCGAGGAGTCTTCAAGCATAACGGCAACGGATGCTTCGCCAAGAACCGTTCCGCTTGCCTTGAGATCCATAGGCTTGCATTTGTACGGTGAAGGGTCGTCAGACATTGACAGTGCGCCAAGTTTGAAGAAGCCGAGGAAGTTCACAGGCGAGATCATTGAATCTGCGCCACCGGTAACGACAGCCCCTGCGGTATGCTTGCGGAGCATCCTCAATGAAAGACCTATCGCCTGCGCCGAGGCCGTACACGCAGAGGAGAACAGATGGCAACCGGCCCCGATATTCCATTTCCTGCAGAGTTCCTGCATATCGGCGTTCATCCTGAAATGTGCTGAAGAGATGTCCTTGGTGCGGGCATAGTTGTCGATGTCGAAATAATCGACTCCGCCGCCGACATTCAGGACAAGTTCGTCAGCCTTGTATCTTTTCGAGAAGGCCGTCTTTGCATCAAGCTCACCCAGCGCCTGCTCGAAGAAATATACTTTTCTGTCGATTCCGCTGCCGGTATGGACCACCCTGCCGCAACTGCGTATCTCGCCGGCGGCCTTCATCTCATATCCGTCTGTCTTGAAGTTCTGGATGTCATCGATGCAGAGCGTTCCCTGACGAAGCGTGTCCATACACTCTTCGTAGCTGCACCCCAGCGGTGTCCTGGCTCCTATTCCCGTGATTACTGCCGCCATTCCCCAAGTTCGAATATTTCAGTTGCGCCTTTGCCGGAGCCAAGGAACGGGTGTCCGTTCCATTCCGACGGAGTCCCGAGGGCGAATCCGCATTCCACGGAACCGTCCGCATGGAGACGGCCGGCGCCGATGAGGACATTTCCTTCGGTGGGTGCGGTCAGGGCACAATACAACAATGCCGATGCAGAGTCAATGATGACGTTGTTGTCACCTTTCAAGTCATTTTCAATGGCGATGAAGCAGGGGACCATATTCCGCATCATCTTGAAGATATCCAGGGTGGATACGGCCGGGAACAGGCTGCAGATGTCCCGGATGTCAGAATCAATGCCGCCCACAATGCCGCGTATGCTGTCGAAATTTTCTGTTTCGGCAGAAGCATAGTAAAATGGTGTATCCGAAGAGACACCCTTCCCTTCGAGGAATTCCGCTGCCGTGAGCACGGCGGCCTGTGCCTCACGGTTGTAGTATTTCACAAGCTTGCGCTTCCGAAGGACGGCTGTGACCGGAATCGGCTCATCCGGACCATATTTGCGAAAAATGAATTCCATTATTCCTTCTCGATGACAGCGCTGGAGGACGCAAACCTGATGAGTTCGTCGCTGACTTCCTTCATCTTGTCATTGAGAATATCCAGAAAGGTGAAGATAAGCTCGCCTTCCGCACAGGTTTTGCCGTCTTTCATTGCCTTGACCCTGACTGCTCCATACTCGTCGGGATAGAAGCATTTGACATCGGCTCTGTAGACAAGTCTGTCACCCGGCGTCACCGTGCCGCGGAACTTGAAACGTTCAACCATAGTCAGCACCGCTCTGCGGTCCGGGCATCCCATTTCCTTGCGGCACCATTCGAAGAACACCCCTGACAGCTGGGCCATTCCCTCAATCATCATTGTACCGGGGAAAATCGGGTAGCCGGGGAAATGCTCGTTGAAGATGTCGTCGGACAGGGAAACGCATTTCAGCGCCTCCACGTATTTGCCGAAGCATATCCTTGTGACTTTGTCTACGAGGTAGAATCTCATTTCTGTTCGTTGAGCTTGGTGTAGATTACGGTTGCAAGGTTATGGACGGTGAAGAGCTGGAATATGTCGTTGACGCTCTGGCCTTCCTTGTATTGAGAGCTGTCGAGGTTGCTGTTGAGTTTGGCTGCAAGTTCCGCGGTGATCTTGGCATCAGCAGGGAAACCGTCGGCGGAATAGTCGTTCATCGTGATCTCGGCAATCTTCAATTTTACGCCGAAGACATTCTCGATCATATAGAGGATTTCGATGAAATCTATGCTCTCGGCGCCAAGGTCCCTGACCATTGCGCTGTCCGGCTTGATATCATCGGTGGAATCCAGCCCGAAAATGGGCACAAGTTCTTCAATAAGTCTTTCCTCAATGTTCTGTTTATCGTTCATAAATCAGCAGTTGAATGTTTTGCGAAGGTAAATATTAAGTGGCAAAAAACAAAAAACAGACATTTTTTTACTACATTTGTTGGAATATGAGTTCATTCGTTATAGAAGGGGGCCGCACTTTGAGCGGCAGCATTGTACCTCAGGGCGCCAAGAACGAGGCCCTGCAGGTGCTCAGTGCCGTCCTTCTGACGAGTGAAGCCGTGACGGTTTCGAATGTGCCGGAGATCCTGGACATCAAGAACCTCATCCAGCTCATCAAGACTATGGGCGTGTCCGTCACGCGCCACGCCAAGGGTGAATACACCTTCGTGGCTGACCACGTGGATGCACGGTACATCGGCAGCGAGGAGTTCGTCCGCAGCTGTGCGGCGCTCCGCGGATCAGTGATGGTCGTCGGCCCGCTGCTTGCCCGTTTCGGCAGGGCTTTCTTCCCGAAACCGGGCGGTGACAAGATAGGCCGCCGCAGGGTTGACACCCATATCGACGGTTTCATCAAGCTGGGTGCGAACTGCGAATATGAGCACAGTGTGCGCGCATACCGCCTTGATTCCGGCGATGGTCTCAAGGGTTGCTATATGCTTCTGGACGAAGCGTCGGTGACCGGTACCGCCAACATCGTAATGGCCGCGACGCTGGCAAAAGGAGTTACCACCATCTACAATGCTGCCTGCGAGCCGTACGTCCAGCAGCTCTGCCGCCTGCTTGTCGCGATGGGCGCGCAGATCGAGGGCATCGGATCCAATCTTCTCCGCATCACCGGCGTCGAGAGACTCCACGGGGCGGAGCATACGATATTGCCGGATATGATTGAAGTCGGCTCATTCATCGGGATGGCCGCCATCAACCGCAGTGAACTTACGATAAAGAATGTGTCCTGGGAGAACCTGGGCATCATCCCCGAGGCGTTCCGCCGTCTCGGCGTGAAGCTTGAGCAGCGTGGGGACGACATTTTCGTTCCGGCGCAGGAGAGTTACGAGATCGAGTCATTTATCGACGGGTCCATAATGACGCTCGCTGATGCTCCCTGGCCGGGCCTCACCCCTGACCTCCTGAGCGTGATGCTGGTGGTCGCCACGCAGTGCAAGGGCAGTGTGCTCATCCATCAGAAGATGTTCGAGAGCCGCTTGTTCTTCGTCGACAAGCTGATCGATATGGGCGCGCAGATCATTCTCTGCGATCCGCACCGGGCCGTAGTCATTGGCCACGACCACAAGATTGACCTGAGGGGAGGCAGGATGACATCGCCGGATATCCGAGCCGGTATTGCAATGCTGCTCGCCGCAATGTCGGCGAAGGGTGTCTCGGAAATCGACAACATCGAGCAGATCGACCGGGGCTACGAAGACATAGAAGGTCGCCTGAATGCCCTTGGCGCTCACATTGAAAGGAAAAGTTAGTTAGTTAAAAATAGTGTATTATGAAGGTTTTAAAGTTTGGCGGAAGCTCGGTGGCAAGTGCCACCAGAATGTCAGGTGTCCTTGACATCGTGACCGACGCCTTGCAGACCGACAGGGTTGTCCTGGTATCGTCAGCCATCAGCGGCTGTACCGACACCCTCATCGAAATCGGACGCAGGGCTTCAGAAGGCGACAGCAGCTGTCTTGACCTGGTCAGGACCCTGCAGGATCGTCACTCAAAAATCATTTCCCGTCTTTTCACCGGAAAGGAACTTGAAAAGATTTCGGAAAAGCTTTCAGTCTTTTCCGACCAGCTCCGCATCGCGGCAGAAAACATCCTCGGCAAGAAGTCAATCACAAAGGACGAGGCCGAGCACATCCAGACATTCGGAGAACTCTTCTCCACGACAATCCTCGCGTCGAAACTTGCCACGGAAAACTTCAAGGTCAAGTGGCTTGATTCCCGTGTGCTCGTGGTCAAGGACGATCTCAAACAGACATATTCCAATATCAAGTCTTCCGTTGACGTGAGTCCGGAAATCGACGTGTTCGTCGCTCCGGGATTCATCGCCCACGACGCAGCAGCC
This sequence comes from Bacteroidales bacterium, assembly GCA_024401695.1. Taxonomy (GTDB): domain Bacteria; phylum Bacteroidota; class Bacteroidia; order Bacteroidales; family UBA932; genus Cryptobacteroides. The sequence goes on from JAKSKN010000003.1 coordinate 154,565, forward strand.
AGGATCGTGACCCTTGGCCGCGGCGGCTCCGACTTCAGCGCAGCTCTGTATGCAGCGGCGCTGGACGCAAACTCACTCCAGATATGGACCGACGTCCCCGGCATCATGACCTCGAACCCGAAGGTCGTCCCGGCTGCACGCACCATCCCGCAGATGTCCTACGAGGCGGCGCTCTGTATGGCGGAACACGGTGCAAAGGTTCTTTACGCCCCGACTGTCGCTCCTGCGATGGCAGCCAACATCGCCATCAACATACGCAACACCTTCGATCCCGCCAACCCGGGCACTATGATCGAGAAGCTCCCTACCAGGATGGTATGCGAGTGGATGGGCGTCAGCAATATGACCGTAGGCGAGAACGAACGCATCGTCGTGACTGCAGAAGGTCCGATTGACGAGCCTGTCGCCCACAAGCGTGCACTTGCAGCATTGAAGGATGCCGGTATCGTTCCTATCGCGACCGGAGCCGAGACAGGATGCATCACGGTGGATGTCCGTCCGACTGTTGCCAAGGAAGCCTGCCGCGTGCTCCACAAGGAATTCTTCGAATTTGCAAAACTCAACGTGGTTGACCTGTACGTCGCCGGCAACGGCGCCGTCGGCAGCGCTCTCAAGACCTTCATCGAAGGCGGACGCGCTGTAGGCAACGGAAAGCAGGTCCATCTTGCCGAAATATCCAGCGACCACGGCTTTGCCGACAAAGTGCTCGCAAATGCGCCCCGCCATTCGATTTTCGTGGATTGTACCAACAGCGAGGACATATTCAAGAAATATGTTCCGCTTCTTGAAGCCGGAATCAGCATAGTGTCTTCAAACCGCCGTTCTCTTGCCGTTCCTTACGTCGAATACGCCGCAATGAAGCGTGCAGCGATGCGCAACGGCTGTTTCCTCCGTTACGACACGACCGTCGGCACAGCACTCCCTATCCTTGAATCCATTTCCGGCGGAGCCGGCTGCAATGAGCTTGATTATATCGAGGCCGTTGTCTCCTGCACGCTCAACCATATCATCACAGGCTATGATGGTGCCAACACCGAAAGTTTTGCAACCCTTCTCCAGAAGGCACAGAAGGCCGGGCTTACCGAGAATGACCCTCGAATCGACCTTGGCGGCCGTGATGCTCTCCGCAAGCTTCTCATCCTCGCCCGCGAGGCCGGGATCCCTCTTGAGGAGGAAGACGTAGAGATAACCCCTATGCTCGGTCAGGATTACTTTGACTGCACTCTCGATGAATTCTACAGCAAGCTCGAGAAGGCGGAGCCTGAATTCATCAAGCGTGAGGCAGAGCTCGACGCCCTTGACAAGCGTCAGCGTTTCGTTGCATCCCTCCACCGCGACTCCTCTGCGAAGAACGGCTACAGGGCAGAGATCAAGATGCAGCTTGTCGGTGTCGAGAGCCCGTTCTATTGGATCAGCGGCACTGAAAACGTCACCATCATCAAGAGTGACAATTCAGCTCCGCTCGTCATCAGGGGAGCAGGCGAAGGAGCCCGTCAGGCAGCGTCAGGCGTGTTGAACGACATTCTAAAATAGGATTATGAAAGTTATCATAAGCGGTTATGGAAAAATGGGCCATATGGTGGAGGAGGCCCTCAAGCGTCGTGGAATAGAACTCGCGCTTGCCACTGAAGACGTATGCAACGTTCCCCGCGATCTTGCAAAGGAATGCGTCTGCATAGATTTTACCACTCCCGATGCTTTCAGGGCTAATTATCCTGTGATTGCCGGTCTGTTCAAGGCCGTTGTCGTCGGCACGACCGGCTGGTACGACATCAAGGACGATGTCTTTGCCGCTTTCGAGAAAGAGGGTACCCCGCTTGTCTGGGCGTCCAATTTCTCAATCGGCGTCAATGCCTTCTTTGCTGCTGTAGAGCGCGCCTGCGAGGTGCTGAAAGGTCAGGGCTACACTCCTCACGTAGAGGAAATCCATCATATCCACAAGCTTGACGCCCCGAGCGGCACGGCAAAGAGCATCGCCGGCATCATCGCCGACACTCTTGGCGAAATGCCCGAGATCGGAGCACAGCGTATCGGTGAAGTGCCGGGCACGCATACTGCCGAATTCACTTCCGGAGTGGATAAACTCTCATTTACGCACGAAGCATTCTCCCGTCAGGGGTTTGCCGAAGGTGCGGTTGCTGCTGCCTTGCTTACCGAAGGACTGCAGGGCGTTCACGAATTTAAAGAAATTATCTTATGAGCAAATTGAATCTCAAAGGATGCGGCACCGCGCTGGTTACTCCGTTCACAGCAGATGGTGCTGTGGATTACAAGGCTTATGCTGCCTTGATCGACCGTCAGGTAAAGGGCGGAATTGATTTTCTTGTGGCTCTCGCCACTACCGGTGAGACCCCGACCCTCTCTTCAGAGGAAAAGGTCGAACTCCTGAAACTCACCCACGAGCACGCTCCGGGCGTGCCTGTAGTGGTCGGCTGCGGTTCCAATGCAGTTCCGTCGACTCTCGCGAATATGAAACTTCTCGAGCCTTATGGTGTAGATGCCTGGCTCGTGGTCGTTCCTTTCTATAACAAGCCAACCCAGGAAGGCCAGTATCAGTACTTCAAGGCCATTGCCGCCACGACCGACAAACCGATCGTCGTTTACAACGTTCCCGGTCGCACGGGTGCCAATATGACCGCAGAGACCTGCCTGCGCCTTGCCCGCGATGTCAAGAACATTGTGGCCACAAAGGAGGCGTCCGGCAAGTTTGAACAGATCGAGGCCATTCTCAAGGATGCTCCGGAGGGCTTCTCAGTACTCAGCGGCGACGACGATATGACCCTGTCGATTATGAAAATTGGCGCGAAGGGTGTCATCTCCGTCGCTTCAAACGTGCTTCCTGACAAGCTCGTCGCAATGACGGAGGCGGCCCTTGCCGGCGATTTCGCCAAGGCTGAAGCTCTTGAGGAACCGCTCAAGCCGCTCTTCAAGGCCTGCTTCGTCGAATCGAATCCGATTCCTGCCAAGGCAGCCCTTTCCATTCTCGGCTGCTGCACTCCGGCGATGCGCCTTCCGCTCGTCCCGGCATCATCCGGAACGGTTGAGCTTATGAAGGACGTCCTCAAGAATCTCGGATGCTGAAGTTCTACAGATATTCAGGCGCCGGCAACACTTTCGTCGTAATCGACGGCCGCACGACCGACGCGGCACGCTTCAAGAAGAAAGAAGTCGTGCACGCCCTCTGCCTGCAGCACGGTACCGACGGCCTGATGATTCTGGAGAATTCCGACAAGGCGGACTTCCGTATGGACTATTTCAATTCCGACGGATCCGGCGGAATGATGTGCGGCAACGGCGGGAGGTGCATCGTCGCCTTCGCCGACGTTGTGGGGGTCAAGCCTTTCCATACCAAGGAATATTGTTTTGAAACGTCGGACGGTCTGCATCACGCCGAGATTTTGTCTCATCTCGGTGAATGCAAGATAGTCCGTCTTGAAATGAAGGACGTCGATGAGGTCAAGCCGCTATCCGGCGGATTCTTCCTCGACACGGGCACCCGCCATTTCGTGAAATTCGTCGAAGACGCGGATGCCGTTGACGTGGAAGCGGAGGGGCGTGAATTCCGCTGGAACGGGATATTCGCTCCTCAGGGAGTAAATGTGAATTTTGTAAGCAGGTGCGCCGACGGCTCGCTCCGTGTACGCACCTTTGAAAAGGGTGTCGAGGCGGAGACCCAGGCCTGTGGCACCGGGATAACGGCAAGCGCGATCGCCGCCTGTTTCAGCGGCATCCCGGCGACCTGCACTGACGGTGAAGTGATGACATACGACATCCGGGCAAACTGCGACAGCCTCTCTGTCGATTTCCGCCGTTCGGGTGACGGTTTCACGGCAGTGCACCTTACCGGCCCGACTTTGAACCTGGGTGACCTGGTAGAATAAATTTGGAATATGAGCAAAATTAAAGTAGCAATTGTCGGATACGGCAATATCGGAAAATACGCTCTTGAGGCAGTAGAGACCTCAGGCGATATGGAATGTGTCGGCGTGGTCCGCAGAACCGCCAGTGCAGACGGCTATCCGGAACTTGCAGGGTACAAGGTCGTCAGTGACATCGCCGAACTCGGCAAGGTCGATGTGGCGATTCTTTCGACTCCTTCACGCAAGGTGCAGGAAAATGCAGAAAAATATCTTGCGATGGGCATAAGCACGGTTGACAGCTTCGACATTCACAGCGGTGTCGGCGACCTCCGCCTCACCCTCGATGCCGCGGCAAAGAAGAACAACGCTGTCAGCATAATATCCGCCGGATGGGACCCGGGCAGCGATTCCATCGTGCGGGCTCTTCTCCAGGCGCTTGCCCCAGGCGGTGTATCATATACCAACTTCGGCCCCGGCCGTTCTATGGGACACACCGTGGTGGTCAAGTCAAAGGCCGGAGTCAAGGACGCGCTGAGCCTCACCCTGCCGGCAGGCAAGGGTGTCCACAACAGGCTTGTCTATGTCGTTCTTGAAGAGGGTGCCGATTTTGCCGCTGTTGAGGCCGCCATCAAGACCGACCCGTATTTTGCATCGGACCAGACCGAGGTGAAAGCCGTTCCGAGCATAGATCCGTACAACAGTATGATGCACGGTGTGAACATCGTCCGCGACGGTGACTCCGGCAAGACCGCCGACCAGCACATCGATTTCAATATGCGCATCAACAATCCGGCTCTTACCGGACAGGTCCTTGTCGGTGCCGCACGCGCCGCCACCCGTCAGGCCCCGGGCTGTTACACAATGATAGAAATCCCCGTCATCGATCTTCTGGAAGGAGACAGGGATTCTCTTGTGCGCAAGCTGGTATAAGCCTATCGGTATTCCTCGTATTCAGGCAAGGCGAGTTCGGAAAGGAACTCGGTCAGTTTCTCTTCGTCCCTTGGGCAGATGAGGAGAACATCCTTCATATCCACCACAAGGAAGTTCTCCATTCCCCGGACTGCGACGAGCTTTTTGTCGGCGCTGGAGAAGATGATGTTGTTGGAACTCTCCTTGAGAAGGCCCTTGCCGCGGATGTTGGAGGCGTTGCCTGACTTGTCGTGATTGGCAAGGTGGTCATAGAGTGACTCCCAGTTACCGATATCCGCCCATTTGAACTTTGCGGGATATACCCAGGCATTGTCGGTCTTCTCCATTACGGCGACATCGATTGACACGCGCGGCATATCGGTATAAATCTTTTCTATGAACTTCTTCTGCTGTTCCGTGCAGAGGTACTCCTTCCAGTTCTTCCAGAGTCTGGTGATGTCAGGAGCATACTTTTCCAATTCCTCGCGTATGGCTGAAGCGCGCCAGACGAAGATACCGGAGTTCCACAGGAATTCGCCGCTCTCGATGAACACCTTGGCCAGTTCCTTGTCGGGTTTTTCGGTGAAAGTCTTCACTTTCACAGGGCGGTCTCCTTCGAAAGGACCGGCCACCTGTATATAACCGAAATTCGAATCGGGACGGTTCGGGACGATGCCTATGGTGATCAGGGCATCCGTGCCTGCAGCATATTGTACGGCGTTTGACAGTGTCTCGTTGAATGCCGGGATATTGCTGATGGCGTGGTCGGCCGGAGTTGCGATGACAGTTGCCAGCGGATCTCTCTTCAACAGGGCATATGTCGCGAAGGTCAGGCAGGGGGCGGTGTTGCGGTTGTAAGGCTCCAGCAGAAGATTTCCTTCCCTGAGCTCCGGGATGCATTTCTCGACCCGCTCCTTATAGCGCTCGAGTGAAACGATGAGGATGTTCCCTTCCGGGACAATGGTCTTCATCCTGTCGAAGGTCGAGCGGAGAAAGGAAGTTCCATCGCCTTCGAAATCGAGGAACTGTTTCGGCTTTGCAGCGCGGCTGATGGGCCAGAAACGGGAACCGATTCCGCCGGCCATGATCACGCAATAAAGATGTTCGTTAGACATATATAGGTATAAAAGCTTTAGGGTAATATTCTATTATGGGTCCTGTTGCCTCGAGGACTACGGTTATCACGTCAAAAAACAATTCTGCATCATCCAGATGAAGAGCCTTGAACTCCGCAGAGTGGAGGAACGCCTTCGCTGCGGCGATAAGCTTCGTCCTTTTTGCGAAGTTAACGCTGATCTCCGGCGGCGCTGCCACGGGGGCTGTCCTGGTCTTCACCTCCACTATGTGGATGGCGCCCTGCTTCAGGCTCACAATGTCCAGTTCCCGATGCTTGTTGCGCCAGTTCCGTGCCACGATGCGGTGGCCTTCGTTCTGCAAAAAGAAACAGGCTTCATTCTCTCCCTGCTCCCCCACGTTCTGTTTCTTGTTTTCCATATCAAAATGTTACTATCGTGACTCCGGTACCGCCTTGTCTTATGTCTTCATCCCTGACAGTCAGACCTGGGATTGTCCGGAGATATTTCTGTATCTCTTCCCTCAGCACGCCGGTCCCCTTGCCGTGTATGATGCGTACCATACCTATGTTCAGCATCACGGCGTCGTCGATGTAGCGCGTGACGATGTCGAGTGCGTCGGATAGGCGTTCGCCGCGTATGTCGAGTTCCGGCTTGAACGCGAGCTTGCGCTCGGAAATAGCGCTGTCAACCTTCTGCTCGACAGGCTTGAAGAGTTTGCGCGAAGCGTCCCTGAATTCGTTGGAGGAAATCCTCTCGACTTTGTCGGGACTCATCGTGCTGCTTATGCTGCCTATGATGACCGTGAGCGACTTGCTCGATACTTTCGAAACCTCGCCTACGAGTCCGTTCTGCTTCACGCGCACTTTCTCGCCTACCTTCAGAGGCTCGACCTTCTGCGGCTGCTCGGGAGCGGAGTCCTTCTTTTTCCTGTTGCGCTTCTCCAGCTGGGTCAATTTGCGGTCGATATATTCATCCCGTGCCTTCTGCTGCTTGCTCTTGTGGTCGGAAATGGCGTTGAGGAAGCCTTGGAGCTCCTGACGGGCCGCCTTGGTCTGCTCCTTTTCGGCCTGGGCCGTCTTGATGTCGCGTATGGTCTTTTCAACCTGTTTTCCGGCACCTCTCACGATGCCTTCCGCCTCACGGCGGGCTTCGTCGATGATGGCTGCCCTCTGTTCCTTTATCTCTTCCAGCTCCTTCTGGTATTTTTCCGTCAGCCCTTCCAGATTCTTGTCGGTCTTCTTGACCTTCTGCAGCTTTTCGTCGAGTGCGCGGCGGTTGCGGGCAATCTTGCGGAGGTTCCGTTCCATCCCCACGAATCCTTCACCGGCGCGGGCTTCGGCATCCTTGACTATGGACTCCGGCAGACGCATCTTGCGGGCCAGTTCGAATGCGAACGAATTGCCGGGCAAGCCGACTTCGAGCTTGAACATAGGCTCGATGCGTGAAGCATCGTAGAGCATGGCACCGTTGGTGACGTGAGTGTCGGCAGATGCCGCATACAGCTTCAGATTTGTATAATGGGTGGTGATTACTCCATATACGCCTCTCTTGTCAAGTTCGCTCAGGATAGCTTCTGCAATGGCGCCGCCGGCGGCAGGCTCGGTGCCGGAACCGAATTCGTCTATCAGCACCAGAGTCTTTTCATCGGCGTTGTCGAGCATATCCTTCATATCACAGAGGAAGGAACTGTATGTGCTTAGGTCGTTCTCTATATTCTGGTCGTCGCCTATGCTGACGATGATGCGGTCGAGGACCGGCAGCTCGGACGTCTCGGATGTAGGTACAAGCATACCCCACTGGAACATATATTGAAGCAGTCCGACCGTCTTCAGGCAGACTGACTTGCCTCCGGCATTCGGACCGGAGATCAGCAGGATTCTTTTTTGTGGTGTCAGGCCTATGGTCAGTGGGACCATATCGCGTCCTTCCCGCTTGAGGGCCTTCTCAAGCAGCGGGTGCCGGGCCTTGCGGAGACTCAGCTCCCCTCCGCTGGCGATTATCGGCATGCCGGAGATGAAGTCAAGTGCGGTCTGGGCCTTTGCCATCAGGAAGTCCATCTCACCGATGAATGCTGCGGAAGCGAGGACGTCGGGGATGTATGGGCGGAAGAACTCGGTGAATTCGAAGAGTATCTTCTGGATCTCGCGGGTCTCCGCGAAATGGAGCTCCGTTATGTCGTTCTCCAGCTCAATGATTTCGGTCGGTTCGATGAATGTTGTCTTGCCTGTGGCGGAGGCGTCATAGACGAAACCGGGAAGCTTGCGCTTGGCGGAAGTGTTTACCGGGATGAGGAATTTGCCGTCACGGATGTTGACGGTGGCGCCGGAGTCAACGATACCTTCTTCCTGTGACTGCCGCAGGATTGCCGCCGCCCTTTTTGAGACGGATGCTTCTTTTGCGCGTATGTCGCGCCTTATTTCGAAAAGGCTGTCCGATGCGGAATCTTTGATCTCGCCATATCTGTCGAGGATGTTCTCGATGCGGCGGTGAACCTCCGGGCAGGTCTGGATAGGGGCGGCCATCGCTTTGAGATTAGGATAAACGCCCTCCTTGATGCTGCTGAAGAAGTGGATTATGCGGCGTGTGGTGTCGATCACCGTCTTCAGTTTGGCAAGATTGAGGGTGTCGATGGACGTGCCCGGATGCTGAAGAGGCTCCAGGAAAGGGATAGCATCGATATAACCGGTGGTAGGGAAGGACTCCTCGAACATCATCACCAGCCGCATCTCGTCCGTAAGGTTCAGACGCTGGCGGATGATGGAGGCATCCGTGGAGAATTCTTCGGATGCCACTCTGTCGGAGGCGTATTCGGTAAGGGTGCGGTCTGAGACTATCCTTCGTATCTTGTCAAAGCCCAATTTCGTCTCGAGCCTTTGGTCTATCATTCCGCCTGTCCTCCAAGTTTAAGTTTCAACACGTTGCGGCTTTCGATCCTGGTGACCTGGCCGGCGCGCACGAAAGAGATGCTGCCGGTCTGTTCGCTTACGACCACCACGTCGGCGTCGCTTTGCTCGGAGATGCCGACGGCAGCCTTGTGGCGCATACCATAGCGGGCCGGAAGATCCGTGCGGTCGGTGATGGGCAGCGTGCATCGTGCCGCAAGTATGCGGTTGTCGCTGATGATCATCGCTCCGTCGTGGAGCGGGGAGTTCTTGAAAAAGATGTTTTCAATGAGACGGCGGTTGATCTCGGCGTCGATGGTATCGCCGGAGGCGACGATGTCTTCCATCATATTGTTGTGACGGATGACTATGAGGGCGCCGGTTTTCTGTGACGCCATCTCTTCGCAGGCGGCAGTTATCTCATCGATGGAAGCCGTTGTGAGGCCGCCGGTGCTGTTGCGCTGCATTATCTTCTGAAACAGGTTCCTTTTCTCGACGGCGTTGCCGGCGCTGCGTCCGAGATTGTTGAGGAACCGTCGGATTTCCGGCTGGAAAATCACGATCAGCGCGATTGCACCCACATCGATGATGGTACCCAGCAGGGCGGACATCATCTTCATGCCTAGGGCGACCGCAAGTATGCGGACGATGAGGACGATGAGGATCGCAATGAAAATGTTCAGGGCCGAGGAGCCGCGGATCCACCTTATGATAAAGTATATGATGGCAGCGACCATCACGATGTCCAGAAGGTCTATCCAGGAGAATCGCAGGAAGCTGAAGGCGCCTGCAAGATATGTTCCGATGCTCATAAATACAAAGGTAATAATTCTGTTAGAGAAAGTTATGTTTTTTTATATGAAAAATATTTCGTACATTTGCAGCCCGCAAAATTGCGCGGATATACTTAAAGTATTAATAAACAATTAATTATCAAACCAATGCCTGGATTAATTGGAAAGAAAATCGGAATGACTTCCGTTTTCAGTGCCGACGGTAAGAATGTACCGTGCACTGTTATCGAGGCTGGTCCGTGCGTTGTCACGCAGATTCGTACAGTTGAAAAAGATGGTTATGCCGCTGTACAGCTTGCCTATGACGAAACAACAGAAAAGCACGCCAGCGCGCCTCTGATGGGGCATTTCAAAAAGGCAGGAACCACCCCTAAGAAAAAGCTTGTCGAATTCCCGGCAGACTTTGGAAAGGAGCTTAAGCTCGGCGACGTCATCACTGTAGGTGACATCCCTGTGGATGAGACACCGTTCGTTGACATTGTCGGTACTTCTAAAGGTAAGGGTTTCCAGGGCGTTGTACACCGCTACGGTTTCGCCGGTGTAGGTGGCCAGACTCACGGCCAGCACAACCGCCTTCGTCACCCTGGTTCAATGGGCGCATCTTCATGGCCTTCACGCGTACTTCCTGGTATGCGCATGGCTGGCCATATGGGCAATGAGCGCGTAAAGGTATTCAACCTCCGCGTCATCAAGGTCATCCCTGAGAACAATCTTCTCGTTGTCAAAGGTTCCGTTCCTGGAGCCAAGGGTTCTTATGTAATTATTGAGGCTTAAGAGTATGAAACTTTCAGTTTTAAAGATCGACGGAACCAAATCCGGCAAGGAAGTCGAACTCGCAGACAGCGTATTCGCAATTGAGCCTAACGACCACGCCATTTATCTTGACGTAGTCCAGTATCTCGCAAACCAGCGTCACGGCAATGCCAAGACCAAGGACCGCAGCGAGATTGCGCACAGCACCAAGAAGCTTGGTCGCCAGAAGGGCGGCGGCGGTGCTCGTCACGGTAGCCTTAAGGCCAATATCTTCGTAGGCGGCGGCCGCGTTTTCGGTCCGGTGCCACGTTTCTATCATAACAAGTTGAACAAGAAGGTCAAGGCCCTCGCCCGCAAGTCCGCCCTTTCATACAAGGCGCAGGAGAATGCGATCATCGTTCTTGAGCCGTTCGCAATGGATGCACCTAAGACCAAGGAGTTCCTCAAGATCAACGAGGCTATCAAGGCCGGCGATCGCAAGGTCCTCTACGTGCTCCCTGAAAATTCAACCAATATTTTCCTTTCATCCCGCAACCTTCCTCAGGTGAATGTCATTTCCGTTGACGAAATCAACACCTACGCTATCATGAATGCCAATACTCTGGTAATGGTAGACGGTGTCCAGGACATCCTCGCCGAGAGAAACATGCGCTAAACGAACACGAAGATGGGAATCATTATTAAGCCAATCGTAACAGAGAAGTTGACGGCTCAGGGCGAAAAGTTGAACCGTTATGGCTTCATCGTAAACGCTGATGCCAACAAACTTCAGATCAAGGACGCAGTCGAGAAGATGTACAACGTCGTAGTCGCTGACGTCAATACCGTCAATTATCACGGCAAGAGGAAATCCCGCTATACAAAGTCAGGACAGGTCCGCGGCCGTGCTAATCATTATAAGAAGGCATACATCACTCTTGCCGGTGACGACAAGATTGATTTCTACGCTAATATCTAATAGGAGGTTCAGACAATGGCAGTAAGAAAATTCAAGCCGGTTACTCCCGGTCAAAGAAACAAAGTGATCAGCACCTTTGAGGAGATCACCACCAACAAGCCTCAGAAATCATTGCTGGAGCCTCTCAAGAGCACAGGCGGACGTAACAACACCGGTCAGATGACCGTTCGTTACCTCGGCGGCGGCCACAAGAAAATGTACCGTATCATCGACTTCCTCCGCGACAAGGACGACTGCACCGCTACCGTTCTCACGATCGAGTACGATCCTAACCGTAGCGCACGCATCGCTCTCGTGCAGTACACAGACGGCGAGAAGAGATACATCATCGCCCCTAAGGACCTCAAGGTCGGCCAGGTTATCGCATCCGGCAGCGGTGTTGCTCCGGAAGTCGGCAACTGTCTTCCTCTGAGTGAAATTCCAGTTGGTACCATCGTTCACAACATTGAGCTCCGTCCTGGTCAGGGTGCCGCTATGGCCCGTTCAGCCGGTACTTTCGCTCAGCTCGCAGCCCGCGAGGGAATCCACGCTGTTCTCCGCCTGCCTTCAGGTGAGACCCGTATGGTTCTCGTAAGCTGCCGTGCTACCGTTGGTCAGGTATCCAACGCAGATCACAACCTCGAAAGTCACGGTAAGGCCGGTCGCAAGCGTTGGCTTGGCAAACGTCCTCACAACCGTGGTGTTGTTATGAACCCTGTTGATCACCCGATGGGTGGTGGTGAAGGCCGTGCATCAGGTGGACATCCACGTTCACGCAAGGGCTTGCCAGCTAAGGGATACAAGACTCGTAATCCTAAGGCTCAATCCAACAAGTTCATCATCGAGAGAAGAAAGAAATAACAGGAATTAAACTTTAGAGATTTATGAGTCGCTCATTAAGAAAAGGTCCATACATCCAGGAAGCCCTGGAGAAAAGAGTTCTTGCTATGAATGATGGTAGCAAGAAGAAGGAAGTGGTCAAGACCTGGTCACGTGCCAGCATGATCTCTCCTGACTTTATCGGCCATACTATCGCAGTTCACAACGGTAACAAGTTTATCCCTGTTTACGTAACTGAGCAGATGGTTGGTCACAAGCTCGGCGAATTCGCCCCTACTCGCAACTTCCGCGGACATTCAGGTAACAATAAGAAGTAATCATTATGGGAAAGCGTAAAAGACTTATGGCTGAAAGCCTCAAGGAGGCCAAGAAGGTTACAGCAGTTGCAAAACTGAATGACGTCCCTACTTCTCCACGCAAGATGCGTCTCGTTGCAGACACAGTCCGTGGTGTAGAAGTTAACCACGCACTCGATCTTTTGAAATTCTCAAAGAGAGAGGCTTCTATCCGTCTCGAAAAACTTCTCCGCAGCGCTATCGCAAACTGGGAAGCCAAGAACCCGGACAAGAGCAAAGATTTGGATAATGGCAATGTCTATGTCAAGACTATCATGGTTGATGAAGGCCGCACTCTCAAGCGCATCCGTCCGTGCCCTCAGGGCCGCGCCGGCCGCATCCGCAAGCGTTCCAACCACGTCACCATCATCCTCGATGTAAAACAACCAGTGGAGAATAAATAATATGGGACAGAAAACTAATCCTATTAGCAACAGAATCGGTATCACCCGTGGTTGGGACTCTAACTGGTGTGGTGGTAACTATGCTGAGAAGATCGCAGAAGACTACGAGATTCGCAAATATCTTGGTAACCGTCTCGCTAAGGCCAGCCTCAGCAGAATCGTTATCGAGAGAACCCTCAAGCTCATCACTGTTACAATCTACGCAGCTCGTCCGGGCTTCATCATCGGCAAGGGCGGCACTGAGGTTGACAAACTCAAGGAAGAGCTCAAGAAGGTCACAAAGAAAGACGTCCAGATCAATATCTACGAGGTTAAGCGCCCGGAGGTTGATGCTCACATCGTTTCCGACAGCATCGCCCGTCAGATTGAAGGCCGTGTTTCTTATCGTCGCGCCATCAAGATGGCCGTTGCCAACACAATGCGTGTCGGTGCAGAAGGTATCAAGGTTCAGATCAGCGGTCGCGTAGGTGGCGCTGAAATGGCCCGTTCAGAAATGTTCAAGGAAGGTCGTACACCTCTCCATACTTTCCGCGCAGATATCGACTATGCACTTGCAGTTGCAAACACCAAGGTTGGTACCCTCGGTATCAAGGTTTGGATCTGCAACGGTGAGCGTTACGGCAAGCAGGACCTCACCCCTGCAGCGCTTGCAGCAGCAAACGCCCAGGCAGCAGGCCAGCAGAACCGTGGCGGCAACCGCGGAGACCGTCGCCCTCGTCGTGACGGCGACCGTGACCGTCGTCCTCGTCGCGAGCAGAAGTAATTTCGTAAGAAAATTACTATATTTAATGCCGGTTTCGGGTTTCCGAGACCGGTTTTTTTATGGACATCAGAGAAAAGATCACATTGCTGCCTCATCAACCGGGAGTGTACAGATACTATAACTCCGAAGGTTCGGTGATCTATGTCGGCAAGGCCAAGGATCTCAACAAGAGGGTAGCCCAGTATTTCGTGGATCCTGCCCGGCTCAATACAAAGACACGCCTGCTGGTGTCAAAGATCGCAGACGTCCAGTATTCGGTGGTGGACTCCGAGGCCGACGCCCTGCTGCTTGAGAACAACCTCATCAAACAGTACAAGCCGCGGTACAACATCCTCCTGAAGGACTCGAAGACCTATCCGTGGATATGCATCACGAATGAGGAGTTTCCGAAAGTGCTGCTTACCCGCCGGGTCGATAAGAACGGTTCCAGGTATTTCGGCCCGTACAGTTCCGTCATGCACGCAAGGGCCCTGCTTGAGTTCTTCCGCAGCAATTATCCCCTCCGTAGCTGCAAGTACAAGATCACGTCTGACGCCATACTCCGGCACAAGTTCCGCCCCTGTCTCGATATGCACATCGGCCGATGCCGGGGATGTTGCGTGGGCGGTGTCTCCAGAGAGGAGTATAATTCCTGGATAGCGGAGATAGAACATCTGCTTACCGGAGGGGTGAATGACATAATCCGCAGTTACAAGGCTCAGATGCAGGCCGCTTCTGATGAATTGAACTTTGAGCTTGCCCAGCAGTATAAACTCAAGATAGATGCATTGCAGCAGCATTACTCCAAGTCGATCATCACTGCTGCAGGAGAGCGGGACGTGGACGTGTTCTCCCTCGTCTTCGATGGTCTCGAGGCCTTTGGCAATTTCCTCCGCATCCGCGGAGGCGCGATCATCCAGTCTCTCAACCTCGGCTTCAGGATGCAGATAGAAGAAGAGCAGGCCGCCGTGCTGAGCACCTTCGTTGCTGAGATAGAATCCAAGTTCGGTGAGCTGAGCAAGGAAATCATTGTGCCGTTCCTTCCTGACGTAAGGATTGAAGGTGTGAATTTCAGAATACCCGTCAGGGGAGACAAGCTTGCTCTTCTGGAACTGAGTGCCAAGAACTCCAGGGAGTTCCGCTTCAATTCCCTCAAGCAGCGCGAGCATACCAACCCGGACGAGTTTCACGCCGCCGTGGTCGAAGAACTGCGCAAGGCACTGGGAATGGATGTGGCTCCCGAGCACATTGAATGCTTCGACAACTCAAACACGCAGGGCACGAATCCTGTTGCTGCCTGCGTGGTGTTCCGGGGCGGAGTCCCGGCAAAGAGCGATTACCGCAAGTTCAAGATAAAGACCGTCGTCGGTGCCAATGACTATGCTTCGATGAAAGAAGTGGTCAACCGCCGCTATTCGCGTATGCTTGAGGAAAATCCGGATGACCTGCCGCAGCTTGTGGTCATTGACGGTGGCAAGGGGCAGTTGAATTTCGCCTGGCAGGCGCTCTGTGAGCTTGGTATTCAGGACAGATTTACCGTAGTGGGCCTTGCCGAGAGGATGGAAGAGATTATCCGTGTGGCAGACCCGTATCCGCTCTTCCTTGACAGGAATTCGCAGGCCTTCAAGCTTATAACTCACGTGCGCGACGAAGCACACCGTTTCGGAATCACCTTCCACCGTTCGCTTCGCAGCAAATCCCAGATCAACTCCGCGCTCCGCGCGATCAAAGGAGTCGGAGAACAGACGGAGCAGCGGCTGCTGATGCATTTCGGCAGCGTGGCGAGGATAGCCGCTGCGCCCGAATCCGACATTGCCAAACTTGTCGGCGATTCCCTTGCAAACAGAATCAAAACACAATTGAACAATGACTAAGGAAGAAATCTTCAACAAAGTTTTCAATGCCTTCATCCTGATTGGAATGACGGTCGCAATGATATTGACCACAATCATCAAGCTGAAGGCTGCCGATTCCGGACAATACCTCCTGATAATTGCGGCATTCGGTTCACTGATGGGGGTGCTGTCAACAGTCTGCTCCGCAAACGGGAAGATCCTGACATTCCTTTTCGGAATACTGGACGTGTCCATCTATGCGGTGATGTGCTTCATCGGAGCTAAATATGGCAATGCGGCATTGCACGCGTTGTATTTCTTCCCGATGCAATTCGTCGGCTTCTTCCAGTGGAAAAAACGCGGCGCCGGTTCCTCTTCGAAATTGAAGGCCCGCCGTTTCACTCCGAAACAGTGGCTTATGTTCGGGGCCATTTTCCTTGCCGCCTCGGTTGTGGTCTATCTTATCCTGAGCCGTTTTGACAAGACGGCAGCCGACCATTTCATAAAGGTGGCGGTGCTTGCGGATGCGGTATCCACTGTCTGCAACATCCTCGGTCAGATGCTCCTCTCAACGGCCTATATGGAGCAGTGGTATTTCTGGATAGGGGTCAACATATTTTCAATAGTGATGTGGGCGGTAACACTTTCCAAAGGCGAAGGAGACACATCATATTCGCTGATATACATCATCAAATACTCGTTCTATCTGCTGAATTCATTCAATGGTCTGAGAATCTGGATGGGTTTGAGCCGGGAAGGCCGTTAGTTGCGTTATTAATAAATAATTGTTATCTTTGTGGCTCGAAAGTTTGGTTTGAAGTACTAATATAAACTAAATAACTAGCAATTATGGAATACGAAGAAATCGTAAAGAAGGTGAAGGCGATCATCGTTGACAAACTCGGTGTTGAAGCCTCTGAAGTTACAGAGACTGCCAATTTCACAAATGATCTCGGAGCTGACTCTCTCGATACAGTAGAACTTCTTATGGAATTTGAGAAAGTGTTCGGCATCAAGATTCCAGATGAGGAGACCAGCACAATCGTAACTGTAAAGGACGCAGTTGACAAGGTTGCTGAAAAGCTTGCTCAGAACTAAGTCGTTTTTAAACAGTAGACAACACAATAATCAAGGCTGCCCGCAGGCAGCCTTGATTTATTTGTATTCATTCCTATTCCGATTTCTTCGGCAGCGAGAATACCAGTTTGAGAGTTGGGACGGCACCCTCGGCATCCGGACCGTTGAGGGCAGCCTTGTAGAAGCGGTCCTTGTCCAGCTGCCTCGTGACAGACTTCTGCGTCTGTGACTGGGCGGCGGAGTTGGCGAGCATCGCGTAGCTGTAGTAGTTGTTGTAACCATATCCGCCGTATCCACCGTAGCCGTATCCACCATAACCGCCATAACCGCCATATCCGCCGTTGTACATACCGTTGTAATAGCTCTGGTATGCGAGGTAATTGTAGTAGTCGCTCATCTCCTTGTTGCCGGCGACGGTGGTGTATGAGACCTCATCGGCGAGGATGAGCAGCCAGATGTCATACATCCCTTCGTTGAAGGCTTCTGTCTTGCTGCTTCTTTCGTCGTTCTCGTCGATAAGCAGGATCTGCTGGAGGTGGTATGAGATGTCAGGAGCGTATTTGTCCTGGGTCCTGTTGATGTCGCCCTGGTTTTCGGTTGCGCTGCTCGTGTCGGAGATGCTTCCGAAAGTGGTCTTCCCGTCGAAGTTGAGCCGGCAGGTAGGGGACAGGACCTTTGGCCAGAAACGGTCGATGTCCTCATAGTTCTCCGGGAACTTGAACGGCATATCCAGAGTGGCTTTGTTGATGATGGCTTTCTTCGGATCGCCGCCGGCTTCAATGATCATATCTTCGGCAATACGCTTGAGCTCTGCCGCCGGAATGCGCGGCTTGAGGCCGCCGCCGCCTTCGATACGGATTTCAGCAGAGGCTGTGCCCAGGTATGTGTCGCTCTCCTGGGTCGTCATATTCAGGCAGGTCTGAGGATATTTGGTGTTGTTCTGGAGAAGGGAGTCGGCCTGGTAGAAATCATATCCGCCGAGGAGGAAATATGACATTGTGTCCTTGCGTACACCATCGAACTCCGCTTCATAGAGAAGGACGCCGAAGTTGTTCTCAATATATCCGTAGTCAAGGTTGTATTTGACCTGAAGATTGAACATATTGATCCTTCCGCCGTTGGAATTCGGAACGTTGGTCTCGATGAAGAGTCCCGGGATCTCGGAGCGGAATTCCTCCACATCCTTCAGCGCGCTTTTCGGAAGAGAAAGTATCTTCTGGCCATATTCCTTCGAGAGATGTACGATGAGGGTGTCTCCGCCGCTGTAGATCGGAGTCCCGCGCGTGAGCCTGGTATCCTTGTGCGGCACTACTTCATTGCACTCGTAAGTCTTGTCAAAGTCAAACGGCTCCGTCAGTTCGTAAATGTAGAGATTCTGGAAGATCGCATCCTGTCCGTCCTTTGAGATCGAGCAGGAGTCGCGGAGGACCGACAGGTAAAAATCCTTGACGACCGGATCCTTGCCGAAGTCCACGCCGTCTTTCTGGTACATAGGTACAAGAGGGAGGGCGGCCGACCTGGTGGTGAGACCGTAGTCTTCGTCACGGATGGCGCCGAAGGTTATCCTGGTGTTTGAGAAACCGGAGAGGCCGTCGGCCCTGTCAACAAGTATCTCGGAGATCGGCGCGCTCTCGACGAACACGTCATACATATCATCGACAGCGAAAAGGTTGCTTCCGATCTGATAATCTGTCTCTACGCAGGCGCAGCAGCAAAGAAGTGCCGCCACAAAGGCTGTGAATCTGGATTTCATTTTACAACGTTTCATAAAATGCGCTGTATTCGTCGATGTAGCTGCCGTTTTCCAGGGATTCTTTGTTGAACGGAAGTATAGGCAGACCGAGTTTCTTGCAGTGGTTGACAATGTCCTTGTCCACGCCGTCTGCGCCCAGAATCACACCGTCGGAATACTGAGCTGCCGTTTTTGCAAGATTGATGCCATCCGGCTGCTCAAGGAACGGAACGTCCTCGCGGGTCAAACCGCCGAATGCCGCCTTCCCGGCGAAATCGGCTGAGAACTTCTCGGAAGGGATGTCGTCGTACAGGGAAAGGACGACTTTGCTGTTCGAGAAGATAGGATCGTCTTTATATGCCTTTTTGAGATATGCAGGCAGAAGATGGGAGATCCAGCCCTGGCAGTGGATGACATCGGGCGCCCAGCGGAGCTTCTTGACGGTCTCGAGGACACCGCGTGCGAAGAAGATTGCGCGCTCGTCGTTGTCCGCGAAGAATTTGCCGTTGGCGTCGGCATAGATCTGTTTGCGACGGAAGTAATCTTCGTTGTCGATGAAATAGACCTGGATGCGGGCGGAGGAGATTGAAGCCACCTTGATGATCAGCGGCCTGTCAACGTCCCCGATGATGATGTTCATGCCGGAGAGGCGGATGACTTCGTGCAATTGATTTTTGCGTTCGTTGATGCAGCCGTAGCGCGGCATGAACGAACGTATTTCCATCTTGCGCTCCTGGATACCCTGCGGAAGATACCGTCCGATATTTGCGATATCGGATTCCGGGAGATATGGAAATATCTCAGAATTTACAAATAATACTTTTTGCACTAAATTGCCCATTTGCACAAAGATAGCCATTTTTTTTGATTTTATCGCTATCTTTGGGCTCGTAATCGAAGTTATGGCCTCTCAGGAGCGAAATATCATACGCCGCAGGATAGCCAACGCCTATCTTTCAAGCGTGATCAGTATCAGCCTGGTGCTGATGTTGATAGGAATCGCGGCCCTGCTTATTGTCAACGCCCGCAGCGTTTCCGACTATTTCAAGGAGAGCCTCCAGGTCTCTGTACTGATGAAGCAGGAGGTGTCTGAGAAACAGGCGGAAGAGTACCGGAAGGCCATATCCGGACTCCCGTTCGTGCGCACCACGAGGCTGGTCAGCAAGGAGGAAGGGACTGAAGAACTCAAACAGATGCTTGGCGAAGATTTCCTGAGTGTTTTCGAGTCGTCCCCGGTGCCGCTTTCCATCGATGTCTCGCTGCGTGCAGAGTATGTCTCGCCCGATAGTCTGGAGTTTGTTAAAAGCAAGTTGTCAGCATACAAGATCGTTGATGAGATCGAGTGTCAGCAATCCCTGGTTGAGGCGCTCAACGCCAATCTGGCCAAGATATCGCTCGTCCTCGGGATATTCATACTTCTGATGCTTTTCGTTTCGTTCGTGCTTATCAACAACACCGTGCGTCTGAGTGTGTTTTCACGCAGGTTCACCATACACACGATGCAGCTTGTGGGCGCTACGCGTTCTTTCATACGCAAGCCGTTCCTTGTGAGCGCGGTCTGGCAGGGCCTGGTGGCTGCAGTCATAGCAGTTGCAGCCCTCGCTGCGATGCTTCTTGCCGTGAAGCGTTCGTTCGAAGCTCTCTTTACGATCTTCCGCCTCCAGCAGATGCTGGTGGTTGCCGGCGTCGTAGTTGTCTGCGGCGTTTTGATCTGTGTGCTCAGCACGTATTTTGTAGTCAACAAACTGGTCGGACTGACCAGAAACGACTTATATTATTGATATGGATAAAATGGCGACGACCCCCAAGGGCCTCAAGTTCATCCTTGCAGGCGTGATAGTGATGATAGCGGGGTTCATACTTATGACAGGCGGCGGTACTTCTGACCCGCAGGTTTTCAATTATGCAATGTTTGACTGGCGCAGGCTTGTGGCGGCGCCGCTGGTCATCCTTGCCGGCATCGTGGTGATAATCATCGCCATTATGGGCAGGTTCGACGGTAAGGAGGAGGACAAGCGATGAACTGGTTGCAGGCACTTCTTCTGGGCCTGGTACAAGGCCTTACCGAATTCCTTCCGGTCAGCAGCAGCGGTCATCTTGCCATCGGCAAGGAACTGCTCGGTGTCGAGGCGGCCGATGACCTTGTGTTCGAGGTTGTCGTCCACGCAGCGACTGTCCTGGCTACGATCATCGTGTTCAGGAAGCAGATCTGGCAGCTCCTCTGCGGGTTGTTCAAGTTCAAGTACAATGACGAGACGGATTATATCCTGAAGATATGCGTTTCGATGATCCCCGTATTCATAGTGGGTATGTTCTTCAAGGACTATGTCGAAGGCCTCTTCTCTTCGCTTATGGTTGTCGGCATCGCCCTGCTCGTGACAGCAGCGCTCCTGTTCTTCTCTGATGTGGCGTCAAAGGGCAGGAAAGAGGCTGAGGCCTCGGGAAAGTGTGCAAACCGCAATGGCATTTCCTATTGGCAGGCATTTGTCGTCGGACTTGGCCAGGCGCTTGCCGTGACGCCGGGCCTTTCCCGTTCCGGCACGACCATAGGTACCGGACTTATCTGTGGCGTCAAGCGCGAAGCGATGGCGCAGTTCTCATTTCTGATGGTGCTGGTGCCGATTCTGGGCGAGGCGTTCCTTGATGTCGTCGGTGGCGATATGGCGGCTTCCGCCGTAGGTGTGCTGCCGCTGGTAATCGGTTTCCTGGCTGCTTTCGTGTCCGGCCTGTTCGCCTGCAAGGTGATGATAGCACTGGTGAAGAAGGCGCAGCTCAAATGGTTCGCTCTGTATTGTGCGCTTGTGGGAATCCTCGTTTTGATATTTGTCCGATAGTCAATGGCTGAGCGTAACCTGACATATTTCGTGTCCGATGTACATCTCGGGTTGGCGACAAAGGATCCCGCCGAGCGTGAAAGGCGTTTCCTCGCTTTCTTGAAAGGTATCCCTCGCGACAGCGCCAGGTCGCTCTTCCTTCTGGGTGATATCTGGGATTTCTGGTATGAGTACAGGGATGTGGTCCCACGTGAGGGTTCGCGTGTGGTGGCGCAGCTGATCGATCTTATGGATGCCGGTGTGGAGGTGTATTTCTGCGAAGGCAACCACGATATCTGGACATACTCGTACTTCACTGAATTGGGCATCAAGAAGTTCTCGCAGCCTTTTATATGCGAGATAGGCGGCAAGACGTTCTGTCTTGGCCACGGAGATGCCCTGGGTGGGTCAAAAAAAGGATATGGCTTGATGCTCAAACTTTTCCACAGCAGATTCGCGCAGATGCTTTTCAGTACCCTGCACCCCTGGCTCGCCTACCGTTTCGGCCTTGCCTGGTCGAATTCAAACCGCCGGTCGCATAAACCATATCACTTCAGGAACGAGGAGGAGCCTTTGTACAAATTTGCCCTCGAACTGTCATCGAAGCAGCATATCGACTGTTTCGTTTTCGGACATTTCCACGACGAGGTGGACCTCGAACTTCCTGGCGGGTCCAGATTCGTCGTCCTGAAAGACTGGATGGACGGGGGTATGCCTTGCGGTGTGCTTAACGGTTCTTCTTTCGAACTTCGCTGCTAAGCGTTTCTGTCTTGATCTCCGTTCTTACTGGCCACTCCATGAAGATGGAGTAATAGAAGGCGTTCCATTCTCCGCTGTCCCATTTCTTGACCAGCTGCTCGATCTTTGCGTCCTTGCCGTCCGGGTCGTATTTTGTTTTCAGGTCTTGGGAGAACAACCTGGCGACGACCTGCCAGAAACCCGCGGCAAAGCCGCTCTCGTAGGTCTTGATGATGTTGTAGGCGTTCATCCCGCATTCCCTGTCAACCAGGCGCATCAGGACAAGGCCCTGGGATATCGTCATATTCCGGATATCCTTTTCAAACAATCTGAACAACTCTTTTTCGACGTCGTTGACGTACTGTGTGCGTTGTGATTTCTTCTTGACGTCGGCGGCGATGGTGCTGTCAACCTGGGCCATCATCCTGCGCCCTGCGAGCGCGTAGGGGTAAACCTTGTTGAAATTGTAGACGAGCTTGTAGTCCCTGCGCCAGTCGCCGTCCTTCATCCTCCTGCCGCGCGGGAAGCACCAGACCGGGTCTAAGGAGTCGAAGAACATCGTGTCGCCGTCGGGCATGACCTCGTAGTACATCATTTCACCCTTGAGCTTCTGGGCGAATGATGCATTGCCGGCCAGCAACAAGGCGGCGAATATGACTGCCAGTCTCTTGAACACGTTGCAAAATTAATAAAAATCCGATTGAAAATTTGGGAGGACTTAAGGTGTGTGAGGCCGTGTCGAAAATGCAGGAAAATATTTTTTAACAAGAAAAGTAAGTGATTGAAAAATACGGAAGTTAAGTGTTGAGTTTCTGTGTCGAAAATATTTGAAAATTTTCGATGAAAGTGATGTTAATTCAAGATTTTTTACTAAATTTGCAGTCCCAAAATCCGGCCTTGTTTCAGCCAAGGTTTTGATTATCAGGGAGTTATAAAGAAAATTATATATTTTAAAAGTAATACAAAATGTTACAACCTAAGAGAACCAAATTCAGAAGGGAACAGAAGAACCGCATGAAGGGTAACTCACAGAGAGGAAACCAGCTTGCATTCGGTTCATTCGGTATCAAGACCCTTGAAAATTGTTGGCTTACTGCTCAGCAGATCGAGGCTGCCCGTCAGGCTATCTCACGTAAGATGAACCGTGAAGGTCAGATTTGGATCAGGGTCTTCCCTGTCAAGCCTATCACCAAGAAGCCTCTCGATACCCGTATGGGTAAAGGTAAGGGTGATCCGTATGCTTACGTAGCCCCTATCACTCCGGGTAGAATCATCTTCGAGGCTGAGGGTGTGTCACTCGAGATCGCCAAAGAGGCAATGCGTCTTGGCGCTAACAAGCTCCCTATCGCAACAAAGTTTGTTGTCCGCAGGGATTATGTTGAATAATTTAATGGAGGAAAGAAAATGAAAGCATCAGAAGCACGCGAAATGTCTGTAGCAGATCTCCGCGACCGTATTGAGATCGAGAAGAACAATCTCGACACAATGAAGCTCAATCACGCAATTTCTCCATTGGAGGACACTTCAAAAATTTGCAAGACCAGAAGGGATATCGCTCTTATGATCACTATCCTTGCTGAAAAAGAGAAACAGAACTAAATCAGAGAAGTCCTATGGAAAGAAATCTTCGTAAGGAAAGAATAGGAATCGTGGTCAGCAACAAGATGGACAAGACCATCATCGTTGCCGTTGAGGTTAAAGAGAAACATCCTTTGTACGGTAAATTCGTCAAGAAGACCACCAAGTTCGTAGCCCAGGACGAGAAGAATGAATGCGGTATCGGTGATACCGTCCGCATCATGGAGACCCGTCCGTTGAGCAAGACCAAGAACTGGAGATTAGTAGAAATCATAGAAAAAGCAAAATAGCATATTATGATACAGCAGGAATCACGTTTACAGGTTGCCGACAACAGCGGCGCAAAGGAGGTCCTTTGCATCCGCGTGCTTGGCGGTACCAACCATCGTTATGCAACTGTAGGCGACACCATCGTAGTCGCTATCAAGAGTGCTATCCCGGGCGGCGATGCCAAGAAGGGTACAGTTTCTAAGGCTGTAGTCGTACGCACTAAGAAGGAAATTCGTCGTCAGGATGGTTCTTACATCCGTTTCGACGACAACGCTTGCGTTCTCCTCAACAACGCCGGAGAACTTCGCGGTACTCGTATCTTTGGCCCTGTAGCCAGAG
Source organism: Bacteroidales bacterium (assembly GCA_024401695.1). Lineage (GTDB taxonomy): Bacteria > Bacteroidota > Bacteroidia > Bacteroidales > UBA932 > Cryptobacteroides. The sequence goes on from JAKSKN010000003.1 coordinate 178,479, forward strand.
AGCTTCGCGAGAATTTCATGAAGATCGTTTCACTGGCACCGGAAGTCCTTTAATTAATAAGCATTATGAAAAAGATACATATTAAGAAAGGTGACACCGTGTATGTAAATGCCGGTAATGACAAAGGTAAGACCGGAAAGGTCCTCACCGTTATCCCTGAAAAGGATCGCGCTATCGTAGAGGGCATCAATATGGTCAGCAAACACACCAAACCGAATTCAAAGCAGCCTCAGGGTGGTATCATCAAGCAGGAAGCTTCAATTCACATCTCAAACCTCAATCTCGTTGACCCTAAGTCAGGCAAGGCTACCCGCGTAGGCTACAGGATGGACGGCGACAAGAAGGTTCGTTATGCTAAAAAATCAGGAGAGGAGATCTAATTATGGCAAAGAAGAAAGAAGCAGTAGTAGCACAGGCCCTTCCTACCGACTACGTACCAGCCCTCAAGAAGGTCTACAAGGAGGAAATCGTAGAGAAACTTATGAAGCAGTTCTCATACGGTACTGTAATGCAGGTTCCTCGCCTCGTCAAGATTACTATCAATGAAGGTGTCGGCGACGGCACACAGGACAAGAAGGTTGTTGAGGAAGCAGCTGAAGAGCTCGGCCTCATCACCGGTCAGAAGGCGGTCATCACTTCTTCAAAGAAGGACGTATCCAACTTCAAGCTCCGTCGCGGTATGCCTATCGGCACCAAGGTCACCCTTCGCAACGTCAAGATGTACGAGTTCCTCGAGAAGCTCGTCCGCGTTGCTCTCCCACGTATCCGTGACTTCAACGGTATCGCTGAGAATATGGACGGCCAGGGTAACTACACTCTCGGTCTCAAGGAGCAGATCATCTTCCCTGAAATCGACATCGACAAGAACCCTCGCATCCACGGTATGGAGATTACATTCGTAACAACGGCCCGCACCGATGAGGAGTGCCACGCACTTCTCGCCGCATTCGGTCTGCCTTTCAAAAAACATAACAAATAAGATACTATGGCAAAGGAATCAATGAAAGCTCGCGAGGTTAAGCGCGCGAAACTGGTTGCTAAGTACGCAGAGAAGAGAAAGGCTCTCAAAGAGGCCGGCGATTGGGCAGCTCTCGACAAGCTCCCTAAGAACGCATCTCCTGTCCGCCTTCACAACCGTTGCTCACTCACCGGTCGTCCGAAGGGCTACATGAGAGCATTCGGCATCAGCCGTATTCAGTTCCGTGAGATGGCCAGCAATGGTCTCATCCCGGGAGTAAAGAAGGCTAGTTGGTAAAAAATTAAAAAGTATAATAATATGACTGATCCAATTGCAGATTATCTCACCAGGATTCGCAATGCCTATATGGCAGGCAAGAAGGTTGTAGAGATCCCTTCATCCAAAATGAAGGTTGCTATGACCCAGATCCTCTGTGAGAAAGGTTACATCCTCAGCTACAAGGTAGTTGAAGGCACTCCTTACAATACTATCAAGATCGCTCTCAAGTATCACCCTCAGACCAAGATGGCCGCCATCAAGAAGATCGAGCGCGTCTCCACTCCGGGTCTCCGCAAGTATACCGATGCTGAGAACATGCCACGCGTCCTCAACGGACTCGGCATTGCCATCATCTCTACATCAAAGGGCATCATCACCGACAAGGAAGCCAAGGAACTCGGCATCGGCGGTGAAATCATTTGCTATGTATATTAATCTTTAATTTATTATTAATAATGTCACGAATTGGTAAATTGCCTGTAAGCCTTCCGACCGGTGTGAGCGCAGAGCTCCTTGACGGCAACGTGCTGAAGGTTAAAGGACCTCACGGTGAGATGATCCAGAAGATCGATCCGGACATCACTGTCACCATCGAGGACAATCAAATCAAGTTCGCTCGTCCAACTGACCAGCCACGCCACCGTTCAATGCACGGTCTCTACCGCGCACTTGCACACAATATGGTTGTCGGTGTTCACGAGCAGTTCTCAATCACTCAGGAATTGGTAGGTGTTGGTTACCGTGTTGCAGTCCAGGGCCAGATGCTCTCGTTCTCTCTCGGTTTCTCTCACGAAGTCCAGCTCCTTCTCCCTAAGGAGATCACCGCTGAAGTTCCAGATGTCCGCAAAGGTGAGAACCCTCGCCTTATCCTCAAGAGCTGTGACAAGCAGCTTGTCGGACAGGTAGCAGCCAAGATCCGTTCATTCCGTAAACCAGAGCCTTACAAGGGCAAGGGTATCAAGTTCGCAGGTGAACAGCTTCGTCGTAAGGCAGGCAAGACTGCAGCAGCTAAATAATAGGAGGAAAGAATTATGGCACTCAGTAGAATTGAAAGAAGAAGAAGGATTCATTACCGTATACGTAAGCACGTCAATGGCACAGCCGAGAAACCTCGTATGGCCGTTTTCCGCAGCAACAAGCAGATTTACGTACAGGTTATTGATGACGAGCAGGGCAAGACTCTTTGCGCTGCTGCATCCAACGATAAGGAACTTGCTGCACAGTGCAAAGGCAAGTCCGGTATCGAAGCTGCTGCAATCGTCGGCAAGGCTATTGCAGAGCGTGCTCTCGCTAAGGGTATCACCGCTATCTGCTTTGACCGCGGCGGATATCTTTTCCACGGAAGAGTTAAAAGTTTGGCAGATGCTGCCCGTGAAGGCGGCCTCGTATTCTAACAGATAAGACTATGGCAAATACAAATGTTAAAAGAGTAAAGACGTCTGACCTCGAGTTGAAGGACAGACTGGTCGCCATCCAGCGCGTTACCAAGGTAACCAAGGGTGGTCGTCACTTCCGCTTTGCTGCTATTGTAGTCGTAGGTGACGAGAACGGCGTTGTAGGTTATGGTCTTGGTAAGGCTAATGAGGTTACCGCCGCTATCGCTAAGGGCGTTGAGGACGCAAAGAAGAATCTTGTCAAGATTCCTGTCATCAACACCACTATCCCTCACGAGCAGGAGACAAAGTTCGGTGGCTCACGTGTATTCATGAAGCCGGCTGCCCCTGGTACCGGTGTCAAGGCAGGTGGTGCGATGCGTGCAGTGTTCGAGTCTGCAGGTATCCAGAACGTCCTTGCAAAGTCAAAGGGTTCTTCAAACCCTCACAACCTTGTAAAGGCTACCATCGCCGCTCTCACCAACATGAGAGATGCATATACGGTTGCCGGCCTTCGTGGCGTACCTATGAGTAAAGTATTTAACGGCTAATGGGAGGACACGATTATGGCAAAGTATAAGATCACACAGATTATCAGCAGCAACGGCGAGACCAAGCGCCAGAAGGACAACCTTCGTTGCCTCGGCATCCGTCGTATGCATCAGACTGTAGAGATCGAGAAGAACCCTGTATCAACCGGTATGGTTGCCAAGGTCGCCCATCTCTGCAAAGTTGAAGAAATTGACTAAGGAGGACCGAAAGTATGAAACTTAACAATTTGACACCTGCTGTTGGTTCTACCCACACAAGCAAAAGATTAGGTCGCGGTCAGGGCTCTGGTAAGGGCGGTACTTCCACCCGTGGTACCAAGGGTGCACAGGCTCGCGCAGGTTATGAGCACAAGATCGGATTCGAAGGTGGTCAGATGCCTATCCAGCGTCTCCTTCCTAAGTTCGGATTCAAGAACCCTACAAGAGTAGAGTACAAGGCTGTCAATCTTGACGCCATCGAGGCTCTCGCTCAGGCTGGTCTCAAGGAAATCGGTGTAGCCGAGATCAAGGCCGCCGGTCTTGCAGGAAAGAATGATCTCGTCAAGGTTCTCGGAAACGGAGAGCTCAAGTCTGCCGTTACCGTCAACGCTGACGCATTCTCAAAGTCTGCTATCGCTAAAATCGAAGCTGCCGGTGGAAAGGCAGTCGTTAATGAATAATTCTTATGAAGAGATTCATTGAGACAATAAAAAACATCTTCAAGATTGAAGAGCTCCGCAAGAGAATCGTCTATACGTTCCTCCTGATCCTGGTCTACAGATTGGGTTGCTTCGTGGTCCTTCCGGGCATTGACGCTTCTATGCTGGCCAACCTTCAGCAGACGACATCAGAGGGCCTCGTAGGTCTCCTCAACATGTTCTCCGGTGGAGCGTTCGGTAATGCTTCAATCTTCGCACTGGGTGTGATGCCGTACATTTCTGCATCCATCGTCATCCAGTTGCTCGGTGTTTTCGTCCCTTACTTCAGGAAACTCCAGATGGAGGGCGAAAGCGGACGCAAGAAGATGAATCAGATGACTCGCTGGCTTACCATCGTCATCATCTGCATTCAGGGTCCAGCTTATATGGCCGCAGTTCACAACCAGATCCCTGGTGCCGCCTTCGTGGCAGTCAACCAGCTCGGTTGGAGCAATTTCATGTTCAACATTGTCTCCACCATCATCCTTATGGCGGGCTCAATGTTCGTGATGTGGCTTGGCGAGCGCATTACCGACCGTGGTATCGGTAACGGTATCTCCCTTATCATTATGATTGGTATCGTTGCTCGTTTCCCTTACGCTATCGTAGCAGAATTCAGTGAGAAGTTCTCCACCAACAACGGTGGCTTCCTTCTTCTCATCGTCGAGATCGTAATCTGGTTCTTCATCGTAGCAGCAGCTATCGCTCTTGTACAGGCAGTCCGCAGGGTTCCTGTACAGTATGCGAAGAGAGTTGTCGGCAACCGCCAGTACGGCGGCGTCCGCCAGTACATCCCTCTCAAGATCAACGCCGCAGGTGTTATGCCTATCATCTTCGCCCAGGCATTGATGCTCTTCCCTCTTCTCTTCTCCCGTTGGGATGCGACCAGAGGACTTGCTGCAACCATGAGCAACTATACGGGATTCTGGTATAATTTTGTATTCGGTCTCCTCGTAGTCATCTTCACATACTTCTACACAGCCGTTACAGTCAACCCGACGATGATGGCGGAAGATATGAAGAGGAACGGTGGATTCATCCCTGGTGTGAAGCCGGGCAAGAAGACAGTCGAGTATCTTGACGCCATTATGTCAAGAGTCACTCTCCCTGGTTCAATCGCGCTCGCTATCATATCCATTCTTCCTGCAATTGCAATGGTATTCGGAATCAACAACTCATTCGCAAGCTTCTACGGCGGTACTTCCCTCCTGATTCTTGTAGGTGTTGTTCTTGATACCCTCCAGCAGGTTGAAAGTTATTTGCTGATGCGTCACTACGACGGTCTTATGAAGACCGGTCGTCTCAGCGGACGCTCAGGTATGTAGTTCTTTGAAAAATCAGCAGGTTGATGATCAAGCCGAAAACAGAAGTAGAGATTGAGCTCCTGCGCGAAAATGCCATCTTGGTTTCCAAGACATTGGCGGAAGTCGGTAAGGCAGTTGCCCCGGGTGTGACAACCAAAGAGTTGAATCGGGTGGCTGAGACTTTCATTCGCGACAATGGCGCCATTCCAAGCTTCCTTGGTTTTGAAGGCTTCCCTGCAGCGATCTGTGCATCGGTCAACGATGTTGTGGTCCACGGTTTTCCGTCCGACTATGTCCTCAAGGAGGGCGACATCGTTTCCGCTGACATAGGTACGTTATACAAAGGATACAATGGTGATTCAGCGTACACCTTCCCTGTCGGGGAGGTGGACGCCAAAACCAGGAAGCTCCTTGACGTAACGAAAGCCTCCCTTTACAAAGGAATCGAGGCCGCTGTAGCAGGTGCAAGGGTTGGTGATATAGGATACGCGGTGCAATCGTATGTTGAATCATACGGATTCTCAGTGGTTCGCGAATTGGAGGGCCACGGAATCGGTACCGAGATGCACGAGAATCCGGGAGTTCCCAATTATGGGCGTCCGGGTCGCGGCACACATCTCGTGGACGGTATGGTTCTCTGCATAGAGCCGATGATCAATGCCGGTGGCAAGGCTGTCTATCTGGCCAGAAATGGCTGGGCAGTCCACACCGCCGACCATAGCAAGTCAGCTCATTTCGAACTTACGGTTGTTGTCCGAAAAGGCCACGCCGAGCAGCTCTCAACCTTCGATTTTATCGAGAAAGATGGCACGATCAATTTTTAAGTGATATTTTAATGTCAAAACAAGTAGCAATAGAACAAGATGGAAAGGTGATAGAGACCCTTCCAAACGCTATGTTCAAAGTAGAGCTTGAGAACGGTCACGTCTTGCTTTGCAATATTTCGGGCAAGATGCGTATGAACTTCATCCATATTCTTCTGGGCGACAAAGTAAGAGTTGAAATCTCACCTTATGATTTGACCAAAGGCAGAATATCTTTCAGATACAAATAAAAACTCACAGATATGAAAGTCAAGACATCCATCAAAAAGCGCAGTGAAGATTGCAAGATCGTTAGACGCAAAGGCCGTCTCTATGTCATTTGCAAGAAGAACCCTAAGTTCAAGATGCGTCAAGGATAATAATCAGTAACAAATTAAGTAAAGTATAATTATGGCACGTATAGCCGGTGTTGATTTACCAAACAACAAACAGGGAGAGATAGGTCTTACCTATATCTTCGGAATCGGTCGCCCTTCAGCATTAGCAATTCTTGCAAAGTGCGGCATCGATCCTACAATCAAAGTTGGTGATTGGAATGATGAGCAGGTTGCCAAGATCCGTAGTGAGATCAATGAGAACTACAAGATCGAAGGTGAGCTCCGCTCTTCCGTCCAGATGGACATCAAGCGCCTTATGGATATTGGTTGCTACCGTGGAATCCGTCATCGTCTCGGACTTCCGGTTCGCGGCCAGAGCACCAAGAACAACGCTCGTACCCGCAAGGGTCGCAAGAAGACCGTTGCCAACAAGAAGAAGGCAACCAAGTAAAAATTGATGAATTATGGCAAAGAAAACTACAACATCCAAGAGAGTTGTCAAGGTTGAAGCTTATGGCGAGGCTCATATTTCATCAACCTTCAACAACGTAATCGTTTCACTTACCAATGCACAGGGCCAGGTTATCAGCTGGGGTTCTGCCGGTAAGTGCGGTTTCCGTGGTTCTAAGAAGAACACTCCGTATGCTGCTCAGATGGCAGCCGAGGATGCAGCCAAGACTGCATTCGATGCTGGTCTCCGCAGAGTAAAATGCTATGTCAAGGGTCCTGGCGCTGGCCGTGAGTCAGCTATCCGCACCATTAACAACGCAGGTATCATTGTAACTGAGATCATCGACGTTACCCCTATGCCTCACAATGGTTGTCGTCCTAAAGGCCGTCGTAAAGTTTAATCTTAATAAAACAGAATTACTATGGCAAGATATACAGGTCCAAGCACCAAAATCGCACGTAAGTTCGGTGAGCCTATCTTCGGCGCCGACAAATATTACGAGAAGAGAAATTTCCCTCCGGGACAGCACGGCCTTGCAGCAAAGCGTAAGAAGCAGAAGGAGTACGGTGTCCAGCTCAAGGAGAAGCAGAAGGTCAAGTATATGTACGGCGTTCTCGAGCGTCAGTTCCACAATACTTATGACAAGGCTTCCCGTATGGCCGGTCAGAAGGGTGAGAACCTTATCATCCTCCTCGAGACCCGCCTCGACAATGTTGTTTACCGTCTTGGTATAGCTCCTACCCGCGCAGCTGCCCGTCAGCTCGTGTCTCATCACCATATCACCCTTAACGGAGAGGTTTGCAGTGTCCCTTCAACCTTCGTAAAGGCCGGTGACGTCATCGCAGTAAGAGAGAGATCCAAGAGCCTTGAGGTTATCCAGGCTGCAGTCGCTTCAACGACCAAGTACTCCTGGCTTGACTTCGACAACAAGACCCTCGTAGGTAAGTTCCTCAATCTGCCTGTAAGGGCTGAGATTCCTGAGAACATCAACGAACAGCTTATCGTCGACCTCTACTCCAAGTAATATTTAACACCAAAATAGAAGAATATGGCAATCTTAGCATTTCAGAAACCAGACAAGGTGATAATGCTCGAAAGCACCGACACTGTCGGCCGTTTTGAATTCCGCCCTCTTGAGCCGGGTTACGGTGTGACTATCGGTAATGCTCTCCGCCGCATCCTGTTGGCCTCTTTGGAAGGATTTGCTATCTCTCAGATCAAGATCTCCGGCGTTGACCAGGAGTTCGCCACCATCCCCGGTGTGATCGAGGGTATGCAGGACATCATCCTTAACCTGAAGCAGGTCCGCTTCCGCCGTATGGTTGAGACTGTTGATTCAGAAACAGCCAATATCGTAGTCAGCGGCAAGCAGGAGTTTACCGCAGAGGAAATCTCCAAGGGATTGTCTTCATTCAAGGTGTTGAATCCGGAGCAGCACATCTGCTCTCTTGAGCCTTCAGTCAAGCTTGAAATCGCCATCACCATCACAAAGGGTCGCGGTTTCGTGCCGGCTGACGAACTCAGGGATGAGAATACTCCTATCGGAACCATTCCGGTAGACGCCATCTATACTCCTATCCGCAAGGTTAACTGGAGCGTGGAGCCTTGGCGTGTTGAGCAGAAGACCGACTTCGACAAGCTCAATCTTGAGATTGTAACAGATGGATCCATCTCTCCTAATGCTGCATTGCAGGAAGCTGCAAGCATCCTGATCTACCACTTCAAGCTCTTCACCGACGACAAGAAGATGTCTCTCGAGAGCGCAGTGGAATCAGACAGCAAGGAGCTCGATGAGGAGTCTCTCCGCATGAGGCACCTCCTCCTGACCAAGCTCTCCGATATGGGACTTTCAGTACGTGCATTCAACTGCCTCAAGGCAGCCGATATCGACACCTTCGCTGACCTTGTCTCATACTCACGTGCTGAGCTTATGAAGTTCCGTAATTTCGGCCGCAAGTCTCTCAATGAGATTGACCTCCTGGTCGAGAAGATGAAGCTCTCATTCGGTATGGATGTCACCAAGTATAATATTGAACCTAAGAAAAAGAATATCTAAAGATGAGACATAATAAAGCTATCAATCATCTCGGACGCCAGAGCGGTCACCGCAAGGCCCTCCTCGCCAATATGGCAACTTCTCTTATCCTCAATAAGAGAATCACCACCACAGTGGCAAAGGCCAAGGCTCTCAAGAGCTATGTTGAGCCGCTCATCACCAAGTCAATGGACGACACCACCCACAACCGTCGCGTCGTGTTCAGCTACCTCAAGAACAAAGAAGCCATCACTGAACTCTTCCGCACGATTGCACCTAAGGTCGCTGACCGTCCGGGCGGATACACCCGCGTTCTCCACGTCGGCTTCCGTCAGGGAGATGCCGCCGAAATGGCTTTGATCGAGCTTGTTGACTTCAACGAGGCAGCACTCGCTACCTCTGCAAAGGCAGCCAAGAAGACCACCCGCCGCAGCAAGGCCAAGAAGGCAGAAGCTGCTGCAGAGGCTCCAGCTGCAGAAGCTCCAGCAGCCGAGGAAGCAAAGGCAGAGTAATCAAGACTCAATAGAAAAAAAGGCGTTCGCTCATACGGCGGACGCCTTTTTTTGTGAGTTTCTGTCTTATCAGAATTCAAGCGTCCCGAAGAACTCGGGGCGGTGGAAGTCGGGCTTCTCGGTCTCGATCGGATTCCAGCTGGCGAAGTGCTTGTGGGCAGTGAGGTTGCCGCACTTGTAGAAATTTGCTTCGACCGAGTGTGGCAGTGCGCTGCCGTCAAGGCCCAGTAGGTCGAACGGGATCAGTGCACACACACGCCATTTGTATGGACCTCCCACCAGGTCATACTTCTTGTGCTCAAGCGAGCTGCGCCTTGTTATGCGTGCGACATCTGACAGCGGGAGCACCCGGCGTCCTTCGCGGTCGGAACCGCAAGCCATCAGTATGCTGCCGATGCAGGTTATCTCCACGTTGTAATATTCATTCCCGCCGGGAGAGAGGAAAATTTCTACGCAGCTGTCTTCCCAGCTGTTGCCGTTGTCTTCAAGATAACTTGCACGGATGTCAAGGCCTTCTGTTTCGAAAGAGACGGCCAGGTGGGTGTGGCTGCGTGCGATACGGAAGGAGCACGCCGGCGCATAGGGGAATGCATCCGGCCAGTTGATGCTGTCAATGGCGTTTGGCTGGCAGCTTGCATCAAGGGCGGCATTGAAATCGTCGCCGGACATTTTTTCAATCGCCTCAATCAGGGGAACGTGGATAATTTTTTTCATTGTTTCGTAAAATTAGATATTTTTTCTCTCTTTTTGTTACATTTGTAGGTTGCACCCGATGTGGTGTGCGTTAAATTTCAATACAAATGAAAGTAGTTATCAGAAATAGTGCGCTGGAGGCCTCAGTCTGGGCCGCGCATTATATCGCAGCGAAAATCAACGAAAAGGCTGCCAAGACATCAGAACCGTTCGTGATCGGACTTTGCACAGGATCTACACCTATCGAGACTTATGCGGAACTCGCCAAGCTCGTGAAGGCTGGAAAGGTTTCCTTCAAGAACGTCATCTCATTCAATATGGACGAGTATGTAGGACTCCCAGAATCGCATCCGGAAAGCTATCACTCTTTCATGCACAAGTATCTCTTCGACAACATTGATGAGCCGAAGGAGAATATCCATATCCTCAATGGCAACGCCAAGGACCTCGATGCAGAGTGCGCAGCATACGAGCAGGCCATCAAGGCTGCCGGTGGCTTCGACCTCTTCCTCGGTGGCATAGGTGAAGACGGGCATATCGCTTTCAACGAGCCTTATTCCTCACTGAACTCCCGTACACGCGTCGTTGACCTTACCACCGACACACGCATCGTCAACTCACGCTTCTTCGGCGGTGATATGAACAAGGTGCCATCACAGGCGCTTTCAGTCGGCGTAGCCACCGTGACCGATGCGAAGGAGGTCATTCTTCTTGTTATGGGACCAAAGAAGGCACGCGCCCTCAAGGACTGTGTCGAAGGCCCTTGCAGCCACAAGTGCACCGCTTCCGCCCTCCAGCTCCACGAAAATGCGTGGATTGCCTGCGACGAGGCAGCAGTCGGTGAGCTTATGGTCAACACCTACCGCTACTTCAAAGATCTCTATTAGTTGAAGACAGAAGGCAACAGACTGCTTATCACTGAGATCGTCCTCGTGATTCTGCTGACTCTGCTGAACATTGTCTACAATGTAAGCAGCAAGAGTTACAATTTCTTTACGGCTTCGGACTGGAAGGAGATTGTCACGCATCCCGACGATCTTGACAAGATAGTGCTGGCAGACCTGTTCAGTATGGAAATTCAGGAAGATGAGGCGCCGGAATCAGAGCCGGCGCCTTCTCTTGAAACCGCAGGAGAAGCGGAGCCCGACTTCCAGCCCGGCGATGAGCCTGCGGATGATCCCGCAGATGATTCCGCTCCTGCCGGGGCGCCTGCGTCAATGATTGAGCCGCCAAGATTTCAGGGCCGGGACTATGCGGCGTTCGGCGAATGGATAGCCGAACGCGTCGAATATCCCGACGAGGCGGCCGACAACAATCTTTTCGGCGTGGTCCACGTAAGTTTTGTCGTGGAAAAGGACGGAAGCCTTTCAGATATCAAAATTGCCAGAGGCATAGACCCGCTTCTGGACAACGAAGCGCTGCGCGTCGTTGCGCAGTCGCCCAAGTGGACTCCGGCCAAGGCCGCCGGCAATCCTGTAAGCGTCCGTCTGACTTTTTCGGTCGACTTCAGCCTGGAAGAAGAATAAACTACAGACTGAAATCAGGGAAAGACTTGGCCACGCAGGCCTCATCATCAATCACAACCGGTCCGTCCGCTCCAAGCGAAGCGACTTTGAGAGCCATTACCATCCTGTGGTCGTGGCGGGATGTGTAATTCCCTCCGGCAAGCAGGTGGCCGCTGACAAGACGGCTGCTCAGTGTCTCGCCGCAGACATTAAGAACGTCGCCGTCAATGGCAGCCTCCACACCCATCTGCGTGAGCATCGTCAGTATGGCGTCGGCGCGGTCGGATTCCTTTCCGGCAAGGCGTCCCACACCTGCGATATGGCTTTCCCCGGCGCAGAATGCGGCAAGTAAGGATACGATAGGGAAGAGGTCGGGAGCGTGGTTGAGGTCGGCGTCAAAGGCCTCCAGCGGGGCTTTGCGGACGCAGACGGTGTCGTCTTCAAGTTGAGAGACGACAGCCCCGGATTCTACGAGGATGTCGATGATTTCGAGGTCGGCCTGAAGGGATTTGGTGTCCAGGCCAATTATTTCGGCAGAGCCGAATACGGCGCCGGCTACAAGATAGTTCGCCGCCGCGCTCCAATCCCCTTCGATGCTGAAATCGGCCGCAAGGTATTTCTGCCCGCCGTGGACCTTGAAGTTGATGCCGGAGCAGTAGGTCCAGTCCTGCTGCTCAAGCATTTCGGCGTCGCCCTCCATCTCGCTGCGCGTCTGGATGCCGAAATGGCGGAGAACGTCAAGCGTGATGTACATATACGGGATGCTCTTCGGCTCGTTGACGTAGACGTATGAATCCTTGCCGCACAGCGGCAGGGCCATCAGAAGGCCCGAAATGAGCTGTGAGCCGCCTTTCCCCGAGATGTCGGCGTTGCCCGGAATGAGGTTGCCCTTCACGCGGAGAGGCACGTGGTCTGAAGACAGAAGGACACCGAAGGCAGCCATAATGGCACCGGCCTCCTCGAGCGGGCGCTTGAGAAGCGTGCCTTCCCCCTCTATCTCCACCGTGCCTTCGTTCACGGCTGCGAGGATTGGGATCATCAGGCGGGTGAGAAGGCCTGATTCCCCTGTATGCAGGGTTTCAAGATTGATTTTTCCCGGCACGAGGCCTGCACCCGTGACGGACAGGATGTCGCTTTGACGGCTGACGCTGGCTCCGAGAGCTTCCGCCACATTGATGGCAGCCTCTGAATCAGCGCACGGAGTGTAGCCCGACAGATGCGAAGTGCCTTCAGCGAGTGCTGCCGCGATGATGGCGCGTTGCGCAAAACTCTTCGATGCCGGCATTCTGAGGCCGCTCCGGAAGAATCCCCCGTGAGAGCCATATACCGCTTTTCTGATTTCTGCCAGCGGCCATTGGCCGGCTGCCACGGTGTCCTCCTCGGAAAGGGCGGCGTACGTGAACGGTGCTCCGCGCCTGAGGCATTCCAGCCTGCTCATCTTGCCTTCTTTGCCCATTCCAAAGGCTATCAGTTTGCCTTGAAGCGAATCGACGTCCTCAAGCACTATCGAGTAGAGGGCTTCGATGCGGCTGGCGTCTTCGGCGGTGTTGCAGGTTGTGACTATCTTGGCTATCTCGGCTCCGTAACGGAAACAGCGCGCCAGGGCCATCTGGAGAACTTCGTCCTCAGGCGTGCCCTCGAAATCGTGGAAGGAGCGGATGAGTTCGGTGCCGCAATCCCTGCATAATTTCTGGATGTACCGGCTCTTGCCGGCAGGTGCTTCTATCTCAAGGTCGGCGAAGCGTGCTCCCGCCTCGATGGCTATGGCCAGTCTGTCGGCGTTGCCGCGGCAAGTGGCAATGAGCGGTGTGTCGCTCTCGCTGAAAAGCTCACGTATCTCGTCATCCTTCAGGTCGCAGAGGTCAAGGCGGATTTCGGCCATTTCCACCTGCGGATTATCAAGGATTTCAAGGATTTCCTGGTATGTCTTGTTCTGAATGCTTACGCAGATCATATCTTCTTCACGGTTACTTTGCCAATCTTCTCGATGAATACGAAGTTCAATTTGCCGTCCTTGTTCTTCTTGTCCTGTTCGATGGCGGCCTGAAGTTCTGCCTCGGAATACGGGCACACGGTCTGGAGACCGCAGTAGCGGAAGTCTTCGCGCAGCTTTTCAGCCAGGCCGACGGCCGCAATGCCTTTTTCTTCCGATTTCTCCGCAGCCTTGATGATGCCCATCGCAACGGCCTTGCCGTGAGAGATAGTGCCCTTTGAGCACCATTCTATGGCGTGAGCATAGGTGTGGCCCAGATTCAGGACGCGGCGCTCACCCTTCTCTTCGGGGTCTTTCTTGACTATTTTCTTCTTGGCCTTGCCGGCGGCCTTGATGAGAGGCGACATAAGTTTCTCGTCATAGGCTACGCTCAGGGCGCTGACAGCATTGCGGTAGTTGTTGTCCTTGTCGCAGATGATGAAGGTCTTGAGCATCTCGGCGGCGCCTTCAAGGAACTGCTCCTCAGGCAGGGTCTCGAGAGGTTTCGGGGTGATGTGTACGAATTCCGGCTGACGGATGACTCCGAGCATATTCTTGAAGCCGTCGAGGTTGACCCCGGTCTTTCCGCCTATGGCAGCGTCCACCTGCGCAAGCAGGGTCGTCGGCACATTTGCGTAGCGTATGCCTCTCTTGTAGATGCTGGCGGCGAATCCGGCTATGTCGGAGGTGGTGCCTCCGCCTACCGCAAGCAGCAGGGCGCCTTTGTCGGCCTTCTGCGCAAGAAGCCAGCGGCAGATGTCCATAACGGTATCCATAGTCTTGTGCTCCTCGTCTGCAGTGATGGCAAATGACGGGTATTTTCCGAGTTTCAGAGCATACTGCTCGACGTTGCGGTCATAGACCATGAAGATGTTCTTGTACTTGAAGAGAGAGATCTTGAGTGTATCCATTCAGCAATGAATTTTTAGAAGTGCTAAGTTACGGCAAAAATTTGATTAATCGCGTTTTTTCAATACCTTTGCACTCCACGTTCGGCGTCGCCGACCACTTGCCCGAGTGGCGGAATGGTAGACGCGATGGACTCAAAATCCATTGTCCCTTAAAGACGTGCCGGTTCGATCCCGGCCTCGGGCACGAGGGCAGACCAAAGCGGCCTGCCCTTTTTTAAAAGGTCTTCGCGAGTTCCTCGTAAAAGGCCTCTGACATAATTCCTTCTTGCTGACGGGTAATTAACTTCTCTATCTCAGTTTGTGAGCTCCTTACTGTCATTCATACATATGAATGAGAAATACGAATGTAATCGAAAACATTCCATACCGATGTACGTTTTATCCGTGCAGATCAGCAGCGAAAGCTGAATTCAAGTTACGTGGATACGCTCCTCAGGTGCCCGTTACTTGATTTTTATTTACCGACTTCTCAGCGGCAGGCTCCGGCATCTGAATCACGTTCAGCCGTGCCGCAAACGTATATACTTTACGCCGTCAAAACAGCTGAAGACGAAAACAGGATTGGAAACATTCCATATCCAAATATGTTTCTGTAATTTGGATAATTTATATAAAGTATGTATATTTGCATAGTATGAGAATTATTACGAAAGAACCGCTGCGGCTATATGCGGATAGACATCCTGATTGCAAGACAGCAATACAGGAGTGGATAGCAAAAGTCGAAGATAGCCAGTGGAATAGTTTTGCAGATGTCCGGCAGACTTTCGGTGATGCAGATATGCCGGGAAATCAGCATTATGTTTTCAATATCCATGGTAATCATCACAGGCTGGTTGTAGTCGTAAAATTCTTCAATCACACCATCCTTGTAAGATGGATTGGTACACATGCAGAATATGATAAAATAAAGGACGTTACAACATTATGACAAAAATAGAATCCAGAGAACAGTATGAATGGGCACTCAGCAGAATTGAAGCATTGGTAAATGACGTTACCGAAGAGATGCCTGACAATGATCCCAGAAAGATGGAATATTGCCTTCTTTCCAATCTTGTTGCCGATTACTCTGATGAACATTTCGACCTGGGAACCCCCACTTTACAGGAATGTCTCAAAGAGCGTATGTTTGAGCAGGGGCTGTCTCAAAAGGATGTTGCCGGAATGCTGGGTACAAGCCAGTCAAGAATCAGCGAACTCCTTGCCGGGAAATGCAATCCCACATTCGAGTTGGCTCAAAACATATGCCGTAATCTTGGCATATCACCGGCCGTGGTTCTTGGGGTTTGACCGTTCCCAGCCTAATTATTCAGGAGACGTATGTTTTTACATCCAAATACCGATGTATGTTTATGCCTGAATGATGGTAGGTTGAGATATTTTTTGTATCTTTAAAAATCTTATGGCAACGCGTACCTTCAATAACAGCCCTCTTAGGCCTGCCTCTGTTCAGGTGGGGGGGTATTCAACTGTCTCATAAACAGCAGTTTAGCGTCATATTGTAGCCTTTACCGTCTGGGAACCATTCGTGCGTCCCGGACGGTTTCTTTATTCGTCGGTAAATAACTCAGCAAACAAAAACATATAGCACAATGATGAAGCAGGACATTAAAAACAAAGAATTTCAGGGGAATCGGGAGTATGTTTCCCCGAGCGTGAAGGTGATAGAGGTCACCGCACAGAGGGTACTCTGCGGAAGCAACGAGCAGTATGGAAGCGAGAACTATAATCCTTGGGCATAACCACTAATGCAAGAAAGAGTATGAAAAAGATTAATTTATTTCTGACGATTCTTGCAGCAGCTGCAGGATTCACGAACTGTTCAAAAGCGGAACTTGTTGAAAACAAAGAGACCGAAAAAGGTGGGTCGGTTGTTTATGCCACCACCGATGCCGCCACCAAGACGACCCTGGCGAATGATTACAAAGTGTTGTGGTCAGAGGGAGACAAGATCACATTCGTCAAGGACGGTGCCACCAATACGACATATACTTACACCCTATCCTCAGGAGCTGGAACCACAAGCGGCACGTTTACGTGCGCTCAAACTCCCGAAAACGGCACATATACAGTCTGGTACAACTACGACAAGAATGAAGGGTACTGGTACCTTCAGAACTATGTTAGCGCTGCGGATATCTCCAAAGCCCCGATGAAGGCGACAGTCACGGTAAGCGACGGAATAGTATCCGATATCAGTTTCAAGAACGAAGGCGGTATTCTGCGTTATACAGTGAAGGGCAACAAGACCATAGGGAGCATCAAAGTACAGTCCGCTTCTCGGGAACTTGACGTTACTCTTTCCTGCGGAGATGGCGTCGCGCTGACCGAAGGGGGCACCGTGTTCAACATTGTTGTCAAGCCAGGCACATACAGCGATGTCACCCTCACCTTTTCTGCGACTGACTTCACCCTTGCGACAAAGAAGGCAAGCAGTTTCGTTGTTAAGAAAAATACAGTCTCGCTGGCCACATTCGAAGCCGCTGATCTTTTGTTCCTTCCTGCCGGCGCTCTTAAGGGCGTGTTCACGGTGGGTAAAGGTGCCGATGGGGAAGAAGGAACCGCTGATGACGTAAAGGTTCGCTTTTCGCAGG
The DNA here is from genome assembly GCA_024401695.1 of Bacteroidales bacterium. GTDB lineage: Bacteria > Bacteroidota > Bacteroidia > Bacteroidales > UBA932 > Cryptobacteroides. The sequence continues at coordinate 195,438 of JAKSKN010000003.1, forward strand.
GCAACCTCAAATATAATCAAACAGGAGATGAGCCAAAGTGGAAATTCTACGATCATCAGTACGATTATTTAAAAGGCTTCGAATACTCTCCTGTCAGCCTTTTCCCATGGGGCTATGATGCCAATAGTGAACATATTAGTCTTGACAGTAGTGACTATGTAGAAGATCACACCAATGAAGGAGACAAATTGGTTTATGATAAAGCTTCTTCAGAGGGTGGAGATGATTGGGGCGTTGCCTATTGCGAATCAAATAACATAACAGTAGGTATATGGCGCATGCTCTCCAAGGAAGAGTGGGTGTACCTGATCAACACCAGAACAATGACTAATGGTAAGGCTCGTTACAGCATAGCTATGAGAGATTTTACTATCGGAGGTACAAATTACTATGGTGTATTCCTATACCCGGACAATTACAACGGTGAAGTTGTCTCCGGCTCTATGACTTGGGATGCAATCAACGCAGCCGGCATCGTATTTCTTCCCGCTGCGGGCTACTATAATAGTGGCCAAGTCTCTGCTGACGAAAATGAAGGCTTCTATTGGTCGTCTTCTGCATGTTCCTACGGCAGCTCATACTTAATGTACTTCAGTAGCGTGGATGTCACGCCCGACAGGGGAGATTTACAAAGCACGGAATGGAGCGCTCGTCACCAAAAATATAGTGTCCGCCTCGTTACAGAAGTAAAATAATAAATCCACCTAATACAAACCCTTGAAAGCCCTTATCCAGCGCCCTTGTCAAAAAATAGGGGCGCTGGAATTTTTTATCCCCGTCAGAGCATCACAGGGCGGTGGGTGGGCCGCGAAACTGAGTTCGTTTACGCCGTTAAGCAATCACGTTTCATCCGTCCAGACGGATGAACTAGATATAAATTATTTAATTGATAATAATGTTTCATATTGAATAATTTTGTATATTTGCAGCATGAGAATTATTTCAATCAACAGTCTTCGTGAGTATTGGGAAAAACATCCCGAAACTCAGCAACCATTGAGCGAATGGTATTTGAAGGTAAGCAGGGCACAGTGGGAATCGTTCAATGATATGCGGGCGGATTTCAACTCTGTTGATTATGTCGGTAATCAGCATTATGTGTTTAACATAAAAGGTAATAATTACCGGCTTGTGGTCGCAGTCAAGTTTACCCCGAAATTGGTCTATATCCGTTTTGTGGGAACGCACGATGAATATATGAAGATTGACGTTTCAAACATTTAAGTTATGGCACAGATAAGGGACAAAAAGCAGTACGATGCTATTATGGCAAGGATTGATGAACTTTTCTTTGCCACCGATGAGAATACTCCGAAAGACGACAAGCGGCTTCTGGAACTTGATGTCCTTTCAGCGATGGCGGAGGAATACGAACAGGAGCATTATCCTATTCAGACACCTTCATTATCGAATACCATTGTGGAGAGGATGAATGAACGCAAGTATTCACAGAAAGAGCTCGCATCCCTGCTGGGAATGTCCGCACCTAGGTTGTGCGATATCATTGGCGGGAAGAAGACGCCGACGTATAATCAGGCTCGAATGATTTCCAAGAAGCTCGACATCGATCCGGCGATTGTCCTTGCTCTTTGAGGACAGCCCTCTCAGTTTGTGGGCACCTTACTGTCATTTATACATACGGGTGAATTGGTGCATACGCGAATCAATCATTCGCGTATGTACGAAAATCAATTGAATCGCGATTATTTACCTCGATTGAGCACTTGAGTCATACAGTGGGCGGCACCGTAACCACCGATGAGATTGTCGAGCGGAACCCATTCCACGCGCACACCGTATTTGGCATACTCGGCTTCGAGGTCCTTGCTTTGTCCGGCCACGGACATAATGTGACGCGCATCGATGGTGAGGAAGTTATTGGCGTAGTGGTCTGCGTCCTCCTTGCTTACGCGGATTATTTTCACTCCTCTGGCCTCAAGGAATTCACGGAAACCTTTTCCGGAATACCTCTCGTCCAGGCGATAAGCTGTCTGTCCGGGGCTGCGCACATACATATCCATCGTCAGATAGTTTATGTCGCTTATATCCTTAGCGTCGTAGCGGTTGAAGCACATCGTGCACAAGTCCTTGTCAATCACGTTGAAATAGGTGTCAAGATGCATTTGATACTGGTCTTTCCAGCGCTCTCGCACCACCACTACCGTATCGTGCCCGAAGCAGTTGTTTCCAAGCAGCTCGTCTATGGCCTTCTGGTTGGTTCTGAGCCCCTGGCCGATAAGGCTGATGGTTCCGAACGGGATGTAGTCGCCGCCTTCGAGATAACTGTCCTCTCCTTTCACCCGATAAACGGCGGGTTCGCCGAGCTGCTCATAGCAGGCTTCGATGATGTCAACCTCAGGAGCTCTCTGGCTGGAGTTCATCCTGCACATTATATGCCCATTCGCTGTGGTTATGCTCTGGTCCCTGAGGAAATACATATTCATCAGAGGATTATGCAGATACTGAGCCTCGAATCCGGTGTTGATGCCTGATTTTTTGAGTATGACGGTAGGCCTGTTGATTATGATGCGGACAAGGTCGGAATTGCTCATCGAAGCAAGGACCTCACGCTTATACAGGGCCTGAGCCTCCTGTTCACTAATTTCAAGATTGCTTACATCGTATTTAAGAGACGGCTGTGCAAGGGAGACGAGGCGGTCGTGAGGCATTGAAAGCAACGTGTTCGTTACTGTGTGAACGGTACAACCTTCCTTTTCAAGCATTGAAATATAATTTCTGTGCTCGTCGGCAGCCTTGTCGATGTCGAAATACTTCTCATACAATCCGGCATCCGGATGGATGACTCCGTCAAAGAGTTCTGCACCGGGAGTGTACATCAGAATGGATCCCGCCTTGTGATATTCGGCCTGCGGGTAGCCGTAAACAAGCGGCTTTTCCGGCCTGTCCAAAGGACTGCATCCGAATGCTGTCAGGCAGGCGAATGCAATCAATAATGAATTGATAATTCTAAATTTCATCTCTTTCTGTCTGAGTTACGGGACAATATTGTTTCCACAGCCTGCCTTACATTCGCCCAGACTTCATCGCTTGTAAGCACGCCTGATTCTCTTTTGATATTATTCAGGTATTCATCTACACTCAGGTTGTCACTGACAATTTTCACCGCTGCAACCAGTTCGAGATGAGGCGAGAATGAAGCTATATAGTTAAGCTCCATGTCATAAAGCGTGGGCTCGGTCCTGCCCGATTCAGTAAAAAAACTGTTTCCAGTATAACACGGAAGTCCTTCGTCCGAGAGGTGAAGCGGGTTGGCGTGGTCATCGAACTTATAATTCCCGTCAGTGTATCTGAAAGTGTCGCTCACCAGGGATACCGTTCCTATTTCGACGTTGTTGCTTCCGGCATAGCCGATGTTGATGATGCGGGTCCCTTTGGGAAGATTGCAGCAGGCCTTGATGACATTGCCGGCGCCGATTCCTGTCCTAATACATTCTATCTCGGGAAAAATCTCCCGACACTTGTTGTACTCGCCCTCTTCCGCTGCAAGAATAACGAGTTCGCTCCCGTTGCTGCAGGAGCATAGGCTTGCAGCTATAACGGCCACGATAATGAAAAAATGCTTCATGATACGCCCACAAAGGTAGCGATTATTTTCCAACCATAGAGAATATGCCATCTCTCCCATTAATTTCTGCTTTCACGGATTCTCAGTATGTTCGACGCATATGTCCAGGCAGACGAACCTCGACGAACATAAAAAGAAGAAGAATTCATCACGTTTTTCGAAAGAATTGCTAACTTTAACGGCCACAATGTAACAAAACACCCAATGCAGGGTGCAAGAACGACCAATAAGTCGACCAATCAATACTGATGAAAACAAAAGAATTGAACAACAAGGGCGGCGCCCAGGCCCCCTACGCTTCACCTGATGTGAAGGTCGTAGAAATCAAGGCGCAGAGAGTACTCTGCGGGAGCAACGAGCAGTATGGAAGCGAGGACTACAACCCTTGGGCATAACCACTAATGCAAGAAAGAGTATGAAAAAGATTAATTTATTTCTGACGATTCTTGCAGCAGCTGCAGGATTCACGAACTGTACGAAGGGAGACCTTGTTGAGAACAAAGAGGCCGGAAACGGCGGGGCTGTTGTGTATGCCACCACCGATGCCGTCACCAAGACGACCCTGGCGAACGACTACAGCGTGTTGTGGTCAACGGGAGACCAGATCAAGTTCATCAAGAGTGACGCTCCCGCAACGACATATACTTTCACTCTGTCCTCAGGAAGCGGCACCTCAAACGGGACGTTTACGTGCGGCGTGACTCCTGTTGAAGGCACATATACAGTCTATTACCCTGCCACATACGACGGCACGAACTGGCCGGCACAGACATACGTCAGCGCAACGGACATTTCCGGAGCCCCGATGAAGGCGACAGCCACGGTTGGAAGCGATGGAAGTGTTTCCGACATCGCCTTCGCAAATGAAGGCGGAATCCTGCGTTACACCGTGAAGGGCAGCAAGACCATCAAGAGCATCAATGTCAAGTCGACTTCTCCGACACTTGACGTTACCCTTGACTGCGGGACCTCTGGCGTCGCGCTGACCGCGGAGGGCACCGTGTTCAACATTGCTCTTCCTGCGGGCACATACAGCGATGCCACCCTTACCCTTACTGCAATGTACAACATCGTGGCAACGAAGGCGGCCAGCAGTTTCACCGTTACAAAGAATGTGGTTTCGCTTGCCACATTTGAGTCAAGTGCTCTTTCATTCATAGCTCCGCCCGCCCCGGATGGTTTCGTTGACCTTGGTATTACTGATGCCGCTGGCAAACCTCTCTATTGGGCAAAGTGCAACCTCGGCGCCACCAAGGCTGAGGACACCGGAGACTATTTCGCCTGGGGAGAGATTGCGCCATACTACACGACAACAGGTGGATGGCCTGCATCACTTTCGTGGAAAACAGGAATGACATCCGGCTACGCTTGGCAATCATATTGCGGCAGTAGTAGTTTTGTTGAATGGAGCACCCCGCCGTATGACGCCTCCACCAAGATTCTCCTTCCTGCTTATGACGCCGCAACCGTGGTGAATTCAAGCTGGCGCACGCCAAAATCCAATGAATTCCAGTCCCTCAAGGACAACTGCTACTGTGAATGGACTGACGGTTACAACGGCACAGGTGTGAAGGGCGTCATAGTCTACAAGGCAAAGGCTGCTGGGGATAAGGGCAAATATGGCGGACAAACCGGTTACACAACTTCCGACACGCACATCTTCCTCCCAGCTGCAGGCTACGGCAACAACACATGGCAAAGTTTTCTGAATAGCCAAGGCGTCTATTGGTCAAGTTCCTTCTATTCCGGAGAAAATGCGTACTCGATGGACTTTAGTAGTAGCTATTTCCTTCCAAACTACAAAGATAACACCCGTTACGGAGGCTTCTCCGTGCGTCCTGTGACAGACGTGCCTGCTGAATAGATTGAAGCAATGCAAACCAAAGAAGAAAGATACGTCGCTCTGCTTCCAGTAGTCCGTTCTCTTATGAGCGGCGAGGAAGATGTAATTGCCCGGATGGCCAACCTGGCGGCCCTGCTGCACAATGAGTTCGGCTTCTGGTGGACAGGATTCTACCGGGTGGCAGACGACGATATGCTTGTTCTCGGCCCGTTCCAGGGCCCTCTTGCCTGCACGAGGATCCGCCTGGGGAAAGGTGTCTGCGGGACAGCCTGGGCTGAAGACAGGACGGTGGTTGTGCCGGACGTATCGAAATTCTCCGGTCACATTGCCTGTTCGAGCGAATCCAAAAGTGAAATCGTCGTCCCTTTGAGAAGTAAAGGACGTGTTGTAGCCGTTCTTGACATAGACAGCAGGGAGCTGGGCACTTTCGACAAGACAGACGCAAAGTATCTGGAGAAGATTGCGGATTGCATCTATGGCCCGCAGCGAGATATCTGGTTTACTGCTTCAGGATGAACATCACGTCACCGGACTTGATGACGGTGTTGCCGTTCGGGATGATGTGCTCGCTGCCGCGCTTTATCATCACGAGAATGGAATTGTCCTTTTTAGGATAATCCTTGACTGTGCTTCCGATCCAATGGCTGTCCTGAGGCACGAGGTGCTCTATCAGATTGATGTCGCCGCCGTGTGAGAAGGTGCGGCTGCAGATGATGACCTTGTCTCCCTCCTTGATTTCTGTATGCCCCTTGGGCACAATCCTCTCTTCGCCGCGCAGTATCAATGTGATCTGCACGTCGCTTGGAAGCATAAGGTCCTTGATCATCTTGCCGGCCCATTTGTCGCGTTCCTTGATGGAGAGGCTGCCGAATGAGACTGATTCGGCCTCGCTGAAATCGTTGAAGGTCTTCATTACGTCTACGCTGCTGTCCATCATATCGAATGCTTTTGCCGCAACTGGGATCAGCGATCCCTGCAGGCTCATCGAAATCAGGACTATGCAGAACACTATGCTGAAGATGTCGTTTTCAAGGCTGACATTGGGGTTGAGGGTCATTATGGCGAACACGATGGATGCGGCACCCCTGAGCCCCACGAAGGAGATGAATCCCATCTGCCTGCCGGAGTATTTCTTGAAAGGAGCCAGGATGGAAAAGACTGAAACAGGCCTGCCGACGAGGGTCAGGAAGGCGAAGATCAGCACCGCCGGGACTATTGCCTTCAGCAGATTCCCCGGGATGACCATCACGCCGAGCAGGCAGAAAATGACTATCTGCGTCAGGGATGTGATGCCGTCGAAGAAGGTTGCCATTGTCTTTCTGTCCTTCAGGTCAGAGTTGCCGAGGATGATGCCCGCGACGTAGGCGCTCAGGTAGCCGTTCCCTCCGACAATGGACGGAAGGGCGAATGAGAGGAGGGCCACGGCGACGAAGAACAGGGAGCTGAACCCCTCGGGCAGTCTGACCCGTTTGAGCAGCAAGAGCGTGCCCTGAGCGATGAGGATGCCGAAAAGGCCGCCGAAGGCAAGCTGCGCAAAGACTTTCCAGACAATCTCAAATCCCATCGATTCCCCCTTGAGCAGCGAGATCATCACGATTGTAAGCAGATATGAGCAGGGGTCGTTGGAGCCGCTTTCTATCTCGAGCATAGGGGCGGTATTGTTCTTGAGACCCATCTTGTGGCTTCTCAATATGGAGAAGACGGATGCCGCGTCGGTTGAACTGACGACCGAGCCCATAAGCAGGCTCTCCACCCACCCCCATTTCAGGGCGAAGTGACAGAATGTGCCCGTGAGGGCCGCAGTGATGAGGACTCCGAACGTGGCAAGAAATGCCGACTCCTTGATGACGGGCCGTGCCGTCGACCACTTCGTGCCGAATCCGCCATAGAAAATGATGAATATCAATGCGGTGGAACAGGTGGTCTCGACCACTCCGTACCGCTCCATCATACTGGTGTCGTTCCATCCCAGCAGGATACCGAGCAGGATGAACAGGAGCAGTACCGGCACGCCCATTTTGCTGGAAAGCTTGTTGAGGGCGATGCTGGTAAGGATGATTACGACAAGTATGATCAGAGTCAGGTTCATTCCGGAAGGTGGTATTCTACGCTAAGATACGATAAAATCTTGTATCTTTGTATTTGATATGGACGATTTGATCAAAGACCTCACCCGGCAGGAGTATAAGGAAGGCTTCGTTACCGAAGTCGAGCAGGAGTATGTGCCGAAGGGCCTTTCCGAAGACATCATCCGTCTGATTTCCTCCAAGAAGCAGGAGCCGGAATGGCTTCTCGAGTTCAGGCTCGACGCATTCCGCAAGTGGCAGAAGATGCCTCAGCCGCACTGGGGGCACCTCAAGATGCCGGAAATCGATTTCCAGGACATCATCTACTGGGCCGCTCCGAAGAGCGACAGTGACCGCCCGAAAGAAATAGACCCCGAGATAGAAAAGACTTTCGAGAAGCTTGGCATTCCGCTCAAGGAGCGCGAGGCGCTTGCCGGTGTGGTTGCCTTCGACGCCGTCTTCGACAGTGTGTCCGTCGGTACGACATACCGGAAGGCGCTCTCTGAGAAGGGAATCATTTTCTGTTCTTTCTCAGAGGCTGTCCGCGAGTATTCGGACCTGGTGCGCAAGTATCTTGCGTCCGTTGTTCCGTCGGGCGACAACTTCTACGCTGCACTCAATTCCGCCGTGTTCTCCGACGGCTCGTTCTGCTATATCCCGAAGGGGGTCAAGTGCCCGATGGAGCTCAGCAGCTACTTCCGCATCAACGCCTCCGGCACCGGTCAGTTCGAGCGTACGCTCATAGTGGCCGACGAGGGCTCGCAGCTCAGTTATATGGAAGGCTGCACCGCACCTATGCGCGACGAGAACCAGCTCCACGCCGCCGTTGTCGAGATTGTGGTGGAGAAAGACGCCGACGTGAAGTATTCCACCGTACAGAACTGGTACCCGGGAGACGCCGAAGGCAGGGGCGGTATCCTCAACCTTGTCACCAAGCGCGGCATCTGCAAGGGAAGCGGCTCCCATCTGAGCTGGACGCAGGTGGAGACGGGTTCCGCCATCACCTGGAAATATCCTTCGACGATCCTGAAGGGAGACTTCAGCTCGTCAGAGTTCTACAGCGTCGCCCTCACAAACAATTACCAGCAGGCGGACACCGGCACCAAGATGATCCATCTCGGCCGCGGCACCAGAAGCCGCATAGTGTCGAAAGGCATCAGCGCCGGCCATAGCGAGAACTCCTACAGAGGTCTGGTGCGTATGAATCCCGGCGCCGCGGGTGCACGCAACTTCTCGCAGTGCGACTCCCTCCTCATCGGTTCGCAGTGCGGCGCACACACCTTCCCGGTCATACACAACCAATGTCCTACCGCCTCTGTCGAGCACGAGGCCACGACATCCAAGATAAGCGAAGACCAGCTCTTCTATTGCAACCAGCGAGGCATAGGGCCCGAGGAGGCTGTAGGCCTCATCGTGAACGGCTATGCCAAGGAAGTCCTCTCCCGCCTCCCGATGGAGTTCGCGGTCGAGGCCCAGAAACTGCTGTCCGTCTCCCTTGAGGGAGCCGTCGGCTAAACCACCAATGATATGAACGACGTATTACTGGAAATCAAGAATCTCCACGCGGGGATTGAGGGCAAAGAAATATTGAAAGGGGTGGACCTTGTCGTCCGCCGCGGCGAAGTGCATGCCGTTATGGGACCCAACGGTGCCGGCAAGAGCACTCTTGGAGCCGTGCTTGCCGGCCGTCCTGACTACAAGGTGACGGAGGGCAGCGTCATCTATGACGGCCGCGACCTTCTGGCGATGGCACCGGAGGAGCGCTCCTGGGCCGGGTTGTTCCTCAGTTTCCAGTATCCGATTGAAATCCCGGGAGTAAGCATCACGAACTTTATGAAGGCCGCGATCAACGCCCGCCGCAAGGCGCAGGGGCTCGAAGAGCTCAAGCCGGCTGAATTCCTGAAACTCCTGAAGGAGAAGATGGCTTTCGTGCAGATGAAGGGGGAATTCGCGAAGCGCGAGGTCAACGTAGGATTTTCCGGAGGTGAGAAGAAGCGCAACGAGATATTCCAGATGGCTATGCTGGACCCGGCTTTCGCCATCCTTGACGAGACAGATTCCGGTCTTGACGTCGATGCCCTCAAGATTGTGGCGGATGGCGTGAATGCCCTCCGTACCCCTGAGAAATCAATAATGATAATAACCCATTACCAGAAACTCCTCGAGTACATCCAGCCCGATGTCGTGCACGTCCTGAAGGACGGCCGCATTGTGAAGACGGCCGGACGCGAACTTGCCGACAGGATCTGGGCTGAAGGATTCGAAAGCATAAATGATTGAGCGGACTTACATAATAGGCCGTGACGAAGTGCCTTGCCTTGTCCGTCTGGGCGAGGGCGAGAGCCTGCGCTGGACCATTGTGGCCCTGCCCGGCACAAGCTGCCGCCTCAGCATCGAGATAGACCTTGACGGCCCGGGCGCCAGCGTTGACCTTGCCGGTCTGTATCTCTGCAGGGAGAGCGAGGATGTGCAGATAAATGTGCTTCTGAAGCACAATTCCGGGGGGTGCGTGTCGCGTCAGCTCTTCAAGGGCATCGTCGGCGGCACGGCCCGCGCGTCTTTCGACGGCCTCATCTATGTGAAGCAGGATGCCCAGAAGACAAAGGCATATCAGGAAAACCACACCATCCTTCTCAGCGACAAGGCGGTGGTCGAATCGCGCCCCCAGCTCGAAATCTATGCCGATGACGTGGAGTGCTCGCACGGTGCGACTTCCGGATTCCTCAATGCCGATGAGCTGTTCTATATGCGCTCCCGTGGTATCCGGGAGGAAGAAGCGCGCCGCCTGCAGATGATTTCCTTCATCTCTCCGGTTGCCGAAAGGCTTTCAGAAGACCTCAAAGCTGAAATTTATGACAGTCTGGCCTGACGTCAAGCTCAATCTCGGACTGCGTGTCCTGCGCAAGCGCCCCGACGGTTTTCACGAACTCGAGACGCTTTTCGTGCCTTGCGGTGCATTCCACGATGAACTTACCGTCACTCCTGCCGGGGCGACGACCATAGAAATCACAAACTGTGACTGGGATCCGCAGAAGGATCTGACGATTCAGGCGTGGAGGATCCTCAAGTCGGACTTCCCGCAGCTGCCTTGCGTGAAGATCCAGTTGAAGAAGAATTCGCCCGTAGGCGCGGGTCTCGGAGGCGGATCTGCAGACGCCGCATATATGCTGAAGGCGCTGAACACTATGTTCTGCCTTGGCCTTTCCGATCTGCAACTGGCCGCTTATGCCTCCAGACTTGGCTCTGACTGCCCTTTTTTCGTTTATGACCGGCCTATGCTCGGCACGGGCCGGGGAGAGATCCTTGAGCCGTTTGACATCGATCTGAGCGCGTATGATATACGGGTGGCAGTCCCGGAAGGGGTGCACGTCTCGACGAAGGAGGCGTATTCCGGCATCAGGCCGGGCGAGGAGGGAGAGAGTGTCCGCGAGGTGCTTGCCCTGCCGCCAGAGCTTTGGAGGGGCCGCCTGGTGAATGATTTCGAGGCGTCCGTATTCCCCGAACATCCGGAAATAGCCGCGTTGAAGGAAAAATTTTACACCGAAGGAGCCGTTTATTCTTCTATGACCGGCTCAGGTTCAGCAGTTTTCGGTATATTTGTAAAAACCATATAATATGAAAACGAATCAGGAATATAAAAATGCCGCGTTGTCCCGTATCCAGGGCAACTGGTCTCCTCTTGTAATCGCAAGCATCATCTATGTGCTTGTAATCGCTGCCATCTGCGGCGCGAGCTCTCTGCCGGCATTGTTCAATCCGGCTTCGGTTGCTAACGAACTGGGTTCGACAGGTGCGACTTTCCTTCTGGCAATCTTTCTTGCGTCACCGCTTGAACTTGGCTTTGCGAATGCAATGAGGGTGTTCTTCGAGTCAAACGACCTCGACTGCACCAACAATATGGTCAGGTTCTCGACGACCAATTATCTTCACAAGGTCCTCGGTATGTTCTTCATGGGCTTGAAGGTCTGCCTCTGGACTATGCTTTTCTTCATCCCGGGCATCGTAATGTCATTCGCCTATGCAATGACCCCATATATCCTTGAGGAAAATCCTGAATTTTCAGCCTGGGAGGCAAGCACACGCAGCCGCGAGATGATGAAGGGTCACAAGTTCGACCTCTTCTATCTCTACCTCAGCTTCATCGGTTGGTTCATCCTCTGCCTCCTCACCGCAGGTATCGGATTCATTTGGCTCTGCCCATATTTCAAGTCAACTGAAGTGGCCTTCTACGAGGATCTGAAGGGCGCAACCGTCAGCGTCGCAGAATAGTGTGAACCGCATTCTGAAAAATCTCGTCTATCACGCCCCCTGGCTTTTCGGAGATAGAAAATATCTGGAGTTGCGCTGGCAGCTCAAGATGGGTTGCAGGCTCGATCTGGACAACCCTCTTTCTTTCAACGAGAAAATCCAGTGGCTCAAGCTGTATGACAGAAAGCCGATTTACCATACAATGGTGGACAAGGCGGCGGCAAAGGACTATGTTGCCGCCATAATCGGAGAGGAACATATAATTCCGACATTAGGCGTATATGACAGGGTGTGTGATATTCCCTGGGACACGCTTCCTTCCAGCTTCGTGCTTAAATGCACACACGACAGCGGAGGTATTGTAATCTGCCGGGACAAATCATCTCTGGATATTTGCGGGGCTTCCCGCAAACTTCGGACGGCCCTCAAGACTGATTTCTGGTTCAGAGACCGTGAATGGTCGTACAAAGGTGTAAAACCGAGAATCATTTGTGAGCAATATATGGAAGATCCGTCTCAGAAAAACGGTCTGATTGACTATAAGTTTTTCTGTATGAACGGAAAGCCGGAATTTTTATACATATCCGCAGGGATGGAGGATCATAGCACGGCCAAGATTTCTTTTGCCGGACTGGACGGAGTGGAGTTGCCTTTCAGAAGGACTGACTATAGGAATTTCGGCGACAGAATTCCTATTTGTGCTCATTTTGAAGATATGAAATCGCTTGTCGTCAAGTTGGCGGCTTCTGTCGGCAGTCCGTTTGTCAGAGTCGATATGTATGAGATTCGTGGGCGGATTTATTTCAGTGAGTTGACTTTCTATCCAAACGGAGGTTATATCCCATTCGAACCCGCCGGATGGGATCGCAGGATTGGAGATATGATACGTTTATGAACGGAACAGATATATCACATACAAGCAAAAGGGTGGCGCGCAATACCATGCTCCTGTATGTGCGCATGTTTGTGCTGATGTGCATCGGGCTGTTCACCTCAAGAATAGTCCTGAAAGCGCTTGGCATCGACGATTTCGGCATCTACAATGCCGTCGGCGACGTCGTGGTGGGCTTTACCTTCATCACTTCCGCGCTTTCCGCAGCTATTGTCAGATATATGTCGGCCGGTCTGGGTGAGGGGAATCCTGAAAAGCAGAAGAAGATATTTTCTGCCAGTATCATCATTCAGCTGGCGCTTTCCGTCCTGATTGTAATCCTTGTCGCGACGGTTGGCTCCTGGCTTCTTCATCATAAGATGCAGATTCCCGAAGGGCGAATGGGTGCTGCGGAGGCTGTACTCGTCTTCTCGACTGCCGTTCTGGTGCTGAACCTGATGTCGGTACCGTACAACGCCACCATAATCGCTCACGAGAGAATGGGAGTCTTTGCCGTCATAAGCATAGTCGAGGGGTTGCTGAAACTGTCGGTGGCACTGCTGCTCCTCTATGGGTTCAAGGATAATCTGGTTGCATATTCGGTTATGATGGCAGCGACTGCGCTGATTGTGCGGATGAGTTACGGCATCTATTGCCGCAACTCGTTTGAGGAAGCGCGCGGAATGAGTTCATTCGACAAGCCTCTGATAAGGGAGATGATGGGTTTTGCAGGCTGGAACTTCTTCGGCAGCAGCGCATTCATAATCAATACGCGTTTCGTGAATATTCTTGTGAACGCCTTCTTTGGAGTCGCCATGAACGCCGCCCGTGGAGTAGCCGCCCAGGTTGAGGGGCTTCTCAAGAATTTCGCGACCAATTTCCTGACCGCCCTCAATCCTCAGATAACAAAGAGTTGGGCTTCGGGCGACAAAGAGTATTGTTTCGAGCTTGTACGCAAGGGTTCCAAATATACTTTCTGGATGCTGTTGCTGATGTTCATCCCTATTGCCATCTGGGCAGAACCGCTGTTGCGCCTGTGGCTGGGGAATGTGCCGGAACATGCGCCATTATTTACCCGGCTCGTGCTTCTGTGTCTGATGGTTGATATGGTGCCAAACACTCTCGTAACGCTTGTCCAGGCTACCGGAGACGTCAAAAGGTACTACCTGATAACCGGCACAAGTTCTCTGCTCTGCCTGCCTCTTACCTGGCTTGCATTCAGAAACGGGACCGGCGCCGAGTGGGCATACATCTGTTTCATCGCGGTTTACCTGTCAGTGTTTGCCGAGAAACTCATCATCGTCCATAGACAGACCGGCTTCCCTGTAAGACGGTATTTCAGGTCATTCTTTACAATTACAGCAGGTGAAATATCCTATATGAAAAGCATATGGAAAAAGTAGCGATATATACCTGCATCACAGGTAATTATGACATTCTTCTCCAGCCTGCCCGGGTCCGGGACGGCTTCGATTTCATCTGTTTTGTCGGCAAAGGGGAGAAGACACGGGACAGGGACGGCGTTTGGGAGATTCGGGAACTGCCCTACGAAGGAAAAAACCGTACGCTGACGGCCAGATATGCGAAGTTGCACCCGCATACGCTCCTGCCGGAATATGAGTACAGCCTGTGGATAGACGGCAACATAAGCATAGAATCAGAAGCCATATACGACATCATCGCAGGAAAGATAGCAGGAGGCGTGGAGTTTTCCGGAATGCAGCATCCTTCGCGTGACTGCATATATGCCGAGGCTGAAAAGTGCCGTGATATGCGCTACATTTCTTATCTGAAACTCGCCCAGCTACATACAATCTATCTGTTTTCGGGCGTAAAGCGCCATTCCGGACTGATGGAGACGAACGTGATTTTTAGGAAGCACAACGCTGAAAATGTCCTCCTGTTTGACAAAATGTGGTGGGACAAGATTGAGCATCTCTGCCTCCGCGACCAGCTCTCCCAAATGCTTGTCCTTCACAAATGCGGCCTGAAGCCCGATTACCTTCTTCCGGAAGGGCAAAGCACAAGAAACCACCCGGGTTTCAAGTATCTTCCGCACAGCAAATAGCCGCTGTATTACCTAAGGAATGCCCCGCGGCGCTTGGATTCGGCGCGGAGACGCGTCAGCTCGCCATATCTGCCGAGAAGTGTCGGGATAAACTTCAGAGGGTAACAGGAAGCGTTTTTAACGGCCATGCAAAGAAGTTCGAACGGCTCCGCAATGTAGCGGAAGGCCAGGCAGTTGCACGGGTTGCTTACCTTGACGACGGTGGCGACGCATTTCAGTTTCATCTTCGCCTCTTTCGACACGCTGCGTTCCGCCCTGTCGTGAACAGCCTTCGCCGCCGGTACCACACCGACCTTGTATCCGAAATAACGCGCGCGATGGATCCAGTTGTCATCTTCTCCATACTGCTTGAAGGCAGGGGAGAAGCCCCCGACCGTTTCAATGGCTTTCCGGCTCACGAGCCAGTGGGCTGCCATTACGAAGCGGACATCGGCGATGCTTTCTGCCGTACTGGCGAGAGCCTTGCCGCATTTCCTGGCGAAACGCTTGTCCGGTTTACCCTCCGCATCTGTCTGTATCGGGCTCAGGATGGCGTATTCAGGCGCGGCCGCGGCGAGTAATTTTTCCAATGTGTCTTCGTTAAGCCAGGCGTCCTGGTTCAGGAGGTAGGCGAAATCGTATTTTCCGTCCAGGAATTTGCGGAAACCGATGTTGTTGGCTGCGCCGAAGCCGAGATTGCTTCCCGGCTGCACCAGCTGCATTTCAGGGAAATGCTCTGCGATGTATTCCGCCGTGCCGTCCGTCGATCCGTTGTCGATGACAACGGCGTCGAGGCCGGCGGCGCGCACGCTGCCGAGGCAGCGCTCCACCCAGCGCATACCATTGTACGTGACTATGATTGCGAGAACTTCAGCCATTGAAATATTTTTTGAAGATCTGTTTCGGGCTGCGCCTGGTAAAGATATTCCGCGTGATGTTGCGGAATGTCAGAAGTTTGATGCGGTTCTCCTCCGACGGATGGAACAGCATCCTGGCGGAGGCTTTGATTCTTTTGGCCATTTCGGCCGGCCAGACTCCGCACGCAAGCAGGGCATAGCGGAGGCCAGAGCCGCGGGAGAAGAAAATCAGCGAGCCGCGCACCGCTGTTGGCCGTATGGCCGGCGAAATCCGCGACGCGGTCGTCTTCCATTTGTGGGTGATGCATACCGCCCTGTCGACGAAAACCCTGTATCCGCTCTCGCGGGCTATGGTTGAGAGGGCGATGTCCTCAGGGGTGAAGTAATATGTCTCATCGAACCAGCCGAGCTTGCGGAAGATTTCTGTCCTGATGAGGAAACAGGCGCCGGTGATGTTTGAGGTCTCGAACACTTCGTTGAAGAGCGGGGCTTTCCCGACGGTGTCATCGATCGGTTCCTTGTAGAGATGCCACTGCTGGCGGACGTAGTTGATTGCCGGATATGGTGGGCGGCCGCATAGCTGGAGCGTGCCGTCGGCGTTGAGCAGACGCGGACTTACGATTGCGGCCTCGGACGGAAGCTTGTCAAAGTCCCTGATGAGGCGGTCGATCACCGGACCGTCAAAAACAGTGTCGTCGTTGAGGATGAAGCAGAACTCGCCGCACGCCTGACGAAGGGCGATGTTGTTGTTTTCGGCGAAGCCGGAGATGTCGTCGTTCGGGATGAAGGTTACCTGCGGGAAGTCCTTTCCGGCCTTTTCCAGATTGCTTTTGTCGAACCTGTATGCAATCACAAGCGTCTCGTGTTCCACTTCCGTGTTGCCTTCAACGCTCTGCAGGCATGGATACAGATTGTCCATCCTGTTCATACATACTATTACGATGCTGACCTTCACAGGTGTAAAGATACAAAAATTCGGCTAATACAGGCCGGCAGGGAGGTCAAGGACGAGCTCCCGCTTTTCGTCGTCGACAGAAACGACGAAGTCGTCGTGAAGGGGGATAAGGATTTCCCCTATCGCAAGGCAGGGGTTGCCGGGGATGTCTTCGAAGCCGTCGACGACCCCGACCCTTGTGTCGCGGTCATAGACTGTCCAACCGAGGAAGTCCTCTTCTTCTTCCTCCTCCTCGAAGTCGTCGGAAAAGACGGCGCGTCCCACTATCTCCTCGGCATCCTCCAGGGTGTTGACGTCGTTGAGATGGACGACGGCCTTTGAAGTGCCCTTCGGGGTGATGTCAAGAATAAAGAAAGGAACCGGAAGTCCATCGAATTCGATGAATACCGGTTCCTTAAGGTTGATGTCCTGTGCTTCGATGTCGCGCATTCCAATGAGGATGCCGCCATCGGTGCCGTTGGACTTCAGGATTTTGGCGATCTGGAGCATTAAGCCTCAGCTGGAGCTTCTGCCTCAGCGGCAGCTTCCTCTGCAGGTGTCTCGGCGGCCTCAGCAGCGGCAGCCTCTTCAGCAGCCTTTGCAGCGAGTTCGGCGGCCTTCTTTGCGATAGCCTCTGCGCGAGCCTCGTTGACCTTTGTCTCCTCAGCCTTGGCAGCCTTCTTAGCCTCGATGGCGGCATTCTTGATACCGGAAACCTTAGCCTCGATCTTGCTGTCTCTCTGAGCCTTCCAGTCGTTCCACTTCTTGTCGGCCTCTGCCTGGGTGAGAGCTCCCTTGGCTACGCCACCATCAAGATGATGACGAAGGAGAACGCCCTCGTAAGAGAGGATGCGGCGAGCGGTGAGAGTTGGTTCTGCACCTACCTTGATCCATGCAAGAGCGCGCTCTGAGTTGAGAACGATGGTTGCAGGGTTGGTGTTAGGGTTGTAGGAACCGATCTGCTCGATGTAACGACCGTCACGTGGTGAGTGTGAATCTGCCACTACAATGTGGAAGAATGCGAAATTCTTCTTTCCGTGGCGCTGTAAACGAATCTTAACAGCCATTGTGAATCTGTATTAAAAGTTAAACCTTAATTTGCTCTTGCTCGAAGAGCGGGCGACAAAGTTACAAAAGTTTTCCGAGTTACCAAATCATAACTCTCTCATTTTCCGGACGCCACATAGCATCGCCCTCCTTGATTCCGAATGCATCGAAGAAGGTCTGGAAGTTCTTGAGGGTAGCATTGACGCGGTTGACGGAGAGAGAGTGCTCGTCAACCTTCGTGAGGCGTGCCATCTCTTCTTCAGTGGTGTTTCCGGCCCATACGTGTGCATAGCCGATGAAGAAGCGCTGCTCGGCGGTGAATCCGTCGATGTCGGCAGGGTGAACGCCGTTCCAGCTGTTCTGCATAGCGGTGTAGGCAACACCCACGCCGCCCTGGTCGGCGATATTTTCACCGAGGGAGAACGTTCCGTTGGCAAACACGCCCGGAAGGACCTCGATCTTGTCGAACTGATCGACGAGGATGGCGGTCTTGGCCTTGAATGCTTCGGCATCGGCCTCGCTCCACCAGTTGTTCATATTGCCGTTTTTGTCGAAGAGGCGGCCCTGGTCGTCGAATCCGTGGGTCATTTCGTGTCCGATGACCACGCCGATGGCACCGTAGTTGACCGCATCGTCAGCGTCGGCGTTGAAGAACGGCGGCTGGAGGATGGCTGCAGGGAAGCAGATCTCATTGGTTGTAGGCATATAGTATGCGTTCACGGTCTGAGGGCTCATAAGCCATTTGGTCTTGTCGGTAGGCTTCTTGAGGTCTTCGAGATTCTCGGCGACACTCCATTTGCGAGCCTCGACGATGTTGTCGAAATAGCTCTTCTCATTGTCGATGGCGAGGGTGCTGTAGTCCTTCCATTTGTCAGGATAGCCGATCTTCACGGTAAAGCCTGCGAGCTTTTCGCGGGCGTATGCCTTGGTCTCTGCAGACATCCATTCGAGGGAGTCGATATGCTGTCCGAGGGAGGTCTGGAGATTGCGGACGATTTCGAGAACCTTGTTCTTTGAGCTTTCAGGGAAGTATTTTTCGCAATACATCTTGCCGACGGCTTCGCCGAGGATGCCGTTTGGAACACCCATAGCGCGCTTCCAGCGAGGTTTGTGTTCGGTTACGCCTCTCATCTGGCGGCTGAAGAAATCGAAGTCGGCGGCGTAGAACTCGTCGGAGAGGTAGCCGGCGGCACTGGTGATGATGTCGGCTGCGGTGTAGTCCTTCAGGACATCAAGGTCGGCCTTGGCGTACCACTTGTTGAAGCTGTCGAAATATGAGAGCTGCTCAACGCACATCTTCTCAGGGCAGCCGATGCCAAGAAGCTCTCCGAAGGTAAGGAAGTCGAATGCTGGGTACTTTGCTGCGAATTCCTTGTAGCTCATAGGGTTGTACTGCTTCTCGATGTCGCGGAGCTGGGCCTTTGTCCAGCAGTAGACGGCAAGTTCGTCCTCAACCTTGAGGACATTGGCGGCAGCCTGCTCAGGGTTGGCGTTGCCGCTGAGGGCGAACAGCTTGGTGAGCATTTCCAGATAGCCCTGCTTGAGCTGTGCGTTCTCGGCGTCGAGATAATAGTCACGGGAACCCATTCCGAGGCTGGTCTGGCTTGCATAGACAATCTGCTTGTCGCCATTCATCATATCGGCGCTGACACCGATGCCGAACAGACCGCCGAAGCCCATCTTGTTGAGTTCGGCAAGAAGAGAGACGAACTCCTTCTTGTCCTTGACTGCGTAAATCCTGTCAAGATATTTCTGGAGCGGGGCGGCTCCTTCCTCGTTGAGGCGTACGGAATCGAGGCCCTGCTTGTACAGGTCAACGATCTTCTGCTCGACAGAGCCTGCTTCAGGAGTCATTTCCGACATCTCGGAGAAGAGGTCGTTGATCCTGGTCACATTGTCTTCGCGCAGAGCGTCGAATGAGCCATATCGTGCATATTCTGCAGTGAGAGGGTGTTTCACCTGCCAGCCGCCGTTGGCGTATTTATAAAAGTCTTCGCCAGGAGCGACGGAAAGGTCCATGTCGGTAGGGTCGATGGCCGGGACTGTCCCAGCCTTTGGCTGACAAGCAGCGAGCGCCAGCGTTGATGCCATAATCAGTAAAATACGTTTCATACTTATTGGTTGATAAATTATTAAGTCATTTTTTCATCATTCCTAAAGTCTTTCGAATGGACTGCAAAGATATACAATGATAATAAAAATTGTTACCTTCGCGCGGTTATCATATTGAAAGACTTATGAAAAAGTTACTTTGTATTGTATTCTGCTCGGCATTGATGTCTTTTGCGCTTGACGCACAGGTCCTGAGCCATAGGATCACAAGCGCCACCAAGACCACAGTGGATGCTGAAGGCAGGCAGATTGTAGAAAAAGCACCTATTTCTTTCGTTGACATCGATAGGAACAGCAATGCAATATTCCTTATCATCAAAGGGCAGAAGCCGATCGAGATCATTTATGATGAAGAACGCACCGTTGCAAATTCATCAGTATGCAAGGAGAAGCTTTATAAGTATGAGATGAAGGATGTGTGCGAATGGCGGGTAGTGCTCGATTCGAAGGATTGCCAGATAAAGATCTTTGCAGATGACAATGTCCAATATGACCTCTCCGGCAAAAGCATTGAGGCAGAAGATTAAACGAAAAGCGCAACCGAATCGGTTGCGCTTTGTTTTCGTGCGGATGGTGAGACTCGAACTCACACAGGCCAACGCCCACTACCCCCTCAAAGTAGCGTGTCTACCATTTCACCACATCCGCATTACTTTGGGACTGCAAAAATAGAGATATTTCTTAAAAACGCAAAGAAAAAAAACAAAAACTTGTACCTTTGCACCGCCAACCGAAATACAGCCTTGAAATCAACCCGATATATTTGTAATGGTGACTGCGAGAATTGCAAGTTTACTCGCGGAAGTCTTTATTGCAATCAGGGACCGAAGGAAAGCCGTTTCTTCCACAAGATCGACCACATCCTGACAAACCGCTGGCTGGGCATCCCCATCCTGATCATCATCCTCTTCGGCATTTTCGAGCTCACATTTACGTTGGGAGCCTACCCGCAGGCCTGGATCGAGGGCTTGATCGACAGGCTTTCAGAGTGGCTCAAAAGCGTACTTGCGCCCGGCTGGTTCTCCAATATGCTTGCCGACGGCGTAGTACAGGGCTGTGGCGCCGTGATTGCCTTCCTTCCTAACATATTGATCCTGTTCTTCTTCCTGTCTCTTCTGGAAGATTCCGGATATATGTCCCGCGCGGCTTTCCTTATGGACAAGCTGATGCACGCCATCGGCCTGCACGGCAACTCCTTCATACCTATGCTGGTCGGCTTCGGCTGCAACGTTCCCGCAATAATGGCGGCGAAGCGCATCTCGGACCCACTCGACCGTACCCTCACGATGCTGATGATACCATTCATGTCCTGCTCGGCCAGGCTTCCGGTATATCTGCTCTTCGTCTCAGCCTTCTTCCCGAACCACAAGGCGCTG
This sequence comes from Bacteroidales bacterium, assembly GCA_024401695.1. Lineage (GTDB taxonomy): Bacteria > Bacteroidota > Bacteroidia > Bacteroidales > UBA932 > Cryptobacteroides. The sequence goes on from JAKSKN010000003.1 coordinate 216,425, forward strand.
ATAATGATTTCCCTGTACGTCACGGGCATCATCCTCTCCGTGCTGTTTGCCTTCCTGATGAAGCATACTCCTTTCTTCCGCAAGGGCAAGGATGACGACATCTTCGTGCTGCCGCCGTTCCGCATACCGCCGGCAGGGCCGTTCTGGCACCACGTATGGGATCGCACGAAAGATTATCTCCAGAAAATCACCACGGTGATCCTTGCCGCCTCTGTCATCATCTGGGCATTGGAATACTTCCCGACGGACAACGGACAGAAGGCCGCTGAGGACAGTTCCTGCCTCGCAATGATAGGCAAGGCAATGGAGCCGGTGATGGAGTCTCTCGGTTTCGACTGGAAAATGAATGTCTGCATTCTGACCGGCCTGCCGGCAAAAGAAGCCATCGTGAGCACGATGGGTATCCTTTACCACACCGACAGCGAAGAATCGCTTGCACTCGCAATGCGCCAGTCGGGCGCGTTCACGCCCGCGGTAGCGCTGGCATTCCTTCTGTTCGTCCTTCTGTATTTCCCCTGCGTTGCAACCGTCAGGACGCTGCGTAAGGAGATAGGATGGAAATGGGCAGGCTTTACGGTAGCGAACTCCCTGGTTCTGGCCTGGGTTGTCGCTTTCCTGGCGTTCCGCTTCTTCAGTGCTGTTCTCTGATATGTTGAAGCTTGATGTACCCGGCGGAAATTCCCGCATCCTTCTGCATTCCTGCTGCGCACCCTGCTCAGGTGCCATAATCGAATGTATGGTGGAGAACGGCCTCAAGCCTGTGGTTTTCTTCAGCAATTCCAACATTGACACCTGCGAAGAGTACGAGAAGCGCCTGGCCGAAGTGGTGAGGTATGCGGCGAAGTTCGATCTCGAAGTCGTAAGCGACGAGTACGACCACGAGGCCTGGCTGGACGCTGTGAAAGGTCTTGAGGACGAACCTGAGAGGGGTGGGCGCTGCCTGAAGTGCTTCAAGTTCCGCCTCGCGCGCGCAGCCGCTTTCGCGCGTGAACGTGATATGAAGGTACTCACGACCTCGCTGGCGTCTTCCAGATGGAAATCGCTTGAACAGGTTGCTGCCGCCGGCCTCGAGGTATGCCCGGACATCTTCTGGGATATGAACTGGCGCAAGGGAGGCCTACAGCCGCGCCGGTCCGAGATTATTAAAGAGCAGGATTTCTACAACCAGACTTATTGCGGCTGCGAGTTTTCAAAAATTTAAGGAAAATCGCAACTCTTCGGCACGATTTTTCGTTAGCAAATAGTGTTTTTCTTCGTCAAACTATTGGAAACACAAAAATCCGTCGTATATTTGCACCGTATTAGTTCAGTAGTACACTATGATAGATTTAAACAACGTCAACAAGACTTACTTTGGAGCGCAGCCTCTTCACGTGCTGAAAGGTATTGACCTTCATATAGATAAGGGCGAATTCGTATCCATTATGGGTGCATCGGGTTCCGGCAAGTCCACGCTTCTCAATATACTTGGAATACTCGACAACTATGATAGCGGGGAGTATTATCTTGCGGGCAAGCTTATCAAGGACCTCTCCGAAAGACAGGCTGCTGACTACCGTAACAGGATGATCGGTTTCATCTTCCAGTCGTTCAACCTCATAGGTTTCAAGACTGCCGTCGAAAACGTCGAGCTTCCTCTTTTCTATCAGGGAGTGCCGCGCCACAGACGTCACGAGATGGCTCTGGAGTATCTCGACAAGCTCGGCATCAGGGACTGGGCCGGCCATTACCCCAACGAGATGTCCGGCGGACAGAAGCAGCGCGTCGCCATAGCACGCGCCCTGATCACCAATCCGCAGATACTTCTCGCCGACGAGCCGACCGGCGCGCTCGATTCAAAGACTTCCGAGGAGGTGATGACGCTTCTGAGCGACCTCAACCGCACCGAGGGTGTGACCATAGTGGTCGTCACCCACGAGAGCGGCGTTGCGAACTGCACCAACAAGATCGTCCACATCAAGGACGGCATCATAGGCAACATTGAAGAAAACAAGGAACATCACGCATCCGCTTTCGGCGTGGGCAGCATAATGAAATAATGAAAGACCTCATCACAGAAATATGGGAATCCATCAGGCGCAACAAGTTGCGTACCTGCCTCACCGGCTTTGCGGTGTCCTGGGGCATCTTTATGCTCATCGTGCTGCTGGGTGCAGGCAACGGTGTGCGCAACGCCTTCAATTCCCAAGCCAACGACGTAGCCACCAACACCGTTCAGGTGGGTGGCGGGCGCACGTCGGAGCCGTATGCCGGTTATCGCGCCGGCAGACGCATACGCCTGACAGAGGACGATATGAACAGAATCAAGGAGGCCTTCCCCGACATTGTTGATGACGTGACTTCCACCACCAGCATAAGTCTGACCTTCACATACCGTGACGTCCACGTCTCCGGCGGCCTCGACGGCAACTTCCCTTCCAGGAAGGATATGGACAAGATTGTTATCCTGCACGGCCGCTACATCAACGATGCTGATATCAAGCAGAGACGCAAGGTTGTGGTCTTGCCCGAAAATGTGGCGGAGAAATTCCTCGACAACCCCAACATCCCGGCTGAAAGGATGATAGGCAAAAGTATCAAGGCAGGCAAGCTGAACTACAAGGTCGTGGGAATAATGAAGTCCGACGAGACCAGCACGAGCGTCTGGCTGCCGGCTCCGTACACGACGGTGCGTGACGTATATGCCAGGGGACAGTACATAGACGAACTGACTTTCTCCTTCCACGGCCTTGACACGGAAGAAGCCCACGAACAGTTCGAAGACGGGATCCACGCGGTGCTGAATGCGCGCCACAAGGCGGCGCCCGATGACCGCAGCGCGGTCTGGATATGGAACCGTTTCACCCAGAACCTTCAGATGAACAAGGCGGGAAATATCCTCAACAAGGCTCTCTGGATAGTTGGACTGTTCACCCTTCTGGGAGGTATTGTCGGCGTCAGCAACATTATGCTCATCACAGTCAAGGAGCGCACCCACGAGTTCGGCATACGCAAGGCCATAGGTGCGTCTCCGTGGAACATCACCAAGCTGATCATCTCCGAAAGTGTCATCATCACGGCCTTTTTCGGATACATCGGTATGGTTCTGGGTATGATTGCCTGCGATATACTTGACAAGACTCTCGGACAGAGTTCCCAGGACATTATGGGAATGACGATCAGGATAATGGAGAACCCTACCGTGGGATTCGACGTCGCAATCGAGGCGACGATAGTATTGATAATAGCAGGTACGGTGGCCGGCCTCATTCCGGCACTCAAGGCCTCCAAAGTTAAACCGATAGAAGCGCTCAGAGCAGAATGAAATGGGATTTTGACAGTTTTCGTGAGATAGGCGACGCTCTTGTGCGCAACAAGAGCAGAAGCCTGCTGACCGGTTTCGGCGTGTTCTGGGGCCTCTTTATGCTGCTCTTTATGGTAGGTGGCGGCGATGGTGTGAAACAGCTGCTTCTTCAGAATTTTGAGGGCTTTGCCTCCAACACGACAATCGTTTTCACCAGCCGCACCACCAAGCCGTACAAAGGCAACAAGGAGGGAAGATGGTTTGAGATGGGCTCGCGTGATGTGACGAGGCTGAAGCAGATGGTGCCTGAGCTGGAAGTGGTGACCCCTTCGCTCGGCTGGTGGGGCATAAACGCCGAATATGACTCCCATACCCTTGAAATCAACGTCACGGGAGTCCTGCCGGAATATGTCAACATTGAAATACCGAAACTTAAGTACGGCCGTTTCCTCAGCCAGAATGACTGTAACCAGCAACGCAAGGTCTGCGTAATCGGCAAGCGTGTCTATGAGACCCTTTTCCCTGATGGCGGGAATCCTTGCGGAACATCGATCAAGGTGGGCGGAACTTATTTCACCGTTGTCGGTGTGAACACTTCCAGCAGCAATTTAAGCATTCAGGGCAGCCCTGACACCAAGGTCTATGTCCCACTTCCGGTTCTACAGCGCCTGAGGCACACCGGTGACTATATCGACCTTGTGGCCTGCACGGCAAAGGGCAGCATCAAGACAAGCACGCTTGAAGACAGGATCAGGCAGGTCATCGCCCGTCAGCATATAGTTGACCCGACCGACAGGGATGCCATCCAGGTGCTTAATACAGAACAGATTTTCCAGCTTATGGATAGTCTTATGAGGGGCGTGAGCTTCCTTATCTGGCTGGTAGGCCTCGGAACCATTTTCGCGGGAGCGATTGGTGTCAGCAACATTATGATGGTGACAGTAAAGGAACGCACGACCGAAATCGGCATCCGTCGCGCCATAGGCGCCACACCGTTTGAAATCCTGTCGCAGATCATTATGGAGAGCGTTTCGCTTACCGTGGCAGCCGGCGCTTTCGGAATAGTACTGGCGGTATCGGTGCTGCGGCTGATGGAGATGGCGACGAGAGAGCAGGGGATAACTTTCCAGGTGAGCTTCGGTACCGCGATGCTCGCGCTGTCGTTGCTTGCGCTGCTCGGCGTGGCCGCCGGAATGGCCCCTGCATACAGGGCTATGAAGATCAAGCCTGTGGATGCAATGAGAGATGAATAATAAAAACACAACGATATGAAAAGAGTTTTCAAGTACATCCTGTTCGCGTTCATCGCGATTTTTATCCTCGGTACTTTTGTGTACCTCTTCAAGAATTCCCGCCCGAAGGTGGACCAGTATGAAGAACTGACCGTCGAGGCCCGCGACATCGAGCGCACCACCATTGTAACCGGCAAGATAGAGCCGCGCAACGAGGTAAACATCAAGCCACAGATCAACGGTATCATCGCCGAACTCTACAAGGAGGCGGGCCAGATGGTACAGGAGGGCGAAATCATAGCCAAGCTGAAGGTCATCCCCGATATGAACCAGCTCAGCTCCGCCCAGTCCCGCGTCCGCCTGGCCGAAATCAACCTCAAGCAGGCAAAGACAAATTATGAGCGTGAAAAGGCCCTTTACGACAAGGACCTCGTCAGTGCCGATGAATATGACAAGATATTTCAGGCCTACAATCAGGCGGTTGAGGAACGTGCCGCGGCTCAGGATGCCTTGGAGGTTATCCGCGACGGCGTGTCCAGCACCAACGCCAAGGGAAGTTCCACCCTCATACGCTCCACCATCACCGGGCTTATCCTGAACATCCCTGTCAAGGTCGGTAACTCCGTAATCCAGGCCAACACGATGAACGACGGTACCACCGTCGCGACCGTCGCCAATATGAAAGACCTCATCTTTGACGGCAACATCGACGAGACAGAGGTCGGCTCGCTTGCGGAAGGCACCCCGATGACAATCACAATAGGCGCTCTTCCGGAATACAAGTCGCAGGCGATTCTCGAATACATCTCACCGAAAGCGACCGACAACAACGGCGCCAATCAGTTTGAAATCAAGGCGGCCGTCGATGTCTCTTCAGACCATATGATACGCTCCGGATACAGCTCCAATGCGGAAATCGTTCTTGAAAGCGCCACCCAGGTTCCTGCCATCGAAGAGAGCGCGATCGAATTCGACGGTGACGACTCTTACGTCTATATCAAGACCGAGGATGCGAAGGAGCCTTACGAGCGCATCCAGATCACCACAGGAATAAGCGACGGCCTCTACATAGAGGTGAAGTCCGGCCTCAAGCTGGGCGACAAGGTCCGCGGCAACAAGATAATTGAAGAGAAATAATACACTATGGCATCATCAATATTGACATTGGTTCTTGCGGCGGCGGTGTCCGGTCCGTGGTCACTTACGGAATGCATAGACCACGCCCTTCAGAACAACATCCAGGTCAAGCAGCGTGAAAACACGGTGGCGCAGCGTGAGATAGAACTCAACACAGCCGAAAACCAATGGCTTCCCGGCGTCTCCGCTTCCGCAGGCGAGAATTTCTCCTTCGGCCGAGGTCTGAACGAAGACAACACTTACAGTACCGGCAGCAACACGGCATCCACCCGTTTCAGCGTGGGAGCTGATATAACCCTGTTCCAGGGACTCAACGGTGCCAACGGCATCAAGCTGGGCAAGCTTAACCTTGCTGCGGCAATGTCTGATCTTGAAAGGGCGCAGGACGACATCCGTGTGTCGGTTGCCCAGGCGTACGTCCAGATTCTTTATGACCAGGAACTGCTCGTGGTCGCCAACAATCAGGTGGACATTGACGAACAGCTCTTCGAGCGCGTCAAGGCGCTGCGAGAGACCGGAAAGGCGAGCGCAGCCGAGGTCGCAGCCCAGCAGTCAACCCTCGCCCAGTCCCGGCTCCGTGCAACCCAGGCAGAAAACTCTCTGAAACTTTCAATCCTCGACCTGTCGCAGTTGCTTGAGCTTGAGTCCCCTGAAGGCTTCAGTATCGTCTCTCCGTCGGAAAGCGAACTTGAAATCCATCTTCTCCCGTCTCCGGAAGACATCTATGCCCAGGCCATACAGGAGAAGGCGGTGGTGACCGCTGAGCAGATCCGCCTCGAGGCGGCTGAAGTCAGCATCAAGAAGGCCAGGTCGGCATACTATCCGTCCCTGTCGCTCAGCGGCGGTGTAAGCACGGACTATTTCACCAACAGCGCGTATGACTCCGACCCGTTCGGAAAGCAGCTGAAAAAGAACTTCAGTCCGTATGTCGGACTCTCTCTCAGGGTGCCAATTTTCAACAGGATGTCCACGCGCAACAGCGTACGCAACGCGCAGCTTTCGTACAACAACCAGCAGCTGCAGCTTGAGAGCGTGAAGAAGACACTCTACAAGGAAATCCAGCAGGCCTATTACAACGCAGTCGCGGCCCAGAGCCAGCTCACCAGCAGCAAGGAAGCTGCCGACAGCGCCGAGCACTCCTTCAACCTCACCAGAGAGAAATACGAAAACGGAATGTCCAGCATCACCGAGTACAATGAGTCGAAGAACCGTTACCTCGAAGCCGCTTCCAACTATCTCCAGGCACGTTACAAATGCGTTTTCCAGACAAAGTTGCTTGATTTTTACCGGGGAGCCGATTTGAGTTTCTGATTCTCAAATAAAAATAGCAACTTTGTACCATGAAGAAAACGGTACTTGTATCCGGCGGAGCCGGATTTATAGGCAGCCACGTCACAGTCGAGCTTGTACAGGCCGGCTACGACGTGGTCATTGCGGATAATATGTCCAATTGCGATGACACGAACTATCGCGGAGTATGCAGTATCCTCGGAAGGGAACTTCCGTTCATAAAGATGGATTTCTGCGATGGGGATGCGGTGAATGAGCTCTTTGCGAAGTACAGGATCGACGCTGTCATTCATTTCGCGGCATTCAAGGCGGTGGGCGAGTCGGTGGACGAGCCTCTCAAGTATTATCGCAACAACCTCCTTTCGTTCCTCAATGTGCTTGAGGCTGCGCGCAGTCAGGGGGGCTGCAATGTGCTGTTTTCGTCTTCGGCTACAGTGTATGGCGAGCCGGAGGAGTTGCCTGTGACCGAGAAGTCCCCGCGTCAGCCGGCGACATCTCCGTATGGCGACACCAAGCAGATGTGCGAGGATTTCCTTCGTGACTGCGTCCGTGCCTATCCTGGCGTGAAGGGTATCGCCCTGCGCTATTTCAATCCTATCGGTGCACATCCGTCAGCACTCATCGGAGAGCTTCCGCGCGGAGTGCCGAACAACCTCGTACCTTTCATCACCCAGACTGCAATCGGCCGTCGCGAATGCCTTTCGATCTTCGGCAATGATTATCCTACGGAGGACGGCACCTGCAAGCGCGACTATATAGACATAGTCGACCTTGCCAAGGCTCACGTATGTGCAGTGACGAGAATGGTCGAAGGCAGGATGAAGGAAGATTATGAGATCTTCAATGTCGGCACCGGCCGTCCGGTCTCCGTCCTCGAGCTTGTAAACGCCTTCGAGAAGGTCAACGGCCTTAAGTTGAACTACAAGATAGCGCCGCGCCGTCCCGGCGACGTGGTCGCGATATGGGCCGACCCGAGCCTTGCCAACGAAGAGTTGGGCTGGAAGGCGGAGCGCAGCGTTGAGGAGACGCTTGCGGCTGCGTGGGCGTGGGAGAAACATCTTGCCGGGAAATAGTATGTATGTTGGCCTCATCAGCGACACGCACGGAGTGTTCAGCGACGGGTTCAGGAGTTTCTTCGAGCCTGTCGACGTGATCTGGCACGCCGGTGATTTCGGAGGAGGCCTGTCATTTGTCGACAGCATCAGGGAGTTCAAGCCTCTGGTGGGCGTGGCGGGCAACTGCGACGGTCAGGACATCAGGCTTGAATATCCTCAATATCAATATCTTGAAGTGCAGGGGAAGAAGATCCTTTTGACTCACATCGGAGGGTCGCCCGGGCATTATGACGTCCGCGCCTATGCGCTTATCGACCGTTACAAGCCCGATGTGTTCATCTGCGGTCATTCGCACATCCTGAAGGTTATGAGTGACAGGCAGAACAATCTGCTGTATGTCAATCCGGGTGCAGCGGGTCTGCAGGGATGGCAGGTGGTACGCACTGCGTTGAGGTTCAAGATAGAGGCGGGAGAGCTCAAGGAAATGGAAGTTTTCGAACTTCCGAGACAATAACGATATGGCAACGAAAGCAAAGACAAGCTGGTTCTGCAGCGCCTGCGGCAACGAAAGCCCCAAGTGGATGGGGCGCTGCCCTGCGTGCGGTGAGTGGAACACTATGGTGGAGGCGCCAAAGGAGGACCTGAAGAAATCTTCAGTGACTGCTGCCGGCAGAGTCTCACCGGACCGCAAGCCTTTGCGGCTGAAAGAGATAGATTATTCCAAGGAACCGCGCCGCTCGCTCGGACTGGGTGAGGTGGACCGTATTCTCGGTGGCGGTATCGTGCCGGGTTCGCTGGTGCTCATCGGCGGTGAACCGGGCATAGGCAAGTCAACCCTGTCGCTTCAGATTCCTCTCGGCTGTCCGGAACTCAGGACTTTGTATGTCACCGGAGAGGAGAGCGCGAAGCAGGTGAAGATGAGGGCTGAGAGACTTGGCGGGAAGGATGACTCCTGTCTGATCTTCTGCGAGACTATGGTGGAGTCGATTCTGGAAGAGGCTCGCAGCATAGTCCCTGACCTGATGATTGTGGATTCCGTCCAGACGATGTTTTCCGACAGCATCGATTCAACTCCTGGTTCTGTGTCGCAGATCAAGGAAGTCGCGGCTCTGCTGCTCCGCTTTGCCAAGGAGACAGGCGTCCCCGTAATCCTCATCGGCCATATCACCAAGGACGGCTACATCGCCGGTCCGAAGATTCTCGAGCATATCGTTGACGTCGTCCTTCAGTTCGAAGGAGAGAACCGAGGCTCGTACAGAATACTCAGAAGCATAAAGAACCGTTTCGGAAGCACTTCCGAACTTGCGGTCTTTGAAATGACGGGAGCGGGGCTCCGCGAGGTCCTGAACCCTTCCGAGATGCTCATCCCTATGCACGGGCAGGGCCTCAGCGGTGCTGCCGTGGCCGCAACGCTCGATGGCACCAGACCGATGCTCTTCGAGGTCCAGGCACTTGTAAGTTCTGCTGTCTATGGTACGGCGCAGCGTTCGGCGACAGGCTTTGACGCCCGTCGTCTGAATATGCTGCTGGCAGTGCTGGAGAAGCGTGCCGGTTTCCACCTCAGCGCAAAGGATGTTTTCCTCAATATGGCAGGAGGGCTCAAGGTGTCTGATCCGGCTTGTGACCTTGCGGTTATCTGCGCGGTCCTGTCGTCCAATTTTGATTTTGCAATTCCTTCAGACGTCTGTTTTGCGGGTGAAGTCGGCCTTAGCGGCGAGATCCGTCCGGTAGCGCAGACAGAACGCCGCATAGGTGAGGCGGAACGTCTGGGATTCAAGAAGATATTTGTCAGTTACTTTACAAAACTTGACCGGAAGCCTCAGGGGATAGATGTTGTCAAGGTTGCTGACGTTCCCGCGCTGGTCAAGGCGCTTTTCAAGTAGAAGTAAAATGAAAAGAAAATTTCTGATTCTTGCTCTTGCAGGTATAACCCTGGTCCTGGGGACTTCATCCAAGCCAATTACCTTTTTTTACGAAAACGACGTGCATTGTTCTGTGGACGGGTATGCCAAACTGGCGTATCTGAAGAACCAGGAACTGAAGGACAATCCTGATGTACGTGTCGTTTCAAGCGGCGACTATGTCCAGGGCGGAGGCCTCGGCGCCCTTTCAAAGGGTGAATACATCGTGGATGTGATGAATGCGGTCGGATACGATGCCGTGACTCTCGGCAACCACGAGTTCGACTATGGCATCCCGCGTCTCAAGGAGCTTGCCGCAAGGCTGAATACGGATATCGTCAGCTGCAACCTCATTGACCTGAACACGGGGACCAGAATGTTCGCTCCGTACAAGATGATGAAATTCGACAATGCAAGGATTGCCGTTGTGGGCATCTCGACGCCATACAGCTTTGTGTCTGCAAGACCGTCATATTTCCAGGATGCAGAAGGCAATATGATGTATTCCCTGTGCGCAGAGACATTTTACGACTCGGTGCAGTCAGTCATTGACCAGGCGAGAGGCGAAGGTGCCGACTATGTGATTGCCATCGCTCATATCGGTGACGATGCGTTCGACGAGATCAATTCTTCCGAGATGGCGCAGCGCACCCGTGGAATTGACGTCATACTTGACGGCCACGCCCATTCCGTAGTCCCTTCCCGCTATTTCAAGAACAGTGAGGGGAAGGAAGTGCTCGTGACCTCGACCGGCTCGAATCTGCAGTATGTGGGCAAGCTCACGCTTTCTGACAAGGGTGAATTTGCTGCAGAACTTATCCCTACGGAGAATGTCCCTTCAGATCCCGATGTGCTTGCCGTCATCAATGACGTCAAGTCAAAATATGATTTGCAGACAAAGCGGGTGATAGGACACTGTGAGGCTGAGCTCAACGTTGATGACGAGGACGGACCGCGCCAGGTGCGTTACAAGGAGATGGGTATCGGCGACTTCTGCGCTGATGCAGTCCGCGTGTGTATGAACACCGACGTGGCCTTTATGAACGGCGGCGCAATCCGGGCTGCGCTTCACAAGGGAAGCATTACATACAGTGACATTCTGACTGTATTCCCTTTCGACAATACTGTAGCCACAGCGAATATGACAGGCCAGCAGATCCTCGATATGCTTGAGTTCTCGGTTTACGTCCTTCCTGTCGAATTCGGCGGCTTCCTCCAGGTCGCCGGCCTTAAGTTCGACGTCGTGATGCAGAATGACACGCCTGTCACCGTGGATGTGAACAAGAAGTTCTCCGGCTTCCTCGCAAGCCCGCGCAGGGTCAGGAATGTTATGGTTGAGGGGGCTGACGGCACATATTCCCCGATAGATCCCGGCAAGACCTACACCACTGCCGCTCTTTCATTCCTGCTTAAGGAGCACGGCGACGGCTTTGATGTCCTCAATGGGGTTCCGGCAACAGATACCGGAATGATTGACGTCGATATGCTTGAGTCCTTCATCGTCGATTCGCTCAATGGCGTGATCCCTGCCGGATATGGGAGGGCGGAAGGCCGCATCAATCTGATCTACTAGCTTTATGGAGCTGTTCTATTCTGCAGATATTGACGGCGATCTGGTCAGACTTGACCAGGATGAGTCCGGCCATTGCGTCCGCGTGCTGCGGCACCGCACAGGCGACGAAGTGTCCGTCATCGACGGACGCGGCAATCTCTACACCTGCCGCCTGCTTGACGCTGACCCGAGATCTGCCACGGCAAGGATAGAGTCCCGCACTCCGGGTTTCGGCACACATCCGTATAATCTCTGCATTGCGGTATGTCCTACAAAAAACACCGACCGCATCGAATGGTTCGCAGAGAAAGCCACTGAAATAGGAGTGGATACGATTGCTCCGGTGATTGGTGATCACTCCGAGCGCAAAGTGTTCAAGACCGACAGGATCAAGCGTCTTGTGCTCTCGGCCGCCAAGCAGTCGCTGAAAGGTGCCGTCCCTGAGATTGCGGAGCCCGTTTCCGTCAAGGAATTCATAGAGGGTGTGCCGGACGACACGCTCAAGCTTATATGCTATTGTTTCGAAGGCGAGGAGCGCAGGGTCTCCATAATGGACGTGCTCGCTTCCTGTCCCGCCCTATGCTCGGTCAAAGGTGATTCTTCCGGCCTTGCTGCTGCGCCCGGCATTGCCGTTCTGATAGGTCCGGAGGGCGATTTCTCCGCCTCGGAGGTCTCTCTGGCCCTCAGCCGCGGCTGGCGCCCGGTCCACCTCGGGCCCTCTCGCCTCCGCACCGAAACCGCCGCCCTCACGGCCGTTACAGCCGTTTACCTCCATAACCTTATTTCCTTGAGGCAGAAGGTTGGCGTTCTGAGTAAGTGATTGGTGGACAGGAAAAATATGTCCATTCCAGCCCGCTGATGGGGGGAAACAAAAAAAACAGTCTTTCAAAGACTGTTTTTTTGCGAGGTAGCGGGAGTGGGTCACGATCCCACGACCTCCGGATTATGAATCCGACGCTCTA
>JAKSKN010000030.1 GCA_024401695.1 Bacteroidales bacterium
TGCGTCGCACGGAAGCGGTCGAGCTGCTTTTCATGCTCGGCGTTCAAAAGCTCAATCTCCGCGGAAATGTTTCCTTTTGTATCCTTTACAACCTCTTTTGCAGGTTTTACAGGCGCGTTTGCATCCGCTGCGGAGGAGATGTATTTCGTAAACAGATCGGTGACATCGCAGTCCTCCGAAATATCCGGATTTTCGTCCAGAAACACGATCAGCTGCTGAATAGAAAAGCCCATCGCTTTGACCAGCGCGTTCACACCCGCAAGCCCGGGCTTCTGGATGCGCGCATAGAGTAAATTATTGATCGTATCGACCGTCAGATCGGTTTCGTCCGACAGCTGCGTCAGCGTCTTTCCACTCAGCTTATACATCGCCTTCAGAGTCTTTCCCAGAGCCATATTGTTCATCTGCGCGCCTCCTTCAAAAATACATTTTTCTTTTGTTTGCGGTACGATTGCTGTACATATTCCCATCTGCTACACTCGCCTTGCAAACGGGAACCGCGCCGCCGATTTCATTATAGTGCAGGTTCCGGTATCTTTCAAGCGAAAGGAAGTGATTCCCTTGCAGCTTTTGATCGGTTTTTCAAACAAAAACTACTATCGAAAGGGGAAATCAGAATGTCGGGATATTCCGGAACACAAACAGAAAAGAATCTTCTCAGCGCATTTGCCGGAGAATCCGAAGCCCGAAACCGCTACACTTTCTTTTCATCCGCCGCAAAAAAGGAAGGCTATGAGCTGATCGCCGATATCTTCCAGCGCACGGCCGCCAATGAAAAGGAACATGCGGAGCTGTGGTATAAGGAACTGGCCGGGATCGGTGATACGCAGGCAAATCTGACGTTGGCTGCAGAGAACGAAAATTATGAATGGAGCGAAATGTACAGCCGATTTGCCGCCGAAGCGGACGCGGAAGGTTTCACCGGACTGGCTGAACGGTTCCGGTTGGTGGCGGCCATCGAGAAACGGCATGAAGAGCGCTACCGCGATTTGCTCAGGCTGCTTCAGTCGGGACAGATGTTTGCGCGTAATGATTTGAAAATCTGGGAGTGCCGCAACTGCGGCCAGATCATCGTGGCGAAGGAAGCGCCTGAAAGCTGTCCGACCTGCGAGCATCCGCGGAGCTACTATCAGCTGTTCGCTGAAAACTACTGACTCCATGATTATCGGAAAGTGAGATGACCCTATGATGTCTTTGAAATGGATCAATACGATTGCGTTTGCGGCGATGGCGGCGGTGAACGCGCTGGCAAACCTGCTGCCCATCGGCGGAAACACCACCGGACAGATTTCGGAAGCGTATCCGAATCTGTTCACGCCCGCGCCGATCACGTTTGCGATCTGGGGACTGATCTATCTGATGATGGCACTCTTCGTGCTGTATCAATGGGGTGTGTTTGATGGCGACCTGCACAGCGCAAAGGTGCGCAAGGATATCGGCCTTTGGTTCGCCGTCAGCTGCGCGCTGAACATTGCATGGATTTTCCTCTGGCACAATAAGCTGATCGGCTATTCAACGATCTGTATCGCTTTGCTGCTGGTCTCGCTGATCGTGATTCAGAAACGTCTCGGCGGCACGGGCAGCAGTTTCCTGCAGCGTATGTCGGCAAAGGCGGGATTCTCCGTCTACTATGGCTGGATCATCGCCGCGACGATCGCAAACGTCTGCGTGCTGCTGACAAAGATCGGCTGGAACGGCTGGGGACTTTCTCCTGATTTCTGGACAGTTGTGGTACTGCTGATCGGCGCGGTCATCGCTTCGGCGGTTGTGCTGATCGGCAGAAACCGAATTGCCGGGCTCGCCGTGATGTGGGCATATGCGGGCATTCTGATCAGACACATTTCAGCAGCCTATTACGCCGGTTCCCATCCGTTCGTCATCGCAGCGGGATTCCTGAGCGAAGCGGTGATCCTGGCCGCCATTCTGGGGCCGCAGATGTGTAAAATAGCCCGTAACAAATGCTGCTGCACGAAAGGAGCGTGACAGCTATGAGAAAAATAATGACCTGTATGCTGATCGCAGCGCTCTTTCTCAGTGCCTGCGGCACAGCGGAGAGCGGCGCGCTGACAGGAATGATTATCGAACTGACAGAGAACGGCTTCGCGTTTCATACGGAAGAAGGAATCCGTTTCGTCACGGTTTCGGAAGATACCATGCCGGAAACCGAATGTGAACCGGCTGTCGGAGACGTGGTGACGGTCGTTTACAGCGGCGCGACAGACCGCAGAACGTTGAACGCCGATACGGTGATCTGCTGCACGCTCACCGGAACGGTCACGGAGATCGTGGAACAGGACGAACCGTACTTCCTGCTGACGCCGGATGACGGTTCCGGGATCGTGCGCGTGAACTGTACCAGGAGCGAACTCTGCCGCGTTACCGCAGGAATATCCGTCACGGTCTATTACAGCGGCGCACAAACGCGCTCTGTCCCACCCCAGATCACATCGCAGTATATCCGCGGATTGGTTTTGACAGGCAGAATTACAGACACAGATGAAGACGGCACGGTCCGGCTGGAACTCGAGAACGGAGAAACGGTGATCCTGCATTGCCCGGAGGAAGCGCTGATACTGACGGAACTTGACATCGGGAAGTCGATAAGCGCTTCGGTGTCCCCGCAGGTTCGGCTTTCCATCCCGGCACAGTACGAAGCACTGGACATAATATCGACAGATTGACAGGAAAGAGAGGCGTTTTTCATGAGGAGTATGACAACTTTTCAGATTCAGTACGCACATCGCTTCTACGGTTTTAAAGGCGAAGCGCAGTATCTCCACGGTCACACGGGCATCCTGACCATCGAAGTCGAGGACAGCGTCAACGAGGGTGTGAATATGGTCTTCCCCTGCAACGAAATTCAGAAAACCGCTTGGAACGTGCTGAAAAACTTCGATCACGCGCTGATTCTGCGGGAGGACGATCCGCTGCTGCCGGCGGTGCTGGATGTCTACGAAAAGCAGGGCATCCGCAACGGTCACCCGCAGAACACCATGAAGGGAAAAGCCTTTCAAACTGACCTGGCGACCGCCTATCCCGAATGCCGACTGGTCGTGACGAAGGAGACGATGACCGTCGAGGGCATGATCAAGATCGTTTACGATCTGCTCAAGGACAAGCTGAAGATCGCAAAGCTCACCTTCACCAGCGGCGTCAATGCCGCGTCGCAGGACTACGAACCCTATGGTACCATGAAGCGCTGTCCGTTGTGCGGCATTGCGCTGAATGAAAACGGCGTCTGTCCTAAATGCGGATACAAAGAGTAAATAAACAGACTGAGCGAAGGAAGATGGTGCCCATGCAGAGCGCACGCCGGAATCCATGAGATATTCGAGCAGATCACGAAAGGAGAAAATATTATGGAGATGAAATTCTATCAGTGCACAATCTGCGGTCAGATTGCAGCGATTGTGAAAGAAACCGGTGTACCGCTGGTATGCTGCGGTCAGGAAATGAATGAGCTGATCCCAGGCAGCGTGGATGCGTCTGTGGAAAAGCACGTTCCTATGATTGAAATTGACGGCGACAAGATAATTGTCACGGTCGGCTCCACGCCCCATCCCATGACAAAGGAACACCACATCGAGTGGGTTTCCCTCCAAAGCAGATTCGGCAACCAGCGCAAAGCACTCAAGCCCGGCATGGAGCCGAAGGTCTGCTTCCGTGTGTGCGAAGGAGATGAAATCCTTGCAGTATATGCCTACTGCAACCTGCATGGGCTTTGGAATGCGATGCCGTGACAAACAGGTGCGGCGGGTCAACGGTTGTTCGCATCTGCTGCGGACATGAAATGCGGCGAGCAAAAGCCGACACTGAGGATGTCTCAATGAAAAGGCACGTTCCGGTCGTTCGCGGAAGCGGCAGTCGGATCAAGGTACGGGTGTGGATCACTGATGTCTGAACACGCATAACAGATTCATGTTTCGAACATACTGAACAAAACTGAAAGGAGCGCTTTGTTTATGAGAAAAATCAAGGTTGTTCAATACGGATGCGGCAAAATGAGCCGCTATATCCTGCGCTATCTGTGGGAGCACGGCGCGCAGATCGTCGGCGCGATCGACGTCAATCCTGACATCGTAGGCATGGACATCGGCGACTA
>JAKSKN010000032.1 GCA_024401695.1 Bacteroidales bacterium
TTGAAAACTATCAGCCTGTTTGCTGCCAGCGCGATGCTGGCAGCCTGCAGCACCACTCCTAATGGAAATCCAGAGGGTATTATCCTCAATCTTGATATTACGGGGCTTCCTGAGAATACCCAAGTGACCATTTCACCTGCAGCCACCCAGCAGCCTGAAGATCCTATTCAGACCGTGACCGTCGTCAACGGCAAGGCTCAGTTTGCTTTCGATGTTGAAGGTCCACGTATCTATGACATCATGGCAACTGATTCGTATGGTCTCATGCAAGTCGTTATGGACAAAGGCCAGGTAGCAACCCTTTCGGCTAAGGCTACAGGCAAATCAGAGGATGGCAAGAAGGTGTCATATACCTACGAGAACCAGCAGGTATCTGGCCAATCTCTGCAGGAGGAGTTTATCCGTCGTCGTGTGAATCGTGACGCTCTCAACGAGCGTTATGATGCGATGTTCCAGTTGAAGGACGAAGAGGAATTCAACAAGGCTCAAGCTCAGTTCTTCCACGACGTTGACTCTACTTATAAGGCTGCATTCAAGGCAAGTAGTGATTCCTGGTGGGGTCCTATGCTTATCCTAAACAGCTATACCTATATCTCAACCGAACAGGAAGATGACTACAACATGCTCAGCGAGGCTGCCAAGGAGAGCCACTATGGCAAGATCCTTCATGATAAGATCTGGCCACCAAGTGTCGTTGGCAATGAGGTTCCTGACTTTGAGTTCACAGATTATGCCACAGGTCAGCGCACCTCTCTCTACAAGTCTCTGGAAGGCAAGAAATACCTGCTGCTCGACTTCTGGGCTTCATGGTGTCGTCCATGCCGCAAGGAGATTCCTAACATTCTGGCTCAGTATAAACTCTATGCAGATAAGGGATTCCAGGTAGTCAGCATCTCAGCCGATACTGACAAGGACGCCTGGCTCAAAGCACTTGAGGAGGAGAAGCTTCCTTGGCCAAACGACCTTGATGGCAAGCAGGGTATTGCCAACAAATATAAGGTAACCTACTACCCTACTCTTTATCTCATCGACAGCAATCATAAGGTACTCGCAAAGGATATCAAGGGTGAGGAACTTGTTGCCAAACTTGCAGAACTTTTTAATTAACCGTTTCTATGAGGCTGAAACATCGACAGATAAATACTATTAAGGAGTACGGAGGCATCTTTATCGGTAGCCTCATCTGCGCCATTGCCTTCGTACTCTTTATCAATCCATATAAGCTGGTACCAGGCGGAGTCTTTGGCATCTGCATCATCCTTCATCATCTATTTCCATCGGTACAGGTCGGCACATTCGGTTATATTCTTGAAGTTCCGATCCTGATATTGTCAGTAGTATGCTTAGGGAAAAGTGTCGGTGTCAGAACGTTGGTGGCATCCTACGCTGTGCCATTCTTCATGAATATCCTCTCTTCTTGGCTATATCCTTCTGAAGAAGCGCTCCAATCTCTTGATCCTTCTCTGCTGCTTGGAGGCCGTATCAATCTTACACACGATTTGATACTGGCGTGTCTCTTAGGTCCTGCACTGATGGGTATCGGAACAGCCTTCATCATCAAGAATAAAGCTTCGTCTGGTGGCAGCGATGTTATTGCCATGATCCTCTCGCGCTATCTGCGCTTGAAGTTTTCTTCTGCGTTACTGATGGTCGATGGCTTTGTAGTGCTTGCAGGACTTCTGGTCATTGGTATGGGGGTAGGCAGCAGCAACAATCCGGGGTCAGATTCCTGGATACTTTCGGTCTATTCATTGCTCTGTATCTATGTAGCATCTCGCACAGTTGCCTACATGATTACAGGCTCGAAGAACGATAAGATTATGCATATCATTACTCCGAAAGATGAGTCTCATTTGCGTAATTTTATTATTAAAGACCTTGATCGCACTGCCACTTGTGTTCCTTGCGCCGGACTATATACACAAGAAGAAAAACAGATGCTGATGCTGGTGGTGCATCAGAAGGAAGTCGATTATGTAACTACGCGCATCAAACGAGTGTGTCCTGAGACCTTTATCATCGTATCTGATGCATACGATGCTTATGGAGAGCGATGGAACCACTTGCCAGAACCTGGAGATCTGGTCATGAGATAATTTAACAAACACATTATTTTATATTATACGATGAAAAGATTTATTTCTTTTGTAGCAGTGCTGACATTCACCCTAAGTCTGTCAATTGCTCAAATCGTGAATCCTGTGCATTGGACAACTTCAACTTCCGTTGATGGCAATGTCCTGACCGTAACTTATTCAGCAAAGATTGACGATAGCTTCCATCTTTATTCGATGGATATGCCTTCTGATGGACCTCAGAAGACAGAGTTCATCTATGAAACTATGACAGGCCTGACAGCCAAGGACGGCCCCAAAGTCACTGAAGGCAAGCTGATCAAAGAATACGACAAGACCTTCGAGATGAATCTTGAGTTCTTTGAGGAAGCCGTTTCTTTTGCACAAGAATTTGAAATCACTGATGACAACTGGAAGCTTGAAGGTTATAGTTTCTATATGGCTTGTAGTGACGAGATGTGTACCCCTCCTACACGCTATGAATTCAGTCTTGGCAGTGGTGAGACAGCCGCTGAGTCTGTTGCAGCTACTACAGCGACGGGATCTTCCTCTCATGCAGACCTCTGGTCTCCAGTCATCGATCAGCTCAATGCATACGGCAATGGTCAAGGCGACCTTTCCGGCGAGTCTCATTCCTGGTGGTACATCCTCATTGCAGGCTTCCTGGCTGGCCTCATCGCACTCGTTACTCCATGTGTATGGCCAATGATTCCAATGACAGTCAGCTTCTTCCTGAAGCGCACGAAAGATCGCAAGAAGTCTATCAAGGACGCTTATACTTATGGCCTCGCTATCATCATCATCTATGTAGGTCTCGGCTTGGCTGTCACTGCCATCTTCGGTGCTTCTGCATTGAATTCATTAGCTACAAATGCCGTCTTCAACATCATTTTCTTCCTCCTGCTGGTTGTCTTTGCGTTCAGCTTCTTCGGTGGCTTTGAGCTCACTTTGCCTGAGTCCTGGACTTCTAAGCTCGATGAGAAGGCTGATTCTACCACAGGCCTCTTGAGCATCTTCTTCATGGCCTTCACCCTCTGCTTGGTATCATTCTCTTGCACAGGTCCTATCATCGGCACCTTGCTCGTAGAGGCTGCCACCTCAGGTTCGATGCTCTATCCAGCCATCGGCATGTTCGGCTTTGCACTGGCATTGTCATTGCCATTCACCTTGTTCGCACTCTTCCCAAGCATGCTCAAGAGTATGCCAAAGAGCGGCGGCTGGCTCAATATGGTGAAGGTCGTTCTCGGCTTCTGCGAGTTGGCATTGGCCTTCAAGTTCCTCTCTGTAGCTGACCTTGCATACGGCTGGGGCATCCTCGACCGTGAGGTATTCCTCTGCCTCTGGATCGTGATCTTCCTCTTCCTCGGCCTCTACCTCCTCGGCTTCATCCGTCTGCCACATGACGATGATCCAGATCCTTCTGA
>JAKSKN010000033.1 GCA_024401695.1 Bacteroidales bacterium
GACTCCAGCCAGCCGTTCTTGCCGTCGTTGTTCAGTGACTGCTGATAAACCATGGCATACTCCTTGTCTGTTGCATTCATAGGATTCGCATCATGGACGTTTGCGGAGTTGAAAGGCTGGCCTTCGATATTGCCGTTATAGCTGACTCCCGTAACCTTGAAGCAATAAGCGTCGGCGTCAGCCGGCTTCTGGAACGGCGGGATGGCTGCCAGAACGCTGTATGACTGATGGTCGTCTCCCGTGCCAACGGTGCCGAACAAGGCGAACACGTCTACCTTGACGTCCTGACCGAGCTGGGTCTGGGTGGTGATCGTAATCGGGACGGTGACCACGTCTAAGATGTAAGGGATTTCTTGTCCGTCTTTTTCGCATACAACGACATGATCGATTTCAAGGGTTACAGGCGACAGCGGCGCATTGACCGTGATGTCGTTGCTGTGGGTCAGATAGAACTGAAGCACTGGCTTCTGGGTCTCAGGATACGTGGTCTTATAGGTAGAATAGTGGCCGTTGGCATCCGGGCAGATAATGTTGGTTTGCTGACCGGCTTCGAACGAGCCGTCCGTCGCCATGGTCAGGCCGAAGGTCGTGTTCGGGTGGGCCGCAATCTTGGCCATTTCGGCAGCTACGGTCTCCTGAGTGGCATAAGGGGTCGTTTCAAAACTAACATTCGTCTTGTCGTAATACATGTAGCCATTCGACTGGGTGCCGTTAAGGTAGGCGGCATCGACGAGGGTGGCGTGGTCGCCGTAGCTCACCGTACGCACATGCCATTCCACTCTGCTCACATTTTCACAGTCGCAAATATTTTTGTCGAAGTTGTGAAGCTCGACGCTGAACGGAACCACGGTGAATCCGTTTGCTTGGTCAGGATTCGACATGGCGGTCACGGCTGCAGGCACCGTGCTGTGGACGTCATCGTTATGGTTGCCGATGTTCCACTGGCGGTAGTCAGGACGGTCATCTCTACCCGGGAGAAGAATGTTCTCGTATGGATATTGGGCCAGGTCCGTTAGTTCATTGTCACCTTTATTATAAGTGTTATGTCCATCATGATAGCAGAGGAAACCGCCGTCAGCCCCGTTTTCATTGTTGTTGTTATTCGGGTACTTCGGACGTGCATAGGCGAACGATTTGCTCGACTTGTCGGCTGAAACGCGGAAGAAACCGCCCAGTTCGCCATAAATCAACTCTTTGTCATCATTAAGGTATCTGACGTTGATGGAGTGGCCGCTATTCATGCGGATGACGTTTTCAACGTTGCCGATAAATCCGGAATGGTCGCTATCTAGTGTGGTCAGGTTCACGACTTCCCAATCAGGAGCACCATAGGTGCCGCCGGTAATCTTGACGCTCTTCAGGCTCTTGACATAGTCGATGGGGCCGTTGGCCACGATGGCGCTGTTGCCGGCCAGGACCATTTCCGCATCTATGTTGACCGCATCTATTTCCGCAACTATGTTGACCACAGCGTATTTCACCGTGTTGGTCGACGAGGTCATGTCGCCTTCGGTGAGGAACTTCACGCTTGAGTTGTCAAGCAGGAGACGGCTGGCATTCTGGATGGAATAAAGCGAACGCGTCGCGCCGGTGACGATCACCGTTCCGTCGGATTCGGTTCCCGTGACGCGCAGGCCGTAGTTCTTCACATATATGTCGTGGCCTAGTTCGCCTGCATAGCAGGAGGTGCCTGCGCCATAAATTGAGGTGGCTATGTTGATGTAGTTGTTCTGCAGGTGGCCGTCCGACGACAGGCTGTTGTCGTAGCCATTGCCATCAACGTAGATGTTTGCATGCCCTAACGTAGTATTCGTCGTAAAGCCTTCGCCGGAGAAGTCGCCCCAGTTGGAGCCGGCATAGACGGACCCCTGGATGTCGATTGGCGTATTCGTGTTCAGCGCAGCCGCTGCCAGCCTTTTGACATTTCCGGCATTTGCCTCTTCGATGGCCTGCTTGCCGATGTTGACGTCCGACGAGCCGTAGAGGTAGCCGTAGAAGCCGCCGCCATAGACATGCTGGTGGATGGTGCCGCCCGAGATGTTGACGAAGGAAAGGTAATCCGTGTTATCCGAATCGCCGGAAGTGAGGATCATGTCGCCGTCGTTGGAGTTACGGCTGCCGCCGTAGACGGATCCGAAGACCTCGCCGCCCTGCATGTTGAAGGTGCGCAGCCCGCTCACCAGGATGGTGTTCGAACTGCCCTTCGCGCCGGCAAACACGCTCTCGCGGACCTTGCCGCCCGTCATGTTGACGGTGGTCGTGGCGTAGCAGGCGCCGTTGTCGCCGCCGCCGAACACGAAGCCAGTGACCTCGCCGCCATTAATGTTGACGGTGACATCCTTGTCGTGAACTGTGTTTGTAGTGCTTTTGTTCACCGTGCCCTGTTCGCCGCCGCCGTAGACCGAACCCAGTATCGTGCCCTGGTTCAGCGTGACGGTGACATTCTGTGCCACGTCGGAGTCGGCGCCGTAGCCGGCGCCGTAGATGTTGTTGATCTGAAGCTGTGCGTCGGAAGAGGGCTCGCCAACGGTGATGTTGACTGTGCCCTGCACGTCGCCAGAATAGCCGCCGCCGTACAGGTTGCCCGTGATGACCGGGGTGCCCTTCACGCTGATGTCAACATTGCCATTGATCATGGTAGGCCCGCCGTAGCCGCCGCCATACACGCTGGCAGGTGTCGCGGCTGTGCCGACTTGGCCGCCTTCGATGTGCATGGTGACACTGCC
>JAKSKN010000034.1 GCA_024401695.1 Bacteroidales bacterium
GTAAGCGTCTCCGCGATGACGTCTTGACGTGTGTTAATGTTCCATCTACCTTTGCTGTAAAAATCACAGGATGGAAGAATCAACTCCCCAACAGGCAGCGTCCCGTTATCGTAAAATCATTGACGGCTACAAGGCGCAACTCCGTAATCACCCAGAGCTGAAACTCAGCGAGTACTGCAGGTCATCGCACACCAACTACGGCGGTGTGATTGACTGGACGAAACGTCACGGAATCAGCGTTCTCGAACTGAGGCGCGAAGCTCGTGGTGAAGTGCCCGGCAAATCTGCGTGCCCCTCTGATCCAGCCGGCACCTTCATTCAGTTCATGCCGTCCGGCAGGAGTGGTTCCTGTGATCTGCGCGGAGTGAGCATCACCTTTCCCGACGGTGTGAACCTCACGCTCCAGGAGAGCAGCGTGGAGAGCGTCATCAGTCTGCTGAGTGTCTATCAGTCGCGCCAGGGAACGGCGAAGCCATGTTCGGACTAGAGAGCTGCAGCCGGTACTTCATGTGCCAGCATCCGGTGAGCATGCGCAAGGGCATCGACTCGCTGTTCAACCTTGTCGTGTCGGAATCGCCGATGTCACCGATGAGCGGCGATGTGTTCGTGTTCTTTTCGAAGAACAGGCAGTCCGTGAAGCTTCTGAAGTGGGACACGGACGGATTCCTCCTCTATCAGAAACGTCTGGAGAGAGGCTCTTTCGAGATGCCCCGCAGGAACGCCGATACGGGCTATTACGAGCTCCCGTGGGAGACTTTCAGTCTTGTAATGTCCGGCGTCTCGCTGGACAGCGTGTGCTTCCGCAAACGCTACAGAATGCGGTTTGCAAACGTGTAATCTTTTGACTGTCAGGAAAATAAATCGAAAATAAGTCGGCAAAACGCTTGTTTCTCCCGTAGAAAAAGATTAACTTTACACTATGGGAAAGGACACGCTGATAGAGATCTTGAAGTCACAGCTGGAGGCCGCTAACGCCACCAATATCCAGCTGAATGAGACCATCAGGTCTATGGAGGAGCACTTCAATGCTGTCATCTCCGACCTGCGCGACACCATATCAAATCTCGAAACACTGCTCAGGGAACGCGACGAATCCCTCGACAAGGCCGGCAGCCAGATGCGCGGAATGAAGGCGGCGTTCCTTCCCAAGAAATCCGAGAAACAGGCCCTTCCAGCAAAGTCACAGGACCGGGAGGAGAAGGAAGCCGCCGAGGAAGAGCGCAAGGCTGCAATCAAGGCACGCGGCAACAACGGGGCCAGACGCAAGGACTACTTCGCCGTAGAGACGAGGGAGGAGGATGTCTATCCCGGAGACATTGACTTGAGTGCCGGTGTAGAGATAGGCGTGCGTGACGTCATCCGCTATGAGATGGTCCGTCCCAGTTTCATCAGGCACATCTACCATATCCACACCCTCAGGTGCGGTGACGTCATCGCCAGCGGCAAGGCCCCGTCAGCCCCGCTGCAGAATTCGCGTTTTGACGGCTCCTTCATCGCGGGCATAGCCGAGCTGAGGTACCTGTACTCCATGCCGGTGGAGCGCATCGTGAAGTACTTCCAGGGAAACGGCTTCGATCTTGACAAGCAGACCGCCCACGGGCTGCTCAAGAAGACGGCGGAGCTCTTCGACAACCTGTACAGGGCCATGCAGCTTGCCGTCAGGGAAGGGTCGTATCTCAACTGTGACGAGTCCTACCACACCGTTCTTGTCAGGAATGAGGACGGCAAGGGCAGCAGAAAGGGGTACATCTGGGTGATTGCGTGCAGGGAGAACGGACTAGTGTACTTCTTCTACGATGACGGCTCCAGAAGCGAGAAGGTCATCCTGGAGGAACTCAAAGACTATCAGGGACGCATACAGTCCGACGGACTTGGAGCATACAAGAAGGTGGCCCTGCAGTCGGGCGGGAAGATTGTACGGCTGGCCTGCCTGCAGCACTGCAAGAGGCCGTTCCTGGAAGACGACATAAAGGACAATCCGGATGCAAAAGCGATTGCCGAACTGGCGAACAGCCTTTACCATAACGAACACCGGCATGAGGTCGGTGAAGGATGGACGGCGGATGACAATCTGAAGTGGCGGCAACAGTATGCTCCGCCGATACTGGCCGCGTTGAAAACCAAACTTGAGGAAATAAAGGGTGACGAGGCCAAGTATCCCCCGAAGAGCCAGATGCACAAGGCCGCGAACTACTTCCTGAACGAATGGGACGGCATCGAAGCCATCTCGCACTACGGTGACGTTGACTGGGACAACAACCTGCTTGAACGCATCAACCGTTACATCTCCCTGTCCCGTCACAACTCACTTTTCTTCGGCAGTCACGAAGGAGCCAAACGCGGATGCGTCTTCTACTCGCTGGCATGTTCCTGCAGGTGCAACGGCATCAACTTCTTCGATTACCTCTCCGATGTCCTGAACAAAGCGGCTGACTTGCCGCATCTGACACCGGAAGCATGCCGCGAGCTGCTACCGGACAAGTGGACGAAGGGATGAGCAGGGAACATAGCCCTGCTTTATTTATGCAACGGCTACGTCATCGCGGAGACGCTTAC
>JAKSKN010000035.1 GCA_024401695.1 Bacteroidales bacterium
GCAAAACATTATTATCAAATCAGCCAAAAGTGTTATAATTGCAATTGGAAAAACAAAAATAAACAGTTGCATGAGACACAGAGGCATAATCAAGGAGAAAACAGTAATGTGGAGCAAGATTCAAGAAATGCGAACACAGGGCATGAGCAAGAGCAAGATAGCCCGGGAATTAGGAATCAACAGAGAGACGGTAAGCAGTTATCTGTCAATGGATGAGAATCACTACCATTCATGGATAGAAAGGCTCAGGACGCGACCGAAGGTTCTGGAACCATACAGGGACAAGGTTGCGGAACTGCTGAGGAAGGACAGGAGTCTGTCGTCGCCCGCCATCTGCGACAGGCTCAAAGAGTTAAACGATGACTTTCCTTACATCTGTGAGAAGACGATGTACAATTTTGTCAAGTCTGTGAGGGAGCAGGAAGGGCTACCAAAGGAAAAGTCCTGCAGGCAGTACGAGATGCTTGAGGAGACGGCATACGGTGAGTATGCGCAGGTTGACTTCGGGCAGCACTGGATGCCGATGCAGGATGGCAAGCGCATACAGATATACTTCATGGTAATGATACTGTGCCGCAGCCGTGCCAAATACGTGTGTTTCAGTGACAGACCATTCACGTCGGAGAAAGCCGTAGAAGCCCATGAGAAGTCGTTCGAATACTTCGGAGGCCAGCCCAAACGGATCATATACGACCAGGACACGGTCTTCCTAAACGACGAGAACCTTGGAGACTACAACCTTCCGGCGGACTTCATGTCGTATGTGGCACAGATGGACTTCAAGGTAATCTTCTGCCGTCCGAGAGACCCTGAGAGCAAGGGCAAGGTTGAGAATGCGGTCAAATACGTGAAGTACAACTTCCTGAAGGCAAGGGAATACAGAGGCCTGGAGGCATTGCAGGAAGAAGGCATCGCATGGCTTGAACGCACAGGGAACGGCAAGGTTCACTGCATCACGGGCAAGGCACCCATCGAGGAACTGGCGGAGGAAAGGAAACACCTGCAGCCACTCATACCATACCAAAAGGCGGAGAAAAGGTCAGACCTGCCGATACGCATGGTCATCAAGACAAACCTCTTTAAATACGAAGGAAATGAATACTCCGTACCAACTGGGACATACCAGGGACGAGACACCAGGGTGACGATTGCCGATGACGGGAACACGCTGACTGTCATGGACAAGAACGGCACAGTCATAGCAGTACACTCCAAGCCTCACGGCAAAGGCATTGTAATCAGGGACAAGAACCACCTGAGAGACAGGAACGCAGTCTCAGAGCGTCTTGCGGAAGAGGTGAAAGCCGCCTTCAAAGACAAGAAACAACTGGAGCTGTTCATAGAAGAGACAGGGAGGACACATGCGAGATACCTGGCAGACAACCTCAGGATTATCAAGCGCAACCTGAACAGATACACGGAAGAAATATGGAATCAGGCGTTTCGCTACTGTCTTGACAACAACCGGCACAATGCCAATGACCTTCTGCGTGTATGCGAAAGATACAGCCGTAAGATGGACGCACAGGAGAAGAGGAAAGCGTGCCAGACAGTGCAGCCTGAATGCAAGGCGGCACGACAAGACCTCATACCTGCGGCAAGCCAGATATCGACATACGAACAGATAATACGCTGAAGCCATGGTACAGACAGAAACACTCAAGGAATACGCAGAAAGGCTCAAGCTATATGGGCTGCGGGAGAATGCAGAGAGAGTTATCCATGAGGCTCAGATAAACACCCCGACGTATCTGGAATTCCTCACAGGAATCCTTGGACAGGAGGTTGAAAGGCGGCAAAAGAACGAACTGGAAAGGCGTGTGAAGCAGGCGAAGCTACTGAAGAACAGTAACCTGGACAACTTTGATTTCAAATACTCCTGCGGCATAACCAGACCGCAGATGAAGCAGCTCAGGGAACTGATATGGATGGAGCAGTGCTATAACATCATACTCATGGGGCCAAGCGGCACTGGCAAGTCGTTCATTGCCTCGGGACTGGTGGCAGATGCCGTCCAGAAGGGATACAAAGGCTTCTTCATAACCATGGAAGACCTTGTCGACATACTGAGGACGAAGGATATGATATCATCGTCATTGTCCGCATACAACCGCCTTCTGAAGGCTCACCTGATAGCCATAGACGATGTCATGATGTTCCCTCTCAAGCCGGAGGAGGCGACCTCGTTCTTCAATCTGATAAACCACCTCCACGAGCAGTGCTCGCTCATAATAACTACGAACAAGTCACCACGGGAATGGGCAGGAAATGCAAACGACGAGGTGCTTGTCACGGCGCTTCTCGACAGGCTTCTATACCACTGTCAGGTGATAAAGCTGGAGGGAAACAGCTACAGGATGGAAAATAGGAGGGAGATTTTTAGTGAATAAAGGGGTGGTTTTGCACAGCGGTAGCGGTTTGTGGTTGAGCCCCTTCCGCTACGCTACAGGGGCTCAACCACAAACCGCTGAAGAGTAGAAAAACTGCTGGAAATTATTTACCGAAAATTGCTGGATTTTTATTTGCCAGTTTCA
>JAKSKN010000036.1 GCA_024401695.1 Bacteroidales bacterium
CCCTGCAGCCGACTACAAGGCACCGGTCACACCTACCCTAACACTGAACAATGGCGTGAAGATGCCTCAGTTCGGAATCGGCACTTTCCTGATGCCTGGCAACGATGCCTGCTACGATGCCGTACTAACAGCCCTTCGCATGGGTTACCGCCACATCGATACCGCTCATGCCTACCAGGATGAGCAGGGAGTGGGCAGGGCAGTCAACGACTTCTGCAAAGAAAGCGGTGTGAAGCGTAGCGAAATTTGGGTGACTTCAAAGCTTTGGCCATCGGAGTATGCACAAGCTGATGCCATCGACAAGATGCTGGCACGCATGGGCTTGGATTACATCGACCTCCTCTATCCTCACCAACCTGTAGGCGACTTCAAAGCGGCATGGCACAACATGGAGGCGGCTGTCAAGGCAGGCAAGGTACGCTGTCTTGGTCTCTCTAACTTTGAAGTCAAGGAGGCTCAGGACGCCTATCGCTGGTGCGTAGATTCCACTTCTGTTAAACCCGTCATCCTGCAGATGGAATGCCATCCATACGCTCAGCGCGTGGCCGAGAGCGCACAGGTCAAGAAGGACGGCATGGTAGTAGAATGCTGGTATCCGCTGGGAGGCCAGGCAAGCAACGGTGCTTTGCTGCGCGACCCGGTAATCAATTCCATAGCCAACAAACGCAACATAACCCCTGCACAGGTGATTCTGGCTTGGCACATTCAAGAAGGTCATTCCATCATCCCCAAGTCAGACAACCCCAAGCACATTCAAGAAAATATAGAGAGCCTCAACATCAAGCTCACCGACGCTGAGATGAAGCAGATGCGTGATTTGAACCGCGAGAAGCGCTTCTATGAGTTCAATATCGAACAGACACGCCAGTTTGTCAACTTTTCATTGCCCGACGAGCAGGCAGGTGGCGATGCTGCTGCATGGAATCGACAGATGAGCGAGGAACTGGAGCGAGGCAACAAACAATAACCAGAAACTTTATGAAGGAAATAAAATTTGATTCGGTTCAGGCATTCAACGACTTCTTCGGGTTCGAAACATTGCACCCGCTGGTCAGCGTTGTGCGCTTTGATCCGGCAGAGGCCATGAAGCGGTTCAAGTTCGACCCCTCGTCTATCCAGAAACCGCTCGAACCCCTCACCATTCACTATGGCATCTATGCCGTAATACTTAAAGAAACCAAAGGGTGCGCGCTGTCATACGGGCGCACCCCGTATGATTTTGACGAAATGACCGTTACACCTGCTGCTCCGGGACACGCCATTACGGTTGAGCCAGTGGCCAACGGCCCTGCACCGCGATGGACGGCGCTGGTGTTTCATCCCGACTTCCTCAAGATGTCAGCACTCGGACAGCAGATGAGTCGCTATGAGTTCTTCTCCTACTCGCTCAACGAGGCGCTTCACCTCTCGGCACAGGAGATAGAAATCTACCAAAGCGTGGTGGGAATGATTGAGCAGGAACTGCATCACGCCATCGACCCGATGACCCACGACCTGATCATCAACCACATTGAGATGCTGCTCAACTACTGCCTGCGCTTCTATGGTCGCCAGTTCATCACCCGAAAGCTGATCAACCATTCGGTGGTGCAGAAATTCGAGGCGCTACTACGTGCCTACATCTATGACGTTGATACGCAGACAGGCCTTACCAAGACAGAGCGTCAAGGCTTGCCCACTGTTGCTTACTTTGCCGAAAAGTGCTGCCTATCGACAAGCTATTTCGGCACACTGGTCAAGACAGAGACAGGACGCACCGCCAAAGACATCATCAACGACCATCTGCTGGCCAAGGCCAAGGAACTACTCAACTCCTACGAAACAGAGACGAAACAGAAGTTTACCGTGGCTCAGGTCAGCGACCGCCTGGGCTTTGAGTACCCGCAGCACTTCGTCCGCTTCTTCAAGGCTCTCACAGGCATGACACCTACACAATGGAGGGCGGCATAAAACAGGGCTCACAGAAAAGTTGACAGCCGCTTCTGAGGGTGTGGGAAACTCTAGTTATTCATTGAAATATGTTATTAGGAATATCATCTTGTCTCGAACATAAATCGCCTGCAGAGTGGGCGGCCAAACATAAGGCGTTGGGATTGAAGTGTGTCAACTTTCCTGTCGATTACTTGGTAGGAGAGGAGACCTATATGGCCTACAAAGCCGAAGCCGACAAAGCCGGCTTGGTGATAGCTGAAGTAGGCGTGTGGCGCAATACGCTGGCCGCTGATCCTGCTGAGCGCGCCAAGTGGATTGACTATGCCATTGGTCAGCTGCGTATGGCCGATCAGATCGGCGCCATCTGCTGCGTCAACGTAGTAGGAACCCCATACGGCCCTCGTTGGGATGGCGGCTATCGTGAGAACTTCTGTGAGGAACTGTGGCAGATGGCCGTGCAGATGATTCAGCAGGTCATCGACACCGCGCAACCTAAGCATACGAAGTTCTCTATCGAGTCGATGCCATGGATGATTCCTAGCACCCCCGATGAGTATCTCCGTCTGAT
>JAKSKN010000037.1 GCA_024401695.1 Bacteroidales bacterium
CGCTACCTTAGGACCGTTATAGTTACGGCCGCCGTTTACCGGGGCTTCAATTCGGGGCTTCCTTGCGTGACCCCTCCTCTTAACCTTCCGGCACCGGGCAGGTGTCAGGCCATATACTTCATCTTCCGATTTCGCATAGCCCTGTGTTTTTGTTAAACAGTCGCCTGAGCCATTTCTCTGCGGCTCCCCTTGCAGGGAGCGCCCCTTATCCCGAAGTTACGGGGCTATTTTGCCTAGTTCCTTAACCGCGAATCTCCCGAGCGCCTTGGTATGTTCTACCCGACCACCTGTGTCGGTTTCGGTACGGGTGCCGCGCGCATGTCCTTAGCGGTTTTTCTTGGGAGCCTGGTTAGGCGCGCTGTCGACTCGCCCCGGGGGGCTTGTCGTACTTTCGGGTCTCGGCTCGGGCCGCGTGCTTCACTACGGCCCTCGACGCCTACGCCCTTAAACCGGCTATTCCGTCAGCCGGCGGCGCTTCCACTTCTCCGTCCCCGCATCGGTCCGCGCGGCAGTTCCGGAATCTTGACCGGATCTGCCATCTGCATCGCCTTTCGGCTTATCATTAGGTCCCGACTTACCCTGATCCGTCGAGCGTTGATCAGGAACCCTTGGTCTTGCGGCGTGGGGGAATCCCACCCCCATTATCGTTACTCATTCCTACATTTGCCTTTCCGGACGCTCCAGCGACCCTCGCGGGCCGCCTTCGGCGCGTCCGGAATGCTCCCCTACCATAAAATCCACGGCTTCGGCGGGCGGCTTATGCCCGATTATTATCCATGCCCGGCCGCTCGACTGGTGAGCTGTTACGCACTCTTTGAATGAATGGCTGCTTCCAAGCCAACATCCCAGCTGTCGCTGCGGCCAGACTTCGTTAGACCAACTTAGCCGCCACTTCGGGGCCTTAGCCGGTGGTCTGGATTCTTCTCCTCTCGGGCGTGGACCTTAGCACCCGCGCCCTCACTGCCGGGAACCGTCTGCGCGCATTCGGAGTTCGTCAGGACTTGATAGGCGGTGAAGCCCTCGCATCCAATCGGTCGCTCTACCTCGCGCAGACTGTCCCGACGCTGCCCCTAAAGGCATTTCGGGGAGTACGAGCTATCTCCAAGTTTGATTGGTCTTTCGCTCCTACCCTCAGCTCATCCGAAAGCTTTTCAACGCTCACCGGTTCGGCCCTCCAGTGGGTGTTACCCCACCTTCAGCCTGGCCAAGGGTAGATCACTTGGTTTCGCGTCCACCGCGCCCGACTGAACGCCCTGTTCAGACTCGCTTTCGCTCCGGCTCCGCGGCTAATGCCGCTTAACCTCGCCGGACACGGTGACTCGTAGGATCATTATGCAAAAGGCACGCCGTCACCCCGTAGGGCTCCGACCGCTTGTAGGCCGGCGGTTTCAAGTTCTATTTCACTCCCATACCCTGGGTTCTTTTCACCTTTCCCTCACGGTACTTGTTCGCTATCGGTCTTCCGGGAGTATTCAGCCTTGGCGGATGGTCCCGCCGGATTCACGCCGGATTCCTCGTGTCCTGCGCTACTCAGGATACGGGCTCCGGGGGTCGGCGTGCCGCGTACGGGGCTTTCACCCTCTCCGGCCGCGCTTTCCAGCGCGTTCCGCTACGCTCTCCCCCTTTAATGCCCGTCCTACAACCCCGCCTGCGCCTGGACGCCTGCGGTTTGGGCTAATCCCCGTTCGCTCGCCACTACTTGGGGAATCACAATTGTTTTCTCCTCCTGGGGGTACTTAGATGTTTCAGTTCCCCCCGTTCGCCCCAACCTGCGGTTGGTGGCGGGCTTGTGCCCGCCGGGTTGCCCCATTCGGAAATCCGCGGATCGAGGGCCATTTGCGCCTCCCCGCGGCTTATCGCAGCTTATCACGTCCTTCTTCGCCTCCGGAAGCCTAGGTATCCACCGTCGGCCCTTCTCTACTTTTTCCTTTCCTGCCATGCCTTGCGGCACGGCGCTCGTTCTACTTCTCGTCTTCCTTCCAAAATGTCAATGACCTCGCGCGCTTTCCGCGCTCCGTGGAGAATAAGGGGCTCGAACCCTTGACCCCCTGCGTGCAAGGCAGGTGCTCTAAGCCAACTGAGCTAATCCCCCGATACGTAGTCCCATGCGGAGTTGAACCGCAGACCTCCACATTATCAGTGTGGCGCTCTAACCAACTGAGCTATAGGACTGTCAAGCCCCACGCCCTCCGGCCGGGCTCCTGCTTGTATGATCGACGACAGATCCGGAAAGAGACCGCTACCTCGCGACCCTCTCGGACACCCCTCCAGAAAGGAGGTGTTCCAGCCGCACCTTCCGGTACGGCTACCTTGTTAC
>JAKSKN010000038.1 GCA_024401695.1 Bacteroidales bacterium
CACAACCCCTCTATTACGGAGATAAAATGGCTACAACAAAGACAAAGAAGCCCGCTGCAAAGAAGGTGTCCGCTAAGGCCGCCGCCAAGTACGGTTACTTCGATGACGCTGCTAAAGAATACGTTCTCACCAACCCGGCAACCCCGATCAAGTGGTGCAACTACGTTGGTACCCTGAACTTCGGTGGTATTGTTGATACTACCGGTGGTACCCTGGTTTGCAAGGGCGACCCCGCTCTGAACCGTATTACCAAGTACATCGCTCAGATGCCCTGCTCTGACTTCAAGGCAAGCACTGTTTACATCCGCGTTAAGGATGCTAAGGGCGGCTACAGCGTGTTCTCTCCGTTCGTGGTTCCGACCCTCACCAAGATGGACAAGTGGGAATGCCACGTTGGTCTGTCCTACATGCGTTGGATTGCTGAATGCCAGGGCGTTCGCACTCAGGTCACCATCTTCGTTCCGACCGGATCCAACACCCTCCTCCAGGACATCCAGGTTACCAATATCTCTAAGGCCGCTAAGGAAATTGATATTGTTCCCGTTTACGAATTCAGCCACTTCGAAGCTGAAAAGCAGCTCACCAACGCTGACTGGGTTCCCCAGACCATGACCCTCAAGGCTCATCCGGAAAAGGATGGCTGCCTGGTTCTCGAACAGTACGCTTACATGAAGCGTGACTTCGCCGTGAACTACGTTACCGCCAACGGTAAGGTTTCCTCCTTCGATGGCGACCGTCGCGTATTCCTCGGCTCCAACGAAATGGGCTCCTGGGCTGCTCCGCTGTCCCTCGGCAACAAGGAACTTTCCAACTCTGAATGCGACCGTGGCGACAACATCGCTGCTCTCATGATTCACGCTGGCAAGGTTGCTGCCGGCAAGACTTTCCGTACCTGCACTCAGCTCGGTCAGGAACAGTCTCTCAAGGTTGCTAACAAGGCTATCAAGAAGTACCGCGACCTCAAGAACGTCGACAAGGCTTTCGCAGAACTGGCTCAGTTCTGGGTCAAGTACCTCTCTACCATCCAGGTGGAAACCCCGGATGCAGCATTCAACTCCATGGTGAACGTGCACAATCCTCGTCAGTGCCACACCACCAAGAACTGGTCTCGCTACCTGTCCCTGTACCAGCTGGGCTACGGCACCAGCCGCGGTATCGGTTACCGTGACTCCAGCCAGGACCTCATGGGCGTTATGAGCCACATGCCGGAAGAAGCTCTGGAACTCGCCAAGAACCTTCTCTCCGTACAGCGCCCCGAAGGTAACGCAATGCACCAGTACGCTCCGCTCGCCCTTGCTGAAGACAACGGCAACGAAGCTAACGCCGGTGACTCCCGCGAAAAGGCTGGCGTCAAGGACGAAAAGGGCAATCCGATGTATGCCGACTGGTACGGTGACGACCATCTGTGGATCGTTCTCACTGTTGCCAACTACCTGAAGGAAACCGGCAAGCTGGACCTCCTGAAGGAAGAAATTCCGTTCTACGTTGCTGGCAAGAAGCGCGCTGACCGTCCGAAGGGCACTGTCCTCGAACACCTCAAGCGTTCTCTCGCTTTCACTCACTCCAACATGGGTAAGCATGGTCTTCCGCTCCTCGGCTTCGCTGACTGGAACGACTGCATGAACCTCCCGCTGGGTGCAGAATCCAACTTCAACTCCGGCTTGTACGCAAAGGCCCTTCTGGAAATGATGGACATCTGCGAAGCTCTCGGCGACAAGAAGTCCCTGGACATGTACAAGAAGTGGTACGAAGAAATCAAGAAGGCCTTCAACGACAGTTCTTGGGACGGCAAGTGGTGGATCCGCTGGTTCGGCAAGGACGGCACCGCTTACGGTACCAACAAGGCTAAGTACGGCAAGATCTATTGCAACAGCCAGTCTTGGTCTGTGATTTCTGGCATCGCTTACGGCGATCGCGCAGTACAGGGCATGGACAGCCTGAACAAGCTCCTGAACACTGCTAACGGTGTGAAGAGCTCTACTCCGGGTTACCGCGGCTTCGATCCGACCGTTGGTGGCATCTCCACCTATCCTCCTGGAGCAAAGGAAAACGGCGGTATCTTCCTCCACACCAACCCGTGGGTGATGATCGCTGAAACCATCCTTGGCCGTGGCGACAAGGCATTCCAGTACTACAACCAGATCAACCCCGCTGCAAAGAACGTCAAGCTGGACGAATTCGAATCCGAACCGTACTGCTATCCGCAGAACATCCTCGGTGACGAACACAAGCAGTTCGGTATGGGCCGTAACGCATGGCTCTCCGGTAC
>JAKSKN010000039.1 GCA_024401695.1 Bacteroidales bacterium
AGCGCGTAACACCTAACTCTACAATTGTATTATGACAAAAGAAGAATTTCATCAGCTGCAACTGCAGCATAAAGAGAGCGGACTCGGACTTATGGGTTTTCTGAAGCGAGAGTTCATCCCCTATTCCAGCTACAATTATTGGAACAGGAAGTATTCGGAGGAGACAGAGCGTCTCAACAACTTGCCTCTTGCTCCGATAATGTTTACGGATTCATTGCCTGAGGAAAGAGCAATAGTCCCTACAGTCCAGTCGCAAACTATGAGTATCTCGGCAATAGAGGGAATCACAATCCTGCTCCCCAATGGCATTCAGGCACATTTCAGTGCAGGCATGGCAAGTACGGCACTCCAGTTACTGACCACAAATCCGAGAAGCCATGTTCTGCCTGAATGACACGATGCGGTACTACCTGTGTCCTGGCAAGACCGATATGCGCAAGGGCATCAGTTCCCTGTGCGGCTTGGTGCATGACCGCATGGGTCAGGAAGTCAAGAATGGCGATGTCTTCATCTTCATCGGCCGGGACCGCAATTTGATGAAGCTCATCCATGCGGAGGATGGCGGCATGGTACTCTATGCAAAGCGTCTTGAGGCTGGAAGATTCAAGATCCCGTCCTATGATCCCACGACACGCAGCTACCAGATGGAATGGCGGGATCTGGTAGTCATGGTCGAGGGAATACGGGAAGACCCGGAGCAGAGACTGCGTCGTCTGCGTGCCCAGCGGAAAGAATACATAGTTTAACTTTCCGTTATTGTTTATTAGCACTTTACGCTTGCCCATGTCAATAGAAATGCGTACCTTTGCACCGCTAAAAGAACAGAAGGTACGGACAATGGAAGAGCAGATCATATCACTCCAAAAGACCATCGAGACACTGAGTGCCTCGGTGGCTTCATTGTCTAAAGCCAATACGGAGCAGGCTGAAAACAACCGGAAGCTTGTCGAGCAGAATGAGAAGCTTGTGGCAGAAGTCAAGAACCTGACGGCACAGATCGCCTGGCTCAAACGAAAGCTATTCGGCCAGACGAGTGAAAAGAAAGAGCCATACGATCCTTCTATGGATCTGTTTTCCGACTATTTCAAGGATCAGGAGCAGCAGATTGAGCCGGCAAAGGAGGAGGCCGAGAAGAAGATCGAGAAAGATAGTAAGGAAGACAGGAAACAGGCAAAGAAGAACCGACAGATGCTGGAGGGTCTTCCTGTGCTTGAGACGGAGACGCTGGAGCCTGAGGGGATAGACCTGAGCAAATATCGCAGAATCGGGGAAGAGATTACCCAAGTGATCGAGCACAAACCGGGCATGCTGTACATCAGGCAGATCATCCGTCCAAGATACGCATTGATCAATGATGGTATCGAGCTGCCAGCAGCCGGTGAGAAGATGGTAGCTATTGCACCCATGCCGCTGTTTCCGATATATAGAGGTTTGGCAGGGCCAAGCCTGCTGGCAGAGCTTCTTCTTCAGAAGTACGAGTATCATATGCCATTCTACCGGCAGATTCAGGAATTGAAGCATCTGGGGATGCGCCAGGTATCGGAGAGCACCGTCGATGGCTGGTTTTCTCAGACTGCCAGCCTGCTGAAACCTCTATATAACGTACTGAAGGAGGAAGCTATGAAATCCGACTACAACCAGGCTGATGAGACAACGATTCCAGTCATGGACAGGGAGAAGCACAAGGCTGTAAAAGAGTACCTGTGGATGGTGCGAGCCGTGATGGAGAGACTGGTGGTCTTCTATTATGAGGATGGCTCACGGGCAGGAGCTGTAATCAGGGAATTGGCGAAAAAATTCAAAGGATATCTTCAATGTGACGGTTTTGCAGGCTATGAGACAGCCTTCAAGACCAATCCCGACGTGCTGTTAGTGCACTGTATGGCTCACATCCGACGCGATTTTGAGCAGGCACTGAACGAGAACAAAGGACCGGCAGAGCATGCATTGAAAGAAATCCAGTTTCTTTATCGTATAGAGCAGCTTTGTGACCAGGATCCAGAGATGACTCCTGAGAAGAGAAAGGAGAAGAGGCAGGAACTGGCTAAGCCGATCATGCTGTCCATGAAGGCATGGATGGAGAGTGAAGGAATCAAATACGGGGAGAAGACCTCTATGGGTAAGGCAATCACTTATGCCTACACAAGATGGGACAATATGATGCGGTACCTTGACGACGGCCGGATACACATCGACAATAATCTTGCAGAGAATGCAATCAGGCCAATCACCCTCGGTCGCAAGAACTATCTCTTCTGCGG
>JAKSKN010000004.1 GCA_024401695.1 Bacteroidales bacterium
CGAGGACCGCGACAGCCTGTGCGCGCAGCTTACCGGCGTGCTTCTCGGTGCCGGATTCACCGTGACCGAGTCGTTTGCCGGATGCAGTGCGTCTGAGCTGATTGTAAAGGCGTAAGTTATGGGCAGCAGGCAGACGGTAAAGTTGGAGTTGTCGTACAACGACGACGACGGCACGGTGTTGACGGAGTATATTCAAACCCGCAACATCAACGAGGTTGCTCGTATGTGCTCCTATGAGTACAAGCTGGATAGCAACAACCAGGCCGAGGTTCCAGTGCCTGTGCTTGCGTTCATGCTTGCCGCTTACGAGGCTGTACATGTGCTGCGTCCCAGCAGGCCGATTCTGTCGGGCGACGATCCGTACTCCGGAGGCGATCCGTTCATTAGGGGAGCGGCGCCTTCGGTGTACTGGAGGATAGACCCGAGCAGGTCTGCCTGGGAGCTTGAGCTATACAGCAAGTTGAGCTCTTACTTGCCGTACGTGGGGGATGAGAACGACGATTTCGACGTTCACTTCTTCAACAAGTGCGACGAGGACAGGGACAAGCTGCTGCTGGTAATGACCGCGTTGAGCACAGGTGCCGCCTCGCTGAAGGCGACCGTGTACTACGCGTGAGATAGTTTTGGAACGCGGCCTTCGTATGTGTTGCGAAGGAGAGAGGTTGTGTCAACGGCGTATTGCAAGGCCGCGTTCCATTCCTTGTTTTTTGGTTATTTGCCAACATTTTTGTTGACATTAGTAGTGGGCTATGCAAAAATAGCCGCATGCCCCAGTGGCTCAGTGGTCGACAGCGCGGGATTTGTAATCCTGTTTCACGCAAGTGGACTCGTCCGTTCAAATCGGACCTGGGGCTGCAGGGTACACCCTGCTGACATCGCCCGGAAAGACGGGCAGACTGGTGGAGTTAGACATCCTATTAAAAACAATACAAAAATATCATCACAATGAAAGTTGCTAAATACATAGTAGCCATGGTGGCGGCAGTTATGGCCACCGCGTACGCAGGTCAGTCCGTTATCGCCAACCCGGCTCCGCAGAGCACTAGCGGTACATGGGGAGTGGAAGTGGCCGCTGTCTATAACTGGGGTCTCAACCAGTATATGAAGAGCGACGTCATCGGTAAGAAGAACCACATCAACACCGTTGGCGGCGATATCACCGGAGTGTACAACATCGACGACAACCAGGCAGTCACGCTTCGCGTAGGCTACGGTTACGGTCAGGACAAGTTTGCACTCGTGGACGACTCGTACTCCAACACCCTCCGCGACCCCAACTGGCATGCCAAGGAGGTGCTGCACCAGTTCACCATCATGCCTGGTTACCGCTATACGTGGGATATCAACCAGTCGTGGTCCGTGTACGCCGGTGCAAATGTGGGCCTTGCCGCCAACGTGGCAAAGCTTGACGTTACCGAGGAGCTGGACCGCCGTTCCTCCTACACCGAGTCCGCGCACAAGTCCGCATGGGGCTTTGCATGGAGCGTGGAAGTTGGCGGCAAGTACCAGATCGACGAGCATTGGAACGCGTTTGCTGCCGTGTCCTATAGCGGCAACACCGCCCGTCCCAATATCAAGTATGACGGTTACAGCGTAGGCAAGGTCCGTACGCAGCAGTACATCGGCGTGCGCCTTGGCGTGGGTTACGAGTTCTAATCGACAGTATACTGAACTATTAACTACTAGATATCGTTGAAGTGTTCTTTGTGCTGGTAGCGATACCATGCAATGACTGTGGAATAGACACTGGCAACCGGAACTAGACGGGGAGGAGGGCGCGAGCACGTCTGCAACGGGTGCAAGTAAGCTTGCCGGTTCGTATTAGAACCGGCATTTCGGGTGTATTCCCCATCGGAGGTCTGTAAAACCTTTGTCTAAAAATAAGATGGGAAGTCGGACGAGTGGAGCGTTACCTCATACACCCATCCTCACGTTGTGAAACGTCGGGTTTAGTTTGGTAAATGAATGATACGGGACCCCTGGCAGACGGGTTAAAGTCTGCCTTAAATTTTTTTGTAAACCGGTATGAGCAATTCAGCAGACAATACAAATAAGATAGAGTGCAGCGACACGGATATGCCTGCGGATTACGGTACCAAGTCTGAATTGGGTCTTGGTATCGCTGCTATGGAGAACGCACTGCGTACTGCCAAATCAATAAAGCTGGACGGTTGTGCCGCCACTTACGGCGATGACGACGGAATACCGTTGGTGGCAAGCGTGGACAGGGGAGGTTTCAGTACCGTTGTGCTTCTGCATAATATATTCTGGCTGTCCACCAGGGGCAACAAGTACACTGTCAAGTGGTGGGTGGATCCTACGCATTACATATCCGGATCGGCTGTTATACAGGTAATCAACAAGGAGTCCAAGAAAGATGAGGACAAAGAAGTATAAAAAACCGTTTGACCATGTAGTCATAAACCTGGAGGTCAGGTACAAAATGGATTGCAACCTGTGGGGCTTGCATATACTGCCTTCAGACAAGCGCGAGCTGGACTTCGGCAGGTTCATGGCGCACAAGCCGTCTTGGTACTACCGTAATTGCGGTTATGCAGAGTCGGTGTGGATGGTAGGATCACGAATAATAAGGAATGGCAAGGCGGGTGCGAGGGAGAGCAGCTCGACGCTCAAGTGGAGCACGGATCCCATCGGCATTAGCGAGCTGGCGCGCGACGAGGTGCGGGATTCTGTAATGGACGACATAGAGTCTGTCCTGTACAGGTCGGTGGCGCGCATAACGCACAGCACTTTCTGCTCAAAAAGGGACGACGAAGTAGGTACCGTGCTGGGCGCTGGAGAGCTTGTGCGGCAGCGCGCAAGGGTGGCGTTGGTAAAGTTCATACTGGACTTGAAGTGGCATGGAGTCCTGAGTCCCGATAAGATAAAACGCGAAGACGGGAAGGTTGTGCTGTCCAAGTGCCTGCACATAGGAGACTTTGACGGCAACGACAGTGTGGAGTTCGTGTTCAGCATCGAACCGCACTACGACGATGCGTATATAAAGTCGTTTTCCGGCAGGTTTCGCAGGCGTCACGAGAAGGCCCAGTACAAGCGCCTTGCAAGGCGTTACAAGGAGCTGAGCGCCAAGTACAAGGACATGGAGACACAGCTCAAGTTCGCACGGGCACAGTACGAGTCCATGAGGTCCAGGTTTATGTCATGTCAAAAGTATTTGGGTGCCGTACAAAGCGACGACGACACATGACGAGTAAGATCTTCAGTTATACTTGATATTGCCGCTGATGTATTGCAGTGCATCTGTTTTTCGCTTTTTCGATGTAGGAAAATGCAATTGGTGACAATTTAAGTATTGACTGTCGCTAGGTAGTATACGATAATAGGTGCGGTCAGCCTCCAGGGTAAGGAGGCTGACCGCAGGGATTGGTAGCCCAATTGGCAGAGGCAAACGGCTCAAACCCGTTACAGTGTGAGTTCGAGTCTCACCCAATCCACTAATCATGCCCCGGTGGTGAAACTGGTAGACGCGCTGGAATAAGGATCCAGTCCGAAAGGGTGGGGGTTCGAGTCCCTCCCGGGGTATTATAATGGGTGGTTACTTCCGGCGGCCCGGAACCCTGTCTTGAAAACAGGAGGAGGCTAACAACCTTGGGGATCGACACCTCAGCCACCCGTACGGATGCCTAAGCCTAATTGGTAAGGCAGCGGTCCCGAAAACCGCCAGTAGGGGTGACGAGCCCCGTCCCGGTTCGAGTCCGGGGGCATCCGCTGGCCAGCCAGGCGCCTCTACCTGGACGGTGCCACTCCCGACCTAGAGTGGCAGGCTCCGGTGTACGGCCTAGAGAAGTGGAATCCCCACGGTACACAAGATACCCTGCAAGTCGACTGCAGGTATCGTTGGAACCTTGCCAGAGTGGTAATGGATCGGCTTGCTAAGCCGCAGTCGGCCTTCAAGGTCGCGCTGGTTCGAGTCCAGCAGGTTCCGCTTAATCCGAGGGTGGAGAAGTCTAGTCATCTCGTCAGGCCCATAACCTGAAGATCACCGGGGCAGAGCCGGTCCCTCGAACTCTTAGGGAAGTTAGCTCAGTTGGTAGAGCGGCTGTTTTACACGCAGCTGGTCGGCGGTTCGAGCCCGTCACTTCCCATTCGTTAGGTGCTGTACCACGTTAGTTGGTGTATTTGGTGTTCTCATTACCCAGTTTGCGGTCTGGGCGCGAAAGCGATATAAAACCGCATCCAAGGCTGGGTAGCCAAGCGGTAAGGCAGGGGACTGCAAATCCTCTATCGCAGGTTCGATTCCTGCCCCGGCCTCTCTATGGAAAATACTGTGAAGATAGCTGCTGTATGTCCTCGTTGCGGAGCTGACAGGTTGTATGTAGGCACAACTGTGCTGCGCTGTATCCCGTTTTACTCCATAGCGAAGGAGAATGGACCTGACGGCAAGCCCTTGTACGGAGCGCACGACCTGGACCTGGACGACGACGACCTGGACTATTCGTATTCGGACGGCAAGGACTGGTATGCATGTTCCAACTGCGGTAGTAGCTGGGACAGCATAGGTGCACTGGCCAAAGAGTGCTTCGGCAGCAATAGGGTTATACGCGAGACTGGCATGTAATTATGTCGCGTAGTTACAAAAAGTTGAAACGCCATTTAGGAAGGCACAGCCGTTGCGTCGATCCGGCCAGGCTGAATCCCTATAATGGCAAGTTTACCGGGGCTGGCCTGAAATACGGCGAGCTTCGTCATATTCAGGGGTATAGGCAGATGCTCCGCGTCAAGAGCGCAGCCAGGGAGGACGCCAAGGAGTTCCGGGTCAGCGGTCGGGCGAGGGAGGTGCCTATACAGGTTTGGTACGACCTTTGGGTCGAGGGAAGAATTAAAACAGCATGGAGATAATATGGGAAAGTACAAGTTGATAGTAGGACTGGGTAATCCAGAGGAAAGGTTTAACGGAACAAGGCACAATTTCGGGTTCAGGGTTGTCGACAAGGCCGTCAGCACGGCCGGCCTGACGTGGTGTGTGGACGCGACCAGCAAGGCGCTTGTCGCGTGTGGCGGTCACGTCGTGTTTGTCAAGCCTTGCACATTCATGAACCTTGTTGGAGAGTGCGTTGGAAAGCTTGCCGACAGGCTTGGTGTGTCAGCGAATGAAATAATCATTGTGCATGACGACACCGCGTTCAAGCTCGGTACTATGAAGCTTAAGCACGGAGGAAGCGCCCACGGCCATAACGGCCTGGCGTCAATAGCGCTGCACCTGGGATCGGATGATACCGACAGGCTCAGGCTGGGTATAGGCCGGCCTGAGGGTGTTCCCATGGTATCGCACGTGCTTGGCAAGTTTTCAGATACAGAGGATCCTGTTGTAGACAAGGTCGTTGAGGCGGCAGCGTCTGCGCTGGTGTTGTACGAGATGCCGTTCGATAAGCTGGCATCAAAGTACAACGGTTCTGTATTGTAGGATTTATGGGGAAGCCGGTGCTGGGTGGCCCACCTTCACCCTGATAGGGGTTGCACGGGCATCGCAGGGTATGTCCGGGCAGCCTGGCAGGTCGGTCGCGGGAGGTTCGACTCCTCCCCTTCCCCCACAGCCGGTCTCGTAGTTCAATGGATAGAACGGCCCTCTCCTAAAGGGCAGATGTGGGTTCGATTCCCGCCGGGACTATCCTTCGGTTTGCCAGAAATGGGATTCCGTTGTGACTAAAAAAGAAATCTTTTGTGCGACGCGAGAGGGCCCTGCACTGGTGGCAGGGTTTGCGCGAGCGAGGTTTTTTGAGGGTTAGCCTGCAGGGAGTGGTAGCTCCCTGCAGGCAAATTGGCGGCGGCATGGGCCGCACCGAGAGGGGACGCGTGTCTGTTTGCTGCTTGCACGCGTCTGCAAAGCCGGTGTTGAGGGTTCGAGTCCCTCGGCTGCCTTCCGTTGGACGGGCCAGTGCGGTGCGAGCCGCGCTGGCCTTTTTTAATGTGTGCTAAATTTTTAGCATATAACAGTAAACAACCATGATAGACAAAATAGAAATAGAAACAAGCAAGAGGATACCTCCTGGACTTATGTTCAGCATGATATCCAAGCGCGAGCTGGATAACGACGACCTGTACTCGATGATACCGTCGACTCCAAGGTCCTTTGACGTGTGGACACCAATACCAGGAGGACACGTTCCGTGTTACGAGGCTGCATTGTTCATAAGGCTCCTGTCCGCTGTGTACTCGTCCGCCACCGGTTTCCCGGACCAGATGCTGGGCGGCACCCAGTGGCTGCAGTGTATCAACCGCCCGGACCGCAGTTACCCGTTATGCATAGTCGGCGAGGATATGTTGGACAAGGTCAGTTCGATACTGGGAGCAGTCAGTGTCATGGGATTGTCCGGGTTCTTCCTGGAGGACCTCATGTACATGACGTACGTCATAGACAGCGGGCGGAGCCTGTCTCCGATCAGGCACATGGTGTCGGCGCATAGCAACAGGAAAGCGCATGTGTGCCTGCAGTCCTACTTGAAGGGTATACAGCTGCGCGGTGTGGATATTGTCGGTGAAAAGGAGTTTTTAGGGCATGTGCTGTATAAGTTGGACAAGTTGTTGAAGGCTTGTATGCCCGCAGACACATACAGCAGCCCGACGTTCCTTGCGTCGGCAACCAGGGGCGCCATGTCGAGCAGTGACGCCGCAAAGCTGGACGCTGAGGACGGTGCGGCAGACGAGCCTCCGCTCAAGTTTGCCACGCAGACGTTCAACAGGGTTCCGGTGCTTATAAGCGATGACCCGGAGGACACTATCATAGGCAATATGCCGGCAGAGTTCGTGTCTGCTGTCGAGCCTGTGCTTGACCGAATACGTGAACGCACCAAGCGGTCAGGGGAGTTGTTCGGGTATGGGGCATCCAAAGCCCAGGCGATGGTGCGTTTGGCCCAGAGCCTGTTCATGCATCTTGCGAGGGTTTTCGTGGGGCCCCCGCCGCATTCTATGGTTACATATGGAGTGCATGTATGCGGTGGCAACCAGCGCATACTGCCGCAAAGCATCGAGTGCGATTTGTTCCACGATATATTACCTAGAGAAATAACACAATAAATATGAATAAGAAATACAA
Organism: Bacteroidales bacterium; assembly: GCA_024401695.1. GTDB lineage: Bacteria > Bacteroidota > Bacteroidia > Bacteroidales > UBA932 > Cryptobacteroides. The sequence continues at coordinate 7,055 of JAKSKN010000004.1, forward strand.
GTTCTGCTGCCCGTATTGCGGCGGGTCGCGTATCATAAGGAAAAGCGTTAAGACTTTAGTCTCAAACGCACATGTAAAGTGTTTCGAGGAAGCCAACGACGGGTACATGTACTCGCTCGACGCAGCTTCCGTGGACGGTGAAGGCAGGGAAAGCTCCAGCGTGTATGTGTGCGACGGGTGCCTGCACGAGTGGGACGACATAGACGAGTTGCGCGAGTGCGGTGCCGTTGTGGCATGTACAGGGGACGCAGCCTCCCGCGGTACCAGGGCGTTTTCCATCGCAAGGGGCAACGCCAACCTTGCCGCAGACTGCGTGGGAGACATATCCAAGGAGTTCACTGCCGACAACACGTACTTCATCTACACTGATGCCGTCAACATACACGGCGCAGCGGGAGGCGGTATAGCCAGGGCGTACGCCGACAAGTATCCAAACATGGACGACGCGTATGTGGACTGGTGCCATTCCATAGAGATAGACAGGTATGCGTGCAAGACGTCGGGCGGCGTTCCGCAGGCCGCGCTTACGCAGACCGTGCTGTGCGACCTTCCCGGGATGGAGGATATGTGGGACGAGTACAAGACCGAATGGGTGGAGGACGGTTTCGAGGAGGTGACCATCCCCTATTCCGGACGCTACATGGGTATGTACTCGGGGCGTGGGAAGTTTAACGACGACCTTTGCCTTAACGGCGATCCCGACGATGTCGAGGCCGCGATGTCCGAGGCGGCCGAGAGGAGCGCGTGCGGATACCCGGACGAATCCGACTGGTGGGACGACTTCGACGGCGGACTGCCCGAAGGAGGACTGGACGCGCCTGCAAAGGTGTACAAGCCGTCTGTCCCTCATCCGTCTGCAGCCAAGCAGCGCCAGCCTTGGGACACTATAGGCAAGGTCGGTGCACAGCGTGCACAGGTCCCTGCCATCCCAAGGAAGATCAAGCGGCCGAAGTACAGGATGGAGCAGACCCTGATCCGCAAGGGAACCACCCACCAGGCAATGTTCATCATGAACACGATGCCCGCCGTAGAGTACGGTATACGTACGTCCTATGAGGCCATAGTGGCGTCTCTGGAAGGGTTTGCACATACGCGCTACCGCTACAGCAACTCCGAGGACCAGGTGCACAAGGTGCTTGTGATACCTGCCGTGGGGTGCGGCATAGGCGGTTGCGCCTGGGAGGTGGTAAGGCCCCTGTTGGAGTATTATGCCTCCATAATAGTGGCCAACAGGTCTGTCACGCAGATAGACCACGTAATAATAGTGGAACCGTCATGCAAAGACACAAACATGGAAACGCTGGAAATAGTCCAGTAACAGGAATGTTCGCCGCACCCGGTGGAGACAAGAGGTTCAGGCTTGTGCCTGTTGTGTCCGGAGTGTGTCGGACAAGGGCCGGAGGAGATGTCGAAAGCGGAACCGTGGAGTTCGACATATATGACGGCACTGTAGACAAGTACAACGCTATAGACAGGCAGAGGTGGCATTACGAGAACGGTGAGTGGTCGCAGGTCTCGCTGTACGAGTCTCCGGACCGTGAGCACGACTTGTGTGCCATGCTGTCTCCGGCCAACTGCGGCCAGGCATTCCTGGCACTGCTTCTGGGCGAGCTCCTGGATCGCCCGGATGTCAAGCTTAATCCGGGAGACTACGACGTAATATAGTATGGAAGAAAACAATGAACACGAGATTGTGCCGCCAGTTTGTGTGGCGGTGGATGTGCAGAACGACTTCATCGCGGGTTCCCTCGGCAGCGAATGGGCTGCCGAGGTTGCCCCGAACATAGTCGATTTCTGCCGGAAGGCCATGGAACTGTACAACGCGCGGCTCATCTGCACTAAGGACACCCATGGCATAAACTACATGGACACGAGAGAGGGAAAGGTGTTGCCTGTATCCCACTGCATAGGCGGCTCCGAAGGGTGGAAGCTGTATGAAGGTATGGACTCCCCAAGGGCATACGACGTGGAAAAATACACGTTTATGTCCGACCCTCAGGAAATGGGACGCGCGTTGCAGGACAGGCTGGGCCTTTCCGGGTGCGATGTGTTTCACCACAAGGGAAACGTGTTCGTGTACGGTTTCTGCACAAGCATCTGCGTTGTGGCGAATGCGCTGCTGCTCAGGGGTCTTATGCCTGAAGCCAACATAATGGTGGTAGCCGACCTTTGCGCCGACATCGACGGAGAGTCGCATGCGGCGGCGTTGAGGGTGATGGCAAACAATCACATACCTTCTGTCAGCGCCGACGAGGCGCTGGAGATGCTGCGGGAACAGGACGCCGCAGGTGGAGAACTGTCCTGAAAACAAAACAAGCAGTAAAACATGAGTAGATACGATACAAGCAAGTACGATACGGCGGAGCAGATCCGCCGCAAGTCAGTGACCATGCCGTTCCTGGGAGTGATAGCCTTCGTGGTGTTGTTCCTCCTGGCGTTCGTATGGGGAAACATGGACAACCATTCCGTTGACGGTGGGTACGTGGCATACGTGTACTCCGAGCCGTTGATGGGCAAGAAGGAGTACAAGGGAATCATCAACGGCCCTGGCGGCACCGGATGGGTGTGGCGTCAGGAGAAGGTTGACATATCGGTGACTCCCTGGACTATGGCCGAGACGTTCACCGACATTCAGGCCAAGGACAACCTGATCATGAAGGCACACGCCTCGCTGGTGTTCCGCGTGAACCGGGCGCTGGTCAAGGAGTTCGTGGAGGAGTACGGCGCGATGTCCGAGGTTGACCGCAAACCGGAGGCTATCATCAAGGATGCCTACGAGTCGTTCATACAGCAGCATTTCCGCAGTATTGTACGATCCGAGGTTTCCAAGTACAACGCACTTGAGGCGTCCTCCAGCATACCCAAGATCACAGACAATGTAACGGCGGCACTCAAGGCTCGTCTTGCCAACACTCCGTTCGTCGTGGAGTCTGTGACAATAGGCTACACCATCCCTCCCGATAGTGTTATCGAGGGTATCACCAAGAAGGTGGCCACCACCCAGACGTACGAGCGCCAGGCCATTGAGCGCGACATCGCTCTCCGCTCCGAGGAGATCAAGGAGGCAGAGGGCCGTGCCGACGCCAAGAAGGCCGAGCAGACTGCAATGGGTGAGCGCAAGGCCGCCGAGCAGCGTGCAGACGCCGAGAAGTACAAGGCCATAGCAGCGGCCCAGGCCGAGGCTGAGGCTGTCAGGCTCAAGGCCGAGGCTGATGCGCTCGCAATCGAGAAGGTCGGAAAGGCCAAGGCCGAGGCGATCCGCCTTCAGGCCGAGGCTATCAACCGCAACTACATCGACCTGCAGATGACCGAGTCCGTCAAGGACATCAAGTGGCCTTCCACCTATGTCGGCGGAGGTGTAGTTCAGGACCTGCTCAGGCAGGTTCTCGGAAACCGCAGCTGACAACCATGATGGAGACGGTGTTCGTAGTAACGTCCCGCCAGGTGTGGGAGGAGCTTGTGGATGGCGAATGGGTTCACGTAAGGGACGCAGACGACACCACGGCTGTGGAGCTGGTGAGTACGGTACGGCCGTCCATGGATAAGCTGGCCTCCATATGTATACATAGGGAGGATAATGCCATGACGGCCTTGAAACTCGGAAACGACAGCGCAGCCGAGGCGACAGCCGAGATAGTCACGGACAACATCTACATGAGGGAGTCCCTGTTGACTTGCGGCTCGACTCGCGTGTTCACATCCGTGGAGTCTGATTCGCACGTGGTCCAATGACCAACGACCTGGGCATGTCGGTAAACTGCCCAATACGTATAATATGAAATACATATTCAAAACACGATTCTTGGAACTCGGAGTAAACAACAACCGGTATTATGGATATAGCGCAATGGGTGCATGACACTATAGAGCGATGGGCGACGTACGACGGCTGCCCTTGCAGTAAAGCCAGAAGGTCTCACGCGGAGTTCATGGCCGATCAGTTGTCCAAGGAGAAGACTCCAGACATAACCGAGCCGTTTGGCGGACTGGGACCGACCAAGTCGGGTGCAGATTTCGAGTACCAGGCCGTTGCGGTGCTAGGCATTATGAAAAGGGTGGCGGAGCGTATGCAGGGCAGTATATTCGGCCTATTGCCGAAACTGGCGGAGTACGCGCGTCACGTTCCAAACGGAGCGACATGGACCGACGCCGATGAAGAGTTGTATAAGCATATGCTGTGGGAAAGGGCCCGTGGAACCGTAATCTATGAAGGTGCGCCGTTCATAGATCCGGTACGCGTCGAAGATGCTCTGTTCAAGCTGTCGGCAAGGCGTTCGGCAGCTATGAATAACATTATCGAGATATTGGGAGAGAGCACCGTCAATATAGTTGGAAAGGTCGAGTTGCTGGACAGGGAGAAGTTCGACAAGTGGTTTGGAGACATCAAGGAAGCCGTGTCTGTACTCCACAAGGAGGACAAGACTACGGACGACATACTGGCAGCCAGCACCAGGTTGGCCGAACTGTTGAACACGGAGCCCACCAAGGCGTTCCTGCGGATGTTGGATTCAGGCCTGTTCGACTCAATAGCCGACAAGGTGGACAAGGTGGAGAAAGGTATTGTCGACGAGCCGGAGAAGGCTGCAGCCGACGAGCCTGAGAAGGCTGCAGTCGACGAGCCTGAGAAGGCTGCAGTCGACGAGCAGAAGAAGTCCGGTGTCGCGTACACCTCGTTTGGTGGGTTTATGCATTATACAGGAAGGCCGCAACCGGTTGACGCGGGTGTGCGGCGTACGATGGCCGAGCTTGCCTGGCCGGTTGTGCTGGGGTTGGAAAAAGAGGCTTGAGAAACTATAAAATAAACTGAAATAACACATTATGAAAATAATAATCGAAGGGCCCGACGGGGCTGGAAAGTCTACGCTTGCCGATGCAATTTCAAGGAAGACAGGGTTTCCTGTTGTTCACTTGACCAATGTGGATGCTGACAAGATGGACACCCAGTTCAAGAACGCCCTGGCTTTGGACAACGTGATATTGGACAGGTACATATTATCCAACCTGGCCTATAATAATGCCTGCGGCGCTGCAAAGGTGTCCGACGACGTAAAGGATGCCTGTTGCCGAGACATGGAGGACCCCAACATTGTGGTGCTCTGCCTCCCAGGCTACTGTAACAGGCATTCTTGCGGTTGCGACATGTATATCGCGCATTTCTCCAAACTCAAGGATAAGCGTCATGAGGAGTTTACAAACGAGGAAGAGCTGAGAAAGGTGTGGGAGTACATGTCGGACGCCGGAGACGCCATGACGGTAAGCGGCAGGCAGCAGCCGATAGCCTACGACTTGTTCCTAGGCAGGAATAGTGAAAAGTATTTCGGCGACACTGTATCCCTCGTGCTCCAAGAGCTTGACGAGTACGAGGCCGAGCGCCGTATTAGGCAGGACCAAGATCATGACTGAGCAAACGACCTGGGCATGTCGTTAAACTGCCCAACTTAAGCACAAAGGTAGAAAGTACACTATGAAGAGCCAGAAAGATTTTTCCAAAGAGTTCCTTTATCAGGAGAAAACTATCACCATTGATGAGCTTATTGCTTATCTCCATGGCGTTCGTATGTCTCACGGCAATCTGCCTGTTCTCAGTCTTAGTATGCACCCCGATGGTTCCGTGGCCTACTGGACTATCAAAAACGAACCGAACTTTGCGGTCGCCAATCCTGATGCCAAGGAAATCGGCGGTGTCAATGACGTCATTCACAAATGCGCTGAGAACGAACTTCCCAAGAACAAGAAATATCTCATTATCGACTAGCAATGTATTATGGATAAAGAATATAGAACAAGGTTGAAGCGCATACTCACATGGAAAGTAATCCGTGAGAAGATGCGCATAGCTAAGGCCGTAAAGGATAAAATTCCGAGTGAGGAAATTGAAGAATACATTGAAGCCATTAGGAATGGACACCATAAGATTAAAATAGGGAACATTAACGTAAAGTGAGTATGAAAGATACTATAAAAGACGAATCGACATACGTCGTGCACGTTCTGTGCAGCAGGATTGGCGACTCTGGAGCCTTCGAGCTTAAGTGCGCATTGTACAAGGACATGCCTGACCGAATGGAGTGCGGCATACCGTGCTCAAAATGGGAGGACTACCTGGTGCTGGAGACGGTTTTGAACTACTACACGCTGGCACCGATGGCTGGCGAGGCGGACATGCTTGCATACCTGGTTGAACGCGGTTTCGATGCAGATGCGGTTAAGCACGCCGTTGGGCGTGATAGCGGCGACTGCACCAGGTTGGTTCACGGTAGGCACGACGTGCGTTCATACAGGATGCCCGTCGATCCCTCCAAGTTCGTCGAGTGGGCGTCCAGGGCGCGTAAGTGCGGTAACCTCGAGCTTGCGGACGTGGACAACGGAGATAGGTACATACCGCAGAGCTGGATGGAGGAGGCAAAAGGATTGCACGGCAGTGAGATAAGCTGGGTGGCGAGAACCGGTGCCGGAAGTTTTGAGGTATTCAAGGCGGAGGATATAGCCGGAGCCAAGGCGGTCACCATGGTGGTAAGCACTGTTGCCGACCGGATAGACCTGATAGAGATAGAACTGCGTGACGGCAGCGTAAGGGCGTTCAAGCCGTACAGCGTCGCGTACAACGACATATGCTACGGCGACTACGGCATGTGCTCCTGCAGGCTACTGTGACACTAGAAAGGAAAACAACAAATGAAAGAGTTAATGCATTTTTTGAAGTTTTTGAAGACATGCTGGGCTCCGCTCTTGGCGTCGACTGTGCTTGTATGCCTTTTGGCTCTGATAGTGGGCGGAATAGTCTCCATGGTCAGCGACGTCCGTCACCTCAGTGAGGAGACTGCAAGGCTGGAGCTGAAGTACAGGTACTCCATAAGTCATCACCATGCCGGCAAGTGCTCGTACGATACGAGGTACTACACTGATGTGGTGGAGACTGAAGGCAGCCTGATCAAGTTCGTCGACCAGGATGGCAAGCCCAGGCTCATAACGGGAGACGTGACGGTAACAGAAAACGGCACACCCAGGGGATAAGCGTTATGTCTGAACAGCATTTGCATGTTAGTGTCGAGGGCTACGATAATGATATATGTACGCTGACAGGTACATACTCAGGTACGTATGCCCCGGCCTCTGTAAAGGTTGGGCCTGGCAACCCTACAAGGTACGAGTACAAAACCGTCAGGGTGAGAGAGGTATCCTCAGACTTCTTGATGGACGACTGGTATGCTAAAGGCTGGGAGCCTATGTTCGCAGTTGCTACTGGAGAGTTCCACGAGATGTTGGTATTTACACTGCGCAGGCCTGTATACAAGTAACAAATTGATGATATGGACGTAAGGTTATCGGGCCAGGTTGGAAACTGGCTGTTTCACACGGCTGCGGCCGTAAAGGAGTTTGGCAAGGATGCCTTGACTGGAGCCGTAAGCTGTGCCAAAAGGGAGCGGTTTGAAAGATCCAAGGCGGTGTTCTGCTCGCTGTGCGACTGGCTGCCTGTCAAGCGCGGCAAGAAGGAGGACTGCTCCGCAGAGGCCAACCGAAGGGCGGCAAGGTCAAACTGGCAGTCGCTCGGCTGCATACCTACCAGGGCGGAGTGCATGAACCTGTTCAGGGTGAAGAGGAGGACCGACATTACGTATCCAGTGATACATGTGCGCGGCACCGACTACTTCACTTATTTCAAGGAAGGGGGCGTGGTTCTGGGCGCTTCGCACATAAAGGCGTGCGCCGCCGCCCTGGGGTTCAAGGTGGAGGAGTGTGCCATAGTCACAGACGACCCTGCATATGTAGGGTCGTTGGGGCTGAAGCCGAAGAGCGTTATAAGCGGCACCGCAGTTGACGACTTCGGCATAATGGCCAACGCAAGGCACCTTGTAATGTCTCCGTCCACGTTTTCGTGGTGGGCCGGGTTCATAGGCTATCACGACAAGGTCGTCATGCCTGTGGGAGTCGGTCCTTGGGACGCCGGCGTAATGAAAAAAGACCTCATCAGCGCGCAAAGCAACGCAGAGCTGTGCTGGGGAGACGAGTGTATAACCGCGCCTGGGGCCTGTCGGGAGGATGTGGCGTTGCTGACAATATGCACTGGACGGTACGTTGACCTGTTCAAGGGATTCTACGATTCGTTCAAGAAACATGTGAAGGGCAGCGTCAAGCTGTACGTGCTCACCGACGATCCGGACAGGGTGCGCGTGCAGAGCAACGGGGAGGCTGTGGCGGTGCGGATTGAGCACAGCAAGTGGCCTGGCGTTGTGATGCGGAAGTACGACTACATACTTTCTGCAAAGGATCTTCTCGACAGGCATACAGCCATAGAGACGGTCCAGGTCAATGCCAGGTTTGTAAAGGACGTCGATTTCAGCACATTGATCGGGGACAAGATTCTGTTTTGCCACCACCCGTACAACAAGCCTGGGTCGAAGTATGTGTGCGGAGGCGTCGTGGGAGGTCCGACCGGCAAGTTCATGGAGATGGCAGTATGGATGTCAAGGTACCTGAACGATGCCGTTTCGTCTGGAAACATTCCGAAGTGGCACGACGAGACCGCGTTGAACCTGTACAAGGATTCGCAGGCGACCGACTACGATGCGCTGCCAAGCGAGTTTACATACGCAGAGGAGAGGCCTTCCATGAAGACCGCCGCCTCTGTTGTCATGTTCAAGGACAAGGACAAGTTCTTCGGCTGTAGAAAGTCGGAGTATGCATCTTAAACAATATAATTTATACCGGTTTGTATATGGAATATTACAGCATAACTTACGAAGAGGCCCTCAATATAGTTGAAGGAACCAACAGTGGAGGTGGAAACAGGCAGACGTTCGTGGTGGATTCGTCATGCTCTGGTAGCAACTTTGTATACGTGGAGGGAGGAAGCCTTTGCGTTTCAGCGTGGGATTGCGAGGAGACGCTCCTGTCTGTGCGCAAGGTAAAGTCCAGTGCATGGTACATAGGCGTCCTGGATGACGGCGACTGCGTTCTGGAGGCTCGTAACAAGAAGGGCGACGTTGCGTGGAGAGGGACCGTGCTGGTCCGTCCGGAAACTCCAGCCTGCGTGTTGTCCCTGCTGGCGGAAGATTGTAATAGGAGTAACTTAGGTCAATAGTACGCCACCGTACATTGGCTAAACCTTAAAACATAGAAAGTACAACAGAGTAACATATGACAGACATAGGATATGAGTTCGTGTCTCCGACGGTGCGTATAGTCACCCCGGAGTCTGAATTGAAAGCGGCGGTATCACGTATCGCCGAGATGGGCAGGATCTGTTACCAGAGCGTGCCGAAGGGAGATGCGGATGCAGACGAGAAGTTTGTACGCGCCCTTATAGACCGGCAGCATGAAAGCGTGCTTGAGCACGGGTGCATGACTGTCGTTATGGTGACGGGAAGGACGGTTACGCACCAGCTGGTGCGGCACCGCCTCGCGTCGTATTCCCAGGAGTCGCAGAGGTACTGCAACTACAGCCTTGGGAAGTTCGACTCCACCATCAAGTTCGTGCCTCCTGCGTCGTTCTCGTCTTGGGATGAAGAACACAAGGAGTTGTTCGAGAAACTGGTGGAGGAGTCGTGCGCGGCCTACGGAAGGCTGCTTGACGGTGGAGTAAAGCCGGAGGACGCCAGGGGAGTGCTGCCGCAGTGCGTAAAGACCCAGATAGCAGTCACGGCCAACTTCAGGGAATGGCGCACGATAGCCAAGCTCAGGTGCGCGAAGAACGCACAGGCCGACATACGTGCGCTTGTCAATGCCGTCGTAAAGGCTACGACGCCCGTATTGGGTTCGATATGGGGCGGAATAGACATGTACGACGACGACATAGCCGACTACGAGGTGCCGGTGGTGCCTGGTGGTCTATAACAAAAAAACATAGTTGGAAACATGAGTGTACTTGGAATAGTGGCCGCATGCGCGGCCGGAGCGTTTGGCGGGGCGCTGGGATCCTCGCTGGCAAAGTCGGACTTCGACTTCGACTCTGGCGGTATGGGATATGACGACTCCAGGCTTATAGATGCCATCGGGGAGTTGAACTACAGCGTCAACAGGATAAACAGGTCTTTAGAGAAGATCTCCGATGACTTGGAGCTTGAGGTGACCTTGTCGTTGGACGACTACAACGCCTACAAGGTGCATGAGGCGGCGGCTGCCGATCTGATGGCGGTGTCCAGGCTGCTGGCGCATGCCGTTGAGAAGACTGGGATAGCCGCAATGCGATGCTCTGGAAGGGCTAGTATTATTGACGAGTACAGGTACAACTCGTGTACGCCGCCGTCTGCTTGCGAGTTGCTTGGCTACGGCGATCCGCCGGCAGTCAGGGCTATACTTGAGATGCTGTATGTGTCCAGGTTGATACACGAGAGCGTGTCCCAGGCGCCAAAGTTCTGCGAGACGACACATTGGGACGGAAATGGTACCAGTGTGAAGTTGCGCGGAGCCAGGGCCGAGAAGTACCTGTCGCACAAGTATGTAATCCTCAACATTCAAGACCTGCTTCCCCTGTTGCGGCAATGTTCCATTGTAGTCGACAAACGCGAAGGGTCTTGGGATGAAGAATACTTTACACCTGTGCAGCAGCCGTTGCTGGAGTATGTGGCAGACAGGCGAAACAGCTGGGACGCTCCCAGGTTGCCGTCGTCGTTTGCCCTGTCTCCGGCCAAGCGTGTCGACTTGAAGTTCCTGCACGTGGACGGCGGTTACCTGGACATGTATAGCCCTGGTAGGTCGTGGGTAGGCAAGTACGGAGACGACGGCGATAGGTTCAAGTTGGACATGGACACATTGCAGTCCATGTTCGGCTCTAAAAATAAATTGGAAAACAACAACATATTATGAGTGAAGAGAACAAATACAGCATATCCGCCCTGGCAGAGCGTTCTGCCAGGTGCAAGGCGGCTATTGACAAGGAATACAGCGAGTACTTCGAGTCTATCAAGGTTTGGATACGGTCGTGCTACGACAGGCTGCGCGCCGTAGAGCCCGACATATCGGCAGTATTGACGCTGACCAAGAATATGGTTGGCCTGGGCCTGGTGTCCGCTATGAACACAGAGGAGCTGACGTACGGCGAAGTTCTGCCTGGATCTTTTGCAAAAGGAGTGTGCACGACATACAGGTACAAGATTGCACTGCACTTGAAGGGATTCGTGCTCGACGGTTGTGGCGACGGCGCCAGAGGGAAAACAAGGCTGTTTTGCCAGTACAGGGCCCACACCAACAACCCGTCCACGTTCTTTGGGGGCTTGTTGACGTACACTCCCGACGACTACGACTTGGATAAGTATGCCAGGCACCTGCTTAACGACGACATAGTCATAAGGAAGTCAAGGGAACGTATGAACGAATACATGGCCAGTGTCGACAACGTCATAGACAACGGCCTTCCGGCCTTTATACAGAAACTGTGCGAGTTCGCAGACAAGCATATAGCCAACGAATAGAATTACCATGAAGACAATATACATGATTACTACGAGGACATGTTCAAAGTGTCCGTTTGAGAAGATGCAGGCCACCAAGCTCATCGACCAGTTGCCTGACGTCGAGCTGGAGGTGGTCGATGCATTCGAGCCCGGAGGTATGGGAGAGGCTCTCGTAAGGGAGTTCAATGTGAAGTCCACGCCTACGTTTGTAGACAAGGAAGTCGGTATAGTCGGCAACTATGCCTACGAACTAAAGGGGTACCTGGACAGCCTGGGTTCCAAGGAGGAGCCTGCACCTGAGCCCGCACCGGAACCCGCACCGGAGCCTGAACCTGAAACAGGCGACGGGGAGGACGGTGAGGAGGACTGCAGCCGCCACGACGGGCAGGCCGTGGTACACCTGCTGTTGAGGCACGGCGGAAACGAGTCGGCCGAGACCAGGAAGGCCGCGGAGGAAAGGTTCTCCAAGGAGCCGCGCGTAGTCCTGCACATCGTTGACGAGGTGGACAATGCCGAGGAGTTCAAGGAAATGTCGGAGAGGCTCGATATAGACGTACTGCCGGCATTTGTACTGCAGAACTCCAAGGTGTTCCTGCACCTGGACGAGCTGGAGCAGGATCTGTATTCAAATCCTGTGTTCGTGTGCGCCCATTGCGGCGGTACCGAGCTGACCGTTGTACGCATGATGAAGGAGGTGGCCCCTGTGGTCGGCTTCAGCCCGAGCGGGGAATGCAACTTCGCCATGGACTACATGGAGAGCGTGTACGACAGCGAGTACTACATCTGCAAGAAGTGCGGGAAGGTTATTCCTCAGCTTGAGATAGGCAAGCACCTCGTCCGTACCATACTTATTCCAGGATCGGACAGGAACGAGCATGTGCTTACGCTGGACTACAGGATCTCGACAGACGGAGACTTCCGACTGGACGGTTTCGAGAGGTTCGGTGCCGTATTGACCGAATACGGTGTCTACGAGGGTCGTATGACGTTCGTGGGAGAGAACAGGTTCATGAATGCCAGGACGTTCCTGTACGACATGCTGTTCGACGGCATGAGCTTCAGCTCTGCAAGGCCGTACTGCATGGAGGAGTTCTACGACATGGTCAAGCAGCTTATAGACGACATGTACTCCGCCGTGAAGGACACTTCGACCGGCGAGCTCATGATGTACCCTGTACGCGGATCCATGTACGGCAACTACGACGGCACCGACTTCGTGCTCAGTGACAGATAGTTTCTAGCCTGGTTGCAAAAAAAAACGACCTGGGCATGTCGTTAAACTGCCCTTCACAATGTTATGAACTACTTTATAGAACTGAACGAGGGAGTGTTCGTAAACGCCGCCTACGTCGTCCGTATGAGGAGGCTCGACGCCGAGGACCTGAAGTACCTGAGCGTTGCAGACATGAAAAGGCTGGGCAGTGCATTGAGAGGTACAGGTATATGCGCCGAAAGCTTCTACATGCACAGTGACGCCGGAGGCTACAACGAGGCATACAAGGCCAGGGATTCAATGAGCATAGCGAACGATCTCCCGGAGCTGTACACGGTGCTGTTGCACGGCGGTGTGTACATGTACGCGCTTGCAAAGACCTGCAAGCAGATAACAGGCGTCAAGCAGTTGTAAGATTACAAGTTATGAATGGAGGAAACGACATGTATTACGGAGGAAGCGCATTGCGCGACCTCGTAGCGGAGACGGACGGCGTGGCCAGGGCTGCAGCCGCCGTATCCATCGTGGCACTGGGGCTGGGCGTCGCCGCATTGTGCTACTTTGCATTCAAGAACGCCAGGACGAAGGGAGTGCCTAGATGAGTACTGGAAAGGTTGTACTTGTGCAGGTGGATGAGATGTCGTTCACTCCCGAGACGGTGTACGGCATACGCAGGGACACCCAGACGGCGCACGGCATAGTGCACGTGGAGGCGTTCGACAGCCTGGCGTTCACGCTGGACTGCGTTGAAAACCTGCTGCTGGAGATGGCCAAGTCCTACGGGAGGTACGTCAAGCAGCAGGTCGACGGCAATCCGTACTCCGTGGAGCGTATGGACGACTGCATGGTTCTGGTGCTGCACACCTACGTCGGTACGAAGCTGAAACTCACCGCAAGGTGGGAGCAGCGCGACCTGAAGGGTCAGGACAGCGTGCCGTGCATACTTCGAGACGCGGAGTATGCGGTGGTCAACGGCGATGTGTCGTACAAGCAGGCCGGTGAGGCGTTGGAGCGCGCGAGCGCCAACTCCATACCGTTCACCAATGCCGTGTGGGAGCTGGGGTATGTCAAGGCAGACTACAATCCCGACATGGAAAGAGAGTTTTTCCGCTGTGTGGCGGAGATGGGGCGCAAGGCACTGGACAAGTCATCCTTCAAGGAGCTGGTCCAGAGGGTTATGGACGCATGCAACGTAAAACCCGCCCCAGGTTGTCTGGAAGCCTATGTTAAGCGCATGCTCAAGAAAGAAGATAAAAAATGATAGAACATACTATGACAACGGCCTTCAGGGGATACAAGCTTGTAATCCCCGATGCGGCGGAGGCTGAAATAAAGCGCCGTATAGAGACAGCCAAGAACGACTTGGTCAATGTCGCGAAGTGGAAGCCGTACAGCACCGTGTCTGTGGCTATAGACGACATGACGGGAGACGCCATGATGATCTTCCCGGTGTTGTACGAGGCAGGAAGGTTCCCGTCCGACGAGGCGGTCACCAAGCTGTACGCCGACAACTTCTGGGAGTCCTACTGCAACCCGCGCATATGGGGGTTGGTCAGGTACGACAAGATAGACGGAGTGTTCGACGTGAGCGTGTTCATTGCCTACGACGCGCATCCAGACTATGCCGACTCTGACGCCGCCGTGGTGGAGGGACTGACGGAGTTTTGCGAGTCAAGCTCCCCGGTGGCTTCCACGATAGGTAGGCTCAAGTTGGAGTTCGGGCTTGTCCCCGACGGTATGTTCACGCTTTCCGACATGCTTACGTACGGCATAGACGCTGTCGATCCGGACAGCGGTGTCGACTACAAGGGCGTGCAGGAGTTCAACGTGGACGTTACGCCGGAGGACACCGACTACGCCTACTGGGCGGTCACCTCGTACCTCAAGGCCCTGAAGGAAGACGCTATCGTGTTCAATTTCGACAGCTTCAAACTTGAGAGCCTTTTCTATTCGGCATTCGGCAAGCTGCAGGACTTCGCCAAGGAGGTTGGCGAGAATCCTCCGTCCGAGCCCACTGAAATCAAAGTGGAGTTCGACGGCAGGTACTCCGGAACCTATTTCAAACTCGCATTCACACCGTACAACAAGTGAGGGAATCGCTGCACGTGCTATGAACAGGACATTCTTCACTGCCGACCAGCATTTCGGGCACGCCAACGTCATCAAGTACGACGACAGGCCGTTCGACAATGTGAACGAGATGGACAGGGAGATGATCTCCAGGTGGAACAAGGCCGTCAAGAAGAACGACGTCGTGTGGCTGCTTGGGGACTTGTGCCTGTCCACAAACTCGCAGTACATAAACACCCTGGTCAAGAAGTTGAACGGGAGGAAGTACCTTGTCATGGGCAACCATGACGCCAAGTCCGTACGCTTCTACTACGAGGCTGGATTTGAAAGGGTTTACGACCATCCCGTCATGCTGCTTGACTACTTTATATTGAGTCACGCGCCCGTGTTCTTGCCGGAGGGTTCTCCCTTCTTCAACATACACGGGCATGTCCACAACCACGAGCTGTACCCTACGGAGTCGGAGCGTAGTTGCTGTATATCGTGTTGCCGGTGGAACTACGAGCCAGTGAGGCTGCCGGTGTTCGAGAACTACAACTCACAGGCTGAGAAATAACATTACAACTATGAATTACCTAACAAAACTTGTAACGATGGTTGCCGTGGCGTCTGTAGCACAGGCGTGCCCGGCATCCGTGCTCCCTGGGCCTGTAAACGTCCAGGGTATACCGGCGAAGTCCTCGGAGCCCTCCAAGGACGACGTCAGCATACGCGAGTACGAGGAGTGGATACACGCCCTCATGTACCGCAGGGAACGCGCAGTCAAGGAGTACAACGCCAACAGGTACGGCCTTCCCGGCAGGAACGCCTGCGAGGGTTCCGACCTGCTTGAGGAGATACTGGAGATTGACGAGCGCGTCAAGAAACTCAAGGACAAGGTTGAACGCCTCAAGAAGGAGGCAAACGGGAAAGGAGGCAAGGCATGACTGGTGTTGGAAACGTCAATCCGTTCCTGATAACGGACTTTTACAAGCTGTGCCACATGATGCAGTATCCGGACGGCCTCACTTCGATGACCTCGTACATGGTGCCGAGGCTCTCCAGGCTGGCCGGTCATTTCGGCATAGACCACGTCACGTTGTTCGGCATAACAGAGTATGTCAACAGCTTCGTGTTCAAGGAGTTCAACGAGAACTTCTTCGACAGGAAGTGGGAGGATGTGGAGAGGGAGATAGAGGCCGTGCTCCGCCAGGGGCTGTCCTATCCGTCTCAGCTCATAACGGACACGCTCAACAAGATAAAGAAGCTCCATGCCAAGAGGTATCTTCCGGTGTGCATACACGGCCTTCCGGAGGGCGCCGACGTGCCCATGGGCTGTCCGTGCATAGAGGTTACGACCACCGACCCCGAACTCCCGTGGGTTGGGCAGGTGCTCGAGGCCTCCATGTCCGCCGCCCTTTGGCATCCGATGGTGTCCGCCACAATAGCCAGGCACTACAGGGTGATAGCCGAGGTGTTCTACGACAAGACCGTGGACAACGGGGATCCGAGGATGGCCATGTGCGACTTCTCCATGCGCGGCCAGGAGTCTGTGGAGTCTGCTGTTGCGTCCTCCGCAGGATGGTTGACAGCAATGTTCAACTCGTCCACGGTGGCCGCCAGGCACTACCTGTCTGCAAACTACTCCGACGGGGACAGTGCCCCTGTGTACGGTCTGACGTCCACCGAGCACAGCGTCATGTGCGCGCATGCGGCTGTCGGACAGGAGGAGGATGCCTTCAAGCACCTGTTCTCCGTGTACAAGGACATATCGTTTGCGGCGGTGTGCGACAGCTACAACTTCTGGAACGTGCTTGTCAACATCCTTCCAAAGTTCAAGGATGTCATCGACGAGCGCGGACGCAGGGGCAAGTTCATCGGCGTGAGGCACGATTCGGCGGATCCCGTGGAGGCTGTGTGCGGAATACCGTACATAGACAACGCGGAGTTCGATAGCGTCAAGGCTTCACCGCCGACAACGTTCAATAAGTGCTACCTCGTCGAGGAGAAGAAGATTGCCGAGTGGAACCCGCTCACGGAGAACTGGAACACGAGGTACAGCGAGCCGACAGCGCAGGAGAAGGGTATCGTGCAGGTTCTGTACGAGAAGTTCGGAGGCTATGTGAACTCCAAGGGATACAAGGTCCTGAACCCGGGTGTGAAGGCCGTGTACGGCGACTCCATAACCGTGTCGAGGGCGATGCAGATATACAGGCAGTTGGAGGCCAAGGGTTTCGCGGCCAACAACGTCAGCCTGGGTGTCGGCTCGTTCTCGTTCCAGTGCATAGAGGACATAGACGGCAACCTGTACCCGTTCACCAGGGACACGTTCTCCATAGCCATGAAGTGTACCGCCGCCAAGCGTGTCGGTGACGACGGAACCGAGACGTCGGTGAAGGTGTACAAGGATCCGTACGGGTTCTCCGAGAAGAAGTCCCTCAGGGGACTGTGCCGTGTGGACTGGGACGATAGTTCCGGAAAGGTGATCGGATGGGAGGACCAGCTGGACGACAACGACGAGAAGGCTGAGCAGACAATGCCTGTGCTGTACTTCATAGACGGACGCCCGGAGGAACGGAAGTTTGCCGATGTGCGCGCCGTTGTGGACAAGTCTGTCGGAAGGCAGCTGGCCCTCAGGAGGTCCATAGGCAGGGGAGCCCAGTATTTCAACACGATCAGGACGCACATGATGGAATGGGCGGCAAGCACCAAGGCCAACAACTTTGTCGTGGGATTGTCCGGCGGCAAGGACTCGACCGTGGTGGCCATGCTCATCTCCAAGATATTCGGCCCGTCCAGGCTGTACGGAGTGCTGCTCCCTGTCCAGAGGATGCCCAGGGCGGCGAGGAAGCCGAACGACGACACCGAGGTTGCATGGGACGTTGCCAGGTTGTGCGGCATAGCGTCGCCCAACTTCAACCAGTACAACAGGCACGTGTACGAGATACCCATAGAGTCCCCGCTCTCCAGCATCACGATGTGGACCGGCAGGGGCTTCACTCCGGCGTCCGTGGCGTGCAACGAGGCAATGAGGATCAACCTGCCCGCGCGTATAAGGATGGCTTGCCTGTTCGCCGTCGGGCAGCAGGTGGACGGGCGTGTGATAAACACGTCCAACCTGTCCGAGGACACTGTAGGGTACGCCACGCAGTTCGGTGACAACGCCGGCTGCTACGCTCCGCTGCAGGACATGACGGTAACAGAGGTGAGGGAGCTGGGTATGTGGTTGGCCGTCTGCGCGTTCGGTCTCTCGGAGGCCGAGGCGAAGAGGCTCATATTCAGGACTCCGGCAGACGGTCTGCAGGAGAAATCCGACGAGGACCGCCTGGGCTTCACTTACAGCGAGCTGGACGACTTCATCAGGCACGACAAGGGGTCTGACGAGTTCAAGGCGCGCATAGTGGCGCTGTACAAGGCAAACAAGTTCAAGACGGACATCGTTCAGATGCCCAAGCCGCTGATGACGCTTCCGAACTATGTGAAGTCCGCCGCAGAGCTTGACGACGAGGACTGATAGCGGATGGCCTCCATGGTAAAGGCCGGACCCGGGCAAGTCCTTAAACTGCCCGTTATGACAAACAAAACCAATTAAATATATTATGTCCAGGAAATCAACAGACAGAGAGGCGGCCGAGCAGACGCTCGAGCTGATAACCAAGTTCATTTACGAATCCAACAACTCTGTGGACGACATGCCGGCCTTCTTCGACCCGGAGCTCATGCCGTTCATAGCGCTCATGGAGTATGGCGAAGACTTGAAGGACAAGTGTTCCGACGTGCCTTCCGTGAGCAACTACCGCACCAAGGCGGCGAAGGATGCGGCTATGCTCCTGCGCTACCGAGGCGAGGTCGACGAGATGGAGTATGCCGCACTGCTGCTTTCGTGCAGCAAGCCCGAGTACGACGTTCTGCCGATGGCGTTGCGCCAGTTGACGGACAACTCCGGCAAGCTCAAGGATGCTGTCCAGCTCATAGACAGCGCCAGGATGGCGGGCATGGGAGGCTGCGGCTGGCCTGTCACTGCCTTGGATGAAGACGACCCTGCAAGCGTGGAGAAGATACTGCGCCTGCACTACGAGGTCGGCTGCGAGCTGCGCGAGGCCATGCTGTCCGTACTGGACGGAAGGGGTCACCGCTATTGCTATGCAGTGCAGGCCGGTTTGCAGGAGCTTATCGACATAGACGGCTACTCCGAGGACCACCCGGAGGAGGAAGAGGAGGAGGAAGAGGAGGAGCCCGAGGACGACGGCGCAGCCGACGACCAGGACACTGCCCCCGAGGCCGAGCCTGAGGACTCCGACGATGTCGACACCGGAGACGATGTTGACTGTCCCAAGTTCCTCTGCACCGAGGAGGACGGCAACGACAACCAGCAGTAAGCCATGGGAGTAGAGCAGCTGTTCCAAGAGGTGCTGGCCGGCAGGGCCATCTGCTATCTAGCCACAACATTCCTGGCGCTGTCCTTTGTCCTTGTCGTAGTGTACCTGGCCTGCGCAGCGTTCAATCCCAGCTTCAAGGGTGCGGCGCTGTCTGCTCTCGGCAACTACAAGGTGGACAAGGACGAGGAAGCTGCAGCCAACGCCAAGTTCTGGGAGTTCACCAAGCTCTGGCTGATACGGGCGATTTTCCCGCTCGTGCTGGTCGGAGTGTGCCTCAGGGCTGTGTCGAAGCTGTTTCCCACCAGCGAGGACATGAAGGTCATAGGCTCCTACAGGGCGGTCAAGGAGTTCGGGGACTCTGCAGCATTCAACGCCGCATTGTCCTCCCTCCTGGACTCGTGGGCGGTGAAAGAGATACTCGGAGACAGACATGAGGAATTGCAAAAAACAGAGGCAGGCTGTGGAGCGGTACCTGAGGAAGGGAGCGAAGCAGGCCAGGACGGTCAACAACCTGTCAACGGCGCTGACAGGTAGGAATGCCGTCATAAACAGGTTGAAAAAAGAGATAGTTCGCCTGAAGGCGGAGATAGGCAGGCTCAACCGCGAGCTTGCCTCCTCCGCCGGAGGGAGCGCCGTTACAAATACAAACAAGTAAATAGACAAGACAATATGAAAGATACACCAGAAACAGAAACAGGAGCCGTAGGCCTGGTAACCTCGGCGGCGTGCGACGTGGTAGTGACCGAGCAGTCCGGAGGCATGTCGCTTGTGCATATGTCGGCTGCGGTCTCGTTCGACAAGGACGTCAAGGCCAGGCTGGACAAGGCCGCATCCATCCTTAAGGAGGACAAGGACGTGGCCATGCACGGCATAGAGGTGCGGTACGACTGCAACTCCTTTACAGCCACCGACACGTGCGAGGACGGCGGCAGCCGGCTGGCAGTGAGCAGGCTGCGCGTGGAGCGCACGTACTACAACGGCAAGCCCGGTATAAGCGTGCTGTTCGACGCCGTGCACTCTATCCACTCTCCAATACGGGCCGTACACGACCACATACCGCCGTCCGAGACCCCTGAGCGGTTCACGTACATCGTCCAATACACCAAGTGACGCCATGGAACGCGTGCTGCTGATGGCTGCGGACAAGCAGGAATGGCATTACAGCGTGTCTGTGGTGACAGAGACCGGCATGCAGTGTAGCTCCAAGTTCGAGAGTCGCCCCATGTTCCCGGTCACCGGATATATATCCAGGGTGAGCAGTCTTCACGACCCTTACGCCGAGTGGCTGCTTGAAAGGTATATAGACGGCCGCGTTGCCGGGAGGTTCGACTGGAGGAACGTGCAGGTGCTCCAGCTGATGGCCGAGGATGCCATGTCGTTCTACGACAAGTGCTCATCCGTGGTCGAGGCTGTGGCCGCGTGCAACGGGATAACCGGCTTGAAGCTGGGGTCCATTGCCTCGCACGAGTGGATACCGTCGTTCATAAACGACAGCGGTTCCGATGACTACAAGGCCGTGTGCTCCGTTATTCCCGGGGTTGTCATGGACTCTGCGTCATCGTTTTGTGCGGCGCACAAGGACTGCGGCCTCACGCCGTTGCGTGTGGCTGCGGTATCCTGCGCCGGAGTGCTTAGGAGGGCCGACGTGCTCAACAAGAACACGTACAGGAACGGAATAGGCATTGCAAGGGGAGTGGACTACTCGTCCCCTACATTCGTAAACATAGAATTCTACTTAATAGTATGACATTTGTATTTATATTGATAGTTGTAATCCTCGTGGCCTGCTTCACCGCCCTGTTCAAGAGCATTGGAGGTGACAGTCTGTTCGGGCATTCGCCCGTGGAAATAAGGTATGCACTGTCCGAGCTTTCTGAAGAGGGAGGCGACATAGTGCTGTTCAAGCACGACTCAGGCAACAACGAGGTGCTTGCCGACATTACCGACTGCAGGGAGCTTGACGACCTTCCCGACGGGAGGTACATCATGGTCGTCAAGCGCTCGTGGTCCGCACTGGAGGCGGGCAGGCCATACGACTATGTCGAGGTCGTGGGCCGCAGGTCCGACCCTGGAATACACATAGTGTTCACCAAGGTCGGCCGTGAGCTGTACATATCGGACGCCTGTAGCGGTATAATGAGCCCAAGGTACCACGGGGTATACATGGCAGACGCCAAGTGCAGGCATTTCATATCTGCACTGTACGCGTCTTTCGCACATAGCCATTACATATGCATAAGCGCAACACCTATAGACAACAATGATAATAAAACCATCTAGTACAATATCGGAAAATCCCGGTATAGACGTGTTTCACGCTCTCCGGGAGATAGAGGACCATCACAATATCCGCGTAATACAGGCGTGCATAGTGGGGTCCAGGGCACACGGCATTGACAACAGGGAGACCGGGCGTTCCGACTGGGACGTCAGGTTTGTGTTCGTCAACAGGCCGGACGACTACGTGTCGATAAACTCCAAGACATCCAGCGTCGGTCTCGGCAGCCCCAAGTCGCTGACGGGAAAGTCGAAGCTCGACGTTTACGGTTGGGAACTGGGTACGTTCCTGAACTGCCTAAAGCTGTCCAAGTTCAACCAGTGCGAGCTTATGTACTCGCCGATGCTGATTCCGGAGTTCACAGACATGGAGCTGCTCAAGAAGATGAAGGACCTCGCCGACAGGTCCATGAACCCGGCAACGCTGCTTTACAGCGTGTACGGGTTCATGCGCCACTACGAGGCGGCCCATGTAAGCAAGGGAAACAACGGCGGTGCCAACGTGTACAAGCGCCTTCTGAATATGCAGAGGCTGTATGTGACGGCGTCGTTCATAGTGGACTATGCGTCGTCAGGGCACGTGGGGTATCCTCCGGTGAATATGTCGGAGTGCCTCGAAGTGCAGAAGTACGCCATCAAGTCGGAGGACCTGGCATGGGTTGCAGTCGGCAAGGGAAAGACCGCCATAGAGGTCGAGACCGCGTTCCTGGACAAGTACATGCCCAACGTGGAGAAGTGGTGCAAGTTTGTAAAGTCCAGGGATGACCTGGTCCCCAAGCTGCCCTCCGATCCAGAGTTCGACGCCATGTACAGGGAGGCCGTGTTCAAGGAGCAGATAGAGTACGGTCCCGGTAGGGAAGCCATGCTCAAGATGCTCGAGGACTACAAGAAGGAAGGAGAGCCCAATGGGTAGCATAAAGGATGCAATGTCCAGGAAGAGGCCTCCGATGCTGCTCGTTGCCATGACGGCAGTAACGCTGTCTGGGCTGTCTTTCCTGGAGGGTGTCATAGTGGCGTCCGGCTGTTTCTCCTGTATGGAGATCGTATTGCTGTCCATACTGCTCGGTCTGGGTGCCGGCGTTTTGGTTGTCATACTGCTGGACGTGTACAGGGCCTCTTCGGCACACTCGTTCCATAAAAACGGTTGACCTGTCATGAGCGACGAACTTAAGGAGGCGTGCCGCAACCTGGGTCCGCTGTATATGCTTATGGCCGGGCCTGTGCTGTTCATAGCCCTGTTCGGACTGTTCTTCATGGACGGCCCGAAAGAAGACGACAGCGCGGATAGGATCAGGGAATTGGAGCAGGACGCAAGGTACCTAGAGATGGAACTCGACTTTGTAAGGAACCTGCATGGAATCTGATAAATAATAAATTGTTATGAGAAACGACACATTGTACATGTGCAACGACGGAGAGCTGCTGCCGCCAGGCGCGTTTCCCGGCGTTGCCCGCGAAAGGCTGTATGGCTCTATAAGGCTGGCTGACGACAGCTCGCTGCATATTGACATCAGAATCGTCATGAGCTCCGGAAAGGCTGTAGCCTCTGTGGAGTTCGTGAAGGACATTATAGGGCTTGGCGAGGACGCCGAGCCCGAGGTGTCCAGGTGCCTGGTGCCGGCCACTCCCGAACTTATCATCGGGGTGGTGAACGGCAAGTTCGATAAGGAATACAGGTATCTCTCCGCCGAGGAGTGCCTGGATCACGTATACGGCGTAAACACAGAAGAAACAGAAAATGACAAAAATGATACCGACTATAAAGATAATGCTTGACGACGGAGCGTTCATGCCTGCAAAGGCTCACGAGTGGGATCACGGTATCCCAGGGGACGCAGGGTATGACGTGAAGGTCTTGTCCGTGGAGACCACAAGGATAGATCCCATAGCAGGAAGCCACATAGGCTGGGTTCGCGTAAAGATCGACACGGGAGTGCATGTGGAGCCCACCAGGGGATTCCGCATCATGGCCGTGCCCAATTCCAGGGTGACGAAGACCGGGTTCTCCCTGCCCAACTCGCCCGGCACCATAGACGCCAACTACAGGGGCTCGATAAAGTTCGTGTACCTGTACCCGTTCAATGTCTGGAAGGGAATAGAGGAGGTGATGCCGCAGCATACTGGCGGACTGTTGCCTGCCATTCCCCGCAGGGTGGTTGTGGAGAAGAGCGACTACGAGAACGTCAAGTCCTACGCCGAGTCCTTCTGGGCTCCCGGCACGGTTTGCGGTCAGCTCATAGTCGTCCCGGACTACGACTCCAGGCTCGAGGTTGTCGAGTCCCTTTCTGAGACTTCGAGGGGAGACGGCGGTTTCGGTTCCACCGACGGAAAGGAGACCGTGGATGGCAAGTGAGTGCACTTTGAAGAAGGGCGAACTGGTTACACTGGTGCCGGACGCTGAAGGGCGCATCAACGGCCACATGTCGTGGGGACTGAAGGTGCGTATAAACTCCTGGCTTATAGGGACGGTGGGCACGGTTTCGTGCCCACTGATCAAAAGCGGGGACGTCAGGGTGAACCTGCTTCCGATATGCCACGGCATTGTCGACAGCCGTGGAGAGCCAATGGATCCAGTATATGTGTCTCCAGAATGCGTCAAGCCCGTGGAGGGAGTCGCCTTCGTGTGCAAGACGGTGGACTCGTACGCCGTATTCGACAGGAAGGACGTCAAGAATCCGGTTGCCATGTTCTCGACTGCCCTCGGCGAGGCAAAGCAGCTGGCAGAACGCCTGTGCAGCGACATCGTCGCCGGTCGGGTGTCTGGCACAACCAAGGCTTGGAGTAAGGACAGGTTCACCATAGAGCGCAACAACTACAACATCTCGGTTATAGACAACAGCATACCTGAGCACAACGTAATCCTTTGTCTTACAAACGATTACAAAGCCGGTACGCTGGATGCCGAGACCATAGCCAACTCTCTTTGCGCCATGCTCAACGCGGGTTGCGGCGAAGTGTCGGATGCGTTTGTGTCCATGGTTGGAGGAAAGAAAGGCAACCCGTGATACATTGTACATATTATGACAGAAGAAGAATTCAAGAGTGTAAAGGCCGGTGACAAGCTTGTGCTTACGGCCTCGGCGGACTACGCACCGTACCCCGGAGGAGGTAAGCACATAGGATATGTCGCCACCACCTACGGCAAACTGACCCTTGAGGCGATAGACAACCTGGAGCTTGTCAAGGTTGACAGGCGCCTGCCCGACTACCAGCACGTGTTCAAGGTGGGCGAGCGTGTAAAGGTTGTAGGCTTCAAGGGCCTTGTGTTCGGAGGAGGAGTCGACCTGACGCTGTTCAAGGACATGATCGGTGTTGTGAGCGAACGCAACACCGATCCCAACGACAAGGACAAGTATATGCTCTCCGAAGGCATATTCACGTCCGAGGTGTACGTGGACTTCGACGACCACAAGGAGCTCCTTGTGGCACCTTGCTGCCTGGTCAAGGCAGGAGTCAGGTATGCCGTGAGCAGTGACGCCGACGAGTACATAGTGGTTGACAGGGACGACAGTTCCTACAAGGCGCTGTGCAGCTTCAGCAGGTCCATACCAAACGCGTACGGACTTGCGTGCGCCGCGTGCAACAAGATGAACGAGGACGGCATAAGGGAGTTCGAGGAAGAGTATAGAAAGAGAACGGAAGATGTACAACCGCATAACTGTTGACGCCGAGATCGACGCGTCTAGGCTGCAGAGCGTGGCCTACGTGCTTTCCAGGCACCGTAGCATACCGGCCTCGTGCCTTAGGTACGCAGGAGAGGTGGACGGCCTGCGCCTTGTGCGCGAATGGGCCAAGGCCGACAGGGAGTCGTTCTCCCGCATAATGGGAGTGCGCATGTCCCCGTTCGACAACGAATCCCTGTACAGGTCCTACATAACCCAGTCCTACTCGTTCATGGCGCCGTTCATGGCCAACCCTGCACTGGCACTGCCGGGCAGGAGGGAGACCGTGCGCCTCAGCGAGATTGTGAATGCAGTCCTCTCCAGCTGCGAGGGCGGCATTCACGGCCAGGATGCGGACCTGCTGCGTTTCGTGTACATGTTCAAGCCGCACGTAGAGGTGGTGAGGAACGTGTTCTACGAATGCTGCCGCATTGGAGGAGTGGTGCAGCCGTCGTGCAAGTTGAACGTGACGAGGATGGAGATCCTTTCGGAAACGTACAGCCTGCACCTGGACGCAACCGCGTACAGCGATACCGACGAGTCCGAACTGGAGGACGTGTTGATCGAGCTGCAGCTGGAGGCCTGCCGGTCGGCCGGAGAGGAACCGGATGAACACAATATACGACTACACCGAAAATGAGAAAGGCAGCATACATAGGATGTGACCCGGGAAGCGATCCCGGAAAGAACGCACTGGCCAGGCAGCAAGCCTTCGACGGCCAGTTGAAGGAAAGGCCGGTAGGCAGGGTCCGGGTTTCCATGCCCGGAACCCGCTACTCGCCTGAGGAGTTCGCCGACAGGATGGACAGTTTCTCGTCCTGGGCGGTGCGCCATCCCGGAAGCCCCGAACTGGCCAGGAGGCTGGCCGAGGTTTCCAGGCTGGCAGAGGAGAATCCGGAAATGTTCGCCGAATACTCGGCGGCGAGGGGAGGGCTCGGATCGGGCCCTCTCGCCCTGGTCGAGGCGTGCATACCGGCAACAGCAGTTTCACCTACAATATGAACGATTACAAATACGCATCGGGAAAGAGGTTTCCAGACAGCCTGGAAGAGGAGAAGGAGAGGGATGCCATGTGGCTTGAGGACCGTGGACTGGAAAGGTCCCGGCAGAGGGTGTACGAATTCAACGGCGAGCTGACGGAAACGTATTACGGTCCTGCGCCCGCCGCCCAAGCTGCACCCAAGGTGACTGGAAAGGGCTATCCCACGTTCGTGGTGTACCCGGACTACGTCGAGGTCGAGACGGTCCCTGTAGGAAAGGGACAGAAGAAGGAGGAGGACATAAGGAACGCGTGGATAGGGTTCATGGCGTTCTGTGGAAAGCAGGACCAGCAGGACCATGACTGCGGCAACAAGACAATGAACTACATGATGGACGGGCTGGCCGACCTCGGAAAGGCCGGGTTGACCACGGCCCTTGCCTACGCCGCCACCGGACAGATACTGTACGAGTCCGCCATCCCTCTCCTGCTGGACATGGGAGCGGATCCCAACGGAGTGGTGTTCGTGGCCGGCTCCGGCTACACCACGCCGCTGCTGGAGGCCGTCAGGGGACTGTCGTCCACCTGCTGCTACAGCATGGACAAGATGGAGTACGGCATCGACGGACGCATGTTCTTCAAGTCCACGGCATGCGGCCGTACGCTGGACATACTGCTTGAGGCAGGAGGCAACCCGTTCAAGGCGGTCATACGCCCGAAACTGGTCAACCTGTACGGAAGGGGCTACACTGCAGCCTCGACGTATGTCAACACATGCTCGGCTGTATCCATACTGGACATGCTGTGCAATATGGTGACCAAGGGTTCGGAGTGCACCGGCAGGGCTGGAAGGACGTGCGACGTGCAATCCTCCAGGGGATCGTACGCGCTGTCGGCGGTTGTGGACAGGATAGCCGGAAGGGACTCGAGGTTCATCGAGTTCCTGCATTGCGGGGCGTTCAGCGGAGGAGCGGCAGTGGACCGAATCCCCAGGTACTACCCAGGAGAGCTCGGTACAAGGATCTATGCAGCCGGCGACTCCATGCTCACCGCCTATGCGTCCATGTTGGGGCTTGTCCCGAGGACGGCCGACATATACGGTCCCGGATGCTATACCGATGTTCCGACACCGAGCGAGGTAAGGAGGTTCGGGGAGGTGGACGCCGAGTTCTCCGGCAAGGCCACAGCCCTGTTCCACGCCGGACTGCCGTTCGAGTGGGACGGACGCTGGGGAATGGACATGTCCGGCTCCCAGGAGATGGGAGAGCTGTGTCCGTCCCTTGGACACCGTACCGGGAGCGATCCGGGAATGGAGGAGATCGGAGACCTGGGTTCGTCACTCAGGTGGATGTCCGGAAGGTCGTACACATCGTGCCAGTGGCTTGACCGCAACCTGCTCGACACCGCTGTGGCCTTAGGGGCCAACGTGGACGGCTGCAGGGTGCACACCACGGGTACGGGTACGGTCGACTCCGTGTGTCCTGACGACAAGGCGTTCATAAGCGAGGTGTTCAGGGAGTGCGACTGGGACTCCGTGGCAGCCAAGAGCGGTCCGCACGGCATAGCCGGAGGACGCACATCCGTAGCCACCGCGTTCGCACTGCTGGACATGGGAGCCGATCCCGACACAAGGTCCGGTACACACAGGGACACCGCCCTGATATCCCTGGCCAAGGCCTTTGCCAGCCGCTACTCCACATGCTCCACCAGGGATTCCATGCTGGATGCATTGAGGAGGCTGCTGGAGCACGGGGCCGACGTGAACGTGACCAACAGGGAAGGAGAGGACGCCCTGAGGGTGCTGGTAAGGGAAACGAACAGTTCCCTGTGGGGAGACATGTTCAACGAGAAGGGAAGGGCCAAGCAGCTGATGGAGTTCGCACAGGAGCTGATGGAGGCCGGCCTGGACCTCAACAGGACGTTTACCCTGGAGGCGGACGGTTCAGGCAAGAAGGCGGTCAAGCTGGTACCGCACGAACACGGCCTGGACCATGTGTTGTCGCATTTCATAGCGGCGGCCAGGAAAAGGTTGAACGGGATAGACGACGATATCCGCAAGGAACGCGAAAGGCTTGAGGCCGAAGCTTCCAAGGATTCCAAGTCCTAGTTGAAAAAGCTGCGCCGGTTTGCCGCATGGCGGCATTCCGGCGCTTTTTTTTAGCTGCCATATGATGTATTGACAATAGCACAGGTAAATAGGATAATATCCTTATGCCTAATATTTTTAAGAATCCGGCTACGGCCGCCATCACAGGAGGCGTGGCGCTTCCGTTTGGAATGGACTGGTTGCAGCACGAGGATGTGAAGGTGCCCGTGGTCGATTCGGTGCTGGATATGACACGCGGCAAGTTCGACAAGTTCAGGGCCGGCAACTTCGCCTTGAACTCCATGATCGGTGCCGCTTCCGGCGGACTTATGGCAAAACCCAAGACGCTTGTGCAGGGTGCCTCGCTGGCCGCCCTGGCACCTGCGAAGGACCTGCTCCTGAACATGCAGGGAACGCCGGAGAAGGTGAACAAGGTGCTGGACGAGATGCCCGAGGTCACCAAGGCAATGAAGGATGCCGGCAACAGGTCCAACATATTGATGGGTATACTCGGGGCGGGCGCCCTCGGTATCGGAGGTGCCGCCCTGTGGAAGTACCTGAAGAAGAGGGACGATATCCCCGGTGAGAACGGAACCATACAGTACATAATGAAGGGCAAGGAGGGCGATCCCGAGACGGATGCTCTCGTCACCGTTCCCATCAACAACCCCGCCGTGTCCCAGAGCGTGGCGGAGGATATGAACATAAGCGTGAGGCGTGGACTGGGCAAGGCCGTGAAGTGGAACTCCAGCAGGAGGGATCCGAACACCGGCAAGCTCATACCTTATGCGGTATGGAACAACCTTTACGGGCACAAGGACGAGTCAGAGCCTGCCAAGGCGCCCAACAGCGACTACGACGCCAAGTCGGGAGACAACGATCCAAAGGGAATGAACAAGGACGCAGCTAAAAAGAAGGACAAGAAGAAGGGCAAGTCCCGCAAGGGCGGCTTGCACAGCACCGCCGGAATGATAGGCGGAAGCACGATTGGAGCGCTCAAGAGTATGGCGCTCGGCGGGGGTCTTATACCCGGTGCACTGTCCGGTGCCAAAGCAGGCATGGAAGTGGACACGCTTAGGAACCTGAACGACTCGCTCAAGCCGAAGGACAGGAAGAACGGCGGAATGATAACCGGCGGTATCCTCGGAGGACTCGGAGGAGGAGCACTCGGCGCACTGACTGCCCCGGAGAACAAGGCGGTCAGCGTACCGATCGGCGCCATACTCGGTGCACTGGCCGGCGGAAGCACCGGTATAGACATAGACTCCTACAGGGCTTCGGGAGCCGTGGCCGACAAGATTTCCAAGAAGAGGAAGGGCAAGGAGCACTCCAACAGGTTCGGCACCACACTGGCCGGTGCATTGACCGGTGCAGGGCTGGGAGGACTGGTTGGAAGCCTCAAGAGGGACGCGATGGGCAACGCCGGGTTAGGCCTTGGTGCCGGCACTGGAATAGGTGCCGGAATTGGTGCGCTATCCGGAGGCCTGCTCGGAAGCAAGATTGACGAGTATAGGAACATAACTGATGCAAACGAGATGCTCGGCAACGGAAGGAGCCACAAGGCTCCGGCCATAGGTGCCGGTGCCGGCGGTCTGCTCGGAGCCATACTCGGCGGAATCGGTGCAGGCCCCGGAGGAGCCGTGGGCGGCGCGCTGGCCGGTGCGGGCGGTGGCGCCCTTCTCGGCACGGGTGTCGGATCCTACCTCAAGTCCAACGACATAGTCAACGAGGAGGAGGAACCGGAGAAGAACGCCGCAGCCGAGGGCTTCAACGCAATGGCCTACAACAGCGGAAGCGGTGCCCCCGAGGGAGTGCTCAAGGCCGTCAACAGGTTCACCCGCCCGGCAGGCACCGAAAGGAAGGACGACCATTCGTACACTGAGGGATCTCACAATACCAACTCTGCCGGCCTGGGACTGAACGATGCAGGCGGCAACGCCGGTATCAACAAGTCCGCCTCGGAGGTTGATCCGGGCGACATGCGCAACAGGTTCATCGGTATGGTCGGCAACACAATGTCCAACGCCGCCAATTCGGCGTACGGAGCCGCCTCCGATGCTGCAAGGTGGACTGGAAGGCAGGTCGGTAACGCCGCGCGCTCGGCGTACGGAGCAGCTTCCAAGGCACTGGACTGGACAAGTTCACAGGTGGGCAACGCCGTGCGCGCCATGGAGGATGCCGACAAGGCCAGGGTGAACGGGCAGACGTTGAGTTCCTACAGGAGGGACAGGGCCAGCAGGCAGAGGGAAGACCTCCGCAACACGGCTGAGTCGGTCGTGAACAGGTTCAGGGCGTACGGAACGCCCCTGACCGATGCCGATAGGGCCGCCATAAGGACCAACGACAAGATGAACGAATTCGACAGGCTCTACAACGCAGGCAGGCAGGCCGGCACCATCAAGGCTGTCAACTACGGCAACAGGAAGGACGTGCTGAAGGACGTCAGCGACGCGTACGACAGGGAGATGGGACGCGGTCCGATAGATGCCGCCAATACAAGGGCGGAACTGGGAGACACCGGAACCGTCAAGAAGGCGTCCAGGGAGTTCGCAGAGGGAGCCGGCACCGTAAGCTCTGGACTGGTAGGAGGCGCCCTTGGAGGCGCAGGCGGTGCAGCGGTTGCATCCGGCCTTGGCAAGGATCCCGTTATAGGCGGTACGGCCGGAGCATTGCTCGGAGCCCTCGTACCCAACATGGTAGGATA
Source organism: Bacteroidales bacterium (assembly GCA_024401695.1). Lineage (GTDB taxonomy): Bacteria > Bacteroidota > Bacteroidia > Bacteroidales > UBA932 > Cryptobacteroides. Next base: position 37,797 of record JAKSKN010000004.1, read on the forward strand.
CCTTGCAGGCAAGACGGCCGGCCCTCGACCCGACGGGGCACTTGAACAGCACGACAGCCACGCCGACATGGCAGAGTACGTCGTTCCCGGTTACGCATCTTACCAGTACGCAAGGAGGATGGAGACCGAGGACGCCGCGGCCAAGGCCAAGGAGGACACCATGAAGTCTTACCTTGCCACGGGTGCCATGCCTGGAGGACAGGACGGCATACCGTCCAACCTGGAATCCGACGACGAGGAGGAGGACTACGGAAATTTTAAGTCGGCTGCTGTACAGGGAGCGTACCCTGGGCAGCAGCCTGCATCCTCGACACATCCAGCCATCCGCAACCTCAACGGTGCGTTGAACAACAACAGGCAGAATGCCAATACGCAGAACACCCGGCAGCAGGGGCAGCAGGCCGGGCAGCAGATGCAGTCCCAGAGGGATTACAACGAGCAGACCAGGATAGCCACCGACATGCAGATGTACGGCTACGCCAGGGTCAGGGGAGCGGACGGAAAGCTCTACCATCCGCAACAGCAGCAGGGGCAGCAGGCGCAGCAGGGGCAGCAGCAGACTCAACAGCAGCCACAGCAGCAACAGCAGGCCGGCACCTCCGGTATACAGGTTGCAAACACCACTCTGCCGGCAGCCGGCGGAGCCAATGCCACCAGCACGCAGAACCCTGCTCCAAGGACTGGTAACGGCAACGCGCCGCTGACAATGAACTCCACTCCGGTCGTAGTGCAGGACAACGGGCAGAGGGAGCTTCAGTCTGTCGGCGAGGACGCTGCAAACTCCGAATACGACAGGAGGCTCAACATGTACAGGCAGCACGGCTACAAGGGAGACGGCTCCGACATAACCGGCCTGGGTCCAAGGGACAAGTTCGTCGCCGACTACAACAAGAGGCGCAGCGAGGCAGCCCCTCCTCCCATGACACCCGAGCAGAAGGCGGCAGACGAGGCACAGAGGGCCAGTACGGCCGCTACAACCAGAAGCCAGCTAAGGTCTGATATAGCCAGGGAGCGCACGATCACCAACATGAACGGCACCAGCCAGACTATAGACAGCAAGACTACTCCGGAACAGTACCTTATGGACAATATGTTCAATAACGGGTCTTCCACATCGTCCACCACAGGTTTGGACGCCAACGGCGTGTACCATGCCAAGGCCAGGAGGATAAACTCTGCCGGCCTGGCGGAGACCGTGGACATGGACTCCGACACAGTGGACACGGCAAATCTCAGGAAGTCTCTGGGAGACATGAGGAACGGCATGCAGAAGAAGCTTGGGGTCGATCCAAACTCTATGAACTTCTGGAACCTCAACAGCAGGGACGACTACGACAACGCCGCAAAGTGGATGAAAGAGTACGGAGCCGGCCAGGACCAGATCGACGCGCTTAACAAGGACAGAACGGCAAGGTATGGAAGGGACAGCGTAAACTCGTGGTACCTGGACAATGACAGGAAGGTACAGGCAAACAGTTCTGTAGGCGTAAGGAACATGTTGTCCAGCTACGGAGACGCAGGCAAGCAGTCGTGGGCCAATCTGCGTAGTCCGAACGACTACTACCAGGCTCGCTCATGGCTACTGAGCAACGGCACCGCCACCGGGCGTACGAGGGGTGACATCAATACAGCGCTGAAGAGGCTGGAGGCCGACTACAACACAAGGTTCGGCAACCAGACCGAGTACAACCCGCAGCAGTAGGTAACCACACAACAATACATACATACAAATGAACGAAGAACTGTTGAAGGCCGCAAAGGCCGCATTGAACGAAATCAGGAAGGCTGCAGCTGGAGGTCCTCCTCCTGCAGGCCCACAGGGCCCTCCTCAGCCTCCTCCTCCTCCACCCACTATACCTGGAGGAGGCAAGGGCGCCCCTGTTCCTCCAAGTTCGCAGGCCCAGCCTGCCCAGCCCGCAACCGCGCAGCCCGGAGTGCAGACCGGGGTACAGGCTGCCAACGGGTTGCTGGCGTGGCTTAACAACAACAAGGGCAAGTCGGTCGTTCCGCCTGCCAACCACTGACATGGACTTCTACGCCATACAGTACATAGCCAGGCTTCCGGAGCTTGACAAGTCGGCCGCCACGAGGGACGAGGCGGCCGGCATCATGGACAGCATATACAACGAGGAGCCTAAGTGGTGGCCATACGGATGGACTCCGGAGGGACACGAGAGCGTGTACGTCGTCAAGGAGGCGTCCACCGGCAACAGGTGCGGCGTGGTGGGCTGGCAGCAGTTCAAGAGGGACGGCAAGACCATAGGCACGTACTCGGTAGGCATACTCCCGGAATACAGGGGCAACGGCTTCGCCAAGGAGGCGCTGGCCAAGCTGCTCAGGGAGAAGTCTGCCGGCGTGGACGAGGTGAGGGCGTACGTCATAGACGGCAACGCCCCGTCACAGAGGCTGGCCAAGTCCATGGGCATAGAGGTGTACAACAAGTTCTGATATGGAAAAGAGGGCGCTGGCCAAATGGAAGCTGATGGGTATACTCGGCAAGTATGCCAAGGATTACGGTATACGCACGTCCAACGGGCTGCCCAGGACGTTCAGCCCCAAGCTCCGTCCCTACGACCCCGACGAGTTCAGCGAGATAGGCTCCTACCTGTCCAAGAACCCTGCCATAGCCGGCAAGCTGAACAGGCTGATAGGCAACATAGCCGCTTCCGGAAGGGACATGTCCACGTCTTACGGCAGGCTGGCCGGCCTGGCGGATATGAGGGAGACCATGAACGGAGTCGGGTTCCTTGGAAGGTTCTTCGGAGTCGGCAAGCCGTATATGGCCAGGCCCTACTCCATGGCACCGTACAAGTTCAGGAGGAGGGACTATTCAAAGGAATACGAGCTGAACAGGCTGTTCAACCACGTGCCTTCGGGTTATAATACTGCCGGAGGTACTACAGTTTAACTATGATAAGACTACGGGACAAGAACGGCAAGGCGTACAAGACTCCGGCCGGCATAACGGCCCTGGAGGTGTGCGACATAGACGGGAAGCCTGCGCTGGTGTTCGTGCTCAACCCGGACGGCTCCATCGACATGCACAGCAGCGGAGAGCCTGCGTTCAACCGCTATTGCAAGCGGTACGGGCTTGACAAGGCGGAAGTTGTCGGTATAACTGACGAGGACGTTTGGAAGGGCGGCGAGAGGCGCGGCCCTGTTGTGGTAACAAAGAATTGATTTTATGAAGGCATTGTCATTGGGAGAGTTTTTGGCGGCCTGCGGTGACGCCGGGGCCGATTGCATCAACTCCGGCGCGCAGTTCGACGACGCCCTGCGTGCAAGGGTGGATGAGAGGTACGCCAAGGAGGAGTATACCAAGCCTGACGTGGACAGGCTTATAAAAAACATGGGAATGTCAAATTTTCGCACTAAATGAGCTATAATATACCTATAACGCTTTTCAGGGACCTGCCGGTGTATTCCGGAGCTCTGCCTCCGGATGGAGTGCAGCTTGTAGTGGTCGAGGGCAACAACGGACTGTACAGGGCCGGGCTTTCATCCATACTGGAGGGTACGGCCACGGTGGCTGAGGGCGTGCCGGCGTATCCCGGCGACACCCTGTCCGGCGAGCTGGCCTGGGAGGACGGTGCGTTCTATGTGAACACCGAGTCCGGTTGGGAAAAGATGGCTGTGTACTCGGAGCACTGGGACGACATAGTCCCCGGTACGAGGTTCTTGCGCGTCGACGCCCCTATGTCGCTCTCTGCGTCCGAGATAGGTAACGCATTGATTTCGCTTGACATAACGGAGGCTACACCGTCCCATATGGGACTGGTTTATATAGCAGAATCCATAGACGACTTGAACAAGGTGGCCACGGCCGGGCTTGTCAAGTCTTATGTCGCCACGTTCAGGGACAGGATAGAGGAAGTGTACACTTATGTACAGGAAGCGGCAACAGAGATAGCCGGCGACCTGGCCATAGTCGACGCCGCCCTGGAGGAGATACGCGACATAGGCTCAAGCGTGGAGTCTGCCAAGTCGTATGTCGATGATGTGAAGGACGATGTCGACCTGTTGGCCTCTTCGGCCGCGTCGTCGGCCGGCAGGGCCGAGCTGGCCGCAGAGCGCGCCGAGCAGGCCTCCGGCGCACTACCCGGATTCGACGAGATACCCACTGCTGACAGTAGGAATGTCGTCAGGTCCGGAGGCATAAAGCTGTGGGGAGACACTTCGTTCGTTCCTCTGTCGCATGTAGAGGATATAGGTACGGGATATTCCGAGCCGCACGTGTCCGACGACGACAGGGAGCGGTGGGACGCGGCCGCCGGAGGCACCATTCCCGATAGGTACATGGAGGTGCTGGCAAGCCTGGCGGACGACGGTGCGATAACCGGGCCGGACATAAAAATAGGCGTCTCGGAGGATGATACCATCATTTGGGCCAGGGACATCGGCGTGGACGGTAAGACTGCGCTCACGCTCACGGCCGACAGCCTGTCCGTGGTGGCCGGCGACGGCGCAGACATAACAGGAGACACACATATTGAAGGCGACCTGGACGTGTCCGGGACAGTCACGTCGGGAGGGCACGCCGTGGTGACGGTGAACGACGCCGGTGCGTTCCCGACAGGCGGCAGCCTGGTCGACGGATACGCCGGAGTGGCGGATGCAGTCGAATACATAGCGACTGTCGAGACGTCAATAAAGGACTATGTGGCCGCAAACTACTCCAGGGTGCCCGTGGAGGGAGGATATGCCGAGAGGGCCGGCGACAACACCATGACCGGAAGCAACGTGTTCACCGGAGAGGTGATGTTCACCGGTCCTGTGTCAGTCGATGGGCACGTTTTGTCGTGCGGAGGCGGACTGTCGGTGGACGGAGGCGACATAGACCTCGGCACCGGATGGTCCATCAACGCACCCGACGCCAATATAACCACTATATCGGCCGACCTGGTCGACATCGGTACCGGCGGAAGCCTGCGAGTGGACGGAGACACCAATGTGGTTGACATAGGCATAGGCGGAGACGCCCGCATACACGGTACCGCCGTTGTGGACGGCACGCTGACTGTTGGAGGAGACTTCTCCGTGGACGGAATCACCACTTTCGGCGACATTATAGACAGCGACGTCATAATAGGTCACGGACCGATAGGAAAGGTTAAGGCGCAGGCCGACCTGCACATAGGCGACCCGTCTGCTCCAGGCACAATAAGGTACAACAACTACACCTACACGGTGGACGCAGGCGTTCCGACGCAGGCCACCGGTCAGGTGGAGCTGGTTAATCCGATGGTGCCGTGCCTGATAACCATAGGAGACAACGATCCGCTGTACATAGAGCCCGAGAGGGCTTCGTTCAGCCTGCCGCGCGTCACATTGGCGGCCGCCCCGGTGACATACGCGTCGTTGGGAGCGGGAGCCGGAACGGCAGCCTCTGTCACCATAGGACCGTCTGCGCTCGATCCGTCCAGCGATGTGCAGGACTATAGCAAGGTCGGCGCATACTCTTCCATAAGCCTTTACTACAACGGCGAGAAGATATACGAGTTCCCGTCCACGTACGGGTGGACCGTAGGCTCGATGGTGTACGGCAACAAGTCATTGTGCAACATATGGGCTGCCCTGGATCCTGAACAGGCACAGGCCGGTGTTACCAGTCCAGTACTGCAGTATATGCTAGGTGCGAGTGTGCCTGTACCGCCTCGCATACCTGAGGGAGCCACAGTTCCATACTTCAACGAGGTGCAGGTGTCGCTGTATGCCAAGCACGGCGGCGCATCCGGCAATGCCTTTTCCGTGGCTGCCCCAGGTGCTACCATAGGAACCCAAGGCTCAGGCACCAAAACAAAAAGCATACCTGAGACGAGCCTTGCCGGCGGCGGAGGTGTACAGGAGGCTGTATGCGCCATAGGTGTCCTTAGGGCAAAGGACAAGTCCACAGGAAACTACAGGCTTATTACCAATTCAGATGTAGCCTCCTTTGCAGACGGCGCGCGCCTGTATTTCAGGACAGGGTCATACATAAGGGCCTATATGGGCTCGGAGCTAGTAATCGACCAGTCCATGGGAAGCACGGCAAAGACGTTCACGGAGCTGTGCACGTATATACCTGAACTGCTGGCATCTATAATGCCTATAGAGATGTATCAGGTGCACCAGTGTTGGGGCAGCGCGAAGGTAACAACTATGCACTGCAAGGCCGCCAATGCCGGAGCAGCAGGCAACGACTTGAGGATAGAGATATACACTGGAGACACTTCTTCCGTAGGAAACTACGCCGAGTATTTCAAGATAGACATGTTCGGCGGTGTCGACGGTGTCGACCCAGGCACCGACACGGATCCAGGCACGGACACCACTCCAGGACACTTCTCAGGCTGCACCATAGGGCCGTCCACAAACGAGGGATTCTACGACAACGGTGTAGGCATAGCGTGGCTCGGAGACGGAATTCCGTGGGAATCGGAAATCTCCGATGAAGACAAGGTGGTGTACCTGCTGCCGCATATAGGGGCAGGCACATCGCCTATGATAGACGACTTCAGGGCGCTGACGTCGGAATTCAGCCCTGTTTTCGCAGAAAGGCTTACCTCGTCGCTAGTGTCAGGGACTACAGCGGACCCTGAAACGCTGGTGTACGAGGTGGAGGCCACGCATGGCGGCGATGTGGATAACGGCTTTGCTGCGGTGGCCCTGGATGCAACCGACAGTTCGCACAGCCTGATCCAACAACTGTCAGGAGGATCTGAGACAGAGCAGGCTGCCACAAGGGCCATAGGTGCGCTTTTTAATGATGCCCACGGCTATTACGCTACAACTCCAGTAGTAGTATCTGACCCAGATGCCATCTTTCGTCCTGGAGATTTGTTGACGATATTCCTTTACGACAATACGCCCGGTGGAGAGAGAACAATAAAGTACGTAGAAGTGACAGTCGACATCACCATGCGTGACTTTGTCGACATAGTCAACTCAGAGTTTGGCGACTATGTGACTGCATACCTTGTACTTGCCTACGATCCAGACTCAGGTTCAAATGGGTATACGGTGCATTGCAGGGCGGTAGAACCTGGAGCGCGCACCAACAACTATTCTATAGATATAGGATACAGACCTGGTTTCTCCATGACGTTTGCGCGTATGCCGTTGTTCGGTGGCGCCGACGCCTACGACCCCGGAACCGGCTCCAAGTCCACTTCCACGTCGTCTTCGGACGTGCCCGTGGTGCATCCCCTTACGCCACAGCAGATAGCCGACCTCATAAGCACACTGCCGGACTACACCGCTTCGGTTCACGAAACCGGAAGCAACCTTGTCGACATCACAGCCAAGCTGCCTGGAGCAAGGTTCAACGCGGACACATACGCTGCAGGCGGTGTCGACGTGGTAACGCCGGTGTCTGGCGGCTCAGACAACAGGGATGCCGGAGGATTGGCGGCTCTGCTGAGCGATGTGGACATCTTCGACGTCAGGGCGGAAGTGGTGTATCCTGATGTTATCGAGCTTACAGCCAAGCAGGCAGGCGGCTACAACAACGACAAGCCTATAGAGTGCACAGGCTGCTTCGGAACGGGAACTGTACTGATGGGCTCCAAGACAGCCGGTGCAGACGGTGTGGATCCCACTCACTACAACCTGGTGCTGAACGGCGAACATATCACGCCCGGAGGAGGCGGTGGCGGATCCGTGACGCTGGATCCAATCCCCGTGTCCGGTTCTACCGACACGGCCGTGTCAAGCGCAGGCGTGTACGACGCTACATTCGTCCGCACTTCGGGAGGCGACCCCGTATGGGCCGGCCCTGGCCTTCTGGCCCACGAAAGCGACAACAATATACACACTACGCAGCCCGCCAAGAAAAACTGGAACGATGCGGTCAATGCACACCTTGTGCTGAAGTTCACGCCGTTCGGGTCAGAGAACAGGGAGGCGCACTACTTCGTACTGGCGGCGTCCAATACATACAGGGGATTCCTTAAGGCAATATCCATAAGGGGAGCGTCGGCCGGCACTGTGCACGCGCCGTTCTACATCGGCGTGTTCGAGAAGCCGGAAGGCGGAAGTTCCGACCCGTCGACCTGGAACCTCATGGGCGTAAGCAATGAGCCCGGCCAGGAGGAGATAGGTAGGTCTCACTCATGGGACTTCGACAGCGTGGAGCTGGCAGGCGGCCGTGACATAGCAATTTGCGCCATGACTAGTCCTGGGCAGGGTTGGAACACGTCCACTCCGTTCAACGTCAGGGTTGGAAGCAGGCCGTCCGGTGACACGTCCAGCAACGTGGACGGAGTAGCCGGCCTGGTGCAGTGTACGCTGTCCACCATGGTAATGTCCGGAGAGATGATTGTATCCCACGCGGCAGACGCATCTGTCCACCTCGACGCTTTCGAGCGCAACCTGATGAACAACCTTGACGCCGGCTGGCTGTGGTATCCAAACCAAACCGGAAGCGTTACTGTCGCCGGCGACTCCAGCGGCAATCCAAACGGTGTGTCCATACAGTCCACCAACGCATACGGAAGGATCGAGATACAGGATTACGGGGTTGTGATAACAGCCACCAGGAATCCGCAATGGCTGGATGCCTCGACCACGTCGTATGCGTTCTACGACATACTGACCACCAAGGACTTCAATCCGTCTTCCGTGCCTGCCTTGTCCAGCAGGGTGACGGCGGTCGAGGGAGGCGTAGCAGCCCTTGAAGCCAACTCGCACAATATGCGTACAATAACGTATGCAGACAAGCACGGCGAGGTGCAGGTAGTGGCGTACTTCGGCGACAGCGCTGCCGATTTCCTTGGAGTGTGCTTCCCCAACGGCTTCACGATAGCCGGCAAGACCTGGTACATGATGTCGAAGAACGAGTTCGACTCGCTGGCCGCTGCATCAGGAGACAAGAGGACAATCACTTCTGCGGACGGCGACGTGGTGTTCTACGAGCCGACCGCCACGGGAGGCAACGCCATATTCAGGGTTGACTCGAGGTACAACGGCGTGCAGGGCGGTGTGACACCCAGCTGGACTGTATCTGTCAACTACGGATCCATAACAGTGTCGCAGCCGGCGGCGTACGCGTTGCCGCCGGCGCAGGAGGCCGCCAGGGTAAGGATGGTCGATGTAGCGGCCAATGCGTCGGACAGGAGGGCCGACAGGCTTGAGAGGGTTGTATCAAACCTTGGCAACGGCCTGCTCACCCTCACAGAGGACGACATATACTTCGCCTCACCGGACATCAACAACAACGGCGCGTACAGCCTGGCAGACGGCACGCTGTCCATGTCAGGAGGCGGAGGATACAGCATGGTGATGCTGCACAAGGCGGCAAGGCACTTCGAGGCGACCACGACGGCCGGACAGCAGTTCGCCATAATGGTGGCTTGCAAGCCCGGCGACAATACAGGCGGCGTGGGCGTGTTCATATCTGGTGCCAACAATGTGTTTGTATGCGACAAGTCGGCCCACAACCTCACTGACAGGAATCCCGTGACAGGATACACCAAGCTGTCCTCGGTGCCTGCTGGAAAGGTGGTTGTAGACATTATAGACATGTCGGCGTCCCCACAGGAGGGCACAGGCTATACCAGGAGGGTTGTGTTCAGCGTAGGAGGGTCCAAGGTGCTGGACACCTACATAGACGGCGGACTCGGCTCGAAGACGGCGTACACAGAACCCAGGATAGGCATCCTCGGAAACTGGAGCAGCAGCGGAAGGTGGACACTGACCGACTGCAAGGTGTCGTACGGGCAGCAGATGTTCCCGTCGTCCAACGTAGCGGCGTCTGAGTAACAGCCTTGCACCTACTCAATTACCCTGATATAATAAGTCAAGCAAATTATGGCGGTTTATCATACAGTTGACGGGCAGCCGTACTCGGTGACGGCTGGAACAGATGTGACTGTCACGGACGCTGACGGCCTCATCCTCGGCGTGTCTGCCGGCGGACAGGGCTCGTTCGTCGGTAACGGCGGAGACGTGACTATCACCGGAGATCACCATTTCGTCCAGATAAAGGGCGGTGGAGGCGGAGGCAACGGAGGAGGCGGTGGAGGCGGTGAGCCTTTCGACGGCAACCTTCCGAACAACGACCTCAGGGTAGGCGAGCTAGGAGGAGATAAGAAGATCTACCTGAACGGCCTGGAGATAATGCAGGAGTCCACGGTGATAGTGGATGTCGTGGAGGCGAACAATGCCAACGCGGTGACAAGTAATGCCGTGTTCAACTCGTTGCAGGAGAAACAGGACACCCTGACGGCTGGAGCCAACATTACAATAGAGAACAATGTAATTTCTGCCTCAGGAGGGGAGCCTTTCGACGGCAACCTGGACGCCGATCTGCATGTCGGACTACAGCCCAAGACCAAGGCCACTGGAAGCGTGCAGATATTGGACTCGCAGGCGGCAGGCGTGCTGAAGATAGGAGACAATCCTGAAATATCTATTCCTAAGTGGAACGGAGTGCAGGCTTATGTAGACGTCACTCCTGCAGCAGAGGCATATTATTACTCTGATTGGCGTACGCAATATATGTCAATAACTGTGCCAAAGGTAGGTTCAAAACCGCTAACCATGTTTGCCTGGATGAAGCCCAGCAGCTCGTTAGAGGTCAGAACACCTGCGGACTTGGTTGACGCTATAAACGGCAAGAATAGCCAGGGGGCGTGGTCAGGAGTTAGGGCGCTTGCGGCAGAGTTGTTGCCTAACGGAAATATAAGGCTGACTAATAAGCGTGACAATGGTGCGGCAGGTAATGTGAAACTGACGGTTGCGGCAACTTTGTTTAAGGAAGGTACCTCCGTCACGTTGGCTAACGGGGATGACTCTCCGCGCACAGTTGATGCTGTACTGTCGCAGTTAAATGCCGGAGCTGCGTCTTGTCTTGATACATCTAAGACTTATTATGACGAGGCTACAGGTATCGTGTCGCTAGAGGCACTGGAGTACGGTGTTAACGACACAATATCTGTAGTGTCGGGAGACTTGTTTGCGAATCCTACCGGCATGTCTGGAGGCTTCTCCGGACGTAAGATATACCTCAACGAGCAGGTGCTGGACATAGGAGGTCCACCTAATATAGTAATACCTGAGACTGCTTTGCCGGCAGACAACAAGCTGCAGAACGGTCATATATACATCGTCACTGCCAACAGCGTAGATGGTACAAACCTCAGCTCGCTGGAGCTCCCGGCTTTCGCCAAGGCCGATATTTGGCTGGAATACGTGTCAGGTTCCGTGTCCTGGTCCCCAAACTGGAGCTGGGTGGATGATATGGTGCCTGAAGGTCTTGCCTCCGGTACACGATACTTTATAGAGGTGTTCTCCGACGGTGTTGCAGAAATAGCTAAACTCAAATACTCTTACACTCATGCCTGATCCACATACAAAAGTAACTGTATCCTCGTACGGAGGCTCCAAACCGGGCGAGCTCTCGTTCATGCAGCCGGGAGGAAAGAAGCTGGTCATGTTTAATTTGGAGTATAGTTCTGGAGATTACAGGTTTTATAAGGGAAAAATCGAATCTTGGGACTTTGATTTGCCAAATCTGACCTCGGGTAGTCATATGTTTGACAATAATGCAACGATGGTTTCATTCAGCGGAGATTTATCTGCGCTTGCCACAGGAGATAGCATGTTCTACAATTGTTCAAGATTGACATCGTGGACTGCTGACCTTCCCAACCTTAAGAACGGCTCCAACATGTTCTACAACTGCATAAGTCTGACCTCGTGGACAGCGGAGCTCCCCAACCTCACGAACGGATCCCACATGTTCGACTGCTGCACCGGCCTTACCTCGTGGACAGCGGAGCTCCCCAGCCTCACGAACGGCGCCTACATGTTCGACTACTGCATAGGCCTGACAGAGTGGACTGTTGACCTTCCCAACCTAACGGACGGCTCTTACATGTTCTTTGATTTGCACATAAGAGAGTTTACTATTGATTTGCCTAAACTTGTAAATGGAACAAATATGTTTGCATATGGCTTAGGTTATGATAGTTATTTTACAAGATTTTCATCAAATACTCCGGAGTTGGTAAATGGGGAGTACATGTTCTATTGTAGGTCCCATATGACTTCGTTTTCGTCGAATTTGCCAAAATTAGAGAATGGGTCATATATGTTCTACGCCTGCGGCCTGGACTCATGGACAGTGGAACTCCCGAACCTCACGAACGGCAACCAAATGTTCTATAACTGCAGTAAACTTACAGAATGGACAGTGGAACTCCCGAACCTCACTAACGGATCCATGATGTTCTACGGCTGCTCAGGACTTACAGAATGGACTGTGGCCCTGCCGCGCGATGCTGTTGTAGACTATATGTTTAGCGGTACACAATTGACTAGCTGGGACTTGGATATATCCGACAGAACTTCTTGCAAAGGGATGTTTGGAGGATGCAAGAAGTTGACTACAGTTAATTCTGAATTTACTAGTATGGTAGACGGGTCTTATTTATTCTCGGGATGTGAAAGTATTACTGAATTTAATAAGGAACTGCCAGTACTACGTAATGCAGATTATATGTTCAAAAACTCAGGGCTGGCTTCGTGGACTAACGATATATTTAGACAGCTGACCACGTTCGAGGGTATGTTTGAGGGGTGTAAGAATTTAACAAGTTGGTCTATTGACATATCACACATAGCTGAGGCTCCACACTTATTCTACGGCTGCTCCGGCCTGACCTCGTGGACTGTGGAGCTACCGAACCTTGAGAACGGCGCATACATGTTCTACCAGTGTTCCGGCCTGACCTCGTGGACTGTGTCGCTTCCGCAGCTCGATAATGGTAACTGGATGTTCGGCGACTGCACAGGCTTTACAGAATGGACTGTTGCCCTTCCGAACCTCGCAGACGGCCAAGGCATGTTCGCTAGATGCACGGGACTGACCTCGTGGACTGTGGCGCTTCCTAACCTCACATACGGCTACTTCATGTTCAACAGCTGCAGAGGTCTGACATCGTGGACTGTTGACCTACCAAACCTTACTGACGGAAGCAGTATGTTCAGCAGCTGCACCGGTCTTACAGAATGGGCTGCAACACTTCCCAACCTCACGAACGGCCGCAACATGTTCTCCGGCTGTACAGGACTAACAGAATGGACTGCAGAGCTACCAGAGTTGCAGAGTGCGGGAGATATATCAATTGGATCGTCTGGTTATGGTATGTTTTACGGCTGTACAGGTCTAGGTTCGTGGACTGTTGACCTTCCCAAATTGATAGATGGTACTTCTATGTTTAGTGGATGTACTAGCCTGGCTTCATTCAACGGAGACCTGTCCAGTCTATCAGGTTCTGTAGGAAAAAGCTATATAGGAGGGTACAGAATGTTCTACAACTGTACAAGCCTGGAGACGTTTGGTTCAGTATTACCTTCATTGATTGAAGGTAAAGAAATGTTCTACGGATGTAAGCTGGACGCTACTTCTGTACTCAACATACTGAACTCCATTCCAACCCATACAGACGGGAAAACGCACTCGCTCCACCTCGGTAAGAGAACTAACTTCCTGAACTCCACTGACGTGGCAGCCAAGCTCCGCACATCCAGCGGAGGAACCGTGTCCACTCCAATAACGTCCGGATCATCCTACAAGTGCGTAGACGACGACGGCAACGACAAGGGCTGGACCATAACCATCACAGTATAACACATCAACCATTCTTTATCTATGACTAAGACATACGCTAAACTGACAGAGTTCGGAACCCTCCAAATGATGGGGCGCCTACCGAACATATCAAACCCTACGGAAGAGCAGAGAGCTGCATACGCTGCAGCCAACGGCTACAAGGAGCTGGTGCACACGCCGGCACCGGGCCGCTACTACAACGTCGGCTACACGGAAGACGACACCACCATCACGGAGGTGTGGAACCCGTGGGAGCTCGACGCCGCCAAGAGGGACGCCCTCAACCTGGTGCAGGCGGAGCGCGACCGCGGTATGAACAACGTCGTGATACCGTGCGAGGCCCTGCCTAACGGCATCCTCTTCAACACCGAGTCCATGGTGTACGCCCTGGGCCTGTCGGCATCTCCGTCGCTTGAGGGAGAGACCTGGACGGACGCCGCCGACGAGACGCACGACCTCACCACTCCAATGCTCGCCTCCATAGCCGTGGCCATGAAGACGCACATCAGCGAGGTCCAGGCGGCTGCAAGGCCGAAGAGGGACGCCATCCGCACGGCAGAGACGGTTGACGAGGTGGAGGCTGCCCTGCATGGTAGGATCCCGAACGCTGACGGTCTTGCCGAATGACGGTAACGGGTGTATAATGCCTGCATGCTTAAAAACCGCGCAGAGGAATTAACGGAATCAACCTACATGGGAGAATACATTATGGACAGGAAAGATATACGCGAGAAGGAGGACAGGGCGCTGGAGACGACGAAGGCGCAGAAGTGGAAGTCCTGGGTCAAGAACCTGGTTGCCGCCGCAATCGGCGCCATCGCTGCCGTGCTGTGGATGCACGCGGACGATGTGAAGGATGCAGCCTGCAGCCTGTTGGACGAGGATACCGCAGTGCATGCCGAGTAAGCCGGCATGCACACCTGTAACAGCAATTAAACAAAGACTATGGCTACATACCATACAGTCGACGGACAGTCGTATTCGGTTACTGCCGATGGGGCGGAGGTGACGGTATCGAACGCCTCCGGCCTCAACCAGACCGTCAAGGCCGGCACACAATACTCGTTCGTAGGCAACGGAGGAGACGTAACCGTCGCCGGCCCGCACCACTTCGTCCAGCTCAAGGCGCCGTTCGGCTCCGGAGGAGGCAACGGAGGCGGAGGCGGTGGTGGAGGAGACGTCTACAAGGCACGCGACAACGACTTCACCGGCACCAACACGTTTGCAGGCGGTACAGTGTTTACAGGGCCTGTTACGTTGGACACGGACCTGGAGATAGGTAACGCCAGTTACGGAGAGCACGCAGAGTGGCTGCTGTATCTTGGCGACCCAAGGCACCAGGGAGAGTTCCACGAGGAGACGACAGGCATTATATGCAGCAAGGGGCCGGACGTGCATCATACTGTGGATGATATCCTTGAGGCCCTGAACGTGCAGAGCCAGTTCAGGGATATAGTAACCGCCACCAAGGTGTCAGACTACGTGGTCAAGCTGACTGCGAATGAGGCCGGGGAGGGTCCGAACGCGTACAGGTTCTCCGGAGAGGATGGAAGCGACCCAGAACACCCGGTAGACAACCCGTGCTTCGGACTGGGTGGTGTCGGTATTGTCCAGACGGTTATCGGCTCGTCCACAACTGCAAGCGCCACCGCATATACCGCAGAGCGCAACGGGGACGCCATGCTGGCACTGCCGGACGTGGACCAGGAGGTACGCATGTACAGTCCGTGGCCTGTCAGCTCAGGATCGGTTGCCAGGAAGGTGGACGCATTGGAGACTGATATAAGGACAAAGCAGGATAAGCTGACCTTCGACAAATACCCCAAGCTCGGCAGTACAAATCCTGTGGTTTCCACCGGATTGTATCCTACTCCGCTTAATGTGGTGAAGGGAGGTGTGATCTCGTTCGATGAGTCGCCGGACCCGATGGATCCAGCCCACCCCAAGTGCTTCATGCATCCCAACACGCTGTACATAGTGTGGGACAACGACCTGGATGACAGGGAGGTCGTGTCGGTACTGCCCGACAACCTGATGCCGGACTATTTCACTACGGCGGAGTTGCACATATTCAACCATGCGGACACTCCAATATCCGTACAGTGGCCCTCAACCTGGCACTGGTACGACAAGTCCAGCGACAGCTACAAGAAGGATGCCGACGGTCAAGTGTACAGCCCGGAGTTGACAGGTAGGAGCTGCATGTGCATTATTGTAAGGTGCTCGGTGTTCGAGTCGACGCACTTCACACCGACGATGCGAATAGACCCGTTCATTATGGCCGAGGTGGCGTACGTACACCAGATGCATGACGAGGATCCAGGTACAGATACTGATCCTGGTACAGATACTGATCCAGGTACAGATACTGATCCAGGTACAGATACTTCAGCGTACTAAAAGTTATGCCTATACCATATAGTTTCAATCCTACTGGGAGACCTAGGAGCGTTAGCGGTTCGTCAGGGATGTATTTGGAAGGTACAGCATTGAAGGGCAGGCTCTGCAACCCATCCACAGCAACGACCGTAGGCGAAGGCGCAGATGGAAGCACCCTGACAGACGGCTCCTACATGTTCTACAGCTCCGGCCTGACCTCGTGGACTGTGGACATGCAGAACCTCACGAGCGGCGACCACATGTTCAGCAACTGCTACAGTCTGACTTCGTTCGCAGGTGACTTGTCGAGTCTCACGAACGGTAACTACATGTTCAGCGGCTGCTACGGTATGACCTCGTTCTCAGGTGATCTTTCCAGCCTCACGAGCGGCAACTGGATGTTCTACAGTTGCAACCTGACCTCGTTCACTGGAGACCTCCCGAACCTCACGAACGGTTCCGACATGTTCTACGACTGCCGCGCCCTGACATCGTTCAACTCGACATTACCGAAATTAGAATCTGGGCAGGAAATGTTCGTGGCCTGCAAACTGGACGCTACTTCTGTACTCAACATACTGAATTCTATTCCGACATACACGAGCGGAATCCACAAACTACACCTCGGCAATCGAAAGAACTACCTGGACTCAACCGATGTTGCAGAATTGCTAGGCACTACCACTCCTATTGCTGGTAAAAACTACAGCTACAAGGGCTGGTCAATTACAGTCACCGCATAAAGCGCTACATATTCTGAAAACAGCCTGAATACAGGGTTATATATACATGACGGCACGGTGCCGTCGAATCCGGCCGCTTCAGCGGCCGTTTTTATTAACAATAAACCATTAGATAAACAATGATGCTACTATTGCTAATATTGCTGTTTGCGTGTGCGCTATACGCACTGCGCAAGACCAATGTACAACCGCCGGCGCCCGAGGACAAGCCCAAAGGGCCCAGGAAGCCACCCGAGTGGTGTTACGTCGGAGGAATCATCGACAACGTGCACAAGACGGCTACGGCCTTCTTCCACGACTTCGCCAACAACGATGACCGGGAACTGGAGATGTCGTACGTCGACTCCGTAAGCGGAGACGGCCTGGAGATGTCTGCCAGGGCGGTGTGCAACAGGTGGAACATGGAGGAGGCGGAAGCCCTCCGTAACACCGGGAGTATAGGAGCCGGGAATCCGCCTGGCACTAAGTGAAACTGTACCCAGCTTTCCATATGGGGGACGTAATAAGTATACTAAAGTATACATAGTAGTCGGGTATACTAAAGTATACCCTCCTACAAACAATAAAGAGGGGCTGCCGCCCCTGCGACCCCGCATACGGTATGTAGGGTACAGTGTCAAAGGTTGTCCCAAAGGATGGCCTTTTTTTATCTGCCGTACGGTTTTTCCTTGACTGCCAACCGATCCCTGCATATAATGGCGTCGTTATGAGCGATACGTCAAACGAAGTGGAGTACGAGTACGTCCCAGGATGCACTATCAGCGACAAGGCTGAGTTCACTGTAGGAGCCCTCCAGGAGCTTGTCGAAATGAAGTGCCGGGAGAATATGGTCAGATCTTTGTTCAAAGAGATTAACAAGCAGGAGGAGTCCAAGTGGAGTGTGTACGACACGTTGACCAAGGCGCCGCTGTTCCTGGTGGTAGACCACCCGTTGGCGGTGCGTTTCTCTATTGGAAACGAGAATGTGGAGTTCTCGTCAAACTGATAACAACCCATATACGATATGTTTAACCTGGACTTGAGTGGAAAGAGGGTGCTGGTGATAGGCAGCGGAGCCGACCTCAACGGGAGGAAGATGGCGGCGGAGGTAGACAACCCGGATGGAAAGTGGGACTTCGTCATCCGCTGCAACAGGTACTTCGGTGACCCTGAGGATGTAGGCTCTCGTATGGACCTGCTGATGGTGCGCTACTTCGCCTGGAGGAGGAACTTCCCGGAAGACATGCTGGAGAAGTCCCGCTGCATGGCTATATACGAGGGAGGGTTCACGCACGAGGAGCTGGTGTCCATAGCCGAGGAGTGCAATATACGGAAGGCGTCGTGCGGCCTGCTGGCCTGTTGGTGGGCGCTGCAGATGGGAGCGGAGTCTGTGACTGTCATAGGGTTCGGCTACGGAGACGGCAAGTGGGCGGAGTTCAAGGTGTACCCGGACGGTACGAAGGACAACAACCCGATGTACGACTGGGACAAGGAGCACGAGTGGATGGAGTCGCACGTTCAGCTTATATAGCGTATGGTACACATATTCACGTCGCACAAGGAGTCGTCCAGGTTTCCCGGCAAGAACGCCGTGCTGCTGCCTTACACGGTGTCCTGGCTTGACAGGGCGGTACCGCTGCTCGGAGAGCAGAGCAGGGTGTACTGTGCCGGCGACAGGCTTGGAGGAATACCCAAGGACTGGAAATTCGTGCCGGCAGACACGTCCATAGGACACCTGGGAGTGCTGCGCGCCGCCGAGTGTGCGGCCGGCCCTGTAGAAGGCGACGTTTGTGTACTGGTGCAGTTCACTCAACCGCTCAGGGAGCCCAGCCTGCTTAGGAGGTCCGTGGAGCTGTGTCGCTGTACCGGAAAGACTGTGGTGTCCGCTACCGAGATGCCGGACCCTGAATGGCGCAGGATGGGGGCTGACGGTACATGGGCTAATTACAAGTCACACGACCGTGTACTGTACCACGACGGCCGCATATACGCCTGGCAACCTGGGCATGTCGCCGACATATTCGACAGCTCGGCAGAGCACGCTGTCGTTTTGACCTCGCTTCCGTTCATAGTAGACGTTGGAGACCCTGAGGACTGGCCGGTGGAGTTGCAGTCTATTGTGGCAAGATGATTTTAACTTATTCTATATACGATGAAGAAACTTACAAATGCAGACAAGTGGAGGCTAAGGACGGAGATGAGGCGCAGGCATGCGCCGGACATCGGCTTTACGGACTACTACGACCTTAGCGACGACTGGATGTACAGCCGTAACCGCAACCTCCTGTTCATGACTTCCAGGGTGTCGTCGGCCATGGACAGGATAATGGACACTGTCAGGGTCAGCAACAGGAGGCACGCTGTTACAAACTGTTGACAACGCCTCACTGTTGTGTGAAAATAATTTCCGTGAAGACGATATTTGCAATTATAGCCGTATCCGCGTCATTGGTCTCGTGCTCTACGGTCAAGAAGATGAACACGGATGACTGGAACAAGCTGATCGACCTCGGCCAGAAGATTGTCCAGGACGCCCGTGCTATGGGCGCCGATGTGAACGAGGTAAAGGCCGCCATAGACGAGGTAAAGGCCCGCGAGGAGGCAGAGGCAAAGGACTCTGCCGTAACAGAGCCGGAAGCTGTAATTATAACTGGAGGAAAGTAACATGTACAAGCGGGCTCACGGCTACGGCGGCATGGCTAAAGTGCTGGAGCCGCTGTATTCGGCTTTCAAAAAAGATCTGTACTGGGAGAGGGGAGGCTATACGCCTCTTAACCCTGACTATTTGTTCTTCAAGCGCAAGCACCCCAGGCTGGCCTCGTTGCTTTCTGAAAGGCAGGCCATGGCTGAATCGGCACAAAACCTTGGAGAGGTGCCTGCGCTGTATGCAGACACGTTCCTGAAAACACGTGGACCTGGTCCTGGACCAGGCACAAACTTACTGTTCGGAGAATTGTTGCCTGGCGGTGGGAATAGCTCTGCACGCAAGTACCTGGCAGGGTCGCTACTGCATGACACTCCTGACTACGACATGGCCAGAAGGGTTGCTAAAACGCTTGTCGATAGAGGAGGAGGATTTGCCTATAAGCAGGCGTTGGATAATACAGATTCTATGCTTCGCGGCATAGTCAACGGTTCATCCGGTAAACCTGCTGACGTCTCTGTGGACAGCGGGACTCTGCTGCGCAGGTTGTGGAGCAGTTTCCGCAATTCTCATCCTATGTCTGAGGGAAAGCTCGGTAGGTTGTATAATATATAGAGTTTAGTGTACTGTGGATATTGACGACTTAAAGAATAATGTAGTGGGTCTCGGCCTAATGGGAGCCGGAGCCACAGGTTTTGGCACATCCATGGCCGCAAGGGGTTTTCATAAGGTGCTTGGATCCCCTCAGGTGGATATGTCCAGTTTGCGTAACAGCATAAAGGATATAGGCGAGGCAGCCGCTGCTCCTGACGCGCAGTTCGCTCAGAAGTACGTGGAGAGCCTTAGCAACATAGCCAAGGTACCTGTAAACTACACAACGCCTGCAGGAGACAAGGTGCGCGGCTCCGTCTCGGACTACATGCTCGACTTGGAGAGAAGGGGCGCAAAGCTGCTGACAGACGAAAGCGGCAACATAGAAGGCACTAGGATTGGCCGCGCGTTGAAGAGGGTCCTTCCTGCTGAGATG
This sequence comes from Bacteroidales bacterium, assembly GCA_024401695.1. Lineage (GTDB taxonomy): Bacteria > Bacteroidota > Bacteroidia > Bacteroidales > UBA932 > Cryptobacteroides. The sequence continues at coordinate 58,163 of JAKSKN010000004.1, forward strand.
TTTGAGGGAGCCAAGTCGTTCGCAGATCATATATATAAGAATGTAACTAATCCAGCCGAGACTGAGGCTGCTGTGGAGCATTATAAAGAATTTGCCAAAGGCGAGGCTAATGCATACAGGCAGCTGATGAAGGAGCTCAACCACGTCGAGTTTGTACACCTGCTCGGCGACGGCTCCGTGGCTCCGGCATCACATGAGAAGGGCTTGCTTAGTGTATGGTCAAACGCATTGACCAAGGCCGATAAGGACATTAACAAATATGTCACTGGCAGGATCGGATTCAATGGTCCGGATTATACACCGTTCTTCAAGGAGCTTAGAAGCAACTACGGAATAACCAGCAAGATGACTCCGCAGCAGGTGCAGGACAGGTTGCTGGAAAAATTGTTCTACTATGGATCGCCGGCAAACCTTGCGGAGAACGCCGAAAGGGAGATGTTGGCGTATGTTGCAAAGCGTGACGGTATAATGCGCGATGGCGAGAACATAGTTGATGTGCTGGCCAAAGACAAGACCGGAGAGCTTAGGAAGATGCTCAATGAAAGAGCCAACGGGTTGAGCATGGCCGACATACAGTACAAGATAAACAATCCTATATCCAAGTTCTCCAGGCTTCTGATCAAGGGTGCGTACGGAGGTGCGTCGAACTACTACTCCAACTTGACAAATATAGTGGACAAGCTGAACGGCCTTCGTAGCATCAAACCGCTCGCACTGGCAAGCGCGCTGACGGGTGCAGGACTGTACAACGTGTACAACACCGGCATAGGGCCTATGCTGAAGAACGCATCAGCAGATGGTGACATGATAGGCGAGGTCCTGGATGAAGACGTGACTCCCAGCGGAAGGGTGGCCTTGGAGCTGGCAGGCGCTGTACCAGGCTATTTAGGCACTAGTAACGCTATTGATATTTATAAGAGGAGGGGATGGAGAAAGCTCAATCCGTTTGCTCCTGTAAAGGGTGTTGTATTCGGAGGCAACATCAATCCTCTCGGCAAGGGAAGCGGCTCTTTCACCAACCAGTCCAACGCTCTTGTCAAGGCGTTGACTCAGGGCGACGCGATAGAAGCCGAAAGGATTCCTGCGTATAACGAGCCGTTGAATATAGACGTTGTCAAGGACGGCAAGAAATTCAGGGTGATGGACGGCGACTGGTCCGCCAGGGAGATCGGCGACATGCTGTCTCCAAAGAACCTTAGGGACCTTGATTTCGTGGCACAGGTGGGATACCATCCTGGCGAGACCGCTATAGAGCGCGCCATGAAGAACGGCGACATAGCAAGGTACAGGTCGCTGTCTGACTTCAAGGAGGGTAATTTCCTGCAGCCCGACGAATGGCTTGGCGCCAACCAGATGAAGGTGTTCGGCGACAACAACGGGTACACCAGGTTCATAGTTCCCGGAGGCGATATAAAGCAGCATGGTCGCAAGGGAAACATAGTTGTGCCGAATATAGCTGTATCCGACATATTCAGGAAAACCAATTTCAATTCTGACATGTCCAAGCCTCTGGGCGTCATGTCTATAGGAGGCGGTTCTGCAAATGTGTTCCCGTTCACCGATATACACGGTGATGACGGCTTCTCGTTCAAGACTGACGAGAAGGGCAACGTGGTACGCAATATAATAGACGACTTTGCCGAGGTGTTCAGGAACAAGCACAAGGGGGCTGGCGAGCTTCATGTGCATCTTGGCAACTCGTTGGACTACGACACGCCTACAGGCAACATGCTCGGCGCGTTGAAGAAGCAGCACGAGAACGAGGCGAAACTTATAGCGGCAGGCAAGCTGAAGCCAGAGGAGGCCAGGTTCAAGGGACTGAACATGGTGTTTGACACGCTCATGCCGCAGAAGTCCATGGTAAACCAGTTTGCAAATGCCACTGACCTGCTCCTGCTTCCAGGGTCAACGTCTGCAGAGCTGGCCGCTATGGGAGGAGACAAGCTGCCGGCCATAGTGTCAATGCTTCCGGATACCACCAAGGCGTGGGTGCCTGGCCACTGGGAGGGTAATGCCGATTATTTGTCGACCATCCTAGGCTCCAAGAAGGTTGGAGTCAACGACCCGAACAGGCTTAATGCCCTTACCGCCGCGTTCGCAACGCCGTCCAAGAGGCAGGCTCCTCCTGTATGGCTTGAGGGACAGAACATACAGGATACCATAATGAAAGATGTCAAGCTTGACAGGCTCAAGGGTCTCGGCAAGATGCTCGGTCATGGTGCGATGGGTGCGCTGGGTATTGGTATGGCGGCAAAGGGTGCCGTTGATGCAATGAACGGTGTAGGTGTAGATAAAAAGTCGGTTATAGATGCCGCTATTGACAAATTCAACAGGTTTTGGGTATAATTAACTAGCAGTTATGTATTACGAGAAATTGTTTGGCAACTATTCGATGACTAAAAAGGCTGGATGGGCTGATACGATGCTGAAAGCTATGGATAGCCACCCGTATGCGGTAATGACTGCTCCAGGCGCTGTTGCAGGTGCGTCGGCCGGAGCAATAGGAGGGGCTGACGGGAATAAGCTTCTTGATTCAGGAGTTGGTGCAGCCGCTGGAACACTTGGAGGTGTCGGAGGATTTTACGGGACTTATAATATGGCCGTGAAGTCTATGATGAACGAAGCTTCATCGGCTAATCGCGCTATAGAGAAGTTGCTGGAAGCTGGCGATCTTGAAGGCGCTACTAAATTGGGCGAGAAAGTACGTAACAAGTGGCTGGCGTTGCTGGCTACAGTCCCAGCGCTGACAGGCGCTGCAACAGGTTTGGGTGCTGCAAAATTGACAGATAATATTACTGGAAAATCTAAGCCAAGTATGGCAGAAAAAGGCAAGGACTTTTGGAATGCTCTGTTAAGCAAGGTTAATATGGGTGGTTAAATTTTTAATTGCAGGTGAAGCGGACAGTTAAGCGGTTGGTCTCATAAGCCGACAGACAGGGTGCAACTCCCTGACCTGCTACCATTTCATGCCGGAGGGTTTCCTCCGGCATTTCTATTGACTATGAGTGTGCAGCAATGTAAAATACACCGTATGAGACCTGGTATGGAGAAGAGGGCGTTTCTATTTGAGAAGTGGCTGCAGGAGCATGGTCTTGGAGCTGTTTTGGAAAATCCGTCTAAATGGAATATTATAAAGACGGTGCATGCCTTGAAAAGGAAAGGGGCCAAGGCTAAGATCTTTGATCCTATGGCAACAGTGTCGTCCACACCTCAGGCTATGTACGATCCTGCCACTAAAGGTTATCTTGCCACCGTTCTAAAAGCCCTTGGAATGGGTTCAGGCGTTGGTGCCGGAACAGGAGCGTTGACCTCTGTTGCATCAGATATGAATGACAGCGGGGTTATAGACGGCGCAAAGGCGTTGAGGGCTGCAGGGATTGGCGCCGGGATAGGCTCTGTATCGCCGTTTATAGGAGGCGAGCTTGGGGCGTTTATAAACAAGCTTACCACTAAAAGTAAAATGGGAAAGGCATCGGACGCACCTATATTGCGGAACTTAAAGAACACTGGTGTTGACTACACTGTAGGAGGCGGATATAACGCAGGAGTGTACGCAGCTCCGGTGTTGGCAGGGCTTATAGCTGGAATGAATCCAAATATGCTTATGTCGCGTGTAGCTAAACCGGATAAAGCAGGCAAGTAATGAGCAACGCAATCAAAGATAACAAGATCCAGGAGGTGAAGGACTCGGAGATAGACTTCGAGCTCCCTTCGTTTTCCAGGCTGAACGGCTCTCACACGAATGTGGTGCCGATGTATTCCAACACACAGACCGCCCGTATGTTCTACGGCTCCAGGTTCGCCAACCAGGCTATGCCGATAGAGTACAGGGAGGCCCCGCTGGTGCAGGCTCTGGACCCTGAGAGCACAGATGGAAAGTCGTTCGAGGAGGAGTACGGAGAGCGCATGGGCGCCAGGTACTGGAGGTCTGACAAGCCAGGAGAGGTGGTGTCGGTGAAGCCTGACGAGATACGTGTCAAGACTGCGGACGGCAAGGTGGAGAAGGTTGACCTGTACAACAACTTCCAGTTCAACAGGAAGACCTACCTTCACAACAAGCCGCTAGTGGCCAAGGGAGACAAGATAAACCCTGGGCAGTTGCTGGCGTCTTCCAACTTTACGGATGACAACGGCACGATGAGCATGGGACGCAACGCCCGCATGGCCCTGGTGGCCTACAAGGGCTATTCCATGGACGACGCCGTTGTGGTGTCTGAGAGCTTCGCCAAGAAGATGACCTCACAGCACAACTACGAGCACGAGGTTGCCAAGGACGACGGAACAAAGTTCGGAAAGGTGCATTTCTCGTCTGTGTTCCCAAGGAAGTTCACCAAGGAGCAGCTTGAGATGGTCGATGACGAGGGTATGGTGAAGCCGGGCACTGTACTGCACTATGGCGACCCGATAATCCTGGCCACCAGGCCGAAGCCGATATACAGCAACGCGGAGCACCTTGGCAAGCTCGGGAAGGCGTTCAGGAGCATCAGGAGTGACGCTTCGGAGATTTGGGAGCACGACTACCCTGGAACCGTTGTGGACGTCGTGGACGGCAAGAGCGGGCGCAGGGCGTTCGTTACGGCCAAGGCTCCTCTGCAGGTTGGTGACAAGCTGATCACATCGCGAGTGGGTAACAAGGGTATCGTGTCGAAGATAATACCAGACCACCAGATACTGCGTTCGATGGACGGCAAGCCGTTCGATGTCCTTCTCAATCCGCTTTCACTTCCGTCTCGAGTCAACACGGCCACCCTGTTCGAGCTGGCCCTGGGCAAGATAGCGGCAAAGACCGGACAACCGTACAAGGTGCCGGCCTTTACAGACAAGGGAGTGTCCAGGCTGGACATGGTCAAGGGAGAGCTGAAGAAGCATGGAGTCGACAATACCGAGGAGGTGTACGACCCTGTGCTGGGTCGCAAGCTGGCCCAGCCGGTCACAACCGGCTTCGGATATACCTACAAGCTCCATCACGTCGTTGAGAGCAAGGAGAGCTCGCGCGGCCAGGGAAGCTACGACCAGAACATGCAGCCGTTGAAGGGCGGTAGCGACGCGGCGCAGGCCAAGCGCATGGGAGGCCTGGAGACGACGGCGTTGATGGCCAAGGGCGGCTACAACGTGATACGAGAGGGTTCCACTATCAAGGGTACCAGCAACGATGACTACTGGAGGCTTATACGAGAGGGATACAGGCCTGCCGAGCCTGGCGTACCGTTCGTGTTCACCAAGTACCTGGCGCTGCTCAACGGTGCCGGCATGAACGCGCGTGACCTCGGCAAGGGCACTTTGAGGCTTGAGCCTATGACAGACCGTACTCTGGAGGGAAGGAAGCCGATGGAGGTGAAGAACAACAAGACCGTCAAGTCGGACACGCTTGAGCCTGAGGAGGGCGGTCTGTTCGACCCGACGATGGTCGCGCTGGACAGGTGGGGCAAGATAACGCTGCCATCCAAGATGCCGAACCCTGCAATGGAGGGATCTATATGCACTGTTCTGGGTATCCGTGAGAAGGACTTGAGAAGCGTGCTGGCCGGCGACATGACGTTGAAGGAGGCACAGGAGGCTAACCACAAGAAGTAGTTATGATAGATGAACCAAAGATAGGGTGTTTTGAGAAGCAGGCTGCACCGGTGTGGGCAAAGTATTTGCGAGGCTTGCTGGGAAGGGGCAACACAGCTGGAGTAAACAGGTTTCTTGAAAAAGCCGCTCCTCATACTTATTTGAGTAGCGCCAGCGCCGCAGTACCTGGTGCAAAGTTGTTTAGGAGCCTGGAAGGCGACATGGCCGCATCTGGTATATATAAAATGCAGGGCGGGAAATTGTATAGAGACGCCGCAGGTAGGCATTACCTTGCCAACGGCACGCAGGCTAGGTTGAATCACGACGAGAACATGGCTGCAGATGCCGCTTTGTCGCAGAGGAACGATTACGTAAAGAATATTGGTTCTACTATACAAAGAATGGGCGACAATGCCATGCCCCTAGGCACAAATCAGGTGGCATACGCCAGTAACACAGTAAAGTATCCTGTAGGAAACCCTGCAGAACTTGCTAAAAAATTAGGTATGCAAATTAGGGACGCAGCAGGACATGCCGGCAATTCCAGGTCTATTCTGTACGGATCGGAAGGTGCTAGATTTGTACCGTACCAAGGAAGGGCTTATATCCCTGGAAGATCTGACTATGCAGCGTATTTGAACGAGGCTATATCCGCCGGTAGGGTGCCTTCGTACTGGGCTGGTGACCCTAAAATGGCTAGGTTGGTGGGAAGGTCTGCCGCCGCGCATGAGTTTTCTCACGGCAGGGTGGCCGGAGGCGCTTTTAGAGGCCATAATCCCTATTCAGAGGATGCTACCGCTGTAGCAGCTATGAAGGATATAATACCTGTCAACAGGATGCTTCGCAAGGCAGGTTACAGGCTTCCCGGAGAGTTCGAGTCTGTTAAACCTATGCTAGGCGGTAAGTATAATAATCCTGTGCAGACTCGCAGTACGCTGCTTAACGAGATGGGAAACCAGAGCAGAGCACACGCGTCTGATAGCACCACAAGAGATCTTACTAGTGCGCTGTTGGATTCTGATTTAAGTGCAATACAGCGGGCTTCGTTCCATCCTGAGTTTTTGCGCGACTTGGCCAGGGTGGCAGACCGTAGAAGTAGTTTGGACATGCAGGGTGCGGCCGGATTGCTGCAAGGAGCGCTTAACTATCACGGGCATTTGCCGGTTCTTCCGCGTAGGGGATTTTTGCCTGAATAATTTGTACAAGGATAGACGAACCAGTTGACACGCCGGCAGGTGTGTTTTATAATTCACTTGTACAAGTACATTTCAAATGAGCTCAGAATCCATTGAACTATTGAAGGCGGCCGTGGACAACTTCGACATTCAGGTGCGTGGTATGTCCGGACTGGCTATGAACCTTGACGGTACACTCGCCAAGGCCGCGTTTGCCCCAGCCCCTCCACCGGCTGGTCCTATGATGGCGCCACCACCCGGAGACCCAGGAGCAATGCCTCCAGGAGCCCCGCCTCCCGGAGATCCTAATGCAATGCCTCCAGGACCGCCTCCCGGAGATCCTAATGCAATGCCTCCAGGACCGCCTCCAGGAGACCCCAACGCAGCACCTCCAGGTCCGCCTCCACCACAGCAGGGAGGCCTTGATCCTGGCCTTGAGCAGGTACTCGGCGAGCTTGCCAACGGCGTGCAGAGCATAGCTTCCGTGCAGGAGCAGAATCAGGCGGCTGTCGACCAGCTGGCCAAGCAGGTCCTGGCCATTTCCAGCAGGTTCGACGAGCTGGAGAACAGGATGAGCTCCATGAAGGAGCCGCAGGAACCGGCAGGAGACCTGGAAGCGGCGCCTCCTGATGCAACTATGGCTTGATAGCCACTCTATAATGTTTGACAATTCCGCATGCGTGTAATACTATAAACGCATGCGGAATTTTGATTGCAGCGGTTTGCTAGGCGCTATGTACAAGAAGGCTGACGGCCCGCAACAGAGCCCACAACAGCAGGCTCTGTACTCTGCTGCGTCCATGGCCAAACCACCTGGCGCCCCTCCTCTTCCAAAGCCTGTGGAGGGAGGAGATCCTGCATCTGATGCACTTGCACAGCAAGAGGCCGAGCAGGCCGAGCAGAAGATGGAGATCGAGAAGCAGAAGCAGGAGGCTGCCCACCGCAAGGAGGTTGCAGACAGGGACAAGATTATAGCCGACTTGCGCGACAAGCTTCAGAACGCCAACTTCGAGGCTCAGCTGGCAAGGCAGCAGATGGAGCTGTTCAAGCAGAGACAGGCAGAGATAGACAAGATAAAGGCCGAGCAGGAGAAGCTCAATACAAGGAGGGACTCCATGGCCGGCGAGGAAGCCGAGCACAAGTCCAGGATGGCTGAGGCCGTGGCGGATGCCAAGGCCAACATAGCCGAGGAGAGGGCCAAGGCCACGGAGGAGAGTGCCAACAGCAACGCCCAGGCGTATGTCAAGATGACCGAGGATGCCAGGAAGCATAGCGACGAGATGTTTTCCGGCATAAGGGACGAGATAGCCGGGCAGAAGGAGGAGCTGTTGAAGCAGCGCGAGGATTTCATGCTTCAGCGGGAGCATGAGGCGGAGGAGAGGATGAAAAAGATGCAGGAGGGCAACAAGGTGTCTCCGTATCTCATGAAGAGCTTGCAGGATGCAGCGTCGTCAGCCAGGAACATAGCCAAGCTGAACTCCAATATGATTGCAAAATCCGACAACCTTTTTGCATCTGACCTTGGCAAGAGTGCTGCGGTTACTGCTATGGGTACTACGCAGAATTCTGCACAACCGCAACAGCAGGCGCAGCCACAGCAGCAGACACAGCCACAGCAGCAGCAAAGTGCAGCTAGGAGTCCGTATAGAGACTCTTTGACTGCCCACTACGGCAACCGGGTGCGTAACGACGACATGAACCGGTTGAGGAACATGTATGCATCGAACAGCACCAGGGCCGACGAGCAGGGTAAGGCATACCACAACATACGCGGTGTTATAAGGGACTCTGCAGATTCAAGCGGCTACATGAAGCAGATGCTCAACCAGCTTGGCGCAGACAGCATGGAGTCGTATGCCAACGCCAGGAGGAACGCCGCGAACGCCAAGGTAGGTTCGGACGAGTGGATAGCCGGAGCAAACGACAAGGCGCTTGCGCTTACAGGAGTGTACGACAAGATGGACCAGGGCCTTTCAGGTGCCCTGGCCAGGCAGCGTGCAGAGGCTGACAAGGGTTTCTTCAGAAACCTGTGGGATGGTACCGTAGACGCGATCACATTTGCCAGGCCGAGGGAACTGTGGGGCAACGTAGGAAAGGCAGGGCAGTTGGCAGAGATGTACGGCGGCAAGCAGAACGCGTGGGGAGCCGACGGCTTCGCCAATGACCGCGTGCGACAGGCGTATGAGGACATGATAAACGCCAGCGGATATTCGCAGGGCTACATGACAGGCTATGCCAAGTCTATACCGGCCACCGTGTCAGACCTGGCAAACATAGGCCTTACGTTTATTCCAGGAATTGGATGGGCTGCAAGGGGAGCTTCCATGGGCACAAGGCTTGCGTCCGGTGCAGGTATGATGGCCGGTTACACAGGACTTGGTATGCTGGACGACTACCTCAATCCGGCAGGAAGCGGCTATGATACAAGCTATACTACCAATGCTGGCATAAATCCGTCAGCCTACAATCCTGTCAGGGCCAATGAGGTGGCCGATTATGTCTCCAACGGCGGTATGGTAAAGCCAGCCGCCGCATCCACAGAGGCTCTTTCGGAGAACACTGCACGTCCTATAGAGGCTGTGACACCGCCAAAGAGAGGTAACGACCTAACGGCGTCAAACGTGAACAGCGGATACAACCTGGACACGGCGCAGGGTTGGAACTCGTATATGGCGGACAAGAATTCCATAAACGGACTCATCAGGCTTGTCAACGGGTTTCTGCCTATGCTGGGGTTAAATGGAAACTCCGTACAGTACGATCCCAGCTCTAGCGGCAAAATCAATCCTATACACTCGGCAGTTGCGCTGCGTGGTATAAATGCCGCAGTAAACGGCGAGCCGTCGCCAGGCCCTCGCTACGACGGACGACAGAATGGTTACTACACTCCTGCAGACATGCAGAGGAACTGGTACATGGCTGCCAGGAACGAGCAGTTCGGAAATATGTATGGATCCGGCAAGATACGCAGCATGGTGGACTCTATGCGGGGTGTGACGCCTAATTTTTAACTAGTATGTCTAATTCTATAAGTGCTATATTGAAGGAGGCTGCAAGCTGGAATGTTCCGCAGCCTGAAGCGCAGATGGACAAGGAGGCCGCGGCCAGGGAACTGGCCATAACGGAGCTGCTGTCCATATCCGCCAACATCAAGGCAATGCACGTGAATACAGGCAAGTATTCACAGCATATGGCCCTGGACCAGGCGTTCGATGACCTAAATGCCGCCGTGGATACGTTCAACGAGTGCGTGCAGGGTTACTACCTGTATAGCACAGGCAGCAGGCTCAAGCTTGCCAATGCCGAGGTGACGTTCAAGCTTCCTGGAGACGGCGGCGTGTTCGATGCTGTGAAGTCTCTTTGCAAGAGGTTCAAGGATGCGTCGGATCCGTTGGTGTCAGGCAAGTCTCCGCTTGTAAGTGTCCAGGATGATGTGCTAAACTGTTTCTACCAGCTGCTCTACAGGTTGGACTTGAAAGGATAAACCGTTATGATACCTATTAACTTGATAAAGAATGCTGCGTCAGAGGCTTCGGACGAGCTTTCGGAAACAAAGGAAAAGGGAGGCAGGCTGTTTAACAAGGCAATGTCCAAGGTTGGACTGCCTGCCGCAGCCCATCCGAACGCCAACCCTGTGTATTCGCTGCTTAGCGCTGTTACAGGAGGGAAGGCTATAAGCAATGAGGCCGGAGACACGCTGTATTCGTGGGATAAGATCGGCGATACAGACGCCATGAACAAGCTGAACGAGATTGCCGAGATGATTCGCGGCGACAAGGCCGGCACGGCGTTGAGAACTACGGCATCGCCGCTGATCAATACGCTGGCTGTTGCCTCTCCTGTGTTGGGAGCGGTCGGAGGTGCTATAGGCGATGCAGGATTGTTCCGTGGCGCACTGAGGGGTCTCGGATTCGGCGCAGGAGGCCTTGGAGGCACCTACGCAGGCGCAATGCTTGCAGACAGGCTGGCGCAGACAGACGCCGTAAAGGGCCTTAGCCCGGCGATGCAGGCTGTCGTCACAGCCGCCTCGACTCTTGGCGGCGGCGCACTTGGAAGCTACCTCGGACACAAGGCCACGAAGGCCCTGTCCAAGTCGGACAAGGAGAAGTACGAGGAAGCCGTAATGTCCAGGAACGGCCTAGCATAACGTCGTATGGCGTACACAAGCTCCAGCGTACCGGTGGCACTCGCCAGGGACCTGCCGTTGTATACAGGTTCAGTGGCTGACGATGTGTCGGTTGTCGCTGTCACCGGTAACGGCTCGGTGGCAAGGATGCCGCTTCCGTCCATAGTGTCTGGATTTGTGAAGTGGCAGCCTGAGGCTCCGCAGTATCCAGAGGAATACGGGGAGCAAGGCTATGTGGCTGTAGACGGCAACGGCTTCTATTGCTATTTCGACGGATGGAAGAAGTTGCCGTTCTATGGTGCCCATTGGGATGACCTTACGGCAGACGTAAGGTTCTTGAGGGTTGACGGAAGGATGACCCTTACCCAGGAGGAGTTGTCCAATGCCAGGGGTACGCTTGGCATAGGCCTTGCCACAACGGATATTGCAGGACTTGTCAAGGCCTCCGGTACTGGCGTAGGTGACGGTAGTGTATTGGTGGCGCAAGACGGCACCATAACAGTGCCTACTGCTACGTCGCAGGAGTACGGCTCCGTAAAGCTGGATTCCCTTGTAGACACTGCATCCGCGGCGTCTGTGGCATACGTTAATGCCAAGGTTGCCGGCAGGGAGAGGGAGGTATACGAAATAGCCACCCCGGAGGTTCCAGGCCTCGTCAGGTCTGACGAGGAGGGAGGAGTGTTTGTTGTAAACTCTGGAGGCGGCGTTTCAATAAGGGTTGCAGACAGTACCACCGCAGGAGACGGCAAGCCTGGCTTGGTTAAGCTGAGCAGGTGGCAGCTCAATCCTCCAAACGGAGTGGACGAGGAGGACACCATAGGAACTGCGGCTTCAGTGGAAAGGGTGTCCAGGATGATAGAGGATGCCGTCAGCGCACAGGCTGGCGTGGCAGCCACAGAGGGCACGCTGGGCTCCGTTATGGTGCCTGGCGACGGCTGTATAAGGATTATCACGGATACTACGCCTGCCGCCGACATACCGCATTACGGCGAGGAGGGAATGCAATGGAAATCAGGATCCATAGATGTCAATCCTGCCGACGGGTCCAAGCACGGCGCTGTTGTTGTGTCCAACGTCATATCTCCTGCAATAGGTGACAGGACGGAGCAGCCTATAAACTGCCGCAAGTATTATATAGTTCCCACGGCCAAGGCCGTTAACGACTTTATAGAGGACAAGCTTGTCGACGTTGTTCACGTTGACGGAGGCCAGATAAGCAGGGCCAACCTCCCTGTGGCGACCACAGCACTGCCGGGTATGGTGGCCGTAGGCGAAGGACTCAGTATAAACAGTTACAACAGCATGTTGTCTGTGCGTGCGGCCATGCCGACGTCGTCGGAAACAGTCAGGAACATCCCAGGGCAGACAAAGGGAGCAGTTTACGTATGCTGTACCGAGGAAGAGGAGACTACGGCAGGTTATCCTATAGTCCCGACAGTGGCAAAGGTAATGGAGCTGCTGGAAGACGGACAGGGTTCAGGAGGCGGCGGAGGCGGAGGAACCAGTATTGTAGTGGAGCGTCCGTGGGAGGAGGTTGCCGCCACTGTCGTAGGTACGGGCGCAAGGGTGTCGTGGAGTCCCAGGAAGTTTTTCATAGTGCCGGACAACGTCGACAGCCTGGACGTAGTGGTGTCGTCAAGCTACGAGGGGTTTGAGGAAAGCGTGCTTAAATGGACGCCTCCGTCTCATATACGCGATTTTGCCGATGACGGCGTAACGTCCGGGTTGAAATGGGATCTGACCACAAGCACGGAGGTGACAGGACGGCGCACGTACATAATAAGGCTTTCCAGGATTTCAAGGCTTATGGTGGTGGCAAAGGTGCAGTCTTCCTTTAACTAGCATTATGTCTGGATACGAAAAACACGCGATAATAATACCTGAAGGTGCAAAGAGGATAGTTATACTGTCCAATTGCAAGGGAAAGTTGCCGAAGGGCGCTGTTAGGGAAGGTGACTTGTGCATCCATCTCAACAGGGCGGCGTTCAAGGACGAGGCCATGGCCGTACCGGGCACTTGGCACGAGTTGATAGTCAGGCACGGCAGGGATTCAAACAACAACGTGATATGGTTTACGCCTGACAAGGGTGTGTCTGGATTCTCCTGCGTACACTTTACTCCTACCATAAACGGCTGGAGCGGCAGTATGTGGTGGCGATTGTATAGGGACAAGACTGGTGGAAAGAGTCCCACCACAGGCTTCCTTGCATACAGGGCGGCGTCGCTCGTGAACAGCAAGGGGCTGCCTGTGATACTCGTGGGGTTCAACCCTTCTGTGGATATGGGGACATACAGGTCCCCGAAGCACGGGTGGGATTACGAGGCGGCCACATACGCCAGGGAGAAGGCCAATATAATAAATCTTATAACCGATACAAGCGAATGAGTAATAATAGTGGAAACAAACTGGTTGGGTGGCTGTGCATACTGCTTGGAGTAGCGGTACTCGCACTGAACCTAAGGCCCGGTACCGAGTACGACGGTGCTTCTGCAAACGCCGCGTGTGCAACTATGGTCGCAGGTCTTTGCGAGTGTTACGGCGACGACTCTGTACGTCCGGTGGTTACCAAGGTGGCCGGAGTGCTCAAGGAAGCGGTGGCTGCCAGGCAGGGAGACCCTGCAAAGCTTGCCGACGACGTGAAGTCCGGAGTGTTGTCGCTCGGGCTTGACGGTACGTCGTCTGCAGCGGCTGCTATGATTGTGGTGACCGTGTGCTCCAAGGTAAACGAGGCGTACAGCAATCATTCTGACTGCGAGACCGATTACCTTGAGAGGGTCAACTCTATAGCCGATAGCCTTTTGACGGCGGCATCGTTGGCCAAGTAAACAGGCAATGCGCTTGCTTTGCAATGCGGCGCAGTGTATAATGACCTTGTTATGTTAAAGAATTCTGCTATAGCGGCGCACGATACCGTAATAGATACCGTGGTAGATACTGCGCCTTATTCAAATGCACTGGACAGGAGTACGTTTGTAAAGACATCGTTCCACTGCCCAGGCAGGACGCTAGTTATACAGGTGTCCAACAAGCCTAGGCCCGACGAGACAAGCGACGACGACTGGGTGGAGCTTGGAGGACACTCGTCCGGCGAGGACTTCGTATGGGCCGAGGCACCGGTCATGTGGATGCGCGTAAGGGGCGTCGAGGCCGGTGACCAGGTGTTCGTGCACAGTATATTCACGCAGAGGTAATGAAGGCCGTATCCCTCCTGGTCAATTCCTACCTGCCGGATGACCTCAAGGACTACTCGCAGGTGTACGACTCCAAGAGTATAAACAGGATACTCTACGCAGTGGCGTTGAAGCATCCAGACTTATACGCAAAGTTGGAGAAGCAGATAGGCGACATAGGAAGGAACGCGTCATACATTAACGGCGAAACCATAACACTGGGGGACCTTGAGCCTGTCATAGACCGTAAGGCGTTGTACGACAGCATGGACTCCGAGATAAAGGCGTTGCCAAGGGATAGGAACTTTACAGGCAAGCGCAGGGAGATATTCCAGAAGTACAACAACATTATCGAGAAGGAGACTGCCAAGGCAGGGCTGGCCAAGAGGAACAACATAGCCATGTCAGTGTTGTCCGGCGCCAGGGGTAAGAACCCGCAGTTCAAGGCCATGGTGTCTACACCCGGTACGTACTCCGACTATAAGGGCGAGACTGTGGACGTGTTCTCGAAGGAGTCGTTCGCAGACGGTATAAGGCCCGCCATGTTTTGCGCCAGTACAAACGGCACGCGTGCATCTGTCGTGTCGGCGAAGGTTTCGACGGCAAAGGGCGGAGACTGGGCCAAGCAGATGGCGGCCATATCTGCCAACCAGGTTATCAGGGAACAGGATTGCAAGACCGGCAACGGCATATCACTGCCTATAGACGATACCAGTATTGTCGGCAGAAAGCTGGCAAAGGACGCAGGCAAGTTCAAGGCCGGCGAGTTCGTAACAAGGGAGATGCTTGCCTCTATGGCCAACGACGGCGTGAAGAACGTAGTTGTACGGTCGGCTCTTACCTGCGGCACGAAGAACGGACTTTGCGCCCACTGCATAGGAAAGTATTTCAACGGAGGAAAGTTGCCGAAGATAGGCGATTCTGTTGGCTTGGTCGCGTCAACATCGAGTTCTGAACCTGTGTGCCTGGTCGAGGGTACTATGGTGCGTATGGCTGACGGTACAGACAAGGCCATACAGGATATAAAGCCAGGTGACATGGTGCTCGGGTCTGATTTGAAGGGATTTTGTAGGCCTACAAGGGTTGTCAACGTGTTTCACAACGGTCCAAGGGAGTGCTACAGGACAAAGGTGGCCAAGACGCATACTACCAAGAGCAGGAATGCCGAGTTTGTGTATCTTGAGTCCACGTTGGCCCATAAGGTGCTGGCATGTAATGCAGGAGTTGGCGGCATTAGGTTGAAAGACGCTGTTCCTTCTATACGGCCTGTAGGAGAGCTTCCTAAGGCTAAGTACAACAGGCTGATGCTGCAGATGCAGGCAGGCTGGGACACGGACGCGGGAGTGCGTGAGCCTATGGCCATGCTCCTGGGAATGTTGGTGGGTGACGGGTCGTACAAGGGAACCGCATCCGGTTCTGCGGCTGTCGCAGTGAAGCTTTCATGCTACGACGATGAGCAGGCGGAAGAGCTCCGTGGCGAGCTTGAGCCTATGGGGCTGCTTGTTAAAGAATACACTGCACCTCATGAGTACAGGATAGTAGAGGATGACCAGTACGACACCTCAAGGTGGACTCATATAGACGGTTACGGAGACCGTGATTGCGACAAGGTACGCAACAGAGTGCGTGCGAAGCTTATCCTGGAGGGTATGTGGGGACAGTCATGTTATACCAAGACTTTACCGAGAAGTATATGGACTTGGGACAAGGAGAGCGTGTGCAAGTTTGTCGGCGGACTGATAGCCACCGATGGGTATGTAAGCAAGGGTGTGGTAGGATACTCTTCCAACAACAAGGCTCTGCTGGAGGATATACGTAAGCTGTTGGAGTCCAGGTTGGGTGTGTACTCTGCTGCGATAGCGTCCAGTACCAAGAAGCGTCCAGACGGAGGTGAATACAATCCGACGTATTTCTTCTGTATAGGCGAGACTAGTAGTCTGCAGGCACTGCATGCGCAGGTAAGGATACCTGGACGCAAACAGGCTTTGTTCGACAGGCTGCTTGAGTCCAGGGGACCGGCCAAGTCCAGGCTTGCCATGTTCCGCGCGGTTGAGCAGGAGTATATTGGAACAAGGGATACCTGGGACATCGAGGTTGACAACGACACTCACCTGTTCGCGCTATCTAACGGACTGATAGTCAGTAACACGCAAATGGCTTTGTGCTTGGAGGAGCATACGCTCGTTCGTATGGCTGACGGTTCAGCAAAGGAACTCAAGGACATAGAACCGGGAGAGATGGTGCTTGGGGCAGACAAGAACGCCAACACATTTCCTGTTAAGGTGCTGGACAAGTTTGACCAAGGTGTCAGGAGTGTGGCCACATACAGGTTTTCCGGAGATGACAATATTGATGTCTGTATAACTGCCACTGAGGATCACAAGATATTGTGTGACGGCGGTATTCATAGGCTGTCTGATGTAGTTGCCAACCTCGGAGATGATTTCAAGTTGGAGTTTAGCCCTGCTCGTTGCCTTGATATAGAGGTTGACCATCCAGACCATTTGTTCGTTCTTGCCAACGGGCTGATCACGTCCAACAGCGCCAAGCATACCGCAGGTATGACCAAGGACAAGATGACGTTCTCGGGCCTCCCGGTAATACAGCAGTTCACACAGTCTCCAGAGAAGTTCAAGGACCGCGCTACGCTGTCAGAGGTAGACGGAAAGGTGGACTCCGTTGAGGAGGCGCCACAGGGCGGTATGTACGTTACGGTGTCCGGCAGGAGGCACTACGTGCTGCCGGGTCATGATGTGGAGGTGAAGGCTGGGGACACCGTTGAGGCTGGAGACGAATTGTCAGAGGGTCTTGCCGATGCGGAGGACATAGTGCGCTTAAAGGGCCTGGGAGCTGGACGCAAGTATTATGCGGACAGGTTGAGCAGGATACTGGAGGACTCAGGTGCCGCGTCAGACCGTAGGAACATAGAGATTATAGCCAGGGGCGCCGTAAACCATGTCCGTATAACGGGAAACGACAGCGTGGGTGCGTATTTGCCTGACGACGTAGTAGACTATAACGCCCTTCAAGCCACTTATGCCGCCCCGGAAACGTCTATACGCACCGCTCCGTCGCAGGCTGTCGGCAAGTACATACAGGAGCCAGTGCTGCACTACTCTATAGGTACAAGGGTCACTCCCAACGTTGCGAAGGATCTCAAGGACAACGGGTACGACTCCGTACTGGTAGACCAGTCTGCCCCAGGATTCGAGCCGGAGCTTGTCAGGCTCAGGACGGCATCTCACAATAACAGGGACTGGTTGGCGTCGCAGGCCACGTCGTACCTTACTCAACAGATAGAGGACAGCGTGGTCAGGGGCGACGACACCAACGTGATGGCCAATGACGACTATAGGCCCAGGATAGCGTATGGACGCGGATTCGCCGAGAATGCCGGGGAGACCGGAAGGTTTTAAGTGTTTACAATAACATTGATTGCTAGTACAATAACCAAGTAACACGTGTTTATAAATTATGGCAGCCAGCAATAAGGACATAGATGATTTTATAAAGTGGGCGGCACCCAGGCTTGCCTATATAGCTTCCAGCGACGACACACTGGAAAAGATTGCAAATGCAGGTATGAGGACCGCAGCCATGAAGGCGTTCGACGCTTTCGGTCTGGCAAAGGGTAGGGCCGCCAAGGCAGGATTCAACGACGTAGCCGAATACTTTGCCAAGAATCCCAAGACAAGGGACAAGATGCTGTTCGACAAGAGGATGGCCGCCCTTGGCAAGCAGTATAAGTTCCAGGCCAAGGACGTGAACGGCCAGATGGATGAGCTGCAGAGGGTGTTCAACCTCAATAAGCCCGGTGCTAATCCTGCAGGAGAGCCGGCGTCAAGGTTCGGCAGTGCGCTTGGAAAGTTTGTAGCCAACCGACCTATTCTGGCAGGCTCCGCTATGGTGGGCCTTCCGTCGTTCCTGTCATACAACTTGGGGCACAGCAGCGGCTACGACTCCGGAGCAACGGAGGGCCTAAACAGCGGGTTGTACAACGGCATGATGAAAGGCCTAAACATGGCTAACACGTACGGTGCAAACTCTCTCAGTAATGCCGGTATTATGGATAGGTTGTCGTACCTGTTCACAGGAAACCCTTCCAGCCTGAACTACCCGCAAACACAGGATTTGGCATCCATGCTCAACAGGTATATGGCGGCAAACGGAAATGCCATGTTCTAATATAGATGCAAGGGAAACCCACAGTTATGTATAAGGCTGCAGCCCCTCTTATGAAACCGCTGTTTGGCGGTTTGATGGAGGCCGCCAAACGTGGTTTGTCAGGAGGCGGCCTGGCTGGCATGAAAAAGGGGTTCTCAAGCGTAGCCGGTCCTGGAACGGATGCGTTCACCATGGCGAGGGGTATGTACCACTCGCCTATCGGCGCGTTTGGCGACATGACGGTAGGCGCGTCTGCCCCGACATTGAAGTTCTTGGCCAGGAAGTTCCTTGGCGCAAAAGGCAAGTGGACGAACTTTGACCCAAGTACCGGAAAGTCCGAGTTCAAGTTTACGGGAGAGTACGGAAAGGGTGATACGTTCAGGGAGAGGCTTGGTAACAGTCTGTATTCCGCTGTAAGCCGTGCAGAAAATTACGTCAACAGGCACAGCAGGATAGCCAACGATGCTGCCAGGAGCCTTAAGGACAGGGGTCACGGAGTTGCAGGATTCTTCGGCAACAAGTTTGTGCGAGATACAGGTATAGGTATAGGAGCGCCGATGCTGGCCACCCTAGGCACTGGATTGGCTACAGGGGCCGATAGCGTTCCTTCCAAAGTGGTCAACTTCGCAAACGAAGCGTACTTTGCTCCGTTCTCGTACCTTAATCCGTTCGGGTTGTCGCTCACGGCATTGCAGAAGGGATCTGAGGCTGTTGGCGGCTTTATAAACAAGACCAAGAAGGACGTGGAAAACAAGCTTGTCGCAACTGCAAACGAGTCGGCACATACCACCGTGGACAGGATAGCAGATGAACTGGCAAACGGAGGAAGGGCCGGATTCATGTACGGCGCCATATCCCCGGAGTCTTGGGCAAACAACTTCAGGGCCAGGGCGCACAGGGAAGTCGACGGTGCAATGCCAGGAGTGCAGCAGTACATAGCGCAGGCCGTGCAAAACGGAGGACGTACAATATAGTTATTCAACAATTTTTATATGGCTAATTATTTCACTGACAGCAACAGTAACTGGAGGGAGTTGGCAAAGCAGGCCGCTATGACGGCTGTGAACGACCTCGACGTGGAGAAGGCGTTCGCCGACCAGGCGTCTGGTTTCGTTGAGAACAAGGTTGGAGACCTTATGAAGGACGATCACCGCATAGGTTTCGAGATCGTCAAGAAGAACGACGAGAACACACGCATGATAGGCATATACGCCTTCAAGGTGAACAACGACCTGATATTCGCTCCTGTATTCTTCATCAACGGAGAGATCAAGGGTCCGCTCCTTTACCGTTGCGACACCAAGACGTTCGTTCCGGCCAACAAGGATTGGGCCAGCTATCTTATCGAGGCCCTTGACAGGAAGGAGGGAGCAGGCAGGTCTAGGTCAAGGCGCGGCGACGCTCCTCCCAGGGTCGACATGGACCGTATGGCATTCCGCGGAAAGGCTATGGCCAAGACCGCTTCCTCGGACGTAGAGCCAGGTAACAAGCCTGTAAAGGAGGAGAAGATCAAGGTCGACCTCAAGACTGTCAAAGAGAAGCAGGAGCTCAGCCTCAAGGATGCAGAGATAGACAAGAAGACACGCAATGTCGGTACGCAAAGCTCTGACAGCGCAATCAAGAATGCAGCTGTTGCAGAGTTCGGCGAGGACATAGAGCGTGGCATAGTGGCGGCCATAGCCGATTCCATGCCTAAGATGGCAAGCGGTGGTACTGTGGACGGCAGCTTGGCGGAGATGCTCCGCGAGCCTGTGTTCGGAAAGGCGGCTGCCGCTGCGGTCATAGCCGCGGCAGAGGGAAGCGAGGAGTTCGCCTCCCAGCTTGTGCGCCTGTACGGCAACGCGGAGAACCTTTTCCCGGACACGTACATCGTAGAGCCTGCCATGGACAAGAGTGCGTCCGCAGCGCCGAAGCTGACCATACACTACGACATAGACGGCCTTGAGAAGAGCGCAGCCGTGTCCAAGGAGTATTTCAGCCAGGGATTCTACATAGAGGACACTCGCCCGTCCGAGGGACTGTCCGTGGTGGACGAGAACACCGGTGCCTATATGCAGCATGTCGCCGAGCCTGGATTCTATTCCATTCTAATGGAGGACGGCAGCTACAAGGACGACGTGTTCGTGGCCAAGACTGGCAGGTTGAAGGTTGAGCCGCACAGGAACACTCCAAAGGAGTATGATTGTTGCTGCGGCCGCTCACGTCATGGCAAGGTTGACGACAGCACTACTCCGAGGGAGCTGTTCCGCAATTACGCCGACGATGGAAACAGGCAGGAGTACATACTGGTTAAGGACGGCAAGTCCTATATCACGGACAGGGACATCTGGGGTATATACTCGGGTTCTGCCTCTGAGCTGGCAAACGACAGCATCAAGGCTGAAAACTTCTATTATATCTATATAGACAACAGCCAGACGGTTCTAGGGCCTATAGCTGTTCATTCAGTCAAGGAGTCTGATGGTAACAAGTATTGCAAGGTGGCTGCCGCCGGTTCGTGGGGATGCGACTTCCGGTCTGGCAGTGAATCTGACTGCGCCCAGCTGGTGGTGAACAAGGATCTGCCCAAGAGCGACATAGAGCACCTGGCGTTTGGAAGCGACGCCAAGTTTATAAGGATAGATGCCAAGAAGCAGGATAAGGAGTATCCGCTGCCTTTGTCCAAGCCTGTGTCGTTTGCCAACGATCTAAGCTACGAGGCCGACAAGTTGTTCGATACGGTTATGCCGGCAGCATCGTTGTCGGATGCCATATACGACAACTTCGGGCTCGACTCTGTGAAGATCACCTTTGACGGAGAGAAGAGGGCGGCGTACAACCTGGAAGCCAACGGACGCAGGTCCGAGGGTATGAACAGCGTTGTCATGATGGTCAAGCTGGCGCGCGACTTGAATATCCATGCCGATACGGCGTTCGACCTTATGGACAAGGCCCGCGACAAGGGAAGCGTGGAGTTCATGCTCGGTTTGGACAAGGAGGCCAGCAGGCTGCACCTGGTGGACAGGCCGACGTTCGACGAGGGATTCGATTCAGAGTTCGGGCTTCCTACACAGCCTACCAAGGAGTATCACCTCCGTATAGAGGGGCAGCAGCAGTTCGAGCCACCGTCTGCGATAGGCGACGCCCTTAATCCGACATCGCCGACAGGCCTTCCGGATTCGACTGTTGTTGCAACGGATCCGTCGGATTTGCAGGCATTGGCCGATATGTACAAGGTGCCGCACGTGTTCGAGCATGGTGTGGTGGGTACGCTGGCCGAGACATTCAATGCAATGTCTATGCTTGACAAATACATTCCAAAGATCGAAGATGGTGTGGACGCATTGGGTAGGATCAAGTTCCTGCTCCACTGGTGTCCGAACGACTTCGAGAACAGTTACGGAAGCGACGATATGCTCAACCTTGAGGCGGAGGTCGATTCCAACTTCACATCACAGGGCGCTCTTCTGCTCAAGCTCATGAAGCGTTCCGAAAAACTCCGTAAGCAGGATGGCTCTACTGATGCGGAACGCGACAAGGGCTAAATCTACTAACTTATACAATACTACATACTATGTCTATCAAAGATGGTTTGAATTGGTTGAAGAAGCAGGCTGCAGGCCTTGGAGAGCAGGGTAGTTTCCCTATAAGTCCTGCGCATACTTTGAACTATAGCGCTCCTACAACCGTGGAGCCTAATATAGATCTGGGGCTCGACTTGCCTCCTGCCGATGGAGGTGAAATGTCGTTCGACGCGTCACAGTTCGGCAGGCCTGCTATCATGGACAAGTTGGAGGACGCAGCTGCCAGTGGAGGCCGAGGTGCGGCCGCACAGATACAAAACCTTATGCAACCAAAGCCTGCGCCGGCGCCTATTAGTGACCATATACCGTATACTGGAGGCAATCCTGCCATAGATCCGGCAGTTGCTAATCAAGGAATTGTGACCAACGATACCGGTATGGGAAGGTCTAGTACCGAGGCTATGCCAACACCTACACCCACGCTGCCTACCACGGCAGCCACGATGGCAGACGGTCCGGAGATGCCGTCAGTTACGACTACGTTCCCGGAGTGGCAGGATAAACCTGCTCCTACTCCAGCACTGCCTACCACGGCAGCCACGATGGCAGACGGTCCGGAGATGCCGTCTGTAAGCACTACATTCCCTGAGTGGCAGGACAGGCCCGCCCCAGCTCCTCAGCAGCCTGCACCTCAGCAGCCGGCTCCTCAGCAGCCTGAACCTCAGCAGCCTGCCTCTCAGCAGCCTGCTACTCAGCAGCCGGCTCCGGCACAGAGCAGCCCGGTCGTGGATCCGGCAGTTGCCGGCCAGGGATACGTTTCTGAGAACGCAGGCAACTCCACAGCCCAGACGCAGGCTATGCCGAACGGATCTGCAGACTATAGCAGGATCTTCGGTAAGGGTTTCAACGCCTCTTCGGGCAGCGCGTCTGACAAGTGGCTGGCAGGACAGGCAGACAAGCTCCGCACGGCCGGCTACAGCGACAACCAGATTTCCACTATGCTCGACCAGAACGCATGGCGCAAGTACGGCAGGAACGGACAGGACTACCAGGTTAATACAAGCAAGTATACAAAGCCTATGGGTATGAAGTCTGCCTCTGCGGCTGACGCCTTGTGGGCTAAGCAGGCCGGCCTGAACGACGACCTGGACGACCTTTACGTTCGCCGCCTTAGGGTTGGACTGTGGGACAAATACAATGGCTAATAATCAAATACAGAAGGACGCCGGAGTCATGGATTATGTTGACTCCGCCGTAAGCAGCGGAGGCAGGTTCCTGAAGGACGTGTATAAAGACGTCCTCAGCCCTGCCGGCCGCAACCTGGAGAAGGTGACGTCCGAGGACGTCATCGACCCTGCCGTACGCAAGCTAAAGAATATCGTCGGCCCCAGGTGGAACGAGGTCAGTAGGTTCGGAAGGAAGGCTAAGAATTATGTAATAAAAGGTCTTACAGGTCTTGACAGGCTAGGCAGCGATGCATACAACACCGCAAGGCGCCTGTATAACTCGTCCGGAGCCATAGGAGACGACCTGTCCAGGGCGTATAGGGGTGTCAGGGGAGACCTCGGTTCGTTTGCCGCAAGGTATAAGAACAATTCACGCAACACGCTTGAAGCAGCCCGTAATATACTTGATAGGCATATGAGCAACAGCGCTGAAAACTTTAGCGAGCTGGGTTCTGACCTGCAAGGCACATTGGGCGATATGTGGGGCTCTATAGGAAACAGGGCCTCTGGTCTTCAGAAATCCTCGTCACTGCAGAAGGACGCTAATTTCTTGTACAGATGGCTGGCAAGGAGGGCCGCCAGGAGGACAATGGCCAATGCCAGGAAGATACTTCCAACGGCTAGGGCAACTAGGACCAGGTCGTATAACAAGGCTACTGAAGAGTACAACAGGAAGCTGAATCCAGCTAGTACAGTGAGTGAGCCTACGCCGGAAGGCATACCTACTATGTCTTACAAGGGTCCTGTAAATGCCAATTTTAACGGGACTCCCAATCCGACGATGACTACTCCTCCTCCAACCGTGGCTCCCACTGCGGCAACTGCAGGGGCGGCTACAGAGGCTGCGTCCGCGGCGGTTCCAGGGCATATTATCAATAACAATATACAGTTGGCAGGAGGGATTCCTGCAGGCATGGTAGGTGCTGTTCCTGCAGGCATGGCAGGTGCTGTCCCTGCGGCTACATCCTCGCTGGGAAGCAAGTTGGGCACAGGTATGAACGTGCTTACAATGGGAATGATGGGGTACGGCATGTTCGGCGGCGGAGGTGCCGCTGCAGCTCAAGCGGCCCCTGCTGCCGGTGCCGCCATGGCAGCCGCCAACCCAGGGATGTATATGCCGCAGACCAACTATGTCAATTGGGCCGCGAACAATAACATCCTGCGCGGTTTGTACATGTAATGTATAGTATCTATGAGTGGTATGTTTACAAAGAAGGCTGCTCCCGTGGTACCTCTCACCTCGTCTAGGGTTTTGTCGTCGCTGCTGCGTTTTGGCGAAAACGCAGCAGTTCCTTCGGCAAATGCGACTGCATCTGCCACTATGCGAGGTGTGGGCGAGGCTGGTAGGGGCGCTCTCAACGCGGCATGGAATGGGGCAAAGGCTACCGGTAAAGGAGCGTGGAACTACGTTGTCAAGCCTACAGGCCGCGCCGCATGGGCAGCATCTAAGGCTACAGGCAGGGGAGTTGCGAATGTCGCAAGCAACCCTAAGGTTCGACAGCTGGCAGCCAGCGGACTCAAGGGAGCGCTGGGCTTGGCCGCAAAGGCATACAAGGTGCCTTACACAGCCCCCAGTTGGCTTGCAAGAACGCTGGGTGCTTCTCCCCGTTTGGCAGGTGCAATAGGCAGTGGAGCACTGTTGGGCACTTACCTGGGACGCGAGGCATACAGGAATGGAGGCTCGCTGGATTTGTTAAGTCCCGGAACATACGGCAATATGCTGATCAACCCGGCAAGGGATGCGTGGAATTTTACATCCGGAGGTTTGAATAGGCTATTCTCCGGAGCAGAGGAAGATACAGCAGGTCTTGCCTCAAAGAGTGAGGTTGGTGCTACCGATGCAGATATTCAAAGGGCGGCGCACGCTGCCCAGAACGCAGGAGTGACTGCAACGCCGGATATTTCAGCATGACTTCAGATGTTATAGCGCTTATGTCGTGGCATATGCCGCGCAACTACCAGATGTGCATGGACCCTCACGAGCTGGTGGGTTTGCATGATACTGCGGCGTACGATATAATGCACTATGCAGAGTGTTTCAAGAACCTTAAGATAGGTTGGGATTTCGCTGCGGCAATGGCTGCCGACAGCGAATCCGTGTTTCCTGCAATATTCCACGGAGACGACCTGTATGTATGGCGTGCCTACAGGTATCTCAAGGGAGACTCCGATCCAGACGTTGAAGGCGCAATAGCCCTGGAGATGGGGAAGTCGCCTGGAAGGGACGCCATAAGGGCGATGCTTGTCAACGAGGACGGAGGATACGCCGTGTCCAGCAGTTACACCAATATACGCAAGGAGGTTATAAAGGCGTACGAGAAACTGTTCTTCAATGTGCGCGACAGGTTGAAGGACCACGCCTTCATAGCGTCAGTCGTATACCCTGACAGCAGGATGGTGGAGGCGTACGAGGAGTACATAACCGGAACAGGCATAGACGTGCTTATGCTCAGAGCCGGGTACACGAAGGGCATAAGGCATGTACTGTACGCGTCGGGCTTGACAAACGACCATCCTTATGCTGGGTACAATGCAATGGACGGCGCCAACGAGCTTGACAAGATGTTCATGCAGGACGGCGTGTTTATAGGTAGTATGGGCTTCATGCACCAGAAGCACAACAACATAGCGCTGAGCAACGCACGACTTTCTATGCAGGCCAGCAAGATGGGCGGAAACGAGGCGGGCAACATGAGCGTCATAGCGGATGTAGGCTCTATAGCGCTGGATTCGCTGAGCGAACTTACCAAGAAAAAGGCTTACGCCATGAGCGGTTTGGCGGACGCGGCAGAATAAAGTATTGCAACGTAAGGCAAGTGGTGCGATAATACGGTCGAGCAATGACACAGAAGCAGCAGATACAGCTATTGGACTCCATAATCCCGGATATAATTAGCGAAAACAACCCAGAGGCGGTTATGTTGAAGTGTGCCAGGAAGCACAACCTGGCCCCGGCGCAGTTGGAGAAGCTTGCACAGGTTTTCAATACTCACAAGACTATAGTGGGTCTGAAGAAGCAGGCCAACAGGGGAGATTCGTTCTCTATAGTGGACGTTCCCTCACTTGTAAAGGAGTATACGACTTATAATCCCGAGGCGGTTATATCGGCCGAGTCCAAGGCCATACACGCCAAGGTTGACAAGCTGACCAAGAGTGCATCGGTTAATTCCGAGCCTGTCAGTGAAAGACTTCCCAATCCTTTTTCTATCGAGAATGAAAAGAGCGATTGGGCGGCAGTCGAAGGCAGCGGGGACAGTTACGATACTAAGCTCTCGAAGCAGGCCGCAGGCTTTGCTGAAGATATACAGGACAGAAGGGATGTCCATGTGTATCGCAGTATCACTGGCAACCTCAACCTGGCCATAGATACGGCTTCCCAGGTGGCGTACGATTCGCATATGGACATTCTGGAGAAGTGTGCGTCGATCATGTACAGGCTTACGCCTGATGAGGGACGCTGGGCGGAGTGCGTTCGTGATATAGTCGACAACATGGGCTTGGATAAAGCCGCTTCTGTTATCACGGCTGTCGAAAACTATTTCATTGAACACAGGCACCCATTTACCCCGGCAGATTTGGAGAAGGACGCTGCGGCAGACGACAGCGTGTTCGCAAGGGACAGGCACGGAGTTGTAGACGACGCCGAGGAGATATACGACTTGCAGCAGATAAACAAGCAGGCGCACTCTCATCTCGAGGTGTTCGAGAAGGCTGCCGAGCCTAAGACGAAGGGTTCAGAGGGAGGTGGAATAGTCGACACGGCCGATGCGCTGTTGAGCGGCATGAACAATCCATACTACAAGGATCCTCCAAACAGTATCAAGGGTACGCTGGGCGTAGACCTTGACATACCTGCAAAGGGAGCTCTCAATATGGCCAAGGCTACCGACGGTTTCGGGTTTGGCAGCACGGCCAAGGCGGAGAAGAAGATAGAGAAGGCTGAGGAGCAGGCCAAGATGGAGTCGGCAATACAGGAGCTGATGCTCTCTGACGACACCATAGCCGAGGCCGACCCTGCAGACGTAAAGAGCCTTTACGAGACTATCAGGAGGTTGAGCCCGACGGTCGCCTCCGACCCGGTGGTACTTGCTCCTGTGCTGAAGGAGGCCCTGCAGTACGGGTCCCTGCCTATACAGCAGGTGAAGGATTTGTTGGCGGCAGAGAAGGATAGCCTCGGAAACAGGATGCAGAACCTTAGGCTTGACAAGGATATATTGGCACCACAGAAGGATCAGTAATTATGGAAAAGGTTTCGACACAGTTGTTTGACAGTATAGGAGATTTCTTCAGCAAGAACCCAAAGGCCATTAGCGGTTTGCTGGCCGGTGGGGGACTTGGTTTGGCAGGCGGACTGATGGCTCCAGCCGATGATCCAAACGATCCAGACGACAAGGCCGGTACCCGTGTAAACAGGAGGCTCAAGCACGCCCTTATAGGTCTTTTGGCCGGTGGTGCAGCTGGAGGCGGTATAGGATACGCCCTGTCGGACAACGGACCTATACTCGGCGCACTTCCTGAAGATGATGTTTCTCCAGAGGCTGCAGCGGCGTCTTCCATCCCTCTTAGGGGCTTGTACGCAGGAATAGGCGGTGCGGCGGGTCGCCACTTCGACAACAAGGCCAAGGCCAAGGCGGAGAACGACTTCCTGAAGCTCGTCAATAATGCCGGAGGAACAGAGAACCTTGACAGCATCAGCGCCATAAGGAAGGCCATAGAGCAGGACGCCAGGGTGATGATAGAGAATCCTCCAAAGGACAGGACCACCTGGCAAAAGATAAAGGACTTTATTCTCCGCAGGCCGAATAACCCGTCCAAGACACGCACCACAGCAGTAAACCAGCTTATAACGGCAGCCAAGCGCAAGGGTATAGAACCAAGGGGCCTTGTGGACATGGCCGCCAGCGCCGGAATAGACATGCCGGAGGAGGTGCTGAAGGCATACTCGGTTGAGGCGGGAGGCCGCAAGGGAGATATACTCCGCAGGCTTGCACGCAACAAGAGGGCGCTTGGAGCCGCCGGTGTTGGTCTTGTACTGCCTGAGATAGTGAGTCCTATATACAACGCTATGGCTGCTTCGGACGCCGGCGCACCTTTGCGATAACCGTATATGAATAAAATAATCTACCAGGACAGCAACGAGGAGCTGATGAGGTCGGTCGAGGCCAACGGCGAGGCCATGACCACGCTTATCGAGATGGATGCCGGAGTGAAGTCGGCCGCCAGCAGTATGATAAGCAGGGATCTTCTTGAGAAGTACAGGCCGGAGGATGACAGGCACGCCTGCATCCACCTTATCGCCATGGGAAACTCGGACCAGTACGGGTTCAACCGCAACGGAGACTACTTCGCTGGAGATGTACTGGAAAAGAACGCCCACACGTTTGTCAAGTACGGGCATGTTTTCCGCGAGCACAGGAACAAGGACCCGAAGAAGGCTATCGGCTCTATCAAGTACGCGGCATACGATCCGAAGGGAATGCAGCGCGTTGAGCTGATCATACACCTGGACAAGGACAAGGCTGAAGAGGAGTACGAGATGGCCAAGAGCGGTTCGGCCCTTAATTTCTCAATGTCGTGCAAGGTTCCCAACGACAGGTGCTCCTGCTGCGGAAACGAGGCCAAGAGCCTTTCAGGGTACTGCGACCATTTGAAGAGTCATATGGGGCAGTATATGCCAGAGTTCAAGAAGTATGCCTTCGCCTACAACGACCAGCCAAAGTTCTTCGACATATCTGTTGTTAAGACTCCTGCCGACCGCATAGCCCGCCACCTGGAGTACCTTTTCCAGGATGGTGGGAAGTCCGCGTCGGCTTATAACGGTGATATACTGGTTCCGTCTGTTGTGGCTGCGGAGGCCGAGGGCGTTAGCCTCGACACGTTCGAGCTGGACGAAAGGCTTGTACTTGAAAAGATGGCAGATGCCGAGGACTACGTCCGAGACCTTGCCAAGAACTCTTCAAACTTTTACACCGACAGGAGGGCGCACAACGCCTACGGTACATACCCTTACTCCATGCTGGAGAAGATGAGCTCCGTCGAGCTGGAGGCGGCCAGGGCTGTCAAGCCTACCACCCTGTTCAGGGAATTGGCTAAAAAGGCCTGCATCCTGTCTTTCCCGGCATTTTGCCAGTATATAACCGGCGAGGAGAATATTACGGAGGCCCCGATGTTCAAGAAGGCCGCCATCTGCCTGCCGGACATTTTCAGCACTATAAAGAACGTTATGGAGAGCGTGGTGCCCTGCATAAGCTCTTTCAGGGCTGGAAGCGAATTCTCTTCAGAGTGCGATCCGAAGCGTTCGGATCTCGTTCAGAAGTTCATGGACACTGCGGAGGACAAGTTCTCTATGGAGGCCGAGCCCGTAAAACGCAGGGTTGTGACTATAATCATCAAATCAGGGGCGTCCCCTCAGGAGGTTCATGACGAGGTGGTAAAGTCGGCGTCGTGTTACAACGACGCGGACGGCAGTGCACTCAAGCTCGCGTCGGCGTACGGACAGTACCAGATAGGCGCTGTGTGCGACATACGCGATATACTTGGTGCAGACGCTGTCAGTGACGATGTCTACGACATGGTGGCTGGGGCGAATTCGGTCATGCTTTACGACACGTACGGCAAGGGCTGAGACACTACGCAGGATGCCGGTTAAAAATTGGCATTGACTATTTATCGAAATATTCATATTATAATTCAAGCACAATTATGGTTAATTCATCAAAACGTGAACAATACCGCGCGTTCCTGAAGTCTTCTATGAGTCGCTACCAGAACGCCGGCGAGGTTATCAAGCAGGCTGCCGACGAGGAGGCCTTGAACGGAATCAAGGATCCGAACAGCAGGGGCACGACCTCTATCCCGGGTTTCGGTGACGGCAGCAACCATGCCGCCCTGAACATGCCCACCAGCAGGTCGAACATGGAGGCTCCAAACAAGGACCGCAATATAATCAATGTGTCTAATCCTGACGGCACGGGCCAGGGAGAGTATATACAACCGAGGGACGGTGACGCCCTGGATGCTGCTGCCAAGTCTCCCACCACTCCGTTGGAGAAGATGTCTGGTATTGCAGCACAGTTGAAGGCCTCTGCAGACGCCATCGCAAATGCGTTCAACAAGTCCGCGGCTCCTGCGGCTCCAGTACAGGAGCAGCCAGCCCAGCCGGTCCAGCCGGCACAGCCTGCGCAGCCGGTACAGGAGAAGCAGGCATCGCCCGCCCAGGCCGGATTTACCAATGCAGACCTCGAGAACACGCTTGACGATCCGGACACGATGTCCAAGCTCGCAGCCTTGAGCCTTGTGATGCTTGGCAGCGAGGACGGAAGGCGCATGGTTGCCGATACGTTGGAGAAGGAGGCCGGTATACGAGAAGCCCAGAGCATTATAGGCAAGGTTACAGAGGACCTCTACAAGGAGGCTGCCGCTGTACGTGACTACAATGAGGCAGTGGCTATGCAGGCTTACAATGACAGCCTCATTGCCGCCGAGCGAAACAACGCAGGCGCAGCAATGCAAAACGCAATGTCCAAGCAGGCTTCGGCACAGCCGCAGGCACCTGCAGGTTCAGGATTTAGCTACGGAGACTTCTTGAAGGCCGCAATGGCCGGCCAGGCGCACAACCAGTGGGAGACGTATTTCAACGACTCTCCTATGCAGAAGCAGGCTTACCAGCAGGGCGCAGCCGACGGTGATGCCGCCGCTGCAGCCATGGCAGAGGGAGGAGAGCCGGAGATCCCAGGTTCAGGTGAAGTGACGCCGGATGACGTTATCGCTTATCTTCAGCAGCTCGTAGAGAGCGGACAGGTACAGCCTGAGGAGGCAGAGGCGGTTTTGCAGGCTCTCGGATCAGCCGGAGACGACGGCGTGGATCCCGCAGAGTTCGCAGACGCCATTCGCCAGGCTGTTGAGAGCGGCCAGATACAGCCCGAGGAGGCCGAGGCCATAGCCCAGCAGTATCTCGCGCAGTTCGGAGGTGGAGACGCAGCAGGCGCTCCGGCCGACGCCGAGGTGCCTGCCGGTGCCGAAGAGGAGGCAGCAGCCGCTGCCGCGCAGGATCCTGTAGCAGCCGGTGCTGCCGCAGAGGGCGTGCAGAAGGCAGCCTCTGTTATCAACTACCTCTGGAACCAGCAGTAACAGTTAAACTTACGGACTCATGAATAACTTAGTTTATCCAGCAGATGTAGTAGACGGTGTCGTGAAGTCCGCTTCGGTCCTTATTCACGGCCTCGTGGACGCTGCGGCGGCCCAGGAGGCCGAGATAGCGGGGCTTAAGTCCGAGCTCGAACGCGAGAAGGCTGCAAACGCCAATCGCGTCGAGCTGGACAAGGTGGCATCAGCACCAAAGGGTCCCTCCACGGAACTGATCGGCGAGTTTACGGCAACTCTTGCCAACCACGCATTGATCAAGGAAGGTGACAGGGAAAAATATGCATCGGCGTGTATGGACGATCCTGACGCTCTTGTCAAGTTCGCCATTCATGCACTAAAGCTTTCCGAGGCTCCTGCATCGCAGGGCCGAGGAGTAAAGTCCGCTTCAACAAAGAGCAACGCCCAGAAGGAGCTCGAAAAGGAGAATGAACTCTGGGCCAGCATCTAATTGTTGCGGCAAAAAAGGAAACAGTAGTACAAATAAAACAATATGTATACATCACCAGTTGTAGTTCGTGAATT
Organism: Bacteroidales bacterium; assembly: GCA_024401695.1. Lineage (GTDB taxonomy): Bacteria > Bacteroidota > Bacteroidia > Bacteroidales > UBA932 > Cryptobacteroides. The sequence goes on from JAKSKN010000004.1 coordinate 89,748, forward strand.
CCCTCGTGGATTCGCTACTCGCGGTTGGGATCCTCAGAATCCCACCGGGAGGACCAACGCATTCGATGTGCCTAAGATCGACAGCGAGCATCCTGGCCATGGTATCGTTTGGCAGGGCATGATCATGTCCACAGACGACCAGGGCAAGACCTGGAAGCGCGGTGTCGACTCTGCAAGTTACAACGGCATCATAGCTATCGCCAACAACGACCAGCTTGATGATGACGTGCGTAACGCAGGCACCCTCGTCGGGCTCTCATGCTCCGGCCAGTATACCTACGCAACGCCTTATTTCGCGCATACGGAGGACAAGGAAACCGGTAAGCAGTACGAGTACGCAGCTGGTACGCTGCTTACATACTGTCTTAACGATGAAGTGGACGACTATGACTATATCGAGGATTCGGAGGTCAAGTCCACCTCTCGTTCCCTTTCGGGCTTCGTGCGTCCTGCGAAGGAAGGCGAGGTAGTGATTGGCGTGGTGTCGCAGACCGGTTACGGTCCTTACAATCCAAACCCTGTGACCTGGGTGGAAGACCCGGACGCAGAGGGACGCGGCTATATAGCCGAGGGATTGAACAGGAACGCCATTCCGTTCAAGGACACCTACAAGATGCCTGCCGGCGTGTGGGCTCTGCAGTCGTCTATCGGAACCGCAGTGGATTCAACCTCGAAGATCAACAACTCGTATCTGTTGGTGTTCGAGACCAGGTACACCGGAGCGCTTGCCCCGGCTAAGGCCGATCCAGGTTCTGATTCCACTTCAGGCAGTGCAAGTGAATAACAAAGAAAGGACATATAACTACTATGGCTAACTTTGAGATTGAGGGCGAGATGACTTCTCAGATGTTCAATGAGAGGTTCCTTGCAGCCCTGGACAGTATCAATGAGGGATCTATGGAGAAGGTTGCCGCCGCTGCATCACAGATGACAAGGCGCAAGCTGCGTGAAGACGCTATATCTCCTGCGATCATTCCACATGAAGACGTTACCAACGCCGACCTCGACTACTTCCTGGACGAGCGTATCGGTATCATCTGCGAGATGGAGCCGGACTCTTATGGTGCTAAGACCATATCGTTCGAGGACACCGCAGATACGGTGCCGTACTACGGTGTTAAGTACGTTCTGGAGTTCTACGCCAACACCACTCCCGAGTGGACCAAGAACGTAGATCGCCTGCGTACTTACCGTGGTGACCTTCGTGAGATCATCACCGACAACTCTCTCCGCGACCTGTCGCGTCAGAAGGACGTCAAGTTCTTCAAGCTCGTCGACAGCATCGTTGGTGTGAAGCGCGGCGGTATCTCCGACGCAGGTCTCGAACAGAATGTTGTGTATGGCGGCCGTTTGAACCGTGACAACTTCATCAGCTCGACCATGCTTCTCCGCGACCGTCAGTTGCTCAACGGTGTGTTCGTCGTGAACGCCCGTACCTGGACTGAGTTCGCTCGCTGGAAGCGTGAAGAGATGGGTGGCGACTTCTCGCAGGACCTTGTGCTCAAGGGCAACAAGGCTTGGGAGACCGCCAGGATGTTCGACGTGGACTTCATCGTGACCATGAAGCACGACCTCGTGCCGAACGGCGTGATGTACCAGTTCACCAAGCCCAACTACCTTGGCCGTGCCGGTGTGCTCCAGAAGCCCACCATGTACGTCAAGAAGGACAAGGACATCCTGCGCTTCAGCTGCCGCGAGAAGCTCGGTGTGGCCATCGCAAACGTGGCTGGTGTGCAGAAGGTTACCTTCGCCGCCCTTGCCAACGCAACCGGTGGTGACGGACGTCTCACTCCCAACGAGATCAGCAACTACTTCGACAACGGTGTCGATCCCGGAAGCAAGTTCTGATTGAGTAGGGTTTAGTACCCATGGTGCGGATGCAGGCCAAAAGGCTTGCATCCGTTCCTTTTTTAATTTATTATTGATGTACGGTTTAGTATTTTGAGTATGGCTAAAGTAAGCGTAATATCGCCAAGTTTTATCGAGGGTTTTGTGACGGCGTGTCACAATCGCGGGCTTATGGAAAAGGAGGCTGCCTCTCTCCTTAACGGTTATATAGACGGCGCAATGAGCCTTAGTGAGCAGAACATGGAAAAGAAGGCGGCTCCCATGCCGTTCGCAAAGTTGTTGACAGAGAACTTGAAGTACGGCGGGCACTTGTTCCGCAAACTGTTCCCAAAAAAGTTTGTCAGCGGTATCCCGGATATTGCAACCAAGCCACTGCAGTGGGGTGGTAAGCTTGCAGACAAGCACGGCTGGCCTGGCGGTGTTGTGGGTGTTCTTGGTGCAACTGCAGCCTATGGATTGCCTGTATATGCATTTGACAAGTATCGACAGTCTGATTCACCCGGCTCCAGTACATTGCGTGCGTTGACAGGCTCTGGCAGTATATTCGGAGGTAACGACTCTACTTACGGGATGCATAGCATTCCCGGCGTTGGTGGCGACATATCAGCACCTGTCGGCGGTGCCACCGGTTCTCCGGAAGTGGTGCCCACAAGCAGGGATAATATATTTACAGGTCCTGGAAAGGGAGAGGAGCGCAACCTGCCTTCGCTCGGAGTCTCGATACCTGCCCTTTCAAGGTCTGGTTCTGCCGATAACGGAGGCGTGACCGGTAGCTCGTTCCTTGGTAGCGATTCCGAGGCAAGGGCGTTCGGAGACCTGCTTAACGAAAGGGAAGGCATAAACCTTGAGCTCAAGAGGGCCAGGGAGGATGCCAACCGTATTACAGACTCTGACTTGAGGGCTTTGGGCGAGAAGCGTATAAGCAGCATTGTAGAGAGGCAGAACGAAATAAATAACAAGATAAGGAACGCTGCCAGCACGCAAGGCACTAGACTTGCCAAGTTCAGGTCTGAGAACGCACAGGCTATTGCAGACAACGCAGCCAGAGAGGCTAAGGCCAGGCAGGCACTTAGGGACAACTTGGGACTGTACAACAGGCTGCATAACGGAGGCTTCGTAGCCAGGGCCCTGGGCGACGTACTGGATTCCGACAGTATGTTCACAAACGCCAACAGCAGGGGAGACGAGCTTTCTGAGATTCTCAGGGAGGGACAGCGGCTCAAGGAGGAGGAAGCCAGGCTGAGGAGCCATAAGCCAATAAGCGTAGGGTTCTAACTTATGCACAGGTACATCACCATAGACGACATACGCGAGGAGATACAGGACAGGACGCCTGACGACAATGTCATAGACTGCGACCTGTCCTTCTCCGACGACGAGATAGTGCATGCCATGGAGAGGGCTGCAGCCGCATACAACAGTGTACCGCCCCTGGGAGTGGATGTTGTAAGCGGCAAGAGGCTGCCTCTGCATAACGACATATTCATGTACGCCACGTTGTCCAAGCTTTACAACTCAGCCACGTTCAAGCTTGCAAGGAATATGGCGTCGTGGCAGACTGGAGAGACGACTGTAGACCTCAAGAAGAGCAGGATGGATGCCTACAAGGCTCTTGTAAAGGAGTTCGACGACATGTGGAAGCCTGCAGCCGCCGCCAGGAAGGCCGAGTTGAACAGGGCGCAGTGCTGGGGAAACTGGTAATCCGATGAACGCGTTCCGCGACATAAACATATTTCCGTCATACAGCAGGAAGGCTGCTGTTGTGGCGTGGATAGTCGATCCTGCAATAAGGGACGCCGAGTTCTATGTCTACAGGAGCGAGGACGGCACGTCCGAGTACGAGCTGTTGAACGACGACCCTGTATTCGGCTGCACGTTCACGGACACGACACTGCATGTTCGCAACAAGCTTCAGATACCGTACTACAGGGTGCTGGCCATACTCAACGGCAAGGAATACGAGTCTCCTATAGTGGCGCTGTACGACAGGGTCGGCCGCGAGGCGTACGGCGTTTCGCACTGTATAATATCCGAGAAGTACATGCAGGCCAGGCAGGACGGTATACCGGTGCTGTACTACCCGCTGGCGCGCAACGGCAAGACCAACGAGGCCCTGGATCCTGATACGGGACAGAGGATAAAGGCCACGTGCCCGGCATCCTCGCACGTGGGAGGCGACGGAGAGGAGGGTAACGACGACTACGGTACATATTACGCCGACGGATACTGCAGGCCGTTTATAACATACATAAGGCTTCTCGGAGGACTGGCGCAGAAGACCAACGTGCTTGACGTGGGAGTGATGGACTCGTCGGTACAGTTGGCCGAGTTCCTGGCGTTCCCGTTCCCGAGGACTGACGATATGGTCGTCGACGCCGCCACGGACAGGAGGTGGAAGATAGGCGACCTGATACAGACACATCTTGTAAAGGGTATAATACCTGTGGGGCATAACGCTAAAATATCGTTGCAACCGCACAACGACCCGTGCTATGCCGTTCCAATCCCAGATAACTACAAAGCTTTGGTAGACAATTTGCTATGGCCGGAGATAAGGTGACAGACAAGTGTACATGCTGCAGCTCTTTTTCTGAATGGTGCAGGTGTGTCGACGGTGTCGAGCCGTCCCTGCATTCCATAAAGAGGATATTCACGCTTTTGGTGCAGTACCTGTTTTCAGACAAGGACAGGCTGTCCGGTTTGAGCGAGGCGCTGGCATGCAGGACGTACAGCAGCGACAAGTCCGAGACCGGACTAAACATAGCGCCTGCAACGGTCATAGATCCAGGCGGTACGGAGGTTGTGCCGGCCATACTCATACAGGCGTCCAACGATGGTGTTAAATTCGAGAAGATAGCAATGGACCCGTCTGTGCACGAGTCTCCGGACTATGCGTCCAACACCGAGGTGTGGAAATGCGACGTTGTGCTACAGTTCAGATGCCTGGACAGGAACGGTGACGTATCTGGAATGATGGCTGACGCCCTTATGCTTTTTCTCACGTCTTTGCGCCGGGGATTGCTCGGAAGGGTGCCTTGGCTGAAAGAATATGTGCCAGTGGAAATAACGGAGCCGAAGCTAATTAAAAGCGAGATCGACGACACCAGCTCCGACAAGTGGTACGAATCCATTGTCGCAGTTCAAATAACATACATCTACAGCGTGTTCGTAGCTACGGAATCCAAGCGTTTGAAGGACTTCTCGCTGTATCCGGAAGGAGAGCCCGGAAACAATCGCTCTTGACACTAACTAATAAATAAAAGACAATACAGACATGGCTAATAATTACATTAGGCCGCTTCTTGCGGTTTACCAGCAGCTGGAGATAACTCTTGCGGCTACAGGCGACCATTTGCATGCCTGCGTTATAGGTCCTAACTACAACCTGTACCGCTATGGTATCGAACCTGTGGCACCGCATAAGTTCAAATCTTCAGGAGACGTCATAGCGTTCGACTATGACAAGGAGGAAATCAACGACTATGTGGTTGACACCGCTACGGTTAATGTGTACGCCGAGGGTCTCGAGGCGTCGTTGGCAACGGTTGCCAGCGGCTTCACAGTGGACCCGGACGACATAATGACTGTCAGGCTCGTGCAGCCGGATGGCTCTTCCAAGAAGAACTGCCTCTACATAAACGGTGAAGCAGACGAGGACCACCAGTTGCTGGAGTCCTTGAGCGGCCTCGGCACAGAGGTTGGCGACATTGTGTATGTCAAGGCTGCGGCTGATGGAGGCAGCAGGCGCAGGATCGTGATAGGTCTCGCCGGAGAGGCCGTTCCGTCATCTGCCCATATAGGCTCGCTGCTCAAGGGAAATACCGACACCACTGCAACTGCGTCGGATGTGATCCTGGAGGGAGAGGACGGGGACAGGAACGTGAGCGGTTTGTACACTGGAGACAAGTCCACCACGGTGTACGTGGCTATTACCGCCGTGAACAGCGCTGCCAAGACTGTCGACCTGTCTGTGTACGACGCTGCAGGCGTCGTGACCAGGAAGAGCGTCGCAGGCGTGTCGTACGACGGAAACGATGCAGATCCGGAGTACACCGACCTTGGCAACGGCCTTCACCTTGCGTTCAAGGCGTCTGCCGCCAGCAAGATATTCTCGGTTGGCGACGTCATCACCATAGGTGCCGTGCCTCGGTCGGCTTCCAACAAGTATTACGACGGCGTGGTGCTGTCTGCCGCTCCAGTGGAGGTTGGCCAGTGGACCACCTACAAGACCACCGCTCTGTCCTCTGTCGAATTCCGCAAGGAATACTACGGCGATGTCGACCGCAGCGAGGGAGGCAGCGAGACTTGGACCATAGAGACCGACGAGACCACCGGAGAGCCGTATGTGAGCGTCAAGCCCGGCATGAGTGTGAACATCCCTGGAAGGACAGCCTCGGCACAGTTTGCGGACAATACGGGTAACCTGTATGTAAGCTTCCGCGTACTGGTGCAGGCCGATCCCAACGAGGATATGTTCGCCATCGACAACGAGGACGACATCAAGGACTACTTCGGTACCATCTCGCAGGAGAACGAGCTGGCATACGCTGCATACTGGTGCCTCAAGGGTGCACAGGGCCGCCGCATATACGCCATACGTACGCGCGGTACCGACGTTGAGTCGTTCCACTCCGCGATAGAGAAGACGGAGACCACCACGCTTACATACGCCGTGGCCGTCATCTCAAACGACCCGGAGGTCATAGCCGACATCGTGGCGTTCAACGACAAGCTCTCGCAGCCCGAGGTGAAGCGCTGGAGGCGTACGCTTTGCGGCGTGGACACTCCGGGCGAGTACACCATCGCAGAGAAGGACAACAACAACAACTACCTTACCGCACAGCTCGGTGCGTACGGCACCAGGCAGGGAGAGACGGCCAACGTGTTGTTGCAGGTTACAGAGGACCTTGACTTCGATCTCACCAACGTGAGGGTGAACGGCGCTGTAACGTCTATCAAGGCTGGCGACAAGGTCAAGTTCACCTCTACCGGCCTGGAGTACACTGTGAAGACGGTCCTGTCTCCGAAGGAACTCATCCTGGTGGCAGGCCCGGAGACTCCTGTGTCTGTGCCTGAACTGGTGACCTTCATCAAGGCCGACACCGCAGTCAACAACGTGGATTACGTTGGTGCACTCGCCAAGGCGTTCAACAGCCGCCGAGTGACTGTAGTGTGGTGTGACGGCGGCGTGCTTGTCGGAAGCACCGATGTGGTGGAGAACAAGTTCATAGCTGCCGAGGTTGCGGGTATATCTTCAGCAGTGGTGCCGCAGGCCGGTATCACAAGGACGGAGGTGCAGTCTGTGACCAACGCTGTGAAGATGTACACCAAGTACCGTCAGGACCAGCTGGACGACATCGCCTCCAACGGTGTGATGATAATCACGCAGGACAGCAAGGACGCTCCTTGCTACATCAGGCACCAGCTCACTACCGAGATGGACAAGGGTTCCCTCTATTACGAGGAGTCGCCTACGCGCAACCTTGACAACATCTCGTACGCGATGGTGGACATCCTTGAAGGGTTCATAGGCAAGGCCAACGTGACTCCGAGCGCGCTGACCGCCATCAAGGTGGCTGTCATAAGCAAGCTCAACGAGTTCACGCAGGACAGCCCCGACCCGATGATAGGGCCTTCCCTCATCGAATGGAGCGACCTCGAGGTGTTCCAGGATCCGAAGTTCATGGATCGTGTGATCATCAAGGTGAAGCTGTACCTGCCGCTTCCTCTTAACGGCATAAGGCTGTACGAGATGGCTTATGCGGCTACTGTAACAATCTAACTAATATACTCAAATGGCTGAATATTTCGGATATACCAAGGAAGTCAAGGGCCCTGAGCATGTGGGTGTAACGTCCGCCGTGCTCGTCAAGGTGGATGGCGGCGACGTCAAGCTTGCACAGTCGTGCAATATCAAGTACGGCAGGCAGGTCACACCGCATTTCGAGCTGGGTAGCGACAACGTGTACCTTACCGTCGGTTCTGCCAGCGGTACGGTCGACATCAGCAGGATCATAGGTGTAACCAAGGCGCTGGAGCCGTACAAGGGTAAGAACCCGTGCAAGAAGCAGACGATCTCTGTGGCACGAGGCTCGTCGCAGTGCGGACTGGACATTGGCACCATCACCATGGAAGGCCTGCTTACCGAGGTCGGCGTGAATATAGACGTTGGCCAGTTCACTGTGACCGACAACGCGCAGTACACCATCGGTAGCCTTGACATCAACTGATTTCAGTTGACATACAACGGAAAATGGTTCATAATCCGGGGAGAGATCCCCGGATTATTTTTATGTCCACGCCTATAGTTTACAACAAGACAAGACCCAAGCAGGATACATCGCAACAGTCTCTGGTATCGCCGGCAGGGGATTCGCACGCAGACAACACCATGCAGGGCATGAGCAAGGCCCTTCTAAAGAACGGCGTGTACGAGGGTACTGTTACTGCGTGCGACATGTCTGCCAGGACATTGAACGTGAAGGTGCATAACGTGACTGTTAAAAATTGCGCCTACATGCCGCTCATGTTCGCGTCGTTCCTTGGCACCACCATAAACGCGTTTCCTCCTACGGGTGCAAGGGTGCTTGTAATGTACGCGTCCGGCAGCGCCTACGTTATAGGTTCAAAGTCTGTCACCGAGGAAAAGCTTGGAGTGTTCAAGGGAAGGGTTTGCGGAGATCCCTCCAAGGAGGAGTGCGCGGCCAGCAACAAGGCGTTCAACAAGAAGAGGAGCAAGGGAAAGACGCCAGTCAACAACGTGCCGTTCCCGCAGGGCGACATGTATCCCGGCGAGGCTGAGATATCCGACAATATGGGCACCGCTGTTCGCGTGTTGTACGGCTTGGCCCAGCTGACCTCCGGAGACCTGGCCAAGGTGGAGGCGTGCCTGTACAATGCGATGGTGCGTATAGTGGACAGCTACTTCGTACACCACTCTTGCGGCGGCGACCACCTGATATGGTCGAACGGCGGGTGTAACGAGGAGTCTCACTTTACAAGCCACCAGTTCGAGGCGGACGGCAAGAAGGAGGAGAGCGGCACGCTGACTTCCAAGGGAGAGCACGACGCCTACAAGACCAAGGACCAGGTAAAGGACAGGTACGGCGAGACAGGCCGTTGGAGGAAGTCTACATACATAGGGTTCCTCGGCGATATGATACACACCTTTGTGACGCAGCCGACAGACGTTATAAGCAACACGATGGAGGGTGCAGCCAGGTCCGGTCTGTTCAGGTCGTGGGTTGGTTCCGACGGAACACTGATGATACAGGCGGCCGGAGGTGTCCACGTGGAGGTCACTCCTAAGATAGTCGTCCCAACCATGCTGAAGGCGTGGAACGATCCTGAGCTGGACCACGAGAAGCTGATGGAGGACCTGGACGACAAGTACATAAAGCTTTGGGGCAACGGTCCTGACTGGAAGGACTTGCGTGTGTCGTGCTGGCAGATGGGAGCGTACCTCAGGTACATAACCCTTTGGCACTCGCTGGCCAGGTTCAGGCAGATGGAGAACGGCAAGTTGTGCAAGGTTCCCAAGGTCACCGAGGCAAAGGCGGCCGAGGTGACGGCAAAGGAACAGGACAGGGAGAAGGCCAATCCCAACGGAAAGCATCCGTACCTTGCCGAGTCCAGCTTCAGCATAGACCCTGCCGGCTCCATAACAATGCAGTCCAACGGTCTTGCCTCCGTGGTGCTCGACAACGGCAACGTGCAGATAGCGGCAGTCGGCAACATAGAGTTGAAGGCCGGCAACACCGTGGTCATAGAGGGCAAGTACAATGTGTTTCACAGCCTCCTGGACACCGAGATAGTGAGCCTTGCAGGCAAGATTACACAGCGCGCCGTAAAGGCGTTCAAGATACTGTGTGACAAGGGCAGGCTGTGGCTGAAGAGCTGCGCCCCAAAGGTACGCGACGGAGAGCAGCCTCCGGCCGACAGCGACGAGGTGCCGGACGACAAGAACAAGAGGGAGTTGAACAAGTATGCCATAGTTCTTGACGCCAGCGAGGGAGATATTATGACGGTGTCCGGAGGGGATATAGATTTGGTGGCCGGAGACGGTGCCGCTTCAGGCGACTATGGTTGCATAGGCTTGGACGGTGACAGGTTAAAGGCGAGTTTCGATGATGTCGCGCTTCGCATGGACAGTATGTCTATAGCCGGTACGAGTTGTATATCCAAGTTCTCCACACACCTGGATTATTCGGACATTGTGGCTGGAAACACGTTCGCGCTGGGGAACGGCCTGGCGTTGTTCAACAATGTCGTGGAAGCCAAGGGAGTTAGCGTCACAGGATCGTTTATATCGGCGTCTTCCACCAACGTGAGCAAGAACAAGGACTTCAAGGACGATTTTAAGGAGCATGTCGAGGATCATATATCGTCTTACACCGAAGACGAAGAGATAAAGGGCTTGATAGACGAGGCCGATTCGAGGTTCTCCAAGGCGTCGTCCGAAGACAGGAAATGGGTGGAGTGGAAAGGCGTAGATTCGGTTAAAAAAGAGTTCACAGATCCTAAAGAGGGTGCTGAATGGGAGTTCAGGGAATGGGAGCTGCCTTCGGATGTGGAGAAGTGGAGCAGCCTGAAGCGGCCGTTTTTGCGTTATAAGGATATAAAGCAGCAGGAGTACAAGTCTATGATGTACGGGTCAGACTCCATGAGGCGTGTCAACCAGTCCATCCTCCCGTGGCCGGGCCAGTCTGCCCAGCAGTGGTCTGCAGAACAGGTGCTGGAGAAGTACAAGCTTGGAAAGGTCGACGTGGACTTCGACGCCGATCCGAGCAGTTTCGGTACCGGAGCCATGAAGCCAGGTGACTACAAGATGTATTTTGCCGGCAAGGATGATGCCGACAAGGACTACTTGAAGATGATTCAGGATGACAACAAGTCAAAATAACTTTTATGACAGATAATAAAAACAACGAAGAGGAGCTTCCTATCGAGGAGGCTGGAGAGGTGACTATCACTGCGGAGGAGGTCAAGGCCGCCATAGAAGGCGTGGAGGCGCTGGAAGAAAAGCAGGAGAAGAGCGCGGACGCCAAGCTGGCCGATATGGGAGCCGTGGTCGAGGGTAGCGTGGACAAGGGAGCCGCCAGGGTTTCCCTCATGTCAGACACGTCGTTCGACTCGGATACGTCAGCAGATATCATATCCGAGCTTGACGTTACGGTCAGGGCGTCTCAGATTCCAATAACCGAATACGACAAGATAGCGTATTTGAAGGCAGTGCTGCAGGATGTGAACTTCGAGCTGGACATCCCGGTTGCCGCCGGAAAGGTGGTGGTCACGTTCCGCTCGTTGAGCGCGTACGAGACCGACCTTATACCGGCTGCCATGGCCATATACGCGGAGGACCATCCCGACACCATGACTATACTTCTGGCCGCGTTCAGGCAGCAGTGCCACCTTGCGATGGCCATGACGGCATTCAACGGCAAGCCCAGGGACTTTGCGTCATACAGGCCAGGAGAGCACACCATAGAGGAGGACGCAAGGGACCTGTTCGAGAAGAGCCTGAACATAGTGTCGTTCGCAGGTCCTAAGTTCTCTCTTTGCGTGGCTGCCGCAGAGGTGTTTGTACACAAGGTGACCAGGCTTGGAGAGGCTGCCTTGAACAAGGATTTTTGGGAACCCGCCTCTGCCGCCTTGTAATGGTGGCATGGAGGCGGGGTCTCTTGAAAGAGGGTTACCCCAACGGCCTGCGCTCCTACATCAGGGAGCGCATGGTGCTGGATATGGTCAACGACGAGCTGGAGGCCGAGTCGTTCAGCGAGGTGTCGTTGAATATGTCTGCATTGCTGTCCACGCATTCTGCAGGCAAACCTATGAAGGGCCTGTACGACGATATATATTCTAGGATAAGGCACTCAAGGGCCAAGTCGGAATACAAGCCCGGCAAGTTCAGGACAAAGGACGAGGAATTGAGGGACATGGTGTCCGGCGCATCCAAGGTATACGAATCTATGCTCAAGGGAGGCACCATCGAAATGTTTGACAAGAAGGTCACTGCGATACATAATAGGTTAGAGCGAGAAAAGAGCTGATGGATACAGATTCCAACAATAGGAGCTATTTCGAGGCACTGCGTCAGCAGTCAGGCAACAACGATCCGCAGGTGCAGAAGATCGTTCAGCTTCTCACTATGCTCGTGAGGGGGCAGAGCGGAAACAGCAAGATGAGCAGCGAGACGCTCTCCGGAATCGTATCTGCAGTGGGTAGTGCGTTGGCAGCCGCAGTGGGAGGAAACCCGAACTTTGCCTCTCAAAGGTATGACACGTTCTATTCGGCGTTAAGGGACTCCGGGCCAATACACATGTACGGCAGGGCCAACAACGAGTCCGGCAACATGGTGTACTACGGAGCGGCCAACAGGCCGGGCAACGTGACGTCCAACATGGCCTACTCGCTGACCGGTTACATAAACGACTTTTCCAGCAGGGGAGAGCACGGTATTACCGGTCACGAGCAGCGCAGCATGATGACCGAGCTCATGTCTGCCAGGATAAGGAAGAACGGCATGCGTTCGTCCCTTATTGATTTCGGCAAGAACGGTACTGCCGCCGAGTTGCAGCGCGCCTACAGCCAGAACGTGGATGTCATAGGCGGCGTGGGTACGGCGCAAGGCGACGAGATGCAGGACGTCATACGCGCCAGGAAGCTGATGAACAGGAAGGCTTTCGACGCGCTGGAGGGAAGGATAGGAAAGGGCGCTCTCGGAGAGTTCGACGCCAACAAGGAATACTGGGCCACAAAGGAGTTCCAGGGTGCCGCCATGGCCGAGGACAGGAAGAAGATAGAGGCCGATATACTGAAGAACGGTATAAAGGACGACAAGACGGGCAGGACAATAGACGGAAGGGCCGCATCTATGGCCGTCAGGCAGAGCCACGGAGGATTCTCGTCCAATGTAGCCAATATATCTGACGTCAGCGCGATGGCCGAGGAACTGCGTCCGGCTATGGAGGCCCTGGTGAAGATACAGAAGCAGACGGGCAAGACGTTCGCTGAGTTGAACGGCTTTGCGTCGCAGCTGCATATGGGCTCCCTCGCCAACGAGAAGGGCCTGTCGTCAATGAAGTCGTTCATGGACAGGATGAACGAGATCGCCGACAGCACTGGGCGCAATGTTCACGAGGTGTTCGCAGAGGCTCAGAATATATCCGACCAAATGGGTCCGTTGGCGTCCAAGGCTACTGTCGCCAGGGTGCAGCAGCGTATAGCCCAGTCTGTGAACGATCAGAACACAGCTGGCGAGAACACCGTGTACGGTGTGCAGGCCACGGCGCAGATGGCCGTGCAGCAGAACAACGCGCTGATGGGCAAGAACAGCGGCAGGGCGCTGCTAAGGTATGCATTGGCCACTACCGGAGTGTCTGGAGAGGCCAGGAAGCAGTACGAGGACTTGCTCGGAAAGATGAACAACGCTTCGTCCGACGACGAGATGAAGGAGTACAACAAGCAGGCTAGGAAGCTGCTTGCCGCAAACGGCCTGGATGTAACCGACACGGCGCTGGTAAACAACGCAACGCGCACATACGGCGAGGAGGGCGACATAGACCAGCTGTCCGACATGGCACTGAAGCAGAATGCCAGGGACCTGGCCGGCGGTAGGAAAGGAAGGATGATGACTAAGGCGTTGTTTGGCAACACGTCCAAGTCGTCTGTGAACAAGGCCGCCAAGATACTGTACAACCTGCACGATGCCATAGGCTCAGACGACGACGGCTCCAAGTTCAACAAGCTGCGCGAGCTGTCCAAGCAGTTGAAGGGGCTTGGGGCCGACGAAAAGGCTGCCAAGCTGAAGGCTATAGGAGAGTCTGGGGCGTATTCGGAATACGAGCTGCAGGCTATAAGCGACCTGTCGGATATGAGCGACGAGCAGCTGATGAAGACCCAGAACGTGTACGGAACGTACAGCAGGGGTATGAGCCAGCACACGGCCATGAGCAAGTCCGACAGGGCCAAGGCCAAGAAGGCTGCCAGTGACGCTGCTATCAACAAGCGTATAGACGAGTCTGTGGTCGGGGAAGAGCAGAAGGTGGGCGCACTGGACGCATTCATGAACGGTGCGTTCGGCGACGCGCAACTGTCGGAGTACGACACTACGAGGGGCCTTATGGCGCAGGCCGAGGAGCACAGGAACAAGCTGATGGCCGAAGCCCAGTCAGACGACGAGAAGGAGAAGTACAAGAACATGTCCATCCCGGAGCTGCTCAACCTGGCCAACAAGGGTCTTAACGTGGGCGGATTCAACGATGAGAACATAAAGCAGTTCAAGGGCGCCATTGAAAACGGCAAGTTGACCAAGTCGTTTAAGGACACGCTGATGGGGGACGACGCCTTTATGAACAAGGTCGGCGGCAAGGAGAAGTTCGGCAAGATGACCGACGAGGAGATGCTGAAGGCCTACGAGAGCTTTCACGGTGGAAACATACATTTCGACATGAACACCGGAAACGCCTTGTTCTTCAACAGGGAGGCTGTCGACAAGGCCAATTCCGTGAAGCAGGCCCTCAGGAGCTCGGAAGCCGGAAAGGCCGCACTCAAGGCATACGGAAACGCGGATACCGCTGCCGAGAATGTCAAGTTCGACCACGAGGGCAAACTGGCGTTCCTCAATGTGGTGACGGACAACCATGAGCGACAGTTGGAGCGCGGCGAGCACGGCAAGCTGAAGGCGAGGTCTGGTTCTGGCAAGGACAAGGGCACCACCGACGCAACACTAGTAAAGAGGTCCATAGATATAAACGAGCTGTTCGGCAAGCACGGAGGTGCGGAAGCGTATGCCAATGGAGGAAAGGCCGAGATCCTCAGGCGCCTTGGCCTTACTGGAGACGAGGCGAAGGACAAGAACGGCAACAAGATTGACATAGAGAGCTTCTTCACCAAGGGAGACGACGGTTCGTACACCGGACTGAGCGCATCGGGCGTGGAGTACCTTTCAAAGCAGGCCGCGAAGTTCGACCAGGACCATGCGAAGTCCTCTGTTCCACCAGAGCTGCTGGAGGCTGTCAACTCCATGCTGGCCAATACGGACGGCATAAAGAACGGCATCTCCAAGCTGTCGTTCTCTGGAGATGCTTTGAAAGTGGCGCCGCAGGCTTCTTCTTAAGCAAAACAATATCAAGCAATGTCTAAATTATTTCCAGGAAGGGGAGCGGTTATAACCCTTAACAACAAGGGAGGCAGTCCCGTGTTCAAGCTGCAGAACGCAGGCTCGCTGAGCTCTATACTCAGCGGCAACGGCGGAGGGCAGGTTGGTAGCGGACTTGTTCTTGTGGGCGACGTCAGCATATCGGACAGTGATATAGCGCTGCCGGTGGTGGCTACAGACAATTTCAGGGCCTTGTACAGGTTCGGCAAGGACTTCGGCAAGGCAGTGATATCCGGCACAGTGTTCATGGGAGCTACAAGCGGGTGCTCCGGTGGAGGAAGCAAGGCACTGGCTCAGCTGATAAAGGGCTACGAGTCTGCCAGGTTGTCAGCAAAGAAGAAGCCTGCCAAGCTCAGCATCGTCGGAGGCAAGGCCTACCCTATCTACTTTGTGGGGTTGGAGCTGTCCGGCGTAAAGGCGGAGGCCAACTCCATAGACTTCAAACTGGCTGCGATAATAGCCGCTGAAAAGTAATATGAACGTAGAGACTGTATCAAGAGTGCTTAGGGCCGAGTATGAACTGGGCGAGTATTCGCCGGTATGCGCGCTGCTAGGTGTAGGCGACACGTACTGGGAGCACGCCCTGGTCCGCATAGCGCTGTCGTCTGTAAGGTGCGAGGCGGCCATGCGACGCAGGACCGAATCCGCGCCGCCGGTGGAGATAAGGGATTCAGGGGTTATGGTGCACGGGCCGCGCATACTGCCTTCCGTAGGCCGGTGCACGCTCACTCCAGGGTCGTGGCCTTGCAGCGCCTCTGCCTCTGTCAAGGTGGAGGGAGGTACTGCGTACATATCTGTAATGGGCCTTACGTTGGCTGCAGGCTGCCGTGCGGAGGGAGACGTCGTCACCGTAGAGTGGCCCGACGGATTGGGGCTGGAGGGCGCATTGCAGCTGCCTGAGGGAGGCGAGGCGGTATTGCCGATTTTGCCTGCGTACCCTGTGGAATCTGTTATTTCCCTTGCAAAAGCTGACAGCAACGTGTATAATTTGCTGCGTGAGACAGAGTATAGTTCGGCGTTCTTCACGGAAACCGATCCGAACGAGCAGCTGGCTATACTGGTACTGGCACTATACATACACTACATAACAAACAATGGCCACTCAAGCTGAGGTATACGACATAAAGACAAACCTTAACATAGGCGGCAAGAGGAGTTATCCTGCCGCCTTCAGTATAACCTCGTCCATAAACAGGTACAGTCAGCTGGTTGTAGTGCACCACAACGGCACCAGGGCCGAGAACTCGGCCATAGACATAACCGACGACAAGGTGTTCAAGGACATGGGACAGAGGCAGCAGGACATATTCGGCTCAAGGTCCGGTCCCGACACAACGATGGATGTACAGGTGACTGGAGGCAAGGCCGATTTGAAGGTTAATTTCAAAGGGTACATAGTCAGCCCGCAGTACGCGTTCGCTATTTCAAACGTGGACAAGAAGGACGAGTGCATAGACGAGTTTGCAGAGGTTGACGCGTTCGACGGCAGCATATACGGTCCGATAGAGAAGGAAGAGGACCGTGATTTCGGCGCAGGTGCCGCAGACTACGGCAAGGCGCCTGACGAACTGGGATGGAGCATACCCAAGTGCGTGTCCAGTATAATAGATGACATGGTCAACAAGGGCGCAGAGTCGTTTGACGACGATGTGTCTGCAGACGAGGAGAAGAACGCCAGGAAGGCCCAGCACGCCATAAACAGCAAGGTGGCGAACAAGATAAAGAAGATGCTCAGCGATTCCGAGGATACGTTCGGGTGGAAGGACAAGCTGGCTGAGATGGCCGAGGACCACTACGGCATGGCAGACTCGATACACGTGGCGCTGGTGAACAGGCTTACGTCGGCGTCGGGCAGCTTCATGAGCACGCTGATAGGCATAGGCTCTGACTTCAACTGCTACGTTGTCCCGGAGGACGACAACGGCAAGATCAAGTACAAGTTCGTCAACAGGTCGAAGATATACAAGGACATGAAGTCGATAACCCTTCCCATAACGTCTATGCAGGCTAAGGCAGGTACTGACGGAGGGTTGTTCCCGATAAGCTACGTGGCCTGTATTTCCAGGACCGATGACGGAAACGAGACCAGGGACTTCGCCAATTCGCACCCGTATGTGGCATACCCGGAGCAGAACGTGCAGAAGGTCATGACTGCCGGCGGTTCCGTGTCGAAGGTTCTTGCCCCGTACTGGCTGCCGGACATGCAGAACATATCCACAGACTTGCCCGACGACGGCGACCCCGAGGAGGAGGGCAAGGACAAGATGGAGCAGTCTACGGCGGAAAAGGCTTACGACGACAAGGAGAAGAACCGCAAGGAGTACAGGAGCGTCAGGGTGCGGGTTATGAAGGAGTGGGCAAAGCAGTTCTACCTGTGGCAATCTCTGTCTGCGTCCACTGTACACCTGACGGGTCCGCTTGTTAAGAACATATCCGTTGGTAAATACTACAACGTCAAATCCGTAAAGGGCAAGGAGCTGTTCAAGGGATTTTGCGACACTGTCACCTACTCTGTCACCACGCAGGGGTCTAGGTCTGCAACCTACACTGCCTATTTTACGAATGTAGAGTTCGGCAGCTTCCAGCTGCCTGGAAAGGATGAGTGATTTTTATGGCTGATTGCGAGGAAGAGAAGTTTTATACAGTTGCCGATACGTTCGGCGGCGTCAAGCCCGTGCCGTCGTGCAACCCTGCAAAGGAGCGCATACCAGACGAGCTCAGGGAGCCGGAGGGTTCGCTGGACAACCCAAGGGTGTACAGGGTTCCGGAGCCCGTACTGGTGTTCAACGTGCAGCAGGATGTAACATGCCAGGAAAGGTACGACGGTCAGCGTGTGTACGGCTTGGGCTCGGTTGTGCCCGACGGTGCGTATACCTCGGTGGTTGACCTGAGCCTTATAGGGCAGCTGACGGCTGAGCAGCTTGACTACATAGCGTCAAAGGACCTGTCGGCCAGGATGTCCAGGCTGTTCCACACCTATGTAATGGAGGAGACTCCAGAGGAAGAGGTTGTTGCCGGTATCGCCACCCTGTTCAGGATAACGGCCGACAAGGCTGCCCTTGTGTACGATGCGTTGTCGTCCGAGCAGGACAGGCTCGACTATGAGGCGAGGACGCAGGCCGAGGCGTCGCTCGAGTGCTATTGGATGAACTACGAGGCGGAGGCGACATGCTGGGACAACCTGCCGGAGTGGGCGGACAGGGAGTTTGCCACGAGGGACGACCACAAGGACGCCGTTGTCGAGTATTTCGTTCCAGACGGCCTTATACGGTCGGACATCAGCCAGGACGACGCGGACATGCAGGCCAAGGTGATGGCCGAGAGTGGACTGAACTGCTTCTACGTGTCGTCTCCGGTTGATGTGGCGTGTACCGACCCTGACAGGCCCGGCAAGCCCGACGGTGGAGGCGATGTGCCGGTACCAGTGGAGAAAGAGGCTGTTGTAGCCAATATGCCTCCAAGGAACGGCAGGGTGTTTATACCGAAGGGTATGTACACGTCTGTAGTCAGCAGGGCCGATGCAACCGCCACGGCGCGAAACTATGCGTACTCACTGCTGGTATGCTACTATTTCAACGATTACACGAGGCGCACGTGCGGACTGCCTGACGCCCGCGGCATAGGCATAGACCCGTTGCTGCAGTGGCCGGAGGAGGCCGACACGAAGACCAGGACGTCCGGGCAGTCTGCGGTTGTTCCGTATGGAACCATTATATCCAACCTGTCTCCGGCCGATGCCAATGCGACTGCAGCGTCCATAGCGGAGAGCGTGCTGGAGTGCTGCTTCATAAGCCCGGAGGCATCTGCGTCCTGCCCTGTCATAGAGGTGGTGGACGAGCACGGACATCCCGTACTGGAACCGGACGGAAGCCAGGTAGTCGTCAGGCCGTTGGACAAGGCCGACTATGCTGTGCCCAGGTATACTGTGCCGCGAGGCGAGTTTACCGGATGCGTCAGCAGCAACCTTACCGACGAGGAGGCCAACGAGAAGGTGCGGCAGGAACTGGAGCAGAGGGCCGAGGATGCGGCAAACGCGGGATTGACTTGCATATACTGCAACAGGCAGGTTCTTCCGTCGTGTGTGCCCGAGTGGGTTATAAAGGCCGTCACTACAGGGTTCGAGACTCCGTCCGGCAGTATATACAGGTTGTCGCTGCCGCTCAACCCGGACGAGATAATAAACCCGTATACGGGAGAGAAGGAGGATTTCAGCAAGTGGTCCAAGGACGCCACCGTAGGCTTTATGGAGGACTACTTCTGCGCCGAGGACTATTACTCCGCACAAAGGCTTGCCGACTCTGAAGGCATAGAGCTGCTGTCGGACAAGATAGACAAGGGGGCGGACATGTCCTGCACGTTCGGCAACTGCATAGTGCACGCCGCGTGTATGGCCGAGAACATATACACCAAGGACGAATGCCAAGGCTCCACCGTGACGACTGGAAGGTACAAGAGGTACTATATGGAGACCGGCGAGCGCAGCGAGGATTGCGGCGGAGGCGAGTACATATGGCTCAGCGCCAAGAAGTGGGGATCCAAGTGCGCCGTGTCGTCGGAGTCCAACCCTCCGCCGTGCGAATACATAACTGTGGACCCGGACACCATCAAGGTGACGATAGACGAGACTCCCGGCACCATACCGATAGGCGAGCCTGGCTACAGTTACGACGACAACGCCAGGAAGGCCAGGGGATATGCCAACAGGCTCGCCATGGACCTGGCTATCTCGTCGATGTGCTGTAAGCAGCCTCCGGCCACTGTGGTAGGATACTGCGCTGAAAGCACGGAAGACGATAAGACGGCCACGCTGCACGGACTGTACAGCGACATGCCGAAGGTGCTGGTTGAAAGCGATAGCGAGGTTGACGACGATTTGGAATGTGCGGGATGCAACAGGACATTCTATGTCGTCAAGCATCACGGCCTCGAGCGGCTGGTCGACTACAGCCCTGTTGCGGCGTCTCCCATCATCATGGACTGGACTCCTCAGGGTTGCTTCAACGCCGAGCCGTACAAGGCCCGCAAGGAGCAGACGCACGAGCAAGGCAAGAGGATGAGCCTGCAGGACATAATAAACACTGTCAGGTCCCTTGTTGTGTGCCTGTACGGCAACGCCGAGGTGGAGGGATGGTGCGCCGCTCCGGAGGACATCGGCTCCGACGACGAGCCTCCAGAGGTTGTCAGCGACAGTTTCAAGCTGCCGGAGAACACTATAATTGCAGACAGCTGGTACAGCGCGCAGATAACCGCAGAGCTGCTGGCTGATGCCATAGTGAACTGTTCATATGGAAACATCACCGTAAAGGCGGAGTGTTCCTGCAACAAGGGAGAATACAAGGACCAGCTAGAGAAATGGGAGTATCTCAGACAGATAGTTCCGTTCAAGTGCGGCAAGGTCAAGGCCAACACTGTGTTCGCCAGTTCGGTGTCGCTCGCCAAGAAGATCGCGCTCGGACTGGCCGAGCTGATAACAGTGTGCCGCATAAAGCCTTGCGAGGACTTGACGCCGTTCAAGGTGCGGTACAAGTGCAAGCCTGAGGATCCCTGCGACGACATAAAGGACAAGAAGAAGAGGGAGGAGTGCAAGCGCAAGGAGAAGGACAGGGAGAAGGACTACTCCGACTGCATACTCAGGATGAACCACGGAATGGTGTACCTGTCCAACGGCACTGTGGTCGACTGCCCGTGCATAGAGTACATGCAGGGAACCACCGGAAAGCTGTCCGTAAGGATAAAGAAGGAGGTAGGCACGGGAGACTACAAATGCGTGCACCTTGTAGACGGCAAGGAAGTCGAGGAGAAGGAGTGCGAGGAAGAGGACAAGCAGCAGCAGTGACAGCCTGGTAGGGTATGGCAGACAGCGACACAATAGGAGAGCCGGTTGACAGCGGTACGTATGTAGTGTGGCATATCGCCGACACTGCACACCCTGACCCTGGCGGCATAGTGCAGTTGCAGGAGGGTAATTTCGACTACATGCCGGCCCCTAGGAACAGCAAGCCGCTGGTTTATCCAGAAACAGAGTCTCCAGAGAACCAGTCGGATGGGGATGACTTGCCCAACATACAGGGATGGACGTATATTCCAGACCCTATAGAGCCGCATCCCAAGCTCCCCGGTCCTCCAGCCGACTCCCCGTTGTACCTGCACGCCAGGGTTGACAAGAACGGCATGTTGCAGTTCGGGCTGTTCGCCAAGGAGGAGATGCCTGACGGCGAGATGGAATGGGAGATAGCCGCGACCGTCGATTTCAGCGGTGAGATAAAAAAGCTTGCGGCCACCAAGGATATAACGCACAGGCTTACGATAGCCCCGGCTGACGAGGTGCTGGGGTTCCTTGTAATAAAGGATACGGATGGAAAGCTCAAGCTGAACGAGGCGGTCGACCCCAGGCTTATAGGCCCGCTTGCACCTTGCTCCATAGTGCATATATGGGACAACTGCGGAGGAGGCGGCGAAGCGCTGTGCTACGGGCATTGCCACTCGTTATGGGGTTGCATACACGACAACGTGCTGTACATGCACGTGTTCAAGCACGAGGTCGAGGACGGTACGTATGTCGGCTGGGGTAGGCTCGACCAAGGCAGCGGCAGCGGCAGTGACAGCGGCAGCCGCAGGAGGGGTGGTACGGATTGCGGTTGCGTAAGGGTGCCGGTAGACCTGCCGTGCAACACTTTCGACGAATGCCCCGTATACGACGCCTGTCCGCCGACACCCTGCGACGTACACATGAATCTCGGTTTCCATTTCAACATGTGCTGCGGCTACGAGATTATCGCGCATGCCAAGAAGGTGGCCGATATGATAGGCACTGTCAACGAGCCTGTAGCGCTGTTGGAGAGGGATATGGCCGACGCAGGCCCATACCTTGGGCCTTGTGCCGTGAGGCAGTGCAATAGCGGAGACATATACGCAAGGTACGGGCTTCTTACAAAGCATGGAGGACTGTACAACGGCAAGTGGGTGGTCACGCAGCGTGTTGACGTCTGCGAGTGCAAGAAGGAGGGCAAGCCGGTGTCAAAGGCCAAAGTGCCTGAAAACTACCCTTACAAGGCGCCGGAGGACTGCGGTACATGGGCTGTGCCGGGTGCGCAGGACTACGGCCCCAACTGGCCAGGGTTGGAGTTCCGTAACAGCGACAACAGCATAAAGGGCGTAAGCGGTATAATGTACGGAGAGTGCGGGCAGACGCACATAAGCACGTTGCGGTCCAACAACGTGTACGACATGAATACTGGACACGCGCCTGAATACTGCTATGACATGTTTGTCAATATAGACTGCTGCGAGCCTGGTTCAGGTTCTGAGTCCGACTCCGGTTCCGACTCTGGTTCTGGATCCGGTTCAGGTTCAGGCTCCCACTCGCATTCACACTCTGGCTCCGGCTCTGGCTCCGATTCAGGATCAGAAACCCCATGCCCCAGGTGCGTCGACTATATACAGACGGAGATGTTGCCTATTAGAGACGAATGCGAGATATGTGGCGTATCTTTTGGTGCTTACGGTATAGGCGCCAGGCTGTGGGAGTTTGGGACGCTGGTGATGGACGAGCATTTCAACTTCGGACAGGGAGGTCCGACAGGCGGCATCGGCTGCCAGGACGTCATGTCTGCATTTAGGTTGCTGTTTAATTATACGTCGCTTGGTAGATACGCCGAGGCGGTGCTGTCACCGGACACAGAAGACGAGGCTGCCGTAGTTGCCAGGAAAGCAGGGTTGTGTATAGGACAGTACGAGGTGGAGGTGTACTACTGGTGCTGTAACTGCAATGACCAATCCGATGAACCTCCTCCAGGCGCCACCGTAACACTTATACCCAGGACGTCGTTGGACAAATGCGGCCCGTTTACCCCAGTAGACCCCGGCAATAGGGACACGGTTAGCGAAAGGCCTATGAAGCTGTCGAACGGCAGGCTGGTGTACGCAGACGAGCCTCCTGTGTCTACCGGCACTGTGCCGTTTGTACAGGAGTCAGGGTTTATATACTCCGCTATCGTGTACAGGCGTGACGACCCTGTTGACGAGCTGATGCCCGAAATCTCGTTCCAGAGTATAGAGGATATGGCGATGGACATAACAGGACGAACTTTCGGAAACTATACCGCCGCTGTAGACGACGGGCTGCTGTCCGTGTCCGCGAAGGGCGACGACTGGTCTATAACTGTCACGCTGTACTCAGTAGAAGACGGCCACGTGCTGCAGAACATTTTCATACAGCCGGAGTAAATTACCTTGACATTCGTTGCAGGACATAGTATAACACCCGCATGGAAACCATACTGACAATCTACGTGCTAGGCTGTCTGGCCGTATCTTCAGCGCTTATGGCATGGTTCGGCTCAGGGCTGCCCATACACGTGTTGTACATGCTCAAGAGGGTAGGCTATGCAAAGGGATCCGACATGTGGAACACGCTCGGCGAGTGGACCAGCACCTGGGACGACTTTTCGGTCGCTGCGGCGGCGTATATGCACCCGTTCATAGGAGAGTTGATAACGTGTCCGGTGTGCCTGTCGTTTCATATATCTTTTTGGCTGGCGCTGGCCATATGGGTGTTTGCGCCTGTTCCGTTCGTATTCGTCATAGCGGCCACTTGCACGTGGCCCATACTGTCTAATGCATTAAAGTCTTTAGTAGTTAAATAAATCATGGAAAACAGTGAAACAAAATGGGTCGAAGTACCTATTAACGCAATAACCAGGAATCTGGACGAAAGGGGCATAACCTACGAGCTGATAGACGTCCCTGTCACCGACTCTGACGGCAACAAGGTAAAGGACGAAAACGGCAATGTGGTTACGCACCAGGCCGTGCATATACTTGAAGTTCCTCCGGACGAGCAGTCCGCGATTGATTTCATAGGCGGAAAGAAGTGCTGGTTCGCCGGTTGCGAGGAACTTCGCAAGAAATATGAGGAGGAATACGAGGAGGCCGGCGGTGCCGAGGGATGTACCACTTGCGAAAAGAACAAGATTATGCGAAAATACATCCGGCTTGTAAGGGAGGCTATAAAGGCCGACAACAAGGCCAAGGCTCACCATGAAGAAAATTCAAATGGACATCCCGGGACTGTCGCAGTATCCGGACCTGATGAAGAGGGCAAACGAGGAGTTGGCGAAAAGCGGTCACTGCTGCGGAGGGCGGCAAGCCGTTTTAAGAAAATACTTCGAGCTTGCACAGAATAGGAGGAAGATAGAGGATGAACTCGGACAAGGATTCAGACACCCAGGTGGTAGACTCAGGCTCGGCAAACGCTGAGCCTCTGCCCAGTGTGGTGGAGGTTCTGGGGTGGAAGACACCGGAAGCCCTCGACGACAGCAGCGTGGGGGAGGAGGAGACGTATACTCCGAAGTCCGCGTACGAGCAGTGGAAGATGACAGGCAGCCCGGAGGACCTTTACAATGTCACAAGGAGCCTGTCGTCTACCATAAACGCATCGCTGGCTTCCATGGGAGGGTCCGGAAGTCCAAACCTTGAGGCCAGGGCGCGTGTGATAGCCGCCAAGGCCGTGCAGTCGTATGATCCGGAGGCAGGTGCGTCACTGGCCACGTGGGTGAGCAGCCAGCTCAGGCAGATGGTGCGCGACATAAGGAAGTCGAATAGCCCCCTGCACGTGCCGGACGGTGTAAAGCTGGACGCGTATGCCATATACAGGGCCGAGACCGAGTTCATGGACGAGCACGGCAGGGAGCCTACAATGGACGAGCTTGCAGACGCTGCAAAGATACCCATAAGGCGCATACAGCAGGTTCGCAAGAAAATGCGCCCTGTAACCAACGGAAAGACTGTGGACCAGGAGACCGGCGAGACATCGGATGCTGCGGTTTCCGTACATGAAACGGACTACAGCCAGGACGCCATGGACTATGTGTACTCCGACGCCGACAGGCTTGACAAGAAGATAATGGAGATGTGGATGGGATACAACGGCTATCCGCAGAAGGACAACAAGTACATCATGGACAAGCTCAAGTTGACGCCTGTGCAGCTTTCAAGGAGGAAAACAGGCATATCCATGAGGATGTTCGACATAATCAACGACCTGGAGTCTGTGCAGAATGGGTAAGAATTACATAGACGGCCTGTTTATGGCCGCAGTGGAGCCTGACGAGATATACCAGGCTGACAAGGTCATAGACAAGATGGCCACCGGAGGATTGTCAGGCATACTTCCTAAAGTCTACAAGAAGGAGGACCTTGACAAGATAAAGGAGGCCAAGGACAAGAAGAAGGAGGAGGCCCTGAAGGGGCGCATGTTCGGAAAGACTGCCGCCGCGGCTTTGGCTGCTGCCACATACAGGACTGTCGAGTACGCCTTGTCCGGCAGGAAGTATATCAAGCTGGCGGGCCTTAACGGTATGCGCGTCGCAATGCACGGAAGGGGAAGGGCTATGGTTGGAGCGCTAAAGAAGAACAAGAAGAGGTGATATGCAGGACTTGGCCATAAGGTTCAACGGAGACGGGGACACGGTGTTTGATTTCGACAGGATGGTCGAGGGAAAGGCTGCCGAGGAGCAGCGCTTCCTGATAAACGTGGCGACAAGCAGGAACACTGTCGACCTGTACGAGGACAAGGGTACGGAGATGATGGAGATGGCATTGAGCGGAGCCGTGTCGGACTACAATACGGCCGCACACGCAGGAAACTTCGCCGCCCTGGACACGCTGCTGTTCATCGGGGCCGTATCGGACGATGAAAGGATGAACTCCGACGACTACGTGGCTGAGGCCAGCATAAGTCCCATGGAGTATTCCCTTGGGGCGCTGCACTACACTGTCCAATTGACTTTCAACGACGGAACGTCCACTTCTGAGGACGTCACAATAGCTATATAGATATGATAGACTTTATAAACATATACATGCCGGCGTACGCAGACCTTGCCAAGGACGAGGTGCTGGACGTCAGGGGCAGGCTTGAATCATACGTGCACAGCAGCTTCCCGGAGCTGGAGACGTCTCCGGCTACAGTCACAGGAGACCTTATAATCACTCCGCAGGCTTATGAGATAGCTGCAATAGAGCGCGGGCTGGACAACTTCATGTCCGACCTCGACCTCGGCAACGTGGCAAACGACGTAATATACAACTGCGAATTCGTCGAGAGGTACCTCGAGAACTTCTCGGCCTACCCGAAGAACGCCGAGTTGGCTGCGTCCGGCGTCGTGAGGCTTGTGTTCAATACCAACAAGGACTATGTCCTGGACCGTAGCACGAGGTTCTCGTTCAACGGAGGCGTGTATTCCTTGTACCTGCCGTGCACTGGCCCGCTGTACATAATGGCGGCCGGGTCGAGCTCGGTGGTGCAGCACGGCAACTGTGTCAAGCTGATCGACTCCGGATCGAACGCGTATTTTGTGGACGTGCCCGTCGTCGGCAACTCCGGCGCGTTGACTGTGACGGCGTCTACGTCAGGCCTTGTCAACAAGGACAACATACCGGAGCTTGGGGCTATAACCTCGCTTGTCGACTTCTCAAGCGGAGAGGT
Source organism: Bacteroidales bacterium (assembly GCA_024401695.1). Taxonomy (GTDB): domain Bacteria; phylum Bacteroidota; class Bacteroidia; order Bacteroidales; family UBA932; genus Cryptobacteroides. Next base: position 116,243 of record JAKSKN010000004.1, read on the forward strand.
GTCGTATTCGCTTCCGCAGCTTGCCGCCAGGACAAGGAACACTATATACGCCGCATCACTCAATACAAGGATGGGAGCAATAAGGTACGTGATTGACAACTGTCCTTTCGTGGAATCGGTGTATGCCGTAAAGAACGGCGACAGGGAGATGCTCAGGGACTTCACAGGCGTTGGCGTGGTAGGATGCCTGGACCTGTATGTCAGGTCCAAGTCGTATGTGTTCACGGAGGTTCAGCGCGTCAAGCTGTACAAGGACGCGACAACCGGCAAGTTCTCCGGAGAGTTTCCATATACCGGACAGATATACCATATGGAGTCCGTCACCAACGACGCTGTTCCGGATGTAGACGACATACCGCATACTATAACGGCCAGCAACGCAGAGGTGCCTGGAAGGCTCCCGTCGTATACGGTGAACGAGAGGCTGTTCCTTGAGGTTGACGACGCCGTTGGTCCAGACGGTGCGTCCCTGTACGACACGTCTACCGACGCAGACGGCAGGGTGTACTCCATGTTCACCGTTACATACCAGACGGACCCTGCGTTCAAGGCTATACACGACATGGTGACCAACCCGGACTACGTGCCGATAAACACGTCTATACAGGTAAAGGGTTTCATACCTGTCATAATAAGCAGGTTCGAGGTGTCGTACGTGAAGGCACCGGGTGTGGTTCCGCTGCTTGACGAGGCAGCCACAGACATAAAGGCGTACATGGCCGGGCTGGGAGCTCCGGACACGTACTCGGACGCTGAGATAGCACGCATAATGGCCGAGGCCGGAGCCAAGTACACAAAGGGCGTGTCGGTAGTGGCCAAGGTACAGTGGAGCGTTGCAGACAAGCTGCAGACGGCCGACGGGACCAAAGTTGACATCCCAGGCGTTCCTGTGATAACCACGTCCGCCGGTCTGCGCGTCACGTACCCGGCATCCAAGCGTAGGCCGGGTGACATGTATGCGTGCTCGCCAAGGAATATAAGGTACTACTTCCTTGAGGGAGCCCTGTCATTCAAGGAAATAAGGGAGATGTAACCATGTCGCTTGATCTTGTACAGGAGCACGACTCGATGCTGTCCAAGTGCGGCTCGTTCTGGTACGGCACGGTGAACATGCGCGACAAGAGGATAGCCCGCGTGTTCAACGGAATGGCATGCCACACCGACGCCGTGTCGAGGCTTGCCAACATAGCCGACGCCGTACTGTCTGGAGGCTACTTTGTAGGACATAACGCCGTTGTCAGGTTTTCAGACAAGGACATGTCGTATAACGGTGCGGACAAGGTTTTGCAGGAGCTGTACGGAGGTGCTGTCGAGCCCGGTGAAGACATAACCGTACACAACGTAACGGCTGTAGCCGGGGCGTGCTGCGACAGGGAACCGTTGTCAGACGAGAAGCGGCTGCCAGTAATGTTCCCCGCAGACGCTGACATGGAGTCTGATATGGTAGTGCCTGCAAACTACCGCGCGCTGTTCGGCCTGAAGGTCGATGACGACATAATGGTAACCACCATAGAGACTCCTGATGGCGGCATAATGATCGAGGGGATAGACTTCATGTCGGAGTTCGGAAGGCTATGGCTGCAACGAAACCCTGTCACGGAGTTTCCGGATATGAAGTTCACCGCAAGGTCGTTCGTTCTCCGTGCAAGGAATATATACTGCTACTCTCTCGGCTTGGACAATATATACGGCCCCGTGGATAGGGTCATGACGTACTACAGGGAGTCGCAGTCCCCGAAGGCGTTCAAGTTTGCCGCCGCCCAGGCGTGCGGGCTGGCTGTGACAAGGGCTGCATGCAGGATAACGGGTTCAGAGCCGCTGCTTTCAGGATGGTCTTACCGCACGTTGTCCGGAGGAAGGATAGACGCACCGTACCCACATGCAAAGATCAAGGACAATACAGTGCTGCCTGCAGACTACATAGTCGGCGGCGGAGAGCTGTTCGACATGGTTCTTCCTGGAGAGTCCGGCGACTCCCTGACAGAGATAGACACCGCCCCTGCGCTTCCGTCCGGAGCCGTGGTGCCGCGCAAGACTATATGTTCCAAGTGTGTTGTGGACGGTGTGGAGTACGACAGGCCGGTCGACTGCGCTCCCGGTGACGATCCGGTGAACGGCAACGAGCTGTTCAACTGGTACTGGAAATGGATGGCGGCCGAGGACGGAGGTCCGGAGGCATGGGAAGACGGCATGGAGGCGGCAGGAGCCGTGGACAGCATAGACTGGGTTCTGGGTACGGCATGCAGGGGCAACTGCATAGTGGTCAGGATCAACAGCGGGTTCATGCCGTACGGTATGCAGGTGAAGCTGCACAATTTCGTGGACAGGGAGGCGCCTATAGGGTGTCTGTTGACTTATTCCCCTATAACTAGTACAATAGTGGAGGACTAAAATGATCAAGCTTACCAGGGAACAGATAGAGTTGGATTCTGGCGTCGACTGTCGCAGGAACTGGGTGTTGAAGGTTACGGCGACCGGAATGAGCGACGCCGAATACGAGGAGTGGAAGGCTGCAAACGACGACGACGCGCATTGTGTCCAGGAATACGAGGACATTCAACGAGCAAGGAACCTTAAGTTCATAACCGCCCTGCACAAGGCGGCAACGGGAGAACTAAACACCGGTACCGTAGGGCCTTTGCAGGTGGTCGGCAGCACAGAGGTCGTCAAGCCTGCCGAATCTTCGGAAGACCCTGGAGACGACGATGTCAACGTGTTCGTGTACCATGCCGCAGAGCCTGACGACCCGTACCACGGCGACCTGTTTGCAAACGTGGCGTCCCTGCAGGATATGGAATCCCTGCCTGTGGGCGAGCCTGTTGTTATAGAGGGAATGGACGAGGCGGAGAACTTCTTCCCGTTCTACAGGACATCCTCTATAGAGCTGCACCTACATAACCTGGCGGACGCCGAGAGGGTGTGGAACGTAATAAGGCACGACGTGAAGATGCTCGTGTACGAGATGTGGAAGGCGAAGCACTTGAAGGTGGCCGAGGAGGTTGTATATTGATATGGGACATTTTAATGCAAGATACGCGGTGCCGGGGCTGATGCCGCCTAACGACACCAACAACGAGATGAGGATAATGCTGCCGGAGGACGGCAGCATGCTGCTTTGCGTGCATTGCGGTACGGTGGACGACACTGTGAACTACGCTATAGACGTACGCGGACACAGGTGGAAAAGCGGCGTAATAAAGGATCCGTCGTATAATTTTGTGCCGGGCGACTTGCACCCCTGGTTTGTAAAGTGGAAGTCCAGGTGGCCGCAGTTCATGCGTATAACCGATGCCGTCCCTGACGGATGCATGGTGCTGAGGAAGATAGTTCACGGCGATTGGACTGTTCCGGTTACAGAGAGGTACTGCATACCTGACAAGGACAAGAGGTATTGGATAATAGAGTTGCCGGCAGAGACCATACCATACGGGCAGTCAGTACTTGAGTTGTCAGTAAACGGAAAGGTGTCCAAGCATGTACTCAACAGGCCGCCTTTCTCCATACACGCGCCCAGCCGAAGGCTTATGCACAGGCTCGGCATATTCCAGCACCAGAAGGGAGAGACGCTGGACGTTGGGTTCACCAGCGGCAGGGAGGGAGAGATACGCGTGCATTTGACGTACAAGGGGTTCGCGGAGGAGTTTCATATGCCGGAGGAGGCTGTTTACGCCGCGTCGGCCCTTGTGGACGGAAACGAGGTTGCACTGGAGTGCACGGCCGACAACGTCAACCACATATTGCACATCAAGGTCCCCGGCAACTTGAAGGTGGGTAAGTGGACGTGGAGCAGCACTTACGAGATGTGGGGAAACAAGTCCCCGCTGGCGTGCGGCGACCTGGAGATAATGCCGGCCGTAAACGCGTACGAGTCCATATCCAAGGTTCACGACTACCTGTACGAGGTTTGGTACGGCGATATAGACTACAACTACGCCGGAGAGTATTTCGAGGGTAGGAAGGTGCCGGTGAACATAGGCGGATGCACGTCAATGTGCAGTGGCCATGTGTTCGGGCGCAACTACGACTGGCTGTACAGCAACAGTACGGAATTCATAGTGCATACACCGGCAAGGGAGGGCAGGCACGCCGTGATGGGCGTGGTGGGCCACGTGGACAGGCTGGAGGACGACGTTGTGGCGTCAGGCGCAAGTATGGATGAATACAACATACTTCCGTTCCTGCTTGTAGACGGTATAAACGACGCCGGCCTTGTCATGTCGGTAAACGTCGTGCCCGCCGGCGACAAGGGCGAAAACCTGTATACGTACCCTTACGGAGAAAAGGAGGCGGAGATCTGCACCACCATGCTGCCCAGGTACATACTGGACAGGTTCGACTCTGCCGAGACGGCCGCAACATGGGTGTCGAACCATGCGGCGCTGTTTGTTCCGCAGCATATGGCCGACCTTGGGTACGAGGTTCATTTCCTCATAGCAGACAAGTCGTCTGCATGGGTTGTAGAGCTTGTAGACGGCAGGGCCGAGGCGATAGACGCCACAGACCATCCGGTCATAGCCAACTTCCACACGCACGGGGTCACATACAACGAGGACGGAAGTGTGGAGACTCCCGCCACCGGCAACGCCCACGCAGTCAACAACGTGACGCTGCACGGGGCAGGGCTAGAGCGGCACAACATAGCCATAGGCGGACTGGCTGACGCAGGCACCGTACATGGAATGAGGGAGTTGCTCGACAGGCTGCTGTACACCAGGACGTACAAGACGTCCGGGCACGCTGCCGACCCTAGGTGGGATACCGAGTTTATAGGCATGCTTCCCGAACTTACCGTGGAGTCTCCCGATAGCGCGTTCGACGCTGTATACGATGCAGTGGGAGAAGCCTATACGCTTCGGGACAGGAGCAATCCGTTGTTCTGGCAGACTGTACACAGCAGCGTGTACGACATGGACAACCTGACGCTTAACATAATGGTGCAGGAGGACGACGGAGTGGTGTACAAAAGGAAACTTTCAATAGCAAACGATAACATATGAGTGTATATAGTAATAACGGAGTAGACCCTGTAAGGTTTATAGTGAATGCCGTAAACGAAGCCAGGGAGTGCGCCGCAGATGCAAACGCTGCGGCTGCGATGGCAGCGGCGTACGCAGCTGAGGCAAAGGAGGCGGCGGTTCATGAACCGGAGTCCATGCCGGCCGATGGACGTCTCACGGACAGGCGCGTATACCGCGCAACGTGTACCGACAGTATAGACCTGTCCGCATTGACCGTGGAGCCTTACGGTACATGCGAGGTGTGGGTAGACTACACTGCCGGCAGCATAACGTGGCCTGACGGGTGGTATTGGCTTGATGGCACCAACTCTGATACCACGCACGACCACGACGTGCCGCCTTCCATGGACACTGCTGGCTACAGGTACAGGGTGGTTGTGCGAAACGAGGGCGACGGGTCGTACGCCAGGGTTGCCTACAAGTCTGCAGTACCTACAGCCTAGTGTTATGAGCATTCCGTGCAAAATGGATCCTATGGCCACGAACGCCGAGCCGTGGCCAGACCCTCCGGCATCGACAGTTGACTATGCAGAGGTGAATGACGTAAATGTGACGTCTGCGCTACCTGGGATGTACTTGCTAAACCATCAGGTGGTGTTCGACTTGAATTTTCCGTGGTACGGCACTCTACAATGGACGCATGTTGTTATACCAAAACTTTATTTTAGTAAAGGACACACGTATAATGACCTGTATGTAGGCCTTTTGAAACCTGACGCCGTTGAACCGTACACCACGGACAAGTTCATGTTCCTTGCAGAAGATACAGTGTCTGGCTCTGGACTTCAAACTAATGTGGTGTGCAAATCCTACATACATACTGATCCTATGCCGTGCGGTCCGTCGTACGGTACGACTACTGCATTCGACGATTACAGGACTAATCCAAAAATATCACAAATCACCGCATTTTCCAGGAATGCAGACGGCACGTACAGCAAGGTTACCACAATGTCCACATTGTCTGACACTACTATTAGCTCCAATTTTATTGCAGGTACGGCGGCAGAAAACCTTGTAACCGATGCCCCGGACAACAGGCAGCACGTGCTCATAAGGGCGACCAAGTATCCACGCGTAGCAACAGCACTTGGAGCCAAGTTCAAATTTACACCTGATCCAACAAGGAACTGATTTCCAAACAAACTAAAATACTATGACATCGAAGGAAACTATCAAGGAGATACAGAGGATAGCTGGCACTACTGCAGATGGCCTGTGGGGTCCCAATACGCTAAATGCCGTGGCGCGCAAGCTCGGATGTCCTGCGTCTGTCAAGGATGTACAGGCTACAGTCGGGGTTACTGCCGACGGTATCGTCGGTCCCAAGACGTTGTCGGCCGTGTACTCAAGGTTGTCTGGCGGATCGTGCGGCTGCCCTGCAGGCTCTGGAACGCACACAGTGTTCATAGACCCTGGGCATACGTCTGATTACGAGCGCGAGCATCCTTCACAGTTTACAGGGGTAGACTGGAAGTCCGGCAAGCCGCTGGAGATAGTCCGCATACTGGGACTGGACAGGAACCCGAACGACAGCGTGGAGCACGCCCTAAACTGCGCCATAGCCAACGCACTCAACAGCGAGCTTCGCGGAAGGGGCAAGTTCGAGACCATGCTGTACGACAATCCCAGCCTGTCCAACGGCTCGGAAATAGGTCAGGTTTACAAGAGGTCGAACGCGTTCAACCCAGACGTGTTCATATCCATACACTGCAACGCCCAGGGAGGCTCCAAGTGGAAGTCGCTGGGAGGAACGGCATCAGGAGCCGTAGGCCTGTACTGCGCCAAGAACTCCAAGAACTCCAAACTGGCGCAATACGTGGTTAATGCGATAAACGCCTACAGGAAGGAGGCGAAGGCGTGCAACAACAGGGCCGAAACACTTAGCAAGAGTTCTGTAGGCGTACTGGCCAACGCCGACCCGTCCATAGCGGCATGCCTGGTTGAGGTAGGGTTCTACGACAACCTGGACGACCTGTATTGGATGTGCACGCACCTCAAGGGGCTGGCTGCCGCAATCGCAGACGGCATATCTGGTTTTCTTGGGTAGCAGGTCCGTATAGTGTTGACATCGGGACCATGGTGGTATACCATGGTCCTGTTATTTTAACGCGGACAATGAAAAATAAAAAACTAGTAGCTATAATACCTGCAAGCTCTATACTGCTTGAGCGTTTCGGCGGAGGCATGTCCAGACTGTGCGGGCATCCTATGTTCCTGTATTCTGTGTGGTACGCCATGAACGAGGGATATGTACCGGTGGTGGTGTCCGACAACGAGGAGGTGCTGGACTGCGCGAAGTGCTTTCTAGCCGATACTGTTCGTTGCGACAGCGACACAGACCTGTTCGGGTGCATAGGCGGCGTACTTGAAGAGGACGTATACGGTGATTGCGAACTGTTTGCCCTGCTGCAGCCGACGTTGCCGATCAGGGATCCCGGACTGCTCAGGGAGATGACAGGCCTTTTTATCGGCAGCGGCAGCAGCGACACGTCATGCGTGTTCACTGCGACAGGAGTAAACCTGCTGGGTTCCATGGTGTACAGGTATACCGGCGAGGATACCAAGCCCAACGAGTTCTACGGTGCATACAACGCCGACAAAGCCGAAAAGAGGTTCGAGGCGTTCAATGGAAATATCGTCGTGTTCTCCAGGGAGGCGTTTGAAAAGACCGGCAACCCGTTCAACAACGGAGAGGGAGTGCATGTGTACGACACAACCATAACCCAGGCTACGTCTATTTGCATACGGCTGGCTGAAGACTTGGCAATAGTCGAGGGGATCATGTGCCATCCTATGATGCACGACTACAATCCGATCAACAACCTTCCAAATGAATACAGGTACAGGTTCCTGTGGCACAGGCTGACACCAATACACGCTTGACTATGAACATACATCAAATATGGATAGGGGACGGTATATCAGGACGGGATGCCGCCGACGTAGAGGCGATAAGGCAGAAATGCGTTGCCGCCGGACACACGCACAGGCTTTGGTCCTATAGCGAGCTGCTGGAAACACTCGAGCAGGACCGAGTAAAGGATGCGTTCGACGTGGCGCAGGCACTGCTGCCTCACACGATGTTCGCCTCGATGGTAACTGACTATTTCAGGTTGTATCTCCTCAGGGAGCCCGGGCTGTACATGGACACTGACGTCATATGCAACGCAGACAAGTTCCCAGAGATGCCGGAAGGTCTGGACATACAACTGTGCACAAACACCAATGCCGTTACTCCCAACACGTGCATACTGCACGCCGCCACAGAACTTGGTGCGGCAGGATGCGCCGTTGGCGCTGACATGGTGGCCAAGAAACTGGAGGAAGAGCTGCTGTCTGAAGATATGCAGCATGTGGAGGAGCTCGCTGCCGAACTGAAGGCCAAGCCGTTCAGCCTTATAGGGTTTATAGGACCGGCGTTCTTCAGGAAGACCGTTGTCCCGGTGCTTGAGGAGGCTGGCACCAAGGTAGGCTTGTTCGACCTGCAATTCTCCAGTTCTTCCAATCCGAAGTCTGTGCTGTACCACAGGGGTACCGGGAGCTGGTGCTACGGAGGCAAGGGAAACCACAGGAGGGCAGGCAAATGATATATCCCCATCCTTTTACCATACCGTCCCGGGCCAAGCGCGTTGTGATACTGTCCAACGTGCAGGAAGGGTTTCCGATGGAGGAAATAGGTCTTAGGGAAAACGATGTGTGCATACACATCAACACGGCCGTGCACGCGGAGGAGGCCATGGCCGTGCCCGGAACCTACCACATACTGCTTGTGCGCCACGGCAAGGACAACGAGAACGGTGGATGGAAGTGGTTTGCACCTTCGGTCATACGCGGGTATGACCATGTGCTGTTCACACCTATACACGACTCGTTCGCAACACTGCCGTGGTGGAAGGTGTACTACGCTGCTACGAAGGGAAAGGTTCCGTCTACAGGCTTCATGGCGTACAGGATAGTCAAGGAGGAGGCTCCTCACCTGCCTGTGGTGCTGGCAGGCTTCGATCCCGGTGTAGACCACGGCACTCCAATGTTTGCCGGACACGCGTGGGGATACGAAGCCTTGTACTACGAGAGGAACGGTGTTAAAATAATCAAGCCGAAATGAAATGCATTATAACAGCCGCAGTGCTGCTGCTGACTTCGTGCAGTGCCAGCGTTTCATACAAGACACCTGCCGGAGGAGAGGCCAGGGTGTCGTGGTCGTTCGACGTTCCTGTGGTGGACGTCGGCAAATGATATTGGCTTGACTATAGCCGCGTATGTATATATTATAAGTTCATGTCTACAAATATAACCATAGAGCGAGACTTTACAACTGACCAAAACCCAGACTTGCTGATGTGGCTGGCCGAAAAGGGAGCTGTACCTGATTATGTGCTGGACAGCGATGTGTGCGCCAGCGAGGATTTTGAAAAGCTCGCATGCAATGCTTTCGCCGATCCGCAGGAAAGGCTGTACCCGTGCAACACCAAGGAAGCCTGCTGGCTGTCCGCTGCACACTATGTCGGCCGCGGAGGCAGCAACCCGACCATTATAGGCAATATAGCCAAGATGGCCGATTGGCACGGCATAAAGGATGATGTCGACAATGTGTGGAAGGTGCTGTCGGAAGCCGCAGACGAGCCTGTGGAGAAGAGCGCATCCGCCGAACACGAGACCAGGCACGCCCTGGAATTGGAGTATGACGACGGTTCCGTGCATTCGTTCTATCCCATAGACAACGGGCTGGACATAATCACGTCCAGCGAGACCGCAGCCTCCGACTTCAGGTCGAGGGCGCTGCCGCTGCCTTCGTTCCACAAGGTTGCTATGGTCATCTGCGACGCTGCCGAGGAAAACGGAGTGAACAAGGCAGACCTTGCCAGCGAGGTCGTGCGGTACGGCGAGCGTAGGCTTCCAGACCCGTATACCGGCCAGGTGCTGGTGTCCATGCGAAAGAGTGCAGGCATAGACCCGCAGCCGTACAATATGCTTATAGACGCGCTGCGCGAGGGACTCGCCAAGGCCGCATCAGTCGAGATGAGCGCCGCCATAGCCGCGGACGTGGCAGAGAGGATGTACGCCATAGATTCTGCATACGGTCTCAACTACGGCCCAAGGATGGTCGACCCGTTTACCGCTATATTCTCCGGCCCGCTGGAGAGCGACCTTACCAAGTTCGCTTCCACGACCATACAGGTGGACGACATCAACGTGCCGTCCGTAGAACTGCTCAACCTCAGCGACAAGAAGATAGACCTTACATTCTCACAGGCGTCTGCAGACGTCATCAAGGAGGCCAAGGCAATCATCAGGGAGGGTGAGAGCGTCGAGGCGTGCGACGCGGCTACGGAGAAGGTGGCCAGCCTCAGCCCGGAGGCCAGGAAAGTTTTGCTTGCTACACTGGCAGGCGTTGCTTGGTGACGGTTTTTGGTTATTTTTACGTCATCACAGTTTAGGCCGGGATTTTCCGTGGTTTTGCCCGGCCGGTGCCCGTCAGGCGAAAGCCTGGCGGGTTTACTGTATAACCTTTACAAAACGTACGGCAAATAATATAATTCAAACAGGTACGTTATGGAAAAGTTTTCTTCTGGATTACTGCTACCGGGATTGACGGCTGGAGTTGTTGCAGGCGGGGCGCATGCCTTGTCCAGTACCGACGAACCTGCCAGGATAGCTGGGGGAGTGGTTGGCGGTGGATTGGGCGGCGCTACAGTCAGTACGTTGCTTAGCAAGTTGAGCAATACTGCTATAGGAAATATTCTACTGAAGATGCCCCCTCCAGCGGTGGCAAAAACGCTGAATCTTCTATTGGCCACAGGAAGCGGGTTGATTGGCAGTAGGCTTGGAGAGAATGCAGCATCTGTAATAAAAAACAATATAGTAAAGAAAGGGAGTGCCACGTACAAGCAGGCCATCAACACGTTCACTCCGCAGGAGCTGTTGAACTTTGTAAAGAATATGAACTCTTGATATGGAACTTCTTTTCCCAGAAGCCACGGAAGGCGAAAGCAAGCTCAACAGGAACGCTGCAACAAAGCTGTTGTCCGGAAAGGACACGTTCGGCTTCGTGCTGATTGCCATTGCCGTAGACAAATACGGAGAGGACTTGGAGGAGGATCCGGAGGTTCTGATTATGAACCTGGAGGAGGACTTCTCCTGCAAGATACCGGAGGAGGGCAGAAACAGGCTGCAGGCGGCAATGACGGCTATGACCACAGACCTGTTCTACACCAACAGGAACGTGTTCAGGGCCGTAACGCTGGCCCTTAGTGACGGGGACATAGGCAACATACCCAACGGTGTCGAGGAGAGCCTGGACGCCTGCCGCTGCATGTGGGCGCTGACAGAAGTAGGGTTGCTGAACGGGCAGGAGTTCGACGAGGTCGCAGACGAGTGCTCCGACGACGTTATAGACTTGATAAACGACATAGCGGACTCCGAGGGAGAGGACCCCGACGAGGAGGATGTCGAAAACGTCATGAAGGAGACTTACAGCCAAAGGTTCGTGGTTGCCAATATGCTGGAGCTGTCTGCACAGCTGCTGACGCTTGGGGTAGACCCTGCCGTAGTCTCAGAAATGCTGGCCAAGTACGGCAGGGCTGTTACGGACATAGACTGAAATAAGACAGGCTGAAAGCAACACACACTCAAAGGCGTCGGAAACGGCGCCTTTTTTATGTGCAGCACGTATGCGAAAAACAGGTGCTTTCTTAGCTATATATAATTGCTATGGATACCACAGAAATCATCGGCTCCATTCACGGGAGCCCAGGCGACGCACTGAAACTCCTGGAGGAGTCTGTGCATCTTAAGAGTGTAGTGCTCAGAGACGTTGACGTTACAGCTGTAGCGTCACGAGCACTGTGCCGTATGTTGGACGAGGCTGTTGTAGCCGCCTCAAAGTTGTCGTACACCGCAGGGCAGAGACCATCTGTAGTCGTATACGACAATGATGATGGCGGTATAAAAGCATACTTTGACGTCGTAGAGGTCTATGACGACGAGTTAGTTGTTAAGGTAGCCACAAATATGGTTACCGACGCCATATACGCATACGAGCCGGCACGAGACGAAGCCATCCGCCAGATAATTGAAGTAGCTGAAATATACGGATATGTTAAAGTACGTATCCCTATGACGGACGCGCTTCGCACACTGTGCAAGGCTGCTGCATGGCACTATTCAGTGACAGTGCTCCTGAACGACATACCAGGTAAACTGGTGTAAAACCTCAAGGCGCTTCGGCGCCTTTTTTTTAATCGGCATGTGAAAAACCAGTATATTTATTGCTATATATATGTGCTATGAGTACATATATTACTAAGGCATACGACGGGGGCGATTCTAATCGCCCGGCTAAGCAGCTTACAGCTAATCTCAAGTCCACCTTGAGGGCGCTAAGGGAAACTGACTTGTCCCAGGCGTATTTCCGCGAGTATGTGGAACGCCATGTGTCGGAGGCGATTGAGGAGTGGCTATGGGAGGCCCTCCAAATCAGTACCGATCCAGCCGGGCGACTCGGCTCAGCACTAGTGACAATAAGCCACAAAGGCATTATAACAGAGCTAGGGGTTACACCACGCGATACCTTCTCATTGAACGTGACCATGAATATGGAAGCATTCAAGAGAGCCCTCGCGTGGAACGGCGGCACCAACGACTGGGTCGCCGACAAACTCGAAGACGCAGGAATCGTCAGAGAGATCACTATCACATCATCTGGGCCGCTGCTGCGTGCTTGCTACAAGCAAGCCATGCTGGAGACCGGCGAGATTTCGATAAGTGATCTCAGCTGGCTACTGTAGCATCACAACCTCAAGGCGCTTCGGCGCCTTTTTTTACCTACCGCCGGTATCCGTTGACACACAACATATACGGTGTTATCATAAGGCCATGTTGAAACAGGAGGAAATTGCCGAGGAATATGAGGTGACCGGAATAGAGGTGGCCACTCCATCTGGTATGAAGAGGGTGACTAGGGTTTTCAAAACGGTGCCGCTGCGTGTGTGGAGGCTTGAAACAAAGGCAGGTTATGTACTTGAGGCTTCCGCGCATCACCTTGTAAGATCAGAAGGAGAATGGGTGAAGATAAAGAACATGGCCGAGGGAGACCTGGTTGACACCGAGATTGGCATGGACACCGTGTCCAAGGTCGAAGACACCGGGCGTACGGAGGCCCTGTACGATATAAGCGTTGACGACCAGGACCACTCGTTCTACTCGAACGGCATACTGTCGCACAACTCCACCACCATCTGTACAAGGATGTTGATGAACTCGCACATGCTGCCCGGCTACCAGGGATTGTACATAGTGCCGAACGCGCAGCAGCTTAAGACCACCGCCGACCGACTGTGGCAGATGGAGACCAGGTTCGCGGCCAATGTCGGTACACAGAACCTTTACACAAAGAAATACAGTAACGGAAGTATGATATACATGCTGCACTGCGGTGAGACCGCCAACGACGCCCGTGGTAAGTCTTCATGGGAGATAATTATAGACGAGGCCCAGTCCATGGATCCGACAATTATTCCAGACATCCTAGAGTGTAACCAGATGTCTCCGCTTCCTATCACGCTGTACACCGGAACCGCCATGTCTACGGAGACGCTTCTGGAGCAGGAGTGGCAGAAGTCCTCGCAAGGCGTGTGGCATATCAAGGCTGGAGACGGAAGGACGTGGCTGAATATGCACGACGAGGACACCCTGTTGAAGGTTTGCGACAACCCAAGGGGCCCGACCTGTCCGATTACCGGGAAGGTGTTGGACGTCACGGACGGGCATTACGAGCACATGTACCCTGAAAGGCTGGATAGGGGATACATAGGACTGCATGTTCCGCAGGTTATCATCAAGGATAACGTGGACAATCCGCTCCAGTGGTCCAAGCTGTACAGGAAGAGGCAGGAATACGACACCAACAAGTTCCTCATGGAGTGTTGCGGTATCGCCATGGCAGAGGGTATGCGGGAAATAACCCAGGCCGACTTGGAACGCATGTGCGACATTACGGCCGATACCGACGAACTGCTGCGCAGGTGCAACAGGGGCTACTACAGGCTGGTGGTGTCAGGGTGCGACTGGGGCGGATCCGACTACAACCAGGCGGCCAAGACGAAGACGTCGTACACCGTGCATTGCATACTCGGCGTGGCACCCAACGGAATGGTTGACGTGCTGCATTTCAACAGGTACGCCGGCATGGACTACAAGTCCATAGGCGCTGACATAGTGAAGAACCACTTGAAGTTCCACGGAAACGTCATAGTGTCCGACTTCGGCGTTGGTAGCGCGTACAACGCGTACATAAGGGAGAACCTGCCTGTGTTCTCACACTTCATAGCGCAGTTTACCGCCCCCAATACAGTCCCGCTGGCGCCTATCAAGAACTCCAACCTGACCAACCACGTGGGCATAAACAAGACCGAGGCCATCACCAACGTGTTCTCGGATGTAAAGAGGGGCAGGATACACGCCATGAACTGGGGAAAGATGGAACAGTACCTTATGGACTTCCTGAACGTGTACAGGGCTCCAGTGGATACTGAGCAGGGTATGACCAAGTTCAGGTGGATACGCAACGCCACGAAGGCCGACGACGCCCTTATGGCCTTCACGTTCGCCTATGTATTCGTCAAGATGTACACCGGAGAGCGTCTGGTGGAGGACAAGGCGTTCGAGAGGTACATAATGGACGTCATGAACGGACATCCTGGCAGGAGCTCCACGCCGCCTAACAACTTTAATTACGTCATATAGCGAAAAATCTTCTCTCGAGGGATTGACTGCATTCCGTTAAGTGCTATTATTTCCGCATGGAGCGAGAAAAAATACAATTGATGCTCACGGACTGCAAAAAATGCCGTATATTGCCTGTTATAAGGCGTGTTGTAGAGGACGGAGCGGAACGTGTAAGGATAGAATGTCCAAAATGCGGCGCAGCTGTGGTGTCAAAACTGGGTAGTGTAGGTAGAATTTGGAATTCTATACACAAAGACAAGGAAAAAGAGCCTGTTGCACGAACTGGAGGCGATAAATGGGACGTTACGGACTATAGGCCCGACCCGTTGGCACTGTCCGACGACCTTAGCTACAACTCAAGCGCGGCTGACGACGACGTGTTCGAGCAGCTCTAATCCAAAATACGCGCCTTACAGCTGGTAAACGCGATATTCTTAGGCAAATTGAGGTAAAAGCGGCGGATCAGCGCCGCTTTTGCCGTTTTATCGTCTCCGTTTATTATATTTTTGTACGCTTCGCACTCCGGCATCCATACGGTGCCGGTTGTTTTTATGCAATCGCAGGCCGGATCGGTCTTCAAACCGCTGAAACGCACCTTCATTATGCGTCCTGCGGTCTTCGTCATCCCAAAAAGTAGTTCGTAAAACATATTTTTAGCCCTTTCCGTTGATTGTCACGTTGGCGGACAGCGGTACCTTGCCGGATCTTATGGCGTGAAGGGCGTCCGCTTCGCTGGCAAAGTTGTAAACACGGTTGTCAGGCGACGTCGCTGCCGTGTAGAGGCCCAAAATTTCCTCCTGTTTTGGCAAATGCATGACCTGGCCGCTCGACCTGTCCTTGAACGGGTTGCTGGAAGGCAGCAATTTTTCCCTGCATTCCTTCACGGCGGCGTCTGAAGCGGGCACGTGAACGTTTATTGTATCACCGTCGAAGTCCGCGCCAAGGCCCACACATGGCGCAGGAGGCACTGCAATGGCCTTTGCATCAATAATTTTAGGAAAAGCGGCGTTAATCGAGAACCTGTGCCACTGCGGAGCGCGCGAATACCACACAGGACGCTCCTGCACAACGTCGTTCAAGGCCTTTTCGGCGTACGGAGTCCTGTCTTTAACCGCCTTCAGCGCCTCGGCATCCCTCATTCCGAGCTGCTTGAGCCTTCTTTGGATGTATGGAGCGTACATTTTGAACGCCAAATCCTTAGGAAGTCCTATATGATCCATATCCAGCTCAGGATCAACGATGATCGTAGACCTTCCGACGTTGTCCACCGGCTTCGCAATCATCTTATTCGACATCCAGGAGAACTTCGAGGTCTTTCCGACTATCTTTTTAAGGAATCCCTGGACGTCTTTTGCCTTGGTTTTGGGCTTAACAGCGTCTCCGTAGCCGTATACGCTCTTGACGGCGTCGTAAAGTGCCAGCCTGCTCTTGCCTGCCAGCTTGTCCCCGAACATGGCACGCTCCTCGTTATGGGCGTCACGCACGTCCATGAGGTCCTTGTAGAGCACATTGGCGTCTCCCATAAGCAGCGTTTCCCCTTGAACGGCGAACGGACGGAACTTTGGAGGCAGTACAGGCACCGCCTCTATCATAAAATCGGCCGGAGACATGTTGTTTCTGCGTAAACCGCTAGCTATACGCAGCTTTTGCACGGCTCCAGAGCGCTTGGTACGCTTCCCATCTGCCAATTCACGCTTTCCCTCGGCCTCTATCTTGTCTGCATCTAGCTGCTGTAGGGCATACAATATAGCTTCAGGCCCTGTTTCTGGTATATTTTCAACGTTTTCAGGCATATGTGCCAGTATACAGCACTATATCTGCGTAGTCAAGGTGGGCATTGAAAAAACGGCATATTTAGTGTTATACATATGTGCTATGCGTATTACATCAGCTCAACAGGCCATCGCCGCTGGCCTGCTCAAAGAAGCGGCTGAGGAAGCGGAACTCACCGAGTTCCGCGAGGACGACCTTGTGTGCTGCAAAGGTGCAGTATACAGGGTCGTTGCGCTGTCGTGGCCTATTCACCGGGATAGGTACCTCCTGGTGAAGCGGACCAGGGACGACAGATACTGCAGGGGGTTTGCCCCCTCGCAGAAGCTCGTATCAGAGGTCCGAAAGGCCGTGGCCGACATATCGGCCATCTGCGGACCGACCAGAATCCAGAGGGTATCACGCCGCAGGGTTGGTGGCTACACCAACCCAGACGGAACCGCGGTTCCAGAGTCCTGGAGCACCTGGTACGAATATAAGTGGGTGACGACTCCGTCTGAGGCCAAGAAGTTCATACTCAATGGCGATTACGCCAAACACGGCTACAAGCTGTGTGCAGTATGTGTGCTGATTGGTGCAGGACGTCTGCACATCCCCGTGAAAGACGGCGTACCGGCCGTGTAACCATAAAGCTTTCTCGGAGGCGTGCCGGCCTCCTTGCATAGCAATAGTCACATGCCTAGGACCAGGGGCGGCGGCACACGCCCCTGGTCTGCCTATAGGTGTTTTTTTTATTTTACGCACGGGTGAAATATATAGGCATATGGTGCTATATATAATTGCTATGTTAGAGATATTAGACGTAACTATGCCGCTTCTGGCGGTAGCATTGTTGATGGTCCATTCGACCATCTTCGCTTGGCAGACTCTTGGGCAACCGGCGCATGACGCCACTGTCCCTGAGGCATTAAATGTTATGGGACTGTGCGTCGCCCTCGCGTGGTTCCTGTATTTCTGGGCGTAAACGAACCCAAGGCGCTTCGGCGCCTTTTTTTAATCATGAATAAAGAAGAAACAAATATAGAAAAAGACATAAGGAAAAAGACGGGCTTGGAGCCTGTCTTGACCCCAAGCCTAGGCCGCAACGCCAGAAACGGTGATGCGGTTATTGTAAAGGCTGACGGTTCTGAATTTATAAGCCACGTACTGTCTATATCGGACGCAGGAGACGCAGACGGCGTCGAAAGGGCTATTATCGTCGCAGGTGCAGACGACAAGCCGCTCGAAGTCGACGAATCTTGCGTATCTTCCGTATATGCCGATATAGTAGGTAAAATAAAGAGAGGAACCGTGCTGCGTATAGGCATGGATCTCGTATGCAGCAGCCACATCAGTCGCGTGGCCGTATCGTACGAGGTTGGTAGCGGAAAGCCTACCGGCGATATAGCCGACATCCTGTACGCAGAGGCGTCAAAGCTCCTAGGGTATGTATTCCCGGACAAGCTTCCGGCGTTTACAGGAAGCGTGTCCATACACGTCACTCTACCTGAGTACGGAAACGTACTGGCCTGGAGGAACTGCTGTGTGACGCCAGCTAAAGTGGTGTCCATAGTGGGCAGCCTGAAAAGGCGCCTGGCCAGCCTGGAGTGAATGCAAGCGCCCGTGAACAAACGGGCGCTTTTTTTACTACGCACCGAAAGGTGTAGATTCTACTGAAGTTATTACGTTCCAATACATGATGAAAAATATAAGCGCAATACTAATAGCAGTAGCAGTCGTCCTGTGCGGCATGTCTTTCGCAAATGAGACCGGGGCACAGGCAGTAACACGTGTGCCGGCGATGCACAGGCATATCGCTGTTCACAATACCGGTAAGAGGGTTGCCAAGCGCGGCAACGCTGTACATTCAAAGTTCGCCACCGTACTTCGCAAGCACGGCAAGGCGTTTCACTTTGGAAAGCAGCTCAAGCACCGCAAGGGTATCGTGATCCGCCACCGTGCGCATCGTCCGCATCGCGCATGTACCGCACAGCGTGTATGCCATAGGCATTTCGCCATGAAGAGGCACTGCCGCCACGGATGGCACAGGCATGCCGGATTCATGCACAGGAGGCACAAGTAACAATAGTTGTCACACAGGGCCGGGGACGCAGGCGCTTCCCCGGCCTTTTGCGTATAGTGAAAAAACATACTGTTTTGCGCTATATATAAATGTACCGGACGGTTGTTTGACACTGCAGTCGTCACGGGCGCCTCCTTCGGGCAAGCGTAATTCATACGCACCCTGAGGGGAAGGCCTACGATGAGGAGAAATCGTAGGCAGGCGCGCTGCCTAGGCACATACAGCCGAAGCAGCGTAGCCGAGTCCGCTGAACGGTGCTCCTACCGTCTGCAGGGCGACACCGCAACACACGCGGTGCAGCCGAAAGGCAATTGGACACCTGCGGTGGTGTGTTTGCCGCAGGTGTCCAAACAGTCTCGGGAAAGTTGGAAGCGCAAGCGTCAAGAAACGCTTGGCCCGGGTTCGACCCCCGGCGAGACTATCGCAGAAGGAACCGTACCACTCCTTCTGTAGTTCCAGCTGGAAGGCGGTTCACGCCAAACCTGTTGTGCTACTGCGGCACTGACACAACAGGTTAGGAAAAGGCCTACTGGATCCGCAGATCCAGTAGGTTCATATTTTTTTTATTTTAGCACAAAGGAAAAACATATCGCCATCAGGCTATATATAAGTGCTATGAAGACGTATTCTATACTGGAAGCGTTACTGCCTAACCTGGCAGTAATGCTGGAAAGAAATATGAGGAGTGTAAGTGCTCTGACGGTCATCAGCGAGCCTGAGGTCGGTCGCGTCGTAAGCTACGAAATCGAAGTTTGCGACGTCAACAACAACGGGCTGTTAGTCACAGAGGATTGCTGTGACTATGATGACGCTCCCCGGTATCGTACCATTTCCAAGTTCAGGATGGTGCAGAAACTGGCCGACACGTCGAGCGCAAGCACGGAGCCGTATAACGGCTGTCCGTTCCGTTTCTTTATCGACGGCAAGATAAAGGCCGTCGATGAAAACGGAATATGGCTGGAAGGAAGAGACCTTCCGGTGAAGCAAGTCTACCCCAGGATAAAAACCTGGTAGAACCAAGGCCCGGCACGGGGCCTAATCAAACAACGGAAGGTCGTGCCGCCTTCTTTTTTATTAGCTAGCTAAAAAGATACAATAATGGAAGTAAAAACAAAGTACATAAAGTCGGACAATATAATGTCGGTGATGGAGAGCGCGTCTATAGAGGTATACGACAGCCTTCCACTGGCGACATACGACGTGGTGCCGAATCCTGCGACAGGTGCGTTGCAGCTGAAGGAGGTCGGTGACCTGGATAATATCCCGGAGAAGGTTTACGGTAATGTTGAGCCTACCGTAAGCAGGATAATAGAGACGTTCAAGTACCGCAGCCCGGCCAACACCGGCATAATGCTGTCCGGGCTGAAGGGTACCGGCAAGACTCTGATGACGCGTATGATCAGCAACAAGGCCAGGGAAATAGGCATGCCGACGATACTGGTCAACGCGTCTTTCCAGATGCACAGCCTCGTGCAGTTCATAAAGACCATAACCGTTCCGGCCGTCGTGATATTCGACGAGTTCGACAAGACGTACGACGCATCCACCAAGAAGGGCAACGACGAGTCCGACAGTAACGCGCAGTCCAGCCTGCTCACACTGCTGGACGGTGTGTACTCGTCCAACAAGCTGTTCATCTTCAGCCTCAACAAGGTGACGTCGGTCAGCGACTACCTGCTCAGCCGTCCGGGTAGGGTGTTCTACCATTACAAGTTCGACGCGCTCGACCCTGACACCGTGGAGGCGGTGTGCCAGGACAGGCTTGCCAACCCTGCGTTTACCAACGATGTGATAATGCTGTCGCATGTCATCAAGAACTTCACGTTCGATATACTCAACGCTATCATAGACGAGTGCAACCACTACAACGAGAGTCCGCTGAAGTTTGCAGACAACCTGAACGTCAGCGTCGGTATAGAGGGCTACTACAAGTTCGAGTTGTTCGACGCGGCCACCGGCATGAGCCTGGGCTCGGCCAATCAGTACGTCACGTCTGATTTCGGCAGGGACGATATATTCATACCGTTCGACAAGAACCTGTACAACGACCCGTGGTTCTCGGAAAACACCGATCCTAACGAGTACAAGGTAGAAGGAAAGGGCAAGGGAGGCAAGAAGGCATGGAAGAAGGAGTTCATAGACAGGTTCAAGGCTACCAAGCTGTACGCCTCGATACCTGACGTAATGCTCACCAACTTCGACACGCCGCACTGGTACGACGGCCCGTCTACGGTGTACATGGACGGCAGCGACGTCATGCACGGAGCGCACATACGCGGCTGTGCCTCTGACATGGACATTCACGTGTGCATACCGCGTACGGCCATGTCCTCTGTGTGGAAGATAGCTGCAGAAGTCTGCAAGGACGGCACTATTACGACCGTACCTCTGTTCAACGGACATATCGTCGTGCGTATGCAAAAGCAGAAGCGCGAGGAGTACACGGCTGCCAGCTTCGCGGCCGGGCTGGAGGCGTCTATGGCTGAAGGGTCCATGGGTGCCATGCCCCACCAGGGACCGGCAGCTAAAAGGCATCGCATTATATGACATTCTACATAATAGCGTTTTCTGTGCTGCTGATAACCGGCATTATGCAGATATGCCAGTGGAGGTCGCACAGGAAAGTCAATGCCGCCGGGGGAGACCCCGGCGGCAAGCCTAGGAAATGCAAGGACTGCGAACACTTCGACTTCCTGGACTACTCTTCGTCAAGGAGGTTTGTGTTCGACGGCAGGCGTATATACCACGAGTACCTTCGTGACGGCTCAAGCCTGGGATATGTAGATATATACGAGACTGCGGCCGGCAGGTATGTGGCAGTTATAGACGACAGCGACTACTCCAAGAAAACCATACTTCCTGCGGCAGACAAGGACGAGTTGTCACGCAAGTTGAACGGCGCGTTCCCTGGAGGAAAGGCTGAATTGGGAAGCCCTGTCTACTATGGCGCTACAATGCAGCGGGAAGGCAGGCATGCACTGTTGAGGGACGGCTGGATAATCACCCGTATTGTCGATGTGGACGCTCCTGTACAAAACGAGGACACCACGGACGACGACAGGTGGGATCCAATGACTCCACGTATTGGAGACGATGGGTTTGATGAAGGAGTGGAGTCGTTCATCAAGGACATCAACACAGCGCACACCGGCTATTACGGCACCGAAGCGAACTACACCGGGAGGAAGTCGAATGAGGTATATCGCAAGGCGTATATGCAGCATCTCAAGGAGGCCAGGGAGGTTGTCGACTGTCCCCTGGACAAAATGAGCCCTATCGACGCCGAGATAAGCCGGGAGACCGCCCTGAAGGCGTTCGGCGTGGAATCTGATGATGTCCGGGAAACCAGGCGTCCCTAAGGGAAACCGGGTACAGCTTTCCATATGGGGGACGTAATGGGTATACTAAAGTATACATAGTAGTCGGGTATACTAAAGTATACCCTCCTACTATGAAGAAAGTGGCAAGCACTTTCAAAGGTAGGTACTAAATTATGAAAAATGTCTTGACAGGCAACGCAACATGGTTTAGTATCTACTCAATTCCCCGGTAGCTCAGTTGGCAGAGCACGCGACTGTTAATCGCGCTGTCGCTGGTTCGATCCCAGCCCGGGGAGCTTAGAGGGAGTCGCAGGTTCGAGCCCTGCAGTGCACCATATGGTGTACTTGGTGTAGCGGCAACACACCTTCGCTTATCCTGGATATAGCTCAGCTTGGTAGAGCGCTGCATTTGGGATGCAGATGTCGCAGGTTCAAATCCTGCTATCCAGATGGATGTTCCGGGGTGGTCGCCCGGATGACCCGGTGGCAAGTCCCGAAAGGGATAGTGGGGGAACATACGGCCACACCGTCCGTACCGGCAGAGTACGTGTGGGTACGCCTCGACCCAAGAACCAAAACAGAGGCAACTGCAACCTTAGTATATCGGTTATTATGCCCGACTGTCCATCGGGCGAGGCGGGTTCGACTCCCGCAGGTTGCGTAACACAGGAGGAATAGCTCAGTTGGCAGAGCATCTGGCTGAAGATCAGAGTGTCGGTGGTTCGAGCCCATCTTCCTCCACTCAATAAGGAGAATAAGCTCAGTGGTAGAGCTCGGGTTGTGACCCTGGCCGTTATGGAGGGTCCCGGTGTCGGCGGTTCGATTCCGTCTTCTCCTTCTCCACAAGCAGGTAGCTCAGTTGGTAGAGCAGCGGTCTCCAAAACCGCATGTCCAAGGTTCGAGTCCTTGCCTGTTTGCTCCGGGGGTGTAGCTCAGCTAGGTAGAGCAGCTGCTTTGCAAGCAGCCCGTCGCAGGTTCGATTCCTGTCACCTCCATTCAAAGCAAGCGTAGCTCAGTTGGTAGAGCACCATCCTTCCAAGTTGGCCGTCGCCGGTTCGAGTCCGGTCGCTTGCTCTCCGGGGACCAGGTATGGTCCCCGTATTTTTTACACTATGAGCACCAATATATACAGACTGGTAGATTCGGACAGGCTTATAGGCCTGTTGAAGGATATAGACGACTATTGTTCGCGGCACATGTACAAGCGTGTGGTTGGAAAGACCGTGGTGGCCAACCTGCCGTACCTTGACAAGCCACGCATAACGATGCATTCGTACACCAGGGATGCAGATGCCGAGTTGGGAGCAATGATGCACGACGCGTACGACGCATGCCTGGAGGCCCGTGCACATGTGCTGACCAAGGGAGATGACGGAAAAGACGTTGTTGCCGGAGGCGTGTCGATAGACTGCGTGATAAGGCAACACGGCCGAGACGAGTCTCTTATGGAGGACATACCCGAGGATTGGCTTAGGCCGGTGGGCGTGCTGCGTAGAGAAAGGTGTTGAAGCACCCGGCTGCGTCGTGTATAATTTCTCCCGCTTATGAAGACAGACGCAGATATATTGAAGGAACACGAGGCTGAACGCACCAAATGCACGGTATACACGCGCGTGATGGGGTAAATAATGCTCCTTTGAAGGGCGACCTTCATAGAAAACTCCTCTAATTCATGGGAACTCCATATTGGACAATCATGACCGAAGCCCAGCAGTGGGAACGGGCAACGACTAGCCGAAAGGCGTACACCCAAGCGGGTGGAAATGGGGAGGGACTCGATAGAGTTCAAGATATAGTCTGATCTGCACGGCAACATGCAGCGGGCGAAAGCCGGGCAAGGAGGTAGCGTACCTTGCTGAACATAATGATCACCGTCCTGTAGAGACGTTCAACGCGGGAAAGCAGGGTGAGTTCGAGGAGCGAGAGCACTTCGTCGAACCTAGCCTAAGTTGTCCTTGCTGCTGTGAAAAACAGCAGTAAAAACGGCTATATATAAGTGTGCGGGACGAAAGTCTCGCGCTGGCGTCTGCAGTGTACTTTCGGGTAATTGGGCAACAACACTGCAGATGCCGCAACGGGCCTGTAGCTCAGTGGTTAGAGCCGGGGACTCATTATGAGGTCAAATCGTATAGTAAATGGATATAGAATGGTGTACGTAGAGGAACTTGATCCTCACAATACACCTAGAAAAAACTATGACGGCTACGTATACGAGCATGTCCTGGTTGCTGAAAAGCTACTAGGAAGGAAGCTGGCAAAAGACGAGGTTGTGCATCATTTAGACGGTAATAAGGTCAATAACAGACCAGAAAACTTGTTAGTGATGTTGCGCAGCCAACATGTCAGACTCCATGCTTGGCTTAATAGTGTCACTATAACTGAAAAGGATAGTGAGAATCCGGTGAATTGCAGGAAACCTGACGGAGCTATGTGTATCTATTGTGGAAAGCCATTACCACCACATCATAGTAAATATTGTAGTAGGAAATGTACTGATGCGCACAAGTTGACTATTGCAAATCAGGACAAGCCAGTGCAAGACGTGGTAGACAAGCTACGCGAATTGGGTAGTTTGTCAGCCTGCGGTAAATACTATGGTGTGTCTGCTAATGCTATAAAGCATCGGCTGATTAGGTATAACGTAGATTACAAGGCAATCTGCAGCCAAGCGCGTGAAGCCGATAAAAGTAGCGCGAAGGTTCAGAGACTAGGAGGTGAGCACGGCAACGATAAGCCTCCACAAGCGCCGGACACCTAAGTCGAAAGATAAGGTGATAAAATAGTCCAGGGAGTGTGGAAACATACACAAACCTGAATCCCTTGGTCGTAGGTTCAAATCCTACCGGGCCTATTGCATGGTGGATCGGTACGCCATGCAAGGGGTTGCACTGCGCCCCATATCACAGTGTCGTTGGCGGCTAGCGATATTAGCCGTGCGGAGTACGGCACCGCTGGTTATAGCACGCGACGAGTCGACCGCCGTGTGCGTCCTGAATTGTACGCAAGTACAAAAACCCGGGTTTTAGTAATTGCACCCACAGCACGTGCTATAAGCAATTACAACGGGCCTGTAGCTCAGTGGTTAGAGCGTGGGACTCATCTAAGTGATTGATTTATAATCAATTACATTGGTGCCTCAACGGTGAAAGCCGTTGTTGAACCCGGTGAATTGCTGGAAACCCGAAAGGGCAATCAGCAGCCAAGCACGCAAATCCAGTAAAAGTAGCGTGAAGGTTCAGAGACTAGAGGGTGAGAATGGAATCAATAATCCCTCACTAGCGCCGGGCGCCTAAGTCGAAAGATAAGGCGGTGATATAGTCCAGGGAGGTCAGAAATGACCACAAACCTGAATCCCTTGGTCGTAGGTTCAAATCCTACCGGGCCTACATGCATCCGTAGCTCAGATGGATAGAGCACGAGCGTCCTAAGCTTGGTGTCCCGCGTTCGAGTCGCGGCGGGTGCACTCCATTGTGGTGTATGTAGTATATGCTGCATGGTTTCTATTGTATGGAAAAGGAGCCGTCCGCCCCGCGAGGGGCGGGCGGCGAATTGCCTCGATTTTTAGCTGGCACATGAAATGAATGTCTTGCAATATACAGCATTACATGCTATGGTTTGTCCAGCAACAGAAAATGAATAAGCAGGATATAGTTTCAGACCTTTGTTCCGCGGACCCCAATTCAAACAGGGCTGCGAACAAGGATATTGTTGATAAGGTCACAGGCTTGATAATGAGCTATGTCGGCCAGGGACATAGGGTTACGATAGCCGGTTTCGGCACGTTCGAGTCAAGGATGATGCGCCCGCGCAAGGCTAGAAACCCACGCACGGGCGCATCTGTCGATGTTGACGCGTGTATAAAGCCCGTATTCCGCCCGTCGCCTAAATTCAAGAAAATGGTAATAGACGGAAATGTCCAGAAGGAAAAGTAACAGTCCAAATGGAGTGCTGTTCTACAAACCTAACCAGTTTCCAAGGGCTAGGTTCGGTAATGTAAAGTGGAAACCTTGTAACGAAAATGCCAGCGAAGAAAGCGAAGGAGGAGACGACGGAAGCGGCGATGGAGTCGACGACCGCACCGAATATCTCCGAAATAGATTTAAGGGCGATTCCGGTGACGGACCTTCTTTGCCTGAGGGACCGGATAGACGAGATCCTTGCTGAGCCAGACACGGCAAGGATGGGAGAGAACGACCTTCTTCTGGAGTACGACGTGAAGATCCGCTCCAGACGCGAGATCAAGTGCCGCAACAACGGGTCGTCAAGGCTCAACGGCATACTCGGTCCAAGGATGATAGCCATGGCTCCGGGAAGGCTTGAGGCCGAGTTCGAGAGCCAGGTGTTCAGTCCGCTCAACGCCGACATGTACGATTTGCTGGAAGACCACAACAACACCGGCAACAAGATAAGGCAGGCCAGCAGCATGATGCCTGCGTATATAGAGCACAAGCCCATATTCGACCCGGCACCACAGGTTATAGAGGGTAACTGATTATGGACGTATTCTTCGATTTGCAGAACAAGCTTGTAAGCGACCCGGTTTTCATAGCCAAGGTCGGCAACGTCATGGATGCCATAAACAAGGCCGAGGCTGCCGGCAACAAGCTGGAAACCAGCAAATACATGCTCAAGTTGCTGGACATGTGCGAGTACAACACCTCGTTGCTTGTGCCGTTCATGTTTCCGAAATATCCTGTGAACAAGCCGATGACGCTGTGGACAAGACCACACGCCATGGCCATGCTGTCTTATCTACCGAACGCCACTATAACAGTGTGCACTGGGCGACAGACTGGAAAGTGCACGACAGGGGACACAAAGGTAAACTGCAGGGTAGACGGCGAGGAGCGCGATATGACCATTGCAGACATATTCAACATTTCAAAAAACCATGAAATCAAAAAACAAGGAAACAAACAGCATCGACGGTAGGATGGATTCCACCGTCGATGTTAGTATGGCCCTGTCGTGCGTGTTTTGCGACCTGGCGTTCAGGTTGTGCCGCGAGTGGGCCGATGCCGGTTTTGATCCGGCAGACACCATACTGATTCAAAATTCGGTGGACATCACCGACGGTATAGCCGGCCAGTTCAGGCCGACTGTAAACATGGCAGTGTCCGCGCTGCTGTATTTCGGCGCCTATAAATGCTATTCCAGCGAGGGTACCAAGAAGGCGCTGATAGATCCGCACAACGGTGAATTCGATCCGGGCAGGCTGTTGGAGAAGTTGTTCGACAAGGTTATAGTGGAGCACAAGACCCCGTACAGCGTGGCCAGGATAGCGGAGAACTCGCGGCTCATACGCTATATCGACGGCGTGTCCCAAGGCTCCGTAATGAATGTGGTGCGAGACTACCTGCACGACTTGAAGGAGTCTGGAAGCAGGCATATCGCAACCGGAGGGACAGACGGGTCGCTGGTATACAGCAAGATATACAGGGCAGGAAGGATAAAGTTGATCGTGGACATATTCGGCGATGCAGTCAAGGCGTGGCATGGTCTGGTGGTGTCCGGCGTGAACGACGTGTCTCCCGGTGTAAGGGACGACATGATCGCGGCTGCAAAGTACAGGTGCTTGTCAACTGCCATGGACCGAACCGAGGCGTATCTCTGCAAGGTTGGATCCGGTTGCGGCGACTTGGATGACAAGGCTGTCCTGTGGCAGCAGTCGCATCCTGCCGACCAAAGACTGATGCCGGCAATACGAGATATGCTCGGGGAAGTGTCATACGGAGATCTGAGGGAGGCCGCTGCCGACTGCGCAGCCAAATACATAAGCAAGGCACAGCCTGACAAGGGCACGTGCAGGGCATTGCGCGACTCTATTTGGGATCATATAAAACGGATGGCAAACGTGCTAAACGGAATTTAATACCGCAGGCTGTTTGCTTCAACTCAACACAATGGCGGCCCACCGATACAGGAGGGCCGCCTTTACTGTACTGTCATGATGATAGACTTAAAGAATAGCTGCAGGGTGGCCGACCTGGCCATAGACTGCACAGACGACATGTCAGACTCTGGCTACAAACCTGTTTGCCACGTCTATAATAACGAAGCGGACCAGTTTGGCATGTATGTGCTTGGAGTGAAAGACATTTGCAACGTGATGCTGGAGCTTTCCGTGGAGCTTGCACAAAACGTGATAGGCGATATTAAGCGCAACACCGCCAAACGTTCTTGTTTTCACGGTTCCATATGGATACAGGGTTACAAGGATTCGTCTTGCCTGTCGTATGCGTCTGTAAGCAACTTGAAGTTTAGAGACAAGAACACAGGAGACGTACTGTTTGATTGCTCTGGTATAACAGGATTGTCCAAGAATTGTACATGTCATTGGATGGACATTCAGTCGGAAAAAATATTTATCAGGAGCGTCATTCACAGGATAACTCTGGACACCCAGTCACTGACATTCGAGATGTTCCATAACGGGATGATAACAAAGTCGGTATACGACGCGTTCCGCAGTACGGAGGCGTCCGACTGGTTTATAAACATACCGTTGTATATCAGGAGGGGATTATATGAGTGATATAAAGGAAATATACAGGAAGCTGCGTTTCGACGACTTGGGAGAGTCGTGGGTGAGCCTTGTGAATGCGGACACCGGCTCTGCACCGGTGTTTCTTACAGCCGCGCACAAGGCCTTCGCAGCTGTCTTCGAGAAAGTGGAACTACGGGGTTGCACGGTTAAATACGACTACGAGTTTCTCGCTGGACTGAACAAATTACTGGGCAAGTTGGCCGTTACGCCTATCTTGGACTTGCTGCCGAGTGACATGTCGATATACGACAGTAACGATGCACGGTCATGCTCGACGCAGCTCAGGCTTGACGAATTGAGGTTTGTCGACAAGGAACACGGCAATGATATCACTGCACATTGCGGTAACATAGCCGTGCTGCGCAACGCCGGAATGAGGTACGCGTACGCTTTGGGACGCCCGTCCTTTGTGTTCAAGTTCGAGGTCGCTTCGTCCAGTTTTGCAGAAGCGGCAGGAGAGCCGTTCATCCCAAGTCCTGGATTGAACCTGCTGTTCACCATTTGTGTAACTAATAAAAACGGCGTTATAGAGATGCTGGACAAGTTTATCGACGTAAAGGCGTCAAGTAAGGCACAGGTACAATATTGACTATACGATACTACAACATGAATAAAAATATACACATAGGACATATAGCCGACTGCCATCTATGCAACAGGCAGTACGGTCACGAGTCCAGGGGAGCCGACTTCCTGCGAGGGGCGATGTCGGCGCTTTCTGCGTTGAAAAAATCCGGAGTGAGCCTTGTGCTGTGTTCCGGAGACCTGCTGGACACAGTCAACCCGGGGTCGAAGGTTTGCATAACGCAGCTGTCTAATTTGCGTGAATTCCTGAAGGCAAACGGACAGCTTATGATAGTGGTTGCAGGAAACCACGACAATGCATCGCCGCACTGGTGCAGTGCAATGAAGGACACTCCTGAGACTGGAGGCATATACTACCTTGACGACGAGGTGTACGTATACTCCGAGACAGGAGGCCTGCCGGGCATCACGATAACCGGCAGGAGCTATGCAGATGCCGACGCCTACAGGGAGTGGATGGAAACTGCACCGGCTGCGGACATCCTGATGTATCATCTGGAGGTTGCCGACGCAGTGGGATATGCCGGCGAGAACATGATAACTATCGAGGAGCTGGCCAAGACCGACAAGTGGAAGGTGGTTGCCGCAGGGCACATCCACAAGCAGTTCTACGCTACATGCAAGACGCCGTCCAACCGCGTGATGACCTTCACTTATCCCGGCAGCACAGAGCTGTGCGAGGGCGGAGAGCCTTCCGACAAGACGGCCAACATCCTGACCATGGCCTACAACGGCAGCGAGTGGGTGTTGGACGACCTGGAGAGGGTGCCTTTCGAGACGCGCCCTGTGCAGAAGTTCAAGATAACGACAGAGGAGGAGCTGACTGAGGCTTGCAGGGACGTGGAGCCTGGAGGCATAGTGTTCGTGGTGTTCGACAGGGCTGTGACCTCGGTGCACACGATGTTGAAGTCTGCAGCCGATAGAAAGGCTACAATCGAGGCCGGCAACAAGTGGTGCAGGACCATATTCAGGATGCAGCCCATGCTCAGCACAAGCGAGCGGGAGGTGCTTGAGAAGATTCAGGGAGGACGGTGCGTGAGCCTTCGGGAATACATGAACGAGGTTTCCAGTGAATACTTCTCCGAGGAGGAGTCCCAGCGTGGACTGACCAGTCTGTGTATGCTGCTGCTTGACAGCGGCACAGACCACAGGGCCGTGCTGGACGAGTTTGTTACTGAAAGATTGGATGGAAAGATATTGATATGAGAATAACACACATTGAATTGAAGGATTGGGGCCCCCACAAGAGCATCGACGTCGATACGGACACAGGCATACTTGGAATAGTGGGCTCAAACGGCAGCGGCAAGAGCAATTTGCTGCAGGCTATAGACTATGCGTTCACGGGAAACCTGAACGGAAGGACCGGAACGTCGTACATTAGGAACTACGGCGCTGAGGGAGGCGCGTTGAAGGCCGTTGTGAAGATCAAGTTCAAGAAGGACGGCAAGGAAGGCGAGATAACCAGGGAGATACTGCAGAAATCCAGCAAGAGGCTTCTCAAGTGGGATGGTGCGGAATACACCAAGGCCGACGACGTCGAGAAGATGATAAAGGAGATTCTCGGAGTGGACAAGGCCGCCCTGGCCAACGCGGCGTTCATAAAGCAGGGCGATATAGCCTCGCTTGTCCAGGGAACCCCCGCGGAGCGCAACGACATATTCAGGAAGCTGGTGCAGTTGAGCTTCATCGACAAGAGGAGCGAAGACCTTCTGGCCAAGCAGGTGGCTGTGGAGAGCAGCGTCAAGGACTACTCCGAGCTGAAGGTCATGCTGGAGGACAAGGCGGTATCCCTGGACAGCGAGCTTACCGCCGCCATGATAAAGGCGTCCAACCAGGAATGGGCCTCCGTCTGTATAGGCGCGTTGAGGGAGTATGCAGACGGCGAGAGGGAGATGGAAAAGGCATCGGCAGAGCTGGCGGCAGCAAACGAGAGCCTGCTCAAGGCCAGGGACTCGTTTGCCAGGACCACGGCTCTGGTGTATTCCAACCTCGGCGTCAAGCATGACAAGCTCGCGGAGTTTTCAGACACGTGTGCCAGGGAGATAGACGAGATAAGCGGCAAGTTGACTGCACATGCAAAGGTATCCGGAGCCCTTGGCAGGATAAGGGCTGGAGAGGGCACGATAGTAGACTGCGCGGAGAAGCTGTCCGTCATGGAGCTTATGCTTCCGGACGACTTGGGCAGTATGAAGGCTCGTGAGAAGGAGCTTTCCGACGGTATCGAGGCGTATACTGCATACAAGGAGGCTTTGGAATGGTATTACGAGGCCGACAAGGACTGGCGGGACGCTGAAAGCAGCGCTGCCGGTGCAGTCAAGCACCAGCGCGAAAGGAAGATGGCCGCATACACCGAGCTGATTGAATGCCAGAACTCGATTGACGCGCTGAAGTGGCAGAATAAGCTTGTCAGCGCCAAGCTGGAGGCTGTAAAGGCCGGCAAGGGCAAGGCGGCCAAGTGTCCGTGCTGCGGCGGTGAGTTGCACATAGGAAGCGACGATACGGTTGATGCCTTGACCGCCGCGCTCGCCTCCATCAAGGAGATGGATGACGACCTGCAGATGAAGGCCGCCAACCTCAGGGTGGAGCTGGAGACGATGGCTTCCAACTATGCGGTGGCGGCGTCCAAGGTTGAAGAGACAGAGCGCAAGAGGGCTGTTATGTACAAAAACGTTCTGGACTTGGCGGAAAACCTGGATGGAATATCCGAGGACGAGGAGTTGTGCGAGCCTGAGGAGATAGACGAGATACTGGCTCCGATGCTTGAGGAACTGGACGTTATAGTTTCAAGGCTGAAGGATGCGTCCGCCGTGTCTGCCGAGATAAAGACGCTTGAGCACATGAAGGCCAGGGCGGAGGAGGACGTTGCGGCAGCCAGGGCGGAGATTGTCAAGTTCAACGGATACGATATAGACGACGGCGACGTGGACCGCTACAACGAGAAGCTTACGGAACTGCGCGAGAAAAGGGATTCGGCAGCCAAGTATTCCTCGGAGCTGGACGTGCTGCGCGAGCACATATCACTGTACGGCGACCTGGTGGAAATGGGCGAGGAGACCCTGAAGAAGATAAACACCGGCCAGGAGTACCTGCTGAAGGATCCAAACCTGGAGAGATGCTTGAAGGAGAGGTATCCAGATGTGCTGACTGCACAGGAGGTGCTTGGCTTTGTGGAGACCGAGAAGGACATCTACAACAAGGCCACGGCGGAGTATGACCGCATCAAGAAGGAGGTGGATGCCAACGAGAAGGAGTTGAAAGGCGTATTGGAGAAGATAGAGCAGAACAAGCAGAGGCTCTCGCTTATAGCAGACTTGAAGAAGGTCAGGGAGGTTATAGGCAAGAACGGCGTGCCCATGGCGTACATGAACACGGTGTTCAAGGGTATATCGGCCGTGGTGAAGGATCTGCTCGAGAAGATGAACGCCAACTTCACCGTGGAACCGGATCCGTATTATCCGATGACGTTCAGGTTTGTAAGGGTTGACGACGACTCGGAGTACGACATGCCGCAGGAGCAGCTGTCCGGAGGCCAGGCGATAAGGCTGGCGCTGGCGCTGTTGATAGCGTGCCAGCAGATAGTGCTGCCCGAGATGGGATTGCTTGTTCTCGACGAGCCGTCCAGCCATATAGACGACGACGGCATAGTCAGCATGAGGGACATGTTCCAGGAGCTGGTAACGGTGATGGACAGCGCAGACATGCAGCTGGTTATCGTGGACCATAACGCCAACCTGATGAGTGCATTTAGCAGGACAATTAAGCTGGGCGCTTCCGAAAACCCTTGACAGCCTTTGAAAAACGGTGTAGCATTTGTTCGTGATGAATGATGCTGCAAAAATTACGGTAGGCAACTCGAGCAAGAAGCTGTTGCTGTCGTGCAGGCTGGACACTCCGTTCCTTGGCAACATACACAGTCGGGATAAGATAATGCGCTTTGATATAGTTAAAAGCGGTACCGACAACTGGCTCAGAACGAACATGCCGCAGTGGCGATGGGCGTTGAGGGAGGCCATGGACTCCATAGGCATACTTGCAGAGTCGAATGTGGACTATGTCAGGCTGCCGATAAAGATAAAGGCTCCGTCGATAAGGTACTACTCGTTGAGGGGGTCTGCAAAGGACAACGGCAAGTCCAGCACGTACGAGTGCTTCCAGGCCGGTACGGTGCTGACTTTCCCTGTATTCATATTGTCGCAGCTTGAAGGCGACGACGGTATGCAGGGGTTGTTCAAGCAGCGCCCTCCGACAGAGCAGGAGGTCATGGAGTGCTTCTCCACTATAGGCGAATGCATAGGACTGTCGCCGTGGGGCTCCAAGTCGGGATACGGAAGGTTTACTATAGAAACCGGTGAATAGGTAGTTTTGGGCGCGCATACCGGTTGTATTGTCGCGCCCGTTCATGGCAAGGAATAAGTCCGGGAGGGCGTGGTGCCCTCCCGGCAACTGTTTTTGATTATGCATAGCACCAAGATAACAATAAGGCAGTACGACGACAGGATAGTGTTCTCTCCTGTTCCAAACTGCATAAAGGAGGCGCTTACTATATGGGAAAAGGACCTGAACGGAATGAGGCCGCTGGAGATGTTCGCAGTGGCCGACACCGACGACGGCGAGGTTTGTGTCACTTATCCAGGGTTTGCGGGCAGGATCGCAGAGGCTGCATTCAAGCACGGCGTGCAGTTCGATATAGTCGACAAGAGGAAGGCGTGCATCCCGGCAGGGTTCCCTGCACCGGCGTTGGACAAGATGTACGGGTTCAGGTTCTCGCAGGAGGCGCTGATAACCGAGGCGCTGAAGAAGGATTGCAGCGGGCTGGTTGGGGCGCCGACGCGTTTTGGAAAGACTAGTCTGATTATCAATACGTTACGTGCATATCCATCATTGCCTGCGGTTGTCGTGGCCCCAGGTGTTGACCTCGTCGACCAGCTGTACGACGACTTGAGGGGCGCCAGGGGTATAAAGGGGCGCGAGATAAAGAAGATAACAGGCACGACGTCGAAGGTGCCGAGCACAGACGGCATAACGGTATGCACCATAGACTGCCTCGAGCATGTCGACGAGAGCCTGCCAAGGCTTCTGCTGGTGGACGAGCCGCACGCCCTTGTGACAGACCACAGGCTGGGACTTCTCAACAAGTTCACGAAGGCCAGGAGGCTGGGGTTCGGCGCGACTCTCAAAGGCAGGTTCGACAACAGGGACGCATTGATAACCGGTGCGTTCGGTCCGGTGCTGGCCAACAGGACATACCAGGAGGCCGTGGCCGAGGGTGCCATCTGCCAGTTGAACGTGATATTCCTGAGGGTGGAGCTTACTCCGCAATACTTCTACAGCCGCAACAAGGCGTACGACTCGGCACTGTTCCTGAACGCCACCATGGCCAAGACGGTCGCGGACATCTGCCGCAACGTCATTCCCAAGGACCTGCAGACGCTGATATTCATAGCCAACAAGGCGCAGGCCGAACTGTACCTGGACGCCATGGGAGACGAGGCCGAATTGGCCATGGCCATGCTGTTCAAGAACAAGAAGGAGCGCGAGGCCCTGGTGGCAAAGGTGAAGGAAAACGACATAAAGAGGTGCCTGTGCACGAACATATTCGTGCAGGGAGTGACATTCAGCGACCTGGCGGTTCTGGTGAACTGCAACGCCGGGGCCAAGTACACGAACACCATACAGAAGCCCGGACGACTCGCCGAGATACGTCCGGGAAAGAAGTGCGGTGTTGTGATAGACTTCATGTTCGTTCCTCCGGAAGACTACGACAAGAAGGATGTGAAGAGCGACACCTGGCTAATGCCGAGCAAGGACAGTGCGGCTAGGAAGAAGGTGTACAAGGATATGGGCTACGGCATATACGAGGTCGATAGCGTTGAAGAGATGAAAGAGGTATTTGATTCTATGATTTAACTATGACTGACGAAAATGAACAATACAGCATGAATACAGGCAATCCGGACATAACCGGATCTGCCTGGGTGTGCGGCGACATACACGGGGAGCTTTCAGTGCTGCAGGTTGCGCTGAGGGACTCGCTTATGTACCGCAAGAGGAACGCCAAGGTGATTGGAGAGAAGGTCGAGGAGGCCCATATGATACTGCTTGGCGACGTCGGACTGGGGTTCCCTGATGATCCGGCAGGCGAGGCGCTTGTACGCAAGATGAACCGTCTGGCCGAAATGTTCAGGACTACAGTGTACCTTATCAGGGGAAACCACGACAACCCGGCAGTGTGGGACAGGGCCAGGAACAGCGCGTCGTTGCCGCAGCAGGACGATGAGCATCCAAGGGTGGTGTTCCTGCAAGACGGGCCTATACTTGTCAACGGCAGGAGGTTTCTGGTTATCGGAGGCGCCGCGTCGGCCGACGTGGAGTTCCGCGAGGAAGGGCGCGACTGGTGGGAAGAAGAGGGAGTGCGGGTGCAGTCCGCGTTTCGTGGAGGAGGCGACTGGACTGGATACTACGGCATACTGTCCCATGCCGGACCAAGGCCGTCCATAGTCAATCCAGAGTTACCGACCATGTTCCTGGCGGCGAAAGACGCCATAGACAGGGAGCAGGTGGTCTTGGGGGCCATAGGAAACGCGCTGTTACCCAGCGTGTGGTACCACGGGCATTATCATCGCAACAACGTGGACTTCAGGTACTTCTGCAACCTTTCGGATGCCGGTGAAGGCGAACTGGCGGAGGACTCGTGCGTCATGTGCATATGCACTTGCCTTGACATAGGGGCTGCAACACCTATACTCTAGCGCCATGGACGAAGATGACGACGATGAAATCTACGGCGTCGCCCCTCCTGGAAAGGTGCTGTCATCGTCCGAAACCGCGCTTGGTTCCGTTATCGTAAAGCTGCAAACCGCGTATGAACTGCATACCGAGAAGGTTATCGGAAAAGAGTTCAAGCTTAGTGAGAACGGCAAGAAGAGTTCGGTGTGGACGACCATAGCAAGGCAGGTTTCGGCTATAGGGGCCGATCCTGCAGAGTGGGTGCGGGCGCAGTTCGAGGTTGGATCCATAAAGAGGCCGTACGCCTCGCACATGGCCGGCGACAAGGCCCTTGCAAACTACAAGTTCCTTGTCGGCACGGTGTACAACCTGCCTGAGAAGGCTGTGGTCAACGCTCCGTCGGCAAGTCTGGCGGAAGAGGAGATGAACGCCAGGATAGATTCCCTGCGTATGTACTTGAAGCTGGTGACCGGTTCCGACGATCCCGACAGCCTGAACGTCATGTTGTACATAGACGACAGGCAGTGGGGTATAGACGGGTTGGCATTGCTGATGGTGTGCACGGAGGATATGTACCTGCCGTTGTTTGCGGAGGATGCGTCGAAGGAGTTGAAATGGCGGCCGGACCTGATGAGGGTGTGCGCCGCGAACTATAAGGAAAACTTGGAAAGGCTCAATAGGTATGTTAATAGACAAAACAGCGGGGTTTAACATAATGCAGTCGGCTCCCGCGAGGTACGAGAAGTTCCTGCTGGCCGGCGTGCTTAGGGTGGAGACCATATGGGTCAAGATGAGGTCATGGCTGTGTGTCGACGTATCCAGCAGGGCATCCAGGAACGACTTTACCAGTCCGTTGAACTATGCGTTCTACGAGACCATGAAGTACGCAAGGTTCGTTACCGAGCCTGATGACGGTTCGTTTGTCGTTCCGACGGCGGATGCGATGAAGGCTGCGGAGGAATGCCTGCGTGGAGACAGGAAGATGGCAAGGCTGATGTCTGCCGTCGGTTCGGACGAGCTCGAGGAACTGTACACGGATATACTGTCCCTGAGTTCGGACTCGGAGCTGGAGGCCATAGTGTCGCCGACGTGCCTGCTGTGGCTGAAGAACAGGAAGCTGGCGCTGGGTATACAGGATATAGACTTGAACGGCGTGTCGCACGATCCCGGCAGCAGGCTCGACTCGTTGAAGAGCGAGATAACTGCGATATCCGGCGGAGACGAGGAGGACGACGAGTTCCATAGCCTTGGAGACTCGGACGGCGGAATTGTGGTGGAGCGTATACAGCTGCCGGCTCCGTTCATCAATTTCAACAACAGCCTGGGAGGAGGCCTTGGTCTGAAGGAGCATATCATAGTGTGCGCCCCGACTGGACAGGGAAAGACCATATTCGCATGTCAGCTGGCTGCAACTGTGGCCATGGCAAAGAAGCATGTGGTGTTCATAAGTACGGAGCAGTCGTTCGTGGAGACTGAACCCAGGTTCATAGCCAACTGCAGCTGCACCTCGTCTTCGGCATTGGCAAAAATACCGTTCGACAAGGTGAAGGACGGCGTGGACGACGCAATGTCCAAGAACGGCGTGCTGACAGACGACCAGATAGCCACTATAAAGAAGATAAGGGAGGATTTGAGACCGTACCTTCATATGGTGGACTGGCAGGGCGGAAAGTATTCTGTAACGGACATAATCGGAGTGGTGCAGAGGGCAAAGAAGAGGTTCGGCGACATAGGACTGGTGATACTGGATTGGATAGGCGCGGCGTTGACAGACAACACGTCTGATCCGCACGAGAAGAGGATACTGTACCAGCAGGCCGCCGAGGTTATGAAGAACATGGCCATAAACGAGAATGTGGCGGCCGTGAGCATGGCCCAGACCACCAAGGACAGCGTGGGTGTCAAGGTGATAACCGAGGCACACCTCGCCGAGTGTAAGTCCCTGCACTGGCAGGCGACAGCGGCGTACGGCATATCGGCTATCAGGAAAAGGCTTACCGACGACGACATAAACAACGACGAAGGCAACGCCACATACGAGGATACGCAGTATATGAACGCGTTCAAGTCGAGAAAGTGCAAGGGATTGATATTCCCGATAACAAGGGAGTTTGATTATCAACGGTTTAGCAAATTGTAAAATTATGGAAGGTAACTCTGGTTGCATAATAATTCTGTTAATAATAATCATAATACTTATTCTGTTATGACAGACGATTTCAAGTACGGTCACGACGTGTTCACGTCAGGCTCCGTCACGACCGCATCCGTCCCGACGGAGGTGATGCGGCTGGCGGAGCAGCTGGCGGAGATACACGGGCCGGTGAAGATATCCAACGAGTCCAGCGGCTACCATATAGCCATGGCTGACCCGGAGCTGCTCATGGAGGATGGTGTCAAGGAGTTCAACAGCAAGCATTTGACTGTGAACGCCGAGAAGTTCTACCTGATAGGAAAGTACGACTACAAGGTAAACGACACCGCGGAAAACAGGAGGTTGGCCAAGATGTACGGCAAGTACACGGACAACAGGACGTACGAGCCTCCGTGCGCCAGCTCTATGAAGACAGGCAGGAAGTACAGGGTTACTGACCTGCTTGACAGGAAGAAGTATCCTCCGGTCGAGGAGAGGTATCCAGAATTCGCGTCGGTCAAGAAGAGCGTGTCCACAGGGTCGTCAGGCAAGAACCTTGTGGACGACGGCAACGGCAACAAGGTGCCGGCGTGGGTCGGTAAGACCACCCCGCTGTCCGAGCTGCCTCCAGGGCACCCCGCATTGGAGTACCTGGAGTCGCGCGGATTCGAGCCGCTGGCGCTCGAGCTCCAGTTCGAGGCCTGCTACTGCTACGAGGCGGCGCCCGAGGACAGGGCCACAGGCGTGTACTATTCCAGGCTTCCAGGCGGTATGAAGAATTCGCCGAAGGGCAGGATAGTGTTCTCCGTGGTGATGAACGGCGTCAGGTGGGGATACCAGAGCAGGTACATAGACAAGATGGACGGTGGAAAGCACCTGTTCTGGAACGGCGACGAGTGGGTTACCGTCTCCGAGCAGTTCGACGACGGTTCCGCCGTTGACTACTTCCCGCCGAACGACAGGTATCCGTCAGGCTTCAGGCCGCACAAGTACATAAATGCGGTCGGAGGCACAAGGAACAAGTGGCTGATGGGCTTCGACGCCGCAGTGGAGTTCAACAGGGACAGGAAGCCTGAGGACAGGTTCTGCATCCTTGTGGAGGGTCCGCTGGATGCCGGAAAGATAGGACCTCCGGCGATAGCCTTGATGGGCAAGGCGTTTTCAGAGGCACAGGCCGACTATATAGCAAAGGCGTTCGGTAGCGGAAGGATATGCGTTATACCGGACAACGACAAGGCCGGCGAACAGGGCCGGGTTAATATTCACAGGCTTCTTGACATGTACAATGTCGTAGACGTCCGTGTGGACGGGTCCTACAAGGATGTAGGCGACATGACATACGACGAAGCCAACACACTATTGGAGAAATGCGATCCTGTAAAACAAGCAAGAAAGACAAGGACCTAACACTGTACAATGAGTTTTGGAACATGTTCTCAGGTGCAGCCATGAAGGAACACGTGTTCGACACGGACTACTGGGATGGAGAGGTTGTTGACGGTGCCAAGACATTCGTGCCGCTTTGCGACTACCCGATGGACCTGCTGCAGGCAGACTACGACTACGCCAGCTATACAGACGACGACTGCAGGAGGATACGCAGTATGATAGCGGCTGTTACCATTCGACTGGGAGAGGACGGCATGTACGAGGTGCTGTTGAAGTCGATGAGGGCTGTAGACAAGCTGGTAATGGACACTCCGAATATAACAGCGCAAGAGGCCGACGGCGCCTCGGACAGGGCAAGGTACCATATAGCCTGCAAGGCTGCGAGGATGGCCGAGTTGTACGAGGCCGCCTCGGAAGGTTCGATTCGGGAGATGGTGGAATACGATTTGGCCGCCATGTTCCCTGGACTGGTGTTCATGGTAATGTGGAGGAGGGTTATGTGGGATATATACGCCCATGACGGCACGAGTGTGTACACATACTACAAAGACGATAAAACACTGGAGGACGCCGTAAGGCTGTTCTCCAAAAAACTAGTTGATTATGCATATAAGTTTAGACGAGAGTACAGCGAAAATACTGCTGACCCTGGTTGATTCCACCGCAGACGGGTTGGTGCAGTCCAGGCTGGCCAAGGAATACGACAGGCCTACCATGGACATGTACACCGCTACAAGGTACGTGGCGGCCAAGCTCAAGCCGCTGACGGACGGGTCGTACAACATACCGTACATAAACAGGGGATACCTGAAGGCCGACGGTTGGCCTGTAGACGCAATAAACGACATATCAGACACGATAAGCGAGCGTTGCGTCAAGGATTATGAGAACAGCGACAACAACGCATACATATACAGGCATCTGTATTCTGGATGCCTTGGAGTCGCGCACACCCCTGTCACTGACGATTGGAAGACAGACCCGGCTGTCATAGCGAGGGTGAAGGGTATGATGGAGCACTGCATGTACTACTCGGAGATTGGAGACACGGCCGGAAACCTTGTGGTCAGCTCGCTGAACGGGTTCCCGGACACGATAGTCTGCAATATAGCCCTGGCTGCCGCCAGGAAGTACGGCATGGCACCGGACAAGGCTGCAAAGGGCGTGTCTGTGGGATACGACGACATAGACGTTGGAGACAGCGTGCAGGCGTCGCAACTTACCGGATTGCGATGCAACTCGTTCATTGTGTCCATGTGCGGAATATCCAAGGATATGGGCGTTGGGCCCGCGGAGGAAGGCGAGTACGAGTACAGGTTCATGCTGGAAATGGTAGGGGCCGAGGCCGTACTGGAGAAGGGCGGGGACACGCTGGGCAGGGATGTGCTGTATAGGAGGGCGATCCTGAACGACATGGTCTCCTATTTGAACAACATGGGCGGAAGGTGCAGCGATTCCGTCCTTAACGTGTGCAGCGGACTGCTGGACAAACTGAGCTGCGATGATGGACGCGATACTGAATATATCGCTGCCGCAATAGACAAAATACGAAACAACAACTGAATTACTGTAATTATGGCATCACTGTATATGATCGACAATGTGCGCGTACTGTACGCGACTGCAAGGAAGGAATTTGCGTCCGACGCCAAGGATGACGCATCCCACGGAACTACCAGCTGGATTATAAATCCGGAGGCTGCGGACAATGAACCGCAGATCTACACATACCGGGAGAAGTGTGACACCATACCCGACTCGGCTGTGAAGTCCAACACGGATATGGACAACCTTGTCAAGGACGGCCGCAGGTACAGGTTGGTACTGGCCAAGTCGACGGAGTCGTTGACTATAGCCAACTACAACCAGAATCTGAAGGAGGCGTTGGAGGATGTGGCGGACGTGCTGGCCGGGTACAGCCAGATATCCAGGAATGTGGACGGAACGCAAAAGACTGTCGGTCACTTGTCCATGGACGGTATCCACAGCCTTGACCGTGTGTTCTGCGGCAGCCCGTCCGTTGACATGCAGGCGTATACGTACACTCCGGAGGAGACCAAGAGTGAAGATGAAAATGCCGACGACGGCAATAGTGGAGAAGGGTGCCCTGTCGAGGAGCAGGGAGGGGATAACGAGTAACGATTGTAGAAATGTCTAAAACCAATACAAATATTCCAAACGTGTTCGGTCTGTCCGACGAGGATATAAAGGCTATCCGGGCACATGAGACGAGGATGAGGGACGAGGCCGCCAAGCTGTACGGCTATAGGTCCGAGGAGTCGTATGTGGCCATGTACCACGACGAGGTGGTGTACGGCCTCAGGTCTGTGGAGAGTATCCGCATGTTCCTGTTGAAGAACGAGTCCAAGAAGGATTCGACCCTTACAAGCGAGAAGGTCAACAATATAGTGGAGGCCGTGAAGGCCGTGACCAGGCATAGGCTATCCGCAGATGCTTCGAGTTTCATATCGTATTCGGAGAGTATCGAGGGCTATTACATGCGGCTTACCGACAATGTTTCGGCATGGAGGGTGAAGAAGCTGTGCCTTGCCGACCAGTTGGAGCACGGGTTGATACTGAACGAGTGTATGAACGCCGATTGCGTCGACGGGGAGCATGACGACTGGATGGATCAGCTCCGCGATATGGACGAGTTGATAGACGACGCCCTGAACCTGACGCTGCCGTTCTCCAACAAGATAAGGAGGGGACGACTGAGCAGGAGGGCCACGCACAACATAGGCCAGGTGGTGATGTATGCCATAGGCGTTGGAGGCGCGGTTATGCTGTGCGCCGCCGCGTGGCCGTTGGTCGAGATTGTGTACAGGTTCTTGTGCGGGCATGTCAACGTGGCATCGC
The DNA here is from genome assembly GCA_024401695.1 of Bacteroidales bacterium. Lineage (GTDB taxonomy): Bacteria > Bacteroidota > Bacteroidia > Bacteroidales > UBA932 > Cryptobacteroides. The sequence goes on from JAKSKN010000004.1 coordinate 158,385, forward strand.
TGCCCAGCTGGCAGTCCGTGGTGTTCGGGCCTGTGATATTCGTGCTCGGCCTGTACCTGCTGATAAGGCTCTCGATTGGTATGGTTTGCCTTATAGCGTATTTGACGCGCAAGCTTTTGGATAGGCTGAAGAAGTAGGACCGCTATGAAGACGGACGAAGTCAAGAGCGGGTGCAAGCCATACGCCCTCATTGGCAGGAACATGAGGATGGGGGACGACGCCACTCTTTGGCTCGGTGGCGTCGGTAAGAGGCACACGCGCATAATGTTTGTGCAAACGTGCGTCAACAAGGACGAGTATGCCACCGAGAGGGTGGAGCGTTTCGAGACGGTCAAGGTGGACCCCGCCACCTGCCACTGCCCGGAATGGGTTAATTTGAAGATGTACGCCGAGCTCTGCGGGCTTGACGTGGAGGATTGCTACGTAACCTCGCTGATAAAGGTTATGCCGTCGTCCGTTGCGGAATGCAAGAATCCAAAGACCGCCATGGTGGACGAGTTTGCACCGTGGCTCGAGGAGGAGATATACGCCGTAAAGCCGAAGATAATAGTATGCGTCGGCAAGCCGGTGTTCGACCTGCTCAGTGGGGTGAAGGCCAGGGAGAGCGACATACACGGGCTGTGGCTGTACTCGGAGAAGTACAGGGCCAAGCTGTATTTCATACCCGGCACCCACCTGGCGCTGAAGCCGGAGATGGACGAAAGGTACAAGCAGGACTTGGGCAATGTGAAGTCCATGTACGACAGCGTACTTGGCTCTGATCCCGAGATAATGCCTCTCAACTACAGGGTTGTCCGCCACTCTATAGAGCTGGTGAACCTGGTGTCGATGCTGGAGAGGGAGAACGCCACGGTGTTGAGCGTAGACTGCGAATGGGGAGGACAGGTGCATGTAGACGGCATGCTCAGGTCGCTCCAGATAGCATGGAGTCCGACCGATGCGGCCTATATCAGGTTCATGGACGAGGACGCCAACTACGCCTTCGACGTGGGATACAAGGAGGCCGGCAGGATACTGTCCAGATGGCTTGACAGGCCGGAGGTGAAGTACATAGGCCACCACCTGTCGGCGGACTTGTCGTGGATGAGCTATTGGCTCGGGCTGGAGTGGTACAACAAGGGAATGTTCGATACGGAGTTTGCACTGCAGGCGTGCGACGAGTCGCTCGAGCTTGGACTGGACATCCTGGCATTGAGGTACACCGACCTCGGCAAGTACGACTGGGATTTGATACAGTATCGCAAGAAACATCCCGAAAGGAAGGGCACCGGATACGAGTATGTGCCAGACGATATCCTGATTCCGTATGCTGTCAAGGATGTGATCGCGGTATACAGGGCATGGCCAGAGGTTGAACGGTGGCTGGCCGCACAGAAGACTACAAAGGGAAGGACCCTGCTGGACTATTACAACGAGCTGCTCAATCCGTTCGTGACCAACGTGTTCACGTGGTTCTGCCTGAACGGCATGCCTGTGGACAGGGAAAGGCTGGACATTATGCGCGAGTTGTACAACTGGGCCAAGGGAGAGCTGCAGGCCGACTTCCTGAAGAGCGTTGTGGCCGAGTCCGAGGTGATGATGAGCGAGAGGCTGGCCGCGGCAGGCCTGGGCGACGACGTGTACGAGTCGATAAGGGACAAGGTTGCGTCGGGCAAAGCCAGCGAGGCCGAGGCCGACCTGCACAAGGCGGTTATGCCGGACATAGAGGCTGGCAACTCGACGTGGTCAGACTGGGCCGCGCTGTTCGAGCATTATGTGGCAGCGCCGGAGTTCAACATACGCAGCCCGCTGCAAATGAGAAACTGGCTGTTCAAGGTGAAGAAGTACGAGCCTGTCAAGACCACCAGCCAGAAGGAGAACGGAATGCCCAGTATAGACTGGGAGAAGGTAAAGACGTACCCGCCGGCAAAGCAGGCAAAGTTCACGCCTGCGGTTGACAAGACGTCCCTGGAAATCTTTGCGTCCAGGTACGACGATGCGGTGCTGAGGGAGTTGCTGGAGCTGAACAGCGTCGGCAACGTGTGCAAGAACTTCCTGAAGCCCGACGAGGTGGACGACGACGGCGAGCTGGTAAAGGAGAACGGTATACACTATTGGTTGACCAGCGACGACAGGCTGTGCCTCAACCACTCGACGACTGAAACCGGCCGTCCGCGAAGTTGATAATCAATGAGTTACGTATATAGCACGTAATATCAACGAACAACAGCTTCAGTATTGCGAAATCAATACTTCTAACTGCTTTAATTGCTGGGACGGTCACAGACCCAATCAGCAGCCAAGCCCCGTCAGGGGAAGGTTCAACGACTAGCCGAGAGGCGTACACCCAAGCGGGTGGAAATGGGCAGCACCCTACCGGTACGGCCGAGGGTGAAGATATAGTCTGATCTGCGCGGTGACGCGTAGCTGGCGAAAGCCGGGCAAGGAGGTAGCGTACCTTGCTGAACATAATGTGGAATCCAAACGTTCTCAATTACCCGTCGTGGCTGCATGCCAGGTTGAAGGACGGTATGAAGAGGATACTGGCCGACAGGAACGACAAGGGACAGCTGCCGGACAAGTTCAAGCCGTTCCTTGACACCAGCAAGATACCGACGGTGCGAAGCATAGTCATGGCGAGGCCCGGATGGTGTATTGTGGAGGCGGACTACCAGACCGCGGAGATGAGGGGCCTGGCGTGGCTGTCCGGAGACAAGGAGATGCAGGCGCAGATCCTTTACCCGGATCCAAACTGGGCGTATGTCGATCCGAAGTACGTGCCGGAGGGTGCGGACCATGAGGACTACGTTGTGCGCCTCGCGTTCCCGGACTATATAAAGCAGCCGGCCGACAAGGAGAAGTTCCTGATGACCAGGGCCAAGGACGGCAAGATACTTGAGAAGTACACCGAGGACCAGTTGTGGCACGACGAGAACGGCAAGATCAAGGGACCGAGGTACGATTTTCATTGAATATTATAATGTGTTTGACTTCATTGGGTAACTGTGTTATAAACGCACGTATGCCAGTGAATAAAGTAGAAAAGAGAGTGTGCGTATTTTGCGGCTGCGAATGGGATGCAAGTATATACACCCCAAGTGTTAGCTGTAAAAAATGTAGAGTAAAAGAACGTAATTTAAGAGCGTTGCATCTTACGACATGCCAAATGTGTGGTACGTTGTTTAGTACGTCTTCTGATGCTATTTTGTGCAGGAGCTGTGCGTCCGCACTGAGGCACAGTTACACAGAAGAGTATACGTGCGACAGGTGCGGCAAACGAGCGATAATCTTGAAAGACGGACTATGCTCGCTATGCCGTAAAGACGTAAATAACTTGAACAGAAAACGATTGTGCGCTTACTGCGGACAAGAACTGCCTAAAGGCAGGTCTGCTAAAGTTTGTAGTGCGTGCAGCCGAGAGTTAGAAACAACGCATAGAAGCGGTATATGTCTTGAATGCGGCAAAAAATACAGTATAGCTGGAGAAAGCTCGCTGTTCTGCAGTGACACGTGCAAGTCAGCCTGGAACGATAAGCATGGCAAAACTGATAGGCGTGTCAAAAAGAGCGCAGAAGATATAGAAGCCTCTATAATGTCATTTTTGCGAGACAACCCTGCAGCTACGCAGGCAGACATAGTGAAAGCAAGCGGCGTGTCTGCAGAAACACTAGTGCGCAGGGGTGTAGTGATAACGGATATAAAAAACAAGATGGGTATGCCAGGTCGTAAGAAATCCAGCAGTGTGTTTGAAGAACTTATTTTCAGCATGCTGTCAAACAAAGGATTCTACGTTGAGCGTGAAAAGTATTTTACTGACTTAAAAGATCAGAGATACTTGCGCTATGACTTTTTTATACCAGAACTTAACCTACTTGTGGAGGCGGATGGACAGCAACATTATTGCAAGTCCGACGCACCTATCTGTAAACTATACAACGCGGACTGTATTAAAGAGCACGACCTCACAAAAAATATATACGCAAAAACCAACAAATACAATCTATTACGCATACACTACTTTAGAGAATCTGATAAGGCTAAAGTTATTAGATTTAACACATTACTAGACACAATTCAGTGCTCTTACCGGGAAACCGGTAAGATGGAGCTTTTTAACTGCTGGAACGGTTCGGAGTTGCTTCCGATCCCGATCAGCAGCCAAGCCGCGAAAGCGGAAGGTTCAGAGACTATCCCGAGAGGGAGTAGGGCTAAGCAGCCCGAAATGGAAGCTACCTAACCGAGACTGACGTCTCGCATGGTAAAGATATAGTCCGCTCTGCAGGGAAATCATAACTTGCAGCAGGCGAAAGCCGGGCAGGAAGGTAGCGTGTCCTGTTGAACACAAGGTGGGGTACCGCGGAGCGCGGACAGGGAAAGTGCCGAGAGATAATGAACAAGAAGAAGGACCGAGGAGCCGGCAAGGTGCTTAATTTCTCGTCGGGATACGGAGGCAAGCCGCCGTCCTTGAAGCGAAAGGTGGAAAGCGACACAGGCAACAACATCACGCTCGACGCCGTGTCGGACATGTTGCAGGCCATCTACGACAGTCACATCGTGGCGTCGGAATGGCTTGAGTTCCTCGAGGATGCTCCCAAGTACACCAGCAGGATGGTGGCGGCGTCAGGCCGTATAAGACACCTGCATGTGCTTGGAAGCCACATGAGGAGGAACGACGACAACGAGTGGGGTATGAGCGCGTACGAGATGAACAGGGGACTTGGAGCCCTTGGGCGAGAATGCCGTAATTTCTTCATGCAGGAGAGCGTTGGAGCCTCTGCATCAAGGGCTTGCGTAAATCTTGTGGAGTTCGCGCTTGAGTTTAGGAAGTACGGGCTGCAGGGAGGCCCGATAGTGTGCCTGTACGACTCCGTTGTGGTCCACTGCCCTGAGAACGAAAGGGCGATATGGCAGAAGGCCCTGCTTCTGTACATGACGTTGAAGGTGGGATGGGCGTACAACGACGACAGGGGATACCGCGTTCTCAGGTATCCGTCGGATTGCGAGTTGAACGCCGGATGGTCCACCGCGCCGGTTGCCGACAAGGCGGCCGAGCTGCACGACGGCGAGTACGAGCAGACGCCGGACTCGCTGAAGTGGATAGAGGACATACTGGATGTCCAGATAGAGCACTACACGGAGAACGAGAACGACTCCGTGTACAACACGTGGGATATAGATACGAAACAAGATGAAATATATACTAAATCAAAATGATTCTTATTACCAAAGAAGATGTAAAAGATAAAATACACGGCTCCATTATACGGGTGGCTCCCTGTGACGTGTATAGTTCAAAGAAGGCTCTACTGTTCCTTAGCGACACGCTGAACTGGTGCATGGCCACGGACGATTGCGGAGTGAAATACTGGTACAACATAAAAACATGCGGCGACGTGGTAGGCAACTTCTCTGCCAGGAAACGCGACGTCGCCACCATAGGGTACACTATTTCGTCTTTCCTGCTGCACAGGGTCAAGGGATCCCACAGCGATGTGGTAAAGCTGTGCGACAACGGAAGCAAGGCGGCTTATGTCAGGCTTCAGGACTTCGTGGACCTGTTCGGCGACGACATGAACGCCATAAGGCGCTCGCTGGTCACAGGGGCCCTGGAGGACAACCCCGGCATGGTCAGGCTGTTTACAAACCTTGCCGTCCTGCTGCCTCCGTCGAAGGTGGATATGCTAGGGGAAGTACGCATGGCGGCGTGGCAGGCACTGCACAACGGAATCGAGGGACTTGTATAGGTATGCGCTACAATACAAAGGTGTTTATAATGTACATGGACCAGGCCCTGCAGCTCAACATGTTCAGTGTCACGCCGTCTGACGCTGCGTCCAGGGTGTTCGTAAACGGCAGGTTCGTGACAGGACCTGTCGTTGCCACACCCGAAGAGTACCTGGCCAGGCTCGGCAAGGGTCTGCTTTCCAGGAGGGGATTGCTGCTTGGTACGTGGAAGAGGCTTAACGCAAAGTGCCCTACGTGGGAAAGGCGTGGTGTCGACACTGTTCATTCGCTTATGAAGAAGTCTGGGTGGTACGAAATGCACACCGAGCTGTCAGGGGAGACGCATTTGTTCTATGCTGATGAGCCTGAAGAAATCGACAAGTCCGTATGGACGACTGTACTGCTCCGGGGCATAGGGAAGGGAGACACCGCGCTGCGCGAACGGCTTGGTTGCGGATGGGGCACGTTGATGGGAACAGACCGTGCCAAGGACCTGCTCTCAGGGTTTATAACAAGGTTCCACAACGAGGCATTCGGGTTATGAGCGGTGTTGACAATGCAAGGTTCCATACGGACAAGTCTATAAAGACTGTGTCTATCGACGAGATACCCCTGGCGTTCACGCTTCTCAAGCACGAGGCCGTGCCGTCCGTCGGAGGATGCTGTGTGACGTCCGTGTTCCAGGCTGTCAACATATACGACAGGCTTACGCAGTGTGAGACCCTGTGCATAGGCAGGACAGGCCGTGGAGTGGACTCGGACCTTGTGAACGAGGTAATAGCAGGGGCCAAGCCAAAGGGATACAAGACGTGGGCCGCGAGCGAGTGGCCCGTGTTCCGGTTTATAGGATTTTCCGGTGAACCGGATAGTGACGGCGACTACAAGTGTCTGGCCGTCAGGATGGTGAAGCTGGAGTTGAATCCGTCGAAGTATTTGACGGACCAGGCTGCCAGCGTTTATAGATTATGGCGTAAGTCACTGTACAAGTGCATATTGCCATGGCAGGCGGATCAGTGGGCGTACAACGTGATGTATAGGATGCAGCACGCAAAGTCGTCCACTGCCTGTAAGGAGCTCGCAAGCGGGCTCCCAGCATGTATGCAGGAGACGCTGGTATCCTGCTGTTCAAAGATAATGTCCAGCAAAAACGATTATAAATCATTATACGATTATATTTACGCCAATGACTGAATCAAACGAATCAATCGACAACAATACCGCAGCAAAACAGGATGAACTTGCACAGACCGTCGACACCGGCACCGGTGGTTACACCGATATCGTGGACGACGTCATGCAGTACGCAGCCATACAGGCCGAGGGTCAGGTGACTGCCATGTCTACGTCCATGACCAACTACGGAGAGGCGCACGGAAACTCGGTGCTCCTGTATATAGCCGGGGACGACAGGTTCCTGGAGGGTGTCAGGAAGGAGAGTTTCTCCGTGCTTGCCAAGGCACTCAAGAGGATAGTGATAGACGGCGAACCGCAGGACGACGATGCGGCGCTTTTGATAAACGCAGACTTGAACCATTGCTGTGGAAAGGAGCTCGCAAGGGCGTACGTGACGTATTGCGAGGAGCACGACAGCGACAACCTGGCGGAGGCCAAGAGGATATTGTCGCTGTTCGATTTCGACGCCCCTCAGGGCTGCTTCATGGTGAAGCGCCATATAGAGGGAGAGTACAACACGATATCCGGCACGCTTGCCAACGGGTTGGATAGCACCACTCCGCACGAGGTGCTGGAGGCGTTCTACGACAACGGCAGCGAGGATGGCGAGTCGAAAGGAGAATAATATGGACAACGGCAATATTTGTGATATAAAGTGCCCGGTGTGCGGATGCCGGTCGTTCAGCTACACAAGGGTGGTGACGTACACCTCCGAGTTGAACTCCAAGGTAGAGGTGGGCACCGATGGAAAGCCCGTTGTGGGCGAAGACGGGCTGCAAAGCCAAAGCAGCACCGCGGTTACATGTATGTATTGCGGGACGCAGATACATCATGCAGAGGTTATACTTGACAGGAAACAGGACAACAACGAACTTAACTTAATCTAATTACATTACTATGAAGAGACTACAAGGCGGAAGCGCAGCTACTAACAGGATTGCAGAGTACAACAACGCTGGCGGCGGCGGGAGCAACGGCCCGGCCCTGCACATGTTCCACGACAAGTCGTTGCAGGTGGAGTTTGCGAAGGACGGGCACAAGGGTATAATCATGCCGTCGTTCGCCGTGGACCTGCATCCGGACGACAAGGCGTACATGACCAGCGTTGCGCCGTACAGGATAGTAGGCAGCAAGGACGACGAGAGGGAGACGGAGTGCTTTACTCCGTGGTACAACCAGTTGAAGGCATACACTTTCTACGGAAAGTCCAAATGCCATTTCTTCTCGTGCGTGGAGTACATCGACGACGACGGCAACCACCCGTGGAGGTGGGATCCGATAATGGACATGAGGAACGAGGTTTACAAGATGTCCGACAAGCTGGAGAACAACCCGCTCGGCTACCTGATCAAGCCAAAGGGCAAGAACGACATAACCTGGCTTCCCAGGGCGGCCGACGTCATGTTGATGAACGTGCTCTGCAAGCCTACCTACGACAAGGCGAAGGACAAGTCGGAGAGGGTTCGCATAATGCTGCTCAAGCAGATGGCAGGGGCCAAGCTGCTTGACGACCTGGATTGCAACTCGCTCAGGTCTGCAAAGACGCTGGTGGACGAGAACTGGCCGGACTACAAGCTGGGCGACGTGACCAACCCGCTCAGGCCGCTGCAGTTCACCGGCACCAAGATGGTGGGCGACACCGGCATAGAGTATACCGGCATAGTGTTCAGCGACGAGAAGAACAAGCTCGGCAGCGACGTGGTGGTGCGCGAGAAGCTCACCAAGGCCCAGTTGTCCGAAAGGTACGACCTGATGGATGTGGAGAACCTGATATACATACCCACCTATGAGGAGATGGTGGATTTCCTTGTGCAGCTCCACGACATCCCGTACGACCTCCTGGAGAGTGCGTGCGCCGACAAGTACGACGGCACGTTCCCGCAGAGGAGCGCAGTCAAGAAGACCGTGTCCGCTCCAGAGCGGCCGGCGGCAGGCCGTTCGTCCGGACTGGCCGGCAAACGGTACGACAGGTACGACGAAGAGGATGAGGAGGACAATATTCCAGGGCTCGAGGACGACGATCCCAGGCAGCCGATAGACGACGATCCCCCCTCGTTCGACGACGACGATGAGCCTGAGGAGCAGGCGCAGTCCGCGGCGCAGGACGGGGACGACCCCGGCAGCGCGTCGGACGACTTTGTCATGAAGTCGCTGATGGACGAGTCAATCAATCCGGACGGTCTGTCGGCCGAGGATTGGTACGATTGGGCTGCAAGCGTCGGTTTCCGGAGCCTGCACACCGGTCAGCTCAGGCTGTTCGCCGAGTTGAAGAAGACTCGCAAGAAGTGAAAACACGGCGTGTATGTGCTATAATAGGCACATACACGCCAATAAACAAATATGCCAAGAATAAAGAAAGATGCTACTAAGGAAACCGCGAAGCCTGCCGCTGCAGGTGAAGTCCATGCAGTAACCGGCAAGAGGCTGGCTTGCGGCACGGGCGGTCCGTTGGCCGCCATAAAGAACAGCAGGAAGAAGTTCGATGAGGCGTCCCAGATGCGCCGCGACCTGTTGTCCAAGCTGGGTATGGGATCCGGATTGAAGGCCGCATCGGCGGTCAACAGGCCGTATATCCCGTATCCATGGATGGCCCTGCAATACCTCACCGGCAACATAGGGTTGCCAGTGCAGACGATCACGGAAGTGATAGGAAGCGACAAGCTGGGCAAGTCGTCGCTGATAATGGCGATGCTGGCCGCGTTCACCAGGGCGGGATGCTACTGCCTGTACATGTCGACGGAGTCCAAGACCCCGAAGGACAGGTGGGTTAGGGAGAGGTTGTCCGGAACGGATCCGGAGACCGCCAAGGACATAGCCGACGCCATAGACGTCGAGGAGAACCAGTACACATACGGCGACATCGACAAGTTCATGAGGAACTGGGTGAAGATACGCCGTGTGGACGAGATGATACCGAAGAGCGAGCCGATAGTGGTGGTGATAGACTCCATATCGTCTCCGTTGACCGGCGAGGGCGACAAGGCCCTCGTCGACGACGCCGCCAAGGAGGGCGGGCTTCAGCTCGGAGTGGACGACGTCAAGGAGAAGATGTGCGCCGCCGCCAGCTGGCTGCACAACTGGGTAAGGCACCTCAAACCGTGGCTTGAGAAGAACAACGTCACCCTGATATGCGTGTCCAGTCAGAACCAGGACACTAGCATATACAAGGTGGCCGACAAGAACAACCGAGTCAAGCGCGGCGGCGAGGCGTTGAACCAGAAGTCGGCTTTGCAGCTGATCCTGGCCAAGACGTCCGGTAAGCAGGCGTCGCTGGTGGACGGTGCAAAGAACGTCATACTGAAGTGCTACAAGAACTCGTACGGCGCAGAGCAGCGCGAGATGGTGTACACGTTGAAACAGGAGGCGTACAAGTACGGAGATACGGACACGTATACCGAGCAGGCCATAGATATGAGCACCACGTTGTGCAACATATTGATGGACAACCATTTGCTCGGTCTCACGTGTAACAGGAAGAAATACTCGTCCGAAGAGCTGGGACTGTACCAGGTGTCGGCCGAGGAGGTGGAGAACAAGATAAACAGCGACGAGGCCCTGCAGTGCAAGGTCGGCAGCCTGCTCAAGATAGACGGTTATGAATACGAAGAGGAAAAACGCCCCGAGGCTGAGCGAGGGGACGATGACCAAGTGGCTGGCGAAGGCACTGAAGGTTGACATATCTGTCGAGGCCGAGCAGCTGTACAGCGCAACGGATATCAGTTTGAACCTGTACGATGAAATGAACTTCATCTGCGAGAGGTTCAATGTGAGGGGCCTGCCGTATGCATTTACGGCCAGGTCTCCTCTCATGCCGGTATTCCGGGAGCTGGCTGACAGGGAGGAGAACGCGGACGAGGGCATGTTCACCGTCATAGCGTCCGACTCGTCGCTTGGAGGACCCGACTCGATATTCATACTGCACGTGTTTTTCGGCGAGGACGACGAGCAGGTCGCTGGGCAGTTGGCTATAAACCACAGCTTGCTGCTTACAAGTGCCGCGTCGACAGGGGAGGGTGTGCCGGTGACGTTTACCACGCCGCTGGTGACCACCCCTGGAGGCCCGTCGTTTATGGTGTCCGGTATTCACGCAGTGTCTGCAAGGATGCTGGCTGATGGCGAAATGACGTGATATGGACATCCTGGAGCAACCGCCGTTCTGCAACAAACGTAGCAGGATGGGTATTTTATGCAAGGTCAGGGTAAGGGATCCATACAGGCTGGACGAGATAGACGAGGCCGGTTACGGTGACGTGCTGGCCCCTATGCTGCTGGATGTAGACTGGGACACCCTGGCAGGAGTGTACGCGGTCGAGTCGTCTGTTCCGTTGGAGGAATACTACACGAACAGCACTCGCGGGTTTGAGCCGACGTACGAGGAATACAAGGAGGCCGTTATGAAGGCCGTGATCGACCTAGACGATTACGAGCCGCTTGAAAACGGCGATTCGCTGCTGTATTTGGACAGCACCGGAGGATGGCACGCAAGGGCGTGCCGTTTTGTGGACAGGACGGCGAACCTTCCTGTCATAAGCATAGATACAAACCCTGAAGTAAAACTGGCTATTGTGGAGACTGTCCGCAAGGAGCCGAGGGCCGGTAAGCCTTGAAACTGCCAACCACAATTATTAACAAACAAACATTATTTATTATTACTATGAATACTATCGCAAACGAAATAGCCGAATCCATGGAACTCACCCGCGAAGCCGTGCACAACGAGATGTTCTGCCTTGAGCTTGCAACCATCATGTGCTCCCCTGAACACTGCGGCACCATAGACGTCGCCCAGTGCGTGACCAACCCGACCAAGTTCATACTCGTGAAGTACCTCAAGTCCGGCAACAAGCTTCACATTTGTATCGACAACGGTTCAGTGGAAATACGCGTGGTGGACGGACGGGACGGCCGCGACAACATTATCAAGTGCATCGTGCCGGAATGCCAGACCGTGCTCCGCAACGCCATCACCACCTATGTGCGCCAGGTCAAGGAGCTGAAGAAGCGCGAGGAGAATGAAGCCATGGACGCGGTGTCTGCCGAGATAGACGCCGAGATAGCCTCCCTCGGAGTCCGTCCGGTTGCCCAGGCCCCTGTAGCCCAGGCGCCGGTGCAGGCTGCTCCCGGCGTATCGCCCATGCTTCGTCCGATGCCGGTCGAGGAAAGCGTGAGGCTGGCCAAGGTTATCATCTCGGCCATAGAGGCTGCCAAGCCCGACAAGCCCGCCAAGCCCAAGAAGTCCGGCAAGGCCAAGAAGGCCAAGAAGGACGACAAGGGCAAGGCGCCCAAGAAGACCAAGTAACCATCCGACCCGGGCATGTCGTTAAACTGCCCGATATTGTTTTTTATTTTTATGTTTATTACGAGGAAGAGGGACTATAACCGTGGTCTCAACAAGAAATACACTTGCCACGACACATACAGGATGAGCGGGCAATTGGAGCTGCTGCGCCGTATAGAAAGCGCCATGCAGCACGGGATTGCTGAATACAACTCCAGCGCTTGTGATAAAATACTATTCAAAGTGGTTATAGGCGACAGCGCCATAGAGCGTGAGACGCCAGAGGAAATAGGGTCCGCCATTTTCGAGCCGTTTATATTTGACTCTGAGATAGCCGGAGGATGCGGATCAGACGAGCTGTTGGATGTACATTTCAAGTATCACTCCGATATTCAGGACGAGCTTGCGCGCTGCATGTTCCTGTACGCAGGCATGTGCGGTGTGAAAATAGGGTTCAAGGCAACGAGGTGGGGAACCTGGTGCAGGTATGCCGTTGTTGGATGCGACGAGCACCACCTGTTCGGAGACAATCTCGGAGTGAGGTTTCTGGCAGGCTGTCCGGCGCATTTTAAGGCTGACGGGTACTACGCCGATGCAGACGCGGCAAGGAAGGCCGTGGCGGCGTGCACCGGGCTGAGCGATAGCGACAGTGGCCAGTCTATCGAGTTGGACGATATTATGACTAAATGCGTTTTTCCTGTCGTGCAGACAACAGTGCTGTGACAGGAACATAACATGGAAACTATATTGAAACAATTATGGAGAGACATTTCAAGGTAAAGGATGCATACAAGGTGTTCACCGAGGAGCTAGGCATAAGGGACTGTATGGCGGCGGGTCTTGTACACCGCGACTACTGGACGCTGCTGGACATGATGAAGGAAGTGGCAATGGATGAGCGTAGGCCTCCGAAGTTTATCACCGAAGACCACCTGAACGACTTCTTGTCCAGGTGCGACGACGTTTTGAGAGGATACATATACAAGTTCGATGCGTACACCGGGCGCATGTGCATAGACATGGAGGACGGCTGCAACATAGAGTTCTGGCTTGAAGAGGTGATAGTACCGGAACTGCTTGCAAACCCGGATGAAATGGACAAGTGGGCGCCTTGGTACCGGCAGGACCTGGATGTAATAGACAGGGTTATAGAGGAGGAGAGCTCCTGCGGCATATCGGAATCCGATATAAGGATATACGACTTGTCGTCGGACGGGGAGATTGTATTGAAGTACAAAGCCGACTAATACGTTTTATATATGACTACCGAAGACAACAAAGATACATCAAGGCTGGAGGAGGGGCTGCTGGCGCTGCCCGACGCCTTGGACCAAATGGGGTACACCGACTTGAGGCCGGGGCAGAGGGAGGCGCTCGAGTCTATATTCGACGGCAACGACACGTTTGTGGTGTTGGCCACTGGAGCCGGCAAGTCCGCGCTGTACGCATTGCCGACCATCGCCCTGAAGCTGAAGACCATAGTGTTCAGCCCTCTGGTGTCGCTGATGCAGGACCAGGTTCGCAGCATGAACCTCAAGGGCATCAAGGCCGGCGCGCTTAACAGCTCGCAGACAGACGCGCAGAACGTGACTGCGCTGAAGATGTGGTGCGACGGTACGCTTCAGATGATGTTCGTGGCTCCCGAGCGTATAGAGAACGACCAGTTCAAGAACGCCATGCGTACAATAAAGCCGGATATGGTGGTTTTGGACGAGGCGCATTGCATGTCCAACTGGACTGCAACCTTCAGGCCGTCGTACAAGCTGTGCGGCGAAATGGTGAAGACCCTGAATCCGTGGATCACGCTTGCGCTGACGGCGACAGCCACCAAGGACATCATATCCGACGTGGCGTCCATCCTGAAGATGAACAACCCGAAGGTGTGCAAGCACTATGTGAAGAGGGACAACCTCAAGCTCAGTTCAAGCCGCATAGACGCAGGCAGCCTGAAACCCAGCGTGCTGGACATGTGCCGGAAGATAGACGGAAGCGTCATAGTGTACTGTGCGTCTGTGAACAACGTCATGTCAACGTACGAGTACCTGCACAATGCAGGCGAGTCTGTGACGTACTATCACGGACAGATCCAGCAGCCGTCGATGAAGGAGGTGAACATGAGGTCGTTCATGTCCGGCGAGAGCCGCATATGCGTTGCCACCAACGCGTTCGGGATGGGTATAGACAAATCGGACATACGAGGAGTGATACACGCCGACCCTCCAGGTTCTGTGGAGGCGGTGTCCCAGGAGGTCGGCAGGGCCGGCAGGGACGGAAAGGACAGCGTGTGCCACATGTTCTACACGGACGACGGCTGGCACATACAGGAGAGCCTGTTCGCAAGGAGCAACCCGTCCGCGCACACGATGAGCGTCGTGTACAGCACGTTGAACAAGCTGGCCGACAGTAACAGGCAGGTGGCGCTGTCCGTGGACAACATAGGAGTGGAGGCGGGCATAGACGGAGGGGAGGCCACAGGTGCGTTCAACTACCTGATGATGCTGGACGTGATCCGAAGGGACAACCCTACCGACAAGACGCTCAAGGTTACGGTGAACAACACCGATTTCAGCGGCCTCAACGCCACCAGGAAGGCCATCATGGAGTGCATCATGACAGAGGCGGTGCCGGACGGCGAGACGTCCCTGGGCAACAAGATGTACAGGGGAGTCGACCCTGTGTACATGGCAGAGAGACTGAACAAGGGCGAGGCCACCATAAAGTCCAACATCACGCAGCTGAAGAAGGACGGGTACATAGACGTGATCACGCCTCCAAGGTGCAAGATCACCACTATATTGAAGGACCTGCCGCCAGAGGCGCTTGCCGCTGCCGACAAGAGGAGGTCGCTGGAGATGACAAAGCTGGCCAGCGTATTGAAGTACATAGACACGCCTGACAAGGACAAGGCGGATTTCATTCAAGATTATTTCGACAAGGCATGAGTACGATAAACGAAGAGGATTACACCTACGACATAGGTGACATAGTGCGGATAGTCGAGTTCGCCGGTTTCTACTACCCCGACAACATACCGGACTACTACAGCGAGTGGATGGTGGTCAAGGACAGCAGGAACTTGGATTACGACGACGATTACCCGGGGCCGCAGCTGCTTCCTGTGGTGTTCAACGAGAAGCTCGGCATGTACGAGGTTGCCGCAGATTTCGCGGGAGGCATATCCATAGAAGAGCCAAACGACTACCACAGCAAGTCGTCCGCCTCCAACCTGAAGGTCTCTCCAAACGGAGCCAAGTGCGTACCGGCGTGCTTCCTGGAGAAGACGGGCGGCAGGGCCGTACTGCTGGCAGCCAAGGCGCTGCCGTCGGTAAAGGGCTGCAATGTGCCTGACGGCGTGATAACCATCATTTATGTGAAGGTTGGCAGGGAAGACGGCAGGATGAGGCTCGTCGGTACAGTGTACAACGAGGAGTTTGCCGCGCTACTGGCCAAGAACTATATTGACAGATATGCAGAAAATGGAAGCGGAGAATCTGGAGAAGGCGGGGGAGATACTGGGCAGCCTTCCTGACAACGGAAAGCCCAAGGGGCTCAACCTGGACGTAACCACGACAATGACGTGCGCCTGTGGGCACACGATACACGCGTTGACACCGGACTTCTTCAAGTTCATGAGCGACGGCGTGCTGATGTTCCAGAACAACGTGTGTCCGGGCTGCAAGGAGGGCGAGCGTGCCGATAGGGAAATGGCCCGGTTCGTGTGCATCAACTGCAAGAGGGCGTGGTTCCGCATACCACCCACCAAGGATGCCACTGGATTCAAGTTCGAGGCAGGGAAGTCGTACCATACGGCCGGCTGCCCGCATTGTACGGACGATACCATCAAGGCAGTGAAGATAATAGAGAAGATGCTGCACGACAAAAAGTTGGGAAGAACGTAATTTTTGTTGACAGCCATAAGGATAGGTGAGATACTAAGTGGCGTAACAAACCTATCTAGATTATATGGCCATAACAAAAAAGGATACAAGCAAGCTCAAGCATATAGACTCACCTCTCATCAAGGGCGCTGAACTGCCGGAGGACTCCTCGGTGCCGCTGGTGCTGTTTACGGCATCCAAGGGTACCGACTCCACCGAAATAGTGCTGCCCATGACGCAGGAGGCGTTTGCAAGGGCCACTGTCGGCGCAGGCACCACCCACCCCACGCTCAGTCATGGCATAGTTGGTGCGTCAAGGTTCAGGTTCGTGGTTTTGGTGGAGCAGAAGGAGAGTAAGACAAAGGATGGAGGCAAGGTCACTATGCCGAAGGTGGTTGGGATACACTGCTACCCGATGGACAACTACCTCGATGCCAATTTCGAGGGAGAGCTTAACAGGAAGCTCTCAGAGGATGCGGCGGTAGTGTACGTGCACGAGGATACCGGAGAGCTCGACCTGGTGGCTTACCCGGCGACTCTGAAGTCCGGCATGAGGGCGTTTGTGACAGAGCTTGAGAAGCTCACCTCCATAGATTCGTCAACCACTGTCAAATCCGGAGGCATAACGTATACCGTGTCTGGTATATCCGACAACGAGATTACTTTCAGATGCAGGAAAGACCGGGTGTAATAGCCGGTAAATACGTGTTATATATAGGTGAAGGCCCCGCACTTATGGTTAGTGCGGGGCCTTCTGTATCGTATACTAAGAAGCCAGAATGAAGGTAATCAATAAAAAGGTAACAGTCATGGTGGACATACAGGATGCGTCCACCGGCGGGATATGCCTGCCCCACCAGGCATTCCCGATAGCATGCGGAAACACAATGGACATCCTGGCACGGGTGCTGATTTATAGTCTCGTGTCAGGGACCGAATTAGGGTTGTTCAACTCTAAGGCGGTCTGGGGGTCGCTAAGCGGCTGGCACAAGATGAAAGACATCAGGGCCGGCAGCGTGACACCTGGTACGGTGGCCGGTAACGGTTCCGGCAGGTCGTACCCTGCCGGGCTGACCAGCGTACCGATGTACGACCTGAACTCCGGGATGTACCGCATGAGCGGCTACGACCGCAGGTACGACGCCACGTTCTCCAACGTACCGTTGGTGAAACTGGCGCTGTCTGCCGACAATGCCAGGGACGCCGGTAGGGGTGTCGTCACGGCTTGGGAGGCAGTTATACCCAAGTTGTACGTCATACCGAAGAACGGTGGCGGCACAGTCCCCAAGATTGTACCCGGCCGTGGCTGGGTCGATATGGTGGAGGCGCCTGTGCCGTTGCTGCTGTCTCCGTGGCGCAAGGCCATAGGAGACCGTCTGGGCGTCGATGACGACTACGACGAGTTCCGTATAGAGTCTGCGTATTCGCTGCTTATGCTAGAGGTGATGGATATGGCTGCCGACAACACAATATACATATCCCATCCCAACAACATAGTGCCAGCGCTGCCGCAGAACGTGGATCCCAACACGTTCATAGACGCCGCTACGTACAACACCCTTGTCAACAACGGCAGGTCGCTGCGCGTGAGATGCAGCATGTCAATGGACGACAAGGATCCGTTCTACGCATTTGACAGGGCCAACCGAGACAAGCTGGTAACACTGCTTGAGGCTGGCACCATCAAGGCATCGTCAGGGTTGACTATATAGACACTCCAAGGCTGGCCTCCCGGACTTTTGTCCGGGAGGCTGTCTGCCTTGATTTTTATGTGCCATAAGGATATAATAAATCCATGCGAGATATGTATGAAGGTGCAGATCCTCCAAAGGACTCTGACGGAAAGGCCATAGAACTGTTCGACTGGGAGGACTTCGGTGCCCACAGGTCTATGATATTCAAAGACGCCAAGGACGCCCTGGAGTCGCAATTCCCGAAGGAGTACAACGGGAAGCGTATGGAAATAAGCGACCTGCACTATGACGATCCTGAAAGCTACGATATACACACCCAGAAGACCGCCCTGCACAACGAGGGATTCATAGGACGCAGGCTTAGGGGAACGGTTAGGCTGACCGACGTCAACACAGGAGAGGTGCTTGACGAGAAGAAGCTCACTTTCATGAAGCTTCCATACCTTACCAACCGCGGCACGTTTATCAAGGACGGCAACGAGTGGGGTTCTATAGCGCAGACCAGGCTGTTGCCGGGTGCGTATGCCAGGCGGCAGAGCAACGGCGACCTGGAAATGCAGTTCAACGTAAGACCCGGTACAGGCGGTACGTTCAGGGTGAACTTCAACCCGGAGTCTGCCCAGTACAAGATGAATATAGGAGGATCGGAACTTCACCTGTATTCCCTCATGAAGGATATAGGTGTGTCCGACGACGACATGCGCGGCATGTGGGGAGACGAGGTGTTCCAGGTGAACGCCGATGAATACGATTCAAGGGTGTTCGAGAAGGCGTACAACAAAATCGTGCCGGAGTGGGACCGCGACAAGAATCCGGGGCGCACTAGGGAGGAGAAGGTGCAGCTTATAAAGAACGCATTGGACAGGTCCCAGATGGCCACCAAGGTTGCCAAAAAGACCCTGCCCACTCTGTTCGATGCCGAGAAGAGGGCGTCGTGGTCGAAGGCCGGCGAGACCCTTGAGAAGCTGGCCAGCATGACCAGGGCGGATATAGAGGATGTGGCGGAATTCATAAACGTCACGGCCGGGATGAACATAGACCTGAGCGCAAGCAAGGCCGCGCTTATAGAGCAGGTGAGAAACGCCGTCACCACCGGCAATCCGGCTGGAGGAACCCCCGATACGGGCAAGCCGGGCGTGGCCGCCGTCAGGCAGCACCACATGAAGCGCGTGCTTGATCACATAAACAGCAAGATACCTTTGTTATGAGCAGCAATATAGACATAGACGAACTCGAGGCCGCAATCGGCATGGTCGAGCCAGTGGAGAAGGAGGCGTCCAGCCTGCCGCAAGTCAGGTCCAGGCATACGGCTCCCGCTTTCGAGCTGGACGACGATGGCGAGGAGTACATGGGAATAGGCGTTGACGGCGTACTTGCCTCCACGGAGAAGCTTCTGGCCATCAACAGGGGATTGGCTGAGCCAGACGAACGAGACAGCCTGAAGTTCCAGAAGGTGATGCGCACGCACGGCATGCTGCGCGAAGGCATCAAGATGGACGCCGGCAAGATAGCCAGGACAGCCATGTACAGGGCCGCCAAGACAGGCAACCTGGACGGCATGGGTCCGGGTGTGTTCGACGGATACGTTACGCGCATGCTGGTGGGCAACCAGCTGACCAGCCCGCTGGAGGAGATCAATCCCATGCAGCTGACGGAGAACGCCAGGCGAATAACCAAGATGGGTATAGGAGGCCTGAGGAGCTCCCAGAGTATCACCGAGGACGCACAGGCCGTTCACCCTTCGCAGTTCGGGTTCATAGACGTGGTCGCCGGCCCAGAATGCCTGGTTGATAATTGCATCGTACATACAAGCATATTTACTGATAAGGGTTTCATACGAATCAGTGAGCTTACAGACGAGCATAAAATACTGTGCCGCAACGATGACGGCTCTGTGTATTTCTCGTATCCAGAGCGCGTTGTGCATGAGGAATACAACGGGCCTGTAATATGCTACCAGGACAGCATAAACAATCCGCAATGCTATCCAATGTTCGCAGTCACTCCGACGCATCGCGTTGTGGTGGTGGATAGAGAAACCGGAAAGACATCATTTATAAAAGCACAGGACCTGCATAATCAGGATATTGAACACGAATACGGCGGAGTATACATACCGACACTGACCGGTTACAGCAAATACGTGCGCTTCGACGACGTGAAAGTCAGGGAGCACACCGGGTTGGTTCACTGCTGCACTGTGCCTGGAGGCATGTTCTGTATATCGGTGGACGGCTCAGTGCCGTTTTGGACGGGTAACAGCGAGAAGGCCGGTATCGACGTGCGAGCCGCATGGGGAACCAAGCTCGGCAGCAACGGACGCATATACCAGAAGATGCTAAACAGGCGCACTGGACGCATGCAGTGGGTGTCGTCAGACGACCTGGATGGTATGGTAATGAAGATACCGGATTGACAATGCCGCAGGACTCGTGTACACTTAAACCTGTTATAACCCTAACGCAATAATATATTATGGCAAATCAACCTACAGAAACTGAAATCATAAAGGCCGCAACCGCAGGGTTCGCCCAGTCCCTCATCAATCATGGTATTGACGAGCAGACGGCTGCAGCCGCCACGCTTGCCTACGCACATCCCGAGAACGGCTTGCTCGTGAAGAGGGCCGCCAATCTCGAGAATATGCAGAAGGGCGTGAACAACATCATCAACGCTCTCAGGGCTCGGGCTTCACACTAACCCTGGTGCGGCTCATAACAAACCAGCTCATACTCCTCGGACGACAAGGAGTATGAGCTTTATACAATATAGTGAAAAACGATAAAACCACAGGAGTGATGACAGACCTCGAATGGGTCACTATGACGTGGCCTGAGAGGTTGAAGAGGCTTATGCAGGAAAACTCCCTGTCAACCACGGCGGAGCTGTCTGTATACCTCGGAACAAGGAAGTCGTCACTGACAAAGATAATGAGCGGCGAGCGTGGTCCAGGCAAGGCGCTGGCCGCCCGCATCAAGGACATGTGCCTGTATGAGGAGAAGACAGACAGGAACAGCGCAATATCCGCCTTCTCGTCGTTCTCGACAGACAACACGCTGACCATGCTTGCTCCGTACATAGCGTCATGCAGCACATCTGCCAAGATGGCGTTCATGTCGATGATGTGCTGCAAGATAGTGCATGTCATCAAGGAGCTGTACGATATACCGGTGACCACTACAGTCACCACGTCGTTTGCAACGCAACCTGTGTCGGCCGCAATAAAGCTGATGTACCCGGAGGACCAGTCTTTCTACGGACTTATAGTTGTGGAGTACGCAGAGTCTGACGAGACGAAGATAGTGCTGAGAATGCAGTTGATGTCTGGAGGAAAGAGGGACAGCGCTGTAGCGTACCTTTTGAACGACAGGGCGGTAGTCAGCCTGATATGCACCCTGAAGTCGTATTTTGAAGCAAAGTACAAGCTTAAGATTAAAAACCCATTGTAACAAACCATGAGCAATAACAATAACACGGAAGAGGTCAGCCATGAGCTTGGCTCGGAAAGGGCCAGGAGGTATATGGAAAGGCAGAGGGCCGCTGCGAGTTTCTTGAGCGGCAACAGCGGCGACGGCGACAGCCAGTCGCCAGTCGACGACGACGATATGGGCATAAATGCGTTCAACAGCAACGACATGAATGCCGCGGCAGGACTTCCGGCCGTTACGGCGATAGAGGAGCCTGTCGCTAACGAGGTGCCAAAGCCGGCAGCGCAGCCGGTTTCAGGCGACAGCATCATCAGGATAAAGGACATGAAGGCGCCGGTATCCCTGTCGTGCTCGTTTACCGGGAAGCAGGGCAGGCAGAAGAAGTTCTCTATAAGGCTGAACGCAATAAGCGTCGACGTAAGCGACAACGGGATATCGCTTATGCTGAACGACACCGTCACGGTGGAGCCCCCGATAACGGAGCAGATGAGGCTTACATACAAGGGAAAGCCGTACGGGGTGGTGTTTACAGGAGGAATACACAGGTTCGGCCCGTTCGTGAATATGTACTTCACCAGGATATTGAACGACGTCGAAGAGGAACCCGGTACAGAGGAAAATAAATCTTAAACTATGGAAAAACAAGGAGTTGTAAAAGAGGGCCGCACTCCCTCGGAGTTGTCTGGCAAGAAGTCTGTGATGGTCAAGAACGGACACGCACTGGCCCACGGAGAAAAGGATACGATATCAAAGGCAGAACAACGGCTTGAACAAACGATGGAGCCGTTGTATAATAACGGCGGTTAATACAAATGAGCGGTGAATCCACACTGAATGCACCATTGTTCTACGGGAAACGGTTCAACGATCCGTTTGTCCTGAATTCCAACCTGTATATTCCCAACGACTTCTATACGGCGTTGGACTTCGCACTGTACCTTGCGATCAAGAACCCGATATACACGCAGGCGGCCAGGAGGACCGTCGCGCACTTTATAACGGACATAGGTTTCGTTGGCAAGACCGGTTCCGAGCAGGAGCAGAAGGATTTGAAGGGCTTCCTTGTAGACGAGCTCGGCCTGCTCGAGGCCTGCCTGCAGGGAGGTATGGAGGAGCGCATATACGGAAACGGCTTCTGCAGGATCCATTTCCCGTTCAACAGGTACCTTATAGATCGCAGGAACGGTTACAGGCTCATCTCGGTTGACGCGTTCAACCCTGACGAGATGACCTACAACTACAAGAACCTTACATACAGGGTGCCTGATCCAATGACAGCCCACCTGCCGGCTGAGCAACGCAAGTTCGTGGACCTAGAGTTCATGGACCGCGCGTTCCACGACACGTCCGGCATAAGGCTCACGTTCATCAAGCCGCAGCAGATGATGCTGCAGATGAACTACATATCCGGCGAGACAGAATACATCTACAAGTTCGACGAGTTCTTCAGGGCGGACATAGAGGCCGGACGCAAGATATACCAGGTGAACAGCACGCCGCTGGACATGCTGGAGGCCATAAGCAAGGGAGAGGACTTCAAGTTCAAGGCGGATACGATATTCCACTTCAAGAACCCGTTCATATCGGGCGTGTCCAACAACGGATGGGGCATTCCGGACATACTGCTCAACTACAACGCCATACACCAGATGCAGGTGCTGCACTGCATCAACGAGGCCGTGGGTCTCGACTATATACTTCCATACAGGCTGCTGTCGCCGACACCGCAGAGCGCACAGGGAGGTGCAGACGCCGCAACGTCCATGAACCTCGGTCCGTGGATGCAGGCAATGCACCAGCTTATAAAGAAGCAGAGGCAGGATCCGACATCCATCCACGCCGTACCGTTCCCTGTGAACTACCAGGAGCTGGGCGGCAACGGAAAGGCACTGGCTCCTGTGGACCTGCTCAAGGACCAGACGGACACCGTGCTCGACAGCGCCGGCTTCCCGGCCGAGCTGTGGCACTCGTCCCTCACCGTGCAGCAGATACCGACTGCGCTACGCCTGTTCGAGAGTACATGGGTGCACCTGCACAGGCGCCTGAACAATTTCGTCAAGTGGGTGTCCAAGAACGTGCTCGACTATATGGAGCGCGAGCAGCAGGGTGTCAAGCTACTGCTTCCGTCGATAGCCGACGACCTTGAGCAGAAGCACATATACCTTCAGATGGCCGCCGGAGGAGAGATCTCCAGGAAGACGGCGTACAAGGCGTTCAACATCGAGGAGCCTGTCGAGGAAGCCTCGAGGCGCGCCAAGGAGGACATGGAGATCGAGAAGGAGAAGCAGAAGGCCCAGGAGGAGTTCGAGCGCGAGATGACCCTGGGTTCTGCAAACCAGGTCGTGGACGCTATGGTTCAGGCGCAGGGCGGGTCCGGCGGACCTCCTCCAGGTCCTCCTCCAGGAGGCGGTGGCCCCGGCATGCCTCCTCCGCAGAACGGCGGTGCCGTCACCCCTCTGGACATAGAGCAGCAGGGAGCGGAGCAGGCCCAGCAGATGCTGCAGATACAGGATACTGGAGAGAGGCGCAAGGCCCTCATGCAGATTAAGGCCAGTAACCCCACGCTGTACGCAGTGGTGCAGCGCAAGATGGAGGACATGCGCCAGGAAGGCGCCAGCCAGGGTAGGAAGATGGCCGGTCAACCACAATAGCAACAGACATGAAATTCGTACCGTTCAGTGAATTCGCAAAGTTTGCGTCGTCATACGAGACCTACGACTACAAGGGCTCGTCGAGCCGCAACTATATACCTCCGAAGGCCAACATAAAGGTTGTACCGGGCTCTGGGTCCGGGTCCGACGACAGCAAGGTGGTGAAGATAACTCCCAGGCACAATCCAGATATGCCAAAGAACTGTGCCAACAAGGCGGAATACAACGACGACGCCACATGGGGAGTCGACCACTCTCACGCGCGTGGGACTGTCAGCGGTACCGGCTTCGGCAAGAGGTACTGGCAGGAGCCAAGGAACGGATACGGAATATAAACGATTATGGGAAAGTTTTGGTACGATAGATACGAACCGGCACACGACGGCCTTCCGGCTACCCTTACGAGGGAGTACAACGACGGGTCGGCGTCTGAGGTGATGTCTGGGGACGAGGCGCTTGCCAACGCAGAGAACGCCGACGGAGACAAGTTCAGGGCCGAGCATCCAGGGCTGGCCATCAGGGCCAAGGCGTACGCTCCTGGAGACTATAGGAACGGCACCATGTACGGCCTGGGCAAGGGGTTCAGGCGCATAATAGACTCTCCAGAGAAGACATGGGTTGGAAAGGCCATTGGCGACAACCCGTTCCAGGCCGCCGCTGTTATGGGCGGTACCGGCCTGGTTGGAGGCATGCTTGCCAATTTCCTTCTCAAGAGGCTTGGCTTGGCAGACAACCCGAAGATGCACCTTATAGGAGGACTCGGAGGATTGCTGGCAGGCGCATACACCGGATACCAGAGGGGGCAGCTGAACAAGACGGCAGGCATTACCAAGTCCGCCGCCATGTACCGCGACCCCAGGAATTTCATACTTGAGAAGCTTCAGGCCGCAAACGACCTTACCTCTACCGAGAAGGCCCAGCTGGCGGCGTCTGTAAGGGCGATGAGTCCACGTTCAGCGGATATTCTTGCCAAGTCCGTGAGGGCGGCAATGGGCTTCGGCGTAGGTGCAATTATAGCCAAGTTCCTCGGCCTCAACACGCGGGGAACGGTGCTTGGAGGATTGACCAGCCTGTTCGGCGCGAGGGCGTTGAATGTGCTGTCGTCAGGGTTTGGAAGAATGTTTTAA
The DNA here is from genome assembly GCA_024401695.1 of Bacteroidales bacterium. Lineage (GTDB taxonomy): Bacteria > Bacteroidota > Bacteroidia > Bacteroidales > UBA932 > Cryptobacteroides. The sequence continues at coordinate 183,317 of JAKSKN010000004.1, forward strand.
CAAGGTTTACTTATGAAAGAAATGTTTAAGAGTGCATACGATCTTGGATTCGGAATAGGATCCAGGATATTTGGAGCTGCGATGTGCAAGGGTGAGGATCCAATGGTCAAGGTGGCCAAGGTTGCCGTGATGATGGATGACGCCAATGTGCAGTCGGCATTGTGCAAGGTGGCCAAGTATATCCTCGAGGCCGGCGGAGAGAAGGGATCCATAGACTACAGGATATACGACGTCATAGAGAAGTCTGCGCACCCTGTGTCCAGGTTTGTGTCCGACACGTACATAAAGCCTGTCATAGACACCGTGAACAGGGAGGTGTCGCTAAACAGGGACGATGTACAGACCATAGAGAAGGTGGCCGCCCTAAGCGCGTCGTCACTTCCAGGTATAGCCAGTATCGTCGGCAAGAGCGCCGGATCGGTACCCAACCTGGTGCAGCTGCTCCTGCTCATAGGAGGAGCCACCGGAGCCGCCACCGGCGGCCTTACCTGGTACCTCAACAGGGCTGCCAAGGAGGACAACGTGGACGCAGCCGCCAAGGAGGAGCAGGCCGCGCATTACAGGCGGGTGGCGAAGGACCTGCAGAAGCGTATACAGCTGGAGGAGAACAAGGACAAGCACGTCAAGGCCATAAGGAGCGCAGCCGAGGCGGAAAACCCAGACCTGTATGTCGTATAACTCAAAAGCTTCGGCCGTCAGGTGTGGAAGCGGCGTACCCCGGCAGGCTGTCGAGGAGTCCGACACTATGAGGGCCCTCGACAAGCAGGCCGAAGAGCAGCAGGCCGTGATTGACGGGGTGTACACGGACAAGGCCACCGGAAGGAGGTTCAAGCTGAACTCCGTAGGGCAGGCAAAGAAGTCCAGCACCCCTATACTCAAGGACCAGTATTACAGCACGGTGCAGGGAATGGTCACGTTCGACCCTCCCGTAGACGCTGTATTCGACCTGTCGGTCAAGGAAGACCTTGACGCTTTCAACAAGTTGCAGGCACACACTTTTCCTGTAGACGGACCGCATGTCGTGTTTCTGAATGAGCGCGACGAGTTCTATCAGGGGAAGTTCGTAAAGCTTGTAAAATATTCATATGTATGGTACCTTATGCCAGAACCTAAGTAACTTTTATGGCAAACTCTATTTTGACTCTAGACGATAGGAGCACTAATCTTATCAAGAAATTCCTGCTGGGAGGAGCTCTTTTGGGCGGAGGTTCAGTCCTCGCAGCCGACCTTGTAAACTGGCTTGGCCACCTTAACCGCAACAAGAGCGACGAGGATGACGACACCCTGTACGTATACAAGGACAAGGAGCAGATGAAGTCCGCAAGCGTGGGCACCGGGTTGGCGATCGCCGGAGGTGTCGGTTCGGCACTTGCATCCGGGTTGATAGTGCATAACATCTACAACAAGATACGCAAGGCCGAGGCCCAGAAGGAACTCGACGAGGCACAGAAGGCGTTTGTGGAGGTTCAGGGCTACAAGCCTGTAAAGAAGGACAAGAAGAAGGACAAGAAGAAGGACGACGACAAGCAGCTGGAGAAGAAGTCCAAGGCGGTGTCTCTCGGCGAGACCATAGCCTCGGCTCCTATAGCCTTGCCGCTGCTTGTGGCGCTTGGTACAGGCGTGGCGTCGTACGGCCTGCTCAACAACGCGTACCCGATACGCAAGAAGAAGGTCAAGGGTCCTAGGAAGATAGAGATAGTGGAGAAGCCGTCCGACGACCAGGAGGAGTATGCCGGAGGTTTGGACAAGCCGGCCTCGTACTGCGACGACGACGCACGCGAGCTGGTGGTCCGCATGCTTTGCGCCAACGACTACGGCGTGTCCGATATACGCAACCTTGTCGGCGCCGTTGCAGGCGGCGACAGCCTGTCGTTCAAGAAGACCGCAAGCGACATAGGTTTCGTAAACGCCCTGGACACTGTAAAGGGAGGCGAGCACAGGACGGACGACAAGCTTGCAAAGCATCTCGCCGTATCCTACATATCCAAGGAGGCGTCCATAAAGACACAAGTAGGTGTTGTGGCGGCAGCAGAGTTCGCTACGAAGTATCCTACGTTCTACAAGGTGGCGTGCGGACTGCCCAAGGGTAAGAAGGACGCGCTGTTCAAGATAGCCTGCATAATCGGCAAGGCCGTACGCGCGGATATATCGACAGAGCTCGGTGTCACTCCTCCTTCCGGTATGGACAAGTCAGCCTCGTACGAGGACGCGTACGATCCTGCGGAAGAGACCACTGCTGCAAAGTTGATAGGCGAGCTGCTCGGCGGCGTAAAAAAAAAACAAGTGAGCGGTGACGCTGACTTGGAAGACACTTACGAGGACATTGTAGACTCGGAGAATCCTGCTACAGAGGGTAACTCAGACGAGTCGACCGGAACATCTGGTCAGGAGGCGGGCATACACGACCCCGACTCCCCGTCCAGGAAGTCAACGTCCAGGATCATATCTTCTGGTAAGACAGCGAGAAAGTTCATGGACGAGACACCTCCGGACGAGATAGACAAGATTCTGCTTCCCTAAGGGTTGCTTTTGACAAATCCGTGATAAGCTATCAGGGCCGCATCTATGACTCCGTCATGTTCGGCCCTGCATCCTTTTGGTACAAAGTTCACGTTGGTACCTGCAAACAGCCTGTGTGCGGCGTTCTTGCTGGTACCCTTCGGATCGTACTTGTACACTATGTTGCCGTTCTTGTCACGCTTTAGCATCTTTGTCTTCTTATCGACGGCGGCAACGCCGTCTACCTTGTCTGACGGATCCCATGCCGTCTTCTGCCAGGTTACCGGTGCAACCTCGATGGGATCCAGACCACACAGCGAGAACACGGCTTTCAGTATCCCGTTGGACTCTCCGAACGAGAACATGGATGTTGCGGAGTTGCCTGCCACGGCATGGACATGCTCCTTGTATACGGCCACAATGTCGCCGGGCACCGCCTTTAGGAAATCGTACAGCGACACTGCGTCCATGTCGCCGTTGCCGTTCTTCTTGAAGTTGAAGTACAGGCATCCGTCTTTCCATGCGTCCTTGTCGCATGGAAGCAAAAATACAGCTCCGTGTTTTCCAGGGTCGGCGCCCAGTATGTAGTTCATGGGCCTATATATACACCATGCATTAGAATGTTGCAAGCTTTTTGTTGACAAACAACGAATTTCGTACGATAATCCACTCATGCTTCGACGTGAAAGGGCAGACGACATATCCGGAATTACGCTGGAATATCTTCCAGACTGGGCCGACAAGGCTATTATAGGATTTGCACAGAGGGCAAACAGCGAAGGCGGCGTGGACACTGTCGCATGCTACGGCTACCAGGCCCTCAAGGCTGTCCTCCGGGACGCGGGGTACGACGTGGGCGACATGTACAGGATACTGTCCATGTGCCGCAATACCCCTGGTATATTGATGCTCTACAAGTACAGCCGCAAGGAACTGTGGAACGCCATAGTGTCCAACGGGCTGCATAGGTGGGAACTTCTAGATTCTGCGGTACTGGGTATAGGGCGCGCACCAGGCGAGCCCGATGCCGTGGTGTACAGCATGCCGCTTAGTACAACAGTGCTGTCCAGCGTACAGCGATGGTCCTCTGAAAATTCCTACACGGGACTGAACGCCGTGCTTCAGGCGGGTCGCATGCTGGACAATACTGTATTGAATACATACATAGGACCGGATACACCCTGGTTCGCAACTATATTGACATAAACTATGGCTAAACTGGATGACGTATCGGTAGTGGAACTGTTAAAGGAACTCAGCGACAAGCTTGCCGGCGGAGAACCGTTCGATGACGCGCTCGCATGGCAAATGGTGAACGACAAGGTGCAGCAGGAGGCTAAGAACGCTCCTCCCAAGAAAAAGTCTGGTAAAAAGGAATACATGATACTTCTGTCTGATCCTGACGGCAAGCTGCCTGCAGACGTTACAGGCTGGATAATTCAGAAGGACAAGGAGGCCGTCGTGGACGAGACATCTCCCACAGACGGCTCGTCGCCGCAAGATATTACTGCATGGTCCGACGACGACCACCAGGCTGCCGGGCTGCTGGAGATAGCACACGAAACGCTGATGGACGACAATGAAAACGCGTACGCAGGCAAGGGATTCGCAGACATGCTAAAGCACGGTAAGAAAACACTCAAAGCGTGTGGTATTATAATAAAGTCGCAAGAAGTGGAAGCGTTTGCTGTTAGAAACGATACAGTGCCATTGTGGAAAACAAGGACAAAAGCCGACGACAAGGCTAAGAAGTAACATAATAAAACATTTGGCTATAAGCCGTCCGTGCGCTATAATAAGTCGCATGGACGGCTTTATCGGTAATATATGCGAACTGCTCAAGGACCCTGGTGTGCAGCAGGCTATAGCAGGCGTGGTTGTCACGTCTATCATGCTGTGCTTCAAGCGCGTAAGGGATATAGCCACAGGGGCCATAAACAAGAGCAGGCGCGCGGCGGCGTGGCTTATACATCCAGACGACGATCCAAGAAGCTCGCACAGGAAGGTGCACTCGATGACCACGCAGGACATAAACAACATGCTGTTCATGCAGCGCGAGCTGGCTGTGCTACAGACTATGGCCGATGCCTCCAGGACATCTATATGGCAGTTCCACAATGGAGATAGTTTCATATTGGCCAATCCCATGTTCAAGATAAAGTCGTCCCTTGAGTCTTGCAAGAACGGTATAGTGTTCGACGCCAAAGTGATCAACAGCGTGCTCGTCAGCAATATGCTGGACCTGGTCACTCCGGTTATGGGTGCCACTCACGACGTCAAGGGATGCAGTGTTGTAAAGCTTCCTGGCGAGTTGTGCAGTCATTCGCACAAGGTGTTCAAGTTCACCATAGACGAGATGGAGACGAGCGTGTTCAAGGCGCTCATGACCACACTGGGCACGGAAGTGCTGTACGCGCTGCTTATACACTCCGCCAAGGGAGACGCATTGGGTCTGCTTGTAGTGCAGTATATGAGCGGCGACAACCCTGACAGCATGTGCGACAAACAGGTATTGGAGCGCATGTACGATGTTAGGGACAAGATACAGCTTACGTTGGCTATCACCAAATAATTGAAAAATATGCCTGTAGCGGGTTGACTTATTTCCATTTGTAAAGTAATATATACGCATGGAAAGTACTAACGTCAATGACCTTGTAGGTTTCTGCCCGCACGAAGACCTTTCCGGTCAGGGCAACGCAGACAAGTTTTGCGGATTCATGGTTCCTGGGCAGTTCAAGATGAACTTTGCCGGGAAGAAGTTGACTATGGAGGGTGCCAAGATTACAAGCGGCGCCGTTAAGAACGTAAACGTCAAGGGCGCTCCAAAGGCTAAGGCTGCACCGAAGGTTGAAGTTGAGCCTGAGCCTGTCGTGGAAGAGCCACAACCGACCGTAGCCGAAGAGCCTGTTGTAGCGGCTCCTGTAGATCCTGTTGTAGAGGCTCCCGTAGAAGAGGCTCCTGTAGCCGAGGCTCCCGTCAAGAAGCGCAGGTCTCGAAAGAAGGCGTAATCAACCCTCTAAAACCATGGAAGAGGAAGCCCCAAAGCAAAAGGTTGTTAGGGCTGTTCAACTTGAACGCCCTAAACACCCTGAAATGTATTCCACGAAGGAGTGCGCTGCATTCCAACCGTGGCACGTTATATTGCAGGTGTATATGAGTCCAGAGGAGACAGAGCCTCAGGACTACGAGATATATCTCAGGGCACCGTCGCCAAGCGACGCCCAATGGACGGCATATGCCGTGTTCAACATCCTGGAGAAGCTGCAGCAGGGCCTGCCTAAGGATGCAGAGTACCCTGACGTTGCAGACGGGCGCGGAAGCACTGCAGAGGCCATTTCAGAGGAGGAGTACATGGAGGCCTGGAAGGAGGCCCAGCACTATCCTCACGTCAAGGGAGGCATGCAGGAGAACCCGAGCGTGTTCCGGTTTGTAAGGACTGGAAAGTACGCCAACGCGTTCGCCAACGAGAGGCAGAGAAAGATAATATCCACTGCGAGCGAGATGTCCGAGACAGAGGCAAAGGTTGCCCTGGACAGGATGAGGAAGATCGACGAAAAGGTAAAGAAGTCCAAGTGATATGGCTGCGAATTGTGAAAACTGGGGATTGATGATAAGGCGGCTGCTTCCGAAGGAGGAAAGGCCGAAGGAGCCCAACCCACTGCTTGACAGGCTTAAGCGTTATATAAACGATATGGCCCAGTGCTACGGCTGGAAGTTTGCCGAGATGTCCATAGTGGGCAACGACGTTCACCTGGCGTACGGCAAGTACAACGAGCGCGGGCTGTTTTACGCCACGTTCGACGTGGATGTGTTGAAGGATGAAACCTACGAGAAGCTTCGGAATATGGAAAGGAAGCTGGTCGCCCTGGAAGAGGCATGAACCCATCGGAAACTGAAAATTACAAATCCCCGGCCCTGCGTCGCAAGGTCGGGGATTTTACCGCGCTGGCAGAGGCTATGGGATGCCACCTGCTGGCGCTTACGGAATACAGCACGCACCACAACGTAAACAGGTATTGCCTGCTGTGCGAGAGGAAGAGCGGCGGCTATGTGGTGTTTGACGCCACGCACAAGGCGTGCGAGGGTTACGCCGTCGCAGAGGAGATATTAAGTTGGGACACGTACAAGGTGCACTCGGTGCTGCCGTACGTGGCTGCCCACACCATTGAGGCATATAGCGTACTAAAGGCTTCTGGCCTATGCCTCGGTATACCGGAATTCACCGGTAAGGCGTTCAAGGCAAAGTTCGCCGAATACAGTTGTGATGAAGCCGGTTTTGATTGTGACATTAAAAACTATGGATACACATAAAAACATTACAGACAACATAACAATAACGGAGGTGTGCAACATGTTCACCGTTTCATACCAGGTGGACGGCGATAAGGTAGATGCACTGATACTACCGACAGACATGTCGGCCGACGAGTCGTATTCCCGTGTGCTTATAGACAAGGCCACAGGGGAGATGCGCGTTCCGTTCACATCAGCGTTCATGAAGGATACCGCCATACTAGAGACGGAATCGCCGATATACAGGGCTGCAGCCCACGGAAACGCCACCAGGCTCATGGGACTGTCCCACTATCCAGGTATGGAGTTCAGCGCTGAGGAGCACCTTGTTGCGTGGGCCAACGCGTGTCCGTCCGACAAGCTGAGGTTGTTCGTGGGAGGCGACGTGTGTTGCAGCAACCTCCTGGAGAGCGCCATGAACGTGGCCAAGAGGGTTCCAGACAAGACCATCGTGTGCACGTCGTGCAATATGGATGCCACCAACGAACTGTTCACAGCCACCATAGACGAGGGTATGCCTCCGAACTTCTGGCTGTTCATAGAGCATCCGTATGCCGACAAGCTGTGTTTCTCCGACTTCCCGTCATGCACGTATACGGCCGACGGAGACGCAGAGGGAGACTTTGCCTGGTGGCCGAAGGAGTATACAAATTGTACCATACACGTGAGTACGCGCAGCAAGCAGCTCATACACGACTCGCTTGCGCGCGATACCACGGACGGTACCATAGGTGAAATACCGTAGCGTTTCGCGTTATATATAGATGCGGAGGACTTCCTGTTTGCCGTAAACAGGAAGGGTCCTCCGTTTTTTTAGGTACAAGCAATAGAGATAATCATGATTACGACTACTATATTAAGGGGAGTAACACTGGCCAGCCCAATGTTTGGCGGTAAGGCATCACGTATAACCGGCTTTGCAGGATACTACTGCAAGTCTACCGGTAAGGTGGCCATAACCGTTGTTGCAGAACGAATGAACCGGGCTGACGAGGCGTTGCGAACCGACAACTACTGTCGACAAGTAGTAGACGATGTGGAAGTTAGGCTGAGGGAATCCGTAAACGAGGACTGGGAACCCATACAGGGGTTTATAGGAGAGGCGGTGGACCACAGCGGAAACAAGGAGGAAGGAGCTGACGTGGCAGTCTACGTCAACGCGGTGTCCGACGACACGGCCCGGTATGTCGGGGTTCTGAACGACACTCCTGTCACCTGGATGTGCAAACATGGCAGGGAGTTGTTCGCAAGCCTGGGATTCCAGACCGAGTTCTACAACTCTTCGTATTCACCTTGGAAGTACGAGAACCCTGATCCTGGTTGTCTGCCGGTAATGGCGATGACCAGGTCGAACAGGCAGATCGTACGCAGATGCAAGGTGAAGACGCAGGTGAAGAAGAACTTCCAGGACAAGGAGGCAGATACCGGTAACACGGTTGAAGCCCCTGCAGTAGCCGTCACAGACACCAGGATAAGGCTGGAGGACATCAACAAGCTGCTTTCGGGCAACAAGATGTTCATCCAGGTTGTCAATGGTGAACTGAAGTTGTTCCGGGAATGGCATGGCAACCGTACTAACGGCAACAGGTTGTACAAACATGCACATGACCGGAAACCTGGCGGTGACTGCGGGAAAGGGAAATTGAACTCTATGGGTACCGCATTCCAATGCGCTAAACCATCTACTACCTTGAATAACCAACCAAGGTAAGGGGCGCACGCCCCTGTATTGATTATGTAGCAGGGTATACGCCAGTATACCCTGCTACATATGATATACGTAGTATATCCCATTACGTCCCCCATATGGAAAGCTGGGGTTATTTTTACCTACTGCAATGCGGATTGCAGGACTTTTGAACTTATGACCAACCTATCGTTGAACAAAGTCGACGTGCTGCACACCTGGGCACGCGTGGAGGGACACAAGTGCCTGTCGTGCAAGCACTTTGTTTCGGAAGGCAGCAAGCCTATAACCAGGTGTAGGATTCTAAAGTGCGACGGCGACTGCGTGCATATATGCTTTGCTCCCAGGCCGTCGATGTTGCGGTGCGCGCTGCGCCTTGCCCCGGTGGGTATTTCCCGGAGCGTTTGCAGTGGGTTCGAGGAGGCCGCAACAACGGATGGCAGTCCGTTCAAGGATGTTGTGCTCAGTCTCAACAGGGCGGCTGTCGAAGGATTACTGTCTACCATAGAGGAAGACAGGCGATTGTGCCGGTCGTTGGAACTTTTTTGAAAAAGTTTCAAAAATGTCTTGACCGACATGGAAAAATGGGTTAATATACGCATGTCCTACGGGACAGCGATCTAGCGGTCGCTCATGATTCATGTTGTTTGGTGTTGGGTCCGGCCTCCGAAAGGGGGCCGGTACCTTCTAAACCGACAACGGAGCATGAACCGCAGTACGCAACATAAACACTAAAACACGGAAACATGGCAAAATCAAAATCTTCAAGGAAGCGCAGGCCGGACAGGCTTGCACAGAGGAAGGACTCTTACAGGGTCAAAACCGATAACAACGGCAGGAGGCACATACCCGTCAAGTGGACCTCCTGGCTTACCAGGAAAGTTGGCGGGAGCACGCAGCTTGCGGCCATAGCGCATACGATGATCGCATGGTCGAACTTCGGTCTGGGAGGCAAGACGGTGGTGTCCAGGAAGACGCTGGCCAAGTGGTTCGGACCGAGTGCAGACACACAGATACTCAAGCATTGCAGGAAGCTGGTGTCGCTGGGCGTGCTTAACGGCGTGCTCGAGCACAATGTGAAGTCAGTGGTGGTCGACGTCAACAGGGAGGCCGCCAAGAGGGTAAGGGACGAGCGTGAATGCTACGTTGCCGACATGGACTTCGGTATGCTCGACTACAACGAGGATTGCGTGAGGAACTCCAACCTGTCAACCCGTATAGTTCTCCTGGCATGCATATGCACTATGCGTTCAAACAACGCAAGGTCGTATTCGTGCGGAGGTACCGGGCCTGCCGACAAGGCGTGCAAGCTGGCAGACTGCGACGCGGCGCCCAGGGTGGCTCTCATAGAGAGGCTTACCGGACTGTCCAACTCCACTGTATACAGGGCTTTCGCCGATGCGGAGAAGACGGGAGTGTTCAGCACGGATGCAGTTTTCTTTGGCGAGGGACACGTATATACCGAGTACAGGGCTGCTGCCAACGACTTAGATTTGGGTACCCGTCGGGTTGGGACCATCCTGTCCTTCGTCAACCCGGCCGCTTTCTTTAGAAGCGGCGCCCGCATGGTTGCCAAGAAGGCGGCGGCACTGTACTACGGTATAATACACGGAATGGTCAACGGCTCAGAGAAGCTTGTCAAGAGACTCGACACGATAATAGACGAGCTCCAGGGAGGCCACGTAGGAGAATACTACAGGAAGAGCCGGACCATGGTCGAGAGGATGTACAGGACGGTATTCGGAAGCGACGGGTCAGCAGTGTTTTCCTTCCTTAAGGAGGGAGTATAGCTTGACCCGGTACTTGCTCACTATACGCCCGCGCTTGCATGAAGAGCATCCCTTGCCCCCGTTGGCGCCATGTATCTCTTCAAGCATATCGTGCACTGTGTCTGCCACGGCCTTGCCGTAAGCGTCCTCCGGTATATCCTCCTTTGACGTAAGCAGCCTGGAAAGGCAAGGACACAACCTGTGCATCCGGCGTATACTGGGTTTTCCTGCGGCCGTAACGGCTTCGTCGACATCATCCTTTGTCGCGGTGCCGTTTACGGCCGCATGTATATTCTTTGCAGTTGCGACCAGCATTAACCTTTTCTTGTCGTCGAGCCGGTCTAGCATGTCTCCCAGCTCGTCCGCTCCCAACCCCGAAAGTTGACGGTGGTATGGAAGGATGGTACCTTTGTACTCGTTCAGATACCACAAAACAGACTCTATATCAATGCCGTCCATGCGTTTATATTAAAACGGATATCGTTGTGTGTCAATGAAAAACACCCCGTATACGCGCTATATATAAGTGACGGTAGCCTTGCGTATCATGAGCGCAGGGCTGTAACCACGGATACTCGCGGATGCCCCGACCGCGCGATCCATTATTTTGAAGGGGCATATAACCATGGAAGAAAACAGCGACGTCCAGGTCTCCCGGTCATATCCGGTGATCGGGAGATATGGACTGCCCGACAATAGCAGCAATACTGTATTCAGTATTGTTGCTTCCACGCTTACCTACTACAGGTTTGATAATAACCTGCTTGGGGTAAGCGTGGCCGTGTACACCACACCGGATTTTGAGGTGTACGTAAAGTTGCGTGACGTGGTGGAGGCTAGCGGCCGCGGCACGTATTTCAACAAGCTTGCAGCAGAGTCGGACCAGACTCGCTGGAGGCTTGCCTCAATCAGGGACGGAGTGGTCGGCGCGCGACCCATATTCGTCCCGGTGGACCAAGCAGTTAGCTTATTGGAGGCCCATATGCACTTGGCGGATAGGGCCTCCGTTATCGGCGTATTCAAAGCCATACGCAGGACTATAGACGGCCTGCGCAACGGCAAGTACGCCGATGAATATGGGTTGACCGGTGCAGTGTCTATACCGGCCTACCTGTCATTTGAGTACAAACCCAGGACGGCGCGTAGGGCTGGTGCAGTGTCGACCCCGCCTGTTGTGCGTCCTGTACCGGTGGAGCCCGAGCCAGAGCCCGAGCCGGAGCCAGAGCCTAAACCTGACGTAGTCGAAGAGCCTAGGGTCCCGAAGCACACTGTGGGTGTGGACAAGGACCTGGAAGAGCGGTATGCCCAGCTAGGGCACCTGCTGGCGCTTCGCCAGGAGGCACAGCTCAAGGCCGAGCGCATATTGCAGGAGCTTGGGCTGCCTGTACCTTGGTAAAATCAGACCTGGCAACTGTAGCGGTTGCCGGGTCTTTTTTATTAGCTACAAGAACAATAACCAGAAAGTAATCATATGAGTAAAATCAGTAAAGGTAACAAGCAAGTAGCCTTCGTATCGAAGGTTATGACACACGACTTCAGCAACTGGGTCGATAATGGAGAAGTGGCAGACATGCTGAATGAGACGCTCAAGATAGACAACGCCGCATTCTTTATCAAATGCGACCTTGTCTCCAAGGAGTACATCACAGAGCTGGACCGCCTCAAGAAGAAGGAGGACGGATGTCCTGACGTTCCAAACAACGACTTGCGCCCGATAGCGGCAAAGGTCGCAATGCGTATAGGCAAGGGAGAGGTTGTCAAGGCCGAGGAGGTGATCACACTGGCTGTTATGAGCAGGGTGTTCACCAAGAGCTTCGGCAGGAACAAGGCGTCCGTAGAGGCATACAAGTACGCACTGAACAAGTGCTCCGAAAACATGACCGATATCGACGGTGTCACCAAGGACGCGTTGAACGAGGCCATCAAGGAGTACGTAGAAATTGGAGTGCAGGAGAACAAGGAAAAGGCGGACCCGGACATCAACGCCAGGGCCGCGGAACTCGTGGCATTGGCCAAGGCCAGGTTGGAAATACTGGATAAATCTGGATTCTTGAAGGCTGCCAGCTACAACGACCTTGACGCGTTCTGCTGTGTCACCGAGCGAGCAAACAAGGTGTGCCAGGTGGCTGCAGCATCCACCCTTGCCACTGCCTAATATCTAACCGTACGATTATTATGAACATTAACAATTATAAGAGGGTTATCAGCAAGAACGTCACGGTTACCGGAAGCGGTATGATCGTGAAGAAGGGACACAAGCTCACCTCAAAGGAGATAGACGGTGTCGTAGGGTGCATCAACGAGCTGATGTTCGTTTCAAAGTTCTCTGTGGCGATACTGGTGTACCAGCTTGTCACGCATGAGATCGAAACCGGTTTGACACTCGCCACCGCGCTGTCCGTCGTTGTGGACAGGATGTCCCATATAGACACGGTAGGAAAGTTGAAGGGACATTTCTCGGCCACCAAGGTGAAGGTGTACTACAGGATGTGCGCCATGTTCCCCACGCCTTTCCGCAGCGACAGGATTCCCATGGCACACTACATCAAGCTGGCCAGTGCGATGCACATAGGGTACGACGTTGCCCAGGCGCGTATAATGGAGATCAAGAACGCCATCGAGAACCCGGACCCGGATTCCGACGTGGACACGTCCATACGTCGCACGGAGGAGCTGATACGGGAGCACATCGAGCGTCGCCCTAGCACTATTCCTCATGCGCTTCGAGGCATAAAGTCCACAATCGCCGGCTTGTACAAGCTGGTGTGCACCGATGGAAACTTCGGCAATCTCAAGCCGGAGATGCAGGAGGCCGTCATGAGTGTGTCCAGCGCGTTCAGCGCCTTGCATTCCATGGCACTCTCCAACCTCCGCGAGAACGGACTTGCTGTGATCTCGGCCATTAACGAGGAAGCGGCGAAGAAGAAGGTCTCCAGGCGCCACAGGAAGTCTTCCAGTAAGGCTTCCGGCAAGAAGGCGACCAAGAGGGGCGTGCGCAAGTCTGCGAGGCGTTCTACGAAGAGGAAGGGATGTAGGAAGGGCAAGTAACCATGGTAAGTATAAACGGAAAACAGTTCGTGCAGGGACACTTCCCGAACGGAGAGTCCGATTTCGCAGATCTCGGATTCCTAAAGCTCGGTACGGACCATGCGTCCGTCGAGCTGTACTACGAGGGAGACCACGACATGTTCCACCTTCAGGTTCTCGCCGAGTACCTGAAGGACCTCGGTGCCATGTCGAAGGCCCATCTTGTTATCCGCTCGTGGGTCCCGTATGCACAGATGGACAGGAAGGTCGACGGCCATGCGTTCTCGCTCAAGTACGTCGCCAAGCTTGTCAACAGGTGCGGGTTCCCGTCTGTTTACATAGACGACCCGCACTCGGACGTGTCTGCGGCGTTGCTCGACAACGTCACGGTGTCCTATAGCACAGCCAACCGTATGGTGCATGACGTCGCTTTGCACAAAAAGGCAGACATAGTCATGTACCCGGACTCCGGCGCAGCGAAGAAGTACAACGGTGTTATCACAAGCCGCGACATGAGCGGCTTCTTGAAGCCGGATAACGCCAAGACCGACAGCGCTGTGCTTGGAGTGCCGGTGATATACGGTATGAAGCGCAGGGACCAGGCGTCAGGGGAGATAGTGTCGTATGACATAGTCACCCCGGAAGGTGTAGACGTCAACGGAAAGAGGGTAGCCATTATGGATGACCTTGTAATGGGAGGCAGGACATTTGTAGAGGCGGCAAAACGGCTCCGTGAGATGGGGGCCTCGTCTGTCGTCCTTTACGTGTCCCACATTACACCGCAGGCGTCGGAGTTCATATCCAGCCTTGGAGGCGGCATGCTCGATGCCGTGTTTACGCCTGGAAAGTCGTTCACAAAGAAACAATGATATGGACAACGAGAACGATTATGCAACAAAAGCCTACTGTAGGGAACTGACCGGCAGGACGGTGGCGTACATAAAGTTTCTCATGGAAAACGATTCCAGGGAGGCCGAGCTGGCCTCCCTGGAAGCGTGGCGACGTGCCGTGGGAATCTTTATGTTGCTGTTCGGATGCCTTTCAGGCGCGATGTTCGTTACAATGCTGTACCTTACGGCAGGTCCGGAACCGACGGCCTGGAGAGGCCTGGTGTTCCCGTCGGTACTGTTCGTCTGGGTGTTCTTTATCTGCCTCGGTACGTATGTGTACCTGGGCTGGAAGGTGAAGCGCGCCAAGGCGGACAATGATGCGTTCGTATTGCAGCATACGGCCGCACCATCCAACAATGTCAGTGACAATGAATCAGAGGGAGAGAAGTAGAGGGACGCGTTTCGGCGCGTCGGGGTCGAGTGTCGGGAGCATCGGTGTCGTGCTGCCCGGGTGGTTTGATCGGCGCAGGGTGATATACACCGTTAGCGCATTTTCCGGAGTTGTGTCCGGACATAGTTGTATAGTGGGCGACGTCGGTCGTAGCTAGATGGGATTGCTGGCTGGATTGGCGCTATATGCCGCTTACTTGGGATACTCCGTCTGTTGCAAGGAGTCTAACTCCAACGGACAGGGTCCCAACAAGGGCAAGTAACCTGTATACGCCGCGTATGCCATTAGGCGACGACACCTGCAGCCATCACGGTTGCGCGGCTTTCAGGTAGTGTTTATTAGACTTAGAGTTATATTTTGGTATATTGACGATAATATTATGACTAAAGCAGAAAACGGCGCCGTGAAGGCGCCTGCCAAGAAAAAGAGGACAAAGGGGTTTGGCCGCGGTTGCGGAAATGTCCCTGTAGATAAAAGGAAGCAGTTGATAAAGTATATAGAGATGAGCGTGAAGGTGGTCGGACTGGAGCCTGACAATATAAAGGCGTTTGCAGACAACAGCCTGGTTGTTCCGTTCACCTACCTCAGGAAAAAGTTTGGAGATATAAGGTGCGTCACAGACGCATATGGACTGCTGGCAAGGGAGGGATACCCTGATTTGATGGAAGAGAGTGTTACATTACGCAGACTTACATTTGAGAGATGAAGCAAAAGGATAGCAACAAGTCGATAACGTTCGGAGCCATGGATGGCTTCGACACTGTAATATCAGCCGACGGAAGCGGTTTCCTCGTGGCGTTGCTGCGAGACAAGCTGTATACGGACAAGAGGAAGGTAGCCCTGTTCGAGACGTTGGCCAATGCAGTGGATGCAAACAGGTGGGTAAACGCCAAGAAGAACGTGGAGGTTATACTCACCAGGAAGAATCTGGTGATAAGGGACTACGGTCCCGGTTGCGACAGGGACAAGATGCAGAACGTGTATTTTGCCTATTGCAACTCTACAAAGTCCAGTGACAATGTAAACATAGGCGGTTTCGGCATAGGGTCCAAGTCGCCTTCTGCGTATTCGGACGCGTATTTTGTCATATCCCGCAACGGAGGTATGGCCACCATGTACATGTCTGTGATAGACGGCCGCACCAACAAGGTGTCCGTTATGTACAGCATCCCGTTGGAGGACCCGGAGGATACAGGTTTGACGGTTATCATACCGATAAGCGAAGACAGGGATGTGGACAGCGAGATGTCCATATTCAACGAGCTTATCATGGACGGCCTTGTGTTCCGTATGGCTTCGCAGGGTTACGACTGTATCGACTACTACAACGCCAGCTCGCTTGACGAGGATATAGACGGATGGGATGCGTTGACGGAAGACGAGCGGAAGAAGTACTTGTTCAGTGTGGACGAGAGGGACGACGAAGGTAATGTGTACAAAAAGTGGAGGTCGGTTGCCGCCATGCGCGAGATTACAGAGAAGTGTCCGTACTTTGCCAAGCTCAGGGGAGCTACAGGATGTCCGGACGAGCACATAAAGCTGCATGACGACGCAGAGGAGAGTAAGTACACATATGGAGACCTGGCCGCGGCGTACGAGCTGATAGAGGCCAAGTTGAAGACCATGAAGGGCCCGGCCGGCACACGCGATGTCAGCGCGCTTACGGATAGCGACATTCACGAGGAGATACTGCGCATAGGGCGCAAGTACAGGTTGGACTACATTCCCAAGGTAGGGTTTGTGTTCGACTACGCGGTGGAGTCTCCCTTCTACAGGGGCTGCTCAATGGGTGCGTATATGGTGTTGGCCTGCGACGGCGACATGACGTACGGTATACCCGGAGAGCTTCCAGGTATCTACAGCAGCAAGGGTTTTGTGGATAAGGACTATCCTGACGGAAACAGCTGGAACAGTATGTTTACCACCTTGTTGGCGGAGTTCGGCAGAGACGAGCTGACTATACAGCCTAACCGAGAGACGGTTGCCGCAGACGATGCGCTGGATGCGTGGCTGTCCGACAGGTGCAGCAGCGTGGACAGGTACTACACCATGAAGTGCTTCGTCCTGTCCAGGGCCCGCAACCTCGGCACCAACTGCCTGCTGTACGACTGCGCCAAGAAGGCCGAGAACTACCTGGACGGAGAGTATGTACCTCTCAGCAACTGGCTGCTCAGGGATGTAAGGTCGTCTGTAAAGGACGACAACACCTCCGTGTGCAAGGCGTACTCCCAGAGTACGGATATGACCAAGTACATAGACAAGGCGTATTCGTACAGGACTGCGAGGTACAACGAGAACGGGAGGCACGCCATAGGAGAGCTGAAGGCCGACTCGGCCAGGGTTACGACGTTCAAGGCGGAGTACAACAAGGCCATAGTCGTGTTGAACGATGTTGGTGCGGACGTGGACACCGGTATAGGGTTGATACCCGAGGACTTCACTGCGCTTACTTGCGCTGCGGCAGATCCCAAGGCACTTAACGACTTTATAGTCAGCTCTAAGAGCAATGCAGAGTACGATGCGGAAGGTAACGGAAACATCATTATGCTGGTGGATTCCGGCAAGTACGACGCGTTCAAGAAGGCTACGGCAAAGTTCTTCAGAGAGAAGGGAGTCGGAGGATTCCTGGAGGGCGTCGACCTGTTCAGGTTCTCGGAGATACAGAAGGTCAGGCAGACCGGCGACTATTACGAGAAGTGCGTGAATGTGAGGATGAAGGAGGTCGAGGAGGTGGCGTACTCGTATATAGAGAGAAAGAGGGCTGTCGCAGAGGCGTCCTCAGGTTCTGCCGACTCCGTAGACGTCAAGGCTGTGGATGCAGTTGAAAAGCCGAAGGCCAAGCCAAGGAAGAAGAGGGAGGCCACAGGAAGCTCCACTCTCAGCAAGGCCAAGCCTTTGTGCCTGTTGAAGTACGAAGGTGTACGGTCGGTCAACGGCGTTCCGGTGAGTGTGGAGGAGTTCAACGAGACTAGGACCAAGGAAGAAGGCTCGTTTAGGAAAGGTGCCGTGGATTGGTCCGGTTTCTCGGATACCGTTATGGTTCCGACCAAGAGGAGGTTCAAGGGAACGGACGTAATGTCGACGGTGCTTCTCAGGAGCTCCGGTGACGATTCTGATTCCGTTTGCTGTGGAAATATCCTTCGCACGCTGCTGGGTGTGAAGTATATCGTTAGGGTACTGCCGTCCGAGATGGAGGGCCTGGCCAAGGATAACGGCTGGGATATGTGGAACAAGGTGGATTACATAGGCAGATTGCAGAACGTCATCGACACGTTCAAGTTGACCAGCATACCGTCCAGGCTGTATGGGTTGCTGACCAGTGCCGGCCTTTCATGGGACTCGGACAAGTGCAGCAGGATAAAGACAGTGTCGGTGAACCGCAACGGCATAGGCGTTTCGCCGACAGTGGATCTCGGAGGAAAGTACGGATTGGTGCCGGTCACCAGGATAATGACATGCATAATGTATGTATTGCGTTGCATAGACTGTGATCCGTGCTATAATACTGCTCTGGCGGAAAGGGAGCGCGGTGCGCGTCCTACCCTGGGAGGTACCGTGATCCAGAAACTGGACGAGATGGCGACATCGTGCATAGCCGCTTTGTCGTCTGTGAGCGAAAAGAGTAAGAAAGACGTGATGGCGTGTGTAAACAGTCATTGTACAGTTACCGACCCTTGCATAGCGAGCGTGTTCGGCACGTCTGAGAAGTGCACGGTTTCAGACGCCGTGCTCAAAAGGGGATATGGCGTATTCGTAAAGGCCATGCCCTTCTTTAACCGACCGTTGAACCTTTCTGACGCACTCGGAGTCAAGAAAGCTCTCACGGCCGATGTGGAGTGAGCCGAGATTGCATTAACCAACTGTTATTAACTAACTAACTAATTACTAAAATACTATGACTAACAATACTAAGATGATCGGCGGACATACCATGCTTCATGACAAGATCGTGTTTGTGATCGGCACCAAGACCTACACTGTGAGCAAGTCCGACCCGCGCTGGGATACCGTGTGCGCGCTGGCTTCCGCCAGAAACTACGACGAGGTTGCGAAGATGCTGTCCACCTCTCGTGCCGCCTATATAATCAACTCGGTCAACTCTATCCTGAAGGAGGACAATGTTGACAACTTCAAGTTCGAGGAGTGCGCCCCCGGCACGGACAAGGCTGTGTCCTGGAATGGCAGGCACATCAGGGTGTCGTACAAGGGTGTGGTTCTTCCTGAGATCCTTCAGAAGCGTATGTTCCAGTGCCTCGAGAAGGAGGGCAAGGAAGTGGTGAAGGCTTGGCCCAAGCTTATCGAGAACATTCTCGCCAATCCGGACGAGCATTGCCGCAACGCGGTGTACGAGTTCCTCGAGAACCGCGAGCTTCCGCTTGTGCTTGAGGACGGCACGTTCATCGCCTACAAGGGTGTGCGTAACGATTTCTGGTCAGAGCACGGCAACTCCGACACCCGCGTGATCAGCGGCCAGGTGGACAGTGCGGGTCGAATCCTCAACTCCATCGGTTCCGTGATCGAGGTTGTGCGAGAGGACGTGGACACCAACTGCAACAACCACTGCTCTTGTGGTCTGCACGTCGGTGCCAAGGCCTATGCGACCAGCTTCGCTCCGCTCACGCTGCTTGTGAAGGTGAACCCGAAGGACGTGGTGACCGTTCCCACCGACACTGCCGAGAAGTGCCGCGTATCCAGGTACGAGGTGGTCGGCGTGTGGGAGGGTGACGAGATCCCCGGCACCGCGGTGTCCGTGACCAGCAACGGCGTACAGCGCTGCGCCACCACCTCGTCAAGCCTGGCCAGGTTCCGCAGCGAGGCTCTCGCTGTGATCAACGACCTGCGCTCCGATATCTCCGACGAGCTCGCTTCCAACGTTGTTCAGCTCAAGCCCGTCGAGTTCTCCGACTTGCTCGGTAACATGCCGGCAGGCTGGGACGCCGAGGCCCTCTCGGATTGCGGCCTTGTCGTGCCCGGGTACAACGACTGGGACTCTGACGAGCTGCCCCGCGAAGTCGGTGCGACTCTGGAGCATCCCGAGAAGGAGCAGTGGTGGGTGGAGGCACTCGACGACTATCATGATGACGTTCCTGTCGACTTCAACATGATTCTGCTCGCCGCCAAGCTCCGCGACAAGCTCGTGGCCAACGCGTCCACTATGGACAACATCCTCTCTGTCGTGCTCAACGAGGTGCCCGGCAACTACTACAACGAGGACCGCGACAGCCTGTGCGCGCAGCTTACCGGCGTGCTTCTCGGTGCCGGA
>JAKSKN010000040.1 GCA_024401695.1 Bacteroidales bacterium
TCGTAACAAGGTAGCCGTACCGGAAGGTGCGGCTGGAACACCTCCTTTCTGGAGCCGAGCTTTCGATAGGTGATCGTGCTCTTTCCCGGCTGTTTTCGATGAAGAGATAGAGAGATCTAAGGAAGGCTGACTGAGGGGCCGTAGACGGAACGAGGAAAAGCCGCACAGTCCTATAGCTCAGTTGGTTAGAGCGCCACACTGATAATGTGGAGGTCGGCAGTTCAACTCTGCCTGGGACTACCGCATGACTCGGGGGATTAGCTCAGTTGGCTTAGAGCACCTGCCTTGCACGCAGGGGGTCAAGGGTTCGAGTCCCTTATTCTCCACGAATTAAGATCTTTGACATGATGGAAGGAAACTAAGACAGTACGAGACACGGGTTTAAAGACCCGTATTAAGGAAAAGAAGAGAAGGGCGGATGGTGGATACCTAGGCTCTCGGAGGCGAAGAAGGACGCGGTAAGCTGCGAAAATCCGCGGGGAGGAGCAAACATCCCCTGATCCGCGGGCGTCCGAATGGGGCAACCCGTCAGGCTGAAGGCCTGACACACGCGCCAGGCGCGTGGGCGAACGCTGGGAACTGAAACATCTAAGTACCGGCAGGAGAAGAAAACAAAAACGTGATTCCCCAAGTAGTGGCGAGCGAACGGGGAGGAGCCCAAACCGGGCGTGTTACGGCATGTCCGGGGTAGTAGGGCCGCGACGTTGCACTCGAGGTGCGAGCGGAATCGTCTGGAAAGTCGATCCACAGAGGGTGACAGACCCGTATGCGAAGCACGGAGGGGCATAGCGGTACCCTGAGTAGCGCGGGACACGAGGAATCCTGCGTGAAACCGCCGGGACCATCCGGCAAGGCTAAATACTCCCGAGAGACCGATAGCGAACCAGTACCGTGAGGGAAAGGTGAAAAGTACCCCGAGCAGGGGAGTGAAATAGTCCTTGAAACCATCCGCCTACAAGCGGTCGGAGCACCATATGGTGTGACGGCGTGCCTTTTGCATAATGATCCTACGAGTTGTCCTGTCTGGCGAGGTTAAGGGACTAAGTTCCGGAGCCGAAGAGAAATCGAGTCCGAATAGGGCGTTAAGTCAGGCGGGGCAGACGCGAAACCGAGTGATCTACCCTTGGCCAGGCTGAAGGTGGGGTAACACCCACTGGAGGGCCGAACAGGTAGGCGTTGAAAAGCCTTCTGATGAGCTGAGGGTAGGAGCGAAAGACCAATCAAACTCGGAGATAGCTCGTACTCCCCGAAATGCCTTTAGGGGCAGCGTCGGGGCAGTCTGATTGAGGTAGAGCGACCGATTGGATGCGAGGGCTTCACCGCCTATCAAGTCCTGACGAACTCCGAATGCGATCAGACGGTCCCCGGCAGTGAGGGCGCGGGTGCTAAGGTCCGCGTCCTAAAGGAGAAGAATCCAGACCACCGGCTAAGGCCCCGAAGTGGCGCCTAAGTTGGACTAACGAAGTCTGGCCGCAGTGACAGCTGGGATGTTGGCTTGGAAGCAGCCATTCATCCAAGGAGTGCGTAACAGCTCACCAGTCGAGCGGCCGGGCATGGATAATAATCGGGCATTAAGGCGCCCGCCGAAGCCGTGGAACTGCAAAGTTGGTAGGGGAGCATTCCGGATGCAGAGAAGGGAGACACCGATGTTTCCTGGAGCGTCCGGAAAAGCAAATGTAGGAATGAGTAACGATAAGGGGTGTGAAATGCACCCCCGCCGAAAGACCAAGGGTTCCTGATCAACGCTATACGGATCAGGGTAAGCCGGGACCTAACGCAAAGCCGAAAGGCGAGGCGGATGGAAGAGTCGGTCAATATTCCGACGCTGGCTGCAGAGGCGATGCGGTGACGGAGAAGTGAAAGCGCGACAGGGTGACGGATTCCCGAGTTGAAGGGTGTAGGTGTAGACGCCGGCAGGCAAATCCGCCGGCTGAGCCGAACCTGATAGTGAGCCGAGCCCCCGGGCGAGGCTTATGCGCCTAATCAAGCTCCCAAGAAAAACCGCTAAGCACACGCTGCAGGCACCCGTACCGCAAACCGACACAGGTGGTCGAGTATAAAGTACACAGGCGAATGGGAGATTCGCGGTTAAGGAACTAGGCAAAATAGCCCCGTAACTTCGGGATAAGGGGCGCTCCCTGCAAGGGGAGCCGCAGAGAATAGGCTCAGGCGACTGTTTAACAAAAACACAGGGCTATGC
>JAKSKN010000041.1 GCA_024401695.1 Bacteroidales bacterium
CTGGCCGCCCAGTCGGCATGGCTTCAGGCTCACACGGAATGCATTGATGCCGGCATCGAACTGCTGATGACGGACACGAATCTCAACCGCGCGGAAGGACAATATACATCGGACAAATAAAAAGAAAAAAATATGAAAAAGCATTACAATGTATTTATAGGACTAGCCGTCCTCATCGCCTTGCTCGTAGTGATCGGGCTGGCGGGATTCTTCGCAAACAAACCCAAGACGATGACGCTTCAGGGCGAGGCCGAGGCAACGGAATACCGCGTTTCAGGCAAGGTCCCGGGTAGGGTCGAGGAAATCTATGTGAGGGAAGGATCGGTGGTACACAAAGGTGATACTCTCGCATTCATAGATTCTCCGGAGGTAAAGGCGAAGCTTGCCCAGGCATCGGCCGCACGCGATGCTGCCATGGCCCAAAGCCGCAAGGCAACGAACGGCGCACGCCAGGAGCAGATCACCGGTGCATACCAGCTCTGGCAGCAGGCCATTGTCCAGGAGGATGTGATGAAGAAATCGTTCGAGCGCACTCAGCGTCTCTTTGACCAGAAGGTCATCTCCGCTCAGAAATATGACGAGGTCAAGGCGAAGTACGATGCCGCAGTCAGCCAGACGCTTGCTGCAAAGAGCCAGTACGACATGGCCGTGGCCGGAGCACGCCAGGAGGACAAGGATGCGGCATTGGCGCTTGTACATCAGGCCGAAGGTGCAATACAGGAGGTTCAGGGTTATATGAGCGAGCTCTACCTGACAGCTCCTGCCGACGGTGTCATATCGTCGGTATATCCGAAGGCGGGGGAACTTGTAGGTCAGGGAGCCCCGGTCATGACTGTCACCGACCTGTCTGATATCTGGTTCACATTCAACATCCGCGAGGACTACCTTCACGGGATGAAGATTGGGGACAGGATATCCCTGACCATCCCGGCTCTTGACGGTAAGAAGTGTGAAGCAACGGTCAACTACATCGCTGTGCGTGATTCCTACGCCACATGGAAGGCAACCAAGGAAATCGGGCAGTATGACGCCAAGACATTCGAAGTGCGTGCCGTTCCGCAGGGGAACGTCGATGGTGTACTCCCTGGGATGACTGCAATTATTGAACAGTGATGTCCTGGAAGAATCTCAAGAACGTTGTCCTGAGGGAACTCGGGATCTGGAGGAAGCGGCCGATATTCGTGATCGCGCCTCTGGCGATCATGGCGTTCTGCTCGGTCTTTTATCTGACATTCCTCGGAGACGGGCTTCCTTCCGATCTTCCCATCGGAGTGGTGGACAATGACAATTCGTCCCTGTCGCGCAACTTCGTCCGCCAGCTCGACGCGACGCAGCTTGGCAAGGTGGTCCGTTACGATACTTTCGCTGACGCAAGGAATGATATGCAGACCGGAAAGCTCACATCCGTATGCCTTATCCCGACCGGATTCAACAGCGACCTGCAGGCCAGCAGACAGCCGAAGATCACCATCTATATCAACGGCCTGTATTTCGTCGGAGGAGCCCTGTCCTACCAGGACCTGCTGACAATGATCTATCTGACCTCCGGCGCCGTGCAGAAACAGGTGCTCGAGGCCAAGGGTGTCCCGGCATCGCAGATGCAGGGCCTGCTGCGTCCTGTCAACATAGACCTTCACAAGATTGGCAATCCGCTGACCAGCTACAACGAATGCCTTTCTGCCAATATGCTCCCAGGGACGCTGCAGATGGTGATAATCCTCATACTTATCTATTCTCTGGGCATAGAGCTGAAGTACAACAAGTCAAGGGAACTGCTGGAGACAAGCGGCGGATCAATCGGCGTGGCGGTGGGAGGAAAGCTCATCGTCTATACCATATTCTTCACATTGCTCGGGATGCTGGTGGAAGTGCTTCTTTACTCCTGGATGCATTTCCCTCTTGCCGGTTCCATCTGGAACATGATGCTTGACATGCTGCTTCTGGTGCTTGCCAGCGAGGCATGCGCGGTGTTCATCATCGGCATCTGCCCGATATGCCGTTTCGCCCTGAGCCTCGGAGCCATATTCAGCGTGCTGTCTCTCAGTTTCACCGGATTCACCCTTCCTGTGGAAGTGATGCCGAGGATACTCCAGGGGTTCCCGTATATGTTCCCTCTGCGCCATTACTATCTGTTCGGGGTGCAGGAGGTTATGTACGGAAGCGGTTTCGCCGGATGGTGGCATGAGGC
>JAKSKN010000042.1 GCA_024401695.1 Bacteroidales bacterium
AAAAAAAGCCCGGCCATACGGCCGGGCGTGGATATAAATCAAAACAGTTAAATTCATTTCTTGCGCTTGGCGAGCAGGTAGGCTGCCCCGAAGCCGATCAGCAGGGCGGCGGCGCCGCCTACCGGAACGTATCCCTGGTCGAACTCCTCACCATGTAGCGGAATGTAAGGAATTTCCGATGGTTCAACATCAGCTCGCGGGTTGTCGGCGTCATCGCCCATCATGAACACCTGCGACTTGGCTGGAATGCCCAGCATCATCAGCACTGCTGCTATTGCTATTATTCTCTTTTTCATCTTATCTTGTGTGTTTCTGATTTTCTTTTCCGTTTACTTTCTGATCACTATCTTCTGGACCTTGGTGCTTTCGCTGCTCGTCAGGCGAAGCAGGTAAAGGCCTCTTGCCATGTCAGGCATCGAGACGCTGCTCTGCGTGCCGTTCACGTCCGTGCAGTACAGCACGCGGCCGTTGACGTCGCACACCGACAGGATGCCCGTGCCGCTGACCACCAGGCTGCTGCCGTCGAAGAAGGCGAAGTCGCCGTCTTCGGTTTCAGCTTCGTCGTCATCTTCATCGTCGCCGATGGCGCGGAACACCAGGCGGAAGCGCGACTCATAGTCAGTGGCCTTGGACGTGAACGAGTATTCGTCGGATGAAAGCATGTCGACGGTCACGCCGGCGATGTTGTCTATCAGCTGCAGCTTGGTGAACTCGCCGTTCTGCGTGTTCCAGATCATCGTGTAGGTGGCGTCGGCTTCGGTGCTGAAGCGGACCGGAACCTCGTTCATGTCTTCGGTGGCGAACAGGATGGCGTAGTCGGCATTGCCGGCGTGGGCGAACATCTGCGAGTTGCCTGCGCGCAGGCCCTTCATCTTCTTAGCACCGCCTATTGATGGACGGTTGGTCTCGACGGTGAGGTATTCGCGGTTGCCGTTTTCTTCCTTGACGACAAGATTGACCAGCGGATAGTTGTGCTGTGCGCCGCGGAAGCTCGGTTTGCTATCCTTGTCAGCGCTACGCATGTCGTTATTGAAGGTGATTACGGTGGGTTCGTCGACGTGGACGAAGAAACCTTGGTGCATGTGGATCATGTTGCCTGGGGCGTCATAGCCTTCAGGCAGAGTGTTCCTCGAACCGCCTGCTGCAACGGTCACATAGCCCGGAAAGTCTTCGTCAAGGATGACATAGGAGTCGATGGTCGTGTTCTTCTCAACAAACTTCGAGAAGTCGAGGTAGCTCTGGTATGGATTGCCTATCAGGTTGTAGCCCACGGTGTACGGATTGCTCGTGCAGGATACGTTACAAGTGATTTCGCCGTCATTCAGCGTGCCATGGCTCTGCAGGAAGGTCTCGTTGGCGATGGCCAGCAGATAGCCCTTGCCTGGTACCAGAGTGGATTCATTGGTATTGTCATATTGAAGGTTGGCATGGCCGGTCGCCGGGTCTTCGTCCCAGTGGCTCACGCTGTTGCGCTTAAAGTTCATCCAGTGGTGGTGCTTCTCCTCGAAGGTGTAGAAGTCCCAGTCGGTATTGTAGTTGTAGCCATCTTCTCCCGAAGCCTTGCCGTAAGTGTGGCTCGGGAAGTAGCCGTCCTTTTCCTCCTCGTCGAAGAATGGGTAGTCTGGATTGTCGTTTGGATTGTATGAGAAGTCGTGCACGTTGGAATCCGTGTAGTTGATGCCCAGAGGTGCGTCGTGCAATGGCGTCGAGAACATGTGCCAGTCGATGGTATCTTCAACACTAAACAGCGGGTGACCCGAATCAGCGCCGTCCTCTCCGGCCGAGTTGTCCAGGGTGATGCCCACATAGACATTGCTCAGTGTCTGTTCATCAGGCTGTAGCAGAGCGACATCCTCGTTAATGTAGAGGATGACGTCCGGATTATTGTCTAACACCACTATCCCTCTCCCATTATCAAAGGTCGCCGACGTTATGCTTTCCTGGTTGGCATACAGGTCCATGGTGCCGCCGTCGGTTATGTGGTTGTACTTGTCTATCATCTTGTAGAAGTCCGGCTTGTATTCCAGGACGACGGCATCGAGTGATGCCACCGTGTTGAAGGCTGCAATCTTGTGGATCGGATAGTCGTTGTT
>JAKSKN010000043.1 GCA_024401695.1 Bacteroidales bacterium
GAACTGACCTGTGTGACAGCCATGGGTGATGGCGGTTTCTGTGCCGTTCAGAAAAACGGTATGCTCTACCTCAGCAAGGACGGCCACAAGTGGGAGGAAAGGAACAATTCGGGCAGCACGAATCTGCTGTGCGCCGATTTTTACGACGATAAAAACGGCGTGGTGGCAGGAGACCACACGCTGTCCTACACGACGGATGGCGGAATTCATTGGCAACAGGTTAGCCCATCGATGACGGTCCGCTCCGTCAGCATGCCCACAGCCGACAAGGCGGTGATGGTGGGCGATAACGGAAGTATCTGCACATACAAGTTCGGAGCGTCGTCGGCACAGAAAATGTCTTCGCCCTCCAATATGAACCTTACCTCCGTCGATTTCTACGGGGCTACGGGTTACGCCTGCGGTTCCAACGGGACACTGCTCCGCAGTGAGGATTACGGTCAGACATGGGAATCGCTCGAATGGGAAGAGGGGAGTGTGACCATGGACTGGGTGAAGGCAACGGACCCTACCAACAGCCATACGGCACAACTGAACGGGATATGTGCGGTGGATGCCCGCACAGCCTACGCTGTGGGCAACGGGGGCGTGATGCTCAAGACAATCGACGGGGGTGACACATGGAGCCGCCGCGAGACCAGCACGACGGAAGACCTCACCTCGATGACGGTGAAACCGGACGGCAACCTCTCGGTGACGGCAGCAGGCCATGTCCTGACGGTGAAAGATGGAACCGACCTCTATTCCGTCCGTTATTACTACGACAGACTGGGTCGCCTGGTGGCATCTCAGAACAGCAAGCAGCACGCCATGCAACCGCAACGCTACTCCTACACGCTCTACGACGCCCTCGGACGCAACGTGGAGGCGGGAGAGCTGGAGAGCGACGTGGAGCCGACCGATGCCATGATCAACGACACGGAGACCCGCTTCCCCGACAACTGGAGCAAGAAGCGTTATCAGGTGACCCGCTCGGTCTACGACGGGAGCATCGGCAACGTGGCGACCCTCTTCTCGAACAAAACTCAGGAGAACCTCCGCGGACGCATAGCGACCACCCTCTACCAGGAGGTGTACCACAGCGACGTGACACAATACGACCATGCCACCCATTACAGCTATGACATACACGGGAACGTGAAGGAACTGATTCACGACCTTCCTGAGCTGGGACAAGACCGTTACAAGAGTATCAGCTACGATTATGACCTTGTGAGTGGCAAGGTGAACCAATTGGATTACCAAAAAGGTAAGCCGGACGGCTACTCTCTCCGTTACGAATACGATGGAGAGAACCGCATCGTGAAGGCGTACGCCAACTATGGAGACAAGGATGAAAGCGGTAGTGAAACGTGGCACGAGCTAGCCAATTACGAATACTACCGCCACGGACCGCTCGCCCGCACCGTGCTGGGTGGAAACTTGCAGAGTGTGGACTATGCCTACACCCTTCAGGGCTGGACAAAGGGCGTGAATCTTGATGCCGAGAGTGATGCCACTGTGAAGTCCGATGTCTATGGTTATGAATTGCAGTACAACAACGAGGACTACAAGCCGATAAGCAGTAAGGATTACCGCACGGTGGATGCGGGAGCGACGAATCTCTACAATGGCAATATCACCGCCATGACGACCGACCTCAAGTCGCCCGACAGCCAACAGACGGGCTTCGGCGAGCAGACGAGATCCTTCACCTATGACGAACTGAACAGACTGAAGGGCTCCGAGGTGATTGGGAGCAAGAAGTACGCCACTTCCTACACCTACGACGCGAACGGCAACATCCTGAATTTGAACCGCAACGACCAGAGCGGAAGCGCTATGGACCAGCTGACGTACCACTACGCTACGGATTCGAAGGGCAACATCATCTCCAACCGTCTGCTGCACGTGAACGATGGGGTGAAAAATGCTGGAGGAACGGATATCAAGGATCAGGGAGCGTATGCCCAAACGAAACGATCCACGCACAACTACGAGTATGACGAGATAGGCAACCTCATCAAGGACAAGTCGGAGGAGATCGCCGAGATCAGGTGGAACGTG
>JAKSKN010000044.1 GCA_024401695.1 Bacteroidales bacterium
TTGCGGACTGTCTCGATGCAATCTGAACAGGAGCCGAGCTTTCGCCGGAGAAGTGCGATGTGCTGATCGAGAGTCCGCGTGTTGCCGTAGAATGTCAGACCCCAGATGCGGTTGAGGATGTCGTCTCTTCGCAACACCTTTCCGCGATGGTCTGCAAGAAGTCTTAGCAACTCATATTCACGGGCGGATAGCAGGGTCTCTTGTCCGTTGGCGAAAACGATCGCCATTTTCTGGGCGTCAAGCCGGAAACTGCCGAGGTTGGCGTCGCCGCGGCATTCGGCCGCATCCGTCCGCCGGAGCAGCGCGGCGATCCGTGCAAGCAGGACGTTTAGGGCGAAGGGCTTGGTGACGTAATCGTCTGCGCCGGCTCCGAGGCCGGCGATCAGGTCCTCGTCCTTGTTTCGCGCCGTCAGCATCAGGATCGGAAGAGTTCGGTCGAAAGCCCGGATCGCCTTGCAGACCTCCAGCCCGGACATCTTCGGCATCATGACATCGAGGATGAGCAGGTCGGGTCGCGTCGTTTTCGCCTCTTCCAACGTCGCCGCGCCGTCTGCGGCGGTTCGGACGGTGAAGCCCTCCGTCTCCAGTGCGATGGCGAGCCATTTGCGGACGTCTGCGTCGTCTTCGCCGATCAGGATTTCAGCCACGGTCCGATCCTTCGATGTGTTGCAGGACTTCGCAGACGATGCCGTCGAGTTTCGACGCCTCCGCGACAATCGTCTCGGCGCATTCCCTCTTGCGTTCGTCCGTGATGCGTCCCGACTGCGCGAGTTCCGCGCAAAGCGAGATGGACGTGATCGGGGTCTTGAGGCGGTGTGAGAAATCCCGTGCGCACGCGATTTGCGCGGCGAGTGCCCGTCGTGTCCGGCGAAGCGTCCGCAGGACCAACCCGACGGCGACGAGGAAGATGAACGCCGTCATGCCGTAAACCGTGAGTTCCGCAAGATGCAGGCGCCGCATGCGTTCCAGTCCCGGATTGCGTTCGCCGCGCCACGTCACCTTAATGGACAGATCCGGGAACTTCGGTCCAAGCGATGCGATGCCCGTACAGCGTTCGTCATCCGGCAGGTTGCCGTGAAGGATTCTGCCGCCTTGGTCGGTGACTCCGATCAGGACGGGCAACGCGGCGGATTCTTCCGGCGGGATCGGTTTCGCCGCATCTTGCATCCGGGCCGCAAGCGCTTCGGCTTGCGCCTGCAGGTACGCCGTGCCGACCGTCTTTCCGCGTTCGGCTTCGGAGGAGATGAGCCGATGCGCCGCATACGGCAGGATGCCGAGCGGCGCGATGAGCATCAGGAGGATGACGGAGGCATGAAGGTTCATCGAGAATGTTGCGACTTGACCTGCCCTTACAGTCCGAGATCGGAATGCGTTCCGGTGTCGGCAAGAGAGAGAATCAGGAGATTGTCCTTGATCTCGTAAAGAAGCACCCAGTCGTTTTCGATGTGGCAATCACGCAACCCGGCAAGGTCGCCGCTCAAGGGGTGATCCTTGTATTGGGGCGGAAGCTGCTCTCCGTTGGCCAACTTAAGGACGACATTGGTAAGCTTCTTGATGTCCTTGCCTCGCTTGAGCATTTTCTTTAGGCTCTTTTTGTAGCGCGAGGTCTTTCGAACCCCGTATTTCATGAGAGTAAGAACTCCTCAAGCTTGTCAGGGTCGGTGCAGGTCGGAGCATTGGGATCGTTCGCGACTTCTTCGGCTTCGTGAAGGGCGGCGAGAAGACGCGCGTGCTTGCTCATCTTGCCAAGCTTGAAGGGAATCTCGCCGACGGCAAGACACTTCTTGAAGAAGCAGGTCACGGCGGTTGTCATGTTCATGCCAATTTCGTCAAAGAATTCCTCGGCATCTGCCTTGAGTGCTTCATCTATGCGAATTGTCAGTGTAGCAGCCATATCAAACTCCATTTCTGTCATTCAAACGCAGACATTATATGATAATTGTCAGTGCGTTGTCAATGCGGTTTGTCATGGTTTGTCATTTGGTGTGAGATTTTACATGCAGTTTACACAAG
>JAKSKN010000045.1 GCA_024401695.1 Bacteroidales bacterium
AGCTTGCAGCAACCCTGCTGAGGAGCGCACCAGCCGATACCGTGGGTAAGGCCGGAGATGTCCTTGATTTCTTTTGCATGCACCCATTTTCCTTCTTCAGGAATAGGAGCATTGGCGTGGTTGGCGCCTTTGGATACGCAGCACATCTGCTGCACTTCTTTTGTGTAAATCATGATTTAAACTATATAGTAACTTTGATTTTGACTTATTTCTAAAATCTTACAAATTTAAGAAATATCTGCGTATATTTACATAGAAACAACCATAACCGATATGAAAAAAATCCTTTTGTTCTCAATGATTACAGCGCTGCTTTGTTCCTGCGCTTCAGAATTTTCCACTCAGGTAAAAGTTGATGGAGGCATTATAGAAGGGTATTCCGACAATGGCCTGACCATCTTCAAAGGCATTCCTTTCGCTGCGCCGCCTGTCGGAGAACTGAGATGGAAAGCACCTCAGCCGGTCATTCCTTGGGATGGCGTGCTGGAGACAAAAGAATATTCAAAGGGACCGTTCCAGATGGGAAATCCCGACAATTTCAGCGAAGATTGCCTATATCTGAATGTGTGGACTCCTGCCAGGTCCGCGCGAGAAAAGCTGCCTGTCCTGGTATGGATCTACGGAGGCGGTTTCTCGATGGGCTGGACCGGAGACCCTAATTATGACTGCGAGGCCCTTGCGCGCAAAGCGCTGGAGGAGGCCGGAGAGAACGTGATACTCGCCAGCTTGAACTACCGCGTGGGCCAGATCGGCTTCTTCTCCCACCCCTGGCTTGATGCCGAAAACGCAAACGGCGTATCCGGAAACTACGGTCTTCTTGACCAGATCGCGGCCCTGCAGTGGATTCAAGACAATATTTCCAAGTTCGGAGGCGATCCTTCACGCGTGACGATCTTCGGCGAGAGCGCCGGCGGCATATCGGTCAGTATGCTTTGCGCTTCACCTCTGGCCGCCGGTCTGTTCTGCGGTGCAGTCTCGGAGAGCGGCGGCTCATTCGGGCCAAGCAGACGCTCACCTCTGCCTGGGGAAAATATGCAGACACTTGAGATGGCCGAGGCTGATAATCAGCGTGTCGCGGAAGAGCTTGGAGCAACTTCGCTTGAGGAGCTCCGCGCGCTTGAGCCTTCAGCGTTCTCCCGTTATATGATGGGCGCCGGCGGGTGGCCTATCGTTGACGGATACGTGATTCCGGACGACCAGTGCGAACTATATTCCGCAGGCAAATTCAATGACGTCAACCTCCTGATCGGCTACAATTCCGACGAAGGTGCCAGTTTCGGCTTTATGAACCAGGGGCTGTCGCACGAGGATGGCGTCCTTCAGCGCTTCGGCGAGAAATTCTCTGATAAGCTGCTTGAGGCGTATCCACTCGAGGAGGACGGTTCCGCAGGTAAAACCGCACGTGACCTGATGAGGGATGCATCTTTCGGCTGGCATACCTGGAAATGGGCCTGCTACCAGACCGAAAAAGGGACAAAACCTGTTTATCTATACTATTTTGACCAGCACCCTGAAAATCCGGAAGGAGCTCCTCACGGCTATGAGGTAGCGTACGTCTTCCAGCACGTCAGCAATCCTATGGCAAAGGAAGAAGATTTTGCGCTGATGGAAACGATGGGCGAATATTGGCTCAATTTCGCCCGCACTGGAAATCCTAACGGAAACGATGTCCCGGTCTGGCCTCAATTCACAAAAGACAATCATCAGTCAATGTACCTCGTCGCTCCTGCACCGAGACCGATTCCGGTTCCGGACGAATCATCTCTCGAGGTTCTCGACTCCTACTTCACCTGGCGCCGCACACCTGACGGTCGCGCCTTCGGCACCGCAGAATAACGCAATTACTCAGAACTGCTTTATGCCGACAGGCATAAAATGAGAATGCCCGGCTGGATTCGTCCAGTCGGGCA
>JAKSKN010000046.1 GCA_024401695.1 Bacteroidales bacterium
GCCGGCTACGGCAAAATGCAGATGAAGAAATACGACGAAGCCAGAGGCGTGTCGGGCCGCAGATTCTGCAAGCCTCACCGGATGATGCTCGCTCAGGCGGACATTAAGTACGTCATGAAGCTTCCCCTCGGTAAAGATGGCGCTATGGTGCAGTGCTATATCTGCGCGCTGGTCGATGACCATTCCCGCTACATTCTCGCCAGTGGCGTCTATGACCACCAGGACGCGGATATCGTTGAGGACGTGTACAAGAAGGCGATCCTGAACTACGGCACGTTTACGGCGACCTATGTGGACAACGGCAAGCAGTTCGTCAGCGGACAACTGATCCGCGCCCTGTCCAGGCTTGGGATCCGGCACATCCGGGCAAAGCCGTACGCCTGTCAGAGCAAAGGCAAGATAGAGGTCTACAACCGGCTGATTAACTCCTACATAGCCGAATGCAAAGCCAAGAAAGTCAGAACGCTTGAGGATGCCAACCGATACTGGCAGCTTTTTGTGGAGGTATACTACCACGCAAAAAGCCATGACGGGATAGCCGAGTACTACAAAAGCCTTGGCCGTCCGGTGCCGGAAGAAGGAATCACGCCGCAGCAGGAATTCAACCGGGATACGGCACAATTGCGTTTTCTTGACGCCAAGGTCGTTGCGGACGCATTCTTGCACTGGGAAACCAGAACCGTGGACAAGGGTGCCTGTTTCAGTTTTCAGGGCAGGAAGTACGATGCAGGTCAGGCGCTGATTGGGGCTAAAGTAGAGATTGCCTACGATCCCATGGCGCCGGAAACCGTGACTGTGTATTACGAGGGAATCCCGCCATTCGAGGTCAAGCCCCTGCAAATCGGCGAATTCTGCGGGAAAAAGCCGGAACTTCCGGAACGGATGCAACCCTTGGAACCGGAAACCTCGCGATTTTTGGATCTCCTTGAACAGAAGCATGACAAGAACCGGGAGCGCCATGCAAACGCCATTTCCTACGCCAGCCTGAAGAAGGAAGGTGAAGGAAATGTATGAGGCCTTCTTTGAAATGCAGCGAACCCCGTTCGTCCGGAACATCCCGCCGGAGTTTCTGTATGAATCGGCAGATATAGCGGAAGTCCTGGCCCGATTGGAGTACGTAGCAAGCAACCGTCAATTTGCGGTGGTGACCGGACAACCCGGTTGCGGGAAATCCACACTGATCCGGCGTTTTGCCGCTTCGCTTTCCAAGCAGGATTTCGTCATCCTGTATCTGTCCGATTCGAAACTGACGCCCCGCTGGTTCTACAAGGGAATGTTGGACCAGCTCGGTATTGAGGCCAAGTTTTACCGCGGCGACGCCAAGCGTCAACTGCAGAAGGAGATTGAGATCCTGCATGGTATCCACGGCAAGCATGTCGTGTGCATCCTGGATGAGGCGCACCTGCTGGAAAAGGAAACCATTGAGGAATTCCGTTTCCTGCTCAACTACCACTTTGATTCAGAGAGTCCCATGGCGCTGGTGCTTGTGGGTCAGAGCGAACTTTGGGACAAGCTGAAACAACAGCGCTACGCGGCGGTCAGACAACGAATTGATCTGTGCTGTACGCTCCATCCTTTGGACCGTGCCGAAACGGAACGGTATATCCGGTCTCATTTGGAGTATGCGGGCGGCAAAACGGATATCTTTACGGATGTTGCGATTGACGCCATCCACAAAGGTTCTCACGGAATCCCGAGGACGATTAACCGGATCTGTGAAAAGAGCCTTACGTATGCCTCTCAGCAGGGAAAACGCCTGATCGACGAACACACTGTGTTCTATGTCACGGAACACGAACTGCTGGAAAACAACGTTTAGGAAGTTGCAACCGGAACCTGCCTGGTGTCATTCTCAGGCGGGTTC
>JAKSKN010000047.1 GCA_024401695.1 Bacteroidales bacterium
AACGACATCAAGCACCCGAAGATCAAGGCTTGGGTTGAAGAAGTCATCGCAATGTGCGAACCGGACAACGTTGTTGTTACCGACGGTTCCGTTGAAGAATACAACACTCTTATGCAGAAGTGCGTTGACGCAGGTCTCGCTACTAAGCTCGCTAAGAAGGAAAACTGCTACCTGTTCCGTTCTCTCCCGTCTGACGTGGCTCGTGTTGAATCCCGTACCTTCATCTCCTCCGTTAAGGAAGAAGACGCAGGTCCGACCAACCACTGGATCGACCCGGTTGAACTGAAGAAGACCATGTCCGGTCTCTACAAGGGTTGTATGCACGGCCGTACCATGTACGTGATTCCGTTCTGCATGGGCCCCCTCGGTTCTGCAATCTCCAAGAACGGTATCGAAATCACTGACTCCGAATACGTCGTTCTCAACATGGACATCATGACTCGCGCCGGCAAGAAGGTTCTCGACATCTTCAACGCTGACCCGAACGCTGACTTCGTTCCTTGCCTCCACTCTGTTGGTAAGCCGCTCAACAACGGCGAAACCGACGGCGGCATCTGGCCCTGCGCTGACGTTGAATTCAAGTACATCTCCCAGTTCCCGGAAGAACACCTCGTGTGGTCCTACGGTTCCGGCTACGGTGGAAACGCCCTCCTCGGCAAGAAGTGCTTCGCTCTCCGTATCGCTACCGTTCTCGCTCGCGACGAAGGCTGGCTCGCTGAACACATGCTCATCCTCAAGCTCACCAACCCGAAGGGCGAAGTCAAGTACGTAACTGGCGCATTCCCGTCTGCTTGCGGTAAGACCAACCTCGCTATGCTCATCCCGACTATCCCGGGCTGGAAGGTCGAAACCATCGGTGACGACATTGCATGGATGAAGTTTGGTGCTGATGGCCGTCTCTACGCCATCAACCCTGAAGCTGGCTTCTTCGGCGTTGCTCCGGGCACCTCCGCAGAATCCAACAAGAACGCTCTTATCTCTGCTGAAAAGAACACCATCTACACCAACTGCGCTCTCACTGAAGATGGCGACGTATGGTGGGAAGGCATTGGCTATCCTGCAACTGGCAAGCTGGTTGACTGGAAGGGCAATACCCGTGACGCTCTCCCCAAGGACAAGGCTCCTAAGGGCGAAGAAATGGCTCACCCCAATGCTCGCTTCACTGCTCCGGCATATCAGTGCCCCTGCATTGCTGCTGAATGGGAAGATCCTGCAGGCGTTCCTATCTCCGCAATCCTCTTCGGTGGCCGTCGTCCGTCCACCATTCCTCTGGTTCACCAGTCCCTCAGCTGGAACCACGGCGTGTTCCTCGGCT
Source organism: Bacteroidales bacterium (assembly GCA_024401695.1). Classification (GTDB taxonomy): domain Bacteria; phylum Bacteroidota; class Bacteroidia; order Bacteroidales; family UBA932; genus Cryptobacteroides. Next base: position 1,316 of record JAKSKN010000047.1, read on the forward strand.
CCATCGTTGGTTCCGAAATCACCGCTGCTTCCACGATTGATGCATCCCAGGTCGGTAAGATCCGTCGCGACCCGTTCGCCATCCTCCCGTTCTGCGGCTACAACATGGGTGACTACTTCAAGCACTGGATCGAAATCGGTAAGAAGTCTACCGAAGACAAGCTCCCGAAGATCTTCTACGTCAACTGGTTCCGTAAGGACGCTGACAATGCAGAACTTCCGGGTGGCTTCATGTGGCCGGGTTACGGCGACAACAGCCGCGTCCTCGCTTGGATCTTCGACCGTTGCAACGGCGTTGACAATGCTAAGGAAACCCCGATTGGTCACATGCCGGCAGACGGCGCCCTCAACACTGAAGGCCTCGCTGAATGCTACAAGAAGACTCTCCCCGCAATCACCTCCGTTGATGTTGAAGGCTGGAAGAAGGAACTCGCTGACGTTAAGGAAAATCACTATCCGAAGTTCGGCGC
>JAKSKN010000048.1 GCA_024401695.1 Bacteroidales bacterium
CGTAGAGCGCGAAACTAAACGCACCAGTGCATGAGTAAACACACCCGATTGTGGCAGGATTGCCGGTTGGCGAGGGCTGGGAGATCGAACCGATCTTCGCGCCCTGCGAAGCCGCATTCGGAAAGTCGACGGATTCGGGCTTTTCACGCATTTTTGCTGTCTGGCTCGGGGAGCTGGGTGCAGTGCTCCCGCGTTCCGCACCGGGTTCTGTTTTTGGCAAACCCCCAGCTGCGGATTCACAAATCGACTCTCGGGGAAACCTTACTCGGCGTCGGGTGCAGCGTTCTTCGGCTTGCTGACCCCGTTCTTCTTGAAGATCACCATGTCAGCCCTGCGCTTGAACTTCGCGCCGAGAAGCATGGGGTCAAGCGTGACCTCGTTGCCGGGAATCCTGACGATGCCCAGCTTGTCGAGGAACGCCTTGCCGTCCGCGCCGAACTTCTCCACGAAGGTGTCGTAGGGCGTCCGGTTGTCGAGGACGCCACGCGTGTAGCTGGCGACGTGCGAGCAGACGAGGTTGATGTCGTCCTGGGTGAGCGTGTCGAACGAGACGCCGTGCGTGAGGATCCTGCGTTCCTCGCGGTGTTCGCGCTCGACGTGCGGCTTCTGCGAGGAGCAGTAGGCGTCGCAGTAGAACAGGTGGATGCCCCGAGGCGCGATCTTCGTCGGGTTGTGTTCGGGATCGGGCCGGAAGTTCTCGATCATCTCCGCGTCGCTGAACTCCGTGCCGTTGTCCGTGAGGATGACGAAGAAGAGCTTCTGGAACAGATCAGGGCCTGCGAGCTTCCACAGTTCGTTGAAGAGGCGCGTGCAGGTCGTCGTATTCTTCTTCTCGCGGAGGAATGCGATCATGATGTTTCCCGGCAGGAACATTGTGAAGAGGACCTTCCCTCCGACCTTGCCGATGACGGTGTCGAGTTCGGTCCATTCCGTCACGTTGTTGGCGCGGCAGAACTCGATGAAGGTCTTGTAGTCGCGTCCGACGCGGCACTTGGCCTTGCTCTTGGTCTCCTTCCTCTTCCTGCGCTGCCTGCGCCCGCAGGCCTCGGGAAGGTCTCCGCGCTTCGCGTCGAAGAGCCCGCCCGCGATGTAGTCGTACACGGTGCGCTCGGAGATGCCCTTGAACTTGTCGGGATTGTTCACAATCACGTTCCGCACGGACTGCCCCTTGAGGATGCAGGGCGAAAGCACCTCGTTCATCGACTTGATGTCAGCGTCCGAGGGGTGGATGCCCGTGCGCGAGTCGTGCAACAGGCTCTCGCGGTTGGCCTGCGCTCCCTCGGCGACGTAGATGCGCTTCATGAGCGGGCAGGTCTTGAACTTCTCGCACCCGTTGCAGACGTGCGACTTCACCGCGAGGTAGTCGCAGGTCGCCTCCCTGTGTTCGGGGCAGTCCTTGAAGCACCTCGGCGTGTTTTTCCGCAGGACGAGTTCCTTGTTCCTGTTGAGGAACCGCAGGGTGCAGGTGTCGTAGTACGCGCAGATGCGGTTGGAGCATCCGAGTCCCTTGGTGCAGAGGACGGAGCGGTTGATGATCTCGTTGAGGATCGTGGACTTGTTGCGTCCGAGGTCGTTCGCGATCTGCGTCGGAGTCCATCCGGCTTGGAGCAGGAAGTCGATGCGCTTCCTGCTGTCGATTGTCATTTGAGCCATTTCAGTATTCCTTGTTGTCTTGTCCCGACCATACGCACGGACACGCGCCCGAGTCGCACGGTCAAGGTCGGACAGAATACTGAAACTCGGCGCGTCCGCGAAAGTAA
>JAKSKN010000049.1 GCA_024401695.1 Bacteroidales bacterium
GTCTCCCTTGTCGTAAGTGAGGGTATTCTACAAAACTGGTTGTTTGGGAGTCAAGGGGTTGAAGTTGATGGGTTGGTAAAGCGGGCTTCAGCCGAAGACTTTGCCTTTAGCGACGGATGGATGGGCATCGCCGTGACGGGTGACGCGGAGCAGCGGGCGTCCCCGTCAGGGGCGGCGCGAAGCGCCGAGCCCGCGGCACCGCGTCACCCGTCGAAACCTTCGGGGCTTGGCTCCAATCACTCCTGACCTTGGCCGCGTCCTGTGCGAGACTGGATGATGTCCATCACTTGCGGGGACTTATCGAGAAACGCTTCCCTGAACTGAATGGGCGACAGGTAGCCGAGCTTCTTCTGAATTCTGCCGGTGTTGTACCAGGGGATGTAGTCGACGACCAGACCCTTGACCGATTTCGCTGGCAGCAGGGTCTTGTAGCCCAGCTTGGTCAGGCCGAGATCCACCTTCAGCGCAGAGAAGAAGTTCTCGCTCGGCGCATTGTCCCAGCAGTTGCCCCTGCGCGACATGCTGCGGACTATCTGGAGCCTCTCGCAAAGCCTCACCCATCCGTTTGACCAGTACACCGATCCTTGGTCGTTGTGAATCAGGACATCCCGAAGGACTTCCGGCGGCAAGGCCGTGAGCATGCTCCTGACGAACTCCTCCGAATTGACGGTGCTGATGGAATACGATTTGATCTCGTTGTTGAAGAGGTCGAACAGCGGGCTGAGGTAGATGAACTTCTGGTCGCTGCACGGAATGTAGGTGACGTCGGTCGTCAGCTTGGCCATCGGCCTTTCCGCGGCGAAATTGCGCATGAGGATGTTCGGTGCTCGGTTCTTCTTCAGCGTCTCCTTGACGTCCTTGTAGTAGTTGTCCGGATGCTTCCTGCGGCGGATGCGGGAGTGGATGCCGTGCTCCTTCATCAGCCTGTGGATGCGCTTGTGATTGACCTTTGTGCCACTGCGCAGAATCCTCGACACAAGCTCGGGCCCTGCTTTCCGCAGACGATTGTTGACCTCTCCTGTCAGGCGTTCGATTCCATAGGTCGAGGACACGTGCCTGTCGTTCTCGATGTCGCACATGAGCCTGACGAGTTCCGCGTCGCTTTCGGCCTTTGCAGTGGGCTTGAGCGCACGGTAATAGGCGCACCTCGGAATCCCGGCGATGCGGCAGGCCTCCTTGATCGTGTGCCCGTCGGCGGTCAGCGACTGGACGGCTGCAACTTCTTTTTTTTTGCAAGTTCCTCTGGCGAGGATCCGCTCACATGCTCCATCAGCGCAGTATAGTGGAATCGGAGCAGCTTGTTCTGCGCCTCCAGCCACCTGATCTTCTCTTCCGCGGAAAGATTGCTCGGGACGGATGCCGGATCCGTCGCGTGCAGAATCCGTTCCACGGCCCGAGACGAACGCTTCGATTTCATGGCGATAGTTTATCAAATCCCTCGCCTCGGAGCTGTGCTGAAACATGCGGCCAACCCTTGTGGCCCACGCTTCATCGCCAGCCCTGAACCGCCTCTTCCAGTCCCTTACGGTATAGGGCCTGAGTCCGAGAACCCTTGCTGCCCTGTGGTATCCTATGCCCTGCTTGAACAATTCAAGGCACGAGGTCTTTTTGCTGACTTCGATTGGCTTGGCGTTGGCGCACTTTGACGCCCAATCGCCAAGCTGTCCGTTTATTTGCTCTGTCATTTGTCTCCTTTTCTCGACTAAAAGGAGACACTAACGTCAATTCCTACCGTGTCTCAAATTCGGGGAGTAGTGCA
>JAKSKN010000005.1 GCA_024401695.1 Bacteroidales bacterium
TTTATTTCCGTAAGTATGGATAATCATTCTACTATGATTAATCAGTTTGCAAATTGCAATTTTTCGGGCTAAATTTAGCAATTATTCCATATACTCGGAGGGTTTTTCAATGAAGAACCTTTCTTTCCGTTGCCAGCAACTTACAGAGTTAGGCGGCTTAAGTCTATCTGAACGTGGGACAGACAGTTGAAAAAGCATATTTCAGTATAAAATAACGGCAACCAGATGCAGAATCTATATAGCACCCTTTGTGTCCGACAAAAACAGGTGAAAGATTCTTCTGAATCCAAAAATGACTAAATTTGTCTCTGACAAACCCTCCCGATGAAAAAGAAACCGATAGTATTCACACTGATTGCCATCGTGGCGCTCGCTCTTGCCTGTGCCGCCGTCTTCCTTTATGAACGCTCAAAGGTCGCGCTGATTATTGATGATGAAGCCGCCTGGGACCTTCGTGATGCTTCGCCGCATAAGAAAGTCATCATTACAAACGATGGAATTGTCGCAAGGTATGTCAGCGACGGGAAAGGCTCGTACCTTGTGGCAGGCCGTCCTGTCCAGAAAGGCGTGTTCGGCGCCGATATGCAGTGCGCCCTCATCAACGATGGCCCTGTAACGATAGTCATAGATTCAAGAATAAAAGAATGACCAGAATACTCTTCATATGTCACGGCAACATCTGCCGCAGCCCGATGGCGGAATTCATTCTGAAGGCCCTTGTGAAGGCAAAGGGACTGGAAGGGGAGTACTATATCGAGAGCGCTGCCGTGTCCGATGAGGAGTACGGTAATCCGATATATCCTCCCGCAAAACGTTGCCTTACTCAGCACGGGGTGTGGTTTGATACGGCGAAGAGGGCCAGGACCGTCACTCCAGCTGATTATGGCAGGTTTGACAGAATTATCTGCATGGACCAGAGCAATATCCGCTGGCTTCGAGGTATAATTAGAGAAGACCCGCAGAAGAAGATACACCTGATGATGTCCTATACCGGCAGTGGAAGGGATGTGGCAGACCCCTGGTACACCGGAGATTTCGAGAGGACATTCCAGGATATACTTGAAGGCTGTGAGGAAATGTTAAAATCGGCATACCGTTCGGTCTGACAACAAGATAACATACAATCATCATGACACATCATATCATTCTATGGAAGCTCAAGGAAGAGCTCACGGACGCTCAGAAAGCGGAAATCAAAAAGAGTATCAAGGAAGGGCTCGAAGGTCTTGCCGGAAAGATTCCGGGTCTGCTCAGCATCAGGGTGAACACTGAAGGCCTCCCTTCCAGCAACGTGGATCTGATGCTTGATTCAACCTTCGACAGTCCGGAGTCGCTCAGAGGATACTCGGTCCATCCGGAACACGTGGCAGTGGCCGAAGGCCGCGTCCGCCCCTATACCGCCGGAAGATACTGCCTGGATTACGAAGACTGATATGGAAAACCGTACAGGTCTGAATGGGATTCCGTGAAGACATATTCGCCTCTGTCGCTGTGATTCCCGAGGGGAAGGTCTCGACATATGGCCAGATTGCTGCATCTGCCGGCCATCCCGGCGCAGCACGGGCCGTCGGCAATGCGCTGCACACGAATAAGTCCCCGGAAACTGTCCCCTGCCACAGGGTAGTACATACTGATGGCAGGCTCTCGGAAAACTATGCCTTCGGAGGAGCGAAGGCTCAGAGGGAAAGGCTTGTTGCCGAGGGAGTGCGATTCATCGGGGATAGAGTTGATATGAATATCTGCCATTATGAAGATTGAGGAAGCCATATTGTATCTGTTATTACTGAGTATCGGACCACCCCTACTGCCTCCATCACGCCCTGCTGCCGCTGCGAAGCTCTGCTCACTTGTGTTCTGTGGAAGTAACTGATATAACAATAATTACGCGAAATGACCCCTCTGAATTTCGTGGGGGTCATTTCGTTTATTTTATTGAGTTATAGCAACTTGCTCAGAACGGTCTGTTTTCATAGATATAGACAGAAGGGGCTGATAGGAGAGGGGATCCACGAGCGGTTCATCATCGACGTGGAGAAGTTCGTGGCGAAGGCGGAGGGGAAGACAGCGGCAGCTGTTGGCTGATGCTTGAAATTCTTTTAGGCTCCGGAAGGACGGGGCTTGGAAAGCGGCCCGCTCTCAAGTTTCTTGGGAGCGGGCGCTTTTTGTGAGAAGGGAGGGGAGAAGGAGGCACCAGAAGAGGGCGGTGCAACTTTTGGAGACCTTTTCCCGTTCAATTACTGAACTAATGTGAAAAACGAAGAAAATGGAAAAGGTTAGTAGAATCATCACGGTTCTGTCAGCAGTATTTATCGCCGCTACGGTATCGGCGCAGGAGCCGGCGGTTTCAGGCAGATTGCTCGACGAGGCTGGTGCACCGGTGGAATTTGCGAATATTGCGGTAAAGGCTGTTGACGGGACTGCCCTGGCGGGCGGAATCTCCAATGAAAACGGTGAATTTTCGCTTGAAACGGGTGAAGGACGTTTTATCCTGGAGGCTTCGAGCGTCGGGTACAGAACCCTGACAATCTCCTGCTCTGCAGAGGCTCTTGGCGACCTTACTATGCCGAAGGATGTAGAACAACTGGAGGCCGTGACTGTGCAGGCGCAACGCACGGTCCAGAAGGCCGGTCAGTTCCTGGTCGTGCCTGATCCCAAGGACGTGGCCGTATCCGCCAAGGGTATCGACCTGCTCGCGATGCAGCAACTGCCCGGACTGAGGGTGGACAAGGCTTTCGGAGTCATCAATGTTGATGGCGGAACCCCGATCCTGAAAATCAACGGAAGGGAGGTTCCGTCCAGCCGTCTTGTCAACCTCGATCCCGATAAGGTCAAGCGCATCGAGTATACCAATTCTCCCGGGCTGCGCTATCTTGACCGGGGCGCAACAGGGGTCATCAACATTGTCCTCAAGGATGCTGACGATGGCGGAAGCATATATCTCAATGGCCAGACTGATGTGCGTCTGATGATGAATGACGCCTATGTCAACGGTACATATCACAAAGGAAAGAGCGAGTTTGCGCTCGAATACAGTTTCAGTCGCCGCCACTATCTGCACGGCCCCAATGAGGATACGGACAGCTACCTTGCGCCGGAACGCGTTGTGACCCGTGAGAGCAAGACAGAACGTCCTGCCTATTATATGAACAATGACATTGCCGTGGAATACACGTATCAGCCCAACGACAGCACAATGCTGGTGGCTTCCTTCAGGAACGGGCTGTTCGAATCCGACTACCCCGGCAGCGGCACGATGGTCAAGACGGACAGGGGCGAGACCACCTCATCGGAAATCATCAGCAAGGATCAGTCCAACAGGTTCCAACCCAAACTGGATGTCTTCTATTCCCAGAAACTGAAGGGATCAAGGAAGATTGAGCTGAACGTCGTCGGCGAATATGGCAGGATGTCCAGTTCGAGGACTATCACCTATGTTTCGGACGGACAGCAGACTGTCTTCCCGACGGATATCACCAACAGAGGCTGGGCGTTGAGCGCCGAGGGCGTGTACAGCAGGCAGTTTGATAAGATAGGCACACGGTTGGGAGTCCAGTACCAGCATAACTATGCCCGCAACGAGTATAAGGTTTCCAATGTCATCAGCGAGATGACTAAGGACAACACCTACGTCTTCGGTCAGGTGGAGGGCCCGATAGGTGACAAGGTCAACTGGACTGTGGGAACCGGCGCCAAGATCTTCGCAGTCCGTGACGGCGGTGACTCGAAGACTTATGTCCGCAACCTTTCCACAGCTCAATTGAATTGGCGGATGGATGACCGCTGGTCGCTGACCGCTGAGGCGCGCTACACACCTTCTCTGCCCTCATTGGGGGATCTGTCTCCTGTGTTCCAGCGTACGGACGACGTGGAGGCTGTGCAGGGATATGCCGACCTCAAGCCGTCCCAGTTCCTGGGAAGCAGGGCGATGATTCGCTTTGCGGCGAGAAACGGCTGGTTTGTCAACCTCACCGGAGGTTATGACCACTCATTCGGAGAAATCGTAACCACATATCGCTACGACCAGGCAAGCGACCTGTTCGTCAGCAGTCCGCAGAATTCGGATTTCTACAACAGTGCCTATGTCTATGCCGAGGCGGGCGTGAAAAATCTGTTCGAACACTTCAATATCTCGCTGGATGCCAAATACAAGCACGAACAGACCGCGGGAGAGGGGTTCCACCACGTCAACGACAACTTCTCGATGAATATCAATTTCCAGACAGTCTGGAACAGATTCTCCGCAGGAGCATATTTCAACCTTATGCCGGAGTGGTCATTGCGCGGCGAATTTCTGGGCAAAAGCGAGCCGGGTCAGAACATCTATGCCCAGTACAAGTGGAAGAACATCGCCGCCACCCTCATCTGGCATTGCCCCTTCAATAAAATGGGCTATTCATACGAGACAATCTTCCTTTCAGACATCCATCCCGGACGCCATATCAACTGGACAACGGACAACGGCAATATGATTGTCCTCGGCCTGACCTGGAACTTCGAATTCGGCTCCGCCTTCAGGAAAGGCAGCAAGACCCTCTACAACGGCGGCTATGACGCCGGCATTGTGAGATAGCCGGCAGATTTGAGGGTTGATGGGGAGACAAGACTCTTGGATCACCAGTATCAATCTTCATCTGGCGTCATCTCATCAAGACAGTCCGGACAGCAGATTCTGCCGTCCTCGAGCTCGTACATCTCATCGCCCGGCCAGAACTCTCCGCAGAGGTCGCAGGGCATCATTTCAGCTTCGTTGAATTCGTGCGACATAGTGGATACTGATTGTACGGACTAAATCCCAATTTATCGAACACATTGAAGCCCGGTTTCCATGTCGGATCCGGACTTTTTTTGAATCAGAACTCAATCGTTTAACGCCCCTAAGTCTATCTGGTCCATCAAATATTTGCCGGACAAAACGTACATGCGTATTGGATGTAAAGAGCCCAGTTTCTGAAAAATGTCGTATCTTACGACATTCCCTTCAGTGCTGCTGTCATTATCACCTTCTTGATATCGTAAGGTCGGTCTTTGTAAACACTCCCAGGTCGGTCACGTGGTTTCGGATGAGGGTAAGGGTTTTGTCCGTGTTCTTCTCGTAGTTACCGTCCGGTGTCTTGAATGTGAGGGTGAATCCGTTGATGAGTGTTGCAGGGAGTACTGCGATGTAGTAGGTGGCGTTGGCTGCTATGTTGCCGGACAGCGTAACCGTATTGGTGCCGTCTTTCGTAACTCTGACCGTAGGAGCACCGCTGTTGTAATCCACCGTTACAGTACCGGACATCATCTGTGTATCATTGCTCTCAATGGAGATGGCGGTGCAGTCGAATGCAGGTGTCAACTTTACGTATGCACACACATTCTTGAATTGTAGGGTGCCGGCATCGGCGCTTCGGGCCATCATCAGCATGGCATTCGGGCAGACGCTCTGCCCGGCGGCCACGGTCTGTTCGGCAGGAAAGGTAACCCTCTCTAACTGATTGGAAGCATTGAGTTGCACTCTGACCTTGATTTGCATTGGCAGATTGTTCAAGTAGGCAAGGGCAAGTGCACGTTTGTCATCAGACAGCAGATATTGTATAGTTTCACAAAAGTAAGTATCATCTCGCCAGTTGTTACCTCCCTTATACATTAATAATTTTGACATAAAAGATTCATTATTGCCGAATGCAGCTCTTATATCTTCATCTGTAGGTATTCTATGCTCTTTCCTCGGAGCTGCGTATGGATAGATGGCATAGTACATGTCGGTCTCGGCAGCAGAACCTTTGAATGTTCCGGATGTGGTGCCGACGCCGCTAGTGAGCGTGAATGCCTGATTGCCGTCGTTCTCGGTTGAGCCGTCGAAAATGCTGATTTTGTCACCCTCTGCCCACTTGATGTCAAGACCATCAATGGTAGCACGTGAAGTGCCTCCCGTTCCTTCCATGGAGGCTGTGAAGGTCATCGGCTTGAGTGCGGAAGGATTCTGCTCGTTATCGTTCTTGATAATGTAGTCCTTGTCGCATGCAGTGAACATCATTATGCCTGCCACCAAAGCAAGCATAATCTTATATGTGCGATTCATTCTCGTTACTTGTTTTAATGGTTACCACTCGAAGGCATCTTCTTCCAGTTTCTCTGTATTAGAACCAATTTCACTTGCGCATATAATTTGTTTCTGCTGCACTTCCACCACCTTCACCCGTGGTGATCGATACTCAATATTTTCCATTTGCTCATGCATATTGATTATCAGATTGAAATTAGCAGGTCCAAAAATAATTTTTTCTGATGGGTTTGCCAAAGGGAAGGACTCAGATATTGAGTATTAAGGTGTGAACCCCGCAACGAAAACTGAGTTGGGCATCCGAATGCAAAGAATCCAGTTTCCGAAAAAAAGACGTATCTTCATGTCATAAACAATCGGCAAAGCCGTCCGGCTCAAATTCTTCTCACCGATTGCGTTTCGTGTTTGAACCTAGGAGAGCGGTTTTCAACTTGTAAACGCAATTTAAGTATAAATCTTTATCTCGGGGCGGCCTACCCGCAAAACAGGTTCAAAAATTACGAACATCACGCAGGAATTCCTCGAAGAAGTTGAGCGAAACCGAACCAGGTATTCAGCAAGTCAACCGGGCTGGATGCAGGAGCATTTGTGTAAACCACAAAACTTATGTGGGTATTTGGATGTTTTGAACTAAGTCTTGATTAGAATGTTTTGAACTAAGTCTTAATACTATCTGGCGTATAAGAATATGTGTACCATTTTGGTACATTAATATATTTTTCGTACTTTTGCGAAAACATTTAGGAACTATGGTAATAGTAAGTAGCAGAGAATTCAGAGCGAACCAGAAAAAGTATTTTGATCTGGCTCAGAGCAACCTTGTGGTTATCAAGTCACGCAATCACGGCAGCTATAAACTCGTCCCAGTAGAAGATTCAGATATCATAATGAATGAAACTGAACTTATGTCAAAGATTAACCGTGGAATTGCTGAATACGAGCAGGGTAAGGCTATTGCAATGTCTGCGGGAGAAACTTCGGAGGCTTATCTCGCAAGGCTTTTGTCAGAATAGAGTTATATGGAATACAAGATCATATTTTCTTCTGGCGCTCGGAAAGACCTGAAGGAACTTCAGAAAAAAGCACCTCAGTCTCTCTCAAAACTCGCGAAGTTACTTGATGAGTTAAGGGCACATCCCAGACAGGAACGGGACAGGTAGAGCCCCTAAAAGGATATGATGGGACTGTGTATTCAAGGAGAATCACGAGTGAACATAGACTCGTCTATAAAATCTATGATGATGTTGTAGAAGTCTTGGTGTTATCTGCTTTCGGACATTACAAGTAATCCTATCAAATCTATTCTCTTCCTTCACGAATAACAATATTCACCAACATATAGTTATTCATGATCCAAACAACCTATTGTCCCGACAAGTTCGGGACTTATTTGTCGCACCCGGAGAGTCTGGATAGCGGCATCGACCTATCTGAAGCATCAGTAAGGGACACCGGGCGGGTGGGCAGCCGCCGCGCCCCTCAACTCCCTTCATCATCCTTCCCAGCACAGCCTCCGGCCCCCGTGGCCCTTATGCGTCAGCATAGGGGCCTCTCTTGTCCCCGGCAAGCTTGCTGCCGCAGGCAGCTGGCGCAGACGTCCGCTTTCCCATTGGCCGCGCCGGCAGTCCCTTTCAGGCGGAACGAGTGCCCGACAGTGACGCCCTGGCAGATCATCTGCGCCGGTACCGCCCTTCGTTTTCGCCGGAGGCGGAGACAACTATGGTGAAGGGTATCATATATAGGGAGGGGAGTACGCGACCGGCACCGTAGCCAAACTTTTTCGTAGGCCGGTGATATGCGGGGCGAGGGGAGGAGGGTGGAAGATTGATGAGGCTGCCGAGCCCCGCAGGCAGGAAGGTGAGCTGAGAGTAGGACAGGAAGGACGGTGGTGTTTGCATTTGCAGAACTGGACAGTCAATGTTGGTGGAGGGGAAGGAGGATTTTTTTTGCCTAGGTTCAAACACGAAACGCAATCGGGGAGAAGAATTTGAGCCGGGCGGCTCTGCCGATTGATTATGACACGAAAATACGACTATTTTCGGAAACTGGATTTTTTTACATTCCAATAGCCAAATAACTTTTGCTTCATAAATCCGGCCGGAAATTGAATGTATGGAAATGAAAAATTGTTAAATTTGTCTGGAACAGTAAGATTTGATTATGCCACAGGAGATACAACTGTTTGCCGGCAGGCAGATACGCACATATTGGGACGATAATGAGGAGAAGTACTACTTCTGCATTATCGATGCCGTTGAAGCCCTCACCGACAGCAAAGATCCGGCCGAATACTTCAAGAAGCTTCGCAAACGCGACCCCGAGCTTGATGCGTTCGTGAGGGGGACAAACTGTCCCCCCTACAAATTCATCTCCTCCGATGGCAAGCGGCATAACCCCAAATGCATTGATATCCAAGGGCTTCTTCGCATCATACAGTCCATCCCTTCCAAGAAGGCCGAACCATTTAAACGCTGGCTCGCACAGATAGGATCAGACCGCATCCATCAGATGCAGGACCCCGAACTCGGCATACAGCAGTCGCTCGCAGACTTCAAGCGCCTCGGCTATTCCGACAACTGGATCAACCAGCGCCTCAAGTCCATCGAGATCCGCAAAGACCTCACCGACCAGTGGAAAGAGCACGGAGTCGAAGAGGGTACCGGTTATGCAACCCTCACCGATATAATTTACCAAACCTGGGCAGGTCTTACCGCCAGAGAATACAAGCACCTCAAGGGTCTTCGCAAGGAAAACCTCCGCGACAACATGACCAACGAAGAGCTGGTGATGAATATGTTGGCCGAACTGACCACCACCAACATCACCAAAGAGGAGCATCCCGTTACCATGGATGAGCACGCACAAGCCGCCTCCCGAGGTGGTTCGGTGGCACGGGTAGCCCGCGAAGCCTTCGAGCAGCAAACCGGCAAGAAAGTCGTGACCGACCTTAGCATGAAGCGATTTCTCGAAAGTCAGCAACCCCAACTGGATTTCTCGGAAGAGAAAGAGGACGAAGAGGAGTAAGCAACCTCGTGTCGGCTGTAAAGTATCATCCGCGCAGACAGAAGAACAACTAAATCTTTTGCATTCCTGAAGGGTCTCGTTGACCAGATGAACATTGTGATAGTATGATAGAACTCGGAATCAAAGGCCGGCAGGATACGACGGTGACGTCGGCCAATGTGGCGACAAACGTGGGAAGCGGCATCGTGCAGGTGTTCGCCACCCCAATGATGATTATGCTTATGGAGAAGGCTGCGGCTTTGTCTATCGAGCCGTTCCTGGGGGATGGCCAGAGTTCGGTGGGGACTCACGTTGACGTGCTGCACAGCTCGGCGACGCCGCTGGGGATGAAGGTGTGGGCGGAGAGTGAGGTGATCGCCGTGGACAGGAGGAAGGTGACTTTTGCTGTGAAGGCGTTTGATGAGAAGGGGCTGATAGGAGAGGGGATCCACGAGCGGTTCATCATCGACGTGGAGAAGTTCGTGGCGAAGGCGGAGGGGAAGACAGCGGCAGCTGTTGGCTGATGCTTGAAATTCTTTTAGGCTCCGGAAGGACGGGGCTTGGAAAGCGGCCCGCTCTCAAGTTTCTTGGGAGCGGGCGCTTTTTGTGAGAAGGGAGGGGAGAAGGAGGTACCAGAAGAGGGCGGAGCAGGCGAGGGTGAGGGTGGCGGCCTGGAGGTTGCCGCGGAGGGCGATGAGGATGGAGAAGCCCAGGATGGTGAGGGCGAAGATGGCCAGAATTATGAGGCAGAGAGCGCGGCGGAACTGAGTTTTCATAAGCTTTATCATTTGATTAAAGTTACGAAAAATCAGGGAGTTATGCAAGGGATAAACTATAGTTGAAAGATGTCAGCAGAATTGAAGTCTCAGATTTCGACCTGAATGACGGCTGCTTGCATCCTCTTATCAAGGCATTGATGATCATGTTGGCTGTGATCACTCGGGTAATGAACGAAACGTATTTCTTTTCAGCTTACCAAACCGATTCTGTTTGCCAATCCATACACATACATAACCTTATGGTCTGTATATGAAGCTCAATGCCAAGAGTCCGTGTATAAAAATTTGAAGATATAGCGTAATAGGGGTACCTTAAAGACTCCTATAGCAATCCCTCTGAAAAGCGGTGCTTGTTAGGGCCTGGAGTTGAAATACTCGTTCGTGAGCCATAATTATCCAAGTTGTCCTGAACTTTTGGTTTTCTTCCATTTCTCGGTGGCGGGGAGCCTTGACGAAGTCAGGGCGACCGTGCTCCCGCGACCTCGGCCATAGTGTCCGCCTCGTGAAAAATAATTTAGAATAATCGCCGGCAATCAATGTGAGGTTGCGGCCCCTACCGACGGTAGAGGCCGCAATTTCATTTTTTGTCTGCCGACCGTTCGTCCACAGGTCCGGCATATCATGTCCTCTATGCCGGATTCCCAAGCAGCCAATCGACAACCATATGTTTGTTGATCTTGTGCCCTTCGTATTCTTCAATACCACGCTCGGAAAGTGAGAGCAATGTCAGGTTTTCGCATTTGAAAAGTTCAGCACCTTTTTTCAGCCCGTTGAACTCACGATTCCTTGTTGATTTCTTGTCCATTTTCAGAGTCACTTGAATCAATTCCAGGACCTTTGTCTTGTCAACAATAATGAAATCAACCTCGAAATCATCCCTGTAGTAGAATACATTGATATTTTCATCCTTATATCTCCGGAGGAGTTCGATATAAACGATATTCTCAAGCCTGAATCCAAGGTTATCAGACGTCAGTGTGTCCTCCCTGTCGGATTGGAAGGCAACATCTACCAGATAAGCCTTTTCTCCTCTGAGGCGCTGGGCGCTCTTGAAGGAGAATTTGTGTATTCCCTGAAACAGGAATGCCTGTTTCATATATGAATAATAGTTTCCCGCCGTATGTGCCGAGCCGAAACTGAACTTCTCTGCAAGATTAGCCGGTACGACCTCCTGACAGAAGTTGTCTATCATATAATTGGCCATCTTCTCCATAGCGTCCACATAGCGTACACGGAAACGCTTTGCTATATCTTTTTTGAGGATGGCGGCCAGCAGTGACGACATATATTTGCGCTGGTTCTTCAGCTTGAAGGTCTCCGGAAAGCCTCCCTTCCTCAGATATTCATCGAAAGCATTCTTTATGAACGCCTGGTTTTTTGTAGTAAGGTCTTTCGTGTCCAGACCTTTCATTGTGCAAAATTCCTCGAAACTGAACGGATATAGGGAGATTTCGTTGTATCTGCCGGTAAGATGGGTTGCAAGATCGCTGCTCAAGAGCTTCGCGTTTGAGCCGGTAAGGATTATATGGATACCCTGGCGGAGCATTTTGTTCACCCAAAGATGCCATCCCGTTACATTCTGCACTTCATCCAGGAAGAGATAATCGAAATCCCCATAGACCATGTAGGATGCTTCCAGGACTGTCTTTAGATCCTTCTTGGTCAGGTCCACGAGTTCCTCGTCATCAAAATCCACATATCCGAACTTCTTCCCGGATTCCATTAGAACCTTCAGACAGAGCATTGACTTACCGCTCCGCCGCACTCCGATAACGACCTGTGCGAGGTCACTGTCAAGCTCGAACTGAGCCTCCTCCTTTCTCGGGCATAACGCAGAAACATTGACCTTCCCAAGTTCCGATTTCTGGTCGGCGAGTATTCTTACAAGTTCATATAAATCCATAAGCTACATCTATAAGTTCATGCAAATATATGAAATCATTCTGAAAAACTGCACTAAAAACGGAATTTTCATAATAGAAACTGCACTATTACCGGACTTATTGAGTGATAAACTGCATTAAGTGCATATGGCCTGTCAAGCATCCATTGCGCGCCTCCTGAATCTCGGCGTTGATTTCATCAAGTGTCATATCCTGGAGTCCAGCCTCAGCAGCGGCGGCCCTCATCTCAAGGAATGCAGCCCAAGCGTCCTTGTTGATCCAAAAAATATACCTAGTTTCTTCCGGAATTGTGGTATCTTCGCATTATCCGCCGTATAATTGCTGCCCGCTCTTGCGTGCCAGGCTCTAGAAGGTCTGCATCTCGAAATCCATCGGGCAGTGCTGTGGAACCTCACGGCTTTTAACTATTTAGCAAGCACGGCGCGGACGGAGTAGCCTTTGCTGCGGGTGACGTTGTTCACCCACTGGTCGCCCCCATCGAAATACAGGTAGTACGCGTAGCGGGTGCCATCATGCGTGGAAGACCAGTAGTACCCGTAGCCACCCTGGGAGCCGACTTTGCCGTAGTCGCAGATGCCTGCAGCGGGAAGGAACACGCTGTTGGACGAATAGTCGCCCTTGCCTGTGAATTTGCATCCATCCAAGCCATAGAGATTAGTCCTTTCCACAGTGCAATTTGCAATAAGGCTGTCAAATTCTTCTTTTGTCGGCATACGCCAATTTTCGCCCCAGATCCAGGTGGCTGTGTCATCATAGCCACTGAGGTCTTCATCACCCCTTCTGCCTTCACCTTTTGGGTCTTTATCAATAAACCTACCCCAGCAATAAAGGCCACCATAATAGTCCGTTGCTGAGCTGACACCTACGTTGTACTCAGCGAACTTAGGACCTTTATCCCAGAGCTGTACCCATTTAACATTACCGAAGACTGAGGCTGCTGCCTCACCTTGTCCGAATGGGAATATTCTCAGATTATAATACTTGCCTGCTGTGAGACCTTTTTCGCCTGTTGACTTGATGACCGTATCACCATTCTTGACAGCGAGTTGTACGCCTGCTGGCACGGCAATATAATAAGTCCCAGGAGTATTCGTTGTAAAAAGCGATACTTTCGTTTCTGCTGTTACAAGATCGAATCCCTTCTCCCCAGTCTTCGCCTTCAATGAGTGGACCCATGAATCCTGGTCTGTCTTTACGTTGATGTCGATTGAGCCTCTCTGGTTATCAATTACCAGGATTGCCACCTGAGGCTCCATGGTGATGCTCAAGCCGTCTTTTCCTGTAGTCGTACTTGCCGTGGTGCCTGAAAGGGCATATAAGTTTGCAACATCTTCCTTTTTGCCTGACTGCTGAAATAGGTATACAACAACTTGAGGGAAATAAGCATACCATGTAACTGGAGATTTGGTCTCTATGGCAGCAACGCAAGTAAAGTCGCCAGTACCTTTGGTAAACATATAATGGTTATTAGGGCCCATTTCATCATTTCGAACAAACACATTGTCGTTTTGCGAAAAAGCGAATGTCCAATCGTTGTCAATAGTGGCGCGAGTCTTTGTCGGTTGTTCCGCCGTGGCACGGAGTACCATGCCCTTCTGGTTGCTGTCGTTGTTTACGTCGAGGACATCCTCGCTGCTGCAAGCAGTGAAACCAAGTGCCGCAGCAATAAGTCCGAAAATAAATGTCTTTTTCATTTCTTCTTCCTTTTACAGTTAAACACTTGGGTTACCAGTCGAGGTTTGTGGCGCTCCAATCCTCTTCGCTTCCTTGTTCTACATTACCGTCATTGCTAAGATCGAATACTCCGGTTGGACTTGCGCAGATGATGCTCTGCTCGTTGACCGCAATGACTTTCGTAATAGGGGCCACATACTTTGTGATATCTTCCTTATTCATGATTTGTTTGTGTAACTTTAAATAACAAGCAACAGTCAATTTCCAGACTCCAAAATTAATGATTATTTTTGTGGCGGAATAGTGTTGCCACAAGCATCAGTATTTATTATCGCACAGGCTCGGATCTATATTTGGATTCCGAGCCACTTGCTTTTATGAAAGTCTCAAGGGGGTACCAAAGGGGTACCAAATTTTAAACACGAATGCCTCCCAGATAGCTGAGAGGCATTTTGGAGAGGTGCGTAGTGAAGTCGAATCACTTTAACAGGTTTTGCAGACCTGCGCCTGACCGTTCGGCCAACGCACCGTAGGGGATTGCAAAGATAAATCAATTTCCTGAATTTGCAAAAGGATGTTGCGCCATAGTGGATAAATAGTCGGCACAGGGGAGTAGAAGCCGTATGGACGGTTATAAAGTAAAAAAATTACTTAATCATAAATCATTGAAAATCAGCGGTGCAAAATAATTATTAAAAATTTTTCAAAATTTTTTGCAAATTAAAATTATTGTTGTACCTTTGTACTCGGGTTGAGCAAGTGACCATTCTGGCCCATCGACCTATTGGTTATTAGTTTTAGTGTTATTAATTATGTGGTTAGTATGAGTTGTTGTCGTGAGACACCAACTCATTTTCTTTTTGGTTGTCGGATGCGAGAAGAGTAGAGACTCGGCAATCAGGAAAAGTCTCCCGGCACTCGGAGCGCCATAGAGTCGGTCGCCTTTTATAGGGCGGCCGATTCCGGCTTTATGGGCGGCGTGCACGCGAATCTGGTGGGTGCGGCCGGTGAGGGGCGTGAAACGCATCTCGACCTCGCCGTCCGGCAGGACTTCAAGCACTTCGTATTCAGTAATCGCCTGTTTGCCGTTTTCGTAGTCGACCATCTGCCTCGGGCGGTCGTAATAGTCCGGAGAAAGGGGGAGGGCGATGGTGCCCCGGGCGCCGGGACGGAGATCCCTTGACTGCGCGGTGCCGGGCGCCCGGTCCGCTTCATTTGCCGCAGGCGCGCAGAGGCGGGCCCGGTAGGTCTTCTTCACTTCGCGGCCGGCGAACTGAAGCTCAAGGCAGGTCTTTGCCTCGAGGGAGCGGGCAAATACCATCAGTCCGGAAGTGTCCATATCGAGCCGGTGGCAGGAATGGACTTCACCGAACCGGCTTTGAAGCCATTCCAAAAGGGATGTTGCCTTGGTCCGTCCCGGAACGGAAAGCATTCCGGCCGGCTTGTTGACCACGATGACGGCATCGTCGGAGTATATGACTTCCGGTTCCCCGATGGCGGTGAATTCCCGGTCGAGAGGGTTTGGTTCGACATCGAGTCCCTGCATCATCCAGGTCAGCAGGGGACCGCATTTGCCTGTGCAGGAAGGGTAGAACCTGCCCTGTTCGCGCACTTCGGAGGCAGGGGAGGCGCCGTACCAGAATTCTCCCATCGACAGGGGCTTCAGGCCATTGCGGTATGCGTGCTCAAGGAGTTTCGGTGCAGCGCACTCGCCCGTGCCGCCAGGGGGCACCAGCCCCCGCAGGGCAAATATCTCCTTGATTGAGAGTTCCTGCCCCAGCGCGTTGTGCACCCGGTACTGCGTGAATATCCAATCCTGCAACTCCTTTGATGCCGCTGACTTTCCGGGACCTCCGGGCATTGCCGAAATCTCCGCTTCGCGGATCTTGAAATAACCTTCCGGATCGGTAAGGTCAAATATGGGCGGAACGAATCCGGGCACCAGGGCGGCGCCTCCGGCGAGTCCGCTGAAAGCGTAGAGCGGCCCCTTGTCGGTGATCAGCACCCCCATCATCTTGCCTTCGGAAAAGACAGAGCCCTCGAGGCGTTCTGCCAGCGACTCGGCCGCGGCCTTCACTTCCTCTGAAGGGATATAGCAGAATGGATATGTAAACTTCTGATTATCCACTAAGTCATTCCTAAATGAACTTCTTCAGCTCACGGTAAACTTTATGCACGGGAAAGCCCATTACATTGTAGAAGGAACCATCGATCCCTGAGATGGCGGCATAGCCTATCCACTCCTGGATACCGTAGGCTCCGGCCTTGTCGAAAGGCTTGTAACGGTCGATATAATAGTTGATGTCGGACTCGCTCAATACGTCGAAGGACACCAGCGTGGAATCGGTGAAGGTCTCCTCGTGCAGGCAGTCCCGTATGGTCACGGCCGTGACCACTTCGTGCGTGCACCCGCTGAGTCTTTCAAGCATCGCAACGGCTTCCTCCCGGCTGTGAGGCTTGCCGAGCACGGCCTGTGAGCCGTCAGGGCCGGTGCAGATGACCACCGTGTCGGCGGTTATGAGGACCTCGTCGGGGGAGAGGCCGCGGTGGAAACCGCGGCTCTTGCCGACACTCATATGCACAGGCACGAGATGTGCTTCGACGCCCGGCTCGGGCGATTCCTCGAATGTGTTGCCGGTGTCAACGGTGAACGGCAGGTCAAGACCGCCGAGAAGTTCGCGGCGGCGGGGGGATCCGCTGCCAAGAATGATCTTTTTCATCGGAGGGGAGGGTTATGACTTTGCCCCGTTCGGGTTGTTGAAGTCGGCCAGGTTGAAGGTGGCGCCGGGCTGAGGACCGCCGAGCTCTATCTTGCCGAAGTTGGCTTCGTATTTGGATACATTTTCGGCAAGCGCGTTGAGAAGTCTCTTCGCGTGCTCCGGTGCCATCAGGATGCGGCTGCAGATCTCAGGCTTCGGGTACCCCGGGAGGGAGGTGGCGAAATCGATGACGAACTCGCTGTGCGAGTGGCTGATGATTGCGAGGTTGGAGTATGAGCCCCTTGCTACTTCGGGCTTCAACTCGATATTGAGTTTGTTCTTTTCGTTTTCCATAGCGCAAATTTAAGAAATAATCATCAAAATGATTATCTTTGCGAGCTATGGAATTAAGTGCAAAATACAACCCCGCAGAAGTCGAGGACAAATGGTATGCCTATTGGCTGAATAACAAGTGTTTCCACTCTGAACCAGACTCACGTGAGCCTTATACCATCGTGATTCCGCCACCGAACGTGACAGGTATCCTTCATATGGGTCACGTGCTCAACAATACTCTCAACGACGTACTTATCCGCAAGGCCCGTATGGACGGCAAGAATGCGTGCTGGGTTCCCGGTACCGACCACGCCTCCATCGCGACCGAATCCAAGGTGGTCGCCAAGCTCGCCAAGCAGGGCATAAAGAAGGAAGACCTCACCCGTGAGGAGTTCCTCAAATATGCCTGGGAATGGAAGGAGGAGCACGGCGGCATCATCCTGAACCAGCTCCGCAAGCTCGGTGCCTCCTGCGACTGGGACCGCACCCGCTTCACGATGGAACCGGCCCTCTCCGAGGCCGTCTATGCAACATTCGTCCACTTCTACAAGAAGGGATGGATATACCGTGGAGTCCGTATGGTCAACTGGGACCCGGTGGCTCTCACCGCCATCTCCGACGATGAGGTCATCCACCGCGACACCCAGAGCCACTTCTATCATCTGAAATACTACATTTCCGACGGCAACGGCAATCCGACCGACAAGTTCCTCGTCATTGCCACCACCCGTCCCGAGACCATAATGGCCGATGCCGCGATCTGCGTCAATCCGAATGACGAACGCCATCACTGGCTGCGTGGCAAGAAGGTCATCATCCCTCTGATCAACAGAGAGATACCTGTCATCGAAGACGACTACGTCGAGATGGACTTCGGTACCGGCTGCCTCAAGGTTACGCCGGCCCACGATGCGCACGACTACGAAATAGGAATGCGCCACAACCTCCCTGTGGTGGAGATCATCGACGACCACGGCTGCCTGAACGAGAAGGCTCAGATACTTGTCGGCCAGGACCGTTTCGAGGCCCGCAAGAATATCGTCAAGCTCCTTGAAGAAGCAGGCAACCTCGTGAAGATAGAGGACTACACCTCGCCTGTGGGCTATTCCGAGCGCACCAACGCCGTCATCGAGCCGAAGCTCAGCGCACAGTGGTTCCTCAAGATGGAAGACCTTGCCAAGGATGCCCTCGAGGCAGTCGCCTCCGGCAACATCAAGTTCATCCCGGACAAATACTTCAACACCTACCGCCACTGGATGGAGAATGCGCACGACTGGTGCATCTCCCGTCAGCTCTGGTGGGGCCAGCGCATCCCTGCATACTACCTTCCTGACGGGCAGGTAGTAGTGGAGGAGACCGCTGAAAAGGCACTTGAAGCCGCCAGAAAGATAAATCCGGCCCTCACAGCTGCCGACCTCAGGCAGGATGAGGATGTGCTTGACACCTGGTTCAGCAGCTGGCTCTGGCCTATCAGCGTGTTCGACCCGCAGTTCCCGGGCCATCCGGAGCACACCCCGAACCGCGACCTCAGCTACTATTATCCTACCAACGACCTCGTAACGGGTCCGGACATCATCTTCTTCTGGGTTGCCAGAATGATTATGGCCGGCGGCGAATTCATGAAGGATGTCCCATTCCGCAACGTATATTTCACCGGCATCGTCCGCGACAAGCTCGGCCGCAAGATGAGCAAGACCCTTGGCAACAGCCCTGACCCTCTTGACCTGATCGCCAAGTATGGCGCCGACGCTGTCCGTCTCGGAATGCTGCTCTGCAGTTCGGCCGGCAACGATATCCTCTATGATGAGTCGCAGGTTGAGCAGGGACGCAATTTCTGCGGAAAGATATGGAACTCCTGGCGCCTTGTCAGCGGCTGGTCGGTCGATGAGGCCGCCCCTCAGCCTGAAGCTTCCGCCCTTGCCGTCAAGTGGTTCGACAACCTTCTTTCGAAGACGGTCGAGACGGTCGAGGACCATTATGGCAAATTCCGCATCAGCGATGCCCTTATGGCCATCTACAAGCTCTTCTGGGATGACTATTGCAGCTGGTACCTCGAGCTCGTCAAGCCTGCATACGGTGCAGCCGTCGACGGAAAGACATATAAGGCTACCGTGGAATTCTTCGAAAAGCTCCTGAAGCTCATCCATCCTATAATGCCGTTCATCACCGAGGAACTCTGGCAGGCTATGGCAGAGCGTCCGGAAGGCGCCACGATAATGTTCCAGAGCACCCCGAAGGCTGGAGCTTACGACGAGGGATTCCTCGCGGAATTCGAAGTCGCACGCGAGGCTGTCATAGGCGTACGTGCAGTCCGCGCCCAGAAGCAGATATCCCCGAAGGAGGGTCTGAAACTCTTTGCCGAAGGCACCTTCCCGGCAGAGCTTTATCCGGCCGTGCGCAAGCTTGCGAATGTCACCGATATCGCTGCGGGCAGCGCGAACGGCACTTCCACCTCGTTCATCGTGGGTACGGTCAACTTCAGCGTGCCTCTGGAAGGCCTTGTAAACACCGACGAGGAGAAGGGCAAGCTTCTCAAGGATCTCGAATACCAGAAGAAGTTCCTTGCAGGCGTACGCGCAAAGCTTGCCAATGCCAACTTCGTGGCTCACGCCCCGGAGGCCGTGATTGCCGGCGAACGCAAGAAGGAGGCCGATGCAATCGCACGTATCGAAGCCATCGAATCAACCCTTAGCAAACTGTAATATGAACCCACTCACCATTATTCCTCTGTACATAGGATTCTGGGAGATACTCCTCATAGTCCTCGTAATACTGCTGCTTGTGGGCGGCAAGAAGATTCCTGAACTTATGAAGGGATTGGGCAAGGGCACGAAAAGCTTCAAGGAAGGCTTGAATGAACCTGAAGACCAGGAAAATCAGGCCGAGAAGAAATAATGATATCCATCGACGACGTAACAGTGGCCTATGGCGGTTTTGTCCTTCTGGACAAGATCAACTTCCACGTCAGCGAATCGGACAAGATAGGTCTTGTAGGCAAGAATGGCGCAGGTAAGTCCACCATACTGAAACTTATCTGCGGCATTCAGAGCCCTACTTCGGGCCGGATAGACAAGCCTAATGACATCAGTATAGGCTATCTCCCTCAGATAATGGAGCACCATCGCGGACGCACCGTGATGGAGGAGGCGATGACCGCTTTCGAGCAGACTGCGGCAATCGAGCAGGAGATCGCCGCGGTGACGCGTGAGCTGGAGATCCGCACCGATTATGAGTCGGAATCATACAGCGAGCTGATAGAACGCCTGAGCAATCTTAATGACCGTCTGGCTGTCAGCCATTCGGAGCCGCCTGAAGTCCAGGCGCGCCGCACGCTGCTTGGTCTGGGCTTCCGCGACGATGAGCTCGGCCGCCTCACGGAGACTTTCTCGCAGGGGTGGAATATGCGCATAGAACTTGCGAAGATACTTCTGCGCAACCCTCAGGTGCTGCTGCTTGATGAACCGACCAACCATCTGGACATAGAGAGCATAGAGTGGCTTGAGGATTACCTCAAGGCCCGCCGTGCGTCGCTGCTGCTTGTATCGCACGACCGCAAGTTCCTCGACAATGTCACCAATCGTACCGTAGAGGTGATGCTTGGCCATATACACGATTACAAAGTTCCTTATTCTCAATATCTTACCCTTCGCGCCGAACGCCTGCAGCAGCAGACTGCAGCCTACGAGAACCAGCAGAAGATGATTCAGAAGACCGAGGAGTTCATCCAGGCCTTCCGGTACAAGCCTACCAAGTCGAATCAGGTGCAGAGCCGCATCAAGGCCCTTGACAAGCTGGAGAGGGTGGAGATAGACGAGACTGACAACGTCAAGCTTTCCGTGAAGTTCCCACCGGCGCCCCGCAGCGGTGATGTGGTGTTCAAGGGCAGTGAGCTTGAGGTGGGATATCCGCAGAAGGTGGTTTTCAGCGGCGCAAACATAGAGATCAAGAGGGGAGAGAAAGTTGCCCTTATCGGCCGTAACGGCGAGGGCAAGACAACCCTTATGAGGGTGATTGCAGGTGAACTCGAGCCTTTCTCCGGCGAGGTGAAGCTCGGCCACAACGTTCTTATGGGTTATTATGCCCAGAATCAGGAGGATGTGCTTGACAAGAATGAGACGGTCTTTTCGACCCTTGACCGCATCGCGGTGGGGGATATACGCACAAAGCTGCGCGACCTGCTCGGCCAGTTCCTCTTCCGCGGGGAAGACATCGACAAGCGCGTAAGCGTCCTGTCCGGCGGCGAACGCGCCCGCCTGGGAATGGCGAAGCTTATGCTCCAGAACTACAACCTCCTTGCCCTTGACGAGCCTACCAACCATATGGACATCAAGTCGAAGGATATCCTGAAGCAGGCGCTCAAGGCGTATGACGGGACCCTCCTTGTCGTCTCGCACGACCGTGATTTCCTGGACGGACTGGTTGACAAGATGTACGAATTCCGCGACGGCAGGGTCCGGGAACATCTGGGCACGGTGTCGGAATTCCTCGCAAAACGGAAAATAGAGACCTTGCAGGAGCTTGAACGCATCGGCAAGGATTCGGCGCGCAATGATGCTTCTGCCGCCGAGGAGTCCCGGAAAAAGGCCGCCTTCGAGCAGAACCGTGCCGATGTCCGGGTGGACAGGAAGAAAAAGTCGCGCATTTCCTGGCTGGAAGCAGAAATCGAAAAGATCGAGAAGCGTATGAAGGCCATTGAGACCATACTTTCTTCTCCTTCGGAAAAGGACGACATAATGGAACTCACCCGGGAGTATCTTGAATTGAAGCGCGATCTTGACGCAAAGACGGATGAGTGGGGAATGCTGATATAGCATTTCTCATTTTTATTTCGTATTTTTGAAGATACCTGGATTAATAACACGTTCTATGTTTTTCGATCATTATAAGTTGGGAGCCATCCCGATTTCTCCCGACATCCTCAATAAGTCAAATATCGGCCTGTGGGCCTTTGAGCTCGATGAAGGCGAAGCACCGAGAATGTATGTCGATGACGTGATGCTCTCGCTCATCGGCCTTGCTCACCAGGTCTCTCCCGAGGAGACTTATCACGCCTGGTACGACAATATCGACAATGGCTCATACGACCTTGTGGCGGATGCAGTGAGCAAGATGATGTCCGGGGAGCACGCGGAAGTGCAGTATCCGTGGCATCACCCTGACGGGCGGACGATGGTGGTCCGCTGCGGCGGCGTACGCAACTTCGAATACACGAAGGGAGCTCGTATCGAGGGTGTCCACCAGGATGTCTCCGAGGTCATTCATTTTGATGAAAAGGCAGCCAGGGAATATGAGCAGCTTGTCAATTCTCTTGCCGGAAGTTTCAGCAGTGTCATCCTGCTCGAAAAAAGCGGCTCGGCATCCATTATCAAGCATTCTGACAACAGGAAATATGATATCCTGAGGAGAACTCCTTATCCGGAGGCCGCCAGGGCATTCATAAATACGTATGTGTATGAAGCGGACAGGGCTATGCTCGAGGAGGCTTCGGATTCCGGACACATCTTCGAACGCGCCGAGGTTGAAAATACCTACAGGCTCCATTTCAGGATAACGGACGGCAGGACCGGACTCCGGCTGTGGTGTGAGGCGATGGTGAGACTAGTTTCCGACCATAGTGCAATCATTGCGCTGCGTGAGCACAATGACGTGATTCTGCGCGGTCTGGTCAATGAAAAGCTGTACAATGAATATGCCTCCATCTTCGTCGTTGACCTGAAGACGGATTATTTCCGCTTCCTCTATCGCAATCCGGAATCCGGTTTCAAGGATGTGTCGGGGGGTGTCTATACTGACACCATCAAGGAATATACTTCACGCGTAAACTCGGAATACAGGGAAGGCTGGAATAAGCTGTGCTCCATAGAGAGCGTCAGGGAACTGCTGTTCAAGGAAAACCGCTTTGAGTACTGCTATCCTCTGGAGGGTGTGAAGAAGAGATGGCGCAGGTGTGTGCTCCGCCTTCTTGACTGCGAGGACGGAGTCCCTTGCACTTTCATAATGACGTTTATGACCATAGATGACGCGCAGTCCGCCCAGCTTGAACTCTCGGCCCAGGTGGCCAAGCAGAAAGAGCAGCTGGAGAAACAGGAAGTCCAGCTCAGGGATGCACTTGATTCAGCTCAGACGGCCAACAGTGCCAAGACTGTGTTCCTTAACAATATGTCGCACGATATGCGCACCCCGCTCAACGCCATCCTGGGATTCAACAACATCGCTCTTCGCGAAATAGGCCACGATGACGATAAGGTCCGGGACTGCCTGGAGAAGGTCAGCCGTTCAGGCGGGTATCTGCTCGACATCGTCAATGACGTTCTTGAGATCAGCCGCATCGAGTCCGGAAAGCTTTCTCTGAATGAAGAGAATTTCAAGGTCTCTGACTCTTTCGCCGAAGTTGAGACCGTGATGAATGAAATGGCAAGGAATTTCGGCATCGACCTCAGTTTCAGCATTGGGGACATTCAGGACGAATATGTGATGTGTGACATCAAGCAGATCGGAAGGGTGTTTGCGAACCTGATTTCAAATGCCATCAAATATACACCGAAGGGAGGCTGGGTGAAGGTCTGCTGTACCCAGGCCGGACGTGATGATGATGGTCGCGGGGTTTACAGATATACCTTTGAAGACAATGGCATAGGCATAAGCAAAGAGTTCCAGGAACGCCTCTACGACCGTTTTGCACGTGAGCAGACTTCTACGGTAAGTGGTATCCAGGGAACCGGTCTGGGACTGTCAATGTGCAAGGAGGTCATCAATTTTATGGGTGGCACGATCACTTGCAGGAGCGATAAGGGGAAGGGTACGCTGTTTACGGTTGACCTGCCGCTGAAGCTTCAGAATGAAACGGCTGCCGTGACCCCGGAAGATCGGCCTGAAGCCCCTGAAATCGATTTTAGCGGCAAACGTCTCCTGCTTGTAGAGGATAATGAACTCAACCGCGAGATCTCAACGGTCATCCTGTCGGAATTCGGCTTTGTCGTCGATACCGCCAATGATGGAGATGTTGCCGTGGAAAAGATGGCTTCGGCGAAGGCGGGGGATTACGATGCCGTAATAATGGATGTCCAGATGCCTAAGATGGACGGCTACACGGCCACGCGCCATATCCGTGCACTTGGCACTGAAATCTCAAGGATACCTATCATTGCGATGACCGCCAATGCATTTGCCGAAGACCGCCAGGCGGCTCTTGACGCCGGGATGGACGACCATCTCTCAAAGCCGGTCGATGTTGGCAAACTGAAAGAAATCCTCGGCAGATTACTTTAGGATGATTTGCTCGTAGAGCAGGTGAAGGGCGGCGTTCGCGAAGGAGCGGATGTTGCCCTTTCTTCCTTTGTCGCATTGGTAGAGGCGGGTTACTGTGCCCTTCGGGCCGCTTGCGGCCATCCATACGGTGCCCTCGGGATAACGGCCGTCAGAGCCTTCTGCGAGTCCCGTGGTGGCGACTGAGAAGGTGCTGCCTGTGACTTTCCTGACGCCTTCTGCCATTGCGGCTGCCACTTCGGCGCTGACCACATTGTACTTTTCTATTGTATCGGCCGGCACGCCCAGGATTTTTTTCTTGACGGCTATGGCATAGGAGGTGACTGAACCCAGATAGTATTCGGAAGAACCGGACACGGTGGTAAGGAGATGGGAGATCTGTCCTCCGGTGCAGGATTCGGCTGCGCTGAGTGTGCGTTTTGTGCCGCGCAGGGCGGCGCCGATCTTCTCTTCTATGCGGAGGGGAGTGCTATTCTTCATTGTTTGCGCGTTTCTTCAGGTATTTGAGGCATCTCTGCAGGTAGGAAGGGCCCTTGTAGATGAGACCGGAGCGGACCTCGACAAGGGAGGCTCCGGCAGAAAGGGCCTTGAATACGCCGCGTACGGTCTCGGTGTGGCAGTTTGCAATGACAGGGAAGCGTCCGCCGGACTGGTTTACGATCTGCTTGACCTGGTCTATCGTACGGGCTTCTATGGCGTCTATGTTATTCATTCTGCAGTAATCCAGCACTTCGCCGAGCTCGTCAGACTGCATGGACTCCGGAATCTTGATAACGATAGGCTTGTAGTGGCCGTAGGCGAGGCGGGTGTCAAGGAGAGGGTCAATCGTGGCGGCCAGGTCGACGCCAGAGATGTCAATCACGAAGAAGTCACAGAAATCGTAGGCGAGGGAGAATGTGTCCTGATAGTCCGCATTGATGCAGGCTGCAAGGATGTCGTTCTGTGGGTCGGCCTGAATGTTTCTGACCGCGTGGCGCACGGATTTTGCGTTGAGAGGGCCGATTTCCACAAAGCTGAAGCCGAGGTCGTTCAAGTCGTTATACAGGTCGCCTTCTGTGTCCAGACCGGCTCCGAGCCCGAGGGGATTATAGAAATTCAGGCCGAAAACCTCTCTTTGGAGGCCGCCGGGACGGTTATTGTGGATAATACGGCTTATGAAACGTCCGCCGGGAATGCTTCCGATGATCTTGAAATACCGCAGGGCGACGCGGCTGGCACGCTCCTGGTCCATCTTGCGGACGAAAGGCCTTATCAAAACATTGTACATAATACCGTAGTATATCCGTTCTACAAATATACGTATTATTTCAATTCTTGATAAGTGTTGTCGTCGTAGAAGATCACAATTCGAGATATATTTCTTTGACCTTTAATTTGTTGCGCCTTACTTCTTAAAGTATTCCTTTCGATAACCGGCTGCTCCTGTGCGGCAGCTTCCGGCTCCGGCAGCGGCTCTGCTGCGACTGTGCCGGCATAGTCATCGAAAAGTGGTTCGATGGGGGATAGATGCTCCTGAACAGGCGCTGGAGAGGCCTCAGAGGCCGATTTGTACATCTTTCCGGTCCCCAGGACAAGCCATTCCACACTGAGGGAAGGGTAGTGGCGGGACATTCTTTCTATAAAATCAAAGCCGGGCTTGTTGCGTCCCGCGAGAATGTGCGAGACGCTGGCGCGTGCGACACCGATCTCGTCCGCAAACTGTGACTGGGAGATGTTTTCTGCGGCCAGAAATTGCTGTAATCTGCGATTCATTTTTCTTAATAGCTCTATTACAAAAGTAACTAATTATGATGTGATTTACAAGTGTAACATTTGTAAATAGGGTCTGAAGGAGGGGAGTGTAGCCCTTGATGCGTGGGTTCTGCTGATGATGCCGTATTTAAGATGATGTCATTGAATATGCTGATAATCCGTCAGTTATGATTTTGTATTTTAATTTTGTATCAATCATTTGGCGTGTTTTTGCCCGAAACACCCTTGAAATTCATATCGGGTAATTTTAGGTATGTCCACTTAAGTCGCTGATATTCCTCACTTTATTATAAATGAAATTATGTTATAATGTAAACTTATTTTACATTTATAAATAACGGGGAATCACCCTTGTTTTATTTGTGAAATTAACAAAAGAAAACCGCCATTTTACAAATGGTGACACATTTGCAAAATGGCGGATGCGTTTCCTGTCGGTGATTATTTCTCCAGACGGTCGAGCACAGGATTGGCGTAAATCCTTAACAGAATGTCTTTGAGCTCGGCTTTATCCCCTATTGAGTCGTCTTTTACCTTTGCTACCTGCTTGTCTATGTACAATGAGAAGCTGCCGAAGATGTTTCCTGCGTACTGAGTTTCGAAATCGTGGGTTCCCCTTAGCAGGTCCACGGCCATATAATTGGTCGGGAAAGGCATATAATTGCTCCTGATGCGCTCGTCCAGGACGTCGCAGAGCGCCTTGAAGGCGTTGTTGCCGCCCTTTGCTGCACATTCGTCAAGTTCCTCGCGGGTGATCGGCTTGCAGAATGAGAGGTGGATCTTCCCCTTCTTCTGGAAGATGCCCGTCTTCATGCTGTTAAGGTCTTCAAGAGGCTTCTTGACGTACTGGCGGCGGCGTGATATGTAGATTTCGCAGGCACGCTGTATGTCGCAGGACTCATATTCGTAGGAAATGCTCAGCGGGATGATCGAGAGTTCGTCGAAATCGGCCGCAAAGTCGCCTTTCCCGCTCATTGAGAACATCTTGAGCACTGACTGGCCTGTTGCATCACGGCTGTCTTTCGCGCGCCCCTGGCGCTGTGCGATCCATACGTCGGACTCTCCGTCAACCACGACGTTGCGTACATAGGTTGAAAGCTGGGTCGCGGCGTGGTAGCGCTCGTGTGCGGGGAGACCCCTGTAAACCTCTATCATACGGTTGGTACGCATAATATCCTCGATGAAACGGCTTGAGAGCAGGTTGGAGCCGACACAGATGTCGGTGCTGTCGTGGCCGTGCTTGAGGAGGGCGTACTGGGTCAGGGCGGGATCGATCACGATATCCCTGTGGTTTGATATGAGCAGGTGCTTTCTGGAGAAGTCGATGTCCTCGAGCCCGGAGACGGTGAAACCATCCGAGGTGCGGAGCAGTATCTGCTTGATTGCCGGGCACATCACCTTCATCTGGAAGTCGTGGACACCCTTGCAGTTCCGCAGGACGTGACCGAGTTTCAGGAAGCTGTCGTTGGGGAAAATATATTTGGAAATAATGGGCACCAGAGGGTTTCTGGCACATCTTTTCATTGCCTCGACAGCCTGGGCGTCATTATATGGGTGTATGTCGTTATAAAATTTGCTCATCTTCTATACAGCAGCGAACTGTCGCCGTAGCTGAGGAATCTGAATTCGTTTTCGAGTGCAAAGTTATAAATTGTCTTCCAATCTCCATCAACAAATGCTGAAATCAGGAGAAGAAGTGTGCTTTGCGGCTGATGGAAATTGGTTATCAGCATATCGACAACGCGGAATCTGAAGCCGGGCACGATAATTATACGAGTACTTACGCTGACCTCATCCAAGTTGTTGTTTTCCAGATAGTTGATGATCGCTTGAAGAGACTCTTCAAGGCTGTATCCGTAGTCTCTTTCGTATGGGCACCACTGGCTTACGTCCTGCGGTTCTCCCTGTTCTATGCAGCTGACTCCCACGTAATACAGCGACTCAAGTGTCCTGACCGAAGTGGTGCCGACGGCTATGATTTTCTTGTGGCTTTCCACGATGTCTTTCAGAAGGGCCTTGCTTACGACGAAAGGTTCGCAGTGCATCGTGTGGCCGCTGATGCTGGAGGACTTGACCGGGAGGAAGGTGCCGGCGCCGACGTGCAGGCATACGTTCTCCGTGTCAATGCCTTTGTCCCTGATTGCGTCCAGCACATCTTCGGTGAAGTGCAGGCCGGCTGTAGGGGCGGCTACGGAGCCGCGTATGTGGGCATACAGAGTCTGGTATCTCTCGAGGTCGATTGCTTCCGTCTCGCGGTTCAGATAGGGCGGGATAGGCACGCGGCCGCACATTTCCAGCACGCTGGAAAAGGGGATGCCGGTCTGCCACCTGAAGCGCACGAGGGCGGTTTCGTCTTGTCTTTCAACGAGTTCTGCCTTCAGGCTGACCGCCTTGAGGGCGGAATCTTCCGGGCAGTCGTAACTGAGGATGTCGCCTTTCCAGCGCTTTACGTTGCCCACAACGCAGTGCCACACGCAGGTTTCGGTGGAGTTGAAGACCGTGCCGTATTCTGCGGGCTCGTGAGGCTTGAGGCAGAATACCTCGATGTGGGCACCGGTGTCGCGCTTGAAGAACAATCTTGCCGGTACGACCTTGGTGTCGTTGAAGACCATTATCGTGTCTGACGGCAGTTCCTGCGGAAGGTCACGGAAAACCTTTTCCTTGCAGACGCCATCCTTGTATATAAGCAGTTTTGAAGAATCCCGCCGCTCGAGAGGATATTTTGCTATTCGTTCTTCGGGCAGTTCGTAGGTGAAATCTTCTATCCTTATATCTGGAATCATTTGTTACACAATTTATATTATGTTAAGTTGGGTATATTTCAGTCGAACATCACCCTCGGATTCATCACCGCCGGGCTGTCCCACTCTATCCCAAATTCTGCAAGCACCGCTTTCTTCGTGCTCCAGTATGAGTAGCAGTATCCCATACCCTTGCGCTCGTCCTTCAGTTTCCTGTCGCACCGCTCTTCGACGTCGTAAATGCAGTTCTCCCATTTTTCTGTCCTTTCCACAGGATCGAATTTCAAGTGCACTCCGTAAGTCCTGCACCATTCTTCCATTGAAATCCGCGTATCAAGATAGTCTTCGACCTTTTTGGCGGCTTTCTTCAAGTCATCTTCAGTGTATTCGTGGACATATTTCTCAGGGTCGCCCTCATAGTGGTCAATATCCATATCCTCCTGGATATCATCGGCGCTGATCAGCGGGAACATGCTTTTCTGGTAGTCGCGTACCTCCTTCATAAAGCGTGCGCAATCCCTTTCCGGCATGCAGGAGATCATCTTGTCCAGCAGCACTATGCGTGTGTATGGCGTAAGCTCGCCTTCCACCCTTAGTGGAAGCTTGTCCTTCATCAGTCTGAAGGCTTCCTTTCCCAGCGGAATGTTCTTCCAGCTTGCGCCGAATGAATTGTAATTGTCAACCATTTCGGAGAAAACCTCTCCGAGCTTTTTCAATTTGTCCATAGCAATTGCATATTCAAGTGTATCAGAAGGTGTGCATACAACCGACCGCCCTTTCCCAGTCGTGCCCGAAGAGATGCGAGCGCCGCATGAGCAGAAAGAGCATGCCGCAATCAAAAAAACGAAGGCCCCAGTCATCATTCTCGTCAATCTGGAGCACGGAAACGTAGTCATCATCATATTCTTCATTGATTTCAATCAGATATGGCCGTCCGAGCAGCTTGAAGCCGTCGTCGCACGCGCCGCAGGTCTCGAAGTCGAGTTTCTCGGCAGGCATGAAGACCGACTCCCCTGTCTCGTCCCAGGTCATTTCATAAGGTTCCAGCCCCTCGCAGGACGGGCTGTACATTATTCTCACGCATTCGCCAGGCCACTCTCCTATCGGCGTCAGCAGCGGGCAGTCAAGTCCCAGGAAATAATCTACCGCAGCGAAGAAATACAGCATCCCCTCGTGCGGCAGCAGGCCGTCCGGGTCGAGCGCCGCGATGTCCTCGCAGCGTATCTGACACAGGAAAGTCAGAGGTTCGTCCCATTCGTCGCCGTCGTCGGCACAATGCACGACCGGATACGGGGAACCTGCCGGCAGGTCCGGCGCCCCCCACCACTTGCTGCGTCCTTCCAGAGACTCGCAAGTCTTTGAAAATAAAAGTCTTATCGAATACATATCAAGCTGCCCAATCCCAGCGTCCATCATCGTCGGGGCCGTCGCTGTCGCCGAACTCCCCTCCTCCGACACGTATCAGCGCAACGCTGGCGTTGTCCGTGCCGCCATTGATTTCAGCCCTGTCGCACAATTCTTCGGCAGGGTTGCCCGACACTGTCAGGAAATATTCCATCTCATCGTCCGGAACGGATCCGTAAACCCCGTCCGAACAGATCATTATCACATCATCATCCTGTACCTGCCCCGTGATATCCCTTACTACGGGAGTACCTGTCAGACCTCCGCCCACGCAGTTGAGCAGCAGCCCGTTTCCGTCTTTCTGGTCCTCCGACAACTGCTCAAGCATACCGTCGCGCCAGCGGTACATACGGCTGTCTCCGGCATTGACAAGGAACACCCTGCCATAGATCAGCACTATGCCGCAAAGGGTCGTTCCCATCGGCCTTTCATAGCCCAGGCAGGCCGACCTGGCGTTCAGCTTCGCGCTCACATACTCGACGGAGCTGATGAAGTCGGCTTCGAAGTCCTCTTCGGAGAAATCCCCCATCGTAAAGCAGTCGCGGATGTGTTCCAGCAGGTCGCTGCTTGCCTGCTCTCCCCCTTCGTGGCCTCCCATACCGTCGGCGACGAATGCATACCAGTATTCGCCCGCCTCCTCGTCCGTCACCTTCAGCGCCTTGTCGCGAAGCATACGGCCGGCTATGCTCAGCATATCTTCATTGTTTTCTCTGACCGGGCCCTTGACGGATATTGCGTCTATTGAAACAAGCATCATTTTACGACAAAAACAGAGGTTGCTATCATTACGGTGTCACCGGCCTTCAAAGTTTCAGGAATATCCTTTCGGAGAGTTTTTCCGTTGACTTTGGTGCCGTTGGTACTGCCCAGGTCAGTAATCGTCCACAGCGGGCCTTGACGGCCGATGCGGCCGTGGATGCCGGATATGTACTGAAAGGCGCTCAAATCGGGCCAGATTCCCCCTCTGCGGCCGAAATCACCTTCAACAAGAGTGAGACTGAGACCTTCGCCGCAAAGCGAGAGCCCAGCGGTGGCCGAAGGCCCGGTGCCCTCCGGTGCGGCTGTGTCGAGGGACTTGACGAGGGGAACGCCGCAGGCGGCGCAGATGGTGCCCGTCTTCGGCTTGCCGCATTCGGGGCAGAACTTGAATTCCTTTCCGCACTGGTCGCAGAAGCAGCTGTCATCAGGGACCTGAGCCCTGCAGAATGGACACATTAGCATATTATATCCTCCGGTAAGATCGTCACCAGTTCGTCAGTGGTGGCATTTTCGTTAAACATAGTCCTTTCCGCCAGATGGCTTTCGACTTCTCCCAGGAAAGTCCTCACTTCCCGGGCATTGCCGAAATCCCAGTCGCGGCTGTCATACATCTGCTGCAGTTTCTCCCGTGCCGCTTCTGCCGCCCCTTCACCGAGCTTCAGCCCCTTCTTCGAGCAGTTCAAAAGGAATATCCTGTACAATTCATCGGCATTGTAGTCCTCGAACGAGATCTTCTTCACGAGCCTTGAACGGAGTCCTGAATTGGCATTTAGGAAATCCTGCATCTCGCGTGTATAGCCGGCGCATATGCATACGAACTTCCCCCTGTTGTTCTCAAGGAGAGGGACCAGTGTGTTGATGCATTCGCGGCCGTAAGAGTCATTCTCCGAATTGATCAGCGAATATGCCTCGTCAATGAAAAGGATGCCTCCCATAGCCTTCATCACTGCGTCTTTGGTAAGCTTGGCGGTATCTCCCTGGAAACG
Organism: Bacteroidales bacterium; assembly: GCA_024401695.1. GTDB lineage: Bacteria > Bacteroidota > Bacteroidia > Bacteroidales > UBA932 > Cryptobacteroides. Next base: position 31,347 of record JAKSKN010000005.1, read on the forward strand.
TCCGACCAGGTCATCACGCCCAACTTCCACGACATCCGGCCTGCTGAGGAGGCCGAGTGCGTAAAGCATCTTGCCCATCAGCCTTGCCACCGTGGTCTTGCCGGTGCCGGGATTGCCGAGGAACTGATAATGCTCGGCGATCAGGTCAGGGGTCTTCCCCGCGGCCTTGCAGAGCATCTGTTCGCGACGCACACCGGCGGCCAGGCCACGAATGTTCTTCTTTACTCCTTCCAGACCAATAAGTGCGTCGAGTTCCTTCATTATGCTTTCCAGATCGAGCTCTTCCGATGAATCCTTTCCGGAGATGTCGGCATATCTGAGGAGTTTCCCTTCCCTGGCGGCTTCCGCTTCGGACATATCGCGCTGACGTGCCCTGCGCCGTTCGTCGGCCAGCTTGAGAAGGTTGCGCATATCGCGCGCGTTGCCGAAATCGGCACCGCGCCTGTTGTAAATCGATTCCATCTCCACGTGGAGCATTTCTGAAGCTTCACTGTCAAGCTTCAGGCCATTCCCGTCAGCCATCGAGCGGAAGATCGTCTCCAGTTCGACAGGGTTGTAGTCAGGGAAATCAATCGTCTTGTTGAAGCGGGACTTCAATCCCGGATTGGCCTTGAGGAAGTTCCTCATATCTTCGGTATATCCCGCTATTATGCAGACGAACTTTCCGCGTTCATTTTCAAGGATAGGCACGAGCTTGTCGATCGCCGCCTTGCCGAACTGGCCTTCGTTCAGGCCGTAGGCCTCGTCTATGAAGAGCACTCCGCCCATAGCGCGGTCAACGGCATCCTGGACATTCCTTTCGCTGCCTCCAACGACGTCGGATATGAGGTCTTTGCCCGCAAGTTCCACAAACTGGCCCTGCGGGAGCACTCCGATGGCGCCGAGTATGTCGGCGAAGCAGCGGGCCATCGTGGTCTTTCCGGTGCCCGGGTTGCCGGTGAAGACGAAGTGGTCGTCCAGTTTCGGGCTCCCGCCTGTCTTCCTGGCTTCTTTCACGCCGTCGATGATGGCGTGCATTTCGTCCTTCACGTTCTGGAGACCGATGAATTTGTCCATCTCGGCCCAGATCTCGGCCTCTGTGCGGGGCACGAATACGTTCCCTTTGATATCGTCCGTCTCCAACCTGCCGTTGCCTCTGAGAAGGGCGCTCACGCCGGCTTCCTGGGCTTCTGTTTCGGCCAGATGGCCGCCTCCCTGGATATTGCCCCGCAGCATCCATTCGAAACGCTTGACCAGCTTGTCACAGAATTCCGCCGTCGGCTCAAGGTGGAAGCTGCTCCTGAGCTTGCTTTCGCATATGTGCGCAAGGTCTTCCTTGCAAAGCGGCTTCAGGTCGAAGCGGCATTCGAAAAGGCTTGCCACGTCCGGGTTCTTCTCCAGAAACGGCTCCATCCCCTGCTTCAGGCCGCAGACGAACACGGGCGGCATCTGTGACGAATCGGCCCGCATACGCGCAAACAGGCGGTCAAGCTTGTTGACGTCGGAAGAAAATCCGCCCGGAAGGAGCTTCTGCGCATTCGTGATGACAAGGGCGCCTTTCCGCACAGCCTTGAGGTTGTCATCGAACTTCTCCATCCATTTGCTGAATTCCGAGGCATCCACGAGGGTGTACTTCGGATCTTCTACCAGACCTTTGGCCAGCAGGACATCATACAGCTTGCCGGCAAGGAAGAGCTTTCCTGTGCCTGCATCGCCTACGATGAGGCAGTCGATCCCGATGCCGCCGGCTCCTTCCTTCAAGAGAGTTGCTGCCTGTGCGCGAGCCTCGAAACGCCTGAACTCCTTTTCTATGTTTTTCTTGCCGAAGAATCCGGGGAAACCGCTTTCTGCCTGGACTGCAGTTCCGCAGAAGCGGCAGAATTTGGCTTCGTTGCGGTTCTCTTTCCCGCATTTACTGCACTTGCTCATTGATTTCTGTGGTTTCGTTGTAAGATTGTGTATGCATCACGGATGCCGGCCCGGGCAGGATCAGTGCAGCCAGCACGATGATGGCCAGGGTCCTGACGATATGCCCGGTCAGTTTCTTCCTGCGATCCTTGACGAATTGGCTCCAGCCGAGCCATATCTGGTTCCGGGTGATGCCGTTCAGGGATGAATCAAAGTCCTTGTCATCGCTGAATGCGTAGTACAGGGGCTCCACGACAAGTTCTTCCATCCCGATGTCGGCTTTTTTGCCCTTGATGAGGCCGGAGACCGTGAGATCCGTCCTCGGCCCGCCGGCTGCAAACATCACCGTGTAGCTGTATTTTTTAAACAGTACCCTTACGACATTCGCCACCAGCTGGAAGACAACGGCGGCGAGAAGGGGCCAGTAGATGAATTTCGCCTCCGCTTTGAGCGAACAGAGTGTCCAGACTATTATGAATACCAGCGGCAGGACCACAAGGACAATGTCCAGGATGGTCTGGGCTATTGTTCTGCCGCGGTTCTTCTTCTGGGTCCTGTTTATTTCCATCTCCAGTTCGTCGGCCTTGTCGCAGGCATATCTGAAGAATCCGCACTCCTCGGTCTTGGGGTCAATCGACTCCAGCTCGATCAGGTAGTCTTCCAGAAGCGATTCGTAGGCATAGCCTTCAGACAGGTCGGCGTCAGGGTCCTCGTGGTACTGGACGGCCAGCCAGCCTTTCAGACCGTGCGAGAGGCCATATTTCTTGTCATAGTCATCAACGCTTTCGAGTTCTTCGAGTGATGTCACGGTGTCGTTCTCGAATTCATAATACGGAGTGAATCCGAAGCCCTTGATCGTCTTCATCATTGAAATCTCGAGCCTCGTTTCTTCGTCCTGCGGACCTGCTTTCCCTGCATTGTCGTCGGAATCCCAGTCGCAGCAGTATTCCATCCAGCTGTCCTGGTCGGCGAACCGGTCGCCCTTGCTGTTGAAGAACAGCTGCATATAGGAACCCTCGTATTCTGAAAAACTGTCCACTACGGCCTGGCATAATTTTGCATCGGCGGGAGCCTTGGCATCGGCGAACTGCCACAGATAAACCTTATTGAGGAATGCTCCGATGGACTCGCCCGTCATCGCGTAGTCCTTGCTGTGCGGATTTGCGTTCAGCTTGACGTCACTGAGAGGGTTGAGCGTGTGCATCACAGCCCAGTGCCCGCCCAGGCTCTGCTCGATATCCTTCAGGCGCCAGCGTTCCGACGGATTCTTCTTGAGAAGTCCGGAAACGATGTTGCGCAGGCGTTCCGGCATATCCTGTGGCGGTCTGATGCCGTGACTGAGTTTCTCTATCGCCATCTTTTCCTCCTCAGCAAGGAAGGCCTCCTCTCCGGACCAGAGGCAGAGGGCTGTCATACCGAGGGAATAGAAATCCGCCGCAGGCGACATCTCGAACAGGTCGACGCCGTCGATCCTGGCTTTCGCGCAGGCCGGGTCGTAGATTTCAGGTGCGGCGTATATCGGGGTGCGGGACTGTTTGGTTATGGCCTTGCCATCTGAGTTCATAATATCGGATATGCCGAAGTCGCATAGCACGCAGTTCCATATCGTGCTGTCTTTGACGAGTATGTTCGCAGGCTTTATATCCTTGTGGATGACACGGCTGCGGTGGATTGCATCAAGTGCGATGGCTGCCCGCAGGACGATGGTGGTGATCGCCGGAGCATTGCCCCTGAGGTCATATCGGGCAAGCGAGCCTCCGGGGATGTATTCCATAAGTTCATATTCCCTGCCCTCCGGGGTTCTGCCGGTCTCGAAGATGTCGGCGACAAGCCCCTTTCCGCCAAGGTGCTTCAGTGCATCGTTGACCTTGACGTTGGGATGGAAGCCTTCGTGATATTCCTTCAGGGCAAAGCGCCTGCCTCCCCTGTCGACGGTCCTGATGTCGGCTTCAGCGCCGCTGCTTATTGAAGCGTCTGTTGAAGGCGGAGGCGTCAAAGTGATCTTTGGCGGCTGTGCCACCGCTGTCTTCTGCGGTGCTACAGCTGTCTTCTGCGGTGCTACAGCTGTCTTCTGCGGTGCTACCGCTGTCTTCTGTGGCGCTATGGCTGTTTTCTGCGGTGCCACCGCTGTCTCTTGAGGGTTTGCCATCACTTCTTGATGTAATCGGTTCGGGTTGTTTCTTCGTCTTCATATTTCCATTTGCCGCCAAGGTATGGCTTGGTGCATTCGGACGGCTGGTCGTGGCAGCAGCCGCAATAGTTGCAGACCCATCCCAGACAGACGCGTCTGGTCGTCTTGGTGACGACGGCTACCTTGCGGGCGCAGAAATAGTTGCGCTGCTCCTGGGGCGTGCTGCCCGCCGGAGGAAGCATCTGTCCGAGCAGGGCGTTCAGGTCGTCCGTGACCTTGATCAGCTCCCGCTTTATCTGCGGGGCCTCGGCCGGGGCTGCCTGTTCGAGCTTGAGCTCAAGTTCTTCCAGCTTTCCGTTCTGCTCGACGGCGGCCTTGAAGACGGGGTCGGCTTTTGCAGCCTCGAGCATCCTTTCCGCGGCCCTCGTGACAGGGGCGTTGCATTTCGGGCAGAATGACCTGTGGCTCAGAGTGCCGCAGGAAGGGCATTTTATGCCTCCGGCCGGTGCTCCGCATTCAATACATTCTTCGTCCGCCCAGCCCATCGGTGCGCCGCAAAAAGTGCAATAGGATACAAGCCGGCGTCCGCAGGAAGGACATATCTCGTCATCTTCGTGGACCGCAGCGCCGCAGTGAGGGCATCTGATGCCTGAACCGGCCTCGGATACGGCCGTTTTCTCTTTTTTTAGTTCTGCGGTTGCAAATGAAAAACCATACTCTGTCATAACTATGCAAGATAGTCATTTTTTTTGTATTTTTGCTGATATGAAAAAGTACTTGCTGATTCTTTTTGCCATTCTTGTATGTGCAGGCTGCGGAAAAAAGCAGTCGTTGAAGGTTGAAGACCCTGCGGTCAGGGAATCGATGCGTACGAGGGACGAAAATTGTCCGATTGACTCGCTGTTCACCCGGAAGGGTGTCAGAACCTCTTTCGACGTGTTCAGCCACGTAAAGCCCAAGGCATTCCTCAACGATTTCAAGGCTGCGCAGGACAGCACTGTGACAAAGCCTCTGGCGAGGATGAAAGGGGCATATGCCACGGTTGAGAAAGAGCACGCCGGAGATTACAATCCGGGACTGACGATTTATTCCATCGTCATCATCATCGTCTTTGTGGCCCTGATGCTTTTCAAGATAATACGTGCCATCTTCAAAAACGACTAGCGTATGAAAGTGAACGAATTGAGGCGTGCCATAAATGAGTACTCCCGTGAGACGAGCGCTCACCCATATACGGACTATGGTGACAAGGTGACGGTCAGGGTGAATGATGACTGCCCTGTTCAGGAATGCCGCGTCACGACACAGTATGAGGACCGCGACAAGAAGAGCGTTTCGCGCCCGTATAGGGGGTGGAACCTGGCTCCGCGCAAGTATTTTTCCCTTGATGATATCGATGAATGGGATTTCAAGCTCAGGCTCCCGGATGATTTCATCGACAAGAAGACCGTCGTGAACGTGGACGGGTCGGCTTATGTGAAGGAATGCAGTTCCTGCAATGGTTCCGGCAAAGTCGCGTGTTCAAGCTGCCTCGGCAAGGGAAAGACTCTCTGCAAGAGGTGCAATGGTGATTATTCCCATCTGTCCTGCTCGCATTGCGGCGGCAGCGGACACAACTCCTGCCCTTCCTGCGGAGGAAAAGGCGAGCACGTCTGCTCCAAGTGCAAGGGCACGGGCAGGACTGTCGAGAATGTGAGTGTATGGAAGAACCACTGGGATTACAATCTCAAGAAATATGTCGGAGGATATGAATGGGAACTGAAAGAGATGACCTGTTCCGCCTGCGGCGGCAAAGGCCGGTGGCGCTGCAATAACTGCGGTGGCACAGGGCACCTTGAATGCCGGTACTGCGACGGCCGGGGCTATGTGACCTGCCCTGATTGCAACAAGGGATATGTCACGTGCGAGATTTGCCGTGGTGACGGAAAGATTACGTGCCGTGTCTGCGAGGGTGCCGGCAAGAATGAGTTCAGCTATGTCGTTGACAGGAGCCTTTCAAAGGATACGCGCAAGACATATGTCTGCGACAAAAGGGTACGCGGATTCGTCGAGGAGTACGAACTGGATTATCCGGATATCCAGTTCCGCGAGCGTCGTGACCATCTTGGCGAAGATCTGTTCACCGAGGACGTGCGCTGCTCTTCCAGCCTTTCCAAGCTTGTCTCCAGGTCAGAGCCCGACAGCGGCGTCATCCTTTTCCAGGAAGCGCTTGTACGCAGGGTGATGGTTACATACGTGGAATATGAGCTGGACGGCAGCAGTTATACGGGATATGTCTGCAACGGTGTCTTCTATCCGGAGAACAGTCCTATCGACGAATGGGCGGCAGGTGTGATTGACAATGCCGAAAAGAAGATCAGAAGGGGAAGCAGCGCTGAATCCCTCAAGATACTCAAGTCTGCCGAGCAGGCAGGAGGTGACAGCAGGCTGATTGCGGACCTGCGCGCCCTTGCACGCAAGAAACTGGGCAACCTTCAGGATGCGGGTGTCAGTGTGGGGTTCTGGCTGACGATTCTGTTCCTGTCCCCTGTCCTGTTCAACTTCTATTCGAAGTTCAACCCTGTTGCTCCCTGGGCCATTGTCACGAACAACCCGAACTGGCGTTTCCTGAATTTCCTTCCGTTGTGCCAGACCCTCATATTCCTTGGGATCGCAGTTGTGCTGAGGTTCATTTTCTCTTCAATCGCCTCCGATGGCGCAAGAAAGAACTACTCGAGCATCTGGATATATTTTGCCAAGGGATTTGTCGGCTATATGCTGGCCGCAGTGGCATCAATGGCGGTTCTGGTGCTTCTCAACTATTTGGGCCTCAGCATCCTGACGACATTCATCCTGGGCCTGATACTAATTGTGGTGATCGGTGTGATCGCGATAGCGCATCTCATCATCAAATGGATAGTCCAGCTGATCGCAGGTCTGTTCTGATGTGGACTATTGCGGGTAATTGAGATTGTCCGGTCCTATTTTCTCAAGGACTTCCTCAAGGTATAATGAAGCTTCACGGCGTGCATCCTGCAGGTCGTGAAGCTTCCAGTTTCCGCAGTCCTGCGGAGCGGCGCCGGGGATCTCGCCGTCGAAGCCGGCGATGAAGCGGAATGTGTCCTTCATCAGTTCCACTATGTCCTTTGACTCAAGCTCGCCTTTCATTACGAGATAATTGCCTGTCAGGCAGCCCATAGGACCCCAATAGATTATCTTGTCGGCCCACTGCGGTTCGTTCCTGAGGTATGTGGCCGCCAGATGCTCTATGGTGTGTATTGCACCCTGGCTGAGCGCAGGCTCACGGTTGGGTTCCTTCATACGGATGTCGAATGTGGTCACCACTTCCCCGCCGACCTGGTCGCGACGGGATACATAAATACCTCTCAGAAGCTTGAGATGATTAATTGTGAAGCTTGGTATCTTGTTCATTTATAGCTTGTTGATGAATTCCTTGAGAAGTCTGAAACGAATTTCCTCCAACTCGCCCCAGAAGTTCTCGTAAGTCTCTTTCTGGACCTTGTCGGAAGTGTGTATGTCGCTGATGATGCGGAGGCTGATGAACGGCTTGCCGTATGCGGCGCAGACCTGGGCTATTGCGGCCGACTCCATATCGGCGGCAAGCGCATCGGGATGGACGCCGAGTATGCGCCTGTCCTCCTCCATACTGATGAAGAACTGGTCTCCCGTGACGATCAGGCCGAGCTGGACGGGGTGGTCGTATGTCCTGGCAACCTGCACGGCAACTTCCAGCAGATGCGGGTCCGCCTTGAAAAGCAGAGGGCAACCCTGGACCTGGCCGGCCTGATTGGGCCTGCCGCACCAGACGTCGTGGTATGCGGTGGCAGATGCGATGACGAAGTCGGCGACTTTCTGCCCCGGAAGCATCCCTCCGGCACATCCGGAACTGATGATACAGTCGGGATTCTCTTTGAGAATGAGTTCAGTAGCTGCCATTGCAGCATTGACCTTGCCTATGCCTGAGACCTTTGCGATGACGTCTTTCCCCGGAAAGTTGAAGTCCATCCGGGCGATTGATTCGTATTCGGCCTCCATTGCAAGCAAAACACCGATTTTCATAGGCTGTCGTTTTTCGCAAATTTACTCAAAAAAGCTTACCTTTGTATGCTATGTCAAGAAAGAAAATAGACCTGGTTCTCCAGGATGTAACCATAGAAAACGTCGCGGCGGAGGGAAAGGCCATCGCCCATACGGAAGACGGTCAGGTTGTCTTCGTGGAATTTGCCGTTCCGGGAGACGTTGTGGACATCCGTGTCCTCAAGAAAAAGAAGTCCTACCTCGAAGGTCGGATCGTGGCTATGAAGAAGCCTTCCGGGCATCGCCTGGAGCCGTTCTGCAGGCATTTCGGAATCTGTGGCGGCTGCCGCTGGCAACCTCTCCCCTATGAAATGCAGCTTGAGGCGAAGCGTCAGCAGGTCTATGACCAGCTGGTGAGGATAGGGCATCTCGAGGTGCCTGGGATCGCACCGTGCCTGGGCTCCGACAAGACGCAGTTCTACCGCAACAAGCTTGAATTCTCCGCCTCCGACAAAAGGTGGATACTCCCTGACGAGGATCCTGAGGGACTTAGCCCGCAGCAGAGGTGCGGCCTTGGCTTCCACGTCGGAAAATTCTTCGACAAGGTCCTTGACATAGAAAAGTGCTGGCTTCAGCCCGAGCCGTCAAATGCGATCAGGATGTTCGTCAAGGACTACCTGCTTTCGCACGGCATACCGTTCTATAACCTCCGCGAGAATCACGGCATCTTCAGGACAATGTTCGTCCGCACGACCGATGCCGGTGCCGTAATGCTTATCCTCTGTTTCGGAAAGGAGTTTGAAGGACGTGTGCAGATGCTTGATGCCATTGCTGAAGCTTTCCCTCAGATTACGTCTCTTTACTACATAATAAACAGTAAGTTGAATGATTCTGTCGGGGATCAGGAATGCATCCTTTACAAGGGTGACGAAGCCATCTGGGAGACGATGGAGGGGCTCCGTTTCAAGATAGGCCCGAAGTCGTTCTACCAGACCAATACCGGCCAGGCCTACAAGCTGTACAGGGTGGCGCGGGAGTTCGCCGGACTCACCGGTTCCGAGGTTGTGTACGACCTGTACACCGGCACTGGTACGATTGCCCAGTTTGTAAGTGCGAAGGCTTCCCGCGTGGTCGGCATCGAATATGTGCCGGAGGCGATAGAAGATGCCGTGGTCAACGCCGAAGGCAACGGGATCACCAACTGCGAATTCTTTGCGGGAGATATGAAGGATGTGCTTACAGATGATTTCATAGCGGAGCACGGGCGCCCCGACGTGATGATAGTCGACCCTCCGCGTGCCGGTATGCATCCTGACGTTGTGAAGACCATTATGAAGGCTGCTCCTCGCCGTATCGTATATGTCAGCTGCAATCCCGCTTCCCAGGCCCGTGACCTTGCCCTGATGGACGGGATGTACAGGATCGTGGCCGTCCAGCCGGTGGATATGTTCCCCCACACCCAACACGTTGAAAATGTTTGCAAACTTGAATTGAAATGACAATACAGATATTGACCCTGATTGCCAGTCTGGCGCTTATAGTTTATGGCGCAAACTGGCTTGTCGACGGCGCTTCCGCAATCGCCCGCAGGGCCGGAATAAGCGAATTCGTGATCGGTCTCACCATTGTCGGCTTCGGCACATCCTGCCCGGAACTGGTCGTAAGCCTTACCGGCGCCATCCAGGGCAACGCCGACGTATCGATAGGAAATGTCGTGGGGTCCAATATCTTCAACACCCTGATGATACTCGGCCTGACTGCAGTCATCGCCCCCGTCGCCGTGACGGATTCCAACAGGAAACGCGATATCCCGATCACCCTCCTCGTCACCTTCCTCCTGGTGTTCTGCGGTATGAGCTTCACCATCGCAGGTATAGGGACATGCGATGATTTGTCCCGCATTGAAGGTATTGTGTTTCTGCTGGTTTTTGCCGCTTACCTGTTCTATTGCTTCAAGTCTGATTCCGGTGCTTCAGATGAGGATGAAAGCGGCAGGAAGATAAACAGTATATGGGTTGCCATTCTCCTTGTAGCGGCAGGACTGGCAGGCCTTATATTCGGCGGCAAGTTCTTCGTCAACTCGGCCACCGCCATCGCCGGGATGCTGGGCGTCTCCGACAAATTCATTGCCATCACCGTTCTCGCGGGAGGCACCTCCCTTCCCGAACTCGCGACCTGCATAGTGGCGGCCGCCAAGCACAAGCAGCAGCTTGCCCTTGGAAACATCCTCGGCTCCAACGTATTCAACATCCTGCTTATCCTCGGTGCTTCGGCCGTGGTCTCCCCTCTTTCACTCGCGGGAATGAATATGATCGACATCGGAACCCTTCTCCTGAGCGCCGTAATGGTCTGGCTCTGGACATATACCGGCCGCAAGGACCGCATAGACCGCTGGGAAGGCGTGCTGATGCTCTGCGCATTCATCGCCTACTACGTCTGTCTGTTCCGGACGATGTAATCTATTTCTTGCTGTAATATTTTGGCCAGCAGGCCTGGAGGTAGGCCTTCAGGCTGTCTTCGTGACGGTTCTCCTGAGGAGAATAGAAGACTGTCCCCGAAAATTCCTTCGGGAGGAATTCCAGGTCGGTGAAGTGGCCCGGGAAATCGTGGGCGTATTTGTAACCGTCGGCATAGCCCAGGTCTGACATAAGCTTTGTTGGAGCGTTCCTCAGGTAAAGGGGCACGGCTGCGGTCTGGTTCGAGTGGGCTGCGGCAAGCGCGGTGTCTATCGCAAGATACGCGGAGTTGCTCTTAGGAGAGCTTGCAAGGTATATCGCACATTCACTCAACGGGATGCGGGCTTCCGGCATACCTATCGTGTGGACGATCTGGAAGGTGGCGTTGGCGAGAAGCAGTGCGTTTGGGTTTGCCAGTCCTATGTCCTCTGCGGCAAGGATGCACAGGCGGCGCGCAATGAAGAGGGGGTCTTCGCCGCCGTCAAGCATACGGGCCATCCAGTAGACCGCGGCGTTGGGATCGGAGCCGCGCACGCTCTTTATGAAGGCGGAAATGATGTCGTAGTGCATCTCGCCACCCTTGTCATAGATCGCCACGTTCTCCTGAAGGCACTCGGTGACCATCCTGTTGTCGATGACGATTTCCGGCAGCATTGCGTTGGCGTCGACGACAATCTCCAGGATGTTCAGAAGCTTGCGTCCGTCTCCGCCGCTCTGGCGGAAGAGTGCTTCTGTCTCGGCCACGGAAACCTTGCGCTCCAGCATCACCTTGTCGGTGGAGAGGGCCCTGTCAAGAAGTGTCTGCAGGTCACCTGCTTCAAGCGGTTTCAGCACATATACCTGGCAACGGCTCAAAAGAGGCGTTATGACCTCGAATGAAGGGTTCTCGGTGGTGGCTCCGATAAGTATTACGGTACCGGCTTCCACGGCTCCTAGGAGGGCGTCCTGCTGGGCTTTGTTGAACCTGTGTATCTCGTCGATGAAAAGTACCGGAGCCGCTGATTTGGAGAACAGCGACTTGTTTCTGGCCGCCTCGATGATGTCACGCACGTCCTTGACTCCGGCGCTGACGGCTGACAGTGTATGGAATTCCCTGTCAAGGCTCTCGGCGATTATCCGCGCGAGAGTGGTCTTGCCCACCCCCGGAGGCCCCCACAGGATGAAGGACGAGAGATTGCCGGAGTCGATCATGTTCCTGAGGATACAACCGGGCCCGACAAGGTGCTTCTGCCCGACGTATTCGGACAGATTGTGCGGTCTCATCCGTTCAGGGAGGGGTGCAAGCACTGTGGATTCCATATCGCGAATTTACTCTTTTGTTGGAGAAAATCAAAGAATTTCCTACCTTCGTGATAGTGCGCAGGATATTACATATCATAGTCGTTTTAGCGGCGGCATTGCTTTGTACCGATGCCGGCGCACAGCGTGTGGGAGCCGGCATATTCAATTCGCTGAAAGGATTCGGACTTCAGCTCGACTCCGACCATTTCGAGGATTTCTACTTCGATTCATTCACCGTCTATGCCGATATCTACGGCATTCCAACGGCACGCAGCAATGCTCCGGGAATCAAGGCGAATTACTCCAGAAACTATGTCGTGAAGGTTCTCGAAAGCCAGTATGTCGGCTTTGACCTTTATGTCGGCCCGGGCTGCACGCTTGGGTATGTCAAGGATTTCGAGGTCAATTACTATCGTGACACCTCCGTCCCCCTGGTGAAGAACCACGGCGTGGTGGCGGCGCTTTCCGGCACCTTCGGCTGCCGTTTCGAATTCGGCAGACGTATCCTGATTGACCTTTCATTCTGTCTGGACGCCGGACTGCATATCCGGAAGGATGAAGAGATGGGCAACATCAGTGTCGGCCTCTACAAGAACGGCATCTTCCAGACCCCATATCCGCAAGTGACCATATTGACTGTATTCTGATGAAAAAGAGACTCATATTGCTGACATTGCTGCTGGTGCTCACGGGCTCCGGAGCCCTGGCACGCTCCCCTTTCGTCAGATTCGGAGTCGAGTGGGGGCCGTCCGCCGTCCTCTATTCGAGCACACACCTTTTTTACACCGACAGGGATGGCATAACGGTCAGGGAGGATGACAGCGGCTTCAACAGCCATATCAACGGATTCGTCCTCGGACACGTGGGCGTCAACGCCACGGATTTCCTGTCATTTTCCGTCCACTCGGGCTATGCAGGTGTGGGAAAGGATAACAGGCTGATCCCCGTGCTGCTCCGTGTCACGGCGGCTCCTGACGGATTTGATGCCGATGGACTGTTTTTCTTCATCGACGGTGGAACCGGCTTTCACCTGACCCATAACGACCAGCCGGACATCGACCCCGCCTTTATGGCAGATGCGGGTATGGGATACCATTTCTCGCTTGCACCTTCAGTCCGCCTCGAATTTGCCCTCAACCTGAAACTTACCTGCGACCAGATACTTATACCGGACCCTGACCGCGGCGGATACATCCCTGCGGAGAACATAAACAAAAACAGCGCAAAATATCTTGCGCTGTGCCTGTCTGTAGGATTCTCCTTCTAGCCGGGGATCATTTGATCCTGTACGGTGCGTCATCGTACAGGACGAAACGCTTTGCCTTGCGTATCCATTTCTGCTCCTCAGTCTTGACGTGCTCCTGCACGACGTCGAAGCTGAGGCGCCCCCGGAGGTATTCCTCTATCACGGGGTCGGCAACCTTCACGAAGAGGCTGTCATACATCTCGAACTGGCTGTAATGCTCTGAAAAATAGTGCATCAGCTGTAATGTGTGCAGCAGGGAATGGTATTGGGCGCCAGGCTGCAGCATGATCTGGTAGCCGAAGCATTTCTCACCGGCATAGCGGCCTGCGGCCGGGGTGAATGAGCAGGGACGCATCATCACGCCGGCAGGTGTCGGGAGGAACCTGACATCGACGGTCTTGATGAAAGGGGCTCCTATGTATTCGTAGGGACGGGTCGTGCCTATGGCGGGGGTGATGGACGTATTGTTCCACAGACCACCTCCGGAATACATTTCACAGGTGAACATACCCGGGATGTCGGAGGCCGGGGCTATGGTCCAGGGAAGAAGGTCCTTGCCTACGTCCGAAACCAGGGCTGAAACGATATGCAGTGGGAATTTTGCGTCTATCTCGTTGTAGTACAGAGTGCAGAGCTCTCCCAGGGTGAGCCCGTGACGGTGGGCGACCTTAGGTGTCCAGATATCAGCCTCGATGGCGGGGATCGTGCCCTCCACTACCCTGCCTGCCGGATTGATATGGTCGATGACGTAGATTGCCGGACCGTCGAACATACGGGCGCGCATCGTCAGAAGCTGCATCACGTCCCTGGTGTAGTTGAAATAGCGTGCTCCCACGTCCTGTATCTCAACCACAAGGGCGTTCAGATCCTCGATCTCGGCGGCATCGAACTCGATGTGGTTGGTGCCGGGCGTGAGCTCGGTGTCGCGCGGAGTGAAGACCCTGGCGAGGTTGCCCCTTTCGCGGAAGATGTCATATACATATCTTCCGTGGAAAGGATCCCAGCAATTCTGGGTGCAGAATACACCCACCCTGCCCTCGACGAGGCTTTTGTCGAGCTGGTCCTCAATCGGGCTTGTCCTGAAACTGAACATCTCAGCCTATGATCCTTTGGGCGAGGGCTATTACCTCTTCGCCGAGTTTGACGGCAGCTTCTTCAGTCTGGGCCTCGGAGTAGATCCTGATGATAGGCTCGGTGTTTGACTTGCGGAGGTGAACCCACTGCTTCCGTGATTCGAAATCGATCTTCACGCCGTCGATGGTGTTGACCTTCTCGTCCTTGAAATGCTCTTTCATCGCTTCGAGTATCTTGTCGATCAGGGCTGGATCAGAGAGGTCTATCCTGTTCTTTGCAATGAAATATTGCGGGAGGGTGGCCTTGTATGCGCTTGCGCTCAAGCCCTTGTGTGCGAGGTTCGAAAGGAACAGCGCCACGCCTACCATAGCGTCGCGGCCGCAGTGGGAGGCAGGATAGATCACGCCTCCGTTGCCTTCTCCGCCTATCAGCGCATTGACTTCGTGCATCTTGGTGGTGACGTTCACTTCGCCTACTGCCGCAGCATAATATGTGCCGCCGTGCGCCTCGGTGACGTCGCGAAGGGCGCGGCTTGAACTGAGGTTTGAAACGGTGGCAAGGTCCTTCCGGCCCTTCTTCACGGCTTCGTCGAGCAGGTAGTCGGCCACGCTGACAAGAGTGTATTCCTCGACGAACGGCTGTCCGTTCTCGCAGATGAATGCCAGGCGGTCGACATCCGGGTCGACGCTGATTCCGAGGTCAGCCTTTTCACGGACAACGGTTTCGCTGAGCTCCACGAGGTTCTTCGGAAGCGGCTCAGGGTTGTGGGCGAAATCTCCGGTAGGCTCCCCGTTAAGGGTGATGCACTCTACTCCGAGCTTTTCGAGAAGCCGGGGCATTATGATGCCGCCGACTGAATTGATGCTGTCGAGGACGACCTTGAAGCCGGCCTTGCGCACGGCTTCTGCATCAACCGCCTCGAGCGCCAGCACGGACGCGATGTGCTCGTCGGTGTAGTCGTGCTCTTCGATGTGTCCGAGCTCGTCCACTTCCGCGAAATCGAATTCGCCGCTTTCGGCAAGGTCCAGGATGGCCTGTCCTTCTGATGCCGTGAGGAATTCCCCTTTCTCATTGAGAAGCTTGAGGGCGTTCCACTGGCGGGGGTTATGGCTCGCGGTGAGGATGATGCCGCCGTCGGCATTGGCAAAAGTGACTGCGAGTTCGGTGGTGGGAGTGCTGGCAAAGCCGCACATTACCACGTCTACGCCGCAGGCGACGAGGGTCCCGCAGACAAGCTGCTCGACCATCCGGCCGCTGAGGCGGGCGTCGCGTCCGACGACCACTTTGTACTTCTTGCCGTTGTTCGGCTGCGGTCTGCGCTGCCTGAGGCAGGCGCAGTATGCATATGTGAATTTTACGATGTCAACAGGAGTGAGTCCTTCGCCGCAAGGTCCGCCGATCGTGCCGCGGATACCTGAAATGGATTTGATAAGTGTCATAGTATGCAAATATAGATATAATTGCTAATTTTGCTGACCAAAATTTCAAGTATTATGAATATCACCGGCTTCTGGACCATACTCCTCCTCATCATATCAAACGTGTTCATGACTTTTGCCTGGTATGGCCAGCTCAAGCTTCCCGATCTGGTGCCGTCCTCAAAGAACTGGCCGCTGATAGTCATCATACTCCTCTCCTGGATCATCGCACTCTTCGAGTATTTCTTCATGATCCCAGCCAACAGGATAGGCTCCAACACCAACGGCGGTCCTTTCAACCTGATGCAGCTCAAGGTCATCCAGGAGGTGATTTCCCTGACAGTATTCACAGTGATAGTGGCTCTCGTATTCAAGGGCCAGCCTATCCAGTGGAACCACATAGTTGCATTCTGCTGCATGATTGCAGCCGTTTTCTTCGTATTCTTGAAATAACACGTATGAACCGCCATCTTATCCTGCTGGCGGGCGCACTGGCCTCTGCTGCGGGACTCGTGTCCTGCGCAGTGAACGATAAAGGCATCGCCAACGACGCCCTGCAGCTGACATTTTCCGAACCAGCATCCACATGGGAGGAATGTGTGCCTCTCGGAAACGGCCGTCTGGGTGCAATGCCCGACGGCGCGCCGGGCCGTGAAACCATTGTCCTGAACGAGGAATCGATGTGGTCCGGCAGCGAATGGGACCCCGCTAATCCGGAAGCTCTCGAATGGCTGCCTGCCATCCGCGAAAAGCTGCGCGAAGGCGACAATGCCGCCGCACAGGCCCTTACCTTCCAGCATTTTACCTGTAGCGGCAGAGGCGGTGAGAACCCGCGTTACGGCTGCTATCAGACGCTGGGCAGACTCATCATCGAATATGGCGGGGATGCCGCTGCCGACGACACATACAGCCGGAGACTGAGCCTGCGGGATGCTGTCGCCACCACGACAGGCGCTTCCCTGCTTCGCGAATATTTCGTATCAATGGCAGACGATGTCATCGTCGTCCACCTTGTCTCCAACGGTGCGCCGCTCGATTTTGAAATCTCCCTTGAAAGGCCTCAGGATGCCGGATTCAACCGCGAAGGCACGAGTGTGACGATGCAGGGCACGCTGCAGTCCGGCGAGCCCGGAAAGAACGGGGTCAGCTACTATTGCGAGGCACGCAGGATCAGCATTTCTGACAATGAGGCCCTGATCCTCCTGGGCGCCGCTACCGATTACCTTGCGGTGCGTGACGGAAAGGCATCGGACCTGTCGCAGGTCATCGAACGCGTGCAGAAGAACCTCGACGATGCGTCCTCGCTCGGCTACGAAGAACTGCGGGCAAGGCATATCGCCGAGCACCGAAAGTATTTCGACAGGGTCTCCGTCCAGCTCGGGGATGCCCCGGCTCCCGACAGCGCAGCGCTTTACCTCCAGTACGGCAGGTACCTTTTCATCGCTTCAAGCGCCCGTGCCGTACTGCCGCCGAACCTGCAGGGCATCTGGGCTGACGGTGTGTACACTCCGTGGAACGGAGACTACCATATGAACATCAATGTCCAGATGAACCACTGGCCTATGGAGCCCGGCAACCTTTCAGACCTGTGCGGGCCATTCACCAGCTACATCGAGGACATAGTCCCGTCCGGCGAACGCACTGCGCGTGACTTCTATGGCACCGGCGGATGGACGGCCCACGTCCTTGCCAACGCCTGGCGCTTCACAGCTCCCGCTGAAAACCCGTCGTGGGGGTCCAGCTTCACCGGAGGAGCCTGGGCTGCCCTGCAGCTTTGGGAGCACTACCAGTTCACCCTTGATGAAGGATACCTCGAAAGGATATATCCAATACTTAAAGGAGCAGCTGAGTTCCTTGTGTCCAACTTATTTGTTTTCAATGATGAAGGATGGCTTGTGACAGGACCTTCAACCTCCCCTGAGAACAGATATCGGACGGCCGGCGGACGCATCTGTTCCATCTGTGCCGGACCGGTTATGGACACCCAGATATGCCGGGAGATCTTCGCTGCCGTCAGCAAGGCGGCGGAGGTGCTTGGTGTTGATGAGGAATTTGCCCTCAGGCTTGAAGATGCTGCCGGAAAACTGCCGCCGATGCAGATATCCCCTGCCGGATACCTTCAGGAGTGGCTTGAGGACTATGAGGAAGTGGAGCCGGAGCACCGTCACGTCAGCCATCTTTTCGGCCTGTATCCCGGCACGAGCCTGAATACCGATGAACTGAAGGCTGCTGCCCGCGAGACCCTGCGCCGTCGCGGCGATGCAGGTACCGGCTGGTCACGCGCCTGGAAAATCAACTTCTGGGCCCGGCTCGGTGACGGCAATCACGCATACAAGCTGTTCAAGAGCCTCCTTGAACCAGTAAGAAGCTCTTCCGACGGTTTCGTCAGCTATTCCGGTTCGGGTGCCGGTACATTCCCGAACCTCTTCTGTGCCCATCCTCCATTCCAGATCGACGGGAACTTCGGCGGCAGCGCCGGCATAATGGAGATGCTTCTCCAGTCCCACGAGGTGCGTCCTGACGGCACCAGGGTCATTTCTGTCCTGCCTGCGATCCCCGATGAGTGGCAGGACGGTTCGTTCAGCGGCCTGCGCGCACGCGGTGGCATAACTGTTGCTTGCAGATGGAGACACGGACGCATAGTGCGTCTGAAGATTGACAATCCTTTCAATGTTCCGATCGAAGTTGTCCGCAACAAATAATCAAACTTTTCAAGATATGAGAAAAATCGTCCTTTTCGTCGCCCTTGCCGCGACATCTTTCACCCTCTTCGCACAGCCGAAGCAGGGCGCTGCCAGACCATCATTCGCAGGCTTCTTCGGGCCGCGTCAGGAAACTGTCCAGGTGTGGCCTGACGGTGCTCCGAATGCATTTGAAATCACCGATGAGGAGCGTGAGCGCGTCAGGAACAACGGCAGTGACTACACCGTCGCCACCCTTGACATCTACCCTGCCCGCAATCCTAACGGCCTCTGTGTCATCGCCTGCCCCGGCGGCGGTTATGCAATGCTTTCCAACACGCACGAAGCAAAGGACTTCAAGGACTGGTACAATGCACGCGGCATCACCCTCGCCGTCCTGCAGTACCGCCTGCCGCGCGAACACCACGATGTTCCGCTCAGCGATGTCAAGGAAGCCATCCGCATAATGAAGGGCCGTGAAGACCTCGGCGTAAAGCACGTGGGTGTGATGGGCTGCTCGGCCGGCGGCCATCTCGCTTCAACCGCGGCCACCCATCTCACCGGTGACCTGCGTCCCGAATTCCAGATACTCTTCTACCCCGTCATCACGATGGACCTCTCATTCACCCACAGGGACTCCCACGACCGCCTCATCGGCAAGGATGCCTCACAGGAACTCGTTGACCTCTATTCGAATGACAAGCAGGTCACCGCAGAAACCTGTCCGGCCTTCATCGTGGCTGCATCCGACGACTTCCTCGTTCCCGTCAAGAACAGCCTGGTCTATTATCAGGCCCTGGTTGACAACCACGTGAGCGCCACGATGCATCTCTACCCTACCGGAGGACACGGATTCGGTGTAGGCGACAACTATATCTACAAGGCAGACTGGTCACAGGAATTAAATGACTGGCTCAACGTTGTAATTAAGAAATAAATTGTTATCTTTGCGCCCGATTTCAAAATACTAGTGTAATTATGAAAGAAGGAATCCATCCCGAAACCTACCGACTTGTAGCTTTCAAGGATATGTCAAACGAAGATGTGTTCATCACACGTTCTTGCTGTACGACCAAGGAGACCATCACCGTCGACGGTGTTGAATATCCTCTGTACAAGCTTGAAATCTCCAACACATCACATCCGTTCTACACTGGCAAGGTGAAGATCGTCGATACCGCCGGCCGTGTTGATATGTTCTACCAGCGTTACAAGTCCCGCAAGAAGTAATTTCCTGCGAACAGATAGGAAAAAGCCCGGAGCACAAGGTGTTCCGGGCTTTATTTTTGCTATATTTGCCAAAAATCAACATACGTTATGACAGGCAAAGGTAAATTCATTGCGTGGCTCATCTCAATCATTGTGGTTGCAGCGGCCGTTTTCGTGTACATCAAGTTCTATTTCGTCTTTGGCGAAGGCGTCAAGGCCGGGGAACTCAACCAGATTGTGTACAAGGGCTGGGTTTGGAAAACTTATGAGGGAAGACTCATCCAGACCGGTTTCAAGGGTGCCAAGCAGGGCGGAAGCATCCAGTCCAACGAATTCGAGTTCTCCGTTGCCGACGATGCGGTTGCGGATTCGCTTATGCACTGCAGCGGCAAGCACGTCGAACTCCGTTACAAGGAGTACCGAGGAATGCTCCCTTGGCGCGGTATGCAGAAGTATATCGTCACCGGCATAGAGTCGGTTGCCGAAGCTGACCATACTACCGAGATACCTGTCACCGTCACAGAACTTTAACCGATGACAGCGCTTTTCCTCGTGACGGCCGTGACGATGTTCACGACCGTTTCTGTAACTGTCCCGGCATCGCCGGAGGGCAGGGTTATGACAGTGGACGATATGTTTTCGGACAGCCACCGTGTCGGGACATACCGTGAATGGCATTGGAACGACCTGGGCCTGTTCGAGGAGGGCGGCGTGCCTGACGATGAACCGGTCTACAAGCTGCCGCAGCCTGAGAATTCCGACATAAGTTATGGCGCCGTGCCTTCCAGGAATGAGTTCGGCAGCAATTCCGGCGTCACCCCTTCACCGTCCGGGGCCCTTCTTGCCGTCATACGCCGCGACGAAAGTCTGGTGAGCAGTTTCCCCCTCCTGAACATCAGGACGCGCACCGGAAGCCTCAAAAGCATCAAATATCCGATGAACGGAATGAGCTCCGAGCGGCTGGACCTCTGTGTCTGTGACACTCTGGGCAATATTCTGACCACCCTTGATGTCACCGACTTCGATTCGGAGCGATATCTCACCAACGTCAGCTGGTCGCCCGACGACAGGTACATCTTCGTACACGTCCTCGACAGGGCGCAGCACCATATGCATCTCAATATGTACCGCGCTTCCGACGGAGGCTTCGTCCGCACTCTCCTTACAGAAGAAAACGATGCCTGGGTTGAGCCTCAAACCCCGTTGCACAACATAAAAGGCACATACGACTTCATCTATACCACCGACAACCGCGACGGCTACAAGAACCTGTACATTCTGGACACCCTCGGCACATTGCGCCGCCTTGTGGCCTGCGATGCCGATATGGCTTACAGAGGCAATGACGGCACCAGTGTGTTCTATGACTCCCGGGAGGTCTCCCCTGTCGAAAACCATCTGTTCCGCGTCCAGCTGAAGCCGGCAGGGAGAATTGCCGGATACAAGGTCGGAAAGCCGCGGCAGCTCACGCAGGGGCACGGTATGCATACGACAAAGCTGAGCCCGTCCTGCCGCCAGTTCGTCGATACTTACAGCGCACCGGACGTCCCCGCCGAGACGAGGCTCTGCAACGCTGACGGCAGCATTGAAAAAGTGCTGCTGACCTCGCCTGACCCTCTCGAAGGCATCGCCCGCTGCGAGGTTGAACTCGGCACGGTCAAGGCCGCCGACGGCGTCACGGACAACTATTACCGCCTGATCAAGCCTCTGGACTTCGACCCGTCAAAGAAATATCCTCTGATAGTATATGTTTATGGCGGCCCTCATTCGCAGATGGTGAATGATTCCTGGCTCGGTAACATCCGTATGTGGGAAATGGTGATGGCGCATCGCGGCTATGTGGTTTATGTCCAGGACAACCGCGGCACCAGTTTCCGCGGTGCGGCCTTCGAGAAGGCGATAAACCGCAGGTGCGGCCAGGAGGAGGCTGCCGACCAGATGGCAGGCCTAAATGCCCTGCTGGAGCGTTCTCCTTGGATTGACCGCGACAGGATAGGCGTGCACGGGTGGAGCTACGGCGGATTTATGACCATCACCCTGCTCACCCATTATCCGGACGTTTTCAAGGTTGCAGCCGCGGGTGGCCCGGTTATTGATTGGAAATGGTATGAAGTGATGTATGGAGAACGCTATATGGACAATCCGTCAAGCAATCCTGATGGTTTCGAGGAGACGTCGCTTATGAACCGGACCTCGGACGTGAAGGGACGGCTGCTCATCATCCAGGGGGCCGTGGACAACACCGTCGTATGGCAGCACTCCCTAAGCTTCACCCAGAAATGCATTGATGAAGGTGTGCAGCTGGAATACTTCCCGTATCCCGTTTCCGAGCACAATATGAGAGGCAGGAATGCCGTGCACCTGTATAATAAACTAACAGACTATTTTCTTGAAAATCTATGAATCTGAAGATATCTGCAGCCTTGTTTGCCCTGGCCATACTGCCGCTGTCCGCCACTGCACAGACCAAGGCTGAAACAAAACTTTATCAGAAGACCGTTTCCAAGCCTTCTGTCGCGTCTTTCGACAAGTTCCTGAAGAAGTACCCGTCATCGGTCTATGCGGCCGAAATACAGGCAAGGAAGGACACCCTCCTGATAATCTCGCCATATTCTCTCGAGGATGCCGTACAGATAATGTCCGCTCAGATGCCGGACTACAGGGTGAAGGCGCAGGCCTGGAGAAGCGAAGGGATCGACCGTGTGTCGGGAATCGGATTCAACGATGCCGGCTGCCGCTATATGCTTCTTGAAAAGGATAAAAACGGCTGGAATGTCGTTTCGCAGTATGATGTGGAAGATGATGACGTGAAATCGGGCGGCAGTTTTGATTTCGTCGATTCCACCTACGTCATCAGGATCGCCGGGCGTGAATATGTCCGTTTCAACAGGCTCATCACCTATGCCGGCGGAGACAGCCTCGAATATGCCGCCCATCTTTTCTGTCCGAAGGAGGAATTCAACAGCCGTTCGCTTTCCTTTGTCGGCAGGAAGCTTGCTGACGGCTCTGCGGAAGGCCGGATAGACGACGGGCTGGAATCAGGGATGGACACTCCCCCTATGATCTTCCTCAGATCCGAACTCCAGAAGGTCGAAGGCCTTCACGAACTTCCGACGGGCACCATACTTACTGACGAGTCCATCAGGTGGTGGATTGAAAAGAACCCCGATGCGCTCACGACGGCCAAAAGCATAAGATTCGGCCAGATACCGGAGGAGAGTTCCCTTGCGCTCACCTATGAGAGCCAGAAAAAGGAAAGCTGCGCGAAGTTCCGCGCAGCGATGTTCGACATACGTGACTATACGGTTGTGGTGGCTTATGACCGCTCCAGCGGCAAATATCTCCTTGCCTGGGCTGAGCCTGAATGTAAGGATCACAAGAACGGCAGACTGCTGAACAACATCTATTTTGAAGACGGTTCAACCCTGGTGCTTTTCTATTATCACGGAAAGAAGACTTTCAAGTATCGCCTGAATCTGTCGAGCAAGTCGCTCAGGCGCTGACCATCATATCAGAGAAGCATCTTCATGGCGTCAAGAAGTTCTTCCAGATTGATCGGCTTGGCGATGTGGTCGTCCATACCGGAATCAAGTGACTTCTTGCGGTCTTCCTCGAATGCATTTGCCGAAACTGCTATTATCGGGAGATTCTTTCCTCCAGGAAGCACTCTTATGGCCTTTGTAGCTTCGTATCCGTTCATCACGGGCATCTGGATGTCCATCAGTATGAAGTCGTAATATCCCGGACCGTCCTTGGCGAATTTCTGGACGGCGTTGGAGCCGTCGTCAGCCGTCTCCACAATCATCCCGGCCTCGTTCAGCAGGACGGTGGCGATCTCTCGGTTGAGTTCGTTGTCCTCTACGAGAAGCACTCTCTTCCCCTTTAATACGTCGTCGAACTTGACCGGGCGCTCAGGCTCGTCCGCAGCATCCATGCGGGTGAATATCCTGATGGATTCCTCGTCCATCAGCGCAAGAGGAAGTTCGATGGTGACTGATGTACCCTCCCCGACCTTGCTCTGGATGTCGATCCTGCCACCGGCAACGTCAATGATGCGCTTGACTATGGACATACCCAGTCCGGCGCCTTCCTGCTTGGATACGGTGGATGTCTGTTCCCTTGAGAATGTCTCGTAGATGTGGCTGAGAAATTCTTCGCTCATACCGATGCCGTTGTCGGAGACGACAAAACGGTATATCGTTTTGCCGTTTTCATCCTCATCTGCCTGAGTGACCGTGAATTTGACGGAACTGCCGTCGTTGGAATATTTGATGGCGTTTGAAATGACGTTGATGAGAACTTCCTTGAAATGCATTTCGTCTCCGAATACATACGGATTCTTCAGATCTTCAATATTGACTTCAAGGTTGATGCTCTTCGGGATGGCCAGAGCCCTGCCCATCTGTTCTGTGACGGCAACCATCTCACGGAGGTCCATCGCGTCCTTCGTCAACTTCAGTTTACCGGCTTCTATGCGGCTCATTTCAAGGATCTCATTGATAAGCTCGAGGAGATGCCCGCTGGAAATCTTGATTTTCCCGAGGGCGTCAATAGCAGTTTCCTTCTCGTCGAAATGCTTGATTGCGATATCCGTAAAGCCGAGTATGGCATTGAGCGGAGTCCTGATGTCGTGGGATATGCTGAAGAGGAAGGTGGTCTTTGCCTTGTTGGCGCTGTAGTTCTGTGCGCTCTCGCGGATTCGTGCCTCGAGCATTTCGGAGATGACGAAAGAATATATGATGCAGAATCCGAGCATATATCCTATCGAGTATGCGGGAGCGTCAGGATAGAGGAGCTGGAATGCACCGCAGAGGATAGGCGCCCCGGTGAATGCGATTACGGCGTTGTAGTAGGACTTTTCGTCCTTGCTGTCCTTCTTGTTCCTGATGGAACCGAATATGGCGACGGCGGCCATAAGCAGGTAGTTGGCGTATTGGGCGTAGAACAGGAACTTGCGTATGGGACCGGTCTGGTATTCTCCCGCATCGTCCACGTAGAAGACCGAGTGGCTGCTGTAGTTCAGCAGCAGGAGCGCCAGCTCAATAAGGAAGATTGATGCCGCGGCTCCGAAATAGATGTTCTTGTGTTTGATCTCGCCGATGTATGTCAGAACGAAATAAAGCCAGACAAGAGGAGTGAAGGCGGCGAAGAGATGGAATACGAATGATGAAATATACAGCAGCTTGTCGTTGTTGACGAGATTGCTGGCAAAGATACCCCACATACCGTCGGCTATACAGAATATGGTGATCCATCTGGCGAGCAGGAGGAATGCTGAGTCGAGACTGTTTTTCTTTGAGAGACTGGCCCTGGTCCTGGCTGGGAGCAGCAATGCAACAAGTGCGCAGGAGAAGGCCGTGACGGTATATAAGATATGGACCATAACTTAAGTCAAAAGTATTTTATCTCCCGAATATAAGAAAATTTTCTCAAAAATATATCTCCGGACGTTTTTTTGTTTTTTTCGATATTGTTTCCTACATTTGTGATGTTATGTCAAGTAGAGAGTATACCTTCATCCATCACCACCATCACCATCTCTTGTAGATTTGGTAGGCCTTGGCGCGTATGGTTGAGTATATTACGGGTCGGCTTACCAGTGCGGTAAGCTTTTTTTGTGTATATTTGAAAAGGTTGATTATATGTTACGTTTAGCAATTCAGTCCAAGGGACGTCTCAATGAAGACTGCACCTCCCTTTTGCAGGAAATAGGAATCTCGGTTGATGATTCCAAGAGGAAATTCCTGTCCAAGTCCGCAAATTTCCCTCTTGAGGTCCTTTATATGAGGGACGACGACATCCCGCAGGTTGTTTCCGCAGGGACGGCATCCCTGGGCATCGTGGGACTCAATGAAGTCGAGGAAAAAGGTTTCGATGTCAAGATCGAGGCCCGTCTCGGTTTCGGCGGATGCCGCATCTCTCTGGCCATCCCTAAGGCCGATGAATATCCTGGACCGCAGTATTTCAACGGCAAGCGCATAGCCACCTCATATCCCAACATCCTCAGGAGGTTCCTTGCCGGGAATGGCATACAGGCCGACATCGAGGTGATCACCGGTTCCGTGGAGATCGCTCCGGCCGCAGGCATCGCCGATGCAATCTTCGATATCGTATCATCTGGTGGCACACTGGTTTCAAACGGGCTCAAGGAGGTGGAGAAGGTTTTCTTCTCCGAGGCTGTCCTCATCAGCAACGGAAGTCTTTCCGACGAAGACCGCAAGTCCCTGGAAGAGATATTGTTCCGCATTGACTCCGTGAAGGTGAGCCGCGGTCAGAAATACATATTGATGAACCTGCCGGAGTCGGCCATCGAGGATGCGATCAAGATACTTCCCGCAATGCGCAGCCCTACGGTGATGCCGCTGGCGGCCAAGGGGTGGTGTTCACTGCACTCCGTCGTCTGTGCTGACGAACTTTGGGAGAAGATTCGCCAGCTGAAGGCAATAGGAGCCGAAGGCATACTTGTGTTGACTGTTGACAAGATTATTCCGTAGTGATATGAAGTTTTACGAAAACCCTGCCAGAAGCGGGTGGGCGGCCATCTGCAGACGTCCTTCCGACAGCAATCCCGTAGTTCGGGAGAGGGTTGTTGCCATCATAGACCGCGTCCGCAAGGACGGTGACAAGGCTTTGCTTGAGCTTGCCGCGGAGATTGACGGGCGCTGCCCGGAGAGCATACGCGTCAGCGACAAGGCTGTGCGCGAGGCTTGCGGCCTCGTGTCCGCCGATGTCAAGAAGGCTGTCGCCGAGGCGATGAAGAACATCAGGAAGTTCCATCGGAAACAACTTCCGAAGGAGATCCGGGTCGAAACCGCACCCGGCGTGACCTGCATTCAGCGCCCCGTCCCCATCAGCCGTGTCGGACTATATATTCCGGGAGGCACCGCTCCCCTTTTCTCCACTGTCCTGATGCTGGCTGTACCGGCAAAGCTCGCCGGGTGCGACGAGGTGATCCTCTGTACGCCTGCGGGAAAGAACGGCAAGATCGCCCCTGAGGTCCTGTATGCCGCCAAGAGCTGCGGCATAAGCAGGATATACGAAGCCGGTGGTGCGCAGGCTATTGCCGCAATGGCTTTCGGTACCGAAACCATTGATAAGGTTGATAAGATATTCGGCCCTGGCAATCAGTATGTTACTACAGCGAAGCAAATTCTTGGAGGAAGCGTAGTCGCCATAGATATGCCTGCCGGCCCGTCTGAAGTGATGGTCATTGCAGACTCCGAAGCCAACCCTTCTTTCGTGGCCGCTGACCTTCTGTCACAGGCGGAACACGGACGCGACAGCCAGGTGGTGCTTGTCTGCGACAGCAACAGCTTTGCGGCACGGGTCGAAGAAGAGGTCAACCGTCAGGTGAAGGTGCTCGGCCGCTCCGATTTTGCCGAGGCCGCGCTGGAAAAGAGCAGTTTCGTCATTTTCGATGAAATCGCGGATATGATCTATTTTGCCAATGAATATGCCCCTGAGCATCTCATAGTGTCCACAAGGGATCCGTATCGGATAGTGGACGGCATAACCGCTGCCGGTAGCGTGTTTGTCGGGGACTACACACCCGAAAGCGCCGGCGACTATGCCTCCGGTACCAACCATACCCTTCCTACCTGCGCCTGGGCACGCTCTTTCAGCGGCGTGAACATCGACAGCTTCATCCGTAAGATGACCATACAGGAGATTACGCGCGAAGGTCTTGAAGGCCTTTCAAGGACTATCGTGTCAATGGCTGAGGCGGAGGGCCTGCAGGCTCACGCCAATGCAGTAAAAGTCAGGATAAATGAAAAGTGATGACATCAGGGCGCTGGTGCGCCCCAACATACAGAAGCTCTGCCCGTATTCAACGGCGCGCGACGAGTACAAAGGCACGATAGGAGTATTCCTGGATGCCAACGAAAGTCCCTTCCCTACCGGCTGGAACCGCTATCCCGACCCGCGTCAGACGACACTTCGCGAGAAGCTTGCGCCAATCAAGGGCGTGAAGCCGGAGAACATATTCTTCGGGAACGGCTCCGACGAGGCCATCGACCTCATCTTCAGGATATTCTGTGTCCCCGGCAAGGACAATGTAGTGGCCATCGCGCCAAGCTATGGAATGTACGCGGTATCTGCGTCCATCAATGACGTCGAAGTACGTGAGGTGGTGCTGAACGAAGATTTTTCGCTGCCTTATGACAGGCTTCTCGCCGCCTGCGATGCCGACACCAAGGCCATATTCCTATGCAGCCCGAACAACCCGTCCGGCAATGCCTTCTCGAATGAAGAGATATTCAAGGTCCTTGAGAACTTCAACGGCATCGTCATAGTCGACGAGGCCTACATCGATTTCTGCTCCGTGCCGAGCCTTCTAGGAAGCCTGGACAGATATCCTAACCTGGTTGTGTTCCAGACATTCTCCAAGGCCCGCGGACTCGCCGGACTTCGGCTCGGACTTGCATTCTCGAACCCATACGTCATCAGCGTAATGATGATGGTCAAATACCCTTACAACATCAATGCATCCACCCAGAAGTTTGCTTTGGCAGCGCTTGAAAACGGAATTGACGCTCAGGTGGCCGAAATAGTGGCGCAGCGCGCACGCGTGGCAGCCGCCCTGCCGCAGTATTCCTTCGTCAGGAAGGTGTATCCGAGCGAAGCCAACTTCATTCTCGTGAAGGTTGATGACGCCAACAGGCTGTATGACCACCTGATAGCGGACGGGATCATAGTGCGCAACCGCAACAGGGTTGTGGGCTGCGCGGGCTGCCTGCGCATCACCATCGGCCTGCCGGAAGAAAATGACAAACTCCTGAAATCACTCAACGATTATGAAAAAGGCAATATTCGTGGATAGGGACGGTACCCTTATCGCAGAACCGGCGGACGAGCAGATCGACTCGCTCGAGAAGCTTGAATTCGTGCCCGGTGCAATCTCCGGGATGAAGGCCCTGACGGGGCTCGGCTTCGAGATTGTAATGGCCTCCAACCAGGATGGTCTCGGCACTGCCTCGTTCCCTTGGGAGACCTATAAGCCAGCTCACGATAAGATGCTTAAAACTCTTGCAGGTGAAGGAGTTGTCTTTGATGACGAACTTATAGACAGGAGCTTTCCGGAGGACAATGCCCCTACCCGCAAGCCTCGTACCGGAATGTTCGGCAAATACCTTGACGGCAGCTATGATATGGCGTCTTCCTTTGTCATCGGAGACCGCGATACCGATATGCAGCTCGCCGCCAATCTCGGCGCCCGCGGCCTCAGGCTGGGTGAACTCAGCTGGGAGCAGGTCGTAGAAGAGATACGCAGCAGCGCGCGCAGCGCAAAGGTCGCCCGCAAGACGGGAGAGACCGACATCCTTGTGTGCATCGACCTTGACGGCAAGGGCGGGTCCTGCATTGACTCCGGTCTGAAATTCCTTGACCATATGCTTGACCAGCTTGTCCACCACGGTGGCGTATCCCTCACAGTCAGGTGCAAGGGTGACCTTGAAGTGGACGAGCACCATACTATGGAAGATATCGGTATCGCACTTGGAGAGGCTGTACGCGAAGCGCTCGGTGACAAGCGAGGCATCGAACGTTACGGCTTCGCCCTCCCTATGGATGAGAGCGCAGCCCTCGTACTGCTCGATTTCGGCGGCCGCAGCGACCTTGTATGGGATGTCGAGTTCACCCGGGAATATGTCGGAGACGTCCCTACCGAGATGTTCAAGCATTTCTTCAAGTCATTCTGCGATGCGGCCAGGTGCAATCTGCGCGTGGAGGCCAGAGGTGAGAACAATCACCATATCGCCGAGGCCGTGTTCAAGGCATTCGCCCGCTCCATCAGGCAGGCGGCCCGCAGAAACGTTTTCAGTTATGAACTTCCGTCCAGCAAAGGATTGTTATGATAGCCATTGTAGATTATGACGCAGGCAATATCAAGTCTGTGATGAATGCTCTCAGGCGGCTTGACGTCGAGTTTGAGCTCACCGCCGACCCGGAAAGGATCAAGGCGGCGTCCAAGGTCATCCTGCCCGGTGTGGGAAATGCTGCAGAGGCGATGAAGAGCCTCCGGGAAAAGGGTCTCGTAGAGCTCATCAAGGGCCTTCGCAAGCCTGTCCTGGGCATATGTGTGGGGATGCAGATCATGTGCCGCCGTTCGGAGGAAGGCGATGCCCAATGTATGGGACTCTTCGACTGCGATGTGTGCAGATTCTCTCCCGAGCCGGGTGTCAAGGTGCCTCATATGGGATGGAACGGCATCTCCAACCTCGAGAGCAAGCTTTTCAAGGGGCTTGACGAAGGCAGTTTCGTATATTTCGTCCACTCATACTGCCCGGGCCTCTGCACCGATACGATAGCGACCTGCCGCCACGGAAAGACCCTTTTCAGCGCGGCCCTGAAATACGAGAATTTCTATGGCACCCAGTTCCACCCGGAGAAGAGCGGTGATGTGGGAGAGATGATTCTCAAAAACTTCGTTGCACTATGATAGAGATAGTACCGGCAATCGATGTCATTGAGGGACGCTGTGTACGTCTGACCAAAGGAGACTATGCCGAGAAGAAGGTGTACGATGCCTCCCCTGTCGATATGGTGATGCAGTATGCCGACTGCGGCGTGAGGCGTATCCATATGGTTGACCTTGACGGCGCAAAGGCTTCCCGCCCCGTCAATCTCCGCACGCTTGAGATGTGTGCGTTGAAGTCGGGGCTTGAAATAGAATGGGGCGGCGGAATCGCTGATGCAGATGCCCTGAAATCCATTTTCGACGCGGGGGCGACTCAGGCTATCGTAGGCAGCGTGGCCGCCCTTAAGCCAGAACTTTTCCGCGAATGGCTTCTCCGCTTCGGCGCCGGGAAGATGCTTCTGGGCTCTGATGTGAAGGATGGTGTCGTGGCGGTGAAGGGATGGCAGGAGCAGACAGCGCTTACCATCTCGGAACAGATAGGCTGGTTCCTGCCGGATGGCTTGAAATATGTCATCTGCACCGACATCTCCCGTGACGGGATGCTGCAGGGACCGTCATTCGACCTGTATAGCAGGTTGCAGGCGGAGTTCCCGCAGGTGGTGTTCACCGTCAGCGGAGGCATAAGCAAAATGGATGACATTGTGCGTCTGAATGAACTCGGCCTGCCGAAAGTGATAGTCGGCAAGGCCATTTATGAGAAACGAATAAGCCTGGAGGAAATAAGGAAATGGTCGCTAAGCGAATAATCCCCTGCCTCGACGTCAAGAACGGTCAGGTAGTAAAAGGAATCAACTTCGAGGGCCTCAAGGAGGTCGGCGATGCCGTAGAAATGGGCGTGCGCTATAGCCGGGAAGGTGCCGATGAACTGGTCTATCTGGATATCAGCGCCTCCAGGGAGGAGCGCGGCACTTTTACGGAGCTCGTTGAGAAGATAGCTCTCGGAATCAATATCCCTTTCACCGTAGGCGGTGGCATTTCGTCGCTTGACGATGCGTCCCGTCTGCTGGATGCGGGTGCCGACAAGGTGTCCGTCAACAGTGCTGCAATCGCGCGTCCGGAACTCATCAGCGAGATTGCCGGCAAGTATGGCAGCCAGTTCTGCGTGTGCGCCATCGATGCGAAATTCATCGACGGAGTCTGGCGTGTGACGACCCACGGCGGTTCCCGTCAGAGCAGCCGCGAACTTTTCGAGTGGGCCCGTGAGGCTCAGGAGCGCGGCGCCGGCGAGATTCTCTTCACCTCTATGGACCACGACGGCACAAAGGCCGGATATGCCTGCGAGCAATATGCCGCCCTGGCTGAGATGCTCAGCATCCCTGTCATCGCTTCCGGCGGCGCGGGCTCGATTGCCCACATCGTGGATGTGCTGACGGACGGCCGCGCCGATGCGGCACTCGCGGCAAGCATCTTCCACTATAACGAGATATCCATCCCGGATCTCAAGAATGAACTTCGCAAAGCAAATGTAAATGTCAGATAACAATATGAAATTCAGTGATTTCAATCTCTCGAAGACAGGCGACGGCCTGTTGCCTGTAATCGTCCAGGATGCGACTACCCTGAAGGTCCTGATGCTTGGATATATGAATGAGGAAGCCTTCGACAAGAGCGTGTCCGAAGGTCGTGTGACATTCTTCTCCCGCAGCAAGCAGAGATTATGGACTAAAGGTGAGACCAGCGGAAACTTCCTGAATATCGTGGAGATGTTCTCTGACTGCGACTCAGACACTCTTCTCATCAAGGCAAACCCTGTCGGCCCGACCTGTCACCGCGGCACCACCGCCTGTTTCGACACGCCCGAGGATGAAGGCTTCATCCGCACTCTCGCAGGTGTAATCAAGGGCCGTCACGAGCAGATGCCGGAAGGATCCTACACCACCAAGCTCTTCATCAAGGGCCCTAAGGTGATAGGCAAGAAAGTCGGTGAGGAATGCACTGAATCGATCATCGAGGCCGTCAGCGGCAACCGCGAGCGCTTCATCTACGAAGCCTCCGACCTCGTATATCATACCCTTGTCCTGATGGAGTCAATGGGCGTCTCCATAGCCGACCTCGAGTCCGAACTCAAACTCCGCCATTCATAGGCGCAACAGCGCTGCTGGAAGTATTATGCGGGCACCGACATTCTGCGACAGCTCGCTTCGCTCGTTCGTCTCGAAGTCGAACCGTGCCCGCATAATACTTCCAGCAGCAAGCAGTAGCGCCTACTTGTCTTTCAGTGAATCGTAGCGCTTGGCGGCGTCTTCAGATGCCTGGGAGAAGAGTTTTTCGGCGTTTTCAGGGAAGGTGCGCTTCAATGAGTTGTAGCGGACCTCACCGTCGAGGAAATCCTCATAAGGCATTGTCGGCTCCTTGGAATCGAGCTGGAACGGGTGCTCGAGACGAGGGTCGTAGCGGTAGAGGGTCCAGTAGCCGGCATCTACGGCACGCTTCATCTCGTCCTGAACTTTCTGCATACCGGCGCAGATGCCGTGGGATGAGCAAGGAGTGTAGGCGATGATCACTGAAGGACCGTCGTATTCCTCTGCTTCCTTGATGGCTTTTACAAGCTGGGCAGGGTTGGCACCCATCGCAACCTGCGCTACATATACGTTGCCGTAAGTCATTAATATCGAGCCGATATCCTTCTTCTTGCTCTTCTTGCCGGATGATGCGAATTTTGCAACGGCGCCAAGCGGAGTCGCCTTGGAGGACTGGCCACCGGTATTGGAGTACATCTCGGTGTCGACGATGAACACGTTGACGTTCTCCCCTGTCGATATGACGTGGTCGAGACCGCCGAAGCCGATGTCATAGGCCCAGCCGTCACCTCCGAACATCCAGAACGTCTTCTTGGCAAGCATATCCTTCATCGCGAGGATTTCAGCGGCCGCATCCGTCCTGTCGGCAGACAGGGCTGAGATCAATTCATCGGAAGCCCTGCGCGAGAGGTCGAACGAATCGAAGGCATCGAGCCAGGCGTTGCAGGCATCCTTTACGGCACCGGAAGCGGTTTCGCCGAGGGCGGCCACCTTGATGCGTGCCAATGCCCTCCTCTGCTTGACGGAGAGGAACATTCCGAGGCAGAGCTCAGCGTTGTTCTCGAAGAGGCTGTTGGTCCAGGCCGGGCCGAAGCCGCGGGAATCAACGGTATAAGGAATGCCCGGCATTGCGGCGCCCCAGGCCTGTGAGCAGCCCGTGGCGTTCGCCCAGAAGGCGCGTGTGCCGAAGAGCTGGGTGAGCAGTTTTGCGTATGGAGTCTCCCCGCAGCCTGCGCAGGCGGCAGAGAATTCAAGCAGAGGCTTGCGGAACTGGCTGCCCTTGATGGTGTATGGCTCGAACAGGTCGCCCTTGTCGGACAGTCCCAGGCCATATTCGAAAAGTGACCTGCTCTTTTCCGAAAGGCTTGCCGGAACCATCTCCAAGGCTCCTGCAGGGCAACTTTCAGAGCAGCTGCCGCAGCCGGTGCAGTCGAATTCGGATACTGTCAGAGCGAAATGCAGGCCTGCAGCGCTCTTGCCGTTTGCCGGGATCGTGGCGAAGCCCTCCGGGGCTGCAGCCCTCTCGGCATCGTCAAGCAGATAAGGACGGATTGCCGCGTGCGGGCAGACAAGGGAGCACTTGTTGCACTGGATGCACTTGTCGGCATTCCAGGAAGGCACGCGTACAGCGATGCCGCGCTTCTCGTATGCCGTGAGGCCAAGTTCTATGCAGCCGTCAACATTGTTCAGGAATGCGCTGACCGGCAGGTCGTCTCCCTTCTGACGGTTGATCGGGTTCAGGATATTGCGTACTGCGGCGGGCAGTGCGGATTCGTCAGCGGCAGCCTCGCAGGTAAGCGATGCCCATTCCGCCGGAACGGGGACCTCGACGACTTCGGCCGCTCCGGCCTCGATCGCGCTGACGTTCTTTGCGACTACTTCGTCGCCCTTCTTGAAATATGTCCTGCGCGCAGCCTCTTTCATTGCATCCAGCGCCTCATCCTTGCTGATGAGGCCGGCTACTGCGAAGAATGCGGCCTGCAGTACGGTGTTCGTGTGGCTGCCGAGTCCGAGCCTCTGCGCGATGGCGGTGGCGTTTATGACAAACAGGCGTGCCTTCTTGAGGGCAAGCGCCTTCTTGACGGAGGCCGGCAGCCAGGCTTCGAGCGCATCGCCGCTCCTGCTGCAGTTCAGGAGGAACTTCCCTCCTTCCTTGAGCTCGGAAACAATGTCATACTGGCCGATGTAGCTCTGGTTGTGGCAGGCCACGAAATCGGCACGCTTTACATAATATGAACTCTCCACCGGCCTGCTGCTGAAGCGGAGGTGGGATTTCGTGACGCCGAACGACTTCTTGGCGTCGTATTCGAAATATGCCTGGCCGTAAATGCCGGAGGTCTCGGAGACGATGTGCACGGTGTTCTTGTTGGCGCCCACGGTGCCGTCGCCGCCGAGTCCCCAGAACTTGCAGCTGAACTCATCGCCTGCAGCCTTTTCGAAAGGCAGCGAGGTGAGGGACAGTCCGGTGACATCATCCACTATGCCTATGGTGAAGCCGTTGCGCGGCTTGTCGGATGCGAGGTTGGCGAATACAGCAAGTATCTGTCCGGGGTCGGTATCCTTTGAGGAAAGTCCGTAACGTCCGCCTACGACGGCGATGTTCCTTCCGCTGTGGCTGAGAGCGGTGCAGAAATCCTCGTAGAGAGGCTCTCCCGCACTTCCCGGCTCCTTGCACCTGTCAAGCACTGCAACGCGCTTCACGGACTCCGGAAGGGCCTTGAAAAGGTAATCCGCGCTGAACGGGCGGTACAGGTGGACCTGAAGATAGCCTGTCTTGCTGCCGGAGGCGTTCAGCTGGTCAACGGCCTCGCGTACGGCGCCGGACACGCTGCCCATCGCGACTATTACGTCAGTCGCGTCGGCGGCGCCGTAATAGTTGAACAGATGATAGTCGCGTCCCGTGATCCTGTTGATCTCCTGAAGATAGTTCTCCACGATCTCCGGCAATGCATCATAATAGCCGTTGCAGGCCTCGCGTGCCTGGAAGAATACGTCGGGATTCTGGACGGTGCTGCGCATCAGAGGGTGCTCCGGGTTCAGGGCACGGTTGCGGAATGAGGCCAGGGCGTCCAGGTCCACGAGGGCGTGGAGCTTTTCGAAATCTATCATCTCGACGGTGCTGATTTCGTGGGAAGTGCGGAAGCCGTCGAAGAAATGCATGAACGGGGTGCGTCCCCTGATGGCTGACAGATGAGCCACGCCTGCAAGGTCAATCACCTCCTGCACGCTGCCCGAGCACAACTGTGCGAAGCCGGTGTTGCGGCAGCACATTACGTCGGAGTGGTCTCCGAAGATGCTCATTGCGTGTGTCCCGACGGTACGTGCGGCAACGTGCAGCACTACCGGAAGCCTTTCGCCCGCAATGCGGTGAAGCACCGGGATCATAAGCATAAGTCCCTGGCTGGAAGTATAGCTTGTCGCGAGTGAACCGGTCTGTGCCGCACCGTGGACGGCGGCTATGGCTCCCGCCTCAGACTGCATCTCGGTGATGGTGACAGGCTGTCCGAACATATTGGTGCGGCCTTTGGCCGACCAGTCGTCGGTATGCTCCGCCATAGGCGAAGAAGGGGTGATAGGATAAATCGCTGCGACTTCGGTAAATTCGTAAGCAACGTTTGAAGCGGCTTCATTGCCGTCGAGTGTGATTAATTTCTTTGACATAGCTAACTCTCCAGTCCCAGGTCCCTTATGGCCTGTTCTCTCATCTTGTACTTCAGTATCTTGCCTGCGGCATTCATCGGGAAAGTCTCGACGAACGTGATGTATTTCGGCACCTTGTGCCTTGCAAGACGGCCTGTGATGTAATCGCGCATCTCAGGCTCGGTCATATTCTCCCCTTCCTTCAGGATTATGCAGGCCATTGCCTCTTCGCCGTACTTCTTGTCCGGCACGCCTATCACCTGCACGTCCCTGACCTTGGGATGCGTATAGATGAATTCTTCGATTTCCTTCGGATAAATGTTTTCGCCACCGCGTATGATCATATCCTTGAGACGGCCCGTGATGTGGTAGCAGCCGTCGGCATCGACGCAGGCGAGGTCGCCCGAATGCAGCCACCCGTCGCTGTCGATGGTCTGGTGCGTGGCGTCGGGCATCTTGTAGTAGCCCTTCATCGTATTGTAGCCCTTCGAGCAGAATTCACCGTTCTCGCCTTCTCCCACAGGCTCTCCGGTCTCCGGATTGATGACCTTGCACTGGACGTGCGGGAAAGGATATCCCACGGTGTCGCAGCGGATGTCGGGCGTGTCCGTCCAGGCCGACATCGTGCAGCCCGGTGCAGACTCCGTCTGCCCGTAGACGCTGACTATGCCCTTCATATTCATCTCGTCCGGTCTGGCGGCGCGGCGCATAAGCTCCGGAGGACAGCCTGAGCCGGCCATTATTCCCGTACGCATATGCGAGAAGTCGGTCTTGCGGTAGTCCGCGTGGTTGAACATCGCGATGAACATCGTCGGCACGCCGTTGAAGCAGGTGATCTTCTCCTGATTGATGCAGGCGAGCGAGGATTTCGCCGAGAAATACGGCATAGGGCACATCGTGGCGCCGTGGGTCATCGATGAAGTCATCGAGAGCACCATTCCGAAGCAGTGGAACATCGGCACCTGGATCATCATCCTGTCGGCCGTCGACAGCCCCATCCTGTCACCGATGCACTTGCCGTTGTTGACGACATTGTAATGGGTGAGCATCACACCCTTCGGGAATCCGGTGGTGCCCGAGGTGTACTGCATGTTGCAGACGTCGTCAGGACGCACGCCTGCCGCCATATCCTCCACTACCGTGAGTGGAACGAGGTTCTTGCGGGCCATCGCCTCCTCGAAGGTGAGGCAGCCCTTCTGCCTGAACCCGACGGTGATGACGTTGCGAAGGAACGGCAGCCTCTTGCAGTGCAGGGGCTCCCCCGCCACGCTCTTCCGGATTTCCGGGCACAGTTCGTTGATGATCTTCTTATAGTTTGAATCGAGGCTGCTCTCGATCATCACCAGAGTATGTGTATCCGACTGGCGGAAGAGGTATTCTGCCTCGTGCGACTTGTATGCCGTGTTCACGGTCACCAGCACGGCGCCTATCTTTACGGTCGCCCAGAAGGTGATGTACCAGGCTGGAATGTTGGTGCACCAGACGGAGACCTTGCTGCCCGGCCTTACGCCGAGCGATACGAGGGCGCGCGCAAATGCATCCACATCGTCCCTGAACTCCCTGTATGTGCGGGTATAGTCGAGCGTGGTGTACTTGAAGCAGTACTGGTCCGGGAATTCCTCCACCATACGGTCAAGCACGCGTGAGAACGTGAGGTCGATGAGTTCGTCCTTCTTCCATACGTAGTATCCGCTGCCGTCGTGGTTCGGATAAAGCTTGTCCTCGCGGCGTCCGGTCTTCCTTTCGAAGCGCTCCATATAGTTGACGAAGAACGGGAAGATGATATCCCTGTCGGTCATCCCTTCCTGATATTCAGGCTTCCACTCGAGCGAAATGAATCCGTCGTAGTCGATTGAGCGCAAGGCTTCCATAACCTCGCTTACAGGGAAGCTGCCTTCGCCTATAAGCACGTAGTTTCCGTTGTCGTCGCTGTCACGCATATGTACGTGCTTCACGTACGCGCCGAGGTTCTTGATGGACTGTGCCGGACTTTCGCCCTTGTCGCGGAAAGGATGATGCACGTCCCATACAACGGCGAGCTGGTCGCAGGCGAAATCGTCCATCAGCTGGCGCAGGAGGGCCGTGTCGGCATAGATGCCGCTGGTCTTGACAAGAATGGTGATCCCTGCCTCCTTTGCAGCAGGGATCAGCGCATTCAGGTTGCGGTTTATAGTTTCAGTATTATTCTCTTTGGCAAAAGCGCAGACATAAGGCGAACGCATATCGGCGGCCAGCCTGATGAGGCGGGTCATATCGTCAAGCATCGCCTTGCTGTCGCTGGATATGTCGTTAGGGCTGTCGAAGCAAGGGATCGAGAGCTTCTTGTCTTTCAGGTCGCGGGCTGTGGACATGATGTCGCGCTTGTAGAAAGGTCCTCCCTTCTCCACAAGCTCAGGTGTCTTGAAGGCATTGTATACCTCCACGCCGGAAAAGCGCATCTCGAATGCGCTGTCAAGTATTTCGTTCCAGCTGAGATCGGTCCAGCCGCGTGTTGAAAAAGATAGTCTCAAGCCTGTTCCTCCTCGAAAGCTATTTTGTTGGCTGCGTTGATGTATGCAAGGATGCTGGAGCCCACGATGTCGGTGGACACGCCCCTGCCTGAATAGATCTTGCCGTCGTAGCGGAGCAGGACCTCGGTCTCGCCCATCGCTTCGCGTCCTTCCGTGACTGAACGGATCTTGAAGTCATCAAGCTCGTAGCTCCTGCCGAGCAGCTTCTCGACGGCGTGGAAGGAAGCGTCCACGGGACCGTTGCCCACGCACACGCTTTCAAGCATCTCCTCGCCCTTCTTCATACGCAGATGGCAGGTTGACGTGATGATGTTGCCGGAATTGATGAGGAAGCTTTCCAGACGGTAAGTCTCAGGGACGGATTCGG
Source organism: Bacteroidales bacterium (assembly GCA_024401695.1). Lineage (GTDB taxonomy): Bacteria > Bacteroidota > Bacteroidia > Bacteroidales > UBA932 > Cryptobacteroides. Next base: position 69,701 of record JAKSKN010000005.1, read on the forward strand.
CAGGTTCCTTGTCTTCGCCGCTCTCTGTATCAAGGGCGCCGGAGCACACCCTGCCCTTCTTCCTGCTCTCTTCGCAGATGCTGCGGAACTGCTCCACGGCACGCTGCAGGCCTGTATGGCAGATCTCGGAATCCGCTTCGCAGAGCTCTGTCCTTGCGTGCAGTATCTGAGGGAAATATTCCAGGGAAGCGGCATAGCTGCCGTCGGCGGTCACCTTGATCTCATCGGCACCGGCCCGCACGGCGGCGATTGCACACGCATCGGCGAGGAAAAGCCCGTTGGAGCATACGACACCGAGCTTCACGCCTTCCGGCAGGATGTCCCTGACAGCTTTCACAGCCTTGAAGAACTCATCCGGAAGCAGGTCGCCGGCCGCATCGGCAATGGTGACCATAGTCGCGCCGTTGTCGACAGCAGCCTTGACCGACTGCACGAGGAATTCGTTTTCGCAGCGTGTGAAGTCGGTTGCCGCGAACTCCACCTCCTTGCAGAGGGCTGAGCAGGCGGCGACCCTGGCGGCGATGTTCTCCAGCACTGCCGCCGGTTTCTTATGGCAGAAATATTCCATCTGGACGGTGCTGACGGGAGCACAGACCTGCAGGCGCGGATGCCGGGCATCCTTGAGCGCCTCCCAGGTCTTTTCGGTGATGCCGGCATCGAAAAGGTCGACCGGCACCACGAGGGCGCTGCCGCCAAGAGCTGTGGCAAGGGATTTCACCAGCAGATAGTCGGAGCGTCCTTCGCTGACGGGACCCACTTCTATAGCTGATACTCCAAGCTTGTCAAGAAGCTTGGCAAGCTCGATCTTGGCGCGGAATGGCAGTTTGCCGTCGTATTTGTCTGCGTGCCTGATGGATATGTCTGATACAGATATTCTGCGTGCCATATGTTTCTGTTATTGGATCAAAGGCTTGAGTATGGCGGCCAGCTGATCGTTTTCGAGGAGGAAGCCGTCGTGGCCGAACATTGAGTTGATTTCGTAATATTTAGCCCGCTTTATGGTCTCTGCGGTGTCCCGCAGCTGTTTTGGAGGGAAAAGCTGGTCAGAGGTTATGCTGATCACCGTGCAATCTGCCTTCACGCTCTCAAGAGCCTTTGTGACGCCTCCGCGTCCGCGTCCGACATTCATTGAATCGAGGGAGTACGTAAGATACCAGTAGCTGTAGGCATCGAAGTTGCGGTTCACGAGCTTCTGGCCCTGATAGCGCTGGTATGACGCAGCCCTGTCGGCGAAAAGGGTGTCGTCGTCGTTCTCCTGCTGCGTGAAGTTATAGCCTTCGAAGGTTCTGTATGAGATGAGGGCTATCGAACGGGCGCACTTGAGACCGAGCTCACCACCGTGGATATCCTTGGCTTCCCTGAAGGTAGGGTCTGCAAGGAGGGCCATGCGCTGTGATTCGTTGAAGGCTGTCATATATGGCGTCCCCCTGACGGCGGTGGCCAGGAACACGGCACGGGATACGACCTCCGGTTCCATTATGACCCATTCAAGGGTCTGGAAGCCGCCGATCGAAGGGCCTAGCATCAGGTCTATCTTCTCTATTCCCAGATGCTTGCGGACAAGTATGTTGGCATTGACGATGTCGCGGACGCTGGTCCTCGGGAAATCAAGGAAATAAGGCTTTCCGGTGGCCGGATTGATGGTAGCCGGGCCGCATTTGCCGTAAGGCGAGCAGAGCATGCTGTTGCATACCACATACACCTCGTCCGGATCGAAGAGCTGTCCCTTGCCCACCATTGTAGGCCACCAGTCCTCCGGATTGGAATTGCCGGTGAGGGCGTGGCATATCCACACGACCTTCTCGCCCGGCTTGTATTCGCGCGGAGAGGTGTGAAAGACGAGAGTCATTTCGTCCAATTTGCCGCCGTCTTCAAAGTAGAACGGCTCGCTGATGTGTATTTCGTGTCTCTGCAACATTATTATTTCGCTGCTTGAAGTGCTTGTCTGATGTCTTCGATGATGTCGTCAGGGTCTTCAAGACCGACGCTGAAGCGCAGCTGTGACGGGTCGATGCCGCCTGCGCGCAGTTCATCGTCGTTCAGCTGACGGTGTGTGTGCATTGCCGGGTGAAGGATGCAGGTGTAGCAGTCTGCCACGTGGGTCTCGATGGTGGCAAGCTTGAGCTGGTTCATGAAACGGCCTACGTATGACTTGTCGCCATTGAGGCAGAATGCCATCACGCCGCAGGTGCCTTCAGGAAGGTACTTCTGCTGGAGTCCGTGCTCTGCACTGCTTTCAAGCTCGGGGAAGTTCACCCACTTGACTTCCGGCTGCTGCTCAAGCCATCTCGCGATTTTGAGGGCGCTGCTGTTGTGGCGTCTCACGCGGACATCGAGGGTCTGCAGGCCAAGGCCGAGATAGAATGCATTCTGAGGGCTCTGGATGCAGCCGAAGTCGCGCATAAGCTGGCTTGTGGCCTTCGTGATGTAGGCAAGCTTGCCGAATTTCTTTGTATATGTGATTCCGTGGTAAGTCGGGTCAGGGGTCGTGAGTCCCGGGAACTTGTCGGCGTGGGCGTCCCAGTCGAAGTTGCCGCTGTCGATGACCGCGCCTCCCACCTGCACGCCCTGTCCATCCATATATTTGGTCGTTGAATGGGTGACGATGTCGGCGCCCCACTCGAATGGACGGCAGAAAATAGGGGTCGGGAATGTATTGTCGACTATCAGCGGCACGCCGTGGGCGTGTGCGGCCTTGGCAAAGCGCTCTATGTCAAACACACGCACGCCTGGGTTGGAGAGCGTCTCACCGAACACAAGCTTTGTATTCGGCTTGAAAGCGGCCTCAAGCTCCTCGTCGGACGCGCTCTGGTCGATGAATGTGACATCGATGCCCATCTTCTTGAAAGTGGCGTTGAAAAGATTGAATGTGCCACCGTAGATACCCGCGACGCTGATCATATGGCCGCCGGCTTCGCAGATGTTGAAGCAGGCGAAGAAGTTGGCCGCCTGGCCGGAAGACGTGAGCATACCTGCAACACCGCCTTCGAGGGCTGCGATGCGTGAGGCGACGAGGTCGTTCGTAGGGTTCTGCAGGCGGGTATAGAAATAACCGTCAGATTCGAGGTCGAACAGCTTGGTCATCTCCTCGGAGGTGTCGTACTTGAAAGTTGTGCTCTGGTAGATCGGCATCTGGCGCGGCTGACCGTTCTTTGCCTTGTAGCCTGCCTGGACGCAAAGTGTTCCCTGATGTAATTTGTTTGCCATATTATTTCTTATGATCAGCCTCGAAGGCAGCCATCCGCTCGTCGAGGACATCGTACAATTCTTCGCGCATACGGCTTACACAAGCGCGTACGCCATTTTTCTCACTGCCGGTAGTGCTCAGGCAGATGCTGCTGACTCCATAGTGCATAAGCTCCACCACGAGCTCTTCGCCCGTCAGCCCTTCATAGCCGAGGGTGAAGAAGAACCCGTCGCCGACCTTGTCGGTGACATCCCTGTCGTACACGATGTCAAAGCCGTGACGGCAGAAGATATCCTTCATCCTGTGCGCGCGCCTTTCGTACTCGCGCGTATCCTCCACAAAGTTAATGGTTCCTTCGCAGGAAAGGTTCAGCATCTCTGCATATCCGTACTGTGTGGTGGCGGTGCAGCCGCTGGTTATCATATACAGTATCGAGGCCGTGAGGGTCACGCCGAACACTCCGGCATCGTGATATCTCTCTGCAAGCGCCGGATACTGCCTGTCGTAAAGCTTGTCGCTGATGCAGCAGAGTGCAATGCGCTGCCCGGCATAGCTGAATATCTTGGAAGCCGACAGCATAAGGATATAGTTGTCGGTATATCTGGCTACGGTTGGAAGATACGGGGCCTCGAAAGGATGGCTCAGGTCGTGGCGGTAGTCCATGCAGAAATATGCAAGGTCTTCCATCACGACTGCGTCGTACTTCGTTGCCAGCCTGCCTATGGTCTCGAGTTCATCCTCCTCCAGGCAGGTCCAGCAAGGGTTGTTAGGATTGGAATAGATGATTGCGGCCACGTCGCCGTCCTTGAGCTCTTCCTCGAGTTTCGGGCCGAGCTTGGCGGCACCGCGGTACGGATAGATGTCGAACATCTTCCATTCTATCCCGAGTATCCTCAGCTGTGACTTCTGGATAGGGAATCCCGGGTCGATGAACAGAACCTTGTCCTTGCCCGGAATACGCTGGGTGCAGGCAATGAAAGAGCCGAACGAAGCGGCGACAGACCCTGTCGTAGGCACGCAGGAACGCGGAGTGACATCCACGTCGATGAATGCCTTGATGAAGCGCGATGCCGCATCCTTGAGCTCTGGGACACCCGCGGCTGCGGGATACTGTGAGCCTATGCCTGAATCAAGAGCCTTCTTTTCGGCTTCAACTCCATATTTGTTGATCGGCAGGCCCGGTGACCCCTGATCCATACGGATGAAAGGGATGCCGGTCTTCTTCTCGAGGTATTGTGCCACGAGAAGGACCTCCCCTATGGTTGCGTTCGAAAGATCCGCAACGCTGCAGGCCTTGCAGGCTTCTGTTACGAGAACGTCGTTGAAAATCTTCATCGGTTACCTTGCAATATAGTTTGCCACCCAGTCACCGACCTCTGAAGTGCTCTGTGAACCACCGAGATCCTCTGTAGTGTATCCTGCGACGATAGATGCGGTAACCGCCTCGCGGATGACCCTGCCTTCCTCCATAAGTCCGAAGGCGTATTCGAACATCATTGCGGCTGAAAGTATGGTGGCGAGCGGGTTTGCGATATTCTTGCCCGCTGCCTGCGGATAAGAGCCGTGGATAGGCTCGAACACGCCGGTGTGCTCACCTATGGATGCACTGGCAAGAAGGCCCATCGAACCTGAGATGCAGCTTGCCTCGTCGGTGAGGATGTCTCCGAAGGTGTTTTCGGTCACAAGGACATCGAAGAACTTCGGGCCGGTGATGAGTTTCATCGCGGCGTTGTCGACATACATATAGTCGGTGGTGACCTCAGGGTATTCCGGAGCCATCTCCTGCCCTATCTGGCGCCAGAGCCTTGATGACTCGAGCACGTTTGCCTTGTCCACGATTGTCAGATGCCTGCCACGGCGCATCGCATACTCGTATGCAAGCTTGAGGATGCGCTCGATCTCATATCTGTGGTAAAGATTGGTATCGAAAGCCGTGTCACCACTGTCCCTGCGGCCCTTCTCGCCGAAATACATACCTCCGGTGAGTTCCCGGACGCAGAGAAAATCGGCTCCGTCGACAAGGTCCTCCTTGAGGGGGCTCTTGTGGACGAGCGAGCTGTATGTCTCAACAGGGCGCAGATTGGCGAAAAGGCCGAGCTGCTTGCGCATTGCGAGAAGACCGGTCTCAGGACGCTCCTTGGCTGTAGGGTCGTTGTCGTATTTAGGGTCGCCCACCGCTCCGAAGAGGACGGCGTCGCTCTCCATACAAATCTTATGGGTGGATTCAGGATATGCCTTGCCGAATTCGTCGATCGCGCAGGCGCCAACCTTCGCAAAGGTATACTCCACTTCGTGACCGAAACGCTTGCAGACGGCGTCCACAACCTTCACGGCCTGTTCAACCACTTCCGGGCCTATGCCGTCTCCCGGCAACTTGGCTATCTTCAGTCTCATATATTCAGATTTTCAATGATGTTCAACATTTTGACGGTCGCCTTGATGGCGGCTTCAGTCTGGTCGGAATCGATGCCGCGGGTCTTGAACTCGTAACCGTCGCTGTTCCAGAAGATGGTGGTGGCGACGAGTGCATCGGTCTTTCCTCCAGGAGGGATGGTTACCTGATAGTCCGTGAGCACTGGGTGTTTCTTGCCGAGCTTGTCGTAGATTTTCCAGAGCGCGTTCATGAATGCGTTGTACTGGCCGTCTCCGATGGCGGAAGCCTCATACTCCTTGCCGGCGATGCTCACCTTGATCATGGCAACAGGCCTCATCCCGTGAGACAGCTGAAGGGAATAGTTCAGCACGTGAATGCTGTCCGGGGCCTCAATATGGCCGCTCTTCAATACGTCTGCGACTATGAACGGAAGGTCTTCTGCAGCGAGCGCTTCCTTCTTGTCGCCCAATTCCACAACCCTTTGCGTAACTAACTTTACCTGCTCCGGGGTGAGGCTGATGCCCAATTTATCCAGGTTTTTGATAATGTTCGCCTTGCCGCTCATCTTGCCGAGCGCGTATGTGCGCTCGCGGCCGAAACGCTGCGGGAGCAGTGCATTGGCGTAGAGATTGTCCTTGCTGTCGCCGTCGGCGTGGATGCCGCTGCTCTGTGTGAAGACGTTCTCTCCGATGACCGGTTCGTTTGAAGGTATGCGTATGCCGGAAATACTCTCGACATACTTGCAGACGTGAGTCAGACGGCTCTCGTCTATATTCGTGTGAATCTCTGCCTGATCGTGCAGTGCTGCAACCACGGCGGCGATCGATGCGTTGCCGCAACGCTCTCCAAGTCCGTTGACAGTCGTATGGACGCCGTTGAATCCGGCCTTTACCGCGGCAAACGTGTTGGCTACGGCCATTGCATAGTCGTTATGGCCGTGATAGTCGAAATGAAGGTCCGGGAAGCACTCGCGCATCTTGAGGCACTGTCCGTAGGCCGACCACGGGTTCTGCACGCCGAGAGTGTCCGGCAGCATGAAACGCCTGATCGGGAGTTCCTTCAGGGCCTCTATCAGCTTGAAGACATAATCCTGGGAATTTTCGATTCCGTTTGACCAGTCCTCAAGGTAGATATTGGCACTGAGTCCCCTCGCCTGCGCCTTGTCAAGGACACGCGCAATGTCGGCGATATGCTCCTGCGGGGTTTTGCGGAGCTGTTTGGAAAGGTGCCTCAGCGAGCCTTTTGCAAGTATGTTGATGACCTTGCCGCCGCCGTCGGCTATCCAGTCCACGGACAGTCCGTCATCAATGAATCCAAGAGCCTCGACCTTATCGAGGCAGCCTTTGCCCGCAGCCCATTCGCAGATGCGTCCGAATGCCTCGAATTCACCCTTGGAAACGCGAGTGGATGCCACCTCGATGCGGTCGACGTGCAGTTCGTCGATCAGCAGTCCGGCGATCGCGAGTTTTTCGCTTACGTTGAAACTGACACCGGCGGTCTGCTCTCCGTCGCGGAGAGTGGTATCCATTATTTCGAATGAGTTGACCATATTATTCGTGGCTTCTTTCGTATTCTTCGATCTTGTCCTTTTTGCTGAGGAGATAGTCGATATCGTCCAATGCATTCATCAGACAGTATTTCTTGTATCCGTTCAGTTCAAAATGCTCGCTGCGTCCCGACATAAGGTTGGTGACAGTCTGGTTTGGAACGTCAACCCTGACCTTCATTTTGGGATTGTCGCAGATGTTGGCGAACAATTCAGACAGGAATACCTCGCTCACGACTACGGGAAGGACGAAATTGTTGAGTTCGTTGTTCTTGTGGATGTCTGCGAAGAAGCTTGATATGACGACTCTGAAACCGTAGCCTGCGATAGCCCAGGCTGCGTGCTCGCGGCTTGAGCCTGAACCGAAGTTCTTACCTGCGACGAGTATCTCTCCGCTGAAGCGCTCGTCGTTGAGAGGGAATGCCGGACGCGGATTGCCATTCTCATCGTACCGCCAGTCCCTGAACAGGTTCTCGCCAAAGAACTTTTCGTCCTTGGTGGTAGCCTTGAGGAAACGGGCCGGAATTATCTGGTCGGTGTCTATGTTTTCTACCGGAATAGGCACGCAGGTGCTCTCTATTATGTCGAATTTCTGTTTCATAGCAATTCTCTAGGGTCAGTTACAACTCCGGTCACGGCAGCCGCCGCGGCAGTGAGAGGGCTTGCAAGGAAGGTTCTCGAACCCGGTCCCTGGCGGCCTTCGAAGTTGCGGTTGCTTGTACTTACGGCATATTTGCCCGCAGGGATCTTGTCATCGTTCATAGCAAGACAAGCCGAACAGCCCGGCTGGCGGATTTCGAATCCGGCCTCTTCAAGGATCTTGTCAAGGCCTTCATCCTCGATCTGCTTCTTGACTGCCCAGGACCCGGGAACAAGCCAGGCGATAACGCCTTCAGCCTTCTTCCTGCCCTTTGCAATCGAAGCAAAGGCGCGGAAATCCTCGATGCGGCCGTTGGTGCAGGCGCCGAGGAAAACATAATCCACCTTGTGGCCGAGAAGACGTTCGCCGTTGGCGAGACCCATATAGGAAAGCGCCTTCTTGCTGCTGCTGGAAGGGATCTTGCCGCCGATAGGCATACCCATTCCCGGATTCGTCCCATAGGTGATCATAGGCTGCACTTCTGCGGCATTGAACACCACTTCGCGGTCGAACACTGCATCCTTGTCGCTGGAAAGTGTCTTCCAATATGCAAGAGCCTTGTCCCAGTCTTCTCCCTTAGGAGCGTATTCGCGTCCCTTGAGATAGTTGAAAGTCGTCTCGTCAGGGGCAATGAAGCCGCCGCGGGCACCCATCTCGATGGTAAGGTTGCAAAGGGTCAGGCGTCCCTCCATCGTGAGGGAACGGACGGCGGATCCTCTGTATTCGACAAAATATCCGGTTGCACCGCTCGTGGTAAGCTTCATCATAATGTAGAGGGCCAGGTCCTTTGCTGTCACTCCCCTTCCGAGCTTGCCTTCCACGCGTATGCTCATCGACTTCGGCTTCTGCTGGAGGATGCACTGCGATGCGAGCACCATCTCGACCTCGGATGTGCCGATGCCGAAGGCTACTGCGCCCATCGCGCCGTGGGTGGATGTGTGGGAGTCCCCGCACACTATTGTCATTCCCGGCAGCGAGAGACCCTTCTCCGGACCGACGACGTGGATGATTCCGTTGTTCTTGTCAAGCATTCCATAATGGGTCAGGCCGAATTCCTTTGCATTGCGCTCGAGCGCATCCACCTGTGCCTTCGATACAGGATCGGCAATCGGCTTGTCCTGGTCGTGGGTCGGTGTGTTATGGTCCGGCATACAGAAGATGCGGTCCGGACGCAGACATTTGATCCCCCTCTCGCGAAGGCCGTCAAATGCCTGAGGGGAAGTCACCTCGTGGCAGTAGAGCCTGTCGATGTAGAGCTGCTGCGGCCCGTCTTCGACATTCGACACCACGTGCGAATCCCATATCTTATCGAAAAGTGTATTCATTATTATTTCTTTGCGTTTTCAGGACGGAGTGCACGTACTGTGACGGCAGTGCGCCACATCTCGCTTTCACGGAGAGCCTTGAGCTCTTTCTCGAGACCTTCACGATAGTCAGGCTTGCTGTTGGCATCGATTGATATCTGAGCCTCGTTGCCGCACTTTACGCTTGCGTAGAGCTTCTGTACCACAGGCTTGATGGCATCGTGGAACGGACCCATCCAGTCGAGGGCGCCGCGCTGGGCTGTCGTTGAACAGTTGGCGTACATCCAGTCCATACCCTTTGCTGCGAACAGAGGCATAAGTGACTGGGTAAGCTCCTCAACTGTCTCGTTGAATGCTTCGCTTGGAGAGTGGCCGTTCTCACGGAGAACTTCGTACTGGGCTGAAAGAAGGCCCTGGATGGCACCCATAAGGGATCCGCGCTCGCCTGTGAGGTCGGAAGTGGCCTCGCGCTGGAAGGTGGTCTCGAAGAGGTAGCCGGAGCCGATACCAATGCCGAGGGCGATTGTATTCTGCATAGCCTTGCCGGATACATCCTGATATACTGCGTATGATGAATTGATGCCGCGGCCCTCGAGGTAGAGTGAACGTACAGTGGCACCTGAGCCCTTAGGGGCTACCATTATCACGTCGATGTCCTTAGGAGGGACGCAGCCTGTGCGGTCGCTCCAGGTGATTGCGAAACCGTGTGAGAAATAGAGGGTCTTGCCTGCTGTGAGGTATGGTTTCATCTTCGGCCAGACTGACATCACTGCTGCGTCTGAAAGGAGGCACATTATGATGTCACCCTTCTCACAGGCCTCTTCGATGCCGAACAGTGTCTGTCCCGGCACCCAACCGTCATTGACAGCCTTGTCAAAGGTCTTGCCTGCACGCTGGCCGACGATGACCTTGAAGCCGTTGTCGCGAAGATTGAGCGACTGGCCCGGGCCCTGAACGCCATAGCCGATCACTGCGATAGTCTTGTCCTTAAGTGTCTCACGAGCCATCTCGAGAGTAAATTCTTCGCGGGTTACTACGTTTTCTTCAACTCCGCCAAAATTCATCTTTGCCATAACAATTGAATTTTAATGAATGTTTATTATCTGTTGTTTCTTTCTCTTTCTTCAAGGAATGCGATGACAATGTCACGCTCTCTGTCCGATCTCTCATTGTCGATCTCATAGAAGGCCTTCACCACGTCCACTTTCTTTTCAATCTGCTGTACAGCTGCCCTGCAGAGGGTTTCCGTGGTTCTTGTGGTGATCTTGAACTTGTGGATGCCGTTGATCCTGGACGGATAGACGAGCAGTTTTTCGATATTCATGCTGCGTCTCGTGAAGATGCCGGCTATGGAACTGAGGAGACCAACCTGATTCTCGGTATAAGCCGTTATTTCAAAAAGTTTCTCATTTTCCATATTCAAACCACTCTTTTGAGTTCAACATAATTTCATTCACGCTCTTTCCCGGAGGGACCATCGGGAATACGTTGTCCTCTTCTTCCACGTGGACGTTAAGGATGAAAGGCTTGTCGTCGGCAAACATCCTGGCGATTGCCGGGGCAAGGTCCTTCCTGTCATCCACGGTCGCGATGTCCAGGCCGTATGCCTGTGCGATCTTTTCGAAATCCGGATTTATCATCCTTGTCGCGGAATAGCGCTTTCCGAAGAAAAGCTGCTGCCATTGGCGCACGTTGCCCAGCCAGTTGTTGTTGAGAAGGACAATCTTCACGCCGGTGCCTTCCTGCATAATGGTTCCGAGTTCCTGTATCGTCATCTGCAGGCCTCCGTCTCCGACGAAAAGGCAGACCTGACGGTCAGGTGCCGCCGTCTTTGCGCCTATTGCCGCAGGCAAACCGAATCCCATCGTGCCGAGGCCGCCTGAAGAAAGGAGGCTGCGCCCCTGGCTGAAACGGGAATAGCGTGCTGCAAGCATCTGATTCTGGCCCACGTCGGTCACGACAATTGCCTTGCCGTCGCAGCTTTCGGCGATTCTGGCAATGACCTCGCCCGGCTTGATCATGCCGCTTTCCGGATTGATTTCCGGGTCGATGACCTTCTCGGTTTCAATAGACCTGCAGTATTCTGAGGCTGCTTTCCACCCCATTCTCATACGCGGTCTGATTTTTTCGGTGAGACGCGTGAGCACTTCCTTTGCATCGCCCAGAATGCCCAGGTCAACCTTGATGTTCTTGTTGATTTCAGAGGCGTCGATGTCTATATGTATCTTCTTCGCCTGCTTTGCATACGTGTTGACGGTGCCTGTGACGCGGTCATCGAAACGCATTCCGACGGCAATGAGCAGGTCGCATTCCTGTGTCATTGCGTTAGGAGCGAGATTGCCGTGCATTCCCACCATTCCCAGGTAATGCGGATCGTCTGATTTCAGTGCGCTCAGGCCGAGGAGGGTCGATCCCGCCGGGATGTCGCCCTTGTCGAGGAATGCGGCGAGTTCGGCCTCTGCGCCCGAATGAGTGATGCCCTGTCCGAAGACCACGAAAGGCCTTCTTGCCTCGTCTATCATCCTGGCAGCCTCTTCGACCGATTCCTCTGACGGCTCCGGAACGGGCACATAACTTCTGATGAACGAGCACTTTGCTTCAACGTACTCTGCAAGGCCGACCTGGGCATCCTTTGTAAGGTCCAGGACGACAGGACCCGGACGACCGCTGCCGGCAATGTAGGCGGCTCTGGCCACTGCTTCCGCAATGTCTTCGGGACGGCGTACCTGGTGAGCCCACTTGGTGATAGGGGTCGTGAGGCCGATGAGGTCGGTCTCCTGGAAAGCGTCGGTGCCGAGGGCGGCATTTGATACCTGTCCTGCGATTACGACGACCGGAGTCGAATCGATCATCGCATCGGCGACGCCGGTGATGACGTTGGTCGCTCCCGGGCCGGAGGTGACGATCACGAAGGCCGGCTTCCCCTTCACGCGGGCATATCCCTGCGCCGCGTGGATGGCTCCCTGCTCGTGACGCACGAGAATATGGTGGAGCTTGTCCTGGTAATCGTAGAGTTTGTCATAGACAGGCATTATCTGACCACCCGGATAACCGAAAATGGTTTCAACGCCCTGTGCGATGAGAGATTCGAGGAGAATCTCAGCACCAGTAATCTTCTTTCCTGCTTTCTCGCTCATATTTCTAGTCTTCAATTATCCTTCTTCCACCCTTGTCCGCGCTGCTGACCATCGATGCGTAGGCCTTGAGGCTCTTCGCGACCGGACGCTGGCGGAAAGGAGGGGTGAATGCCTTCCTGCCCCGTGCAAGCTCCTCAGCCCTGCGGACCTCAAGCTCTTCGTCGCTCAGATGGACGTTTATGCTGCGTGAAGGGATGTCAATCTCGATGATGTCTCCGTCGCGGAGCAGGCCGATATTGCCACCTGCGGCCGCTTCCGGGGATATGTGGCCGATACTGAGGCCCGATGTACCACCGCTGAAGCGGCCGTCGGTGATGAGGGCGCACTCCTTTCCGAGGTGCATTGACTTGATGTAGGATGTAGGGTAAAGCATTTCCTGCATTCCAGGGCCGCCCTTGGGGCCTTCGTAGTTGATCACAACGCAGTCGCCTTTCTTGACCTTGCCACCGAGTATGCCGTCAACGGCTGATTCCTGGGAATCGAACACCTTTGCCGGGCCGCAGAAATGCCAGAGGCTTTCATCGACGCCCGCGGTCTTGATGACGCAGCCGTCAGCGGCTATGTTGCCGAAAAGGACTCCGAGTCCGCCGTCCTTCGTGTACGCGTGCTCCAGGCTGCGGATGCATCCGTTTTCGCGGTCGGTGTCGAAGCTTTCCCATTTCGTATCCTGCGATGCCATCAGAGTGGTCCTGCGGCCGGCAGGAGCGGCTGAATAGATTGCCTTCGCCTCCTCTCCGGCATCGTTCCCGGTGATGTCGAATTTGTCCAGCGCCTCTCCGAGGGTCATACCATCGACGCGGCCGACGCTGCGGTCGACGAGACCGGCCTTGGCGAGTTCGTTCATTATGCCGAACACACCGCCTGCGCGGCCGACATCCTGGATGTGATATTTCTGTGTGTTCGGTGCGACCTTGCAGATGCAAGGGACCTTGCGTGAGAGCTTGTCGATGTCTTCCATCACGAAGTCGACCTCGGCTTCGCCGGCGACTGCGAGGAGATGGAGGACGGTATTTGACGAACCGCCCATTGCTATGTCCATTGTCATTGCGTTAAGGAACGCCTGACGTGTGGCAATGCTGCGCGGGAGTACGGAATCGTCGTCGTTGTCGTAGTACTTGTGGGTGTTCTCAACGATCTGGCGGGCTGCCTTGAGCAGAAGCTCCTTGCGGAGAACGTGGGTCGCAAGGACAGTGCCATTGCCCGGAAGGGCAAGGCCTATCGCCTCAGTGAGACAGTTCATCGAATTGGCGGTGAACATACCGGAACAGCTGCCGCAGGTAGGACAGGCGCAGTTTTCGATCTGGTCCACGTCCTTGTCGCTGACTGATGGGTCGGCAGACTTAACCATCACGTCTATCAGGTCGAGACGTGCGGCACCGAGGACACCGGCTTCCATAGGACCGCCGGATACGAAGATAGTCGGGATGTTGAGCCTCATCGCGGCGATGAGCATACCCGGCGTGATCTTGTCGCAATTGCTGATGCACACGAGGGCGTCTGCCTTGTGGGCGTTGACCATATACTCGACGCTGTCTGCTATGATGTCGCGTGACGGGAGCGAATAGAGCATTCCGTCGTGTCCCATTGCAATCCCATCATCTATCGCTATGGTGTCGAACTCGGCGGCGAAACATCCGAGACGCTCGATCTCCTCTTTCACGATCTGAGCTGCGTCGTGCAGATGGACGTGGCCCGGAACAAACTGAGTGAATGAATTCGCTATCGCGATGACGGGCTTTCCGAACTGTTCTCTTTTCATCCCGTTGGCCAGCCAGAGAGACCTGGCGCCGGCCATTCTTCTACCTTCAAAGGTAACGCTGCTACGTAACTTCATAACCGAACAAAAAATTAACCTCCTTAGAGATTACACATACTGACTAACACTAACTTGCTTCAAAGATATGTAATAATTTATAATAAAGCAAATTTTTGCCGATAGAATAGCGTTGAATAAAGATTTGGTTATTTTTGATTACTTTCTTTCCTATAGTTTTTTTAATTTTTTATTACAATTTGTAATCGTCTAAATGAAATTTGGGATGACTTAATATAATTTTCTTATATTTGTAGTCGTTGGTTAGATAATTTTCGATATGAAACTCACATTCATCGGTGCCGGAAACATTGGCGGGGCCGCTGCAATAGGCCTTGCCAGGTCATCTGCCGTCCCGGCTGGCGACATCGTCGTGACGGCCCTCCACGAGAAAAGCCTGAAAAGATTCGCAAAGTACGGTATCAGTACATCACTCGACAATATTGACGCAGTCAAAGGCGCGGACATCGTGTTCTTCGCCGTCAAACCCTGGCAGATGGAAGCGGTGGCCGCCCAGACAAAGTATGCTCTCGACTATGACAGGCAGCTCATAGTCTCCATCGCTCCCGGTGTTTCCGCCGACAATCTGAAGAAATGGTTCGAAAAGGCCGGTACAAAGCCGTCCATAGCATACGTAATCCCCAATACTGCGATCGAAATAGGTGAAAGTATGACTTTCATCTCCCCTGTCACCGCTTCCGACGGGCAGGCCGCCCTGCTGAAGAAGCTCTTCGACAAGGTCGGGAAAGCCCTCGTCGTGCCGCTGGACCGGATGGTTGCCGGCACCTGTGTCGCTTCCTGCGGGATAGCCTATGCGATGCGCTATATCTCCGCTTCCGAAAAGGGAGCCAGGACCCTCGGTCTTGCCGAAAACGATATCCGGAAAGTAGTGTGCCAGACCGTTGTCGGAGCCTCTGAACTGATAAGGACCAACAACTCCGATCCGGAGAAGGAAATAGATAAGGTGACAACACCTAACGGTATGACCATCAAGGGCCTGAACGCTATGGAAGATGCCGGGTTCTCGGCCGCTGTCCAGAAGGGACTGACCGTTGACACCCGCAAGAAACGCCGCATAGTGGTCAAGGTCGGCAGCAATGTCCTCACCCGTCACGACGGCGCCCTCGACACCACACGCGTGTCCTCCATAGTGGATCAGATCGTGGCTGTACGCAGGCAGGGGTTCGAGGTCGTCCTGGTAACCAGCGGCGCCGTTGCCTGCGGCCGCTCGCTCATCCGCCAGAACGACAAGCTCGACGATGTCCAGCAGCGGCAGCTCTACTCTGCAATAGGCCAGGTGCGTCTGATGGACCTTTATTATAAGCTTTTCATAGACTATGGCATCAATGTCGGCCAGATACTTACGATGAAGAAGAATTTCTCCACCAGGCGCGAGTACAACAACCAGCGCAACTGCGTGGAAGTGATGCTCCAGAGCGGGGTCGTGCCTGTCGTCAACGAGAATGACACCGTCAGCATCAAGGAACTTATGTTCACCGACAACGACGAACTTTCCGGACTTGTTGCCACAATGGTCGGCGCCGAGGCGCTCATAATACTCTCCAACGTTGACGGGGTCTATTCCGGCGACCCTTCATCCAACGGCTCGGCAGTCGTCCCCGTACTTCGCTGCGGAGAGGACTATGACAAGTTCATCACCGATTCGAAGAGCGAATTCGGACGCGGCGGAATGACGTCCAAATGCCATATCGCATCCACTACGGCCGCCAGCGGCGTGAAGGTCATCATTGCCAACGGCAAGCGTGACAACATAATAGTTGATGTGCTGACAAGGCCTGAAAGCACGGTCCACACAGAATTTCTTCCCGAATGATGAACGAAACGATCATAAATGCGAAAAAGGCCGTCAGGAGCCTGATAGGCTTGAGCGACGCGAAACGCACGGAACTTCTTCTCAAGCTCGCTGACGCCATCTCCTCGTCGGCTGACGGGCTGCTTGCGGCCAACGCCCTCGACCTTGCATCGATGGACCCCGCGAATCCTCTGTACGACCGCCTGAAGCTCACGGGCGACCGCCTCGATGGCATTGCAGCCGATATGCGCAAGGTTGCAGCCCTTCCCTCTCCGCTCGGTCGTGTCCTGGCTGAAAGGACCCTGCCCAACGGACTGAAGCTCCGCAAGGTCAGCGTGCCTTTCGGCGTGATCGGCGTGGTCTATGAGGCTCGCCCTAACGTGACTTTCGACGTGTTCTCGCTTTGTTTCCGCAGCGGCAACGTGACGCTCCTCAAGGGCGGCCGCGATGCCGACAACAGCAATCGTGCGGCAGTGGCGCTGATCAAGCGCGTACTGGCTGCCGAGGGCATTGACACTGACGCAGTGAACCTTCTCCCCGCCACGCACGAAGCGGTCGGAGAGCTGCTCGGCGCGACCGGCTATGTCGACCTTGTGATCCCGCGCGGCAGCAGGCGTCTGATCGATTTTGTCCGCGACAATGCAAAGGTACCGTGCATCGAGACCGGCGCCGGTGTCGTGAATACCTATTTTGATGCTTGCGGCGACCTTCAGAAAGGCATCCGCATAGTCACCAACGGCAAGACCCGCAGAGTCAGCGTCTGCAATGCGCTCGACTGCCTGATAGTACATTCCAGCCGTCTTGCCGACCTGCCTGAACTTGTGGGCGGGATGCCGCAGGTTACGCTCTATGCCGATGACCGCGCATTTGCCGCACTCGAAGGCAGATTCCCTTCCGGCAAGCTCCTGCACGCAGACTCCGATTCGTTCGGAACCGAATTCATGGACTACAAGATGGCCGTCAGGACAGTTGACAGCCTTGACGAGGCGATTGCCCATATAGACCGCTATGGCTCCGGACACAGTGAGGCCATCGTTACCGAAGACAAGGCTTCCGCCGCACGTTTCCAGGCGGAGATAGATGCCGCCTGCGTCTATGTGAACGCACCTACCAGCTTTACCGACGGCGCTCAGTTCGGACTCGGTGCCGAGATAGGCATCAGCACGCAGAAACTTGGTGCGCGCGGACCGATGGGGCTTGAAGAGATTACAAGTTATAAATGGCTCATTGAGGGCGAAGGACAGACAAGACCGTGAAAATCAAAGATATACTTTCATCACAGCAGAAGCCGTTCGCTTCGCTTGAAATAGTGCCGCCGCTCAAGGGCGTTTCCAAGAAGGATCTCATCGATTCCATCAGACCCTTCATGGAGTTCAACCCTCCTTTCATCAATGTGACCTGTCATCGCGACGAATTTGAATTCCGACCGGAAGCGGACGGCACTTTCTCGCGTCACCTTGTCCGCAGGCGCGTGAGTGAGACTGCGGTATGTGCGGCCATCCAGGCCGCTTTCCCTGTTGAAGTCGTCCCGCACCTCATTTGCGGAGGGGCCTCGTCGGAAATGATAGACAGCCAGCTAAATGACTTCAAGTTCCTCGGAATCGAGAACATAATGGCACTTCGCGGCGACAGCCTGCTGGGTGAAAAGCGTTTTATCCCGGAACCGGGCGGGTACAGATATGCCGGCGAGCTGGTTGCAGCTGTCCGTGCATTCGAACGCTCGAACGGCGCACAGTTCTGCATAGGCGTCGGTGCTTATCCCGAGAAGCATTTCGAGGCTCCGAACCTTGAGACCGACATCGCGAACCTGAAGAAGAAAGTTGACGCCGGCGCCGATTATATCATAACCCAGATGTTCTTCGACAACGATGTCTTCTACAGGTTCCGCGACAAATGCCGTGCATCCGGCATCAATGTTCCGATCATCCCGGGTCTCAAGCCTCTATCCACATTCAAGCAGATAGAGATGCTTCCCGAAGCATTCTCGCTTGACATACCTCAGGATCTCGTCGCTGAATTCAATGCCCATCCATCCGACAGGACGGCTTGCTATCAGGCCGGGATCGAATGGTGTTCGGCGCAGTGCAAGGACCTTTTGAAGAACGGTGTCCCCGCCATACATTTCTATACGATGGGGCGTCCGGACAACGTCGTCGAGATACTCAAGAAATTTTTCTAGCATATGGCTCTGGTACTTGATGGTGGGATGGGCACAATGCTGCAGCGCGGCTTCACTGAGGAGCAGGTGCTTCGTATGTATGTTGAAGCCGGTGCTGACATAATCACCACCAACACCTTCACTGCCAACAGAATAAGTCAGGCTGCCACGGGTCTTGCCGACAAGGCGGCGCAGATGGCGTTCGAGGGTGCACGCACAGCCCGGAAGGTGGCCGATGCCGCACCGCGGAAGGTGCTTGTCGCCGGCAGCGTGGGCCCTACCGGAAAGTCCCTGACGATGGCTTCCGACGCCGATGATCCCGGGTTCCGTGAATATTCCTTTGATGAGATGGCTGCGGCTTTCGAGGAGCAGGTCTCTGCTCTTCTCAGGGGCGGCGCCGACATCATCCTTCTTGAGACCTGCTTTGACGCATTGAATGCCAAGGCGCTCATCTATGCATTGGAGAAGCTGGGCAATCCGTGTCCGCTCTATATTTCCGCGACGGTCAGCGACCGCAGCGGGCGTACCCTTACGGGACAGACCCTGGAAGCGTTCTACCGCTCTGTCTCGCATGCGAAGACTTTGGCTGCGTTCGGCATCAACTGTGCGCTTGGCGCTGCTGCAATGGCTCCGCTCGTGCGTGAAATCGCGTCTTTCAGTTCTCATCCGGTGATTTTCTATCCGAATGCGGGTGTGCCTGATGAGTTTGGCAATTATAATGATACTCCTGAGGAGATGGCGGAGGTGATCGGAGGGCTGGTGCGTGATGGGTATGTGCAGATTGCGGGTGGTTGTTGTGGCACGACGCCGGAGCACATAAGGGCGATAGCTCAGGTGGTATATTCTTGCGGCCTTGGTGCTTCAAGCCCTTGCGGCCTTGGTGCTTCTGCGACAGGTTCTGCCTGCTCCGCTAAAGCAAGGGAAAACGCTACACAGGCAGAACTGTCGCATCAGCAGTCGGCCGCAAGGAAAAACGCTACACAAAGTGGACAGTCGGATTCTCAGTCGGCCGCAAGGAAAAACGCTACACAGGCAGAACTGTCGCGTCGGCAGTCGGGCGACAGCCTGTATGTGTCGGGATTGGAGTCGGTGGAGATTTCGAGGGCGAGGAATTTTATGAATGTCGGTGAAAGGACTAATGTTGCGGGGTCGAAGAAGTTTGCGCGTCTGGTGGCGGAGGATAACTGGGAGGAGGCCTTGCGCATTGCTGAGGCTCAGATCGAAGGGGGCGCTGATGTGATCGATATCAATATGGACGACCCTATGGTCGATTCGAAGGAGAAGATGCGGACCTTCCTTCGACATATCGCCGGCGAACCGGCTATTGCGAAGGCGGCCCTTATGATAGATTCGTCGCACTGGGAGACTGTCCTCGAGGGGCTTAAGAATGCTCAGGGAAAGTGCATCGTGAATTCGATATCCCTGAAGGATGGCCGGGGTGAGTTCCTGCGCAAGGCGCTTGAAATACGTCGGCTTGGCGGCGCTATGGTCGTAATGGCCTTTGACGAGGAGGGACAGGCGGTTTCGTTTGACCGGAAGGTTGCGATCTGCAAGCGCAGCTATGACCTTCTGACAGCTGCAGGAGTGCCGTCAACCGATATTATCTTTGACTGCAACATCCTGTCGATAGGTACGGGGATTGCGGAACACGCTCGTTTCGGCGTTGATTTCATCGAAGCTGTACGCTGGATCAAGGCGAATCTTCCGGGGGTGAAGACTTCCGGAGGTGTGTCGAATCTTTCTTTTGCCTTCCGCGGCAATAATGTGGTGCGTGAGGCGATGCATTCGGCGTTTTTGTATCATGCGATTCGTGCGGGACTTGATATGGCTATCGTGAATCCGCAGATGATTCAGATTTATGATGAGATTGAGCCGGAGTTGCGGAAGCGTGTGGAGGATGTGATTTTTGACAGCGACGCTGAGGCGACTTCTCGCCTCGTTGAATACGCGTCAAACCCTTACGGCCTTGGTGAGAATCCGACTGGTCCACTTTGCTCCGCTAAAGCAAGGGAAAACGCTACACAAAGTGGACAGTCGGATTCTCAGTCGGCCGCAGGGGAAAACGCTCCTTTTTCAGTCGCCCTTGGTGCCGACGCGACAGGTTCTACCTGTTCCGCTAAAGCAAGGGAAAACGCTACACAGGCAGAACTGTCGCGTCGGCAGTCGGGCGAGTCGGGGCTGGATCCGATTGAGAGACTGACGGGGGCGGTGGTGAAGGGTGTTTCTGCGGGGATTGAGGAGAGTGCGATGGGGGCGTATGGCGTTTTGAAATCGGCTGTGGAAGTGATTGAGGGGCCGTTGATGAAGGGTATGGAGAAGGTTGGGGAGCTGTTTGCCGCAGGCAGGATGTTTTTGCCGCAGGTGGTGAAGTCTGCCAAGGTCATGAGGGAGGCGGTTGCCGTGCTTCAGCCGTATATGGGTGATGCATCGGAGGGTTCCGGCAGGCCGGTGTTTGTGATTGCGACGGTCCAGGGGGACGTTCATGATATTGGTAAGAATATCACTGCGATCGTGCTGCAGTGCAGCGGTTTTGAGGTGGTTGACCTTGGCGTGATGGTGCCTTGTGCCGATATACTTGACAAGGCTGTGGAGGTTGGTGCGGTGGCTGTCGGCGTGAGCGGTCTGATAACTCCGTCCCTCAGCAGGATGGAGGAGATATGTTCGGAGATGTCGGCAAGGGGGATGGACATTCCTTTGTTCGTCGGCGGAGCAGCTGCTTCGGCGGTTCATACCGCTGTCAGGCTATCGCCTCTATATCCTAATGTACACTATGGTGCGGATGCTTCTGCTACGGCAGTGATGGCAAAGAAGTATCTTATTGATAAAGAATCATTTATTGCTGACGAGCTGAAGGAGCGCGAGAAGTTGATTGCGCTTCGCTCTTCAGCGGTCGCCAAGCCTGTGAAACCGGTCGTAACCGATGGATTCCCAACTACGTCATTCAAGGACATTCCTTTCTGCGAGATGCCTGCAGAGACATTCATCGAGCACTTTGACTGGAGGATGTTCTTTGCGGTCTGCGGCGTGAAATGCGAGCATTGCGAAGGCGCCGGACTACGTCGGGAGGCTCAGACTTTCCTTGAAACGGCCGGACTGAAGGTCCGTCTTGCGCTACGCTTCTTTGACGCGCATCGCGAAGACGACGACATCGTCACTCCGGTTTTCCGCCTGCCTATGCTTCGCGACGGGGTCTGCCTGGCCGACTACTTCCCTGCCTCGGGAAGCAGTCAGCTGGGGCTTTTTGCCGCAACAGTCGTGCAGCCGACTCCGTCCGATGACCTTGTTGCCCACGCAGTGCGCGTGACACTTGCCGAGGCGGCGTCGGAATGGATAGGAGCACAGCTTGACACAAAGCATATCCGCCCCGGGATCGGATACGCCTGCTGCCCGGACCACAGCCTCAAGAGAGACGTCCTGGCCCTGCTCCCGTCCGAATTGGGGATAACCCTGACTGAATCCTGTGCAATGATACCGGAGGCCAGCGTTTGCGGTCTGGTAATAGCCCATCCGCTGGCTTCCTATAATGATATACGTCACGTGTCGGATGCCGACCTTGATGCCTATGCCGCCCGTCGTGGGATGTCCGAAAGCGAGAAAATGCTTTTCCTCGGGCATTTAGTCATTCTTAAAAAATAACTTGGTAATCTTTATGGTTCTTGTTTTGTCTTTTGAACATGTCATTCAGTCACGTAGCACGGCTACGCTCCTTCATTCCATATCCAAAATACATAAACAATCCCTCATAAATCTTTACCAACTTATTTTTTCATCATTCCTTATTTGGAAAATAATCGCTACATTAGCAAATAATTATCGACATCCGACTGTTTGGATGCCGTCAAAAAGCAGAAAGTTAGTAGTATGAATGTTCTGAAATTCGGAGGTACTTCCGTCGGTTCTGTTGAAGCCCTCAAAAACGTCAAGCAGATTGTATGCTCCCGCGACGAGAGTGTCGTAGTTGTTGTATCGGCTCTTTCCGGAGTCACTGATATGCTTCTCAGCACATCCGCGCTTGCAGAATGCGGCGACGAATCGTGGCTTGCGTCCTTCAAGAACATTTGTGAACGTCATCATCAGGTCATAGACGCTCTCAAGCTCCCCGCAGCATCAAAGAAAGCCTTGAATGACACAGCTGATGACCTGCTCACTTCCCTTATGTCTCTTCTTGAAGGTGTCTTCACCCTCAAGGTCCTTCCGGAAAAGACCAGGTTCGAGATCGTCAGCTTCGGCGAAAGGATATCGTCCCAGATTGTATCAAGCCTCATCGCAGGGTCCAAACTCTATAACTCCCTTGATTTCATCAAGACAACACGTGTAGAAGGCAAGGTGGTCCTTGATTCGGAATTGACGGAAACTCTCGTCAAGTCGACTTTCAAGGGTATTGCAAAGCGCAAGGAGATTGCCGTCGTCCCCGGATTCATCTCTACTGATTCCGCTTCCGGCCAGATCACCAATCTCGGACGCGGAGGATCAGACTATACCGCCAGCATCATCGCTGCGGCCCTGGATGCCGAATGCCTCGAGATATGGACAGACGTCGACGGGTTCATGACAGCTGACCCGCGAATCATCAAGACATCCTATGTCATTGACGAGTTGAGCTTTGCGGAAGCAATGGAACTTTGCAACTTCGGTGCGAAGGTCATCTATCCGCCTGCACTCTATCCTGTCTGCCCGAAAGATATCCCGGTCCATATCAAGAACACATTCAACCCATCCGCCAGCGGTACTGTCATCCGTCAGAAGAGCAGTGCTTCAGGCCGTGCCGTGACCGGCATCTCATCCATCAGCGACACTTGCGTGATTACGGTCTCAGGTGCATCGATGGCAGGTATCGTCGGTGTTGACAGCAGGATATTCAATGCGCTTGCGCGCAATAACATCAGTGTGTTCCTCGTCAGCCAGTCTTCTTCCGAGACCCATATATCGCTTGGCATCAACGAGGCCGATGCCGACCTCGCGTGTGAAGTCCTGAACAAGGAGTTCAGTCACGAGATCTCTGAAGGGTCGATGGTACCTGTGCAGCTGCTCCGCGACCTCGCTACGGTAGCTATCGTCGGCGAAAAGATGAAAAGCAACGCAGGTGTTGCCGGCAAGCTGTTCAGCGTGCTCGGCCGCAACGGCATCAGCATCATCGCCTGTGCCCAGGGTACAGAAGAGCGCAACATCTCCTTTGTCGTTGAAAAGAGATTCCTCCGCAAGTCATTGAATGTCATTCACGACAGTTTCTTCCTTTCAGAATACCAGGAACTCAATCTCTTTATCTGCGGCATAGGTACCGTTGGAGGGAACCTTATCGAACAGATCGCAAGCCAGAGGTCTAAGCTTATGAAGCGCCACGGCCTGAAACTCAACGTGGTCGGCATTGCACGGAGCACCAAGGGCATATTCTGCCGCGACGGCATCGACCTTGCCACATACAAGGAGCAGCTGGCAGCCGGCATTCCTCTTGACCTTGGAAAGCTTCGCGACGAGGTCATCGGAATGAACATATTCAACTCTGTCTTCGTGGATTGTACTGCAAGTGCAGATGTCGCGACACTTTACAAGGATTTCTTCGAGCACGGCATTTCAGTCGTCGCCGCCAACAAGGTTGCGGCTTCGTCCGATTACGAGAACTATGCCTCACTCAAGGAACTCGCCCACAAACGCAATGTCAAGTTCCTTTTCGAGACAAATGTCGGCGCAGGCCTCCCTATCATCAACACCATCAATGCATTGCGCAACAGCGGTGATAAGATCCTGAAGATCGAGGCAGTTGTCTCCGGTACATTGAATTTCATCTTCAATACCATCTCCGCGGATATTCCTTTCAGCGAAACGGTACGTATGGCCAAGGAACAGGGTTTCTCGGAGCCTGATCCCCGCATCGACCTGTCCGGCAAGGACGTGATACGCAAACTCGTCATCCTCGCCCGCGAGGCCGGATACAAAGTCAATCAGGAAGATGTTGATGCCAACCTTTTCATCCCTGCAGATTTCTTTGACTGCACGATGGAGGAATTCTGGCAGAAGCTGCCTTCTCTCGATGCCGATTTCGAAGAGCGTCGCAAGCGCCTGGAAGCCGAGCACAAGCATTGGCGTTTCGTCGCCAGGATGGATGGCGGCAAGTTCTCAGTCTCCCTGCAGGAATTCAAGGAGGGTCACTCATTCTACGTTCTTGAGGGATCGAACAATATTATCCTGCTTACCACGGAACGCTACAACAAGCACCCTATGCTTATCCAGGGCTATGGAGCCGGTGCAAGCGTCACCGCTGCCGGTGTATTCGCCGACATTATGAGCATCGCCAACGTCTAATTTTTATACTTAACGATAACACTGAAATAGCCGATTACTTATTCTGAAAGTTATCAAATTATGACTGAAATTCTAACTACGCTCGCCATTGTGGCGGCCTGCAGTGCGGCATACTGCTTTATCGTGGGTGAGCTCACTATGAACAACAGCCAGATGGACAAACTCTGGAGCATCCTGCCAGCCGTTTATGTCTGGATCGTTGCAATTAAAGGTGGGATGACTCTACGACTGGTTATCATGGCTGTCCTGGCAACTGTCTGGGGTGCCAGACTTACCTGGAACTTTGCTCGCAAAGGTGCCTACAGCTGGAAGTTCTGGTCCGGAGAAGAAGACTACCGTTGGAAATGGCTCCGCAAACAGAATGGCTTCAAGAATCGTTTTGTCTGGGGCGCCTTCGACTTGCTTTTCATCTCGATATATCAGAACTTTCTGGTTCTACTGACTGTACTTCCTGCCGTAATTGCTTATGAATCAACAGCTCCTTTATGTTGGACCGATATACTTGCAGCGGTGCTGATGGTCGGTTTCATATGCCTTGAGACCATAGCTGATGAACAACAGTGGGCTTTCCAGACAAAGAAATGGGAATTGATCAACGCCGGAGCGAAACTTGAAGACCTGCCGAAGCCATATGACAAGGGATTCAATACAACCGGCCTCTGGGGCCTCAGCCGACACCCGAATTATCTTGGCGAGCAGGGCACGTGGCTGTCGTTCTACATTTTCTCTATTGCTGCAGGCGCATCAGTAATCAACTGGACCATCGCCGGCTCATTGCTGCTGATACTCCTGTTCCTCGGCAGTTCAACCCTTGCCGAAAAGATCAGTTCATCAAAGTACCCGGCCTACGCCGAATACAAGAAGACCCGTCCCCGCTACTTCCCTATTCCTGTCAAATATTCTTGATATAGCAGCGGGCCCGCTTGATCAGTGTGCGGTTGTAGTGTGTGGATAGGTTGATCACGTGCAAGTTGTCCTCAAGTTCGCGGGTCGACTCAAGATATTTGATGCCGACCTGTTTCATACCGGTGTACATCTTGTCGAAGAAAATCGCATTCAGGCCCTTGCCTTCGTATTGAGGATCGACGGCAACAAGCAGTGTGTCTGCCGTGTCATTCTTGTGCAACGCCTTCAATATATGGAACCATCCGAATGGGAAGAGATGTCCGTTGGCCTTTTTCATCGCTTTGGAAAGAGACGGCATCCAGAACATGAAACCGACTGCCTTGTCTGAAGAATCAAGCACCACCGAAAGCAGGTTCGGGTTGGTATTAGGCATGAATTGAGACTTCAGGTCCTCAAGCTGGCCGGGAGTCAGTTCGGAATATCCGTGGATTCTGGCATAGCAGCGGTTCATAAGGTCAAATATACCATCCACATACTTGGTGATATCCTTGCGGGTCGTGATTTTTGCCTGGTGCAGGTTGAATCGCTCCTGGATCAGTTTTGAAGCCCTGGCATTCCTGTCGTGCTTATATTCGGAAAGATCGACGGAATACTCCACCCAATCGGTGTCCTTCTCATATCCGAATTCCTTGATCATCGGGTCATAGTATGGCGAATTGTATTTGCCATAAGCTGTAGGAAGCTTGTCAAAACCATCGACCAGAATGCCTGCGGCATCGAA
This sequence comes from Bacteroidales bacterium, assembly GCA_024401695.1. Classification (GTDB taxonomy): domain Bacteria; phylum Bacteroidota; class Bacteroidia; order Bacteroidales; family UBA932; genus Cryptobacteroides. Next base: position 95,600 of record JAKSKN010000005.1, read on the forward strand.
TTCAAGGAACCCGACAGGGCCGTTCATCTTGTCAAGTCCCTTCTCACGGGCATAGTCCTCGACGCTTGAAAGCAACGCGCCGAGCACGTCCTTGTCCTCCACGAAATCCAGCCAGCCGAAGCGGCAGATATTCTCCCCTACCTTCTTGTTGTATGCGTGGTTGACTATACCGGCAATGCGGCCGACAACCTTGCCGCGTTCATCGTACGCAAGCCAGTATTTTGCCTCGCACACTTCAAAAGCGTGGTTCTTTTCAGGGTCGAGTGTATCCCTGTCCATTGATTCGATCTGTGGAACATAATAGGGACACGCCCTGTACAGTTCATTCGGGAAGTGGACGAACTCTTTGAGCTCCTTCCTGCTCCTGACTTCGCGGACGTTGACTTTCATATTGGTAAAAGGTATTGGTTTTAGTTCAGTACTTGCCCTAAGAGTGACTTGGCTCAATCCTTCTTGACGGGATCGCAGGAAAGGCCCACGCCGAGCTTCTTGAATATCTTGCGGTCGACCTCACTCAGCATCACCGTAGAGTGGACCTGGCATCCGTTGAATTGAGGAAGGGTGTCCAGCGCCCTGCGGCAGTTGTCATCTTCGGTGCTGAGCATTGAAAGGGCGACAAGCACTTCATCGGTGTGCAGGCGCGGGTTATGCCCGTGCAGGAATGACACCTTCGTCTTCTGGATAGGCTCGATCATACTCTGAGGGATAAGCTTGACACTGTGGTCGATGCCTGCCAGATGCTTCGAGGCATTGAGGATGAGTGCGGCGCTAGGACCGAGAAGTTCGCTGGTCTCCGCGCTGATAAGTGTGCCGTCGGCGAGCTCGATCGCAGCTGAGGCCTTGCCGGATTTCTCCTTGCGCTGACGGGCTGCGATGGTGGCCTTGCGGAAGTCAGTGGAGATCTTTGCCTGCTTCATCAGAAGGGCGATCTTGTTGACCTCATTGTCATTGCACTCCCCGTCCGCCAGCTTGTCGAGCGCCGTGTAGTAACGGCGGATGATCTCATCGCAGGCTGCCTTGCAGCACACTTCCTCGTCGCTGAGGCAGTAGCCTATCATATTGACTCCCATATCAGTCGGTGACTTGTATGGATTTTCACCATAAATGCCTTCAAAAAGGGCATTCAGCACCGGGAAGATTTCTATGTCACGGTTGTAGTTGACTGCGGTCTTGCCATATGCCTCAAGGTGGAACGGGTCAATCATATTGACGTCGTTCAAATCGGCCGTAGCCGCCTCATACGCTACATTGAGCGGGTGCTTGAGAGGCAGGTTCCAGATAGGGAATGTCTCAAATTTCGCATAACCTGCCTTGATGCCGCGTTTGTGTTCCTGGTAGAGCTGGCTGAGGCATACGGCCATCTTTCCACTGCCAGGGCCCGGGGCGGTCACGACCACGAGCGGCCTTGTGGTCTCGACATAGTCGTTCTTGCCGAATCCTTCGTCAGAATCAATCAGGGCGATGTTCTGCGGATAACCCTCAATGGTATGATGGAAATATGTCTTGATGCCCAGTCTCTTGAGACGGTTGCGGAATGCAGTGGCACTTGACTGGCCGTTGAAGTGGGTGATGACGACCGAACTGACGAGAAATCCCCTGCTGACAAACTCTTCGCGCAGGCGGAGGACATCCATATCGTATGTGATGCCAAGGTCCCCTCGGATCTTGTTTTTCTCGATATCGACGGCACTGATTACGATAATGATTTCCGCACAATCACTCAACTCGCTGAGCATCTTGAGCTTGCTGTCAGGCTCGAAGCCAGGGAGAACGCGGCTGGCGTGGTTGTCGTCGAACAGCTTCCCGCCGAATTCCATATACAATTTATCACCGAACTGCGCGATTCTCTCCTTGATGTGCTCAGACTGAATCTTCTGATATTTCTCCTTGTCGAAACCGATTTTCATAATAACTCAATATCCTAGCAAAAATACCAATATTTTTTAAGAATGACTAAATTTGCAGAAAAGAAAATCGTATGGCTTTTGACATCACTTTGAATCTGCCGACCGGATGGCAGAAAGAATCAGACACCTATATTGATGAATCCGGTGCGGAGATCTCTCATCTTGAAGCACATCTGTACGACCAGCAGCAGAAGCGCGACGAGGGTATGATCGATATATATGTAGGTGAAATGCCGGAAGACACCACGGCTGAAGACCAGGCCTTTTCAAATTATGCCGATATGGTCGGCTTTTCAGATGATGACCCTGAAGATTTCCAGCCTATCTTCAAAGTGAAGTTCAACGGGAAGAATGCGTTTGGCTTCGAGGCGCTGTGCGAAGATGAATCCCCGATGAAATTCTTCACCCAGGAGATAAAGAAAGGCGTCCTTGCCATTATCTGCATTGCCGGCAAGGACGAAAAAACGCTCGACGGAATCTTTACTGTCGTCGAGCGTAACTTTAGGATTAAATAGACTGCTAGAAGCCGCCGAAGCCGCCGCCGGCCATCATAGCCTGCATACGCTCCTGCTCTGCTTTCTGGAACTTTGCGAAGTTGTCATCACCGAGAACTTCCTTGAGTTTCTTGTCGCGGTCTGCCTGAAGCTTCTGCATCTTGTCCATATCGAAACCGCCGCCCTGGAACATCTCGCCCATTGCCTTGCCGTTCTCCTTGAAGATCTCAAGGACCTTTGCACTCTGAGCTTCGTCAAGCTTAACGGTCTCTTTCAACTGGTCAACCTGCATCTGAGCCATCTGGTCAGGATCAAACTGAGGCTGTGCGTTTGCAGCCATACAGCCGAAGAGGAGCATTGCTCCTGCAACAGCCAATTTAACTAATGATTTCATCTGTTTTAGATATTAGGTTATTGATTGCATCATAAAGGTACAAATAATATGCCGGAATTTTGCTACTTTTGAAAAAAGATTATTAGCTATGAAATTCTCCAAAGAAATCAAATCCATCGAAGAGGCAATCGTACAATTGAAACAGATTGGGACCCTTCTTGACACCATAGAAGCCACAGTTCTTGAGATTGAGGAGAATCTTTGCAATATAGATGAATCCGTCCCTCACGTAGAGCTTGAGCCGGAAAAATTCACCGAGAATGACAAGAAGCAATACGACAGGCTTGTAGTCTCTCTCAGCGAGGCATACAGTCTGGTCGACGAGATCCTCGGTCCCCCGGACGAAGAACCTAAAGTCCCAATCCCACAGTCAAAGAAAAGGCAAATGTGCTCATAACGAGCATCGGAAGCATTTTGTCCAGGGCTCTCCCCTCCATCGTCCACACGCCTTTCAGGTGTGCGATAAAAAGAGGAAGCGTGAACAGATACCAGACTGCTCCTCCATGCCACAGCGTATTGGCGATCATTGCCACCCAGCCCAGAACAATCAGAACCGTCTGATAGATCCGTGCACCTGTGACCCCCAGTTTTATGGCCGTCGTGGTGCGGTTGGCGGCATCTGACTTCATATCCCTCGTATTGTTGATATTCAGTACGCCAATGCTGAAAAAGCCGATGCTGCAGGCCGGCAGAATACAATGTTCAAACGTATCGGCAAGGTCGTGGATACAGATGCAGCAACTGCCGCATACGGAGACGAGACCGAAGAAAATGAATACGAACACGTCGCCAAGTCCACGGTATCCGTATGGATTGTCACCAAGGGTATAGTGCATTGCGGCCCAAATGGCGGCGGCGCCCAAAAGAATGAACAGTATGGGTTCAAGGCCGAACAAAGTGCCGAATGAGAAGAACACCATCAGTGCTCCGCATACGCAGCAGGAGATGGCCGTGATGAAAATCAGGCGTTTCATTTCCGGTATGGTGATATCACCGTCCTGAAGTGAGTAATGTATTCCCTGACGCTCATCCGTATCCGTGCCGTGAAGTGTGTCGCCCAATTCGTTGGACAGATTGGAAAGAATCTGCAGCAGCGAGGCGGTGAGCACGAGTGTGACAATAACCGGAAGGCTGGTGTCACCACGTGTGGCGGCTATGAAGATACCAAGCATAACGCCTGCCAGGGAAAGTGGCAGCGTCCTGAGTCTCATTGATTTAAGGCAAGCCTTGACTTTCATTTCTTTTCTCCTGTATACATCCTGCAGATGCCGAATGTAAATGCTTTATGGGCCACTTGGTCGAATCCGCAAGCTTCCATTGTGGCGATCCACTCTTTCTTGCCCGGGAATTTTATGACCGAATCGGGGAGATAGCTGTATGCGCCCTTGTCGCCTGAGATCTTTCCTCCGATCAGGGGCACGAATTTAGTGAAATAAAACTTGAATGCAAACCTGACCAATGCATTCGTCGGGATGGACAGTTCGAGTATGACGAGACGCCCGCACGGTTTGAGGACCCTCAGGATTTCTTCCAGAGCTTTCTCGCGGTGTTCAAAATTGCGTATGCCGAAGGCGATGGTGACTCTGTCGAAAGAATTGTCCGGATATGGCAGCGATTCGCTGTCGCCAAGCCGGGCACTCACTCGTCCGTCCAATCCCCTCCTGGCAAGTTTCGTCCGCATCACCTCAAGCATCCCTTCTGAAATGTCAATCCCTTCTATTTCGGTCAATGGATTGGCGTGTTCCGCTATTGCAATGCTGAAATCGCCGGTTCCGCACGCAATATCGAGAATTTTCTGGGATTTATCCTTCGTGACGATTTTCTGAAGTGCTTTTCGACGCCATAACTTATCCATATTCAACGACATAAGGTGGTTCAACCTATCGTATTCCGGCGCTATGGAATCGAACATATGTTCAATATTTTTCTTTTTCACCATTGTCCCAAATTAACAATTTGAATTACCAAATGAGAAAAAATGAATATTTTTAGTAATTAGCGTATTGTTTATAAAATTATTTGAACCTATCTTTGTAGTGCTCAAATACAAACAATAGTACTTTTTAACAAACCGCCGGCCTCGTGATGAGCCCGGCGTTTTTTTTGTTATTTATCTATCTCCATCTCTTCCTCTAGTTCTTTCCGTCTTACAGGATTGAACTTGAAATCAAGGATAGCAAGCAAGCTGTCTATCTCGAATGGTTTCGGCAGGAAGTAGTCAGCCTTGCACAGGAAACCTTTGCTGCGGTTCATCTCATCACCCTTCGCCGTAAGCAGAATTACAGGGATATGGAAATACTGAGGCGTTGACTTGATCTCCTGACACAGGTCAAAACCATCTTTTTCCGGCATCACTATATCGGTTATGACGGCATCGACTTCATTGTCGTGCAGGATGTTCAATGCCTCGTCGGCGCCAGATGCGAGAAGCACCCCCTGACAGAATCTCCCCAGTTCATCATACATAAACGCCCTGAGGTCGGCGTCATCATCAACAAACAGAATGGTCTTGTCCTGAATCGTCTTGTTTTCAATCTTTCTGGCGCGGTTGCGCACCGCGTTCCGGATCTTTTCCTCATCCCTTAGAGTATCAGGGCCGGCAGGAATCTCAAACCAGAATGTGGCGCCCTGGTCGCCGGCATTGTTGAATGCCCCGATCCTGCCCTTGTGAGCCTCTACAAGAGACTTTGAATAAGCCAGGCCAAGTCCGAATCCGGTTTCCTCCTCGGTGACCTTGTAGAAGCCGTCAAAGAGCTTGTCAGTATTGATGACACCGATGCCTGAACCGTGGTCCTTTACACCGACCTTGATCATATTCGGCTTTTCAGCATCCCATCCGGACCATATAGTAATATGGTGTCCGGCCGAATTATGCTTGAGGGCATTCGCGATCAGGTTGTAGCACGCGATTTTCATCAGGTTGTCGTCCATCGGCACCATCCCGATGGTCGGGTCAAGCCTGAGGACGAGCTTCATATTGTGAGACATCGCCTCATCATAGAACTCAACGGCGATCGAACGTAGCCAGTCATTGAAATCCACTGATGAGATGTCAAGTCTCGACAGGCCTTCCTTAATCTTGGACGTAGCCAGGATGGTATTCAGAAGAGATGACATCTTGTTGGTCTGAAGCAGGATCTTGCTGAGAGTCTGTTGTGTCTTCTCATCAATCCCTTTATCATTCCTAAGTCGTTTCAGGTGCCCTTTGACCAATGTCAGAGGCGTGCGGAGTTCGTGATTGACATCGACAAGGAAATTGTACCTCTCTTCCTCCCTCGCCTTTATCTCGTCCTGTCTTGCGTGTGCAACCTTCCTTGCCAGGAAAAAGAAACAGAACAGGAACGCTCCCGAAAGCAACAGGAACCACGGAGATGCATAATACGGTCTCTTGACAAAAAGCGAATAAATCTGTTGCGGTTCGGTCCAGGTGCCATCTGCGTTCGTATAGGAGACCTGGATATAATGCGTTCCCGGTGATACCTGCCGCAATCTGACGACAGGTACGGATGTCTCTTCATCATATACCTGGCCGACAGGGCCGTCCACGTGGATGCGATACATCCTGGTGGACAGAATGTCGCTTGTGTTTGCGAAGAAATTGATTTCAACCGTCCTGTTGTTCGTCGGGACTTTGAGATTCTGTATATCCAGTGCCGTCTTGCCGTCAACTGAGACCGAAATCACGCTGATATCGGGGGCGTCATTGGCCTTGAACAGGAAATCCGGGGTAATTCGGAGCAGAGAGCGTTGTGCCGCCAGATATACGTTTCCTTCCTCAGTTGCCAGTTTCGCATTCTGAGAGAATACGTCTCTTCTCATTCCGTCAATTTCAGACAGCGTAACCACCCTGCCGTCCGCCGGTGAATACGAGAAGACCTTGTCTGCAGTGGTAAGCCAGACGTTGTCGTTCGCATCGCAAAGGATCGTGGACGGCTTGCTGCTGAATTTCTGAGGGAACGAAGAGACCTTGTAATCTACAGTATTGAATGACCAGAAACCATCTTCGGACACAAACCAGATCAGACCGTTGCTGTCCATCGAGCCTCCTCTCAGGGAATTGGCTGATTCGGATCTGTAAATCGGCCTGAGCTTCTCAGGAAGTGACTCATCCCATTCATAAAGGCACCGGCCATCCTCGATATACCTGCATTTCGAGCCTTGTACAGGACGCAGGGACGAAGTGAGGTCCAGAGTGGACAGGTCGATGAATTCTTCTTCCTTCGTATTGACGTCATACCTTATGATGGCGGTATTGAATGTAAGCACCCTTCCCTGCTCGTCGGTGTCGACGAAGGAACCGTCATAGGTGGCGTTGCTGCAGAAGAATGCCGTCTGCTTCTCTACACCCACACTTTGAAGCGCCCCTGTCTGCTTGTCAAGGATATACCCGCCATCGTTGGAGGATGTGAATGCCAGAGTATTGTCATCCAATCTTCCTATGCTGATGACTGACAGCCCTTCCGTTGACCGGATTGATTCAAACCGTTCCGTACGGGGGTCAAAACGATAGATGCCGGCGCCAATGGTGCCGATCCATATATCGTCCTGTGCACCGTCCTGGAACAAGGCCGAAAAGCCTTCGAATGAAGGCGACCAGGTGACGAGTTCGGAACCGTAGTTCTTTATATGTGATTCGGAGATGACGAAAGCCCCGATATTCGGGGAACAGCACCATATGCGTCCGTTGTGGTCGGCAAACATCGACGTGACGGTAGCTGTCGGGATGGATCCCCTGAAATGCTGGTTATGCTCTATTGTGCTGAGCTTCATCGTCTTGAAATTGAAAATGTTGATACCGCCACCTTCGGTGCCTATCCACATTTCATCGCCGACTTCCTGGAAGCAGAGTATGGTTTCGCTCGTAAGGCCCTGCTCCTTCGTGATATGGCACATAACCTGTCCGTCAGGGCTTATGCAATAGTATCCGTCGTGATATATGCCCTGCCAGAGATTTCCGTTGGAGTCAACGTATGATTCGTAGAAGTCGGTGCTGTTCTGAAAAACGGACTCGCGGACGAATTTGTTCCTTGTGTCATAGATGAAGTGACCGCCGCCGCTCTTGAACACCAGCAGGTCATTACCACCGTTTCCAGCGCCGTGGAGCAGGTCCTTTATCCTGAATGACGGCGTAGCGTTGGATGAAAAGACTGTGGAGAAGGACTCTGTCCCATAATCGTATTTCCAGATGCAGTTCTCGCCACCGAAATATATGCTGTCACCGATCTCACAGGCACAGTATGCGACCTTCTTGCCATCCAGACCGACGATACAGTCATTCTCAGGGAAATGAATCTGCGACTTGTACCCCACAAAACCGCCGTCTGTCATAACCCAGATGACACCGTGGCTGTCTCCAAAGATTCTCAGGACATTGTTCCCGGGGAGGAATCTGTTGTAATCGGGGGCGTTCTCGGTTGTAATATGAATGAAGGAGTTGCTGCTAGTAAGCTGATACAGACCGTCAGGAGCGCCTATCCAGGCGAAGCCGTTGTCTTCAACAAAAATCGAGTTGACCTTCGATGGGAAACCATTTGCAGAGGACAGCCTGAAATACGAATAGTCCTTGGCCTGAAGCAAAGGCGTGACTATCGTCAGCAGCAGCGCCGCTATCGTCAGTGTTAGTGTCAGTTTTTTCATTATGTGGTCGTTACACCGAAATATAGCAAAACCAAAACACAATTCCAAATAACTGAATGACTTTCAATTGATAAAGTGATCTAAAGGGTTGCGATCACTGATTCACACGAAACGGCAAGATCACCGACTTTCACCTTTATCTGTGCATCAAGAGGCAGGAAAATGTCAATCCTGGATCCGAATTTTATGATACCGCACTGGGCTCCGGCTTCTACGGAGAGCCCCGGTTTGGCATAGTTGACTATACGTCTTGCAAAGCCTCCGGCAATCTGCTTGAACAGAATCTCGTGGCCCTCCGGAGTCTTGATCGCCGTGCAGGTATGTTCGTTGTCCTGTGACGATTTCGGCTTGAATGCGAAGAAATGCTTTCCGGGATGATACTTGTAGTATGTGACCGTACCCTTCACCGGCCAGAAGTTTGCGTGATAATCGAAGAAATTCATATACACGGAAACCTTGATGCAGTCGCGTTTCAAGTATTCACCCTCATATTCTTGCTCGACAATCACAACTCTCCCATCTGCAACGGATAAAACATTTTTGTCACAACTCGTAACTTTTTTGTTAGGAACTAAAAAGAACTTAGTTTGCCACACTGCGACCCAGATGGCGACACCAGTTATCGTCCAGTCGAGCCAATCAATCCTTACAAGCAGGAACATCGCGGCGATGACCGCTGCACAGCAGATATATATAATTGCGATCGAGCCGTATGAATTCTTATCTATCTTCATTGAGGATGACTTTGGGGTTATCAGATGAGTCCGAAAATCGAAAGGTAGATGCAAGAGAGTGGAATGGCTATGAGTGAACTGTCGAAGCGGTCGAGCACTCCCCCATGGCCCGGAATGGCATTTCCGCTGTCCTTGACGTGGAAATAGCGTTTCCACATTGATTCAACCAGGTCTCCACAGACGGCACCGACACTGATAATCACGCCGACAGCGATACAATGGGCAAGGGAGAACGGCAGCCACGTCAGATAATGAAGTCCGACTGCGGTGGCCGTGCCGATCACAACGGCACCCCAGAATCCCCACCAGGATTTCTTCGGGGAGATTGAAGGCGCAAGCTTCCGTGAATCCGGTTTCTGGCCTAAAGCAGTGCCGATGGCGTATGCTCCGACGTCACTCATCCAAATGATGATGAAAAGAGAAAGAAGCATCCACCCGTCAAACACTTCGCAATCCATCACCAGCTTTGGCGACAGCGCGATAGGAAGGGCGATGTATAGCAGAGCTGCATATATATACGACAGATTGCCGTGGTCTTCGTGATTCTGCCTGAAGATGCAGCTTATAGGTATGGCGAGCAGCAGCAGGAAGCAGCAGCTCACAAGGACGGATACCAAGGTCACGGAAGCCTTGGCATAACACTCAAGGAAGTAAACGGCCAGAAATCCGCATAGACCGCAGAGAATTGCCATCGCGCGCTGTAATTTCATCGATTCGCCGATGGATATGTTGAAGAATTCTCTCATCCCATAAAGCATTATGCACCAGAACAGGCAGAAATACGTGATTCTGTCGAACGTGATGCAGAATGCCATTATGGCAACGAACAGAGCGCCGGATATGGTTCTCTTGGCTAAATCATTCATTGACTGATGCTGTTTCTACAGGTTTTTCTTCTTTCTTGAGTCTGTCTTCGCCGTGCTTACCGGCCTTAGGGCCAAGAAGAGCCTCGATATCGTCGGACATTATGACTTCCTTTTCGATAAGCAGACTGGCAAGCTTGTCAAGTGCCTCCCAGTTGTCCTTGAGGAGCTTCCTTGTACGGTTTGTCACCTCTTCGATGAGAGCCTTTGCTTCGGAATCGATAAGTTCGGCCGTCTTTTCGCCATATGGCTTCGTGAATCCGTATCCAGCGCCTTCAGCATCATAATAGCTGAGGTTGCCGACCTTTTCGCTCATTCCGAAGTACGTGACCATCGAATACGCTATCTTGGTCATCCGTGAGAAGTCGCTGAGCGCACCCGTGCAAGGCACGCCGTCATTGATCATCTCTTCAGCCACGCGGCCGCCTACAAGGCAGCACATCTCGTCCATAAGGTCGCTCTTGGACTGCATCACCTTCTCGTCAGGCAGGCTCCAGGTGATGCCCAGGGCCTGTCCTCTTGGGATGATGCTGACCTTCAATACAGGGTCACAACCAGGAAGCAGCCATCCTGCAACGGCGTGGCCGGCCTCGTGGTATGCGGTGATCCTCTTCTCCTTCTCGGACATTATGGTCTTCTTCCTCTCTATGCCGCCGACCACGCGGTCAACTGCGTCCATGAAGTCCTGGTTGCAGATGTCCGTTCGGTTCTTGCGGGCGGCAGTAAGCGCCGCCTCATTGCATATGTTGGCAATATCGGCGCCCGAGAAGCCAGGGGTATGCTTGGCAATGGCCTCAAGGTCGAAATCAGTTGAAAGCTTGAGATTCTTGATGTGGACCTGGAATATCTCCTTGCGTTCGTTCAGATCAGGCAGGGTCACGTGGATCTGGCGGTCGAAACGTCCGGCACGCATAAGGGCCTTGTCCAGGATGTCGGCACGGTTGGTGGCGGCAAGCACGATGACGCCGCTGTTGGAACCGAAGCCGTCCATCTCTGTAAGAAGCTGGTTCAGGGTGTTCTCGCGCTCGTCATTGGAACTCCAGCCCGCATTCTTGCCGCGGGCACGGCCGACGGCATCAATCTCGTCGATGAAGACGATGCAAGGGGCCTTTTCCTTTGCCTGGGAGAACAGGTCACGCACACGGCTTGCACCGACGCCGACAAACATCTCGACGAAATCTGAACCGCTGATCGAGAAGAACGGAACGTTGGCCTCGCCTGCCACAGCCTTCGCAAGAAGGGTCTTACCTGTGCCCGGAGGGCCTACAAGCAGGGCACCTTTAGGAATCTTTCCGCCGAGCGAAGTGTATTTCTTAGGATTCTTGAGGAAATCGACTATCTCCATCACTTCCTCCTTTGCTCCGTACAGTCCAGCCACATCCTTGAAAGTGACGTTGACCTTGTCCTTGTCGGCAAGCTTGCCCGTGGCCTTGCCGACGTTGAAAGGATTCATCCCACCACCGGCACCGCCGCCGGCACCTTTGTTCATACCACGGAACATCCATCCCCAGAGGATGAACAGTAATATCAGAGGCAGGATCCACTCAAGCACGTTCGACCATATCTTGGCGTCATTCTCCATAACGACCTTGACCTGTCCGTCTTCCGGGAGCTGGCTGTTCAACTCCTCGAAAGTGGTTTCGGGATCGAATCTTGTCGAAGTCAGGAAGAAGAAATGAGGCGAGCGTGTCGGAACCCTGCCGCCGGCGAAGAGCCCGTCATACTTGGCCAGGCAGTCAGGCTTGACGGTAACGTTGCCCTTGAAGTCATTGCGGACGAAATGAATCTCCTTGACGTCCCCGTCAAGTATCATTTCCTTGACCTGGGCCCATTCGATCTTCTGTGCCGCCGGAGAACTGTTGCCGAAAAGCATCCAGCCTATGCCCAGTATAAGCAGTATGTAGAACCACGAAAGGTTGATGCGGATGACCTTGGTCTTCCTGCCTTTCTTTTTGTTGTTATTTCTGTTATTTGCCATATTTCTGTCTGGAATGACTAACTTTGTATTCTACAAATATACAACAAAAATGGCACCATCCCATACGCGCGGGCGCATATTGTGGTATAATGACGTGGATTCCACGAACAGCGAGCTCAGAAGGCATATTTCCGAGCTTGACAATCTGTCAGTAATCGCTGCTGCCGGCCAGTCCGCAGGCCGCGGTCAGGGCACCCACAGCTGGTTCTCCACCCCGGGAGCCAACCTGACGTTCTCCATACTCTACAACCACGACGGCCTCGATGCGTCCGAGGCCATACTCGTCACCTGCGTGACCACTTTGGGCATACGTGACTATCTGCTGGGGCGTGGTGTGCAGACACGTATCAAATGGCCCAATGACATATGGGCCGGGGACAGGAAAATCTGCGGGATTCTCATTGAAAACATCCTTGAAGGCCACTCGATAAGGCAGAGCATAGTCGGCGTAGGGTTGAACCTCAATGAGACGGACTGGCCTGCCGAACTGCCGAATCCTGTCAGTCTCAAGGAGCTGACCGGCAGAAGTTATGTCATTGAAGCTGAACTTGATGCGCTGTCAGACGCAATCTGCCGTCGATTCGGGCAGATGGCTACGAAAGACGGCAGACTCGGATTGCAAGAAGAATTCGAAAAGTATATGTTCAGACTCCCCTGAGCATTTTTATCGCTTCCGCAGGATTGTCCGACCTGAATACCGTGCTCCCCGCTACGATCAGATCGACTCCGGCCTCCCTCAGAGCCTGGACATTGCCGGCGTTCACGCCGCCGTCAACCTCTATCAGAGCCGTCGCTCCCCTCTTCTCAATCTCGGCCTTCAGCGTCATTACCCTGTCAATGCTGTCATAGATGAATTTCTGGCCGCCAAAGCCGGCAAACACCGACATTATCAGGAAATAATCCGCCTTGCCGATATACGGGAACAATTTCTTGACGGGCACATCAGGGTCAATGGCGACACCGGCCTTGATCCCGAGGGCGTGGAGCCTGTCGATGAAGCGGGAAGTCCTGCATCTGGACGCTTCCCAATGGAATGACACCATCTGCACGCCGTCCGACTGGAGTTTCTCGAACCAGCGTTCCGGATGGACAACCATAAGGTGGACATCCATCGGACGTTCAGCCTTCTTTGCGAGCTGGTCTATGACCGAGAAACCGAATGAGATGTTGGGCACGAGCGTACCGTCCATCACATCCAGATGAAAGATATCTCCGCTCTTGTTGACGAGACGGATATCATCCTCCAAATGCAGGAAATCAGCTGCCAGTATTGACGGAGCTACTTGTACGGACATATCTGGAATATGAATGATCTTGATTACTGACGGGGCACCAGTATTGCCTCGATGTCTGAAACGTATTTCTTGAAGACCTTGTCGGTCGACATAAGGTCAGAGACCGTGGTGCAGGCGTGAAGTACCGTTGCGTGGTCCTTGCCTCCTATCTCCGCTCCGATGGTTGAAAGGGAGCAGTTCGAGATGAGGTTGCGGCTGAGGTACATCGCAATCTGACGTGCCTGGACTATCTGGCGCTTGCGTGACTTCGAAAGGAGGTCGTCGCGTGTGATGTTGAAATAGTCGCAGACAGTCCTCTGGACCTTGTCCATATTGACGTCTGTCTTCTCCTCGCCCACGATCTTTTCTGTGATGGAAGCGGCGATTTCAAGAAGCGGACGGTTCTTCTGGACGGTTGCGTATGCGGTGAGCGATATCAGGGCACCTTCAAGTTCGCGGAAGTTCGTCTTGACACGGCTCGCGATGAACTCAAGGACATCAGGAGGAAGGTTTATGCCCTCCCGCTCGGCGCGGGCCTTGAGCATCTCGTAGCGTGTACGGTAGTCAGGATGCGAGAGCTGGACGGAAAGACCCCACTTGAAACGGGACAGAAGCCTTTCCTCGAAGTTCTGCAATTCCACAGGGGCGCGGTCTGAAGTGAATATCAGCTGCTTACCGTTCTGGTGAAGATGGTTGAAGATATTGAAGAAGGCGTTCTGGGAGCCCTGGCCGAGAAGGTCCTGGATATCATCCACGATAAGCACATCGATCTTCTGGTAGAAGGCCAGGAAATCGGTAAACTTGTTGCGGACGACTACGGCGTCTATGTATTGGGTCTTGAATTCGTGCCCGGTCACATAGAGAACGATCAGATTAGGGAACTTCTCCTTTACGGCAAGACCTATGGCCTGTGCAAGGTGTGTCTTTCCAAGGCCGCTGCCGCCGAAGATGAACAGAGGATTGAACGGAGTCTTGCCCGGAGCGGCGGAGATGTTGATGCCGGCGGTCACGCCCATCTTGTTGCATTCCCCCTCGATGAGGTTCTCGAAATTATACAGAGGATTCAGATTGGAATTGATCTGGATCTTCGGGCAGGTCCCGGGATATACGAACGGGCTCGGATTCCCTGCGGACGATACGTTTATGGTGACAGGTTTGTTGGGAGCAACCGGCTGCGGCTGGCCCTTGACCGTCATAGCTTCTCCGTCCTTGACGGGACGGGTTTTATAATAAAGTCTTGCGTTATTGCCAAGCAGACGGCGGACAGCAAGGCTCAACACGTCAAGGTAGGCTTCTTCGAGATATTCTCTGAAGAAAGGGCTGGGAACTTCCAGGGTGAGCTTGCTGTCGACAAGGGATACGGGACGGAGAGGTGCGAACCACGTAGCATACTGCTGCGGCTCGACGAGAGTCCTGATAATCTCCAGGCATTTCTCCCAAATTTCCGTATGTGTCAACTGATCGCTCATGTGGCTTTGTCTGGTGCAAAGGTGGTAGATAAAAAATTGAAAAAAAAGTTTTTTTGATATTGCAAAATTAGTTTTTTCGACTTAAAATATGGTTTAGGATGCCCGAATTTATGATTTTGTAAATCACTTATAATCAGTAATATACATACTAATAAAAAGACCTAACTACATCATTTTCAAAGCAGTCGGTCTTTTGAATAATTCTAAATTAGTAATCAAGCGTTTTCCCCTATTGCAAACGGCTGGCTTTGGGGAAAATATCGAAATGGCAGATTATCATTTCAGCATCTCTGACCTGCCGGATGAAATTTTAACCAAAAATGCCTGTGGATATTTTTTCTTTATTGCCGAAAGATTCTTTTTTGCACCGTCGGGAGAATCGGAAAGGCCGATTATATATTTATTGACATTTCCCGACTTGATGACCATATGCTTGTATCCCATGAATTCCGGTGAGCCGGCAGGCAGCTGGCGTGAAACGGCGAATATCTGCACTCCGTACCGGACCTCGCCGTCCTCAGGATGCACGGCCGTTTCGGAGACAGCCTCCTTCGAGACTTCCTCCTTCTTTATTTCAAGGGATGTATCAACCCCGTCGTACGATGTCTTGTATTCCTTGAAGGCATCGAAAAGGCATTGCGCAAGCTCTTCCCTGCCGCTCTGCTGGCGAAGCACGCCCAGGTCGGCAGAGTTGCTGATGAATCCCAGTTCCACAAGTACTGCAGGCATTGAAGTCTTCCACAACACGATGAACGGGTTCTGCCAGATGCCCCTGTTGGCCTTGATCGGGCCGTCTTTCAGCCTGGCCGCTGCAATCTCTGCAAATTTCAGGCTCTGCTCCTGATATGCGCTCTGCATCAGCATCGCGAATATCTGGGACTCGGGATCGTCCTCAAAGCCCTCGTACTGAGCCGAATCCTCTTCAAGCGACACCACGGAGTTCTCCTGCTTGCAGACATCGAGGTTATATGCGAACAGGTCTCTGTTCTTGTTGGACGACTGTCCGAGGATGTGGATGGAATAGCCGTTCGGCTTCGACGATTTCGTGGAGTTGACGTGGATGGAGATGAACAGGTTGGCGTCCGCCCTGTTGGCCTTGCCGGCACGGTCTGCAAGCTCGACGAATTCGTCCTTCGACCTGGTAAGGATCACCTTGACATCGGGATATGCTTCCGAAATCTTGGCTGAAAGACGCTTCGAGATATCCAGGACAAATGTCTTCTCGTAATTCTTCCCGTCAGTGGACACTGCGCCGGGGTCCTTGCCTCCGTGGCCCGGATCAATGACGACGGTTTTCAGCCGGAGGCCGTCAGCGCCGGATGCAAGCAGGCAGATGGCTGCCAGCAGAAGTGTGCAGATTGTGCGTTTCAATAATTTGTACTACTTTTGTAAGATATTACAAAAATAGTAATTTTTCCCGATTTGAGGAAGCTTCTCCATATTGTTTTGCTGCTGACAGTGCTCTGCACCGCCCTGGTGCCGTCATCTGCGCAGAACCGCCGCCAGCGGAACGGCGGCAATAAATACGGGCTCCTCACCATTCGAGAAAAAGAACTGCCTGACTCTCTGGAACTTGCGCGCAGGGATTCCCTGCACCGTGCCGATTCGCTGCACAGGGCTGATTCCGTGGCGCTTCTCGGCAAGAGTTCACTTGATTATCCCGCATTCTCTTCAGCCAAGGATTCCATTGTCGAGATATTCACCAACGGACAGCGCATCATCCACTACTACGGCGGTGTGACCGTCAAGTACGACGATATGGAGCTGACGGCCGACTATATGGAGTACAATATGAACAACAGCACGCTTTTCGCGCGCGGCGTCTATGACTCCACCGATGCCGACTGGAAAGGCCGCCCGGTGATGAAGCAGCAGGGCAAGACCTACAATATGGAGGAGCTCTACTACAACTTCGACACCCGCAAGGCACGCATCAAGAATATGGACACGTCCGAGGCTGACGGCCAGATCCAGGGCAAGAAGATCAAGATGATGCCGGACAACTCCATAAACATGACTGACGGCCGATATACCGTGTGTGATGCCGAAGAACCGCACTACTACCTGCATCTCACAAGCGCCAAGGTCATCACGAAGCCATCGCAGAAGACCGTCTTCGGCCCGGCCTGGGCAGTTTTCGGCGGTGTGGCCCTGCCGGTCGTCATACCGTTCGGCTTCGTGCCGAAACGTCCCGAGAGGGCTACCGGCATCCTCTTCCCGACCTTCGGCGAAGAGCAGGCGCGCGGCTTCTTCATGCGCGACGCCGGAATGTACTTCGTGTTCGGGGATTACTTCGACCTTTCCGTGACGGGCGACTACTACACGCTCGGCTCCTGGGCTGTTGACGTCAATTCCAGGTATATGGTCAAATACAAATTCACCGGCTCCCTGTCGGTGAACTACTCATATGACCAGACCGGTGACAAGGATATCCCCGGCGACTTCTTCAGCTCATCCAACTTCGGACTCAAATGGTCCCATTCGCAGGATTCCAAGGCACATCCCGGGTCATCCTTCAGCGCTTCGGTCAACTTCTCGACCCCGTCCAACAACAGGTACAACTCACGGTCCATAGATGAGACCCTCAACAATCAGGTTTCATCTTCCATCAGCTATTCGCACAACTGGAACGGCAAATTCAACCTGTCGCTGAGCGCCCAGCACTACCAGAACTCAAGGGACTCCTCCTATTCCATCACCCTGCCTAACCTTTCATTCTCGATGAGCACGATCTATCCGTTCAAGAGAAAGAACCGTGTCGGCAAGGAAAGGTTCTACGAGAAGTTCAGCATCTCATACAACACCTCATTCACCAACAAGGTGAACTTCAAGTCATCGGAATTCGACCTCAAGAATCTCGGCAAGCTCGTGGACAAGATGGACAACACGATGAACCACAACTTCAGCATCGGCCTCCCGAGCTTCACTCTCCTTAAATACCTCAATTTCACGCCTTCAGTCTCGTACGGCATGAACTGGTATTTCAGAAAGTTCGACGCCGAGTACAATCCGGAGACCGACCGGGTGGAGCAGACCAAGGGGACGGCGTTCAGCTCATTCGGAATAGCGCACAGGGGGTCGGCCGGGCTTTCGATGAGCACCCGCCTGTACGGCACCTTCAATTTCGGCAAATACCGGAGAGTACAGGCAATCCGGCACGTGATATCCCCGTCGCTGTCGTTCAGCTACGTCCCTGACCTGGGTAAGGAATGGAACGGTTACAGGAATCTCAGCTACGTCGACTCCAAGGGAAACGAGATGCTCTACCAGTATAACGTCTATACCGGAAGCGTGGGCAAGCCGACCGGACAGTCCGCCAACGCCACCATAAACATACAGAACAACCTCGAAGCCAAGGTCCGCGATTTTGCCGACACCACTGGTACAGGGTCGAAGAAAGTCAAGCTCATCGACCAGCTGAGCATAGGCACCAGCTATAATTTCCTCGCGGACAGTATGCGTATGTCGGCCGTGAACATAAGGATGTCCACCAACCTCTTCGAAAAGATCAACATCAGCGGCGACGCCAGCTTCGACCCTTATGCCATCAACGAGAGGGGTACCCGCATCGGGAAATTCGCGGTTGCGGCCGGACAGGGACTCGTCCGTTTCACCCGTGCGAGCGTCTCACTCTCCTACTCCATTTCCGGAAAGGGCGAGATCAAGGGCGATGACGGTATGCACGACCCGAACACCCCGGGCGGCAGCGATGCCACGCAGGGCGCCGCTTCCTACTACCAGCGCATATACTATCATCCTGTCACCGGAGAATACATCCCGGGCGGCTGGCTGTACTACACCAACCCCAACGTGCCCTGGTCGCTCAACGCAAGCGCCAACTTCAGCATAACCAGGAACCCGTTCTACGACACCAAGACAGAGACGCTCACCTATAAGAACAACCTCACCGCAACGATGAGCCTCTCCGGAAACATAAAGCTGACACCGCGTCTTTCAATCAACATGTCAACCGGTTTCGACTTCAAGGAGATGAAGATCACCACTTCGCAGGTCACCGCGAACTATGATCTGCACTGCTTCAACATCGCCGTGTCGTGGATCCCGGTCGGCACATACAAGATGTACAGTTTCCGCATCGCAGCGAATGCCGCGGCGCTTGCCGACCTGTTGAAGTTCAAGAAGAGCACGAGCTATTGGGATAATTAAAATTATTTCCTACCTTTGCTCCTGTAATCTATCTCTCCGGTATCCTGCCGGGGGTTAAAATCACAAATAATATATGTCACACAGCCTCTTTGAGCTGAATGCGATGAATCGGGAACAACTCGAAAACATTGCGAGCAATTATCAGATTAAATTCAAAAAACTTGACGATGAGCACCTGGCTTATGCGATTCTCGATGCAGAAGCCCAGGAAGCGTCACTGAAACCTGCCGAAGAAAAGAAGCCGCGCAAGCCTCGTCTTGCAAAGAAACCGGCTGAAAAAACCAAGGAAAAGCCTTCAGAGACTCCTGAGGAAGCCCCGAAGGAAGAAGCTTCGCCGAAGCCTCAGAAACCGGGCAGAAAGCCAGGGAAGAAGGCAGCACAGGCAAAAGAGGAAGCTGCAAAGCCTGAAGAACCGGCCGCTCCTGTCAAGGACGAGCAGGCACTTCGCGCCGAAAAGGTTGAGAGCATAGTCAGAAAAGCCAAGAAAGAGATCAAGCGGAAGGCCGAAGAAGCGGCCGCTGCCGCAGAACAGCAGATTCAGCAGGGCCAGCAATCCGAGAATCCCGCCCAGGAGCCACAGCAGCCGGCTCAGGCCCAGGCCCAGCAGCAACCGCAGCGCCAGCCTCAGCCTCAGAAACAGAATCAGCAGCAGAAGCCCGCGCGCCCGCGCGTGCCTGATTTTGAAGGTACGGTCGAGGCGACCGGCGTCCTGGAGATAATGCCGGACGGCTATGGTTTCCTCCGTTCATCCGACTACAATTATCTCAATTCCCCGGATGACATCTACGTTTCGCAGCAGCAGATCAAGACCAACGCCCTGAAGAGCGGCGACACCGTGACAGGTGAGATCCGTCCTCCGCGCGAAGGCGACAAATACTTCCCTCTCGTCAAGATCAAGCTCGTGAACGGCCGCACCCCTGAATTCATCCGCGACCGCGTCCCATTCGACTTCCTCACCCCTCTCTTCCCGGAAGAGAAGTTCAACCTGCTTGGAAACGGCCACGCCAACGACCCTTCCTGCCGCATCGTCGATCTCTTCGCCCCTATCGGCAAAGGACAGCGAATGCTCATCGTAGCGCAGCCTAAGACGGGTAAGACAATGCTCCTGAAGTCTCTGGCAAATGCCATCGCCGACAACCATCCGGAAGTCTATATGATCGTACTTCTCATCGACGAACGTCCTGAGGAAGTCACCGACATGCAGCGCAGCGTCAAGGCCGAAGTCGTTGCTTCAACCTTCGACGAACCTGCCGAGCACCACGTCAAGGTGGCCAATATGGTCATTGAAAAGGCACGCAGACTTGTGGAATGCGGCCACGACGTGGTCATAATGCTTGACTCCATCACACGTCTCGGACGTGCCTTCAATACAGTCCAGCCTGCATCGGGCAAAGTGCTTACCGGCGGTATCGACGCCAACGCCCTTCAGAAGCCGAAGCGTTTCTTCGGCGCCGCACGAAACATCGAGGGCGGCGGATCCCTCACAATCCTAGCCACCGCACTCACCGAGACAGGTTCGAAGCAGGACGATATCGTCTATGAGGAATTCAAGGGCACCGGCAACTCCGAAATCCAGCTGGACCGCACCCTTGCCAACCGAAGGATATTCCCGGCAGTCAACATCCTGCTCTCAGGCACCCGCCGCGACGACCTTCTCCTGGACAAGAGTTCCGCCAACAGGATATGGATACTCCGCAAGCTGCTTGCAGAAATGAATCCTACGGAGGCAATGAACTTCATGAACCAGCTTATGGACGAGTTCAAGACCAACGAGGACCTGCTGGACAATATGAACAAGGTCAGCATTCAGAAGTCATAACCGAAGGAGAGATAGACTCCCAGCTTGTGCTGCATCTGCGACCACTGTCCGAGGATTGAGAGCGGCCCAAGCCTGGTGTTGTAGGAATACTGGAGGCCGAAGCCTAATTCACGTGTACACCGTTCCCTGTCGGCTGAGAAATAATCCAGGATGTCCGGTGCCTCCATCCTGTGGTTGACGATTGCAGTGATGTAATGTTTGGTGGCGAAATTTGCCCTGACATCGCATCTGAAGACAGACAGATTGGAATTGGCGCACAGCGAGACACCGTTGACACCCACAAACGGGATCTGGCCATCGGTGAAGCGGTCCATCTTCGTGCCGCCGAAAGCATTGTTCAGTACCATCGGCACCCCTGCATTGGCGAAGAGCGTACGGTGATATATCTGCGGGACAATAGTTATCGGGCCGTGCCCCGGAGTGATATTCCACTCAAAGGCAAGCTTGATGTCGTGGACCGGGAATTCATTGATGAAGGAGAAATCCATCGACCAGTTATTGTTGCTCAGTGTATACCGGCCATCCAAGGCCAGCCTGATGCCACTCGTGCTGAATAAAGGAGTATTCCTGTTGTCGAAGACATACTTCACGAACAGTCCGATGCGCTCATTCCCCTGATCAAGGTCGCCCCTGCTCAGTGTTTCCATCAAAGGATTGCACCAGTACCTTTCATATTCCCCTCCGATGGCGAATTCCATATTCCGTGAATAGAAATTCGAGAAATAGAACCTTGCACGGAAGCGCTGGTTGTCATCTTTCCTTCTCAGATTGGAGTAATCATTGTCCAAAAAGAATGTTGACCGCCAGTAGTCCGCACTCAGATTGACATTGAGGAAAGACCGTATCGCCCAAATGGCACGGAGTTCAGCATATGGATTGTAGGAAATCTTGGCATTCACCAGCGCTGAGAGGCCGGACAACTTGTTTTCATTGAGGCCAAGATGGACTCCAAGCTCCACTGCGTTTTCAGAGTCAGCCCTGATGCCGAAAGCCACCCTGTGCGGTTCTTCCGGCACAAAATCCAGCTCGAGGCGGTATCCGTTCTCCACCACATCGTCCTTGATCGTGTTGTAGCTCACCTTCTTGAACCGTCCCGTACCGATATATTTGGAAATGGCCCGTTTCAATTCGTCAGGAGTGATGTCGCTGCCGACTTCGATGTTCCATTTGCGCATCAGCCATCTTGCCTCCTTGGGGTCGATGCCGGACGCGGAGATGCTTGTGATATGGATTTTGTCCAGATCGGCGAAATATGACGCTTTCTCCGAGTTGTATGTCTGCTGTACCGGCCCGTTGATCTCAACGGCCTTTTTGATACGCTCAATCTGATCCCGGTACCTGCCGGCCTCCTTATACCCGCGGTCAACCAGGGAGTCAACGCTGGCGGCGTCGAAGCTCATCGTGCCGTATCCGGAGACATCCGGCCTGATGTAGACGTCGCAGAGCTTGCGGTTGTCGGCGTTGTGACCGGAAGTTACTATCGCGAACAGCTGGCTGAACAGGCCGGGGATGGAACTCAACTCGCTCTCGTCCACCTTGAAGCCCTTTGACAGCTCAACGCCTATGATGTAGTCGGCACCCATATCACGGCAGACGTCCGTCGGGAAATTGTTCACCATTCCGCCATCGACCAGGAGCATATTGTTGTACTGGGTCGGCGAAAAAACCATAGGTATGGCCATTGACGAACGCATTGCATAGGCGATGCGGCCGCTTTCGAGCACGACCTGGCTTCCGTCTATCAGATTCGTTGCCACACAGGCATACGGGACAGGCAGTTTCCTGAAATCTATGGAGTCCTGATACCCGACGCTGAGGTCATTGAAAAGATTGGCGATGTTGTTGCCCTCGATCACACCGCCGGGCAGTGAGCGCAGAAAGTCCGAACTCCTCTCCTGGTTTACAAGATGACCGTCCCGGGCAAGACGCGCCTCGTCTTCAAGGACCTTCTCCTCTGCCTCATATATTTCCTGTACACCCTTCATCGAGAAAGGCAGTGACAGCAGATACGAGTCGTTCCTCTTCTTCACCTCATACGATTCATAAAGTCTCGGGACAGAGTTGCTCATCAGCAACTGCCAGTCGGCATCCTTTATGATGCGGTCGATGTCACTTGGAGCATAGCCCATCGCATACAGGCCACCGATGATGGCGCCCATACTGGTGCCGGCGATATAGTCGATCGGAATCCCCTGCTCCTCCAGATATTTGAGGACCCCGACGTGTGCGGCGCCCTTTGCACCGCCGCCGGCAAGGACCACGCCTACCTTAGGCCGGGCATTCCGTATTGAGTCCCGCGCACAGTTGTCCTGAGCGTATGACAGCGGGAAAATGGCAGCAGCCGCAACGAGCGTGGCTAGAAGTTTTTTCATATAGGGTTCTACTTGGTTCCGAAGATCCTGTCGCCGGCATCGCCGAGGCCCGGTACGATGTAGGCATTCTCATTGAGATGGTCGTCCACGGCGGCAACATAGACATCCACGTCGGGATGGTTCCTGCGGACGGTGTCTATGCCTTCCGGCACGCCGACCAGACACATCAGACGGATGTTCTTGCAGCCGCGTTTCTTGAGCATCGTGATTGCATCGGATGCGCTGCCGCCGGTTGCCAGCATAGGGTCGGTGACTATCACGAAGCGGTTCTCGATATCGTCAGGCAGCTTGCAGTAGTACTCCACAGGCTGATGGGTCTCCTCGTCGCGGTACAGACCGATATGGCCCACCCTTGCCACCGGGACAAGGTTGAGAATGCCGTCAACCATACCGAGGCCGGCACGGAGGATAGGCACGATGGCAAGCTTCGGGCCGGAGAGCCTCTTGGCAAGCGTCCTGCATATCGGCGTTTCAATCTCTACGTCTTCAAGCGGAAGGTCACGGGTGACCTCGTAGCCCATAAGGAGTGATATTTCCCTGAGGAGTTCGCGGAAATCCTTTGACCCCGTGTTCTTGTCCCTCATTATCGAAAGCTTGTGCTGCACAAGCGGATGGTTGATTACGTGAAGCTGACTCATAACTGTGTGATTCTAATGGAAACAAATTTACACAAAATTCCTAAATTTGTAAAAATATGGATTTATGCTGAAGATCTACTGCAAGAACACCGGGACGTACAAGGAGTTCACCGAGGGCACTACCCTGCTGGATATGCTTCCGGCATTTGATTTCGAGAAGCCATACGACATCATTTCGGCCAAGGTCAACAATGTCGGCCAGGGGCTGAAGTACCGGGCTTTCAACAACCGCGACGTCGAATTCCTCGATTACCGCTCCTACAGCGGCCGCAGCGCGTACTGCCGCTCGCTCTGCTTCCTTATGAGCAAGGCCGCCCGGGATGTCTTCCCGGACTGCAGGATCACGATGCGCAGGCCTATCTCAAAGGGATATTTCTGCACGCTGATAAAGCCGGACGGGGCCGCGACCACCCTTGACGACATCGACAGGATCGCTGCACGGATGAAGGAGCTCGTATCGGCCGACACACCGTTCCGCCGCCACGAGGTTCAGGCCGACGAGGCGCTCGCCATCTTCAAGGAGATGGACTATTTCGACAAGGTCCGCCTGATTGAGACGAGCGGGCAGCTGTACGTGAACTACTACACCCTTGACGACACACCGGACTACTATTACGATGCGCTCGTCCCTACCGCGGGATACCTGAAGGTATGGAGCCTGTCCCCGTACAAGGACGGGATCCTGATGCGCGTGCCCGACCGGCACAACCCCGAAGAACTTGCACCGTTCTTCGAACAGCCGAAGACATTCGCCACATTCAAGGAAAACCTGCGGTGGAACGCAATAATGGGCCTCGACAACGTTGGCGACGTGAACATCGCCTGCCACGAAGGCAAGGCGTCGGACCTCATACAGGTCGCCGAGGCTCTGCAGGAAAAGAAGATCGTGCAGATTGCCGAAGAGATCGACAGCCGCGCACGCCGCGAGAACCCTGTCAGGCTGGTCCTCATCACAGGCCCGACCAGCAGCGGGAAAAGCACCTTCTGCAAGCGTCTGAGCATACAGCTCAAGGCCTGCGGGCTCCATCCGATATCATTCTCGACCGACGACTATTTCGTGAACCGGCTCGACACCCCGAGGCTGCCCGACGGTTCGTTCGATTTCGACAACTTCGACACCGTTGACCACGAATATCTGCAGAACGATGTGATCAAGCTGCTTCGCGGCGAGACCGTGGAGGTGCCGGAGTACAACTTCGTCACCGGCCTCCGCGAGTTCAACGGCAAGCGTCTCAAACTCGAGCCGGGCTCCATACTCCTCATAGAAGGCATCCACGCGCTGAATCCGATGCTGACCGACAAGGTGCCCGAACAGTGCAAATACCGCATCTTCATAAATACCGTCACCAGCATCTCGCTCGATGACCACAACTGCATACCTACCAGCGACAACCGCCTGCTGCGCCGCATAGTCCGCGATTTCAACAACGGCTCCTTCTCCGCACAGGCCACGATCTCCAACTGGCCGAACGTCCGCAGGGCCGAGGTCAAATGGATATATCCATATCAGGAAAATGCCGACGTGCTCTTCAACTCATCCTACCTGGTTGAATTCGCCGTCCTCCGCTCCCACGCAGAGCAGATACTGCGCACAGTGCCCCACAACTGCCCTGAATACAGCGAGGCGCACCGCCTGCTGAAGTTTCTCAGCTATTTCACACCGGTATCGGACAAGGACGTTCCCGCCACATCCCTGATCCGCGGATTCATAGGCGGAAGCAATCTGTAGAATGGCACATTTCTCCGACACCATCTGCGCACCTGCTAGCGGTTCCGGCGGAGCTGTAGCAATGATACGCGTGAGCGGGCCGTCCGCACTTGAGGCAGCGGATTCGGTGGTCGCATTCCGCAATGGCACAGCTTCGGCTGCAAAGGGGTATTCTCTCAAGTTCGGCAGCATCGCCGGCGTCGACGACGTGCTGGTGTCCGTTTTCAGGGCGCCCCATTCCTATACGGGAGAGGATTCCGTTGAGATCAGCTGCCACGCGTCGCCTTTCATCGTGTCGAGCATCCTCGAGTTGCTCTTCAAGGCGGGCTGCAGGCTGGCGGAGCCGGGTGAATTCACGCAGAGGGCATTCGTCGGAGGCAAGATGGACCTTGCACAGGCGGAGGCGGTTGCAGATGTGATCGCATCGGCATCGGCCACCGAGCACCGTGTTGCAATGAACCAGATGAGAGGCGGTTATTCCGCCGAACTGCGCGGCATACGCGACGAGATGATGCAGCTTGCGGCCCTGCTCGAGCTGGAGCTGGATTTCAGTGAAGAGGAAGTCGAGTTTGCCGACCGCGGCCGGCTGATGTCCCTCTGCTCCTCGGCCAGGGAGCATTGCTCGCGCCTGTCGGAGTCTTTCCGTCTGGGCAATGCCGTCAAGAACGGAGTCCCGGTTGCCATCGTGGGTGCACCGAACAGCGGCAAGAGCACCTTGCTCAATGCCCTGCTGGGCGACGACAGGGCCATTGTGTCGGACATTCCGGGCACGACGCGCGACACGATAGAAGAAGTGTGCGTGCTGAATGGGGTGAAATTCAGGTTCATCGATACCGCGGGGCTTCGTGAGGCTTCGGATGCGGTCGAAAAGATGGGCATAGAGCGGTCTTACGCCGCCCTGGAGAAGGCTCAGATCGTTCTGGGTGTCGTTGACGGCACCACACCGTCGGCGGCCGCAGAAGGCGCTGAGATAGCCGCGAAGGTTTCCGACGGACAGAAGCTGATAATCTGTTATAACAAGAGCGATATCCGGGAGGCAGCCTCAGGACAGTCAGGCAGATGTGCAGAGGGCGTACCGGCAGCAGCTTCGGCCGTGGCTTGCAGCATTTCGGCCCGTACCGGGGCCGGCCTGGGCGGACTTCGCTCCGCACTTGTGGCTTCCGCCGGCCCGCTCGACGGCTCCGAAACCCTGGTCACCAACGCCCGTCACGCCGCGGCTCTGCGCGCCGCCTGCGACTCCCTCACCCTTGTCAGCGACGGTCTCGGCTCCGGCCTCTCCGGTGACCTCGTCGCCGAAGACCTCCGCGCCGCCATCGCCTCCCTGAACGGAATCCTTGGAGAAGACATCACTGCAGATGACGTGCTCGGGGAGATTTTCGGGAAGTTCTGCATCGGGAAATAAATGGTGAAAATATATGAAAACGGGTGAAACTCCAAGTTTTCATAAAGTGTTATAAATCTCTTAATAATAGGCAGTTAACCCCATTTTAGGCAGAAAGTCATTTTTCATTAGTTTTCATTAAAAATCAAGTTGGTGGACAATTTCTATTGATTTTGTCCACCGATTTTTATACCTTTGTAGCAGTTAACAAATGAACCAATGGCAAAGATTTATTTATCACTCTCAACCCGCGTACAGAAGGATACAGGCAAGTCTGAGGTCCTTTTGAGGTATCGCAACACACGCGAGATCGGGCAACGCGCACACTCCCATGTTTACCTCCTCCCGAAGTACTTCGTGGACGGAGAAATCGTAATTAAGGCCAGAATCGTCACTCCGGAGGTCAAAGAAGCCAAAGAAGCCAAGCTGGCGGTGGACAAAATCGTCGCACATCTGCACGAAGTCGGCAACAAGATGGTCCTCTCTGATTTCGGTCCGGACTGGGCTCAAGAGACCGTTGACAGATTCCTCTTCCCTGACAAATTTGTAGAGGTCAAGAAAGACGAACACCTCTTCCAGGACAGGATCGAGGATTTCCTCAAGTTCAAGAAGGTATCAGCGCAGCGTCACAAGAGCTACCGCACTATCTTCAGCATCGTCAAGCGCTTCGAGCTCTACACCGGCTCCCCTATCAACCTTGATACGGCCACCGCAGACACCCTGGTATCACTGGAGAAATTCTTCAAAGAGGAACACACCTTCTTCGAAGAAAAGAAGTACAAGTACCGCACAGTCCTTCGCCCTAAGGCCAAATACAAGTATGTCTGGGACAACTCAGAGCACGAGCGAGTTCCTTTGGAGCGCAGCGACAACGCCATTGTCACCTATATGAGTGCAGTAAGAGCATACTGGCGCTGGTGTATGGATATGGGCTACACCACGAATGATCCGTTCCGCAAATACGTGGTAGGCTCCCAGAAGTATGGCACACCATACTATATGACAACAGCTGAGAGGGACCTGTTATACAAGACAGACCTACGATCGAACCGAGAATTAGCAACTGCACGCGATATTTTCATATTTCAATGCTATATCGGGTGTAGAATCAGCGACCTCTTCGCTCTCACGGAAGACAATATAGTGAAGGACAAAAACGGAATTGCTGTCCATTACATCCCGAGCAAAACGAAAGAAGAACGCCCGCGCGTAGTAAAAGTGTACCTCGCCCCGACCGCCATCGAGATTCTGAACCGCTACAAAGGCAAGTATAAGAACAGCCTGTTCCCGTTCATCAGTACCGGCAAACTCAATGACCTTATCCGCGAAGCGATGAAACAGGCCGGCATAGACCGAGTCGTTACAATCGTCAATCCAGTCACCAAGCAGCCGGAGCAGCACCCGATTTGCGACGTGGCCAGCTCACACATGGCAAGACGTACATTCATCGGCAATCTCTACAAGAAAGTCAAAGACCCGAACCTTGTAGGAAAGCTCTCCGGACACTGCGAAGGTTCCAAGGCGTTCGCCAGATACAGAGATATCGATGACGATATGATCAAGGAAATGACGAATTTGCTTGACTAGTTGAATATCACCCACTTGACCTCCGATGTTGAAAACTCATCGGAGGTTTTTTGTATACACATACCAGAAGTTCGAAGCAATTTTTGTAAATTCAAGGTCCATTTTCCCGAACCATATGGACGACCATTTATCCCTGCTGCAACTCTGGGCTGTAGAGAAAGCCCTTATACTATATATCAACGAACTGAACAGCTTCGCCACCCTTATCAGTGATGACTTTGACGATAGTGACCACGAGGATATGAAGATCCTGGCGATGGACATTGACAATGCCCTTACCCTGCGTTCAGATTCGCTGTTTCTCGGACTGTCAGACGAAAACGAGCACACCACCCCGGACCAGGTCCGCGCATTCATCAACGCCGTTCACGACTATATCATAATCAACCAGGACATCAACTTCGCCACCGACATCGTGGAATCCGACCCGAGGCTTGCCCCCGTTCTCGATTTCCTCCTGAAGCATTCCCCCACTCCGAAGAAGCCCTGTCACAGTGCCATCATAATTGATGTACTAAAAGACAGCCTTTATGACATTATAGCCTGGGCAGAACTCTGGTACATCCATCAGAGCAAAGACATCCACGACATAATCTCTTCTCGAAGCAACTCAGCAGCTATGATCATCGCCAGAGACCCTGACATCGACGACTCCCACATAAATGCAAAGGACGGAATGGACTCCACCAAAGCCTTCCTCAGTTACTTCGTCAATGACTATGACCCAATCAAGATTGCAAAAATCAATGCACGCATCAACGAGTTAGGCAAACAGAAGAAAGACAACTACGTCACCAACATCGCCGCGCTGATTGCCGTACTCTTCGACAAGAAGGTTCTCTGCAAGACATTCAAGGCAACTCTCGCCTTTATTTTCAAGCGTCTTGGCATCAAAGAAGACTCCGCATCATACAAACCGGCGCAGTTTAAAAGGTGCAGTATGAAAGGAACCGTGCCTGCAACGTGGTCAGAGGCCGAATCCTTTTTCAATTCACTTTGATTTTCATAATACAGGTGAAAATCGTTTCCTAACTCGCTGTTAAATAGCGATATGACGATTCACCCGGAATGCCCTTGAAATCACCGTTCCACCTCAATCAGGTGGGACGGTTTTTTCATCTGTTCTCACAAAATCACATATATTTTTGTATTCGGAGGACAGAATGAAATACGGCATTCTCACGCCCTCTGCATCTTGCCACTACGGACCGTATCACGTCACGGCGGGTGCTACTCCCAAATGTTTCACACTTAAAATGGACATAACCCTTATCGAGGTCGCACAGCAGAACCCCGACCTCATCGTCTCCCTCAAGCTCGGCGAATTGCTTGAATTCGGACAGAGTATCGCCGCCAGTGTCATAGAATCGAAGCCGGCACCGGAGCCAGTCAAAAAGGAAGAGCAATATCTCTCCCGCAGCGAAGTAATGGAAATCTTCGGCATCTCCTCGGCCACACTATGGCGCTGGAGCAAGGACTACCTTGTTCCCGAGAAGATTGGCAACAACGTAAGATACCGTATGTCTGACATACAGAAGCGCCTGGAGGAATCGAAGTATGTCGGATAGCAACTCACTCGACGCCATACGCGCCCAAGTCACCGCCGTGCAGCCAAAAGACGGCGAGACATTCGTGGGCATGCTCTCGATCAAGTCAGCAAACCAGACAGTAATCGATGCAGCACGCCGTCCAAACCCAGTAGACCTGTACTCCTCCCTCTGGTACGAGGGAGAGGTCTGCTGCCTCTTTGCAGACTCCAATATCGGCAAGTCTATCTTCGCCGTTCAGATGGCAGACTTTATCGCTCATACACAGCCAGTTCTCTACGTTGACTGCGAGTTGTCCGACAAGCAGTTCCAGCTTCGCTACACTGATGAAGACACGGGCCTGCGGCACATCTTCCCGGACCAGCTGCTTCGCGCCGAGATCCGCGCAGAAGCCATCAATGCACAGAACTACGAAGACGATATTATAATGAACATCGAGCAGGCCGCCATCACCACGAACTGCCGGGTAATCGTCATCGACAATCTCACCTACCTCTGCAACAGCAGCGAGAAAGGCGATGTCGCCGGCATCTTCATGATGAAACTGATGACCTTGAAGAAGAAACACGGCTGGAGCCTCCTGATCATCGCGCATACACCAAAGCGCAACCTCTCGAATCCAATCACCCAGAACGACCTCGCAGGCTCCAAGAAGCTCTACAACTTCTTTGACAGTGTGATTGCCATCGGGCAGTCGGCCAAAGACCCCGGCATCAAGTACGTCAAGCAAGTCAAGGTCCGCGCAGGAGAATACAAATACGGCTCAGACAACGTCATAGTTCACGAAATCGTATCGGAAGGCGGCTTTGTCCACTTCTCAGCCCGGGGATTCTCCAAAGAGAAAGAACACCTGAAGGAACAGGAGGATTCAGAGGTAAGCCAGGAGAAAATGAATGTTGCCGAACTCGTGGAAGCTGGTAAATCCATCCGCGAAATCGCCTCCGAACTCGGCATTTCCAAATCAAAGGCAGGCCGCATCGTCTTCCAGCTCAAGAACAATCCTAAAAAGGAAGAGGAATGAACTGGTCACTTGAACGATACTCAGGCTTGAAGAGCAGGCACACCTGCCCGGCCTGTGGGCGCAAGCGCTGCTTCACCCTTTACGTCAACGAAGACGGCGAAACTCTCAATCCATCAGTCGGTCGCTGCGACCACGAATCCGCCTGCGGCTACCACTACACTCCTGCACAGTTCTTCCAGGATCATCCTGAAGCCAGCGACAACTGGAGGAACAACTTTATGTCAACACCAATTAAAGTCCCACATCAAAAACCAGCACCCAAACCATTATGCTTCATCCCATCGGACCTCGTTACACGTTCGGTCAACACAAAATATCAAAGCGACTTTACACGCTTTCTCGCATCCCTGCTCGGCCCAAACAACACGCAGAGAATCGTAAACGAGTACCGCCTAGGTGTCACCAAAAGCGCAGACGTCATCTTCTTTCAGATTGACATACACGGACGCTGCCGCACAGGTAAGGTAATGAAGTACGACCCGAATACAGGCCATCGTATCAAGGATGAAGCGGTCGGAGGACGAATTACCTGGGTACACTCGTTGATGAAGCGCAGTGGCGCTCTGAAGGCCGGCTGGGAGCTGACGCAATGTCTCTTCGGAGAACATCTGCTGTCCAAGTGTCCGGGACGCACAGTCGCACTCGTAGAGTCGGAGAAGACCGCAGTAATCTGCTCGGCTTTGATGCCCGAATATGTCTGGCTCGCTACCGGAGGAAAGTCCCAGCTCGGAGACAAGCTCAATGTCCTGCAGCAACGAACCGTCATCGCCTTTCCTGATGTTGACGGCTACGAGTTGTGGAAGCAGAAGGCCTCGGAACTCACGTCGCTGCGCATCACGGTATCAGATTATCTGGAGACTACGGCCACGCCTGAGGAACGGGAAGCGCACATCGACATCGCCGACAGACTGATTGCTCAGATCCGAGACGGTTCCCTTGTCCCTCCTGCCGATTGTCCCACTCCTTCCCCGTCATCGTCCCACTATGGGACACCTCTGGAAAATCCGGACTTTCTTCAGATTGCTCCCTACATTTCACCTGAATACCAAGGTGTTGTTGCCCTTTTGATGGATGATCTCGGACTTGTCCCGGTTGACATCCAACCACTGTCCCACGACTAGGGACAAAACCACAGAATATGTCGAATTTGTCCCATCTGTCCCCGCTGTCCCACTCGGTGGGACAAGGGACAACGGGACACAAAACAGAGAAAAAGTTATGAATACGCAGATACAGCAAATCGTCAAAATGTTCCTCAATTATCCTCAGCTGATGCAGAGCTGGAGCGCCACGGAGTTTGTCTTCCTGTCCGAAGAATGTGTCGGATTCAAGGTCAGCACGCCGAACTACAACGGCACGGTCATCATCACCTTCCAGGACAATTCCTTCTATTCCGTTTCGTTCCGTGACCTGGAGTTCAAGATACTGGGAATTACGTAAGCCCCCGGTGACGCACGTCCTTGGGACG
Organism: Bacteroidales bacterium; assembly: GCA_024401695.1. GTDB lineage: Bacteria > Bacteroidota > Bacteroidia > Bacteroidales > UBA932 > Cryptobacteroides. The sequence goes on from JAKSKN010000005.1 coordinate 128,058, forward strand.
AGGATCTGAACCGGTATCTTTGTCGACAAAAATAGCGAAAATACTATGATGTCGAAAGAGGAAGTTGCAGAAATCATGACGTACTGCAAGGAGAAGGGGATCTCCTACAAGTCCAGGCTTGAGGAACTGGGCATCCCCGCCTGGAAGTTCTTTGACAGCAAATCACGCTATGCGAAGGAACAGTCTGAATCGCCGTCTTCGAATGGCGAGTTCCTTCAGCTGACCTCCGGCGGAGCGTTTGTTCCGATGCCTTCGTTTGCTGCGACCACAGGCCGGGGCTTCTCAAAGAAGAAGGAGCAGTCGCAAAAGATGATGAGCATCGAGCTTCGGACTCCGAACGGAACGATGATGCGAATCCAGGGCGAGATGACCCTCCAGTATATCCAGGCGATAATCCAAGCATCGAGCGGCCGTGTTTAGTCTGAACGACAGCATGCGGTATATGTGGTACACCCAGCCGACCGACATGCGCAAGAGTTACAACACGCTCAGCGGCATAGTGACGAATGCTATGGGATGCGACCCGTGTGATGGCAGCGTCTACGTGTTCATGAACAAAGCCCGCAACCGTATCAAGCTGCTTCATTGGGAACCGGGAGGTATGGTGATATACTCCAAACTTCTCGAATCCGGGACATTCGGGCACCCCAATATGGAGAGCAAAGATGAAATTGCGGGAACTATAGAATGGCGAGATCTGGTACTCATTGTCGAAGGAATCATCGAGAAACCGGACAGCAGGAAACAGCGTCTCGAAGACCTGAAAAATCTTCGGAAAAGATGAAGAAAAATCATCAATATACTTGCGTAAATCATTGTTTTTCACTATCTTTACATATAGAAAGAAAGCAAAAAAACAGTGGCAATCGAGGAACGGATCAAGGCTCTCATGGAGGAGAACGAAGCACTTCGCAGGCAGGTGTCTGAGGACAAGGTGACAATCGCTTCTCAGGAGGAGAAGATTGCTTCTCAGAAAAATGAGATTGCCTCCCAGCTGGAAAAGATCTCTTCCCAAAGAAGTGAGATTGCCTCCCAGCTGGAAAAGATCTCTTCCCAAAGAAGTGAGATTGCCTCGCAATTGGAGGAGATAGCTTCTCAGAGAGATGAGATTGCCAAGCTTCAGGACACCCTCGCTTATCTTCGCAAGAAGCAGTTCGGGCAGATGTCTGAGAAACATCTTCCTCTCGATCCTGCCCAGCTCACCCTGTTTGACCAGCAGGAAATGACGGAAGAAGAGAAGGCGGCCCTCGCGCAGGATGTGGAAAAGGCCGAAGAGACCATCACTTACTCCGTTACCAGAAAGGCCAAGCCTTCCCGCAGGACGCTTGACGACAGCAATCTCTCCGTTAAGGAAGTCCATATCTATCCCGACGGAACGACCGACGAGAATGGGAACCTCAAGCCCGAGTATGTCGAGATTGGCGCCGAAGAGTCCAGAACTCTCGAGACCGTTCCTGCAAGTGTCTATATCTTGAATACGATACGCCATAAGGTTATCCTGAAGTCAGATGTTGAAAGCAAGCTGCCGGAAGAAAGAAAAATACTCATCGCTCCTCTTCCTCTCCAGCCGGTGTTCAGATGTCTTGCCGGAGCCTCGGTCCTGACGGACATCATAATAGGAAAGTTCATGTATCATCTTCCGTTCTACCGGCAGATACAGCAGTACAAGGAGGCCGGAATCGTGATAAGCGACTCCACGATGGGAGAATGGTACGAGGCGGCGGTCGAGCGGCTCAAGTTGCTGTATGATCTTCTGCGAAAACAGATACTGCAAAGCGAATACGTCCAGGTTGACGAAAGTGTGGTTCCAGTGATAGACAACGAGAAGCATAAGGCCCGCAAGGGTTATGAATGGTGCGTGCGTGACGGCCTGTCCGGTGATGTCATGTTCTACTACGACCGTGGCAGCCGTGGCGGCAAGGTTGCCCGTGAACTTCTCGGGAACTATAAGGGCAATGCCCAGACAGACGGCTACGAAGGCTACGATCAGTTCGAACCGATGGAGGGAATCACGATGTTCGGTTGCTGGGCTCATGCCAGGAGAAAGTTCGTTGATGCTCTTGAAACTGACAGGAAACATGCTACGGAGGCTATCGTTTATATCAGAAAACTGTATGAGGTCGAATCCAAGGCTGACGAGGCGAAGCTGAGCCCCGAGGAGCGCAAGGCAAAGCGTCTGGAAATATCATATCCGACGATACAGGTCTTCGAGAAGTGGATGTTGGACACATATCCCACTGTCCTTCCGAAGAGCAAGATCGGCATGGCTATATCATATACATACACTCTGCTCCCAAGGCTGAGCCGATATGTCAACGACGGACGCATAAATATCGATAACAATCTCATAGAAAATGCAATCAGGCCACTGGCCCTCGGACGCAAGAACTGGCTCTTCTGTGGCAATGACGCATCAGCATACCGTGCAGCCATTGTGTACTCGCTCATCAGTACCTGCAAGAATGCAGGCATCGAACCGCGCATCTGGATGGAGGACGTCCTGACAAAAATCCCGTACTATCTTCGCGACGGAAAGGACCTCTCGGAACTTCTTCCCCGTAGGTGGGCCGAACTTGGGACTAATCGTACCAACTCGGACTCATTAGTTCCTAATCGGAACGAGTCGGATACTAATCGCAACTAATCGTCCGTATCGCTTTGAAATGTACCACCTGCAGCGGAATCAAATGTACCGCCCTGGGTGGTGATGCTCCGAAATAAAAAACACGTGCCTCACCGGAGGCTTACGGAATTACCGGTGCGGAGAAAGTCCTGGATGCAGTGAAGGACTTTGTGGAGAATGGAGAGGTGTGGGTATAAAAACGAAGGGCAGGCTTATTCAGTCTGTCCTTCCTTCTTATCGTGACCAAGGATGACGCCTCTTTTGACAATCACATAATCGTTTTCATAAGGCTCCTCCGAACCATACTTGTGCTTTCGAAAGGTCTTATAAGCCATGCCCATCAAAGGCTGGATTCTTGGATCGTTAAACATAGCAGCTGCGGACACATAGTAGAAGTCTTCCCTACTGTCCTTCACATACACGTGGACTATTTTTCGAAATACTCTCATACATACCTCCTATATCACAAATATAGCTCAATGGGGACAAATATGCAATTATTGTCCCCATGCCATTACGAAACTAGGGCGTCATTCTAGGTCGTATCGAGGATAGTGAAGATTGGATACTGTGTAGGTATTGTCTTCGGCTCTGTATACGCCTCAGGCATAAATGAATCACACAAAGTCTTTAGAATGAGGCAACAGGAAGTATCATTGGGCCTGAAAAAAATCGTGATGAGGAACTCTTCTCAGTATTAAATAGTACTGATGAGACTACTAAATGGGCGCTGTATGGAGCCCCATTCTCATCAATGCTCGAGGACCATATTCCGTCCAGTGTATGATAAGATGATAGAATCATCTTACGCTGTTCTGGCATTATAGATTTTTCTATGGACTCTTTGATCTTCACAGACGGTCCATACTGATTGTCCGGTGTTGCCTCAAATATATTGAAGAATAAATCTATTAATTGTTGTATCGTTGGTAGATACCACCCACTCGTTTTTCCTTTGGGCAATGGAAAACTGCTTTTTATCATGCTTGCTTGATATATTGCATCGAAAAGAGGATTATCCTTAATGATGTCAATATTACATTTAACATAACCACTTTTAGCAGCTTCAGATCCAAATGAGGTAATATAGTGTCGAATATCAGTTTCACTATCTTTCGAGAAATCTGCGGGAAGAGGAATTGTCAAATCACCCCAACCGCCAGACCTGGGAAGAAGATACTCTTCCATGGCCGATACAATACATCCATGTGACCACCCTTTTTGAGCATCAGATTTATCCGGCTTTGTAGAGAATACAATCCCTATGCATTTCTTATTACTTGCCTTTACATGTGATAATGTCCCATCTTCATAAAAGAAATCCCCAATCTTCACATTTGAATAGTCATCAAAGAAAAGAGTATCAATACATTCATTGATAGGCGTGGTTTGGTTCTCTTTTACGTCCACAACTGTCTTGAACTCTGTTCCTTCTTCAGTTTTGACCGAAATAAATTTCTGGCCTATTGGCACATCACGTATTATCATTGGAGAACACCCGACGCTCCTCCCATTCAAATAAATATTTGAGCCCACTGGAGAAACGTTCACACTGACACTACCGGTAATAGGTTTCAGCGAAGAAAAAACAACATCCTGATTACTGTCAATCACCTGTCTTTTGGTTAATGGATAATACTTGTCTTTTCGCGCTTCAAAACAATGATCCCCTTTTGACAACTGACCTTCCCAAAAACCTCTTCCTACATTTACTCTGTCGACAAAAATCTCTGTATCATCTTCTTCTGTTGTGATTGTTACCAAATGTCCGGAGGCAGATTGTTTTAGCAAATTAATGTCCAACTTTACAGACTCTGTTTCAGTCAGTTGAACCTTACCGTCTTCGTGAAATGGTAGTTTTTCCACCTTATAGCTATGAAGTCCAAGTGGCAGTTCCCCCACCCAAACGCCATTTTGAGTTACCTGAATTACATCGTCTATGTATAAATCCGAATTCTTCGGCGAGATATTAACGATTAAGAATTGAGTTATTTCGGAGTTCGCATCTTTATTGGCATCTTCCTCGACTTTCTGTTCATCTGGACTTTGAGAAAAAATTCCCATGGAATACAGGAATCCGCCAAAGACGTAGTTAACAAGGTCTTCCTTGTAGCCTGAATTTGTGCAGAATGAAGAAGAAAGTTTAGCGATTTGGAGTTTAATTTCTTCAGGACTTTTCTTTGTTCTGAAAAGGCCGTGAGGGCTAGCCACATTAACTACATTGCTGCAAACACCTTCCTCAATCATTGATTTGAGAATTTGTTTTGCTGCTGGAAAATCGCTGAACGCGTTGTAATCTAAAAGCATATTAATCACTTTCATATCGGAAATGATTTTTATGCCATATTGTTTGACGATAGTGGCCAGGGCTTTGTTGAACGTATTCATAGTATTCGGGATTGCTCTATTTTGCTATTTCGTCCTCGCCTTTCTTTTGTGACCGAAGCTCATCAAGGTAGCTCGCAGTAATGACACCCGAAGGAAGCGCTATCACGGCAACACCGAATAATGAGGAAAGCATACTGACGCAACGGCCAATATCGGTTACAGGACACAAATCTCCGTATCCTACAGTGGTGAGGGTTACTGTGGCCCAATACAATGCATCAAAGAAATCCGAAAATGTTACAGCCCCAGTATTCGGATTAATATGCGGTTCTACATTGAACATAATGAGAGCAGTCAAGAAAACATAGAAAACGGCGATAACCAGTACGGATAATAACACGTTCTTCTCTTTTTTTAGTACCCTCATAAATATTGTTATCTTATTCGAATAACGAAGGAATTTGAAAACACGAAGTATTCTGAGTAAACGGGTCACCCTGAATATCTTGAATCCCTGACCAAGAACATTGAAACCAGGAAGGATTGACAAAAGGTCAATAATAGCCATTGGGGTGAATGGATACAGGATAAAAGACAATCCTTTCTTCTCAATCTTATAATCAGCAGTGAACCACCTAAGAAGGTAATCGATGATGAAGAATGAAACCGTGACTATTTCAACATACTTAAACCACTTTAGTTCTTCTACGAACATAAGTGGTACGATGCTTATAATAATCGCGAGGAACATTGCAATGTCGTATACAATGCTTCCAGTATCGCCTTTTTGGCCTTTTTCAACGATTTCAAATATTCTCTTTCTCATATTCAATAAGCGAAATTAGATGTTTGAATAGATTCCATTGCCACGCACGGATAATATTCCATGAGTTTCACCATAAAGGATGCCATTTTCCATAGCCGCAACCACATTGGTGCCTAAACGAGAAAAACCGAATTCGTTGGCTGTATCGCGAATAACGAAATCTTTATCAGTATTCCCCGAACAGTCAATATTGTATGCCATACAGTTTGCTATTTCCTGTGGAGCTATATCAAGGGCATCTCGATTTCCACCCTTTCTATAAGCCTTATAATTATCTGGCCTGGTATTGTTAGACCAGAAAAATAATTTTCCATCCGTAGTCGTTAACAATTTCATGTCAATAAGAATAGAAACCAATTTTTCATTGAGTCTTGCGCTCACGCGAGAAATACCCATCGCTGCGCATATTCGACGATTCAACAAGTCTCGGCTAATTGGAGCCTCCTGATCAATCACACTTTGGATGAATGCCTTTATTTTGCTTATAAACGCAGCATCACTCTCTGGGATTGTTTCAGTTACCATATATTCTTTGTACTCAATTTCTCCGTATGATGAACTATAACCATCTTCTTGGGTGCTATCCGGCTCTATGCTTGGCTGCATTCCTGAGGACTTTATTTCTTCCAGCATTGACGCATAGTTTCTTGACACTTTAACGGTACTCATCAGATTCCGAATAGATTCATCAATGGCAGTCTGAATTTCGCCGTTATCATGAATTGTTGCTGCAATTAGTTTTGCATCGTCGATAGATATTTCAATAATATCTGAACGTTTTGGTGTTACTGGTTTCTGAAGTGGTTGTGCTGCATTCTTGATAATTGCGTCAACTTCTTTGTTATATTGCCCTATATGAATACGTCGTAGCCCGTTGACATCATCAATATCAAAGTAGTGATTGAATGACAGTGCGGATGCGTATAGGTCAATATAGCCTGAAAGTATTAGCTGCTGGAGTATATCCCTGTCGAATTCTATCCATAACAAGCCAAGGGCAGCGGGTAATTCCACAAGGGAAACCCTGACCTTTTTTATATTCAATGCAAGGCTGAAACATTTACTGGCAAGGTAAAATGCCAGGCCTAGGTAAAACTTTGTCTTTTCTAGTTTGAGATCTTTTCCCGGCTTGCTTTTTATGCTTATTTTACCTGTAGCATATAGCTGAGCGGTTTCTCTTGGAATTGGGACATCTACGGGAACATCAACAACCAGATTCAGGAGTCCATCCTTTTGATTGTAATCTAGTTCAAAAGGCAAGCTTCTAAATGGAATATTCTTATCTTGAAGTGTATCGGTTATCTGTTGCTTAACGTATTCATCTGGGCCGTATATCCTATTTTCAAGATCTGTTTTCGTGCTAATAAACTGCTCGTAATATGCTTTATTCTTTTTTGCCGCTAGGATAGTCTCGACATAGTCATAGTAGGTAACCACTTCTTCCCAGTGCCTAAGCCTATCTTGGTACATGGTTTCAAGATTCTCTGAGATGTATTTCTTCTTTGCGGAGGTATTGCTGGAAAAAAGGCGGTAAAACTTTTTATCGGCTTCTTGAATCAGTTCTTTCTCAACAAGCGCTTTAGTAGGCTGAGGTTCGGGGCAAGGTCGCTTGGAATATGTTTCGGGGCAGAGTGAATGAAGTCGTTTCTGATATATAACATCAGACTCGATTTTTACGCACTTTGAAGCTATCATTGTGAATGCATCTGTAGCAGAGGAATATGCATTCATCATTTGCCGAGTAACCTCATTAATGGCAGACTTATAATATACGCTCCTCCTGGCAGTAGCATCAGTTACCCCATATGGGACATCGATCATATAATTGCCAAGAAAGTCAAGCGTCAACTTCGCAGAGTGATAACGGTCATTGAGCAAAAATGATTTCTGGATATTTCGTGGCACCTCGCAAGTGTTACCAAAGAACGTTTTTTTAACTTTCATATGTTACCTCCTCCAATCTTTTGCATTATATGTGGTCTCCGCTTTTTTTTCGATAGAATCTGGGATGAGTGAGAAAAAGTCAAAACCTGTCTTCTTTTCAACCTCATCAACAGGACAAGCATAATCATAAATGCTTCCCTTAACATCCCTGTTTGGAAATATAAAACCTATTGTAAAGTATATGCCATTGACGTTCTTGCATACCACTTTGAAGAAACCATCAGGAACGGCAACCGCATTTTCTCCAATAGTGTCAAATGTCTCTCCCATTATTGGGCCACATACAACATATACATTTCCCTGCGCTCTGGCCCAATCTCTAACTGCTTCTTCTAATCCGAGCCATATTCCACCATTTAATCCACGGTCTTGAGGACAAATATTTGAGAGATAAAAGCTTTCTGTCATCGTTCTTTCACTCCACTTCATATCGGCCGCAGGTGCCATATGACCTCTATCCCAACCAGAATTACTGTAATCATACGTCGTCGCCGTTCTCCCCTTAACATCTGGATCAGGGCAAAAAGCACCTCTGCGAGGAACTGTACCCTCAACTTCTGTTGACGTAAGCTCGTATGCTACCCAGTTAGGGATGAGCCAGTCCTGATTATACGACACCGTGTAACCTGTATGAGTGATAATTTGCTCGGTACATTGCTTCTTACGTACCGGTATTTCCATTGCCTGAGCAAATGCAAATACCGGGATGAGGAAATACAATATTATCAGTGCCGTCTTTTTCATATTCTCTATATGTTACCAACCATAGAAAGCAAGTTCATAATAAACCAGCTATCAAATCCCTGGAAAGTCAAACGCTTAGCGTTACCGTCTTTGTGAACTTCTATTCCGTCAGAATAAGGAGTGATACCTACAATCTTATTAAATGGTACTTTATTATTCTTCTGTTGTGAATAGAATATCAAGTTCTTGTTGGTGACTATCAAAGCACCATTCCCTTCAAGATTCATTCGACTATGCTCAACCGGATGGCCCTTGAACTGTCCGACCCTATATGTAACTCCTTTGCAAACTCGAAAACTAAAACCACCGCTACGTCCAACTGTCTCTCGTTCAATTTTTTCCATGTACATGGAAACACCATTATAAGCCCACAGAACGTGTTCGTTTTTAGCCAAGATTATAGGAAGTTGAACATTACAAACAGGATATATACCATTCTGCAGATCCCGGAGGACCGCAGCCTGACCGACTTTTGCAATATCAGAGTCCTGATACTTTGCAGGAAGGTTGGAGATCGAGATACCAGTTTTTGCGACGAAATCATCTATATGTTGTTGCTCTGATGCTGTCAGAACACCATCCTTCATGAAGTTGACAGATGCCTTTTCAAGCATCTCCATATAAATATCGTTCTCAAGAGAACTGCTAATCGGCAAAGTCTTCATAATCCTTTCACATCGACTGAAGGCTTTGTCCAATGGCAGAACATCCGTAAAGAAGTCAGCAATGAATCCCTTCATCAACTTTGTCGCAATAGAATCAAGAGAACCTTTTGAATTCAACGCTGAATAAGATACGCCAGTAGCAGAAATGAAGTCACTAGTAATACCAAGTATTGAAGCAGGAAATGGTCTGCGCAGGGTCTGGCAATATGTGTTTATCGCATCTCCTCCCAGACGTGCGACATCATCGTTGGAAACGAAGTATTCATTCTTCTTACTCTGTATAGTACTACTAACAACGGATGCAGTTTTCGCACCTTTGAAGTAATCAGAAAACACAGCAAATAACTCAGAGCAAGCTCTATTATGCCTCTCTTCGCACTCTTTGTGGACGCTGGAAAACAGTCCAACGCTCTTGCCGCAATACTTACAAGTTCCCATATTTTACAATGCTTTTATTCCGTTAAACTCTTTTTTCGATGTGCCAAATAAGCCACAACACTCACATTTCAACGAACATGCGTTACAGCAATCAGCATATCTTACTTTCCAGTCTGATATGCTGTGCTTTGAGAAGCGTCTGGCATCTTCACGAAGGAGGCACAATGGGATATTGAAAATTGCTACGTCCATTCCCCAGTCCGCGAGCCTCTTTACAGCCTCCCCTAAAGAATCCTTATATTCCTCCGGTTCAATCCAAATCTGTTTTTCGTTGGCAATAGCATATCCCGTATGTTCCATTCCCATATATGCGACCCAACTCACAAATGGAAGATTCTTGTAGATGAACTCTGACATCAAGGGGAGCCTATAAGCATTTATAGAGTTGATGACCACACGAAGCTCAATCTCGACGCCAGCAGCGTTCAGGTTGTATAAACCGAGCATTGTTTCGTCATAGGCGCCATTAACTCCAGCGACGAGATTATGATCACCCACATAATCAGAATGAAGTGGTATGCCCACAAATAGGTTATCACCACCAACTTCCTTCATTCGCTTAGCGTATTGACTGTCTGAGAATCTACGGCCATTACTCAATAGTTGAATCGCAGTCTCTGGAAGTTTGGAACGGATCTTCTCGATCAAAATAAAAAGCTTATCTCCCAAAAGAGTTGGCTCTCCACCAGTAATGCCAACTACTTTTATTCCTTGAGGCGCATTATCTATAGCTTTAAGGTTCTTTTCAAGCAGATCATCAATGTCATCCTGATGCAAAGGTGGCTGGCAACACATAATGCACCTATTGTTACATTGTGCTGTAACGAACAGGGCATTATCATTTGACTCTATATTCCACTCAAACCTCATGACAACCAAGATTTAAAAATTGGCAGCACTTCATCTTCCCTATCTACCAGCAAGGAAATAAGGTACTCGATGATTGCCTTATTCTTCTTGCACAATGCGGAGTTGTATCGGATTCCATACATATCCCCCTGGGTAGAATAGTTCCTTACGGGGTCGGCTCCACAGTATGGTCTAACTGGACAATCAGAACATCCGGCCAAACATTCATTTGACCAGACTTTTGCGAATGCCCTAGCTTTTTCGCCAAAGAATAAATCTTCGTAAGAATCCGTTACCTTTCCTAGTTTGAAGGTATAGTCATTGAACTCTGCCAGCATTCTAGACTCATCAGAAGCATATACGTTACCATCATAGTTATAGACGATAACAGAATTCAAGATTCCAGCTGGAGATTGTAAATCAACAAAGCCCGTAGTGAATGGCGTAAGAATCTTCCGGAGAAGTATAACTGCATACTCTTCCATGAAGAATTTACCGGCTTTGTTTATATCCAGGATATGTTCAAAAGCTGTTTTATAGAATGTAATGAACTGATCTGTGTATTCATCCCAATTGTCATTTTGAGTTGCTAAGCCGTATGGGTTAAGCGCCCTCAAGAAAATACTGTTGAACCCCAATCTTACATACTCGTTCACTATCTCAATTGGATAATGAACGCCAAAGGTGGATGTAGTCATAAGTGCGGAAACGCGGTCTTTCCCAAGTTCTTCTCGTGCTATTTCAATACCCTTAGTTACTCTATCATAGCTACTATCCTGGCCTCTGTTGTGATTATGGATAAACTTTGGCCCATCCAATGAGGTTGAAATTACGATATTGTACCGCTTGCATAGCTCCAGAACTTCATCAGTTAGATTCACGCAATTTGTGCAAAGCACATACGTTAGATGGCGTTTCTCTTGGAGATTAATCTGTTCGGCCAACTCTATTCCGTATCGTATAAGTCCAGGCTCAAGCGATGGTTCACCGCCCTGGAATTCCATCGTTAGATACTCGGATTTTGATTTGAACATGAGTTTCACCGCAGCATCCATTGACTCTATTGACATAGAGCAATGCTTATTTTCGGCTGCACGACTGGACGCTTGACAATAGATGCAGTTTTGATTACAACGCAGTGTCAACACAAAGATATGGAGGGCCGTTCCTGCTCCGAGAAAACTTTTCTTGGTTTTCAACCTGCTGGCATAGATATCCAATGTTCCAGGGATATCACCTTCATATAAGAAATAGTTTGCGACAAGTGATTTGTACAGTTCCGCATCTATATCCTCGTGGTTGATTATTCTTTCCACGGTTCCTCTAGGCGAAACTAATAGATCGCCCAATTCATTCACCAGAACTTCTTTTTCTTTAAACCTGGTGAAATTGAAAGGAAGCAATCTATATTTCATTAATATCCTCCTCAGTTATATTGTCACAGTCAGAGAACGCCTTGACGTACAGAATAGTCCTGATGTCTTTGGTTTCTTCCTTGATTTTCTCACGAAGCTTATAGTCATTTAAACTGCTCCAAAATTCGTTTTCTATGAACAGATTTGGTATAGCTACATTCATCGCCTCAATTGTGACAGTCTCTTCATTTTCTCCCGAAATAGCTCTCGAACAGGTATACTTCTGTCCAAGCCAATACAACGTATTAGCGATACACTCATCGGAGTAGATTCGTCTGTCAACTTTAATTGTCATTTTGCAGCTGCTTTAAGTCTAGCGATTGTTGTAGAATCAAGATTGCCTGTTACTGGTAGTTTACTATAAGCTTGGAACATCTTGATAGCCATCGTGATATCCTCAGTCATTTTCGGCTTACCGTTTTCATATTCAAGTTTAGCAGGATCAGGTGCATAACCAGCTTTTGAAAGTAATTGTATTAATTCGGCGACATCAGTGCCGGAATTACCAACGACAAGATCTCTAACGCCAAGGACAACAGTAGTTTTATTTACATCCCAGACTTTGAGTTGCGCTACCGTCTTTGAATCAGCATTGCCAGTTGCGGACAAATTTGCATCCTTTTGAAATCTCATAACAGCACTTTTGACCTTAGCATTGTATACTATTTTGCCGCTACTTTCTGTTAAGTCTGCTTTATTCAAATACAGATTTCTAATTAGAAGATCTGTAAGAGCAGATACGTCTGCTCCGTTCATGCCCTGGCTAATAGTTCTTTCTCCAAGAGAATACACCTTTGGGGCCACTGGCGTAGACATAAAACTAGATGACTTAGTCGAAGAACTACTTGAGCTATAATGGCTTGAGCTATAGTGGCTTGACCCGGATCGATGAGAAGAGTGCGAACGATGGGATGAATGTGATCTATGGTCTGCAATATATCTTACACTGCCATTAGTGCCTACTTTTACAACGTCTTTTACAGTTTTTGGCCTAAGTGCATTAAGTAATTTTTTACTAGAGCCATCGGTTAGGCCTTCTGGATTTGTAGACACTTTTGCCTCTCCACTGTTTGTGTGCAACAATGAGAGTGCGGAGGTAAGAAGAAATGTCTTTAGTATCTTTTTCGAGATTTCATTCATGCTTACTTGCTTTTATTTAAAACGAAGTTCAGCCAATAATCATCAGGTGCAACCTTAAGCAACTCATTCAATGTCTCATGAGTCGTGGCGTCTAGTTTACGTCCCTTCGTCGAAATAGTCATCAATAATGTATTCTTACCATCAGATACAGCGTTAACTATTACATCTTCGAGATTCTTCTGTTCACTTTCAAGTGATGAACGCATTGCGTTATCAAATGGATATTGTTCAAATCCTTTAAGCAATTCGCGGGCATCTGCATATTTGCCTGCTGCAGCCATCTCTCGTGCGGACGCAACTGTCTCATTAAAGAGCGGCGTGATTGCTTCTGTTAGTTTTGTAGTGGCGGCCTTCTTTTTTGACGATGGAGCAAAAACACCATCATAACCTTCACCTGCAGAAACAAAAGCTTCAATAGCATCAGCATAATTCCCTTTAGCTAGAGCGGCTTCTCCCGATGCCATGTAGGAATTGTACTCGTTCAGTTCTTTTGAGGATGCAAAATACTTTATACCTTCAGTTGAGCCAATTAGCAAAATTAGTACGGGCAATATTACTTTTGCGAATACTGCTCCAAATTGGCTAGATTTAGTCCTTTGGAACTGGGAGAGGACTTTTTCTTTCTCGGATTTACACCAAGCTGAGTTGTTTTGTCCGAGAGCGGCACTGATTATGTCTATCTTATGCTCCACAACCCATAATTCAGAAATCGCTTGAGCTGGATAATAGCCGGATTTCTTGTATAGTCTACCTTCAGGAACCACAATTAGGCTGTTGAGCATAGATATGTATTCCTTCTGCATAAGGATCAGCTGCTTATCAAGATCGACACCGGTCAAGTCCTCTGTGTAATCCTTTTTTGCGCTTTTTTGTCCACTTTGGTTGTATGATGGTTCATCCTTTATCCAACCAAGTCCATACTCAATACACTCAAAGACGTATTTTACAAGATCTTCCTTGAATCCAGTCTTACTAGCAAATTCGGAGACATATGACTGCATCTTATTTTGCCAAGGAAGATTAGAACTATACAGATACAAGGCTTTTTCGCCATATCCTTGTGCAACAAATTCTTTAAGAACTTGCTTTGAAGCAAGCGCTTCCTCATAGCCTGAATAGTCTGACACAATATTATGGATTGTATTACGTAAACATTCAGGACCTATACTCTGTATTGATTGGTATATTGCGGCTGATAAAGTCATGTAAGATATTATTCGGCGTAAACAATAATTTTAGCAATGTCGGATGGCATATAGCCTTGAATATGAGGGTTAACGTTGTATACACCAAAGGACTTATGAGTATTTGAGTCAACATAAGTAGAGCTGACATCTATTATAGAGTTGTCAAAACCATATGAAATGACTTTGATGCACATGAACTCTTTTAATTTTCCGGTAACTTCGACATTACAGTAGTAATAGAAATCTTTATCCTTAAATGAACGATCCCATACGCAAGAGATGTTAGTGAATTGCACTCCAAATGAACTCAATGAATCATTCTTAAGCTCTACAATAGAGGAGAAATATTGATTGATGTCATTAACAGATGCATTATTCCCTAGTTTAACCTTGGCTCTGTGAGGATGCATAGGAGGCACTGTTGGATTCTTAACACTACATTTCTCTATTGTGTTTTTCCACCCAAGTCCATACGCTAAACTCTGGAAAATCGTCCAAACAATATCTGGTTGGAATCCGGTACTACTTGCAAACTGACCACTCAACTGCTGAGCTGCCATATCCCATTTCGTACATTGAAGTAGTTTCTTAGAGTATCCATCATCAATGATTGCTCGCATTACATACTTTGATGCGGGAATGGCATCAAATGCCTGAAAGTCGCATAGTATGTTTACTAAGCGACCTTCAGTGATGATGGAAGGGCCATCAGTCTTCACTATATTCCTCAGTGCAAGGTGTAACTCCATCTACTTCTTCATCTATCTTGTCAGCCACATGTTCAATGACCTCGGCTGTTGGTTCTTCAATAATGTTATCAACTCCTATCTCGTCAGAATAAGGTACAAAGTCTTCACCATCTCGTTCCTGGAGAAGGATATCTAGCTTCTTCACAAGATTCCTTTTTTGCAAGAAAGCCCTATCGAGGTCATTCATTGCATACTGTAACTCAATCTTTGTTTTGTCGCTAGAAATAAGTTTCCTCTGGAGAGCATCGCGTTTGTTTTTTAGATTAACTATTCTCACATTGATGTCTTCCACTGCAGCCATTACATTAGATACCTGCCATTGGACAAGACTCTTGTACAATGCCTTCAGATCGCTTTTGTCATAGACGCAGGCAACCGACATGTCATCTCTACTGCCAATCTTGCTGAGCTGAGGAAGTGTCTCTTGTAATGATACCTCTGCCTTTTCCCTTGACTGTAAGACTATTTCCTTCGCAAGTTGAATGTAGAAGTTGACCATATTGGTTGTCTCGCCAAAAGAGTCATCAATGCCATCTGACCCAAGAAATACTGCAACTGGATAGTTCCCTTTTCCTTGATAACAGTATCTGAATTCATTTATGGCATCTGAATCGCACAACGATGTGGTTTTATTAAGGAAACATCGTTCATCCCATGGTATCGGTTCACACCATATTGGGTCTTTCTGGAGCGCGATACATTTGCCATCTCCAAGATGGAATGCGAACCAATAATGTTTCGCTCTTACGAATGCCATCAAAGTACATCCATAGGTCTTTTCAAGGTTCTTCTGCTGCGAAAATTCATCGAGATACTTCTGTTCAACATGCTCCGTTTCCCATTCGCTTATTGGAGTTGCGCCAGCATGTTCAAGTATCTTTTCATTCCACTTGAAGATTATTGACGAGAATAATTGTCTAAACAGCTTATCTATTTCTGTCTCCTTATAACCTTCTGGCAACTCTTTGATTGGCCCGACTGCCGTGAATGGCTTATCCCTAAATATGTCAGAATCAATGTTCTTTACGAACATACGAACTGATTCTTCTGTTATCTCGGCAGCGTATTTGGCACCAATATCGCTTCTGAAATATCGATTCCCGCCGTGGCCATCGCACACGATAGCCACCGTCGTTCTTTCTCTGGACGACGCAAGCGAATAGTCTTGACAGACTTTATTATCCGCCTTATGACTTTCACCTTGGCAGGTAAAATTCAGATATTCCATATGTTTTAATCCCAATCGTCAGAGTATGAACTGCTATCTACCTGAGTCGCAGCCTCTGCACCATCGATATTTTCAATCTGAGCTTTTACTTCTTCTACAACTTGATCCTGTTTTGTGGCATCACCTGCACTACTGCTCTTACTGCCAATCTGTGACGATGTAACTGCAACGACACGAATAATCTGCTTGAGTGCATCAATGTTGTGTACTGTGAACACAGCCTCATTCGAGCCAGTAAATTCTTCAAGAACTTTAAGATCAGCATCATCACCGATTGCAATTGCGACCTTGATGGCTGCCTTGAACCAGTTATTGTTCTTCAACTTAGAAATGCCAGTTTTATAATCATCAGTTGGGCCACCATCAGAAAGGAGGATGATGGCTGGAGCAAATGAGCCACTTGCTGCCTGCATGAATCCACTACGAGATAATTTTGTATTAAGTTCCGAGCAAGCCTCCCCAAGTGAAGTCAATCCACCAGCTGTAACATCCTGCCATACAAATTCCGAAGCGAGTTTTGGCTCCGAATATAGCCAACTTGCTCCATTAGAGAATTCAAGTGCAGCAACCTTGATTTCGGCATCAGGATTGGTCTCAGAAATCTCATCCAACATAGGAAGCACGTTTACAACTGCATCATTAACGGCTCCAATTTTGTTGCCCATCATACTTCCTGATGTATCAATCATGAAGAACAGGGTCATTGTTCGGCGTGGTACGCTTACTACTTCATCAAGTAAAGACATAGTATTGAAATTTTAATGGTTATCTATGCAATTATTTCTCCTTTGGATATATTTGAAAAAGATATCTTGATTCCAGTCTTAACTGGCATAAATCCCTTTGGCTCTATTTCTTTGATTTTCCCGCTTGGGGTTTCTGCAGTCCATTTCTGTCCAGATATGTTTTGAATCAAAAGCATTGAGGGATCTTGAGGGTTGGATACAACAAGTGCATCGGCAACGTTGTCATTGTCAATGTAAAGTTTGGTATTCGGAGTTAGAATAAGGGAACGTGATCCTATTTTGATATATCTATCGATAGAAACAACCTTACCGCAATTCATACATTTGCATTCGTCCGAAGTGGTATCAAGGAATGTTTCCTCTCCACAAGAAGGGCATACAACAAGAGAATCTCTAACTTTTGCTATAAGTTTTTGCCACTCCTGCTCAATCATTCTTGTAGTAGGATTCTTCAGCTTTTCCTGACTGAATTGTTGTATAAAATTATCTTTGAGAATCGCCGGGAAGACTGGCCATCTCCTGATAACATTCTGGTGAACACCACGAACTGGCAGATTGGATTTATCATTCGGATTGTAAATAAACACTGCTTCACTCCCATAAAACTTCTTCTCATACGACTCTGTCATACATGGGCAAGCAACTACTTTTGCGCCTTCGAAAGGATGATTCGCGAAGAAAAGCATGAATAATATTACCGACAAGGAAAACCTATCGCTGTATTTGTCGGGAATTCCTCCAGCAACCACTTCTGGAGCCATATACCTGGCTTTACCCATAATACCGGACTTCTCCCCCTGTGGCATAACGTTATCGTTATCACAAATCAAGACATCTCCGGTTGATGGATCAATAAAAAAGTTGCCATCGTTAAGATCCTGGTAACTGAAACCAAACCGATGGAGCATCATGAAGCCATCGCAAATCTTCATAGCAGCAGCAAGCATAGCATCAAAAGACTTGAAGTTTTTCTTCGCTAGAAGGAAATTGCCAAACTCAAAATAGTTTGCTGGACGGAGCTTCATAATATAGCCATAGTAGCCTTTAGTTTTGAGCGTAAGATATTCTGGCCAAATAAAAGCATCAGAAGGAGCTCCGCTTTGGATGTTTTTCTCAAGATTTTTGTAGAATTTATCTCCAAGAGGGTTGAGATACCACTTTAATGCCATTTTTTGGCCACAAAGATCAACAAGGTAAACAATCCCCTGTCCTCCACGGCCGAGTTCCTTAATAACAGTCGCCTGACCACCAATGGTCAAATCTACTTTACTTCCTGGCTTAAGCTCTATCATTTTCGATTATACTTATTTCAAATTAAAAACCACCACCCTTCAAATCAACACTTTCAATGTCTGTGACATCTCCAGAGAATCCACATTGAGGGCAAGAAACACGCCTCTGGCCATGATAACAGATTACGCTACCGCAGTTGCCACAGAATACAAAATTCTTTGATCCACAATATGGACAACCTGGATACTCGGAGTCTGTTGAAACTGTTCCGCGAACATGTTTCTCATCGTAACCTTCCTTATGAGCTTTTGACTTGTCAATAGGAAAAGCCCAATGGAAAACAAAGTGATTAGAACCAGCT
Organism: Bacteroidales bacterium; assembly: GCA_024401695.1. Lineage (GTDB taxonomy): Bacteria > Bacteroidota > Bacteroidia > Bacteroidales > UBA932 > Cryptobacteroides. The sequence goes on from JAKSKN010000005.1 coordinate 146,534, forward strand.
TTATCCACAGTGATTCCATATGTTTTTTTTGCTTCTGGGCAGACAGCCAGTATCGCAAATGCTTCGTTGCTCAATTTCGACATGTCCTTAGTTTTAGGAGGGTTGCAAAATTCAATCAAATTAGAGGTAAATATACGAACAATTCTTCATTTAAGGATGAAATGTTGCTGAAATCGAATGAAAACATATGAAATTGTCGTATATTTAAGCATCTTTTCGTAACTAACTCACCAATAGTGCCATGGAAGATGTCGTCTCAACATATAATGAGACCAGAGAATGTGACTACAAAGACCGTCATTATTCGGTTCGAAATAATGGCGCAATTTATCGTCATCCAAAGAAAGGATGTCGGGCTACCAAACTTGACAACATATGGACATTTGGGACTAAAGATGTTAAGAGTGGATACATGCTTTACGGTGGCGTCAGGGTTCATCAGGTAGTTGCCACGGCATTCCACGGAGTTCCAGAAGACCCGAACATGGTTGTAGATCATATTGACACAAACCGCTGCAATAATCGTCCTGAAAACTTGCGATGGCTAACCCGTTTGGAGAACGTACTTAACAACCCCTTCACACGTAAGAGAATCGAGTTTCTATGTGGCTCGATCGAAGCCTTTTTAAAGAATCCCGCAATCCTTCGTCAGTCATCTGCCGAACCAAATACGGTGTGGATGCGCACTGTCTCCAAAGAAGAAGCAGCTAAGTGCCTTAGGAACCTTACTCGCTGGGCTGAAGAGGACAAGAAACTTGAAAACACCAAACCATCAGGGAACGGCATTGGAGAATGGATTTATCAAGATGGAGACAAGAAATCCGATGGCTTTGGAGAACCCTGGGATAAAGATTGGAATCACCAGGAATATCGTACTCAGTGGCAAATTCAGAAAGAGCAGATTGAGAGAGAAACACAGGCTTATTTTGAGGCCCAGTTAGCACTAAAGCCTTCCCTTACGCCCGGAGCGATGCAGCGTGAATGGAAGATACCTACTGAATTCCCGCTTTGCCCTCAAAAACCTTCTTCTTCCCCACTGCAAGACTATCTTGTCAATCTCAAACCTAGCGAGATTTACTGTCACAACGATGTTTATGAATCTCCTATCCTAAAGGCGGAATTGAGTGTAGATGGGCAGAAAATAGCCGTGCTCTGCACTACGAGCGGAGCAACAAATTTTGCACTGTCAGAAATCACATTTGAGGACGGCCAATATGTGCATACAAGTGTGAGAACATTCTTTAGTGAAGAAGGTGCTGAGAAGTATTACACAATCTCGCTTGGGAAAGAATGGGCAGGTGGAGATGTCTTTGAAGACTTCTGTTAATCAACTACCTTTGTAGTCGGAATTCGGTAGCTGCTGTAACATTTATTGTACAGCACAATGAAAATCTTCATCGACAATGGCCATGGTCGGAACACGGCCGGGAAACGGAGTCCGGACGGACAATTTCTTGAGTATTATTACAATCGCATCGTTGCGCGTCGGGTGACAGCAAAACTACAGGCGCTGGGCCTTGATGCTGAGTTGCTGGTGCCGGAGGAGGATGATATCTCTCTGGCGGAGAGGTGTCGCAGGGTGAATGCCTGGTGCCGGGTTAACGGGAAGGAGAATGCGATCTGCGTGAGCATCCATTTCAATGCCTACGGGAATGGTTCGGCGTGGACTTCCCCATCGGGATGGTCTATCTATACATCAGTTGGCAATACTGCTGCGGACAGATTGGCTGACTGCATCGCCGAGGCTGCTGCCGTGCATCTTTCATCGATGAAGTTGCGGGGTGAATGGTCGGACGGTGATATCGACTACGAGGAAGGCTTCTACCTCTTGCGTCACACCCTCTGCCCTTGCGTCCTGACTGAGAACGGCTTTATGACCAATGAGCAGGAATGCCACTGGCTGATGACGGAAGAAGCGATTGAATCAATTGCGATGACGCACGTGGACGGGATTGCCGGGTATCTTCTGACATTGGAATAATTCTTTCCTTATATACTCTTGTTGTCAGAATGAAAATTATTTGTACCTTTGCAGAGTCAAAGGGGAATTCGCAGAAGGGATGACAACCCTTACGGTTTAACAGCCGTTTCGAGCCCCAGCCTTCTAACCACCGCTCTGCGGTGGTTTTTTATTGTTCTGTCGAAGGTACTATGGCTGACAAACTGTATTGAACTTTGTCCTGATTGGACTTCTGGACGCCTACAATCAATTTGACGTCGTCATGCCGCATAATCAAAAGCTTTTCGAAACTCTTCTGATTCTTGTCATACGGTTTGGTTGGCTTCTCTTCAATGAGAACCGCTTTTTGCAGGACTTCTGTCAAACGAAATACAGCAAGAGTCGATTCATAACGCCTCGCCGCCTTGTTGTAAGTTTCATTGATGGAAATGAACTTTACCAGGATATAGTCTTGAAGATTGTCATTCCAAACTTTCTTCTCAGGATTCTCAGAAATCCAATGAGCATAGAAATCCTTGATAACCTTCTCTCGCGCTTTGATATCCTCCTTCGTGATACCTTGTGGTATGTTCAATTCCGTCGTTTCCATATGATGCAAAGATACTGCTTTTCGCGTAATCTCAGCGCGATTTTTCAAAATAGGTACTCGGTCGTGTTCCTCCGCTAACGCTGCGTCACACCACCGACCTTCTCCCCGCTCCGGTCGCTGCGAGAGAAATGTCCGCAAGCGGCCATTACACTCGCAGTCGCTCCCTCCGCATTAACAACAAAGCGGTGTCGGTCAGCCTCCGGTTGTTCCGCTACGCTCCACAATCCTCGCCTCACCGACCCTGTTTATTGGCTCCAGGCGGGCAAGACTGTTGACATCAGCCGCTGCGCGTCTGAGTCCACAGACTTGCTTCCGCCTTCCGCACTGCCTCGGCTGCTTCGCAGCCTGCGGCTTTCCCCGCCCTCCCGCCCTGCGGGATGCCGACTACCGGCTGCCGCCGGTCATCGTGCTGCCGTTGTTATCAGGGATGTTGTTGTCAGTGGTAGTAGTGTTCTGCGATTGTCCTGCCAGCGCGAGCGTGGTTATCCTATATGTGGCGGTAGTGCTTATGCTCTTATACCATATCAGAAGACAAGCCGCTTATCCCCTTTATCCTCTACTGGTATTACTGCTATTGGGGATTTTGAGCCTTTTGATGATTCCCGCCTTCGGCGAAATTTTGCGTCAGTGGGATGCGAAGGTCAGTGCAGGGCCTCCGTTGTCGAGCACTCACTACGGCCCACAGCGTCAGTGCAGTGCGGAGAAAGGAAAAAGGTCAGCTGCGGTCGGTAAGTCGGCCTACGGCCGCCATACCCACCTTGCTGGGTCAAATATGCTCCTCTACGTCGGCGGAGCCGCCGCAGAAGAGCAGGATAATAATGGAAGAAGGTATGCGAGACAGAGTCGGCTGACGCCGCCTCAGACTCGCATCCTATATGCCCCCAACCCCCGAGGGGAGATAAACGGCCAGGCACCTCCCTTCGACTCACCGGCAGTGCAGTGCGCCGCGAGTTAACATAATCTATCGAGATTGTGTAACAGGTCGGATGGGGCCCCAACCCCACCGCCTGTTTTCGCTCCGCACACAATCTAGATTATGTATAACTAGCTGTGTCAGTGCGTTGAAAGACCGTCATTGAGTGTGCCTGTCCGAAGAGTCCGCCGCTGTCAGGAGCGGCGCTCGTCAGGAGGAAGGCACCCCTTTTCCTCGTCCTCGCGCCGCGGACTGCTGTCGCAGTCCATTTACCGCATCACACGCTATGACCGTCAGTGCTTATGTGAGTGTCCGTTCCCCGCTCGTGGGCGGCGGACTCTATGCCCTTCGGGCGGGTCGCTGCGGCTGTGACCCCTTGTCGCTCGCAGGCTCCCGACAAAGAGTCAAGAGCCTCCGCTCCTCGGTAAGGCTTCGCCTTGTCTTTTATACTGCTCGCTTGATCCTCTCCAGACGTGTGCTGCACTGCGTTCCGCACACCTCTTCCGAGGGCTCGCAGGAAAGCGAGACTGTTCCTTCCGCTGTCGCTCCAGTCACAGACTCGCAGGTGGTATCGCTGCGCGATGTGTTTATGTCCGGTCACGCTATTCGCCGCTGCGGTCAGTTCCCTCGTTACGCAGAGACTGTCCGCATTCCGCTCGTACCTCGCTCCAGCGTACAGACTCTGCTACGCTCCACGGCTTTCCGCGGAGTCATCTGAGCCTTCCGGCAAAGGCTTCGTTCCTCAGCCCTTGCCTCCAGTCTCATCTGCCTTGACCGCTCCAAGCCGCTCCGCTTCCACTCGGTCACTCACCTCGCGTCGGCGGCCGGACTCTCCCGTCCCAACGCCGTTACCGTTGTGCTTCTTTTCGAGATTCTGTGCCAGTGGCGGAGTCACCGTCATCTCTCGCATCAGCGTTTATGCGTCCGCCACCTGCCGCGCCGTACCGGCTTGCCTGCTCGCGATTTCTGTCCCTCCGGCTTCACGGCTGACGCCGTCAAGCCTACGCTCCAGAAACCGCCGAGCCCGCCCACACTGACGCACGCCCCCAGGTCGTGCCGGAATCGACCGGCATCACCCGCGCGACCGGGACCACGGAAGATAAATCTGTTTCATCAAGGGCGGCTCCGCCGCCGTTGCCTTTATCGAGGATTTTCGCTATCTTCGCATACAAGGGATGCCGGTAAAGTTCTTGCCTATTCACTTGCTTGCTTTTTACTCAATCGCAGCCCCCTATGAGCTACCTATGAGTTCAAGACTTTACCCCCTCGGCCCCCCTCCTGGGGCTGATATTCTGGCTTAAGTCCCTTAGCCTCCCAGACGCTCTTGGTCAAGGAGGCTTTTTCCGTATTATATACTTGATGTATTTGCCATAGTATCAGTATATTTGCATTACTTATTTCATCCTATACTTTAAGATATGCCAAGATACATTCCAAATGCTCAAATCTCAGACTGCTGGGCCTCTGCAGGCGATGTTACTTTCTTCCATCGTGACGGCATCTGCTATTGGAAGAAGAAGGCCGTCTGTGAGTTCAAAGGTACTCCGGGACAATTGGACCAGGCCGAACTTCACCATCGAGCACTGGAGGCATGGAGAGGTTTGGATCACGAGACGCAGTTGCTCTGGAGTGAGTATGCCGCAACTGTCGAGAGTCATCGGCCACCGTTCGACTCTTCATCGCATATCTCAGGACACAATCTATTCGTGAGTGCATACCACGGATTTGCGCAGCTGGGTGACGAGCACGTTCCCTCGCCCGCATCCTGCGAGAGTTTCCCGGTATTCTTTGCCGAGTTCTCCAGTGTCGAGGCTGTCGGCGACTCGGACCTCATACTGAATATGCACGTCATTCTTGGTGCCACCCTGAAGCCAGAACGATATCGGCTGATGACGAAGATACAGCTCACAAATCCGGGGCAAGGCCGGCAACCAGGATTTATGCGCAGCCATATTGCCTCAGAAAACTGCACAGGTAACGACTGTATTGTTCAGGTGCCGGTGTCAGATTACAAATCAAAATGGGGACTCGGCCTGCACTCATATCAGGTCCATATGCGTTACCTTTTGATAGACTCGGAGACCGGTTACCGGTGCAATTTCAAGAAGTTGTCATTCGTGATTGAGTTCTGAAAAATACTTAAAGTCAAACTATAAGTAAAATAGTGTAATACATTTATACATAGATATTACATTATTTCTTATATTTGCAACGGATTCGGTGGCTGCTACAAGAAATTGTAGTATGAAAGTCGTACCATCCATCGCATTCGGAGATTTCTCCGGTTCAGCCGGAGACGTGACGGCCCGCAGTATCGGAGGCCGAACAATTCTCAACCACAAAGCATATCAGAACAAAGTAAAGAGCGCAGCACAGTGCTCTTCTAGAAATACTCTGTCCAAAGTTTCCCGGGCGTATAAGCAGCTTACCGATTCCCAAATGAAAGCCTGGGGAGCTTTGGCTGAGCATCTCAAAGGTATATCCACTTTCGGCAAGGCGGCAGAAATGACCGCCCACAATGCGTTTGTTCGCATCAATGCCAACCGAGAAATGGCTGGCGAGGGTATGCTTGTCGATGCTCCTGATTATCGTTGTGACGTTCCTGAGGTAGATTGGGACGCCATCTGGGTTACTCCTGTCCGCGTACTCTTCACCGGTATCGAGAACCCAACCGGCTCCTACAAGCTGGTCGTAAAGATGTCTGCCGGTCAGGGCGCAGGTGTATCGAAAGGATGGAGCAAGACCGTGGTTGTTTCACCTGGTATGGTGGACAACTGGGGCGATGCGGCATTGACCCAGCTCTATACCAAGAAAATCGGTTTCATGCCGGCTGTAGGTGACAAGGTGTTCATCGAACTGTACTGGCTTGACCCTGCAACAGGATTCGTGGGAGAAACGATGCGTACGACTCGTGTCTGCATAACCGAGGAAGAAGCCCACGAGGAAGGCTTTGAAGAGCGCGTAGAGTTTACGCTCGACAATGTCAGCCCGGAGAGCCACGTATCCAAACTGGATATAGATCTGAGCACTGGCGCACCTGCAATCTCGTTCGACACTGTCTGCCTCGGCCATAGCAATGTGGCATCATCTGAGGTCTACCCTGAAGATGGCGTTCCGACTTCAATGGAAGGATTCAGCTATGTGCTTGCTCGTGGTGCCAATGGAACCAAGATTACCGCACAGTCCTATCAGGTGCAGTTCATAGGCTCTTATAATCCTCGTATTGTCCTTGCCCATCGTGGCGGCTATTACGTCAAACCATCCGAAGTGTTCGGAACCGGAGTGTATTACAAATAAATCATCCTTGACCTATGTTCAACTCAATAAGCAACAACTTCGGCGCTGGAACCATCCAGTTCAAGGACTATCAGGAAGAGAACTATGTAGTCCTTAATGCCAAATTCATATACGACACCACTTCACCGGAATATCAGGCTGCTGATGTTCTGGAGATAAAGGTCCCGGACCTGATGATCGACCGCTCTGCGGATACCGGCGTATTTGCACGCTTCATCGACAGGCAGGTAAGGCCAACCTACACGATGAACTACGACAGTGGTACCGTCATCCGCAGCTGGATAAAGGACAAGAACACAATCTGTCTGGAGAAGTTCGCTCCTCTTGAATGTGCGGACGAGGTTATCGTCTATATCCAGGCGATGTATGTCGGCAAGCACAAGGATTCTACGGCCACTCAGATTACGAAGACCTACGCCACCTTTGTCCAGCCTACGAAATACCTCTATACCTCGGACGTCATCTGCGTCATCCACGAGAAATGGGTATTCTTCCACTGCACATTCTCAAGTGTGTCATATGCCTACAGGGATTTGCCGTGGGAGGCTACTATTCAGGGCCTGCCAACAGACTTTGCTCTTGATATACCATTCCCGGGCGGCTATTGCCAGGGGCACGACACAATGGATGGTCTTTCAGAGGCTCATATCGAGAACGGCGTATTCACCAACGAGGAAAGAGTGTCAGGCTGGGGTTCCACCGGATATGAACCGTTCCTGTTCTTCTTCGCAGTTAGAGATACCGAATAGTTATGGCACGTATGACACAGAAAGAGATGACACGTCTGCAGGGCATTATGGCCGTCGCATCATTTGTGGCGGGTGTAGCTATTGCCTGCCTGTGTCTGTTCCTGGTACCGCCTCCGGGAGAAATCTCGAACTCGGCCATCAGTATAGTCAGCGAATTGCTTGTGCTGGCCGGTGCCATCCTTGGAGTCAAGACGAGCTATGATGCCAAATTCATAAAGATAGAATCCGACCTTCGGAAGAAGGCAGACAAACCAGATTTTGATTAGATCACTCGTGATGAAAAACTTCATACTACTTCTCCTCCCGTTCCTCTCTGTGGCCTGCTCGGTTTCCCGGCAGGTCACACCACGGGAACAAACCACGGTCGAAGTTCGGGAGAAATCTGTATTCGTCACGGACACGGTTTATGTCGAGCTTCCCAGGATTGTGGAGAGGGTGCAGACACTCGACACCACTTCGGTAATCGAGAACAAGTACGCCAAATCGGCCGCTTCGGTATCGGGTGGAGTACTCGCCCACTCTTTGGAGTTAAAGCCCGTCAGAGAGCCCAAAACCGTACAGAAAGAGATTGTCTACAAGGACTCGGTTATCGTCAGGGAGATAAATGTCGATCATTACATCAATGTTCCTGCAGAACTATCCGGGTGGCAGAAATTCAAAATCAAACTGGGCGGCTACGCCTTCGCTCTGGTAATACTTTCGATAGTGTGTTTCACTATATATTTTGTTTCACGTTTTAACCATTCAAAGCTATGAAGTACGTTCCTTCAATCGCCTTTGAGGAGATGTCAGGCTCCGCAAAGGGTGTGACTGCGGCAAAGACCCGTGGTCGCAAGTACATCCGCAACCGCGGATACGGTAATGCTTCAGGGACTTCCAGCCAGGCGTCCGTGAAGGCTATTTTCAAGCAGCTGTCACAGGCTTGGCAGGGGCTCACCAACGCCCAGATCCTCGCCTGGAACTCTGCCGCTCTCTCTGCTGAGGCCAAGTCTGTCCTCGGTACCAAGACCAAGATCACCGGAAGCAACCTCTTTATGAGGCTCAACTACTGGGTGGTCTTCTGTGGTGGTGACATCCTCACCCTCCCTCCGACTCTGTCCGGTGTCGATGCTCCTGCAGCAGCGACCCTCGCACTGTCAGACGAGGCATTCACCCTCACTCTGGCATCAATCCCTTCTGTCACCACCAACCTCAAGCTCGTCATCTGTGCTTCCGAGCCACAGAGCAACGGCATCAGCAAGGCGTACGCAAAGGCTGCGGAGTTCATCGCTCCTCAGACTCCCGTCACCACTGCTATCGCTCTCAAGACTGCGTACGACAACAAGTACGGCGCTCCTTCAGAGGGCAAGCCAAAGGTGTTCGTGAAGTACTTCTACGTCAACACGGCCACCGGCGAGAAGTCTGGCAACATGCTCGCACTGGCAGTGCTTGAGGCAGACGAAGACTGAGGCCCCGCTCCGGACACCCCCGGAGGTGGCGACTCCGGGGGCGCGTCCGGGGATGATCCCGGACAAGGTCCAGGGTCAGGCGGTAACGAGCCGGAAAGAGAACCGACGATTTATTCAGTCGTAGTCGGCTCAACAGGTGGAGGATACAGCATCAATGAGTATGGCTCATCCAATGCCGTAATGGACACCCAGGCCGATGGCAAGTTCTTCTTCAGGCTGACCGGACAGAACCTTGATGCGATTCAGTCGCTGAAGGTGGTCTGCAAGGATACAGAAGGCAACTTCATCATATCTGAGCCAGTGCTCGATGAAGAAGAATCCACAGAGACCGAGTATCGCTACACATTCATCTATGATGGAGATTCGGAAACACTCAAGTACGACTGCATCCTGCTGAATGGAGAGATAAAATTCTGGGCGTACGGTTCAACCTACATGCTCTAAGCCGCAACATCAGAAAGCCGAAAGGCTGGTAACAAATGCCCTCCGTAGAGAAATCTGCGGAGGGTTGTTGTTTGTATATTCGTATCTGAGCAGCAGAAACGGTTCGAGGAACCGGTGCTGATATGAAAAACTAAACCCGGTAGCTTGAATTGCTTCAGGGGCTATCGGGAATCAACGATGCAAATGTACGAATAATAACTGATTCAGCAATAGGATATAGGAGTCAGAGACTCAAATCAACGTTAACAAGGCGTTTGGCAGATCTTCTCCAATTTGTCTGCTTCTTCCTGCAACTTGGAAGGATTGTGAGCCTTGAGATTTTCAAGGTTCTGCAGTTTCCATCTGACTGACGGATAGTTCTGGAAATATGCAAACTCGAACTTATCCCAGTCCGGTTCAGCACGTTCAAAACTCAGCAGAAACTCTTTATCCTCGGGCGTCAGAATTGCATTTACATCCTTTATGAGCTTCGCCCTGGTCTCTTCAAACTCCTCGTATGTAAAAGGAATGTCTGTCATTCCGTCAAACTGATTCACGAGTGCATCCCTCTGGTCGATGAGGTTCGGCGCAAGCATCTCATGTATTGGTCTGTCACTGCTCAGAAGACAGAACAGGAGGCCTTCTCTCGTCTCTTCAAAAGGAAACTCCATATACTTCACGTCGAACATATCTCTTGGGTGCTGGCGTGATAGGGCGGCAGCAATCTTACCGCCATAAAGCAAAGTCATCGGGACAATGTCGGTCTCGCAATACAGACCGAACTCCTCCTGGGCTTTGTCGCAGACCGGCATTCTTACCACATCTCCCCCAATGATTCCCCTTTTTGCCTGATTTACCTCAATCTTGATCTGGTATCCCTGGTATTCGCAAAGCAGTTTGCAGATATCCGGCTTTGCAACGATGTGCATCCCTCGGAATGCCTTTCGCGCTTTGGCCGCAATGGAATCAAGATGCGCGTTAATGCTTTTCAGGCTGGTTGCCCTGTCCTCAAGTGGGATATACGTCAAATCTATATCCACCGAATACCGAGGCAGGTCCCGGACGAAGAGATTGATTGCCGAACCGCCGTGAACGGCGAAAACACCTTCATCTGTAACAAGGGGAATTATCCTCAAGAGGATTTCAACTTTGCGTGCGTATTCCTTATTCATAGTCTGCAAGTTCTGCTGGAATTGTTATCTGGTATTTGCTTATGTATCTGCCGTTTTCGGCAAACAAGTGCTTTCCTGTACCGAGGTCTATCTTTGAAAGGTCAAGAGCCTTGAACCATTGATGGCCCGCTTTCTCCGCCATATAGAGGAATAGGCGCTTCACCTTTACGGATGAGCAGCACTCAAGAAGTTTCTGCACAAGTTTCGGACGGAGTGTTGTGAGCATTTCCATCACATAGTACAGGTCGAGCAGGGCGAACTGGGACGGAGCCAGATGCAGGCACTCCATAAATGCCATTTCCGGCCCGGATATCAGCAGCTGGTATCCTTGATAGTCGAGAGTCTCCAACCCTTGCTCACAGGCAAATATGGAGGTCGTGAAGGACTTTACAGTCATATCCCACTCCAGCTCCGTCAGCCAGGATGGAAGCCTCTGCTCCCTTGAAGTGAACAGATAAGCCTGAGGCTTGCCGATTGCCACGAAATGCGAATAACCCCTCAGATCAAGTGCGGATATTGCCCCGATATGGCAGGATTTCTTCAACTGAGCATTGTATGAGGCAACGGCTGCATATAATGTCGGCGAGCTGCCTTCCAGTTTATACACACCTTGCGCTACCCTCTCCAGCCAGCCGCTCCGCACATACAATGACTGCTCCTTCCTGTCTATGCCGTTATCGGCAAGCCAGGACGAGAAATACAGGGAATTCTGTGGCGTTGAACTCAGTATTTGTTTTATTTTGGTAGCCATAGCGGTAAAAACTACCGCAAATATAAACAAAAATTAACAAACTAAAGATAAGTCTGTATAAATTGCAGTAGGAGGATAAACCTGATGACATCATTCAAACCGCTACAAATTGTAACGGTTTCAAAATCCTTTTTGTACCTTTGCCCCTTGAGGTCTGATGCCAGACTTCATTTGTTAACACCTGGGCGGTTCCCTCTTCGTGAGAGAATCGCCCTTCTCGTTCTATTTGTTTCATAGAAGTTAGGAGTTCTCGCCGAAGACCTCGGTGACGCTATCAATTCTGTCCACGGTCTAACTTGGTGGACAAACGGTGGACAATTTTGATAACTCTTTTGCCTTAATTCATTGATTTTCAGAAGTATAACTACTGCTTCCATCTGCTGCATCGGGAAATAAACAGTGAAATTAAATGAAAACGGGTGAAAACGCCTCTTTTCATTTTTCCCTATAAAACATTCATCTATAAGCATTTACCCCACTTTTAGGGCGTAGGTCGATTTTCAGCAGATTTCATTAGAATTCAAGTTGGTGGACAATTTCAATTGTTTTTGGTCCCCGTCATCTCTTATTTTCTAACGGAAATAATTTAGACACTATATCCGCGAAAAGACCGATCTGCTTGACTGATCAGCCGGAATTGAACGCGTCTCGAGAAATATTTGTAACTTTGTGAAAGCGGGGCCTTTGAAGCAAGGCCCCATATAAAAAACTAAACCCGGTAGCTTGAATTGCTTCAGGGGCTATCGGGAATCAACGATGCAAATGTACGAATAATATTTGGACTGATGAAAGAAAGATTTTATATGTATGTTGATGAGTGTGGGGATCAGAATCTTTCTAACTTCGAGCCCACATTCCCAATCTTTTCCCTTTGCGGTATTATTGTCTCAGAGCAGCAGAACAATGCGTTGAAAGAAAAAGTCAATGCAATGAAGAACAGATTTTGGGGAACAGAAGGAATAATCCTGCACTCCAGGGATATCCGCAAGTGTCAGAAGGGTTTTGAGATTTTGTTCAACCTTGACGTCAAAAGAGAGTTCTATAACGCTGTAAACGAGATTCTTGGAGAAACTGAAGCCTACAAAGTTGTATCCTGCTCTATCCTCAAAGAAGACTACATTCGCCAGTTTGGAAAACTCAACGACGTGTATGCCCAGTCTCTTTCACACCTTGTGGAGCGTGCAATCTTCTACCTTGATGATTTGAAGATAGAGAACGGTGTTGAACTGGATATCATTGTAGAACAGCGCGGCGAAAAAGAAGACCAGAATCTCCTGCGTTTCTACAACCGTCTTCGCGACGCCGGTACATACTGGGTATCGACTGAAAGACTACAATCGCATATCAGGAGATTTGACTTCGTTCCTAAAAGCAAGAATGTTGTTGGACTGCAGATAGCCGACCTGGTTGCATATCCTATCACAAGGCATATCCTCGAACCAGATCTGATAAATCCGGCATTCTCGATTCTGGAACCTAATATCTATGAATCAGACGGAAAGAGACTCGGCCTTAAAGTGATACCGCATAAATAAAAAAAAGAGTTGATAACTCAACCCTTTTCCAACCGGGGACACCCCAGTCCAATAGAACGATAACTCGCTCGTGTTGCAAATATAAGAAACTTCTTTGAAACTACAAAATTCCCCCTCCCATGTTGAAAAATAGTGGGATATTTGTTCTATTAGTTTTTCCCGAACTTTGTCGTCTAATGAAAGACTATTGTTAGAGTGACATCGCTTGATTTGCTGCATAAAATGAATAAATTTGCAAGACAATCATACAGAACCTATTATGAAAAAGATTATCATATCAATTTTTATCGCACTGTTTTCTGTAATATGTTCAGGAAAGGATAATGGTGCACTTAAGTTTTTGGGAATTCCCATCGATGGCACAGAATCACAGTTTGCTTCAAAGCTGAAGGACAAAGGATTTACCTATAATTCACTCTCTGAAAGCTATAAGGGTCAGTTCAACGGGAAAAACGTAGATGTTTATATTCACACAAACCACAATCTTGTGGACAGGGTATATGTCGCTTTCCCTTATACATCAGAAGAGAGTATTAGAGTTGAATTCAATACACTTCTTGGTCAGTTCAATGATAACGGGAAGTACCTGGACCTCAGCATGAATGAAGAAATACCAGCAGAAGAAGATATATCGTACGAAATTTCTGTCAACAAAAAACGCTACCAAGCCAGCTTCAGCTATTTTGACCCTGAACAGGATATGGTCGCTTTTATGAACGCTCTTCTTGATAAGTTCAGTGATTTCTTTACCAAAGACCAGTTGGCCACACTCAAAGAGTATTGCATTAAGGCGATGGATGCTCCTGCTTCAGATCAAGAGTCACTTCAGGCGGAAGTAATGGCTAAAATGCAGGCTATGGGCCTAGCGCCAAGTGGAGATGAAGCTGCAGATCAAGAAAAGTCCATTCGGTTCCTGATGGCGTATTTAGATGGGATGAAATCACTTGCCGATGGCGATGTCTGGTTTATGATACACGAGTACTATGGTCGATTCCAGATAGGCCTATACTACGATAACCGTCACAACCAAGCACACGGTGAGGACCTATAACTGTAGCGATCTTTTCTCCAGTGAGCGCATCTTTTTTATGTAAAAGTTAACTGATATCACCTTTGCTTCGCACAAAAGCTTTATTGTTTATATGAACCGTTACTTCTACCATAGTTCTATTCCGAATTTTTTTACCGCTCACCCTGATGAGATATGGGCTACCCTATCCCAGAATAGCAGGCTGGACGATAATGTCGAGCAGAAGGATTCATGGAGCCACGAGATCAAGTGCCTGAAAGAATCCATGGTCGGACTGGACGGACAAATATTCATGGAGTATTCTATCCCTCGTCTTGGGAAGAGAGCGGATGTCGTGCTCCTTATCTCAGGTATCGTTTTCGTACTTGAGTATAAGATTGGCGAAAAGGGATTCAACCGCGCAGATATCGAACAAGTCTGGGATTATGCCTTGGATATCAAGTATTTCCATGACGCTAGCCACAAGCTAATTATTGCACCAGTATTAGTCGCCACTGGAGCTAAAGAAAAGTCTCAAACGATATCGCGTTCATCATATGACCGAGAGGTCTTTGAGCCATTATGCTGTAATGATTCAACACTCCGAAGCGTTATCGATATCATCGTTGATCAATATGGTGACGATTCAATAAACCTTGATGAATGGGCTGACAGTAAGTTCAACCCTACACCGACTATCATTCAAGCGGCAACAACGCTCTATCGCCGGAAGAATACCAAAAATAAATCCATCGAAGATATCACGAGGAAAACGGCATCTGATGCTAGCCTACAGAACACTACCGATGCGGTACTTAGCATTGTAGAAGAGTCAAAACGTTTGTCACAAAAGAGCATTTGTTTCGTAACGGGCGTGCCGGGTGCCGGCAAGACTTTGGTCGGACTCAATATAGCCATCAGCCTATTTGAAGAAAGCAAGGACAAAGAAGCCAGTGAAGACAGGAGTCTAGCCGTTTACCTCAGTGGTAATGGTCCGCTTGTCAAAGTATTGAGAGAGGCTCTTGCCCGGGATGCCGTAGAGCAGGAAAAGGCTAAGGATCCTAAGACAAAATACAGTAAGACAGAGGCCCATAAGGCAGTCGATTCCTTTATCATGGATGTTTATCATCATCGAGATTATGTGATGCAGATGGTCAAGAAACCGATTGAAGAAGGCGCATCGCTGGTAGTCAACGAAAAGGTATCAAAAGATAACGGTGCGACATGGCTTCACGAACATGTAGAAATTTTCGATGAGGCACAGCGCAGTTGGACCTATGATCAACTCTCTAATTGGTTGAGCAGAAAGAAAGGCATTAGCAATTTCCCAATGTCAGAGCCGGAATTCCTTACTTGGGGATTAGACAAGAAGAATGACTGGGCTGTCATCATTTGCCTTGTCGGTGGTGGCCAGGAAATCAATACTGGTGAGGCTGGAATTTCTACCTGGCTGCAAGCAATCAATGAAAAGTTCAATGATTGGCATGTTTACTATCCGGACAATCTGACAGAGAAAGAGTATGCCGATGGAAGGGTCGCCGAACAGATTTCAAAGCTTAGTGATGACCATAAACATGCACATAGCAAATTGCACCTCAAGGCCAGCATGAGAAGTTTCCGTGCAGAAAACCTCAGCAAATTCGTAAAGGATCTTCTTGATGTGAATATCGATGGTGCAAAGGCTCAGTTCGAAAAACTGAAGAAGGACTATCCTATTGTCCTGACACGCAATCTCGATGAAGCCAAGGAATGGCTCAGGAAAAAAGCTAGAGGCACAGAGCGTTATGGACTTCTCGTATCTTCTCAGGCATATAGGCTGCGTCCACTTTCTATCGATGTGCGGTGCAAGCCTGATACAGTTCATTGGTTCCTTGATGATATCTCCGATATTAGGTCTTCCCTATTCCTTGAAGATGTCGCGACTGAGTTCGATGTTCAGGGTCTTGAGCTTGACTGGGCAGGAATTGTATGGGACGGTGATATGATATATGATCCAGCCCATTCCGTCCTCTCAGCAAAGGAACGCAAGAACCATGATCTTACCCAGGACGCATGGACACACCGCTCGTTCACCGGAGGCAAATGGCAAAACATCGTCTCGGACTATCGCCGAATGTATCAGATAAATGCTTATCGCGTATTACTTACCAGAGCTCGCCAGGGAATGGTTATCTGCGTTCCAGAAGGCAATAACAACCGTAATATAGATGGCGAGTACCAGGATCCAACAAGAAAGCCGACATTCTATGACAGCACCTATGAGTACCTGCATGATGTCATTGGTATTCGAAATATCAACGAGATAGAGGAATAGAATCCTATGCCCCCACCCTCATCTACATCCACGGCCAGTACGGCTCGCCTGAGGAGGCTGAGCACTACCGCCCGCTGTTCCCGGGCTGCGAGGTGATAGGCTTCGATTATAAGGCGCAGACGCCGGGAATTGTATTCCCCACACATGGAAACTAATAAGTAATTCACCTCAATATTCAAATTGTCCGAAAACATCATCATACTTATTGCAGCCATCGGTCTTGTCACCTTGATAGTGATCCGCATCATCAAGGCGAAGAGGTATCGTGAGCAGATTCAATCTGTCACGGCTATGAACAGAGGGACCTGGTCTGAAAGGGACTTGATACCGCAGCTCATAAACAGATGCGGAATCGACCAGCGTGCAATATACCACGACCTGTACATCCGCAAAGAGGACGGCACATACACACAGATTGACCTTGCCGTCCCTACGCCACAGGGAATCATCGTGTTTGAAGTCAAGGATTACAGCGGATGGATCTTCGGCAATGGCAACAATAAGTATTGGATGCAGATTCTGGCCTATGGTGAGGAAAAGCACCAATTCTACAATCCGATTTGGCAGAACCGATCCCACATCACCGCTCTCCGCAAACTGCTTCCAAACAACCCGGACGTCTCTATCTTCAACATCGTTGTTTTCTATGGCAACTGTGAATTTAGGGATTTGAGCTACGACACGACAGGAAGAGTCCGAGTAATATACAATACTCAAGTTGCCGAACTTGTCAACCACATAAAGGCTCTTGAACCCGGAGGATATGGCAACAAACGCGAGGTGGCAAATGTTCTCGCCGAAGGTGTCCGCAACGGTCAGGACCCGGAAATTCGTCTGGCACAGCAGAATCTCGTCGCCAGAGCCAAAGCAAATAGCAGAGAATCGCATACCTACAGTTCAGGGCGATTGGGATTCGGATTACCATCCCAGCGGACTCTTACCCGACGAATGATGAGGAACCTGTTCAAATGAGTAAACCCATGTCCCCCACCCTCATCTACATCCACGGCCAGTATGGTTCGCCTGAGGAGGCGGAGCACTACAGGGCGCTGTTCCCGGGCTGCGAGGTGATCGGCTTCGATTACAAGGCGCAGACGCCGTG
>JAKSKN010000050.1 GCA_024401695.1 Bacteroidales bacterium
TCCTGACTTTATCACTTTTTCGGCCATTTGCTGAGAATCGGCCTCTGGCATAGTTGTAAGCCATATAGTCTGGGTGATTTGGGTGACGCAAGGCGTTTTTGTAACTTTGCGGTATGTTCACCCGCAGGAAACATAACCGTTCCGGGACCATCAGTGTTGTCGTTGTTGACAAGAGTGGTGGTCAGTTCACTGAGATTCACAGAGTGGGCGTAGCCCGCAGCGAGGAAGAAGCCGTTGCCCTTGAAGCTGAAGGTCGCCATTGGATTGACACCTACGGGGGGCAGCAGTTGATAGACTACGAATGCAAGGCAGAGACGGAACTGCGAGCAGCCGAGGATGTCTTGTCGGGCATCAAATCAGCCCGTTTGACAGCCGTTCAGACCATCATTAACAAAGTGTATGACAGCATCGGCTTCAATGAAATCAGAGACGAGGAATTACGTCATCTGGTCGTTGGCCGTATCTGCCAGCCCATGAGCAAGAAAGCCACGGTGGACTACCTGCGCCGCCACTTCAAGGATGACGTCAGCCTGCAGAAGATATACCGCTACATGGACAAGTTGTACAACACCCAGAAGGAGCGGGTGCAGGAGATAAGCGTGAGGCATACCAAGCGGCTTTTCGGTGGCAATATCGGCATCCTGTTCTATGACGTGACAACGCTGTACTTCGAGACAACGGATAAGGATGACCTCCGAAACAATGGTTTCTCGAAAGACGGCAAGAACGCGAACCCCCAAGTGGTGCTCGGACTGCTCGTGAGCCGTGGCGGATACCCTCTCTCCTATGCGCTGTTCAACGGAGCCCAGTTCGAAGGATACACGATGATACCCATTGTTGATGACTTCGTTCAGCGGTACAATCTCGGAAGCGACTTTGTTGTCATCGCGGATGCCGGCTTGATGAGCGACAAGAATGTCCAGTTGCTCCGCAGCGCCGGATACAAGTACATCATCGGAGCCAGAATCAAGAAAGAGTCAGGGGCAATGAAAGACCGGATCCTTTCCACTCCGCATGAAATGGGGGTGTTCAACGACATTATCTGCAAGGACGGGGACAGGCTCATTGTCGGCTACTCCGAGGAACGGGCACGGAAGAACGAGCATGATCGCAATGAAGGCATTGAACGCCTCAGGAAACGATATGCGAAAGGTACATTGACCAAGGCAGACATCAATAAGCGAGGATATAACAAGTTCCTCAGCATCAGTTCCGGAGTTACCGTCTGTATTGACGAGTCAAAGATAGAGGATGACAAAGTCTGGGACGGACTCAAGGGATACAGGACGAACACCGACCTGCCGGCTGACATGGTCTATGAGAACTACCAGCAGCTTTGGAACGTGGAACGGTCGTTCCGCATCACAAAGGGTACGCTGGAGGTCAGGCCGATGTTCCACTTCACAGAGAAAAGAATCGAGGCGCACGTGTGTATCTGCTTTGTAGCCCTGAAGGTGTACAAGGAACTTGAGAGATTGCTCAAGGCGTCAGGGTGTCCGTACTCCGTTGACAACGTTCTGAGAATCGCGGAGGTCATCGTGACACTGGAAATCAATCTTCAGGGAAACCGACAGACCCTGACCAGAACGCTCTACACATCGAAAGAGGAGCGTGACATCGCCTACCTCATCGAGACCGACGACTGGCTGACGTCAAATGGGTGACGCATTGATAAAGTCAGGAA
>JAKSKN010000051.1 GCA_024401695.1 Bacteroidales bacterium
CTCTCTCAATGCTGCCATACGCGTATCGCTGACGGCATTCAACGACCGCAGGCTCAGCGGCAGGAAGGAATCTCGCCGCGATCTGTTTGAGGAGACGGAGAAAGGCTTCCTGCAGCCACTCCCAGCCATGCGCTACCAGATGAAGTCCCGCAAGACAGCAACCGTGATGCAAAACAGTTTCGTCGTGCTGAACAAGCACAATTACAGCGTGCCCAAGGAGTACATCGGCAAGCGTGTGGATCTCATCTATGACGCAGAGAATGTCAACATCTACCATGGTCTGAAACTGGTGACCATCCATCAGCGGGACGACACTCCGTACACCTACAGCCAGAAGGAGGCGCATGGACTGCCCGGCCATCACGGCAGTTACGAGAAGGATATGGAGGAGATTTATCAGCGTGCAGGTGAGATAGACAACATCCTGCTGCTGTACCTCAAGGATGTGGCAGAGCAGGCAAAGTATCCTCCCAAGGCTTTTCGCTCATGCCGCGGCATTATGTCACTGGAGAAGAAATACGGCCTTGACCGCCTGGTGGCAGCCTGCGCCTGTGCCACGGAAGGAAGACTCTACAGCTACAATGATGTCAGGGAAATACTGGAGCGTGGTGACGATGCCGCATTCCTCTCGCCTGACGAGGAGAAAACGGAAGTAGTCACTGAACCACAGAGGCACAAGAATATACGCGGCCGTGAGTATTACTCGCAGAAGCCACAAACCACAAACATCACATCAGACAAAGACAATGGAAGCAACAAATAGCAAGACTGCACCCATCGTGCAGGAAAAAGAGCGCAATCAAGTGACGCTTGAACTGATGCGCCGCATGAGACTCACAGGAATGGCGAATGCTTTTGAGGAGAGCCTTTCTGCAACATACGCAGAAGCCATGACACCCGATGCATTCATATCATGGCTGCTGGCTCGTGAGTGGGACTACCGCTCTGCGGCTGCCATAGAGCGTCTCATCAAGGGAGCCGGATTCCGCTACAAGGCCAATCCCGAGGAGATTGACTATAGTATCAACCGTGGTCTCAACCAAAACCAGATGGAACGTCTGCTATCGCTCGATTTTGTGCGCGAAGGCCAGAACCTTTTCATCACCGGCTCTGCAGGCGTAGGCAAGAGCTACATCATTACCGCCACAGGAATCCATGCCTGCAAGAATGGATACAGGACACTCTATTCCAACATGTCCAGGCTGCTCGGCTCACTCAAGGTGGCAAAGACAAAAGGCAACCTAGAGGCGGAGCTCAAGAAGATAGAGCGCTGCCAGCTGCTCATCCTCGATGATGCGTTCCTCGTGCCGCTTGATGTCAAGGAGCGCGGCATACTGCTCGACATCATAGAGGACCGTCATGAGCGCAAGTCCATCATACTCTCATCGCAGCTGCCAGTGTCAAGCTGGTATGATGCAATCGGTGAACCGACTGTGGCAGATGCTGTGCTTGACCGTATCGTGCATACGGCACATCAGATAGAGCTCACAGGTGAGAGCGTGCGTAAGATCAAGGCGGCTAAGGCTGGCAAGTAAAGCGAAATAAAAATGACCCCACCGGCCAGGGCACTTAGGGGGGCAAAATAAAATCGTTTTCGGGGGTCAGCGCAACTTCGCCCTCGGGGGTCAAACGCGCGCGGCTTTTCCA
>JAKSKN010000053.1 GCA_024401695.1 Bacteroidales bacterium
TATGAAATCCTCATGACCGCAAGCGCTCGCCAAAGAGAATGAAAAGTTATTTCCGTAACTTTCGGCCACAAATCAAAAAGCGAGTGCAATGGATAAGACGATTGAATTCAGCCAGGTCGTAGACAGATGTTGCGGACTGGATGTACACAAGAAGGTGATTGTGGCCACAGTTGAAGGAACCGGAATAGCGCGTGAGACTCGCGAGTTTTCCTCAACGACACGATCTTTGACAGAATTGAAAGAATGGCTGTTGTCATTGGGTGTTACCCACGTTGCGATGGAGAGTACTGGCGTGTACTGGAAGCCGGTAATCAACATACTGGAACCTGGCGGTTTTACTCTTCTGGTGGTGAATGCCCAGCACATCAAGTATGTACCCGGTCACAAGACAGACAAGAAGGACTCTGCATGGATATGCAAGCTTCTTCGTGCCGGTCTTCTGAAGGGTAGCTTCATTCCGGACCGTGCCCAGCGCGATCTTCGTGACCTGACAAGATATCGCCGCAGGAAAGTGGAGGATGTGACGGCAGAAAAGAACAGGATGCTGAAAGTGCTGGAGGATGCGAACCTGAAGCTGTCGAGCGTATTCAGCAACGTGAACGGCGTTACGTGCACGAAGATAATAGACGAGATACTGGCCGGCCGAACGGATCCGGACTATCTCACCTCCCTGTGCACCCACGGTCGTCTTCAGAGCACCAGGGAGGAAATCCATGATGCTGTCGAGGGCTGTTTCACAGAGCATCACAAGTTCATGCTCAAAGCAATCCGCAGCAGCATATCAAATCTTGAGAAGGAGATAGCGGCACTTGAGGCGGAGATAGACCGCCGCTGTGTGTCCGTCCAGGCCGATATAGAGCGTCTGTGTACGATACCCGGAATAGACAAGACCGGAGCCAAGGAACTGATTGCAGAAATCGGCGTTGACATGGAGGTGTTTCCGACTGCCGCCAACCTTGCGTCATGGTCAGGTGTGAGTCCCGGCAACAACGAGAGTGCCGGTAAAAAAAAAGCTCACACGTCAACCACGGCAACAAGGCGACGAAAGCGATAATCACGGAATGCGCCTGGGCGGCGAGCCGCACCAAGAATACGTACATAAGCGAGAGATACAGAAGGCTGGCAGCACGTCGGGGCAAGAAGAGAGCCCTGGTAGCCACAGCGCGTGAGCTACTCACCATTGTGTACCATGTCTTGAAGAATCAGACCGTTTACAGCGAACTTGGCTGCGGATATGTTGATGAGAGAAGGAAGAAGGTCCGCATCAAATATCATCTCGATATATTGAAGAATCTCGGAGTGGACATCCCCGAGGCCTCTTTGGCAAGCGTCTGACAAAGACGCGGATGATCCTGAGGCCGGTTTTTTCTGGGACTCCAAGCCCGAATATGAAATTGGTCCAGACGACCGAGAGGCAATGACTGTCGCTTCGAGCACGCGAATGAAAGTTCCTATTTCACTTGGTCGTTTTTACATACAATGCCTGATGTGTGTCGCAAGTTCCACCCTGGTACCTGCTATTCTTTTGTCTGTCTATACAAAATGAATGTTTAACAGAACTGCTTCTAGAGGCGGTTCACATATAACTACTTTACGAATGAAA
>JAKSKN010000054.1 GCA_024401695.1 Bacteroidales bacterium
GAGGGTGTGTCAAAATGCTGGCACATCCTCTTTTCTTTCATGTTATTCCAACAATCAGGCAACTGTACGGAAAATCGTATGGCTGCCTGTTTTTTCGCCAAATCGCACTTCTGTGGCTGGATTTGGGTCTTATTGGTCCTGTTTTGAAGGGAAAATATATCGCAATACCCCCTTACACGGCCTTTTTGCACATTTTCTTCAGATTAAAGGCCATGGCAAGGAAGGCAAAGTCCATGGTGACCTTGTCCTTGCCGAAATGGCGGAAGCGTTTGTAGTTCATATCCGCCTTCATCTGCCCGAAAACCGCCTCCGGCTCTATGCATCGCCGCCCTCTCCGTTTGATGCCTTCCTCCGAGGTGAGCAGCTCGGCAGCCTTCCGCTTGAGTTCCATCAGCCTGTGGTTGCGCTCTGCGACCCTTCGGTTGCTTTTACCCTTGTAGCACATACACCGCAGTGGGCATCCCTCACAGCGCTGGGCTCGGTAGCGTGAGGATTCCGTGACGTATCCGGAGTCTGTCCTGGTGCGCCTGATGCCAATGAAGGTCATGTGCTGACCCATCGGACAGACCAGATAGTCTTCCTTCTCGTTGTAGTAGAAGTTGTCAGAGTGGAAGGGGTTGGGCTGGTATCTGGGGCGGTGCTCCTTGTGGAAGTAGTTGTACTTCACATAGGCAGTCATGCCGTTGCGTTCCATGAAGTCATAGTTCTCTTCCGATCCGTATCCGGAATCGGCCGTCACCTCCTGGGCCAGATGTCCGTATCTCTCCTTGAAAGAGGTGAGGAAGGGGATGGTCGTGAGAGTGTCCGTAGGATTGGGGAAAAGTCCGAAATCCGTGATGAACTGGTTCTCCGTCGATATCTGCAGGTTGTATCCCGGTTTTGTCTGCCCGTTCTTCATTGCATCCTCTTTCATACGCATGAAGGTGGCGTCCCTGTCGGTCTTGGAGTAGGAGTTGCGCTCGCCGAGATTCTCAAGATGCTGATCATATTCCTCCAGCTTGGCCTTGTGCTGCTCCAGCTCCTTCTTCTGGCGCTTGAGTTCCTTGCGCTTGGCCTTTGCGGCCTCGTCCGCGTCCTTCTCCTCTTCAATGGCGGTGTTCAGCTCCTCAATGATGTCACCCAGAATTTCGGGGGTGAAGCAGACCTCTTCCTCGCCGGCGCTATTCTCCTGGGCAATGGCATCATCCACCTGTGACAGCAGCACCTTTATCT
Organism: Bacteroidales bacterium; assembly: GCA_024401695.1. Classification (GTDB taxonomy): domain Bacteria; phylum Bacteroidota; class Bacteroidia; order Bacteroidales; family UBA932; genus Cryptobacteroides. Next base: position 1,213 of record JAKSKN010000054.1, read on the forward strand.
TCTCCATCAGCTTGCTGCGGTTGCGTTCAACAGTCTTGCGCCATACAAAGGTGTACTTGTTTGCCTTCGACTCGATCTTCGTGCCGTCGATGTACTCCACGTCAAGGGTGATGAAGCCTTTCTGGTTGAGCAGGAGCACCAGTTGCGTGAAGACATCGTTGATCTCGTGCTTCACGCGGTTGCGGAAGCGGTTGATGGTGATGAAGTCGGGCTTGTTGTACCCCGACAGCCAGATGAAGTGGATGTCGCGGTGCAGCAGCTTCTCTATCTTGCGGCACGAATAGATG
>JAKSKN010000055.1 GCA_024401695.1 Bacteroidales bacterium
CTTTGGCAATGATGTTCCTACTACGAGCAGGAGGATGATCAAGATGGTCATCGTACCATTGTAGAAACAAACATCGAGATAGTAAGAAGCATCCTGCTGATGTGCATGCTTACTGAGATAGCTGATCAATGCCTGTACCGTACCATAAGCATACATGCCAGGAATCATGGGGAGTAGGGCAGGGAACGAGAATATCTCGCTAGGACAATGATGGCGATGGGCCAACATCTGCGACAGCGCACCGATAACGTAACCTGCCAAAAGTCCAGCAATGCAGATATGAAGGTGCAGCGGACACTGCATCAGACAAGTTCGCGTCATGTGACCAGCTGCACCTACAAGGCCACACCAAGGTAATAACGTGCGTGGAGGATTACTGATACTGCCGAAACCTATGGCAGCCAGACATGCGAAGAATCCATCTTCGAGCAAGAGCATTAAAACCATCTTATATTGGCAATTAGCAAGGCCAGACACAGGCCTAAGGATAAACAAATAGTAATAATAAGCGCTTCTGCAATTCGGCTTTGCGCCACAAGGTAATGACCACGTAGCATATCGCTTATGGAATTGATGTAGCGGATGCCCGGGACCAGCCAGAGCACCGAGGTGCCCAGTGCAATCTCAGGCGTAGCACTGACGCCCAGGACGAATCCCGACGTACCGATCAAGGCTGAGATAAGCGACGAAATAATGACCACCAGCTTGCTGTCCCAATGCCATTGAACCAGTTTTTCCTTGTAAGTGAAACCTGCAGCTGTGGCAATCAAGACGATGGCCATTGCCTCCAGGTCGCCGCCGAAGAGATAGCAGAAAGACATGTTGGCCACCGAGGTCATCAGTATGACCAGCCAATGGTTGATGCGGGGTTGCCGCAGTATCTCCGCTTGCCGAGCCAGGGCCTGCTCCAGCGTCATGCCATCCTCTATCTGGTGACTGAGGTGCGACAGCAGCGTCGAGGTATTCAGATTGATACCGTCAGTATGCGTCTGTCCCACCAGGCTGTAGTTGTGGGTGTGCTCCTTGTCCCACACGGTGATGAGTATGCGCTTGGGCAGTATCGACAAATCCGCATCCACACCATGCGCACGGGTTATACGCTGCACGCAACGTTCAATTCGGCTGGTAGTGGCACCAGCAGAGAGCATTGCCGTAGCGTATGATGCCATGAACCTTGCCAATTCTTTGAGGTGATTGTGCGTATCCATATCTAACATTGCTTCCATGCTTTTAATCTATTAGAAATAGACATAGAAGTCATCATTGTACTCCTCATCGTCTTCGTCCTCCTCTTCATTATTCAAATGGCTAGCATACCATTCGTCCAGAATCTTAGGGTTCTTTTCCCACGAGATGAATCGATGATGCTTGTTGTATCGACGAACCTTTTCGTATGCCGATAAACCGAAACTAAGGAGGATAAAACCTCCGATTAAAGCCCAGATGATCCAGGCCATCTCATTACTGCCATT
>JAKSKN010000056.1 GCA_024401695.1 Bacteroidales bacterium
TCCAGTTCAAGAACATTCTTGTCCAGCACCACGAAATCGGCATATTTCCCGACCTCAATGGAACCGCGTTCCTCCTGGAGGCCGAGACTTATGGCTCCATTGATGGTGAGGCACTTGAGCGTCTGGGCGACAGTGAGCAGCTCTGAAGGGTTGAGCGGGTTCACATCGGGAAACTCTGGGCATACTCCGTTCACCGCCACTCCAATAATGTTTGGGACGGTACCCGGAGTTGTTCCGGCAGGAGAGTCGGTGGAGGATGTCACTACGATGCCTGCATCCATCAGCGATTTCATCGGATAGCCGCTTTCATAAATATCTTTTGGAATATGGGCAAGATAAGGCATAGCCCAATCGGGATCCCCTACGTGCCAGATGATATTGGATGCGATGAGGATGTCGTTTTCCGCACAGCGTGCGATATCCTTATTCATAATGTTTCTCACGTGAGCAAGCGAATTGGGTACTGTCAGCGAGGAAGCCGTGCGGGAGGCGCAATATGCATTGATGACAGCCTCGCAGGCCAGATCTCCGAAAGTATGGGTGTGGACAGGGAAGCCTCTCTCATTGGACGCGGAAACGATAGCGTCCAACTCTTCCTGCTCCCAGATGATGTTGCCGTGCTTTTTGTCGGCAGGAAGGTCCTTCAAATATTCCTCGCTTATCCAGCCTGTGCCCGTATCAGTAACGCCGTCTGCGAAGAGTTTCACTCCATTGGCTATGACGTGACGGCTGGAATACTTGCCTACGAGTGTGCTGATGTAATCAAGCCTCTTTTTAACGGTTTCCGGCATAGGTCCTCCTTTCGGGAATCCCCAGTCATAACTGCGGATATTGTAGAATCCTATCATATTGACCGTGAATTCTCCCGACTGGTCCAAGTCATAGGCATACTTGTAGGCTCTGGCCTCTTCATCCAGATAGTTGGTTGCTGCGTCCAGATAACAGGTGAAGCCTCGCTCATTGAGGGCATTTACTGCGTTGATACAAGCCTGACGGTACTGGGCATCATCGAGAAGGGCGCCTACGGCCTTGTTTACAACGTAAGGTATGACTTCATCGGTTACATAGCCGGTAGGTTTCGCTGTTTCGCCCAAGGTAAGGATGTCTCCTCCACGGACATCCATCAACTTCTCGCCGTTATCCTTGAGAAGTCCGGCTTTTTTCAGCGCAAGAGTATTGCACAGGGCATTGTGGCCGCCACCGTCAATAAGTATTATGGGATAATCCGTCGATATTTTATCAAGTGTTCCGGCATAGTCAGTCTGATTGTCTTTCTGCACCTTCTCCGTAGCCCATCCGAAAGAAACGAAAGGGCCTGGGTTTGATTTCATCTTTTGTGGGATGACTGTGCTGACCAGTTCTTCATAGGTAGCCTTGAATCCCGGAAGCATAGTTGCCACGCCTTCAACACCGATGAAATGTCCGTGGCCTTCAGTACAGCCGGGGATGA
>JAKSKN010000057.1 GCA_024401695.1 Bacteroidales bacterium
AGCTTGACGATGCCGCGCACCGCCGTGTCGCCCTTCGTGAGCTCCGAGCCGAGGTGGAAGTAGACGTCCACCGTCTCGTCGAACTTGGCGCCCGCGTTCGCCTTGACGAACTTCACCGCCTCCTCGATGGAGACCGGCTTCTGCGGCGCCTTCTTCAGCGCGTTAAAGTACTTCTTGCCGTGCTTGCTCATTCGACCACCTCGATTCCCATGTTACGAGCGGTGCCCGCGATCATCTTGATCGCCTGCTCCGGATCGTCGGTGTTGAGGTCCGCCTTCTTCATCTCCACGATCTTGAGGAGCTGGGCCTTGGTGACCTTGCCGACCTTGTTCTTGTTGGGAACGCCGCTGCCCTTGGCGAGACCCGCCTCCTTCTTGAGGAGCGTCGACGCCGGCGGCGACTTGAACTGCAGCGAGAAGCTGCGGTCCTGGTAGACCGTGATGATCACGGGGATGACGAGCCCCGAGTCCTTCGCCGTCTTGGCGTTGAACTCCTTGCAGAACTGCATGATGTTGACACCAGCAGAACCGAGGGCCGGGCCGACAGGCGGTGCGGGGTTCGCAGCGCCGGCCGGAATCTGGAGTTTCACAACTCCGGTAACCTTCTTGGCCATTTGCCTTTCCTTCCTTTCGTGCGGCTCCTCCCGGGGATCCTGCCCGGTGGTAACGGACCGCAAAACCTGCCGTTTACTTCAGGGGCTCGAGCGTCTCCTCGAGGGCGACTTTCTCGACCTGCCAGTATTCGGCGTCGACAGGGACCTTGCGGCCGAAGACCTGAACTTCGACCTTGAGTTTGCCCTTGTCGGGATCCACCATGCTGATCTGGCCCGTCAAACCCATGAACGCGCCGTCAGTGATCTTCACCGTCTCGTCGACGGAGAAATTGACCTTCGGACGCTCCACCTGCTGACCAGCCGACGGCTTGTCCAGCAGGATCGCGTCCACTTCACTCTGCTTGAGCGGCTGGGGACGGTCCCCGCCCACGAACCCGATCACGCCGGGGGTCTCGCGGAGGAACTGCCACGTCCGCTCAAAAATCGCCTTCTTGCCGTTCTCATCCACGCCGCGCGCCTCATCATACAGCGCCAGCTCGCACAGGACATACCCCGGGAAGAACTTTTTCACGATCGTGCGCTTCTTGCCGTTCTTCTTCTCGGTCACGCGCTCGGTCGGAATCACACACCGGCCGACATAGTCTTCCATCCGCTCCAGCTTTACGCGAGCGTCAATCGACTTCTGGGCCTTGTTTTCCTGACCCGTCAGCGTGTGCAATACAAACCACTGCTTTTCCATCGCCAAACTCCTTACGCCCCCGCGTGGACGATCTTCAGGAAGCCCTCGATCACCTTGTCACACACGAGCGTCGTCGCCGCCAGGATGAAGATGAAGGGGATGCCGACGAGAGGCGCTTCCCAAAGCTCACGCTTCTCCGGCCAAGTAGCGCG
>JAKSKN010000058.1 GCA_024401695.1 Bacteroidales bacterium
GGCTCAGTGGAAAAAAGCTGGGGGCAGATAATTGTGTTAAAGAAGAATTTCGTACCTTTGTACCATGAATATGCTTGAACAACTCGCACGTCTGGTTCTCCCGAAGGAGATTCTTGATTATTTCGATATTGTAAAGATAGAGACGGAAGAGTCGGATATCGATGCAATGAGTATGACCATCCATTTGGATGAGCGCATGAATGCTTATCTTCAGAAGTCAGAGGAATACGAATCAAAGGGTTTTACTGAGCCGGTAAGCATAACCGACTTCCCCATTCGCGACCACAAGGTGATTCTCGTCCTTCGCCGCCGCCGGTGGAAGAACCTTGAGACAGGGGAGACTTTCGCTGACCGTATCAGCGTAACGGAATCCGGCACCCGCTACTCGAAGGAGTTTGCGGCTTTTTTAAAAGAGACGTATGGAGACATCCCCGACGACCTGCCGTACGCTTGAGGAATACTACCATGTAAATGCCAACACGCTGGACAAGCAGTACAAGGACGTGCTGAGCGGCTACCGGACATGGCCGGAGCTTGACCATGCGGATGACTGGCTCGTGTTTCCGGAAAACACAGGCCCGCGGCTTGCCATAGACGAAACCTCCATGTCGAACGGGGAGCTGCGCACCGTCGTTACCAACAGGGACAGGCACGGAAGGGATTGCTGCCTGGTGGCAATTGTCAGGGGCGTAAAGTCGGAGGATGTCATCAAGGCCCTGAGGCACATCCCTGAAGAACTTCTGGAGAGCGTGGAGGAGGTTACGCTTGACCTGTCAGACTCCATGAGGAAAATCGTCCGCTCATGCTTTCCCAAGGCGATGAGGGTGATAGACCGTTTCCACATACAGAAACTGGCATGCGATGCCGTACAGGAGATGCGCATCAGGCACCGTTGGGATGCCATACAGGAAGCTAACGAGGAAATGGAGGACGCAAAACTTGAGGGACGTGAGTATGTGCCGTTCCGATATGAAAACGGCGACACGAGGAAGGAACTCCTGGCCCGGAGCAGATACCTTCTTTTCAAATCCGGCGATAAGTGGACACCGGCACAACGGCTTAGGGCAGAGATACTCTTCCGTGAATATCCTGATTTGGAGACAGCGTACGGGCTCTCTCATTCCCTCAGGATGATATTCTCGAAGAATACTGTCAAGGATGCGGCAAGGCTCTCCATGGCCAGATGGTACGACAAGGTCGAGGAGGCCGGATTCCATTCCTTCAATGTCATTGCCGCGACATTCTACGAACACTATGACGACATACTCAACTTCTATGTCAACAGATCCTCCAACGCAGCGGCAGAATCTTTCAATGCAAAAATCAAGGCTTTCAGAGCGTCACTGAGAGGCATCGTGGATGAGAAATTCTTTCTCTTCAGACTTGCTAAGATTTATGCTTACCCCCACTAAATTTCCAGTGAGCC
>JAKSKN010000059.1 GCA_024401695.1 Bacteroidales bacterium
AAGCCCCCATAAGCCCGACTTATCAACAGGCGGGGGTTAATATGAAAACAAGAAGAGATAGAATCCGCTGTTTCCTTTTGCTGCTTTTCCTTACCCTTGCGGAGAGGGTTGAAATCCTGCATGGGGCTGTGGTAGTATTTGACTTGTGGGCGAGACCTTCGTGTAATCCTTTGGCCAGAGGCCATCGCGGAAGACTCGGTGCGTCCACAGCTTCTTCTGGGCGTGTCCATTATAGCTTGATTTGCAAGTCCGCAAGACGAGCAGCCGAACGGACGGGCAATAATCTTGCCACCAGGGTTGGAACGCCAAGAATTCGTCAACACAGGGCCGCAGGCCCCATGCAGGAAAGGTGGTAATATGATAGCAATTGGAATCGACATTGGCAAGGGCAAACACGCCGCGGCCGTCGTAGACGGATTGGGCAAGCCGCTCTGCAATAGCGCGTTCTACGAAAACAACCGCGAAGGCGCCGAAAAGCTCCTCGCGGCGCTGGCGACCGTCGCGCCGCCGTCGGACGACACGCGCATCGGTATGGAGGCGACGGGCGGGTACTGGTTCGCGTTCCATGACTTCCTCGTCAAGGCGGGCTACCGCGTCGACGTGATCAACCCCATCGTGACGTCAGCGTCGATCTCCGGCGACATCCGCGGACGCAAGACTGACAAGGGGGACGCCCTTGCGATCGCCCGCGTCCTGCTCAGAGACGAGACCCTGCCGCGCCGCAACACCGACACGGCCTCCCGCCGCCTCATGGCGCTGACACGCCACCGCTCGTTCCTGGTTGAGCAGCGCTCGGGCATGAAGCGCCATCTCCAGAGCACGCTGGATGTGGCATTCCCGGAGTTCCACACCTTCTTCGAGGATCCGTCCTCCACCTTCGCGATGCAGCTGCTGCACGCCTATCCGTCGGCCCGGGCCCTATCAAGGGCCAAGCGACCCGCGGTCGCCAAGCTCGTGGCGAAGTACACGCGCGGGAAGGACGCCAACGAGGAGGCGGAGCGACTCGTCAAAGCGGCCAGGGACAGTCTTGCGGCGGAATCCGACGTCAGCGACACGGTCGGCGCATGCGTCCGATCGTCGGTCGAGTGCATCTTCGGCATGGATGCGCAGATCGAGAAGGTCGAAGCGGACATCCAGGAGTTCGAAATGCCGGAGCTCGGAAAGATCATCTCGAAGATCAAGGGCTCCGGCAAGCTCCTGCCGAAGGTCATCGCGGCGGAGTTCGGCGACATCTCGCGGTTCGAGAAGGACCCGAAAACAGGCAAGTCGTCCGGCATGCACAAGCGGCTCCTGGCCTACGCCGGTGCGGAGGCGCGAGTCAGGGAGAGCGGCAAGTGGAAAGGCCAGACGCACATGTCAAAGCGAGGAAGCGGGGCGTTGCGTACGGCACTCATGCAGATCTCATTCACGATCTCCC
>JAKSKN010000006.1 GCA_024401695.1 Bacteroidales bacterium
CTCAGCGGCAGGCTCCGGCATCTGAATCACGTCCAGCCGTGCCGCAAACGTATATTTCCAGTTAAAATCCAAATATAATTTATACGGAATTTTTGGTCAAAATTTCATATTGCTAGTATCCAATTACTTACACGGCGTATTATCTTTCCTCTATTTCAAAAAGACGCACGTATCTCCCACGCCTGCTTGTAGGCAGACGGTATGAATGTTCGATAAAAATCCTCGGTAAACAGACTTTCCAAAGTGGACGCCCAGTCAACAAGCGCCACAAGTATCTGCATTAGTTTACAAAGGCGGGGAGTACACACTACTTTCTAGCGGACTTCAGAGCCGCAAATACGTTTAAGTATTCTTCCCCAGGAAAATCTGTTTACCAGACAGGATATCTTTCTATGCAACCACACAAGTCTCATATGGTTGATTTCGTTTCATTACGAAGTATATACGGTTGACCAACTTTCTTGCAATCTTGATGATGGCCCGGCTTGGCTTCATCCGCTTGCAGTAGTTGATATATGCCATGGACATCGCCGGATCTTTTTTTGCGGCGACCCAAGCAGCTTCAACAAGCACATACCTGAGTTTTGAATGTTTGCGGAGTGTGATAGATCCAATTCCGTCATGCTCGCCGCTTGAATGGCACATCGGAATCATCCCGATATATGCTGCAAGTTGGTCCGCTCCATTGAAGCGCTTGATGTCATCAATCTCCGAGATCAGTGCCATGCCAGTCAACTCTCCAATGCCAGGTACGGTCATCAGCAGCTCAAGCGGCTTCTCAAAGCGTTCCGTCCTTGACAACTTTCTGATAGCTCGAATCATCTCCAGACGCTGCCGCCGCAAGTCTTCATACTGTTGTATGAGAAAATCGAGCGTCTGCTTCCCATATGGGGTGGAAGACTCGATGCCCTTGAGCCATAAGACGAATCGGTTCGTCCAGCAGCGGCAACCCATAAACTCTTCCGGTATCTCAATGCCGAGATAGCGAAGGTGGGACTTGATCCGATTCTTCTGGCGAGTGCTATCCCTCGTAATCAAATCTCTCAGCCTTATCAAAGAACGTATCTCTACGGCATCGTTGGCGGGCACATAAATGCCCTTCAATTCACCTGAACGCAGGCTTCTTGCAAGTTTGCCGCTGTCGACGGCATCCGTCTTCCGCAACTTCTCGCTGGACATCGTCGGTACGTCAGCAGGGTTTACAACAATATTGTGTATTCCCAGCTCGTTGAACCTGTAGTGTATCCAGAACCCGCAGAAACCTGCCTCATATACGGAGTAGTACTCCGCTCCAGGGTAATTCCTCGCCAGATGTGCATACAGCGCATCCGGATCCGGATTCTGGCTGAACTTCTTTAATTGCAGTGTCTCAGACAACAATGTCACAGACCAGCTCTTCAAGTGGACATCGATTCCGATGTAAATGTTTTGTCCTTTAAAGGATAATTCCTTACTTTGCGTGTTCATAAGCTATGGTGTTTTGGGTTTTCTTTTGTTGGCTTTTAAAAGTAACCAAAATTCCGTAGCTTTTCTTTTATAAACTCATGAAAAACTTCGCGGGGCTTAGCCTTAGCGGCCGGGGCCGCCGGCCCCGTTGAGCGTTCCTCATGAGCTCTCGGAGCTCAGTCCGTTTTATATTTGGATTTCAAACATAGGTACTACTTTACGGTTCTTCGTCAAATTCGTTGCACCTTAAAAGGGAAAATTCCTGTGCAAATTATTGAATATCTTCCCATTATCTATCCAAAGCGGATATAAAAACCATTTCGTAGTTCCTAACTTCGGATATTAGGGAGTGAAAGAACATAATTATGCCTTGCAGGCCATTCTAAAGCATTCGCAAGTCCCATAACTGATATATTCTGGGGCCAGAGCACAAATATGCTTGCAACGAATTTGACGAAGAACCGTTAAGCATGTAAGTTTTGCCGACCGGCAAGAGTCATTGGATTTCGGAAACAAGTCAGCCTGTTATCCGCGACAAATTCGCCAAGTTTTGAGAACAAAAAGCAGCCGCATATCTTATGACGACATACGGCTGCAGAATTATTGAGATTGCTGTTATTTTCCTTCCACATAGAGCTTTAGTTTCACGGCCAAGGCTTATGGAAAGATTCATCTACATCCCAGTCTTTTCCATATTTGGACTGGAGAGTTGGAAAAATACAGGGAAAGTATATGTGACTGGTACTTTTTTTCCGTCTTTCTCTCCGGGCTTCCAATTTGGAGACGAGTTTACGACTCTGACAGCCTCTGCATCTAATGCAGGGTCAATGCCTCTGAGTACAGATACGTCTGATACCTTTCCGTCTTCATTAACGGTGAACTTAACCATTACTCTTCCTTGTTTCCCAGCAGCCCTGGCTTCTGCAGGATATTCGAGGTGCGCAATCACCCATTTAGAGAATTCATTCGCATCACCACCATTGAATGTTGGCTTAACTTCGATTGACTGGAATGGAACCGACTCCGTATTCTCATTCGGGGCAACTGTAAAGTATTCAATGTTTAGTTCGCCAATTTTTCTGAGTTCTTCCTTGAGGTCTGAAAGAGTTTCCATTTTGACGTATCTATCCACAACAAGCTGAACCACTCCAAACTCATTGTTCTTTATAAGATTTGCGCCCTTTTCTCCCAGCTCATCAATGTTAGTTTTATCACCATTGATGTAGTAAACAGGTTTGTCGTTCTCAAGCTTGACCTCAATCTTGATGGGATTTTGCTGAACTGAAAGATTTTCGCTAATTTCGTAGTCGAAGACTGTCTTGGCATTCAACGCCAAGGCTCCGCAGAGAAGCGGCAGGATGTAGAGGGCTCTAAGCCCTGTCATCGCTGATACTTTTGGTTTTGACATCATAGTAATACGATTTTTAAGGATACTGTGATTAAAGCTGTTGGTGATGGAGTAGCCGCTCGCACTGACAGCTTTTCTTATTAATAGATATTGGTATTCTTTTATATTTGCACCGCTGCGGAGGACTGCATCGTCTGCTTCGAACTCATGTACTGCACGCAGGTCTGCTCTGAGCATCCATATCACCGGGTTGAACCATTGAATGACCGATACCAGATCTACGAACATCACATCATACGAATGATGCAATGCGATATGAGCCTTTTCGTGGCGTACAAGGCTGAGATTCCCGCTTTCAAAGTCGCCTCGGCTCATAACGATATGAGACATCCAACTGAAAGGTGATGTCTGTATGTCGGCCACAATCACGGGTGTTCCGTCAGAAGCAGTTTCAATTTCACCGTTACTGATTATCCGGGCAACGCCGACAACAGATGAAATGATTTTGGCGATGGCTACGGCTACACCGGTCAGGTATGCAGCGACGATTGCAATCTGCCACCATTGGGTGACGGAGACAGCGGCAGCCCCGACGGCGGAAAGATTCGCAAAACCGCCGATATTGGAAGCGCTCGGCCCTGAAACGGCGGGCGCAACCCTATGTATGGTAATGACGCATAGAGGAAGGATGAAAGACAGAGCAACGGTTCCCAGCAGCACGGCACGATTCAGCCGGTGAAAGGACTCCTTGCTGAGCAGAAGGCGGTAGAAGATGTAGAATACCGCCAGCAGGACGGCCACCTTGGCCTCATATATAAAGAAGGTCATCATCTTGTATTCTCTACCTGGTCAATAAGGCTCTTGAGTTCCTCGACAGAAATCTTCTCTTCCTGCACCAGAGACGAGACGGCGCTGAGATAGGACCTGCCGAAGTATTTGTCTATCACCCCCGAGAGCGTGGATTTCTTGTAATCATCCTTGCTGACACGCGCGAAATACTTATACGTCGCGCCATAATCATGGTGACCGAGATATCCTTCGTCGTCGAGAGTGCGCACCTGAGTGGACAGTGTGTTGATGTGGGGTTTCGGATCCTGGTAGAGTTCACGGAGTTCGCGGACGAACATTTCCCCTCTCTCCCAGAAGAATTCCATAATGATTTCCTCTTTTCCGGTTAGTTTCTTCATATGCAATCGGTATTGTATCCGATGCAAATATAACTAAACTTTTTAGTTTACCAACTATTTTGTGTAGTTTTTTACTTATGAGAATCTCGCCACCCGTAGCATACCATACTGCAAACTAAGCAGGAGAGGAAACATGGTGGGTTAAAGGAATGTTTTTCAATAAAGATTCTTTCTTTCAGTTGCCAAGAGCTTACATGGGTAGGAGGTTCTAACAACATCAGTTGTGGTTTACACAAACACTCTTGCATCCAGCCCGGTTGACTTGCTGAACACCTGATTGGGTGAGAGGAATCCGTGCCTCTTCCTCGGCCTCTCGTTCAGTTTGCGCTCAACTTCTTCAAGGAACTCCTGCGTGATGTTTGTGAAGTCGGAACCCTTGGGAATATACTGACGGATGAGTCCGTTGGTGTTCTCGTTGGCTCCACGCTCCCAGGAATGGTAAGGTCTGGCAAAAAAGAAGCGTGACAACTGGGACCGCCTGAGCGAGTTTTTCCAATACTCAGAGCCTATCAGAAAGCTCATTTATACAACCAATACCGTTGAAGGCTACCACCGCCAGATCCGCAAGGTCACGAAAAACAAAGGCGTCTTTCCGAACGACACGGCCTTGACCAAACTCGTCTATCTGGCATACCGCAACGTCCGCAAAAAATGGACGATGCCAATCCCGAACTGGGGCATTATCTCACAACAGCTGGCGATAAAGTTCGGAGATAGATACAGTTTGCTGTAAAAATGCCTATCTTTAACAAACAAAATAGTATTCATATGTGGCTTTCAATCCTTGTAATTGTCCTTTTTATTGTCGGCGCTGTCGGAGAAATAATTGAAATTGTATCATTTGAAAGGAAACAGAAGCAAAATAAAGATCAAGAATTCATTCATCTATTCAGGAAATGCCATTGGACATATTTCTTTATTTTTGTTGCCTGTGCTGCAGATAGAATCACTATGCTTATTGAAAAAATAAGCTAAATAACACGATTCATTTAATTCTCACATAAATTAAGAAAGTATGTCTGGCTACCTTATTGCATTCATATCGGCAGTTGTGCTTAATATTGCATTAATCATTGTAACTCGCTATATGGAGAATTGTCGTGGGAAACGCTATGAAGCGATGAGTGGCATTTCTGAGATTCTTCAAGCTACAGTAATGCTTACATTTGGATGGTGGCTTCTTGAACGGTTCTTTTCTGGGGTTGACTCGGGATTCGGTTGGTGGCTGTTGTCTCTTGCAATTGGATCGTCCATTTCAATCTTTATCCGTATCGTTACAAATCGCGTGTGTGACAAAATCTGGCTCAAGGTGGAGCCCGCTGAAATAACAACGGTAAAGGTGAGGAAAGGATTTAAGACTGCCATTTACATCCTAACGTTTGTTCTATCTGTAGGATTCACCGTCTTCTTTATTTATGGTTTGTTTGCCAATGAATTTGATGGTATCGGAGAAAAAATAGTCGCTATATTGGTTATTGTCCTTTTCGCATTCGGTTCTTATGATGGAATGAAGAAAATAATTAGGCAATGCAAGAAGTAATATATAAAAAGATTAAGTAGCCTTGACACAGTTCAGCTGACGCCCCCTGCCTATCCCTAATTGGGGCCTTATCTCACAGCAACTGGCAATAAAGTTTGGAGATAGAAATAGTTTACTATAAAAAACGTTATCTTTACTCGAAACAAAGTTCACATTATGGTCAAACGATTACTTATCGCCATTCTTGGTGCTATCATTTGCCTTTCTCTTTTCGGCTGCCAGAAAGAAGAAAATTCTCCGTTGGTTGGAACATCATGGGAATGCCGGGAAGATGGTTCAATTTTGGTGTTTAATGACAATCAATCTGGTTTTTACTATTGTAAGAGTGCCACTGATGATGTTTATGATGAGATATTTTCTTCGTTTGACTTCAATTATGACCTTTCCGGCAACAATCTGACTATACATGTGTCATTCACCCGAAGAATGTTTGTTATGGATGGGATAGTTGATGGTGATTTATTCACAACAAATGGGACTCTCATTCAAAGACATTATGTAAAAATACCTCACAAGTTGCCTGAATAGTCAACTGACTTGACACAGTTCAGCTGACGCCCCCTTCAAAAACGCGCGGACAAGCGGGCAGAACATGAATTGGCTCAAGCTAAGCTGGCCCTTGATAAAGAAGTAAAACAGGCGATAGTCAATGCGAACACTTCTTATGAAAAATACACACTTCTCGAAACTGAAGTCGAAAAATGCCGCGAGGCATTGAGACAGACGCAGTCAAAATACGAATACATCTTCCAGACAAAGATCATTGATTTTTATGCCGGTATCTCCTTTTATTAATCTATCTCATTGACCTGCGGCCTTGAGCTTGGCCTCGTGTTCGGCGAGAGCGCGCTCGACGGAGGCTGACCGCTTCAGGACAAAACCCGAACCGAGGTACTTGGTGCGGACGTCCTCGTCGGCCGCGAGAGAGGCCGGAGTGCCCTGCTGAAGGATTGTTCCTTCGTAGAGAAGGTATGCACGGTCGGTGATGGCAAGGGTCTCGCCGACATTATGATCGGTGATGATGACACCGATGTTGCGATATTTCAACTTGGCTATGATATACTGGATATCCTCGACGGCTATAGGGTCGACACCCGCGAAAGGCTCGTCAAGAAGGATGAACTTGGGATCGATGGCAAGTGCGCGTGCAATCTCACACCTGCGGCGCTCGCCGCCCGAAAGCTGGATACCCTTGCTCTTGCGGACCTTGGAAAGGTTGAACTCGTCGATAAGCGACTCGAGACGCGCCTCACGCTCCTCCCTCGAAAGGCCGGACATCTCCATCACTGACATTATGTTGTCCTCGACAGACATCTTGCGGAACACCGAAGCCTCCTGCGGGAGGTATCCGACACCTTTCTTGGCGCGCATATACATAGGCAGTCCCGTTATCTCCTCATCATCGAGGAATATCCGGCCCTCGTTGGGGACAATCTGTCCTGTGATCATATAGAAGCTGGTAGTCTTTCCGGCGCCGTTCGGCCCCAGGAATCCAACGACTTCGCCCTGATTGACCTCCATCGACACACCTTTGACAACAGTACGGACGCCGTACTTCTTCACAAGATTCTCGCAACGCAGTTTCATATCCCAATGACTTTTTCAAACTATTTGATGTCCAGTCCGAGGTCTGTGACAAGATTTCTCACTTCTTCGTTCCGGCTCATAAGGTCCTCGGCCTTCTCCGCCGGCATATATTTCCTTTCTTCCCTGGCCTCCTCGGGAACCACCGTAGGTTCAAGCCTGATCCGTCCGCAGGAAAGGAGCTTGCTGAACTGGCTTTCAAGCGACCGGAGTATACGTTCCTCGATCCACTTCTTCTGAGCCTCGTTGGTCACGGCAAACTCAACGACCTTCACGCCCGCCTCTTCGCGTATGTTGAGTTTCGCGGACGACAGGGCATTCGCCAGCCTCGGCTGCGCATTCTGCGCTGCGGCCAGGTCCTGCCATCTGGCTATGATGACATCATCGCCAGGCAGTTCCCCGACATTTTCCGCCTCAGTCTCCACCGGTACGGCTGCATCCTCCTTCTCATCCATCAGGCTGGACAGGCTCAATGACGACGGTTTTCTCGGCACGCGCTTCGGTTCCGGCTTTGGTTCCGGCTTCGTCTCAATTTTCGCCTGTGCCAGTTCGGCCTTCACCACCTGAGCCATCGGTTTCACGGTATCTGCCTGACCCGACGTGGCAGAACTGACTCGAGAATCAACTGCCCCATTCAAAAACGCCAGCTTCATCAGCGCATATTCTATATGCAGCCTCTGGTTCGCAGAATTGCGATACCCGGCCTCGCAGGCAGTGGTTACACCCAGCGCGTCATACAGGAATTTCACCGAACAGCGCGAAGCCTGGTCCCTGTAGCGGGCCTTGAGAGTGTCCGGAAGGTCCAGAAGGGCGTCAAGGCCACCTGTACGGCTGACAAGAAGGTCACGGAAATGAGAACTCAGCGCAGTGACGAAATGGAGCGCATTGAATCCTTTTCCGAGTATCTCGTCGAAAGCGAGCAGGGCTGTGGCATAGTCGCCGGCCAGGAACGCATCAACAAGCTTGAAACTGTACTCATAGTCAAGGACATTCAGATTGCGGATGACATCGGCATAGTGGATGTCATTCCCGCAGAAGGCCACTGTCTGGTCGAATATGGTGAGGGCGTCGCGCATCGCACCGTCAGCCTTCTGGGCGATGACGTGCAACGACTCCGTGTCTATGTTTATATTTTCCTTTGAAGCGATGTCGGAGAGGTTCCTGACTATGTCCGGCACGCTGATACGATTGAAATCATAGGTCTGGCAGCGGCTGAGGATGGTCGGGATGATCTTGTGCTTCTCGGTGGTCGCCAGGATGAAGATCGCGTGTGCAGGCGGTTCCTCAAGAGTCTTGAGAAAAGCGTTGAAAGCCGACTGCGTGAGCATATGGACCTCGTCGATTATATACACGGAATAACGTCCAACCTGCGGAGGTATCTGCACCTGGTCCATCAGCGCCTTGATATCGTCAACGCCGTTGTTCGACGCTGCATCAAGTTCGTGTATGCAATACGAGCGGCCCTCCTGGAAACTCCGGCAGGATTCGCATTCCCCGCAAGGTTCAAGTCCGGCACCCGGATTGGCGCAATTGATGGTCTTGGCAAAGATTCGCGCAGCGCTTGTCTTGCCCACGCCACGCGGACCGCAGAAAAGATAGGCGTGGGCCAGCTGGCCGCGCTGAATCGAATTCTTGAGGGTCTTCGCGATATTGTCCTGACCTATGAGCGTCTCGAACGAATCCGGACGGTATTTTCTGGCTGATACTATATAATCCGACATAGATTACAAATTTAGCTATTTTTTCTGATAGCTGACTTCACTCACGCTTACACCTTCGGTTGAAAGGATTGACGGGCGGAGGGCAAAGAACCCCTGATAATTGTTATGATGGAAGCTTGAGACATCCTTTCCGCTTTCAACCACAGTCCACTCCTTTCCGTCAAGGCTCCACTCCGTTGTCGCGATATTGTGATCGTTGCGTATACGGAGCCAATATTGACCCGCCGGGTATTCCAGGCCGATATTCGCCTTTTCATTGTAGAAAAGGTACAGGCCGCCACGGCCGCCTTCAGGAACATCGAATTTCGCTGAGAATTCATATGCCGTATCCGGAGCGGTAAAGGTGGAAAGGCGGGCGCCGTTGAAGCCGCCGGCCCAGTCGGACCACATAAGAGGGTTCGATACATCGCGAAGTACGGCGAACTGAGCGCTGCCTTCTTCATCTTCAGCAAAATCAAGGCCTTCGTCAGCGAGTTTCGGCCAACCGTCCTCAGTCCAGACGACAGACTCGATGATGGTGGTGCGTCCAAGCGTATGATAACCGTTCCTGTAGGAATGGTATATCACATACCAGTTGCCGTCGGCATCATCAAATATGGTTCCGTGGCCCTTTGACCACCATTCCTCATCAGCAGAATACGTGTGCACGAGAGGGTTGTACGGGCTGTTCTCCCACGGGCCGAGAGCCGACCTGCTTCGGGCGACCACAACCATATGGCTGGTCGGAGGACCGGCAGTACCGCCTTCCGCAGTAACCAGATAGAACCAGCCGTCCTTCTGGAAAAGTTTCGGAGATTCGAGCCAGAAGCCTTCGGTCTCCCATTCCTGAGGGAACTGCCAGCCGTCATACAGCTTGCTGTCCTCGCCGGCTGCGGCAAGACCGTCATCGGTGAGCTCGACACAGAAGCCATTGTTTGTATAAAGGTACTGCTTTCCATCTTCTGCATAGACGTGGCCCGGATCGATTCCGTGGGCATCCAGAAGCACAGGGTCGCTCCAGGGGCCGTGAGGGTCATCGGCCGTGACCACATAGTTCACGCCGGCGCTGGTAGGATAGTAAATGTAGAACTTGCCGCCAACCTTGCAGATCTCAGGCGCGAAAATTGAATAGTCCTGTTCTGCAGTGATACCGAAGGATATCGGCTCCCAGTTCACAAGATCGGTGGAATGCCAGACTCTGAGTCCCGGATAGTATGTAAAGGAGGAATTGGTCATATAGAAATCCTCCCCGTCACGGACGATTGAAGGGTCCGGATAGTCTCCGGGGAACACGACTTTCTTGAGGACAGCCGGCTGACCGGCTTCGGAGCACGCTGCTGCACATAAGGCAAGCGCAACACAGATTAGAGAAATCAAATATTTTTTCATACCTTTATTACTGCTTTCAGTATTGAGTGCAATTTATCACTTTTGGCAGAAATTAACAACCACAAAATATGAAGAATATCATTAATGCCATCACGATTGCAGCGGCCCTGCTTTGCTTCGGTCCGATTGCTTCAGCCCAATTCCCAGGAATGCCAAGGGTCAACCGCGACAGCCTTGACAGGCTCACCAATGACAACCAGGAGCATATGATGAAGGATCTCGGCCTCAAGGAGCTCCGTCCCGGCCGCGACGGCTACTCCACCGACCCTGCAATCGGCGCCAATTACGATGAGACCATTGCCAACACATACCTTGCATACCCCGACCCGCTCGTCACTTCCGACGGCCGCAAGGTCAAGAACGCCAGGATGTGGAAAAAGGTCCGCAGACCGGAACTCATCAAGATTTTCGAAGACGAAGTCTACGGTCACATCCCTGACAATGTCCCGGGCGTAACCTGGAAGATATTGAAGCAGGAAAGGATAATGATAGGCAATGTGCTTTGCAATTCCCGCCAGCTCGCAGGTGTTGTGGACAATTCTTCCTGCCCTGAGATCAGCGTCACCATACAGGCCGATGTCGTATGGCCTGCAGACGCCAAGGAACCTGTCCCTGTAATCGTCGAGTATGGATTTGCCATGGGCAACTTCAACTTCACCATACCGGGCGCCCCGGTCCGCAAGAACTGGAAAGAGCAGATAGTGGAACGCGGCTGGGCTGCGGCCACCATCGTTCCGACCTCTTACCAGGCTGACGGCGGACACGGACTCCGCGAGGGGATCATAGGTCTCTGCAACAAGGGCGGATACCGCAAGCCGGGAGACTGGGGCAGCATCCGTGCCTGGGGCTGGGGACTCTCGAGACTTATTGACTACTTCGAGTCAGACCCTCACTTCGACGGTACAAAAGTGGCCATCGAAGGCAACTCCCGCTATGGCAAGACAGCTCTCGTAAGCGCAGTGTTCGACGAACGCGTCGCCAGTGCATTCGCCTCTTCATCAGGTGCGGGCGGTGCAGCTCCGTGGCGCCGCAACTGCGGCGAGACCCTTGAGAACCTCGCCGGCGCGGGCGAAAGCCACTGGATGTGCGGCAACTTCATCAAATATGCGGCAGACCCGCTTACTGCAGCCGACCTCCCGGTTGACCAGCACGAACTCATAGCACTTATGGCACCGCGTCCGGTGCTCATTTCCAGCGGCACCTTCAGCGCCGACAAATGGCAGGACCTCCTGGGAATGTACGCCAGCACCCTTATGGCCTCTCCTGTATATGAATTGCTGGGCGCCGGCGGAATCACCCCTGAAATGTACCCGGGAGAGAACATCTACCTCTACCCCGGCACCAATGTGGGCCGTATGAAAGGCCGTCTGGCTTTCCGCCAGCACGACGGCGGACACGAGCCGGGACCTAACTGGCCGTACTTCCTCGACCACTTCGAAAAATACGTGGTGAACAAGAAATAGCAGCCTCACACAGATGAAAAATCTCAGGATCCTTGCTCTGACGCTTATGCTTCTCGTGCCCGCATTGACATACGGGCAGGGGAAGTTCTATACCCGCAAGGCAAGGCTCGAGGATTTCACTGCAAAGACGACCAAGGTTGTCGCGGCCGGGCAATCCCTGCCTGAACTGAACCTGCGGGCCGAGGTCACGAGCAGGTGGTATCTTTCTCCTTATGAATTCTGCACCCCTGAAGACTACGAAAAGCTGAAGGACGACAGCAACTATTATTTCCTGCGCTTCGTGGCGGAGGACGGTCTGGCATTCCTTCTTCTGGAAAAAGGAGGCAGGGAAGATGACAGCAACAGGTTCAAGAGGACCTTCGAGGTTGTCAGGATACCTATTGCCGGCCTTGACCTTTCATCGGGAGGAGATGTGATCTATATGAGCGCCTTCATTGAAATCATCCAGGCATACACGGAAAAAGCCATCCATTCCGACGCCACCGGGTACTTCGGACTTGAGACCTTCAACGGCGGCAGCTGGAAGGGCAAAAGCATATATCTGAACCGGAGCGCTGCCGATGATGCATTCGTTGAAGGCATCCCCGACGTCCTGGTACCGATCTGCATCACGCCATCCGAAGGAGGCCAGTGGTGCTATAAGATGGTGGTCGATGCCGGCACTCGCGAATTGAGGTATTTCAAGAAAGAGCGTTTCCGCAAAGAAAAGGACGGCGCAATTTCAGAGTCAGACATCTTGCTGTTTTCATCAAAGGATGCGATCATCGTTAGATAATTACCTTGTGTCTCATTCAAGCCTGCCGAACGATGCCTTGGAATGGCTTGAGAAACAGACCAACATCCGCACCAACTATCCGCGGATGCTGTCCGGCAGCGTCCAGGGCGAGCTGCTGAAGATGCTTGTCGAGATGACCGGGGCAAGCCGCGTCCTCGAAATAGGTTCCTTCACAGGCTATTCCGCCATCTGTATGGCCAGCGGTCTGCCGGAAGGAGGACATCTGGATGCCCTGGAAATCAACGACGAACTGGAGGACCTTATGCGCGAAGGGTGGAAGAGAGCGGGTGTCTCCGACAAGATCACGCTTCATATCGGTGATGCCGTCGAGACCCTGAAGTCTCTTGACGGCCCTTTCGACTTTGTATTCATCGACGCCAACAAGCGCCAGTACTGCGAATACTTCGACCTTGTGTTCCCCAAGCTTGCGCCGGGAGGCATCATCGTTGCCGACGACGTTCTCTGGGACGGGAAGGTTTACACGGAGCCCCTCGCCCACGACGCCCAGACCGTCGGCCTTCTGAATTTCAACGATAAGATAAAAAACGACCCCCGTGTGGAGGTCGTTGTATTGCCGCTTCGGGACGGTCTGTCGATTATCCGATCTGTGAACCGTTAGCCAAAGCTTCCTGAGGGGTGATGAAGCGCATCTTGCCGTCACCCTGCTTTGCCATCAGAATCATACCGTGAGACTCGATGCCCTTGATGGTGCGAGGCTTCAGGTTTGCGAGTATGCAGATCTGCTTGCCAAGCATATCTTCAGGTGAATAGTATTCGGCGATGCCTGATACGATGACCCTCTTGTCCAGGCCGGTATCGATGGTAAGTTTCAGAAGCTTGTCTGTCTTCGGCACGCGCTCCGCCTCCAGGACGGTTGCCGTACGGATGTCCATCTTCTCGAAATCCTCGAAGGTGCACTCTTCCTTCTGCGGCGCGACCTGCTTTGCAGCTTCAGCGGCGGCAGCGGCTTCACGCTCCGCGCGTATCCTGTCAAGACGGGCAAGCTGGGCGTCAATGGCGGCATCCTCAATCTTGTTGAACAGAAGCGCGGCTTCACCGATCTGATGGCCTGCAGGAAGCACCTGAGGTCTGCCAAGCACGTTCCAGTCAAGCGGAGAACCCAGCATTTCGCGCAGGCGTGCGGCTGCAAACGGGGTGAACGGCTCGAAGGCGATGGCAAGGTCGGCGCATATCTGCAGCGAGATATTGAGGATGGTGGACACACGGTCCATATCTGTCTTGGCAACCTTCCACGGCTCCGTGTCAGACATATATTTATTGCCGAGACGGGCTATGCTCATCGCATCCTTGAGAGCCTCGCGGAAGTGGTATCCTTCAATATTGTGTTCGAGAGAAGCCTTGAGCTCCGGAATCTGCCCGAGGACCTCCTTGTCGATGTCTTCGAGGGTGCCGGCTGCAGGGACCTTGCCACCGAAATATTTGTGTGTCAGGACCACGGCACGGTTGACGAAGTTGCCGAAGATGGCCACAAGCTCACTGTTGTTGCGGGTCTGGAAGTCCTTCCAGCTGAAATCGTTGTCCTTGGTCTCAGGCGCATTTGCCGTCAGGACGTACCGGAGGGCATCCTGCTGCCCCGGGAAGTCACGCACATATTCGTGGGCCCATACCGCCCAGCCACGCGAAGTGGATATCTTGTCACCTTCAAGGTTGAGGAACTCGTTGGCCGGCACGTTCTCAGGCAGCACATAGCCGCCATAAGCCTTGAGCATTGAAGGGAACACTATGCAGTGGAAGACGATATTGTCCTTTCCGATGAAGTGGACGAGTTTCGTATCCTCAGACTTCCACCACTTCTCCCAATCGTTAGGAAGAAGCTCCTGCGTATTTGAAATATAGCCGATAGGGGCATCGAACCAGACATAGAGTACCTTCCCCTCGGCGCCCTCAACAGGCACGGGGACACCCCAGTCGAGGTCACGGGTGACGGCGCGTGGCTGAAGGCCGCCGTCGAGCCAGCTCTTTACCTGGCCATAGACATTGGGACGCCATTCCTTATGGCCTTCGAGTATCCATTCACGGAGCCACTGTTCGTAACCCTCTAGAGGAAGGTACCAGTGGGTGGTCTTCTTCTTGACCGGCTCTGCTCCGCTCAGCTTGCTCTTCGGATTGATGAGCTCTTCCGGACTGAGTGTGGAGCCACATTTCTCACACTGGTCACCATAAGCGCCCTCTGCACCGCATTTCGGGCAAGTGCCGACTATGTAGCGGTCGGCAAGGAAGGTCTTTGCCTCCGGGTCATAATACTGCTCGGACTCTCTGGTGATGAACTTGCCGTCGTCATAGAGCTTCTTGAAGAACTCGGAAGCATTCTTTTCGTGGACTTTGGAAGAAGTCCTGCCGTAGATGTCGAAATTGATTCCGAGATCCCTGAAACTGTTGTCTATGATATTATGGTATTTGTCAACGATATCCTGCGGGGTGCAACCCTGCTGGCGGGCCTTGATCGTAATCGGCACACCGTGCTCGTCGGAACCGCACACGTAGAGGACATCCTCTCCTCTCATACGGAGATATCTGACATAGATGTCGGCCGGCACGTAAACGCCGGCAAGATGGCCGATGTGCACCGGTCCGTTGGCATATGGCAACGCGCAGGTCACCAGAGTTCTTTTGTACTTCTTGTCCATTATATGTTTTTCTTTTCTCTTCCCAGTTTCTGCTTGATCTTGCGCTGCGCATTCTGGTAGCGCATAAGATCCTTCATAAGCGCCGTCTCGTCTTCCGGAGCTGCATTCTTCATTTCTGACAGGATACCGTTGATCCTGTCCTGGATTCGCTTCTCATTATAAACCAGGATGGTCTTCGGCACATTGACCACAAGCCAGGAAGACACGGTCGTAAGCGCCCTGGCATAATCACTGACCGTCAGCTGATACTTCTCCGTACTGAGCTGCGCAACCACATCCGCCACGCGGCGGTTCTGCGAATTCAGGAGTCCGGTCACGATCTCCTGCTGCGAAAGTCCCTCGTCATACAGCGCCATATATGCATCATAGGCATCGGCATAAACCGAATTGGCAAGACGGGAGTCATCCCCTTCAAGAGCGGCCCTGATGAAATCCGCGACCGTCAGCTTGTCCTCCTCAAAACCGCTGTAATATTCCGAGTCACTCTCGAAATCCAAGGTTTCGCATCCGTATGTCAAAATCAGATTGAGCAGGTCGCGCTCGGCGGGAGCGAGCGTTTTATTTTCTTCCACCCAACCGGACTGCAAAGGTACAATTTCTTCCTGATATTCCGGACGTGCATCGTCCTGCATCTTCCTGCGCCCTTTGTTGATGCGTTCAAACAGGATCGAGGATTCTATCCCGAACTTCCTGGATGTTGCATCGACATAGACGGAACGCTTTACCGCATCAGGGATCTCCGCGATCGTGTCGGCTATGTCATTGATCAGGTTGGCCTTTTTCAATGGATCGCCAGCGGCCTCCGAGAGCAGTAGGTCGGTCTTGAACGCGATGAAGTCCTTTTCGCCCCGGGCGATGTAGTCCTGCACCTCCGCAAGAGTATGCTGGCGGCAGAAGGAATCCGGATCTTCGCCATCAGGCAGGAGGACTATCTTGACATTCAGGCCCTCGGACAGGAACAGGCCGAGTCCGCGTATTGCGGCGTGTATGCCTGCCGGATCGCCGTCATACATTATGGTGGCGTTCTCCGTGAACTTGTGTATCAGGCGGACCTGTTCGATGGTCAGTGAGGTGCCGCAGGAAGCGACGACATTGGTGATCCCGAGCTGATGCATCATCACCATATCCACGTTCCCTTCAACCAGAATGCATTTGTCCTGCCGGGAGATCTCAGCCTTCGCAAAGTAAATACCCAGGAGGTTGCGGCTCTTGACATATATCTCCGTCTCCGGAGAGTTTACGTATTTTGCAGGATTGTCGCTGCGCAGGGTCCGGCCGCTATAGGCAATGACGCGGCCGCTGACAGAATGGACCGGGAACATAACCCTTTCGCGGAACTTGTCGGTGATGCTGCCGTCTTCGTGCTGCACTGCAAGCCCGGCAGCCAGGAGATATTCCATCTTGTAGCCGGCAGCGACAGCCGCATCGATAAGCGCGGTCTTGCCACCAGGCGCCCAGCCAAGGCCGAAACGGGCGATCGTAGCGTCCTCAAGGCCTCGCTTTTGGAAATATGCATAGCCTACACTGCGGCCCTCGCCGCTTTCAAGCTGCTGCGCGAAAAACTTCTGGGCGAACTCCGACACAAGAAGAAGGCTTTCGCGGCGCTGGCGCATCGCGATATCCTCCGCACTCTCTTCCTGTTCAACTATCTCAATGTGATATTTGCGGGCAAGATACTGAAGCGCCTCCACATAGGTGCAATGTTCGTGTTCCATCACGAAACCTACGGCAGTACCTGCCTTTCCGCAACCGAAACATTTGTATATCCCTTTCGAAGGCGTCACGTAGAAGGACGGAGTCTTCTCATTATGGAACGGACAGCAGGCTACGAAACTGGCACCACGTCGCTTGAGCGTTACAAAATCGCTCACCACGTCAGCGATCTGCGCGGTGTCGAGGATGAGGTCAACTGTTTCTTGAGGAATCACAACGCTATCTCACAAAGGAATTTCAGGCGTACAAGCCGCACTTCATTTTCGTAATAATCGGGGCCAAGAGCCTGGATCGCCGCTTCCACGTCGTCGGAAGTCGCTTCCTCACGGAAATAATTGAAGATATCATCAACGATGTCTTCATCCAGATTCTCTTCGATATAATAGTCGATGTTCAGCTTTGTCCCCGCAGAGACGATCGATTCCATCTCACCGATGAGCTCTTCCATTTCAAGGCCGCGGGATTCCGCTATGTCATCAAGGGACATCCTGCGGTCAATGGCATTGATGATGGCGACCTTTGCCGCCGACTTGTTAGGAGCGGATTTGACAACGAAGTCGTCAGGGCGTTCGATTTCATTCTCCTCGACGTACTTCTTTATGAGTTTCACGAACTCCTCGCCGAATTTCTTCGCCTTTCCCTCACCTACTCCCTGACAGTTCTTCAATTCGTCGATCGTGACAGGGTACATTATCGCCATATCGTCCAGGGACGGGTCGCCGAATATGATCCACGGCTGGAGCTTGAGCTTTCTGGAAAGATCCTTGCGAAGGTCCTTGAGCATAGCCAGAAGAACCGGGTCGCCACTGCCGCCGGCCTTCATCGCCGCTGCCGCAGCTGCGGCCTCCTCATCCTCGTCGTCATCGACTTCGGCACCGCCGGAGAATACACGGTCCTCGACGAGACGGAGCTCCCAAGGGTTCTTGAAGAATTCACGTCCCTGGTCGGTGACGTATATCAGGCCATAGGTCTCAATCTCTTTTCCAAGGAGATGGGCGGTCAGGCCCTGATGGATGATGGTGCACCAGAATTTTTCGGAATGGTCAGTGCCGGCCCCGAAGAATTCCAGCTTGTCGTGGTTGTATGACTTGATGAGGGCATTGGACGTGCCCGTGAGAATATTTGCAAGATGGTCTATCTTGAAGTGCTCCGGCAGAGACTCGATGAGCTCGATCACGAGTTTCATCTCCTCCCGTCCGTCGAAGGTCTGCTTCGGATGTATGCAGTTGTCACAGCAGCTGCAATCCGGTTCATTGTAGTCCTCACCGAAATAGTTGAGGAGAAGCTTGCGGCGGCACTGGCTTGATTCGGCATAGGCGACCACCTCGGAGAGAAGCTGCCGGTTGATCTCCTGCTCAGCTACAGGCTTGCCCTGCATGAACTTTTCCAGTTTCTGGATATCCTTGTAACTGTAGTAGGCTATACAAAGCCCTTCCCTGCCGTCACGTCCGGCACGTCCGGTCTCCTGATAGTAGCTTTCGATGCTTTTCGGTATGTCATAATGGATGACAAAGCGGACGTCCGGTTTGTCAATGCCCATTCCGAAGGCTATGGTGGCGACAATGACATTCACCTCCTCCATCAGGAACGCATCCTGATTGTCCGCCCTTGTCTTTGCGTCAAGGCCGGCGTGGTAAGGCAGAGCCTTGATGCCGTTGATACAGAGGAGTTCCGCCATCTCTTCAACCTTCTTGCGGCTGAGACAGTAGATGATTCCCGACTTGCCGGGATTCTGGCGGATGAATTTGATTATGTCCTTTTCCGGATCGACCTTGTCCCTGACCTCGTAATAGAGGTTGGGACGGTTGAATGACGACTTGAAAACGGCTGCGCCGGGGATGCCGAGGTTCTTGAGGATATCGCTCTGGACCTTCGGCGTCGCGGTGGCTGTCAGCGCTATGATAGGCGCACGGCCTATCTGCTCGACCAGAGTGCGTATCCTGCGGTATTCCGGCCGGAAGTCGTGCCCCCATTCGGAAATGCAGTGAGCCTCATCTATGGCATAGAACGATATCCTGACCTCCTTGAGAAACGCAACGTTCTCCTCTTTGGTAAGCGACTCGGGCGCGACATACAGAATCTTGGTCTTGCCGGACAGGAGGTCATCGCGGACCTCATCTATCTGCTGCCTTGAGAGGGATGAGTTCAGGAAATGGGCCACACTTCCCGTACCCGCCTCGAATCCTCGAAGCAGATCGACCTGATTCTTCATCAGCGCAATCAATGGTGATATCACTATCGCCGTACCCTCCATCACGAGGGCAGGCAGCTGATAGCAAAGGGATTTGCCTCCGCCGGTAGGCATAAGCACGAAAGCATCACCACCTGAAACCAGGTGGTTGATGATGTTTTCCTGATCAGCTTTGAAAGCGTCGTATCCGAAGAAATCTTTTAAGGTTTTGTGGATCAGCGCCGAGTCTGGTGTCATAATTGAATTCAGTCCAAAGTATGAATCGCGAGGCCGGAACGCAGCTTCGGCTCGAACCACGTGGTCTTCGGAGGCATTATCTTGCCGCTGTCGGCAATGTTGATCAGCTGCCTCATCGAAACCGGGTACAGAGCGAATGCAACCTTCATCTCTCCGCTGTCGACCCTGCGCTGGAGTTCGCCAAGCCCGCGTATGCCGCCGACGAAATCGATACGCTTGTCTGTACGAAGATCCTTGATGCCAAGAATCTTGTCAAGAACGAGATTTGAAAGTATGGTCACGTCCAGGACGCCGATAGGATCAGAATCGTCGTAGCGGCCCGCTTTAGCCGTAAGGCTATACCATTTCCCGCCGAGGTACATCGTATAATTGTGAAGTCCTGATGGATGGCAGTCGCCTTCTTTCACCTCGAAATCATTTTCGAGGGCCTTGAGGAATCCGGCCTCGGAAAGGCCGTTCAGATCCTTGACGACACGGTTGTAGTCAAGAATCTTCAGTTGTGTTTCAGGGAAGCATACAGCCATGAAATAGTTGTACTCTTCCTCTCCGGTATGGTTTGGATTATTCTGTCTTTTTTCTGCACCCACCCTCGCGGCGGCAGCGGTACGGTGATGGCCGTCCGCTACATAGAATGCATCGACTTCATTGGTGAAGAGTTCGGTGATGCGGGCTATGGTTGCGTCGTCATCGATCACCCAAAGTTCGTGTCCGAAGTTGTTTTCATCGATAAAGCGGAACTCCGAAGGACCCGCCACGGTCTTTGCGACGATTTCATTGAGGTCGGCGTTGTCCTTGTATGAGAAGAAGACCGGCTCGATGTTGGCATTCTGTATACGGACGTGGATCATACGGTCATCCTCCTTGTCCTTGCGGGTCAGCTCGTGCTTCTTGATGATTCCCTGCGCATAGTCATCGGTATGTGCGCAAAGCACGAGACCGTACTGCGTGCGTTCTCCCATAGTCTGGGCATAAACGTAATAGCAAGGCTTGGAGTCACGGACGAGCCAGCCCTTGGCCTGCCAGGTCTTGAAATTCTCGACCGCCTTGTCATAAACCCTCTGATCATGGTCAGGGAGTATAGGGTCAAAGTCAATTTCCGGTTTTGTAATGTGAAGCAGGGACTTCTCACCAGCCATCTGTTTCGCTTCTTCTGAGTTAAGGACATCGTACGGCGGAGCTGCTACCTCCGTCGTGATGTTCTTGGGCGGCCTGATGGCCGCAAAAGGTTTTACACGTACCATAAGAGTTTCTATAATTCTATTAACTAATTTACGGCTTTTTCTTGATATAACAAAAAAAACATACGCGACATCTGCCGCGTATGTCAATAAAAATATCTGAAATACGTTATTTATTCAGCTGGAAGCGGGTATTGCCCGTTGCAAAAAAGTCAACGATCTGACGCGCTGCGGCGAGACCTGCATTGACATTGGCCTCAGATGTCTGGGCTCCCATCTTCTTAGGGGTGGCGAACACACGCAGGCCGAACTTCTCCTGAAGCACGGCAAGGTT
Organism: Bacteroidales bacterium; assembly: GCA_024401695.1. Lineage (GTDB taxonomy): Bacteria > Bacteroidota > Bacteroidia > Bacteroidales > UBA932 > Cryptobacteroides. The sequence continues at coordinate 20,734 of JAKSKN010000006.1, forward strand.
GTCCGGTGCCACGTCTGCAACATACTTGAGGTCAGGGCGCTCTTCAAGGGCCTTTTCAAGGCCGGCCTCATCGATAACCTCCTTGCGGGCGGTATTGACGAGGGTCGCACCCTTAGGCATCTTCATAAGAAGGTCATAACCGATAGAGCCTATGGTCTCCGGGGTTGCAGGGATATGGATTGAGACAAAGTCTGAAGTGCCGTAGAGTTCGGCGAGGTCCTTTGCAGGCTCTGCGCCTCCGGCAACGATCTGCTCAGGCTTGAGGAACGGGTCGATAGCCTTCACCTTCATTCCGAGAGCCGCTGCCTTGGCGCCTACCAGACGGCCGACATTGCCGAATGCCTGGATGCCGAGGGTCTTGCCCTGGATCTCGGAACCGGTGGCAGGGGTGAACTGGGTGCGTGCCATAAATATCATCAAGGCTACCGCGAGTTCAGCAACGGCGTTGGAGTTCTGGCCCGGCGTATTCATTGCGACCACGTTGTGAGCGGTGCAGGCGGCGAGGTCGAGGTTGTCGAAACCGGCTCCGGCGCGAACCACTATCTTAAGATTCTTCGCAGCCTCAACGACTTCTGCCGTAACCTTGTCGGAACGGACGATGATGGCATCGGCGTCTGCAACTGCAGCTACGAAATCAGACTGCTCTGCGTATTTCTCAAGGAGCACGAGCTCGTGGCCCGCTTCCTCAACTATCTTTTTGATGCCAGCCACTGCAACTGCAGCGAAAGGCTTCTGGGTTGCTACAAGTACTTTCATCTTATTTGTGAAGTTTTTCGAATTCCTGCATGCAGGCTACGAGAGCCTCGACATCCTCCTGGGTGCAGGCATTGTAAAGAGAAGCGCGGAATCCGCCGACTGAACGATGGCCCTTGATACCGACCATTCCGGCAGCCTTTGCGAATGCCATAAATTCATCCTGAAGATTCTCCTTGCCCGGAGCCATCACGAAGCAGACGTTCATAATAGAGCGGTCTTCCTTGACTGCGGTGCCAACGAACATTGAATTCCTGTCGATTTCGTTGTAGAGGGTTTCAGCCTTCTTGACATTGATCTTGTTCATAGCCTCCACGCCGCCAAGGTCCTTGATCCATTTGAGGACCTCGTGCATCACGAAGATGTTGAACACAGGAGGGGTGTTGAACATTGAAAGCTTGTCGATATGGGTCCTGTAGTCAAGCATCGTAGGGATATAGCGGCTGACCTTTCCGAGAGCGTCCTTCTTGATGATGGCGAAGATAACGCCGGCAGGGCCTACATTCTTCTGTGCACCACCATAGATCATCGTGTACTTTGAGACATCGACAGGACGGCTCATGATGTCTGATGACATATCGGCGATAAGTGGAATCGGGCTGTCGATATCCTCCTTGAGCTCTGTGCCGTAGATGGTGTTGTTGGTGGTGATATGGAGATAGTCCGCATCTGCAGGGATCTCGTATCCCTTAGGGATGTAATTGTAGTTCTTGTCTGAAGAGCTTGCGATTTCAACTGCGTTGCCGAGCCCCTTGGCTTCCTTGAAAGCCTTGTGAGCCCAGACACCTGTATCAACATAAGCAGCCTTCTTCTCGAGGAAGTTCATAGGGACATAGAGGAACTCGAGGCTTGCACCGCCGCCGAGGAATACGATCTCATAGTCTTCCGGAATGTTGAGAAGTTCACGCCAGAGCGCTCTGGTGTCGTCCATAATGGCATCCCACTCCTTGGTGCGGTGGGAGATTGAGAGGACAGATACGCCGGTACCGGCGAAATCCTTGATAGCTTCAACGGCCTTGTCGTAAACGACCTGAGGGAGGAGGCAAGGGCCTGCATTGAAAACGTGTTTCTTGCTCATAACAATATTAATTTCGGTAATACACTAACTTCTGCTATAATGTGACCTTAAAGGTAACTATTTTTTCAATCCTTTCCAAGAAATCTTCCTCAAGACTTCTGCGGACCCGCAGTTCCATACTGCACCCGGTCCCGAAATCCTGAGCCCTCTGAGGCAGGTCAAGATCCTTCACGACCTTCATCACCTGCTGCATCTGCGAATAGTCGAACCCTATCCTGTACCATACCCCGGCGATCTTCTGCACCTGCTTTGCATTTGCGATCGCATCCGCCGTCGACGTCCTGTATGCACGTATGAGTCCGGGGATACCAAGCTTGATGCCGCCGAAGTACCTGACCACCACCACGAGTATGTCGCTGAGCCCGGCCGAATCTATCTGCCCGAGGATCGGACGGCCCGCCGAGCCGGAAGGTTCGCCGTCATCGTTCGCCCGCCAGCGGCCGCCATCCAGTCCCAGGCGGTATGCATAGCAATGGTGGCGCGCATCGTGGTATTCCTTCTTCAGGCCGGCAACGATTCCCTTCACCTCCTCTTCCGTCTCCACAGGGTATGCGAGCGCTATGAAACGGCTGCCATTATCCTTGAACAAACCCTCTGCAGGGGCGGAAATCGACATATATGTATCATTCGTGCACATTGGAAATCAAAATTAGGGAAAATATAGTATCTTCGCAATATGAATTACAAATACAGAGTCACGCTGGCCGGCATCAAAGGCTTTTTCAGACTATACCTTGTAGGTGGGAGCAACTCCCTCTACACGTTCCACAAGCAGCTGCAGTCGGACCTCGAGTTCCCGGCTGACCAGCCTATCCTCTTCAAGGCTCTCGACGCCGATGGAGGCGTAGTGGCGCGTTATGCCCTTGTTGACCTCGGCTCCGGCACCGTCGACAAGGTCAAGTTCGCCGACGCCGTCAAGGCCGGCGCCAGGAGCTTCGTCTATTTCTACGACATCGCCGCCAAGAAGAGCGTCATCGTCACTCTTGAGGAAGAGACCGCAGAAGCCTGCACCGGACCGACTCTGCTCGAAACAAAGGGCCCCGTCCCTCTGGAATTCGAGAACGGCTACGTCGCCTTTGAGGACCTGCCGGAGGAGCACCGCCATCTGCCTGGCGAAAGGCACCACTGCGACGACGAGGACGAAGATGATGAGGACTTCGACGATGACGATGATGATGAAGATGAAGACGAGGACGAGGACGAAGAACTTATATATGACGAAAATGAGGACGCTTGATACAGCGTCCTCATTTTTTCTTATGTGAATCCTGTTATTACTTCACTTCCTCTACAGGCTTCTCAACGAACTTGCCGACCTTGTCGAGAGTAACGTCGAAAATGAGGGTTGAGTTAGGCTGGATAGCCTGGTTGCCCTGCTCGCCGTATGCGATGTCTGAAGGGATGAAAAGCTGGGCCTTGCCGCCCTCGCCGATGAGCTGGAGACCTTCGCTCCAACCAGGGATGACGCGGTCGAGTGGGAATGAGACTGATTCGCCATCCTCTTCGGTCTGGTCAAACACGGTGCCATCGATAAGCTTTCCTACATAATGTACCCAGACGGTGTCCTTGAGGGCTGGCTTCACGTCGTTGCCCGGTTCAAGGATGATGTACTGAAGACCGCTCTCGGTTGTCTGGACGCCTTCCTTCTTTGCGTTGGCAGCGAGGAATTTCTCGCCTGCTTCCTTGTTCTCGTAAGCAACGAGGTTGTGACGCTTCTGGAGGAACTTGTTGAAGAGTTCGTTCATTGAGTTAGGGTCGATCTTGAACTGCTTCGTGAAATCTTCGTCACGGGTGTCACCCTTTGATGCGACGAAATCCTTCATACCCTTGACAACCTGTGAGTAATTGATGTTCTCACCGAAGTCATAGCCCTTGATGAAGCTTCCGAAGTTGATACCGAGGAGGTAGCTGACTGAGTCGATCTCGGCCTTTGATGATTTGAAGTCGGCTGCTGTAAGGGCCTTTGGTGCTACAGATGTCTCATCTGCAGCCTGTGCTGCATCAGCAGCTTCTTCCCCTGCCTTTGGGGTGCAGGCAACTACTGCAAGACCCAGGAGGAGTGTTGAAAGAATTTTGTTGTTTTTCATTACTATTGATATTTGATTGAGATTTCATCAGTCCCACGCAAGAGCGGATGCACCAAGGATCGCTGCATCTGACTCCTTGAGCTGGGAGAACAATATCTTGACCTTGCCCCTCCATATCTTGAGGAGGTTGTCATTCATAGCGTTGAGCATCGGCTCATAGAGGAATTCCCTGGCGCGGGCAAGACCGCCGAAGAGCACGATCGCCTCCGGGGCGCTGAACGCAACGAAGTCGGCAAAGCTCCGGCCCAGGATATTTCCCGTATATTCGAAGACGCGGAGCGCCAGGGCGTCACCGGCCTTTGCGGCATCATAGATGTCCTTGGAAGAAAAATTCTCGATCGAGCGGAGCGCAGAAGGCTCATCCGTACCGTCAAGCCACTCGCGTGCCGTACGTACAATGCCTATTGCCGAGCAATACGCTTCAAGGCAGCCTTTCTTGCCGCAACCGCACTGGCGGCCGTCACGTAAGACGGTCGTATGTCCCAGTTCACCGGCAAAGCCGTCGTGACCGTACACCATCTTCCCGTCGATGATGATTCCGCTGCCGACGCCCGTGCCGAGAGTGATCATAATGAAATTCTTCATTCCGCGTGCTGCGCCATATGCCATTTCGCCCATAGCTGCGGCATTGGCATCGTTCGTCAGGGTGACAGGCAGGCCGCCGAGCTTGTCCGAAAGGATGTCGGCGAACTTGACCGACTGGTTTGCAGCCCACGCGAGGTTCGGCGCGAAGGAGACCTCTCCGGTATAGTAATTACCGTTCGGAGCTCCCACTCCTACACCCTTGACCTGGCCTTCCTTGCCTGCCGATCTGATGCACACACCGATACTTTCTGCAAGTGCGTCGAGGAACGCTTCGGCATCTGCGCCATAAGTATCCGAGCGTATGACTGTCTGGGCGAGGACCTCGCCTTTCTGGTCAACCACACCGATCTTCGTGGTCTGGCCACCGACATCAACGCCTACAACGAATTTCTTTTCCATAATTTTATTCAACAGGAATGTCATTATTCACGTTCTTGCAACCTGCAAGAGCATAATAGAGGATGAAGCAGAGCATTGCTGCGACAACCCAGTAAGAAGTCATATATCCAGCTTTCTTCGCAACGAAATCCTGAAGGAGAGGCATTATCCCGCCGCCGACGACCATCATCATGAATATGCCCGAAGCCTGTTCGGTATATTTTCCGAGCCCCTCGGTGCTGAGGGTGAATATACCGCCCCACATAACCGAGGTGCAGAGGCCGCAGAGGATGAGGAAGAGGCAGCTCACAGGAACGTTGAACATTGCAAAGCCCTCGCCGGCAGTATATCCCGGCATCTTTATCATAATGTCCTTAGGCATAAATATGGCGATAAGGACAAACACGATGGCTACTGAAGATACCGCTATCATCTGGATGCGCGGACTGACCTTTCCGGAAATCGCAGTTGAAGCAGCGCGACCGACCATCATAAGAAGCCAGTAGACGGCAGCGATGGCGCCACCGATGGCCGCTCCGTTCAGAATGATGCCGGCACCCCTGCCTGAAGCGTCGGCAAGATAGAAATTGACCTGAGAAGGGATACCCTGCTCGATGCCGACATAGAAGAAGATCGCGACGGCGCCGAGGACAAAGTGGCGGAAGTTCCAGGCACTGTGTTCATACCTGACTGCATTGCGATCCTGAGCGATCTCTGGAATCTTTTCGAGGCAGATGACCACGAATGCGATTGCGAAGACCGCCATTGCGATGAAGAGCAGAGGGGCGACGTCATTCATACTGGTCTGCGCCGTAACGGTACCGACGAGCACCCCGACAAGAAGCGGAGTAAGCGTGCCGGTGATGGAATTGAGCGTGCCACCGATCTGTATGAGCTGGTTACCCCTGTTGCCGCCGCCCCCGAGGGCCGTAAGCAGAGGGTTGACGACAGTATTGAGCATACATACGCTGAAACCGCATACGAATGCACCGAGAAGGTATACATATATCGCGGAGCTTCCGAGGAAGGCTCGGCTTGAGAGCCACTGGATGACTATGCCGGAGAAGCCTACGGCAAGAGCGATGAGTGTCGTCTTCTTGTATCCGACCTTGACAAGCATCCTGCCCGCTGGAATGCCCATAAAGAGATAAGCGGCAAAGTTCATCATATTGCCCATCATCGCGGCCCAGCCATACTGGCCTTTCCAGATGTTTCCGAATGGCGCCGCCATATTGGTGACAAACGAAATCATCGCGAAGATGAAGCACATCGTGACGGTTGCGACGATATTGGCTTTATTCTTTCCCGTTTTCACTATTGGTTTTGGTTATAGTTACTTTTAATTTCAGCGTGCTAATTTAGCAATTATTATGATAAATAGAAAAGGGGCGGGTCCCTTAAGAACCGCCCCCTTGCAACTGATATGTTAAATCTCTTATTTCTTGAAATAAGGAAGATCGCCCTTGGCAAAGTTGGATTCTGCAGGTTCCCAGCCCGGATTCTGCTCGAGGACGCCCTCTGACAGCACTACCTGGCTCTCAGGAATCTTGAAGAAACCGCCGCCCGTAGCCTTATAACGGTCCATGAACTGATGATTGCTCTGGAACTCATACACGCCGGTGTTCTTCTCATTCTTGATTGGATTACCTTCCTGATTCTTCACGATTTCCGCTACATCACCCCAACGGCGGAGGTCATTCCAGCGGACAGCCTCGAAGCAGAGTTCGTAGCGGCGTTCCTTCTTGATGGCATCGAGAGAATAGCTGACATCCGGAAGATTCGCGCGATTGCGGACAGCGTTCAGACCACTCTTTCCATTATAGACGACAGCGCCGTCGGTAAGCTCCGAATGCATAAGGAGGACATCGGCAAAACGGAGCCATACGAGAGACTGGGTAAGACCGGTCTGGCGATTGTTCTCACTTCCGTAGAAATAACCGTATGAAAGGTAGAGGATACCGTCATCGCCATAAGCGCCGCAGCCGAGATACTTCTTGGCAAGGAGGTCGGTGTTCTCGACTTCCTTCTTGATGTCGCCTGGATAGCCCGGGATTTCATCTGCACGCTTGCAGATCGATCCTACACGGCGATAGTCGCCTGCGTAGTCAGGATCAGCAGCCCAATCTTCCCAGAGAGCGGTGCAGACTGGACCGTTTGAATATCCCTGAGGGGTGAACGGGAATGCATCAGCGGTACTTGAACGGATGCCGAAATACTCAACGATACGGTTATGGCGCTGCATGCCGGCAGTAAAGCTTCCGATATTTGACATCTTGACAGCGAACATGCTCTCAGGATTCTCATCGGTCTCCCATACAAGCCCATTCTCGACTGCATAAGGATAATCCTTTGCGGTGAAAGGATTGGTGTATGGCCAGAGATTGCGCTGGTCGCTTACGAGTTCGAAGCCTGAATTCTTGATGCAGTCTTCAAGCCAGGATGCAACCTCGGACTTCGATACTGAGCCGCCGTCGGAGAGAGGGAGGCTCTGCTTGCCATAGAAACCGGTATAGAACAGCCATACGCGAGCCATCAGGCCTTCTGCGGCCCACTTGGTGGCGTGACCCTCATTTGCAGGGTACTTGTCTGAAGGCATGATTGTGATGGCGGTCTTGAGGTCACTTGCAATCCGGGCGTAGATTTCGTCTGTCCCGGCCTTTGGAAGATTCACAGCCTCGGTGGTGAGGACGAGCGGAACGTTCTGGAAAATCTGCGCGAAGTTGAAGTAATAGAAAGCGCGAAGGAAGTAAGCCTCGCCAAGAAGCTGGTTCTTCTTGCTCTCGGAGCTCCACACCTGTACGTTGTCCATAGTTTCTATGGCGTTGTTGGCGCGGAAAATTCCGGCGTAACGGGCTTTCCAGAAAGGTTTGAACTTATCCGTGATGTCATTCATCAAACGGTCGCAGGACTGGGAGCCGATATTACTCTGGCTGCCGCCGCCGAGACGGTCGTCACCGGCCATTTCGAATACGAAGAACGGATCGCACTCAGGGTCTTCGATGTTGTTGTTCATAATGGTATAGATACCGGCGATCATCTGCTCGGCATCTGTCTCATTTATCGGGAAGTTTGAAGTATCCTTCTTCGTGAGACTCTGAGTATCAAGGAAATTGTCGCAGCCTGAAATGATTGCTACACTCAAGAGGGCTGTTGCGATATATAATATCTTTTTCATACTCGTCACTGATTAAAAGGTTATGTTAAGACCGAAAATCCAGGCATTTGAGCTAGGATAGTTTCCGACATCGATGCCTGAAGCATAAGATGCGCCGTTGCCGAAGCCGACCTCAGGATCCATACCCGAATACTTTGTGATGGTAAGCATATTCTGGGCAGAAACATAAGCGCGGATCTTTCTTACGCCCTTCCACTTGATGAGGCGGTTGAAATCATATCCGAGGGTGATGTTCTGGAATTTGAAATAGTCAGCGTCTTCGATCCATACGCTTGAAATCTCAGACATATTGACGTTCTTGCCGTCTGAGAAACGAGGATAGCGGTTGGTTGAGCCTTCGCCGGTCCAGTACTTGGTATAGACGTCGGTGCAGTAGTTGTGGTCAGGATGGTCTGAGAACTGACGATAGCTCTTTGCCACCTGCTGGCCGAATGCGCCATAACCGTTGATTGAGAAGTCAAGGCCCTTCCAGGCGATATTGAATGACAGACCGAGATTGAAATCCGGGTTAGGATTACCGATCATGGTCTTGTCTTCATCCTTGGAAATCTTTCCGTCACCGTTAACGTCCACGAACTTGACGTCGCCAGGCTGGATAGAGTTGCCCTGGAGTGAATTTGCAGGGTCGCCGTTGCAGTTTCTCGCGAGGTAGTCGTTGAGGTCAGCCTGGTTCTGGATGATGCCTTCGGTGGCAAAGCCCCAGAAGTAACCGATAGGATAGCCTACCTGTACGCGATAAAGCTCATCGGTATTCTGAGCAATTGCGTTGAGAGGTCCGTGGATGATGCCTTCAGAGTTGGCAAGACGGGTGACGGTATTCACATTGTTGGAGAATGAAACGGATGCACCGTATGAGAAATCCTTGCTCGGAGAGTCGTTCCAGCTGAGGAGAACCTCATAACCGGTATTCCTGATATCGCCGCCATTAATGTACGGAGCGCCTGTACCATAGCTCTCAAGTGCAGGTGCCACTACGAGCCAGTCCTTGGTGGTCTTGTTGTACCAGTCGAAAGACAGGCCGAGGCGGCTCTTGAAGAAGCGGGCGTCGAAACCGAAGTCAAGCTGCTCGGAAGTCTCCCACTTGACGTCCTTGTTAGGAAGGATGTCAGGGTATGCGCCTGTGTCCTGCTTGTTCTTGTCGTTGAAGTAGTATGGCGCGTTGAGAGATATTGTAGCGACATACTGGAAGTTCGCGATGTTGCAGTTACCGTTCTGGCCCCAGCTTCCGCGGAGTTTGAAGAAGCTCAACCAGTCCTTGGTGTCCTGCATCCAAGGCTCGTTGGTCATCACCCAACCTGCAGATACAGATGGGAAATAGCCCCAGCGGTGGCCTCTCATAAAGTTGGAAGAACCGTCAGCGCGCAGAACAACCGAGAGCATATACTTCTCCTGGTAGTTGTAATTGATACGGCCGAAGAATGATGAAAGCGCACCCTGTGTGTTAGGGCTGCCGCTGATGGTGGTCTCTGCCACGTCAACACCCGGAGTGTTTACGATATACGCGTGATCGAATGAGCCCGGGAAGAGTGAGTTGGAATTCTTTGCGCCCACGCTGCTGCCATAACCCCACTTTTCGATTGACTGTCCGATGAGGAAGTCGAAGTTGTGGTCGCCCCAGCTCTTGACATAGTTGACGGTATTTTCCCAAGACCATCTTGTGCTGTAGTTCTGGCTCTGGTTCACGTCATCAGTAGGATTTGAGACCTTGCCGCTGAGCACGTACTGAGGCACGTAGCTGCGGTTCTCGCCGTGATTGTAGTTCCAACCGGCGTTTGAGCGGATCTTGAGACCCTCGATCGGGTTGATCTCAAGGAAGAAGTTCGCCTGGAGGCGGAAGCGCTTGTTGTATTTGCTGCCGTGCCTGTAATATGTCTCTGCAAGAGGGTTTGCAAAGTCCTGGTTGAATCCCCATTCATCGGCAATCATATCCTCATATGTGTAGTATTCTCCCTTTTCATTGTATGCAGGGAGTATAGGACAGGCTGTGATGAGGTCACGGATCGAGTTGTTGTAGATACCGCCGATATCGATACCGGTCTTGTTGGTCACGGTGAAGGTGACATTCTCTCCGAACTTGATGATGTCACGGCCCTGCTTCTTCCAGATGCTGTAATCAGAGTTCATACGAACGGTATAGCGGTTATAATGAGGGTTGGCCGGCGCGCCGATGGTACCTTCCTGGTTGAAGTAGGTGAAACCGAACGCAAAGCGTGAAACGTCAGAACCGCCGTTGACAGTGATGGAATGGTTGGTGATAGGAGCGTTGTGCCTTGTGGTCTCCTCAAGCCAGTTGGTGCCCTTCCAGGTACCGTTCATAAGCTGCTTGTACTGCTTAGGGATGAGGAACTCCCAATCGTATGGAGTGTTGCCCTGGATCTCAAGAGCCTTGTTGATGATCTCCATATACTGCTTGCCGTCGAGAGGGGTCACACCGTTGGTGTTAGGATTCTGGATACCGTAGTAGCCTTCATAGCTGACATTGACCTTTCCGGCCTTGCCCTGCTTTGTGGTGACGAGAACGACGCCGTTGGCTGCACGGGCACCGTAGATTGCGCTTGATGCGGCGTCCTTGAGGACGTCGATGCTTTCGATGTCATTTGGAGAAAGTGACTGGATGTCTCCGCCAGGGACACCGTCGATTACATAGAGAGGGCTGGTATCTCCGTTGGTACCGATACCGCGGATGGTGATCTTGTAGCTCTCGCCCGGCTGACCCGAGTTGGAGACGATGCTGACACCTGCGGCCTGGCTCTGGAGAGCGCCGAGCGCATCAATTGCATTTACTGCCGCAATCTGATCGCTGGTCACGTTGACGGTGGAACCGGTGATGAGTTTCTTGCGCTGGGTACCATAACCCATTACAACCACCTCATCAAGAAGTTCTGCATCTTCCTGAAGGACGACTACCATTCCGTTCTTTGCCGCCACTTCCTGTGGGACATAGCCGATACAATCTACCTGAAGGAGGGCATTTGCGGGAACGTTGATCACGAACTTGCCGTCGAGATCGGTCGTCACGCCATTTGTCCTGTTTGCTCCAAGTTCAATAACTGTCGCTCCGATGACGGGCTGGTCGGAAGCGTCGATGACGGTTCCGCTGACCCTTGAGCTCTGAGCGAACGCTGCCACTCCGCCCAATAGTACAAAAGCGGCCACGATGAGTTTTTTAATGCTCATTTTTAAGAGTTTTTAAAGGATAAAGTTTATAGGTAAAAATTAGTGTGAAAGCCCGTTATTTGCCGGAAGGCGAAAACAGGCCGTATAATTGTGCGTCAATCATGTCGGTGACCTTCTCGAAGTCCTCCGGGTTGTTACCGAACTTGACATGGTCGGCGTCGACAACAAGGAGATTGCCCTTGTAATCCTTGATCCAGTTGTCGTATTTTTCGTTCAGACCGGTCAGGTACTCGATGCTTATGCTCTGTTCGTAATCGCGGCCGCGTTTCTGAATCTGCGAGATCAGGTTCGGGATCGATGACTTGAGATAGATGAGAAGGTCAGGGAAACCGACCAGCGACATCATAAGTTCGAAGAGATCGGAATAGTTCTCGAAATCCCTCGAGGACATAAGCCCCATATCGTGCAGGTTCGGAGCGAATATGCAGGCGTCCTCATAGATGGTACGGTCCTGGATGATGACATCATCAGTCTTGGCTATGTCGACGACATCCTTGAAACGCTTGTTCAGGAAGTAAATCTGGAGATTGAATGACCAGCGTTCCATATCCTGGTAGAAATCGGAAAGATACGGGTTGAAATCAACCGACTCATATTTAGGTATCCAGCCGTAGTGGGCGGCCAGCATTCTTGTAAGTGTGGTCTTGCCGCTTCCGATATTTCCTGCGATTGCAATATGCATACTCTATCTCTTATCTTTACAAAATTAGAAAAAACTTAAAACAAGCCAAACATTTCGGCGTCAATCTTGTCGGTTATATAAGCAAAATCCTCGGGATTGTTCTGAAAATCCAGATTGTCCGCATCGATTGTCAGGACTCTTCCTTTATAATTCGCTATCCATTCCTCATAGCGCCGGTTCAGGCCGGACAGATACTCGAGGTTCATACTCTGCTCGTACTCACGCCCCCGCTTCTGGATCTTCGCCACCAGGTACGGGACCGTCGACTTCAGATAGATCAGCAGGTCAGGCGGCTGCACCATCGACATCATCAGTTCAAAGAGCTGCATATAGGTGTTATAGTCACGGTCCGACAGGTTGCCGAGGTCGTGATTGTTCGCCACAAATATATATACGCCCTCGAATAGCGTCCTGTCCTGGATTATCACGTCATTGCGCTTCGCAATATCCAGGACATCCTGGAAGCGCTGTGCGAGGAAGTATGTCTCGAGATTGTACGACCAGCGCGGGATGTCCTTGTAATAATCTTCAAGATAGGGGTTGTATGACACGGCCTCGTACTTAGGGACCCATCCGTAATGTTCGGAAAGCATCCTGGTGAGAGTGGTTTTTCCACTGCCGATATTTCCTGCTACGCCTATGTGCATTTTCTTGTGGTTTTGTCAGGCAAATTTAGGAAAAGTTGAGTAATTTTGCCGAAAATATCATCATCCGATGTTCGAAATCCGCACTTCCGTTTTCAACGTATTCCAGGAGAACACATATCTGATATGGAAATCAAAGGACCACGCAGTCGTAATTGACCCGGGGTTCTATTATCCCGCTGAAAAGGAGAAATTCTTCAGTACGGTCGCCGGACTCGGCCTGCACATCGACGCCGTCCTTCTGACCCATTCGCATTTCGACCACATCTGCGGCGTCAAGACCGTCCAGGACGCATTCGGGTGCAAGGTTTATGCACACCCTGCCGATGCCGCCGTCGTCGAATTCGACGCCAAGCTCCTGAACCATATGTGCATCGACATCCCCGACAGGACATACATCACAACAGATATCGGGGACGGATCGGTCATCGAAGAGGGCGGATTCAAGTTCAAAGTCATCGCCACCCCCGGCCACACACCGGGCTGCGTATGTTTCTTCGACGGGGCGGAAGGCATCGTATTCACCGGTGATACCCTCTTTTCCGGCACCATCGGACGCACGGACTTCAACTACAGCGACTACGACAAGGAGATCGTGTCCATTATGGAGAAGCTGATCCTGATCGACCCCGGCACCGAAGTGTTCCCGGGCCACGGTCCGACCACCACGATAGGGCACGAACGCACCCACAATCCTATGCTCGAGCCGTTCAACGAACCTGAAGAGAAGTTCGACCCCGACCTTCCGGGAATCTCAATCACCCGATAGAAGCTATTTGCTTATGAATTCGACGACGCGGCGGCTGCCGTGCCCGTCCATAACCGTGAGCTGGTGTCTGCCGGCTTCCGGAAGCACCATCAGTTCGTGTTCGCCCCTGGTCTCACCCAGATACTCGTCATCCAGGTGCCAGTAGAGCGTCGCGCCCGGGTCCGAATGTGCCGCGCTGAACACCGCGCCCTTCTTGCTGCCGTCAAGCCCCCGCGTGGCCACAATCGTAATCCCCGGCTGAGGGTAGATGATATCTATCGGATTGCGGACAGAGGTTGAAGCGTCGAAAAGCGGATGTTTCGGAGGCAGCTGCCTGTAATCCAGATGGTTCTTGACGTAATACCATTCCTGTGCAGGCGGCAGGACAAAAAAGACTTCCTCACGCATCTCACTGACCGGGCAGCAGTTGCTGTTGACCTGGTACGCACCGTCAGCGGAAAGGTGGACCGTCTTGTGATAACGGCATTCGTCCGGCATATTGTCCACGGCCGGAGCCCAGATGGTATCCTTCTGCGGACAGATATCCGAAGCCGGATTACCGCTCTGCGCGCAGACGACGACCTGTGTCATCTCAGCGACAGGCATCTCGAACCAGCCTGTATTGCGAAGGGCCGAGAACACATCAAACATCACCGGTGCGGCATACGACACTCCCGTCATACGGGCGCGGCCCTCGCCGTCGCTGTTGCCCACCCAGACCGCCACGACGTAATTCCTGGTGACGCCAACACTCCAGGCATCGCGGTCGCCCCAGCTTGTGCCGGTCTTCCAGGCTATCTTCCTCCCGGAAGAAAAATCCATCCACGAAGCCTCCTCCTCCGGACGGTTGGCATCGGAAAGCGCCTCGAATGCAAGCCAGCAGGGACCCGCGTCAAGCGGTACCTCCGACGGACGGAGGCTGTTCCTCCGTTCCCCCTCCAGATACGACAGGTCCTCGTAGATATCGTCCCCGCCCAGCTTGGCCGCAAGACGGTAGTAAGCCCTTGCAAGGCTTTGCACGGATATCTCGGCACCGCCGAGGATGAGTGACAGGCCATAATGGTCCGCATCGAAAGGCATAGTGTCAAATCCCAGCCCGTGAAGCAGCTCGAGGAAACGGTCATCGCCATACTGCTCGAGCATACGCACGGACGGGACGTTCAGCGAGCGCTCGATGACTTCGTGAGCAGGTACGGCGCCGTCAAACGTGCGGTTGAAGTTGTGCGGATTGAAATTGTTGTAGTTGTAGGGAGTGTCCTTTATCAGCGTGCCCGGAAGTATCGACCCGTCCTGGAGCATAGCCGCATAAAGCAGCGGCTTGAGGGTGCTGCCGCTGGAGCGGTGCGCCGGGATCATATCGACATCGGAGCCGCGCACACCCCGGCCGCAGGACCGGGTGTTGCCGTAGTATGCCTTGACCTCTCCTGTGCGGACATCAACCACCAGGACGGCGAGGTTGTCGACCAGGTTCGTGTGGTTGACACGGAAATGATTGGCCGCGATGTCGTTGACCCGTCTCTGCAGGTCATAATCCAGGGTGGAGACATACTTGCCGCTTCCCTGCCCGGCACGTATGCGTTCCAGCAGATGGTATGCCATGTCAGGCATAGGACGGGGCTTGTCAGGCAGAGGCTCATCCTTGGCGAGCATACATTCCAGATCGTCGATCATCCCTTTTTCCTGCAGTTTGTCAAGGAGGAAGTTGCGCTTCTCAAGCAGGCGCTCGCGGTTGCGCCCGGGATGGATCAGCGCCGGCGAGTTGGGAAGCACGGCCAGGGTCGCGCTCTCAGCCCAGGAAAGTTCTTCCGCCGGACGGCCGAAATACCGCCAGGCAGCGGCCTCGAGGCCAACCACGTTTCCGCCGAAAGGCGCGTTGGAAGCATACAGGAGGAGGATTTTCTTTTTCGAACAGCGGAGCTCGAGACGCGTGGCAAGCACAGCCTCGTATATCTTTTCGAAAATATGCCTTTTTGCGCCCGGGCGGCTCAGGCGTATGACCTGCATCGTGATGGTGCTGGCACCGCTGACCACTTCGCCCCGGCTGAAGTTCTGCCTGACGGCACGGCCTATCGACAGGAAGTCGACGCCCGGGTGATAGCGGAAGCGTTTGTCCTCGTATGTGATGATGCAGTCGGCGAATTTCCGGGGGACGGCATCCGCCGGCGGGAAATACCATTGCCCCGCCGATGAGATGTGCGCGCCCAGCAGGGTGCCGTCGGCACTTTCAAGCACGGCGGAATATGGTTCGCGGAACAACTGGCGCGGAAGACAGAAAATATACCACACCGCAACTAATGTGATGATTGTCAAAACTATTTTCTTACCTTTGGCCATATAAAGGCAAAATTACAAAAAACCCGACACATGAAAAGCAAAAGACTATACCTGATCCTCATTGCACTTGCAACCGTCGCAGCGTTCGTTTCCTGCAAGAACGGCAGCGGCTCTTCATCCGGCATCAAGGCAGAACCCGGAGAAAGCATCCTCTTCCCGGAGGATGCTGCAGAAGCGGCCCAAGTCGATATCGACGAGGACCTGCCGGCAATCAAGCTTCTCAGCAAAGGCTCCATACTGCCTTCCAGCGGAGGTATGGACCTTCTTTTCAGTTCGATCAACTACGCAAAGGCACAGATACGCGTAAAGAAGGTTTACGAGAACAACATCCTGCAGTTCCTCCAGCTCGATGACTGGGAGACCCGCAGCGAGAGCTACAAGGTGGCGAAGCAGATCATCGACACCACCATCGTGCTCGGTTCTTCAGATGCCCCGCATATCCGTGAGAACAAGGTTTACGGCCTCAGTCTGGACGAGCTCATCAAGCCAGAGCCGGGTGCAATCTACCATATCGAGATACGCGGACGCGAGCCTCTGATGGAAGAGGATTTCTACGACAGCGACTGGTCTTTCGGAAACTATGAGACCTACGAGGAACGCAGCGTCGATCTGCTCGCCAGCGACCTGGCACTCATCGCCAAAGGCGGTGACAACGGATTCGAAGTGTTTGCCTACAACATCATAACCGGCAAGCCTGTAAGCGGAGTCAAGGTCAAGCTCTATGACTTCGTCCAGCAGGAGCTCGGCAAGGCCAGTACCGACAAGGACGGCCGTGCAAGCTTCATCGGCCTCACCGATGGCCGTTTCGTGGTCGCCACGAACAACAAGGACTACGCCTACCTTGACCTCAAGGCGGAAAAATCCCTTTCCACCAGCAACTTTGACGTTGACGGCACTGTGCGCGAGAAAGGTCTCAAGACCTACATCTTCGGAGAGCGCGGCGTCTGGCGTCCGGGGGACACCCTCCACGTGAGCACGATCATAATGGACGAGGAAGCTGTACTTCCGGTCGGCCACCCGGTGATTGCAGAACTCCGCAACCCGGACGGTCAGGTCACCCAGACCATCACCGTCAAGAACAGCGGCAACCATATCTTCCACTTCCCGTTCGTCACCCAGGCCGATGCTCCTACCGGACGCTGGATGGTGGGCGTGACTGTAGGCGGACAGACTTTCTACAAGAGCCTGCGCGTCGAGACCGTGAAGCCTAACAAGCTCAACATCGACGTCAACTTCGGCGACAGCAAGTTCATCACCCCGGACGGCGACTGCAGCGGTGTGGTCAAGGTGGACTGGCTGTACGGTGCCGTTGGCTCCAACCTCAAGGTCAACGGCGAGATCGAGCTTTCCGAGACGAAGACAGGCTTCGCAAATTTCGCCGACTATGACTTCCAGGACGATGCCCGCTCGTTCAGCAATATGACCCTTTCCTACAGGGATATGACTTCGGACGAAGAAGGCAAGGTCTATATTTCGGCAAATATGGACATAAACAAAGCCGCGGCTCCGGGCCTCCTCAACGCGACCTTCACGATGAAGGCCTACGAACCTTCGGGCGAATTCAGCACCAGCGCCAAGACATTCAAGCTTTCCCCGTTCAATTCATACGTCGGCATCAAGTCGGACATCAAGGCCAACGAATGGGGCGAGAAAGTCATCAAGTCCGGCACTCCTCAGAAATTCGAGATCGCGACGGTCAACGCCGAAGGACAGGCTGTCAACGTCAGCGGACTCTCGGTCGAAATCTATCACGTGGACTACAGCTGGTGGTGGGATTCAGCCAACGAGATCGCTTCCTATATGTCCAGCAACGCCAAGGAGCTCGTCTATTCGACCAAGGCCTCCACTTCAAACGGCCGCGGTGAGTTCACCTACGACTGGGACGACACTCCGGGCGGCGTCTATTATGTCCGCGTGAGCGACAGCAGGGGCGGCCACGCCACCTCAATGCTCTGCGAAGCCTACGAGTACGGCAGCGGCAGCAGCAGCAACGGATCCGACGCCTCCACGAAACTCAACATCAGCATCAACAAGGAAAGCTTTACAGTCGGTGAGACCGCAAGGCTGGTGATTCCGTCAGCCGCAGGCTCAAGCGCCATCGTATCCATCGAGAAGGGCGGCAAGTGCCTCAGGACAAGCCGCATCGAATGCTTTGCCGGCAGCACCGAGATCAAGATCCCGATCACTGCGGAGATGCTTCCGAACGTGTATGCGTTCGTGACCCTCATCCAGCCTCACAAGCAGTCCCTCAATGACGCTCCTATCCGCCTGTACGGCGTACGCAACATCAGCGTCGAGGATGCATCGTCCCACCTCAGGCCAGTCATCGACGTGGCCGGCGAGGTGAAGCCTGAGACCACCCTCAAGTTCAAGGTCAAGGAAGAGAGCGGCCGTGCTATGAGCTACGTCGTTGCACTCGTTGACGAAGGTCTCCTCGGCCTCACGGGATTCAAGACTCCGGATGCCTGGGATTCATTCTATTCAAAGGAAGCCCTCCGCGTGCGCACCTGGGACGTTTACGACAACATCATCGGCGCCTACGGCGGTCACATCGAGCAGCTGTTCGCAATCGGTGGTGACGACGAGGCGATGAGGGCTCTCCAGCGCCAGGGCGCACAGCGATTCACCCCTGTGGTCGCCTACCTCGGACCGTTCGACCTCAAGGCCGGCAGGACCGCATCCCACAGCTACGACATCCCTTCATATATAGGTTCCCTCCGCGCTATGGTCATCGCGACCGACGGCAAGGCCCAGGGCAGCACATCGAAGAATGTCAACGTCACCAAGCCCGTGATGGTTCAGGCCACCCTCCCACGCACTCTCAGCGCGGGCGAGACAATCAAGGTACCTGTCACCGTCATTACGATGAAGGACAACGTCGGACCGGTCAAGGTCGGCATCAAGACCGCCGACAGGCTTACCGTGATCGGCGAGGACAACAGGACCATCAAGCCTGAGAAGGCCGGTCAGTATGTCGAATACTTCGACGTCAAGGTTGCCGACAACACCGGCATAGGCCACCTCACCGCCACCGCGGAGTGCGCCGGCGACAAATCAACCGACAAGGTCGAGATCGACGTATTCAACCCGAATCCGTCAGTCACACGCCTCCAGAGCACATTGCTCAAGGCCGGCGAGAGCAAGGACATCACAGCCGACGTCTTCGGTATCGACGGCACCAACTCCCTCCAGGTTGAATTCTCATCAATCCCTGCCATCGACCTCGGCGGCCGTCTGAAATATCTCACCGAATACCCTTACGGCTGCATCGAGCAGACGATCTCGGGCGCATTCCCTCAGATCTTCATCGAGAAGATCGTTGAATGTGACGATGCCACCAAGGCAAGGTGCAGCAACCACGTGACTAAAGCCATCAGCAGGATGCAGAGCTTCCGCCTCGGCGACGGCTCGATGTCATACTGGCCGGGCAACAGGACGACATCCAACTTTGGGACAGTCTACGCCCTCCACTTCCTCCAGGAAGCCGAAAGCAACGGCTATGCAGTTCCGGCCGACCTCAAGGGGTCACTCATCAGCTACATCAGCTCCAACGTGGTCGGCAACACACGTGAGGGATGGTATGTACGCGCATACGCCGCATACGCCCTTGCGGCAGCCGGCAAGCCACAGCGCAGTGCGATGAACAACCTCCGCGAGTCAGTAGGCAAGATGCCGCACAATGCTGCGTGGATGCTTGCAGCCGCATTCGCCTGCGACGGCAAGAAGCCTGTGGCCCAGAAGATAGTCACCGGTCTCACCTACACCGAGACCGACAGCAGCAACTACTACAGCTACTACGGCAGCGAGGACCGCAATATGGCCATCGCCCTCAAGACCCAGATGCTTCTCGGTCAGAACGAGGATGCCTTCAAGCTTGCAAGCAAGCTCGCCGAGAAGCTCAATGACTCCCAGCATTATATGAGCACCCAGTCAACGGCCTGGGCACTCTGCTCAGTGTTCGGATATGCACAGACCGCCGCAGGCAGCGGCATCAGCGCGAAGGCCGAGGCTTCAGGCAAGAACTTCAAGCTCTCCACCTCAAAGTGCTTCATCAGCAAGGACATCCCTGTAAGCGGCGCTGCAAAGGTTCCGGTGAAACTCACGAACAGCGGCAGCAACCTCATCTACGCAGTCATATCCTCTACCGGTGTGCCTGCCGCAGGCGAGGAGAAGGGCTACGCCAAGGGCCTCAGCATGCAGGTCAAGTACCTCGACGCCTGGAACAACCCTGTCCAGCCGGACACCCTTTCCCGCGGAGCCAACTTCAGCGTGACCGTCACGATGACCAACACATCTGCAGCCACCGTGAAAGACCTCGCCCTCGCCCAGAGGTTCCCTTCAGGCTGGGAGATCAACAACGACCGCATCTACAACGACAGCGCATCATATCCTGCAGGTTTGAACTATCAGGATATACGCGACGACAGGGTATACAGCTTCTTCGACCTCGGCGCAGGCCAGAGCGTATCAGTCACCACAAAGCTCACCGCCGCCTATCCCGGCACCTTCTACCTGCCGGCAATAAGCTGCGAGGCGATGTACGACTCATCCGTCACCGCCCTGACCCCAGGTAAATGGATAACAATTGAATAATTTCTCCGCCTACAGTTTCTGGCCGCCGATGAATTCGCGCATTATGGAGGTAGGAGGGATGGCGGCGATTTCGGCTAATCGAAATTTCAGGTTGAAAAGAAATCAAGCTATAGGAATGCTTCCCCAAAAAAAACCGCATCATAATGGTGCGGTTTTGCTATATTTCGTCAAAAAGTATTATGCTGCAACTATTTACCCACCTCAAGCATATCGAAATACATAAGCCTTGTGCTGTCGTTCTCGTCTGTCTGGGTTAACTCCTTGAAGCCGTTGTGCCTGTAGAAATCGAGAGCACAGCAGTATGCATCAACAGTAATGAAACGAAACGCCGAATAGATATTATCATCGCTTAACAAAACCTTGATGATGGATATCAACTGAGCTCCTATATGTTGGCTTTGATATTCCTTGGCAACCGCAAAACGTCCTATTTTGACTGATGGGTAACTGCGGAATTTCTTCCCGTCCGGAAATGTGTCTTTGATTTTCTTCCACTGACTTCCGATAATCTCCAATCGCGTCACTTTATCGTTGAGCAAGCAACAATATGCAACAATCTTTCCCTCATCTTCAAGAATGAAGGTATTCGCGATGCGTTTTGCAAGAAAATGTTTCGCATCATCAAGAAGGAACTCATTCAAGTCCTCATCTCCGCAGTCAAAGGACTGGAGGGGATAATCAGCAGTCAGACGGACTAATTTCATCAGAGGCAAATTTCAATATTCCGTGTTGCGTCCTTATACTGAGCCATCAATTGTGCGTAATTGGATTTGCGTTGCTCAGCACTAAGATTGTCCACTCTTTGCATCTCAGAAACGAACCGCTCTGCGTCTTTACCCGTTAAAATCGGTGTTTCTTTAATCGGTTTTGCCATATCAAAAACAATTTCTGCAAATATACGCAAAATTTACTTTGGTTCAATTATGCCCTTTATCTGAAGCCAAAAGGCACAATTTTCTGTTCTCAGTATGTTCAAATCATATGTATGCGCGGATGAAACAGGATTGGTTAGACGTAAACGAACTCAGTTTCGCGGCCCACCCTCCACCCTGTGATGCTCTGACGGGGATTAAAAATTCCAGCGCCCGCGGGCGCTGGATAAAGGCTTTCAAGGGTTTGTATTAGGTGGATTTATTATTTTACCTCTGTCACGAGGCGGATACTGTACCCGTAATCTCTTTCGGCGGGGTCGCCTAGGTCGACACTGCTGCCATCGAATTTCACGCCGAGGTACGCTTGACGATCAATAAATTCATTATTATTAGATGACCAATAGTAGCCGTAGTAGCCTTCGTCGTTGAACGACATTTCACTGCGGTAGCCGGCAGCGGGAAGACAGACGAGTCCGGCAGCCTCGGCAGTAGCCCATTCACCTACAGTATAACTCGTTTTGGCACTGTCAAAAGAATATCCGTTCAAACATTCATCTGGTACAAGAATCAGGCACTTCGCCTTTAAACATACTGTGACGCCATACTTATATTTACCCTTTCTGATATTCTCATCGCCATCCTTGTTTATCAGATATTTCCACTCATCTAAGGAGAGTGCATAGTATATAGCCTCACTGCCATCAACTGAAACCTTATGATTCACGTCGCAGAAGAGATTATCTCCGCTATAGCCGATATTTGCCGCTTCTCGAGCTGTACTTGACCAGGTGAGAAGGGATAGGTGATCTGGATCCCAATCGCTTTTGGAGCTGTACTGGTTTTCCTCGAAATACATCTCATCTTTATCGGGCGATTGCTTTGCCCACAAGTTGCCCTTTGAGAAGCGAACCTTTACGTCGTCAGCGGTTCCTGCCTTACCATCGGCACCTTTACCCACGGTGAACAGGCCGGGAAGTTTCCCTTTCGCCTCTATCCATGGTTTATCGCCGTCCGTTCTTACTTCCATATAGAAACTCCTCGCATCCGATGTAGGAGTAGCGGTGCGTTCATAGACCTTGCCGAGCTTGACAACACTGAATTCACAATCCTGGTCTTTTAGCGAGGTTCCGTTATTGACGATACGGCCGTAGTATTCCTTGACATTCGAATCTCCGCTGTTGTCGAATCCATCCATATATCCTGTATATGTGACATTGCTTATGGCCATATCACTTCCGATAGCAATATCCTTCCATCCTTTTACATTGTTGCAGGTCAGAGCTCCGGTCGCTCCTTCAACATAGAACCGTACGAAATCGGTAGGAGCCACAAGATTGATGGATGCTGAGATTACATTATCGGAGACAGTATAGTCAACCCCGGTCTGGCAGTTATAGAACGTATTGCCTGTCGCAATAGTCCATTGATTGTCAGCGGAAGAGAATTCAGGATATACGTTGCCGTCCAGATTATATACATATACTGCCGACAGTGTTCCATCTTCCCCAAGACCTGACAGACCGGGTGCATTTACACCCCATTCACTCCCGTCATATGTAAGAGTTGCGTACGTGTTTAGAAGATTATTATCTGTTGTCGGCTTGAAGAAAAGGAATATCTTGTCTCCGTTTTCCCAGTAGGATTTATGGTATTCCGAACCTTTGGTCGAAGCGTCATTATCAAATCCGGCCCGGTCATTCACAGTGATATTGAACGTGTACTGAACTGCATCAGCCTTATCTGAAACTGCTTCCTCTTTCTGGCAGGAAATTGCAAGGCCGGCGAGAATTGCGGCAAATGCTATAGCAATGATCTTTTTCATTTTTGAGCTATAATCGGCAAAACGAAATGTGCAATCGTTTGAAAACGAAATGTGCAAAAAATTCTTCTTTTATTTTTTTTCAATGAAGTCAAAGGAGGAGTACTCCTCGACCTGCGGCACACGTCTCACCACGCCGCTTTGAATACCGATTAAACACCGTTCGAGTGTACGCAGCATTGCAGGAATAATATGCTGCTGGTAGAAGTCCCTCGGTCGTAGGGCATAATCAATCTTCACAATCTCCTGCTCACATATATCGCCCGTGTCAAGCCCTTTGTCAGCCCAGAACCACGTTGCCGCTGTTATGGGCTCGCTACGCCTGTAAGCCCACTTGATAGAGGCCGCGCCACGACCATACGGCAATGGCGAGGGGTGGAATATCAAGGTCCCAAGTGTCGGCTCCATCAGCTTCTCCTCCGGAACCTTCTCGGTAAGGAGCGGGGCAACCGCTATGTCGCAAGGATCATCCGTGCCACATATACAGTGCCCGAGCCCCAATATGGTATTTCTTGCGGCCATAAAGGCCGGTGTTTCGCTATTTCCCAGCAGTCTGACTCTCATATTCGCCGATGTATTTGAAGGCCTGTACGGCCCTGAAATGGCCGCCGTAGCCGGTTGAACATCTGTCCTTGACACCCTGTCTCTGGTGAGACCTCCGGATTGAAGCTGCGCTCCTCGCCTTGTTCGATCCATATAGGCTCCCTCCAGTCTGGATCCACTTCTTTGAGTGGCGCAGCGCACCGCATAGTTGTGGGTGAGAGGTATGGAAGAACACCGGGTACTTCATTCCGCACCGTCCGCGTCCCTGCCTGTGGTACTCACAGACTGCGGCAAGGAACTTCGTGCCCACACCTATTCCCTGCCATTCAGGCATAACGACAAGCCGGGTTGCCCTGTAGGCCTTGGCCGTGAACAGCGGGGCAACGGCCAAATGGCAAACGGGTTCTCCGTTGATGAACCCGACAAAGTATTCTGCGGACACCGGCATAGGCAGATCTAAATAATAATGCTGCTTAAACAGTCTGGGGAATACACTTCCTCTGACTTTATAAATCTGAAGTTCGAGTTTCGGGCGTTGTTGAAGACAGTCACGCTCGTAAAAGCGTGCCTCCGCAGTATCATACACCCAATCGGGCTGTAGCCATTCGATTATGTCATAGTGGCAGGACAGAAGAACGATCTGGCCGGGGCCGCGTCTCCACGTCTTTGCGAATGCCGCTGCACCAACCTTGGCAATCTGGCGGTCAATGACGGAGGTGAACTCATCGACAACCGCGTGTTCCGGACGCTCACAAGCCAGCCTTGCAAGACCGGCGCGGAAACGCTCGCCGTTGCTCAGCACGTTGAATGGCCGGAGCCAAGCCGGGACATCACCGAGGCCAACTGCAGAGAGCATCCCGGTAACGGTGTTGAA
Organism: Bacteroidales bacterium; assembly: GCA_024401695.1. Lineage (GTDB taxonomy): Bacteria > Bacteroidota > Bacteroidia > Bacteroidales > UBA932 > Cryptobacteroides. The sequence goes on from JAKSKN010000006.1 coordinate 45,076, forward strand.
GTCACCGTCAGGATCGATGCAGTCAACGATGGGCTTGTTGTTGTCCCAACCCGAATAAAGATCATATATGGAGTCCTTGCCGAAAAGGCGGCTGCCGATGCTGGTCTTGCCACTTCCGGACGGGCCTACAATGAGGCCAATCTTCCAGTCCTTACCCTCGATGGGCAGGTCAACGGTCTTGGACCAGTCGCACCCCTTTTCCGCGTTGAAAAGGCTCTTTACTCTTGCTGCGCGGTAACTGTTGAAGTCACTGCAATGATGGTTTACTTCGATTCTCATACGTTTACGATTTTAAGTGTCAGACCTTCCTCCTTCAGACGCTCATAGACCTCCTTCTGGTCCTTTTCGTCCTTGCAGATGACAATGACGCCAAACTGCGGCTTGTACTTGTACTCTCCCATATTTCAGATGTTTTGTTTTCACGGCAAAGTTAACGGACCGGAAATGAGAGAAAGAATAAAACGGTCCTAATGAACTGCAGGAGTTTTGCAGTCAGCCTTGAAGCGTTTAACAAGCTGGTAAACCTTGCGCTCACTGATATGGTATTTCTCCGCAAGAATGGCCACCGCATAGGACACCTTTTCACCGGCATCCACAATGGCCGTGAACTCCCCATACATATCTACATACTTGACATCATCGAGGCGGATACCCGCCAAGCGCACCCTATCAAGCAGCTCTTTGTTGAAATTTAGCACTTCGATTACCTTCATCTTGCAAAAAAACGCTATCTTTGTACATCTCACCTACAATAAAAAACCCACGGAAGCGGAATAGAGGTTTAGGCCTCCAACCGCGCTTCCGTGGCGTTTTTGTAAGTATGTAGGTGAGATGACTGCTTGCAGGTTGGAGGCCTTTTTTTGCCTCCTCCAGATCAGGCCGTGGCCCAATCTTCAGCAAAGATATCCTCCGCAGAAGGGTTCCAGCTCGTTGCTGACAGCCTTTCGTGGTCGTTACAGGTGACAATGAGTATCTGATCGTGATACTCCAGATGCCCCTTCATTTCATCCTCCAGACCGATTGTCGAAAGCAGAACCTTGAGATCCTGCGGAATGCTTGATGCCTTCTGCACGACCTCCGGGCTGATGGTATTCGGGACCTGACGGCAAATCAGCTTGCCGTGGTATGCCGGAGTCTGAAACCTTGTGTAGCAACGGCCCTCCTTGAGTCCGTCGATGATTTCCGAGAATTTCATAGCGCGGCCCTCCCTTACTCCTCCTCAAGCCATCCGGTGACCACCTCGATGGCGGCCTGACGGAACGCCTGAAACTCCGCCCATTCCTGAGCATAATCTGCGGCCTTTTCCTCGGACATCTCACCGGCCTCCAGTCCGGCCAAGGACTGCAGGACCTGAATCTGGTGCGTCTTGATAGCATCCTCCTCCGTCTGGAGGTACCTGGTCCTGATGATGCCGTTGATGAGCTTATCCCTGTCAAGGGCATCACACTCGATGAGGGTGCCACCATCGCTCTGATCGCCAGTGTAGGCGAATCCGGGGACGGCCTCCGACTCCTCATCCGGTTTGTACTGGGCAGGAGCCTCATTGATGTAAACTAAAAAATGCGCTCCGTCGTACTGACTGAAACGCATCCTGTGCGGGTAAACCGCCGTGAAAGTTTGTCTTTCCATACTACGTGAATTTGTAAAACTTCTTGTTGCGTTTGTTCACGGCTATCTGTATAACCGTGGGCGCGGGCAGGTCCTCCTTGCTGAACTCCGTTCTGGTCTGCTCGATGAGCACCTTGGAGCCGGTATAGGAGTAATATTCCTTGCCTTTCTCAACAAGAACGGAATGGCCTTTTTCATCCTTGTACTCTATGTTGTCTCCCTGCCAGATGTAGCGGATGGCCAGACAGTCCTTCGGGGTTCCGTCGTCGTTCGTTTCCTTGATCGAGGAGATGACCTCGAAGTCCAGAAGGTCCATCATCCGGCTTTCCTCCTGAAGGCCGCTTTCCGGGTCGAACAGAAGTTCCTCAAACCGCCTCTGCTGTGAGTGTCCCATGTCGTCAAAAGGACAAAGGCTTTTGCGCTTGTTGATAGTCGCGCCTAATCTTGGTTTCTTTTCCATTTTGTATTTGCGTATTAAATTGATTGAATTCGCGTGTGTCCATGTGCCGAGGTAGGATGAGCAGGCCCGCCGGATCTGTTCGTCAGAAAGGCCCATTTTACGGCCACGGAGGATTTTCCGGATGCCTTTTACCTTGGACTTCTTCCCGACCCTTATATGGCCGTCCTCGTATATCCTGTAGCCGACTGCCGGGAGTCCGTCGGTGAGCTTCAGCACCTGCCACTTCGGATTGAGCGGCAAATGCAGCTCGCCTCCGAGATAAAGGCCGATCCACTCGAGAAGGAGGTGAAGGAATGTCTTATCCTCATGCAGGATGAAACCGTTATCCATAAACCTGTAGTAATAATCAATTCCCCTGCGAACATACCCGGTGAACTTTTCAATGAGGTATTGAACGCCTTTTGAAAGGTCTTCAAAGTCCTCCGGGGTCTTGGCCGTCAACCTCTTTTCCTCCGCATACCTCTCCGCATACTTCTGCACCAGGGCTTCATCCTTACCAAGGCCGAACAGCCGCCGCAGGTCGTGGTCGAAGTAGCACAGCGACATATTGGCAATGATGGTGGATATCTTCAGACCAATCGGAACCCCCGTCGGATTCACCTTATCACCGTTGCCCATCGGGGTGCCAATGCTGCTGTCTATTATCTCATCGATGTGATGAAGCAGCAGCGGGTCCTTTATCTTCCTTCGGATATTCTGTTTAGGAAGCCACAGCGGGATATTGGCATACATCTTCGATATGTCAAAGGTCAGGGCGTAAGCAAGTCTGCCGTGAGACAGATATATGTCCGTACTGATCTTCTTTATCATCTGATGCTGACCTCTCCCTATGATACAGGCGTAGGAGTGTCCGTCTAATGTCCTGTTCAGGATTGGTTCGGAAGGAAGAAGTATGCCCCAGTCAAAGACGTGCTCCGGGTACTCGAGCATTGAAAGGAACCGCTCCTTCGGCTCATAGATTGTCTTGTATGTATAATGAAACTTGTGGCCGTCGGTCGAGGCAAAACGCGAAGAGAGGCCCGAAAGATTCCCGTCCAGATCTGAACGGAAGTTCTTGACCTCTCTCCGTTTTCGCTTGCGCTTTGATGCGTGTTCCTCCGCATCGCGCCAATTCTGTTCTGTCTGTATGAGTTCAGACAGATGGCCGTGAGCCTTCATCGTGTCATAAGTGTCTATGAGTGTTCAAGTGTCTGTCTGCTTTTCTTTCTCACAAGCGCCGTCGAATCATTCCTGACCTACCAGAACTTGCTTGACTGTGTATGTTCCAGCAAGAGCCGAGGCTTTGCACCCAAAAGAGGCCAGCTGCAAACAACTTCTGACCCCCAAGTAGTGAGGCGACGACAGGTTCGCATTGGCATTCGAGGGGGCATTGTTACCGTTGAAGTACGCCAAGCCATCATTGTCACCATTGTTAGCATTGCCAGAGCCAAGAGGAGACCGGAAACCAGAACCTACCGCCTAAGGATGTAAGCCCATCCTTTCGGATGCCCAAAGGTACACATTTTCCACTAAACCCAAAAACTCAAATATAAAAAACCGCCTTACGGCGGTGTATCGGTTTACACCGCCAAGGCCGGTTCCCCTACAAAACGGAAAAGAAACAATATTTCAAAGAGCGTATTGGCACTCCTTACGTCGTGCCGGGTTCTTGCTCGACTGCTGACGCAGTCTGCGCCGGTTTCTTTGGGAGCGCGTCGCCTCTCCCTCCGAATGACCGCTTTAGTCAGAATAGACCTTTCCCCTCGGATCGAAGTCTTCCGCACATTCGCAGAGAGGCGACGACAGGTACGCATTGGCATACGAGGGGGCATAGCTACCGCTGAAGTACGCCAAGCCATCACTGTCACCAAAGTAAGCATAGCCAGAGCCAAGAGGAGACCGGAAACCAGAAGTGTCGACATCACGATATGCGCCGTCAGCGTAATATGTGGATGAGGTTGCGCCCAGAACCGAAGGCATACCGGCAAGGCCAGTGAAATTCAATTCCTTCACGTATTCCCACCCTGCAGCTGAAGCAGCCGCGAGGCCGCCGACATCAAACATATTGGCCGTGTCCTGATAGTTCCAGACGGTAAGAGAAGATTTCGCCACAAAAAACTTGTAGGATCCGTCGGTTTGCTTCACACCGATGATGCGGTTCTTGCCGCGCAGCAAGTGGCCGTATAGATTCTTTAGGCCGAAGAACACCGGTATCGGGGCCGTATAGTGAGTGCTTCCGTCCGCCTTAAGGACGTTGAAGTTCACAACGCACACGCCGTCACCGGCTGAAACCGCTGCGCTTGTCGGAATGACGGGATAATAACCGTTGAAGGCCTCCCAACTACCAAGCCCGGAAACACCGCCGCCGAGACCGCCTTGATAGAGGCCGTTCGCGTCCTTGTTGGCATTGTATGATGCCTGGCAGTGCTTTGTGCCCATAATCAGGTAAAACAGCACGCTGATGGCCGTCTCAATCCAGTACCAGCCCGCGCCCCATCCTGCGCCACGGTTGGCCGCCTTCGCTTCAAAGGTTGAGGTGCCCATATTCGTGGCCGGGTAACCGAGCTGTGAAAGGATGCTCGAGTGTGCGGTATCGCTTGAAATGGCAGATCCGTTGCCTCCCCGGTACCGGGCATCCGAACTGATGAGGGAACAGAGCTTATCGCCGGTGCGGTCCATAACACCCGCGCCGAGAGCGGACGTTGATGCCACCGGAACCCTGTAGTTCAAGCGTCCCGGAATAGGCTTGAGACCGGCGGCGACATATTCATAATTGCCCTCCCTCCAGATGGCAATGTAGAACGGAGTCCTCCATCCGAACTGATACTGTCCCATTGATCCGTCAAGTGCTGCGGTCGTGCCGTCCGCAAACTTGTAGTGGTTCGTAGGATCAAGTTTCTTTCTGTTGTGGGCATCGTCCACAAGATAGCAGCCGAGGCCGAGCAATGACGGCAGTTGCTTGAGATACTCCACGCTGCCGACGACTTCGCCGACCGGCGTTGAGTTGTTAAGGTTCCATCTGCGGCAAGCATAAGCGTTACCGCTGAGCATTCGAGCCGGGAAGAATCCATACTGTCCGGCTGCTCCGTTCTTTCCAAAGAGAAGGTCATCCTCCCCAACGGATCCGAAGCTGTGTGCCGCCAAAAGGGCATCTAATTCTTGTTTCTCCATAATCTTTATAAATAAAACGTTTTACCATGCGCGGGGATACTTGTATTGTATCCAAGCCCCGTAATAAGTATTATTGCCAATTGTTCGAGTCAATTCCGGTACCCATACAAATTCACAGCTACGGTTGGGCGTGCTATCATCAAGGGTATTCCCCGGCGCGATTGTATCGTTTTCATCACAGATAATACATGGCCTTGAATATCGGTATGTATTACCGCTTGGGGTATAGCAATAGCCTGCCGAAAACTTTACTTTTGCGCCCAGCCATTTAATTCTGATAACATGGCCGCTATCATATAACTGCATTGTGGGCAATGTGATATTGCACTCTTGCGTATTGATACATATAACGTGACCGTCATCCCTTCCCAATGTCTTGCTCGTTACGTTGGAATTGATAATCGTATTCCTAAGGGCGAGGCCAGTAAGTGTTCCTCCGTCTATTTGGATAGCCCGATTTTCACCGCCATTACGCGCAGAAACCAGCACTCCATAGTTTACGCCTAATCCCCACATATCGTCATTATCGTGGTTCTCAAAGCGAGCAACCGCCCGGGCCCCGCTGGAGGCTGGTAATACATTGCCTCCAACACCGGCAAACGCACCTTGTTGATCATTCCGGAATATGATATAGGCGTCATTGTTAAATGGATCGTTCGTTAGTCCGTTGCCGCTAATCTTAAAGCCGGCTATCTGGGTTTGAGAGGCGACAATACGCCCTGCGAATTCACCATCAATGGCCTTAACTGTCCCTTCCTTTGTGACTTGGAACTTTCCATTACTTGTCTTTATTGAGCCATCCGCGGCCAATTCTATGCTCCCCGATGTGTGCTTTATCACTCCCTCATCCATTATCCAACCGCTCCTTCCGGAGCCGAGGAGCAGGACCTTTGAGGATATGCCGGTCCAAGATGGCACAAGCCTCCAGTGGGTGGTATCGCCGGAGTTCACAAGAATATACGGTGTCTCACCGGCCACGCTGGTATGGGTACCGACGCACTCATACATATAGCCGTCGAAATACGCAAAGTCAAGGCTATCTTCCCCGGCCGCCCCCTCAAGGTAGCGAACTCCGGGAGCCCATACACTCTGCCGGGTGTGTGGCCCCTTCTCGCCCTTTTCGGGCTCACGCTTATAGGATATCCTTGTTGACTGTTTCACCCGTGTCATACTATGCCGAAATTATCAGGGTCAAATCGCCATCGGCTTCCTGTGCGTGATCCAGCAGGACGGAGAATGTCTGTGCATTGTCCTGCGAAGCAATCTCATCGCCCGCAGAGTTGGTCAGAAGGAAGTTGAAGCGTGTAAAACTGTTATCCTGCTGCTGTGTGCTGCGCTTGTACACCTTCGGACGGTAAACGATAAGCGGTTGCGCCGAGCTCAATTCCTCCGGAACGGGGTTTCCGGCCTGGTTTGTCGGGTTAGGGTAAAGAACGAGGATATCGGTCTCATCCACAACCTCCATAACCGCGCTGGCCGTCTTGCCTCCGGACGTGACAACACATTTATACAGTTCCGAGCTGTTGACATCGGAGGCTGCAATCGTGATTGACTGCGTAGTCTTGTTGAGACTTACCCAGCCGTCCACACCGGCACTGACATTCATCTTGTACCAGGCATAGGAAACGCCAGAGGATTTCTCGGTACCACCAACCAGAAGGTGAGCCGTTGCCGTCAGCGAGTTCGTGCTATCGTCAATTACACCCCCATTGTTGATAGATATGTAGGCCAGATATGCCTCTCCGTCCGTCTGCTCGATTGAGACCTCTATCGATGCAGATACGACCGCCGCGAAACCGGTGTTGACGGTCCCTCGGAATTCTATCGTATCGGAGTCTATGTTACTGGAGGAAGCGAGGTCCTTCAGTATCGTCAAGGTCGGGACCGCGAAGCCGTCTATTGTCTTTACCTCGCTCTTGAATGTCCCTGCGGCCACTCCTCCCATGGACTGGGACAAACCGCTTGAGAATTGGATTTCCACGCCGTTGTAATACCATTTCATTCCGCTGGTCTGCGGAGCGACTCTGGACGCATGCAGGGAGCTGCGCACAACTGGGTAAATACAAGGTTTGTTTGTGGCGAACGCCGGTGAAACGGTACCGGCCCCGTTTGTTACGAACTGCTTCAGCGGGAATGTGCTGCGCAGAGAGCATGTCAGGCTGTCGCCCTGCTTGACATAGTGAATTGTTGTTTGTCCTTTTACCTCGCTCATGACTATTCTGTTTTTTGAAGTTCAACCTTCGCCTCGAGTGCGGTCAGCGGAGTACCGTCGAGCCGTTCAACCTTATCAAGGAAAGAGTCCACAACATCACCATAGGTGAGCAGGTCGCTTTCGTTGATGATATATTCCCCGGAAACAGTCTGCCTCCGGATCTTCTCAAGCCCGAGCTCCATTGCTGCCCCGGCTGGAATTTTTGCGTACTGATATCGTTTCATAGCGTTATTACTTTCCCGTTAATACTCAATGCAACACCATTGACCGCAAGTGCCCGGAGCGGTTCCCTCTCCTCAATCTCCAGCCCCACGTCAGCACCGTCCTCAAACTCACTCGCATCAATCATAATGCTGTCGCCGTAGCCGAGTGTTATTTCCTCCGCTCCGGTTACGGCCCTCTTGATTGTCCATTTTACGGAGAACCATTCAGAGGCGGACGCAAGGACGGTGCGGCCTACGGTGACGACACACTCATTCTTTACGACCGTGGCCCCTGCGGGTACCTCCACACCTCCGTGAACGATATGATCCATCGTGTAATCCGGATATCTCCTTACCACCGTAGTTTCAGCCGTCAGGCAGCTGGCCGTCGGACTGGATGGCAGAGAATCATCGCCAACGGCGTACTCGGCCTTGCATCTCAAATGAAGGGAACCGTCGACATATCGCGGATCGATAACGAGGGATTCCGTGTTCTGGCCGCTTTCATAAAACAGGTCATTGTTTGGATCCACGAGCGACTCCGAGCCGTTCACGACCTTATACCACCAAAAACGGGTACCGCAGTTGTCGGTATCCGGGGCTTTCCCTCCGAGGAGGAGAGCCGCCTTGATAGTGCGGAGTCCTGTGTCGGCCATAGGGTTGAACAGAAAGGATGAAGGCTTGTCAAGCGAGAGCACGGCGGCCACGGCCACGGACGTTGTCGTGAGTGTGGAGCTCGCCTGTAAACGGATGACATTCCCGCTTCGTATATCAAGATAACTGGCCGTAAAAACAAGCACTATTGGATCCAGGTACTCGACATTACGCGACACCGTCAGGGTGCCGTCCTCGGCAACCGCAAAGCCCTCGGTCGCGCCGGTGATAAGATAACGGCTTATCTCATCGGACAGGTAAGAGAGGTTTCCAAGTTGGTCGGCCACGTCCTTCGGTATGGCATACCACATTATTCCCGACAGTTCCACCTGACCGTTCTCGAGTACTCCGTTGGGGTCGTTGATGAAGACCTCGGGGGTAAGCTCCAGAGGCGTTATCTCCCTGTCTGGAACATACTCATCCTCCTCGGCATTGTGAACCTGCGTCAGGCTTCCGCCCTTGCATACAAGTGCCGTAGAGATATGAAGCGGGTCATATATCAGACCCAGTCTTTTTGTCTTTTTCATAACGTTCAAATATTGTTCAAATAAGCATTAAAAGTCAACCTCCTGCTCGAGCGTCACGTTGCCATCCCTCACGTAAGCGGTGCAGACGAACTTCCCCGAAGGGGTCGTAAGGTCCTCGTTGGTGATGTGGACCGAACGCCCGCAACTTGCGTGATCCGTATTCCATATTGCGTCGGCCACGGCGTTGCCGGTCTCTCTGGTCCAGCTCCAATCGGATGCAAGTATTTCAGTGGTGATATCCGTCACGCCGCGCCTTACTGTGGCCGTCAGGACTGTGTCAAGTTGACCGGCGAGGAACGTGGCCCCCTCGGAACTGTCAACCGTCATTTCAAGCGTTGTATCCCCGGCGACAAGCAGCCAGTCCGTGGAGTCATATCGAGGCTCTTGAGTGGTACCGTCAACCAGACACCGGTATTTGCATGAGTTGTGATACACCTCATCCTGCATGTCGCTTGTGGACTTGTAAGGATTGGACGACGATGCCGTGGCCGAGGACCATAGACCCCTGTCACGTATGGTCTTGACTACGGTACCGGAACTGTCCAGCTGGAAGAAGTTCCGGGCAAGGACGTTGTCGAGATATATTGAGGGCTGCCCCTGTATCGGCAGGTTAGTCGGTATCAGAGCATCCGGAATATTGCCGATTACGACCTTATGATGCTGCGGCGTTATTATGTACTGGTCAACCCCGGACAGAAGCGATATCCTCTGCTCCGAAGAGCTGAAATACTGGCTCCGCTGCCGCTCCTCATCCGTGAAGTTGCCATATCTGGCGATATTCATATACGGTACCGGAGGATTGTTCGCGCCTCCCGGCACCTCACTGTCTGCGCCGAGGACAATCCGGATTGTCTTTGCGGCCTGGTTTACAGCCGTAACACGAAAATAGGATGTCACAAAGCCCCCGCTGCTGTTGTAATGCCCCTTGCAGATATCATCAACATCGAGATCTATCGTATCACCGTCCTCGACATCCATCTTGAGGGTGTAAGCCGTGTCACTGTCTTCATCGGGAATCACCTCGGCTATGGTACCGCCTTCGGTGTTCCACATCTCGCCGCCGGTAACGCGGACCTTGTTATAGATCAGCTGCGGAACCTTCAGGAAGGAACGGAGGGTAAGGGAGGACATCTCACCGTTGCCTCCGGAGTCAATGCGCCAGCCGCTGCCGGTCTCTATGCCTTGAACGAAGTCGGGGGAGGCAGCCACGGCGGCTATCACCTTGAGGAAGGTTACAATGTCCGTGGTCCTTACGCCCTGATTCAGGTAGTCGCCAAACTGATGTTCGTCCCATTTGTCGGAGTTGGTCGCGTGATCAGCTTCGGCGGCGTGGGTCGCCTCATCGGCGAGTCCGGCCTTTATTTTATTCAGGGTGGATTCATCGGCCTCGGCAAGTTTGTCCCTTATGTAGAGATAAAAATCCGCATCGGATACCAGAGCATCCAGAAGGGTCTTGTTGGAATGGGTATGTCCGTCTCCGGGGGCTACACCGGTCCCCGTTATATTGGTGACGGAGGTCTGACCGTCACCGCCGGTCGCACCCTTGCCCCTGGTCTGCGGCCTTGCCACAGTTGTTACGTTATATCGTTTCGTTGCCATGGTATCAGTCTGCAAATTCTACCCCTTGATAATCGTCCGGGGCAATCTCGGCCATCGTTATTTCGGACTCCTCCGCCCGCAGGTCCTGCACCTCACCGAGAAGCATAAATTTCCCGCTGGTCATTGTGTCCCCATGGACGTTGAAAGACGGCAGGAGGTTGGCGGTTCCGGAAAGGACAGTCTTCCTTGAGGCGTACTGGCTGTAGATTGTTCCTATAAGAAGCCTCTCGATTCTGTCAGTCACTCCGGCCCTCTTGAACGTGGATACGGCATAGAAAGACGGAGAAAGGAAAAGCCCCTTCGCGGATGGAAGACCGAACTTGTTAGGGGGTGTGCCGAGAACGGTATCTATTGACAGATCCTCCTTGGCATCGGTATTGAGGAAAGCCACGTCTTCAATGTCGTTGCCCTCAACCTCAACCCCGTTTTTGTAGCACAGCGTGATTGTCGGTTCCTTATACATCACCCAGCGAATTTTGCTGTAGATATCCTTCACCTCACGCTTATAGTCAAATTGATGCACTCCGGATCCAATCTGGAGCTCTAAGTATCCCCCGACGGTTGGAAGGTCGATATAGTCCCCGCCGTTTCTCTTGCTCCACACGGACGGAAGCCCGTCCCTGTAATAGCCGATGATAGGCTTGTTCTCCTGCCATCCGCCGCAGCCACTCGCGCTCTTTCTGTCGTTCCAGTCGTAATACGCAAGGAAGGCATCTCCCCACTGACCGGCACCGGCAACCCACTTGCAGTATGTCGACCTTTTGAGATAACTGTTACTGAGCATCATCTGCTTGTTCTCGAAGTGATACAGCGCAGTGCCGTTTGCATCGTACAGTATGAGTCGGAAAGGAACATAGGCCTGATTTACCCAGTCTTGAAGATTCTGCCAGTCGCCGCTCTCGTTGTATTCCTCCGCGCCCTCATAAGGGTTATATCGGACATCAAAGAGAAGGCTCAAGTTGATGCGCAGTGAGTATTTCGTGCGATCTATCGAGGTGTAGTTAAGCAGCTTCTTCGGCAGCTTGAATATCATCCTTGACGTACAGGAGGAACTCTCATCGTTGTTGGCGAAAACGCCTCGAGGCGCATTCCCCACAACCGCCAGTGCTACATTAGAATCTGCTCTACCGCGATCACCGGAGCGGCGGCCCCAGAACACGCCCGTTTCCTCCTGACCGCTGAACACGGGAACGACCTGAAAGAAGCTCATATTATCGCCGAGAATAATGTTGCTCTCAAAGCCATTGCCCTTGTGGAAGCGGAAGCCCTCTCCAGAGTCGCAAGTACCCCAGCTGTCCTTGTGATAATTGCAATAAATCAGTGCACCTCCACTTTCCGCTGTCAGTGATTCATCCTTCTCCACGGTTCCTTTCACCATCTCCGGATCGTCCATGGGGGAAAAGTTGATGGAAACATTGTTATAGACCTTATCGGTGGAAAGCACAGCATCATCCTTCTTCCATCTGACGTTGACCGGGGAAAGGCCGCAGAGGGCGTTTATATCAAAGATATACACCTTGCCGCCCTTCTGCTTTATCTGAAGGGCCAGAGGCTGCAGGATGGCCGTCAGAACGTCTTCCGCAGTCATCGCCTCGCCCTCATCGTCAAAGAAGTTCTCCGTATTGACAAGCAGGTTGAAGATGTCCTGAACACCGGCTCCGGAGTAACCGCATACGGGGTCGGTCGTACTCACGTGCTTGACAAGCCGCGTCGCAATATCCCCGGCGGCCAGAACCTTCGAGCCGGTCAAACACCATTCAACTATTGATTGAAGGGTAACGCATCCCTCCCCGGAATATGTCATCCTGTCCAGTATTCCGAAGTCGGAGAAGGTAAGGGTCACGACATAGTCGGTCAGGTATGAGTAAGGCTCCTCGTACATCTCCGTATCAAGGGTGCCCCTCCAATAGAGGTTACCGGCCCTGTAAATGGAAAGTGTCACGGAACCGGCCTCAATCCGGTACATATCCACGAACTTCCTGTCAGTCTCGGAGAGGATCTGCAGGGTCGCTATCGAGGACTGTATTGGAGTGATCTTATCGGTGGCGTCCCACTCTATCGTGAGAGGCTCATCGTATGGAAAGCGTATCTCCTGCGCCACAGCTCCGCTGTCGGTTGTGTGTATCTCGACACGGTACCTGGTATTGTTTTCAGATACGAACTCCCCGTAATATTTCAAGTACATTGACATATTATCTTCTCTCCTTCAGCCTTGATTCCTTCTGCAGTATTCCCACGAGCTTGCGCCCCTTGATTTCAAATTCGACGGATCCGCTTATTCCGCTGGCCCCGCCTATCATGCTCCGCAACTTATCCAGAGGAGCAACCACCTCCGGATTGTTCACGGCGTTTGCATACTCTCCGAACAGTCCCACCGTAGGCCCGTAGGCGATTGCTCCGTCAGCAAATTTCGGGATCCTCACGGCGGCCATTATTCCCTCCATTGTGCCAACGAAACCGGCTGCAATGGGCACACCGGCAAAGGGTATCTCTGCATGAGCCGCGAAGATCCTCGCTGCGGCCAGTGTTTCCCACGCTGCCGCCTCCGCATGAAGCAGCGGCGTTGTAACAGCTGCCGCAGCCGCAACCGTGGCACTGTTTGTGGCCTCGACTCCCGTCTGCGCCGCCGTGGCCGTAGTGTTCGCAACAGTGGCCACAGTGGAAGCCTTCGTGATGGTCTTGATTATTTCCACAATGGCGGCAACGCCCTCAAAGATGGCTATACCGGCATCCATGACTCCGCAGAACTTCTTCCACGCGCTGCCGTCGCCGGTGAGCGTATCGGTAAGGGACTCGATGGCTCCGCCCACTCCTCTGATGCTGCCCCACACCTTGCTGACCGATATCTGGCCGCGCTTGAGCGTGTTGTAATAGTTCTCGTATTCATTGGCCAAGGCCTCGACCTGTCGGCGGGCATCACCGTCGAGAGGGTTGGTTGTATCGGCGAGCATTTTTCTCAACTCCCGGACCTTCCCCTTCAGGTTGTCAAGCCCAATCAGCTCAAGCTCCATCTTGAGCTCCTTTCCCTGCAGGCCGTCCAACTCGGACAGTTCCCCCTGCATTGTCGGAATGGAGGCCACTCCCTCCAGCATTGCCTTCTTCCGCGAGAGAGCATCTATCGTCCTCTGTGTCGACTGCAGCTCCGCACCGCTCTGGCGTTTCTGGACGGACTCATAGTAGGCTATGGCATCCGACAAATCCTGTATCGTTGAAAGCGTGGAAATGTCGCTCGGCTTGTTCATTGCGGCCAATGCTTCATCCCAGCCTTTTTTCAGTTCCTTCAGATCGTTGATGTTTTTCTGAATGGCTTCGCGCTCCGTTCCGGATGTTTTCTGCAGCTGCTTCTCATAGTGCTGCAGCTGCTGCGCGAGTTCCTCGTATGTCTTGATGTCGCCAAGTGCCTTTATCTGGAACCCGGCTTCTTCGACTGACTCCTTCAGGCCGGTGAGCCTTCGGATCTCTGCGTCAATGGCCGCGATATTTTCCTTTGATGCCGTCTTACGCAGCTCCTGCTGAAAGGCGATGTTCTGGTTGATGACATCGAGGGAACTGCTTTCAGTGGCCACCTCAAGAGTAGAAGCGTCCATCAGGAGTTTGACCTGCCGTTGCTGCTCCTCGAGGCCCTTGATCACTTCGGAAATTCGCGCCACCTCTGCTGTCCTCGAAGGATTCAGTTTGTCAAGCTGCGTCTTGTAGTACGCTATATTGTTGCCGATGGCCTTGTAGCTGGTCGCGTTTGCAATGAGGCTCTTTCCGGAGAACTCATCCTTGTTACCGCCTTTGTCAAGACCGAGCCGCTTACCCATCGCGTCGTACAGCTTCTTGTACTCATCCCTTTTGGTCCGGATCCTGTTTATCTCCGCGACCTCCGTCGGAGCCAGTGACTTCAGCTGCGTATCGAGAAGGTCTATCTCATTCTTCAATTCATCGTAACTGGCAGTCGCGGCGTTGAAGTCGCCCTTGCCGTCGGACAGGGTCTGTGCGGCCTCCGACATCTTCTGTGTGCAGACATCGAACTGGCTACCAAGAGCGGCAATTTCCCGGTCAAGCTCCTTCGCACGGTCTCCCAGCTGGTTGAAGGTCTTGAACGTCTGTCTCGTGGCCGACGTGCCCGGCTTGAACATATTGTCCATCCTTGACTGAATGGTGCTACGCTCCAGTTCGGCCTCGGCTTTGCGCTGCGCCAAGACACGTGCCTGGGCCTCATATCCCAGCTGCTGGCAATAGGCGGCACTCTTGCTCTTGAGCACGTCATACCATTGTGCCGCCGTGCTGTATGTGCCGAAGATCTTGCCGTACTCACTGTTCAGGTCCGCAACGGCCTTGCGGGTGTCCTTCTTTGTGTCGATGAGGGTCTTCAGCTTTGATATCTCCAGCTCGATGTGGCTTCTTGCATCCCCGGATGCCTGGCTGAATGCGTCCTGCGCATCGGAAAGGCTCTCAAGCTGCTTGGATGAATCCTCGGCCTTGTTGCCAAGGGATGAGAGAAGTGCAACGATGCCGGTAATGGCGGCTGATATGCCGAGCGTCAGGGCCGCGTACAGTGCCGTAACGGCCACGGTAAGAGCTCCCGTTGATACGGTCGCTCCCTTTGTTGCTGCGGAAAGCATTGTCTTGGCCGCAGTCAGAACTTTGTCGTGGACGGCCGCCGCTGCTGTGGCCACCGCCGAGCCCTTGAGGTGGACTGTCATAACCTTCAGCCCCTGTCCCAACTGCATCACGCCCATAAGGGCAATGCCGGACTGTGAGGCTATGTCAAGGAATGGCAGCGCACCCTGTGTGATTTTTCCGATTTTGTCCTTGACCCCGTCAATCTCCATCTGCAGCTGCTTCATCCGTCCGGGATCAGTATTTGCAAGAGCCTCGTTCATCCCGCCGACGCTCTCCGCTACAACAGCCGCAAGAGTAGCGGCCTTTTCCTCCTCCGTTCCGAACTTCAAGATTTTCTCCTGAACCTCATCGAATGAATAGCCGTAGCGGCTGAGTGCGGAGGTCTGTCCCTCCATCACCTTGCCGAGCATTGTCGCAATGGCCACCGCCGACTCCTGTGTGGCGTTAACGCCATACTGCTGCGCCAGCATATCATTCAGGACAGGGATAAGCGTCTGGAGTGATGAAGACAGGCCGAGGTATGTACCAAGCTCCTGCGCCCCGGCCATGGCGACATCGTCCTCCACAACACCAAGTTTTTCCTGTGCGGAGCATAGGTCCACTATACTCCGGATTTCATCATCAGAGGCGTCCATCGTATTCCTCATGACCTGAGTCAGACGCGCCTCCGCAACGGCATAGTCATTATACCCCTGGGCGAGTCCCTTTATGGTGCCGTCAACCTGACGGAGGACATCCATTGCCGCGCTGAATGCCTGTGTACTCTGCCCGGCATTGACAAGATCACCGCTCAAACCCTCAATGGATCCGCGCACCTGACGTATCACCTCATCGGCATCCTTCAGGGAGAGGTTCATCTGGCTGACAACCCCTGTGGCCTTATCCTTGAACTCTATGGTAAACTCTATATTCTTATCCATCGTGACTAATTTATTGCGCCCATCTTGCGCTTGGCAGCTTCAAAACGCTCCTTGTCGGAAAGCCCGGCAACCTCCCTGTCCCAAGCATCCTCCTCGACCGGCTCCACCTCCCACGGGAACGGCATGAAGTCCTTTATCTTTGGTTTGTCCTTCAGGTAAGGGAGCATTATGCTGTACGCAAGCGCCCTTGTCTGTGACCATTCGGACTGTTGAGCCATTTCGTGGCTCTCGTATATCCTTGAAAACTCGGATGGGGAGCACCGGCAAAAGTCATCATAACTCATCCCGATGCTCCCCAGCGCGATTCCTAACAGTTCCTCAATATCAGGCTGAGTGCCCGTTATTCGTTTTTTTTTGAGTCATCCTGTTTGCTTATTGAGTCGTTGAACTCGCCGAGTGCATCCAACGAGCAGGAGTCCGCAAATTCCATGAGGGAAAGCGGGAACTCCTTGTGCTGCGCCGCACACGCGCTTACGATACAACACCACAGAAGGGTTATCATATCGGAGGTGTCAGCAGCCTTGGCCACATCGTACCCCGTTTCTTTCTTGAAACGGACGAGTGCCCCCATGGTCATGTCACAGGGGTACTCCTGTCCGTTGATTGTGATTGTCTTCATCGTGCGTGGGTGCATGATTAAACGCTAAGACCGTTGCCGGATCCTGAACCGTCACCGGAATCGGTGCCGTCCGTGACAGCTCCGGAGTTCTCGAACGTTACGGAATACTTGCGGTCGTCACCGGCCTGTCCGTCATCATCAAGAGAGGTGATGATGAATGAGCCCTGCTCGTATTCGCTTTCTCCACGCTCAAGCCAGCGGAGAGTGACGGGCATTGCCGACTTCCATATCTGCTTGAGCTTCGGATAGCCGCGCTCCGCAGCGGTACCGTAATCGTACTGGAAACCGTCCGCCGAGATTGAGACTGCGAGTGATTTCACATACTTTTCCTTGAACTTGCCCGCACTTTGCTCCTTGGTAACACGGTCGCCCGTCTCGGAGCTGCGGCTGATCTTACAACCGGTCGAATGTCCGAGAGCAAGGAAATTACCTTCCTCCACGAAGCCGAGGATCAAGTCCTGTCCATCTTTATAAGCCATTTCGTTAAATGTTTAAAGGGTTTTTAATCGTCGTTTTGGTTAGCGTCCTTCAGATGCTCCCGGAGCATCTTCTTGAGAAGCTCAATCTGCTTTGTCAGGCGGTCAACCTTTGAGATCAGCTCAGCCCTCTCTTCCAGAAGGCTTCTATTGCTGCGCATATACTCAAGTGTCTTCCGCTGCTCATCGGCCAGCTTGAGAACCAGTTCCCTGTTCTGCTCGGTCAGCTGCTTGATGGACTCAAGCAGTGGAGTGATTGCGGCATTGATAATCTCAAGATCGCTTTTCTTGCGCTCCCGGCGTGTGGTGAGAGCTCGCGTGAGATATCCCACAATAACTCCAACAATAGGAGCAACAAGGAATTCAAGCCACGGGTTGGATATCATTTCCATATCATCTGAAGTACAGTTCCGCCTCCTCCTTGCGCCGCTTCACCAGACCGGGAAGCACCACGTTCTTTGCGTGGACCCACTTGGCGAACTCGGCGCGAATGGCGGGGTCGGATGGGTTAACCTTAATCTTTTTGAGAAGTGTGCTGCGGAGAAAGTTTCCGCAGCCCACGTTGAAGATAAAACTGCATAAGGCATCAAACTGGTTCTGCGACAGGCGGCCTTGGATGGCCGTGCTGATGCACGTCTCCGCAACCTTCACGTCACGCTTGAGGTACTCATCCGCTTCCTGCCTGGTTATCACCTGACTGTCGCGCACACCGCCGGTGTGACCGTAGCCTATGGTCAGGACTCCGGCAGGACACCTGTAGGCCTTCAGGACGCAGCCTTCGTACCTCTTGATGAGGTTCAATCCCTGTTCACTTATCGTCATGCCCAAATGCAATTTTATACATCAAGACCGCTGCCGGAGCCGGAACCAGAACCAGAACCAGAACCGGATCCAGAACCGGATCCGCTGCCAGCACCGGATTCTGACTCGCGCTTGTCGAGCCATACGACTTCCTCGCCGAATGCTGTCTGAGTGTCGGCCTTCATCAAGAGTTTGAAGAAGTAACGCTCACCGGCATTGGTCAGCTTGTCGATCTGGATGACATCGGGATCATCGGCGAGATTGACACCCACCCAGAGGTTGGTGTTAAGATCCGGGCCTGTGATTGTGGCCACGTAGAGGCCCTTCGGCCATCTTGCAAGACGCTCAATCTTGACACCACGGAACACGTCAGGAGTGGCCTGACTGTAGTCGATGCCCTTGTAAGGCTGGGCGATGAGCTCGGAGCCATACTTTCTCCAGTCACCGGTTGACATGATGATCCTCAGGTCAGCGTTGTCAACGAGAGTGTCGGGGATAGCCTCGTAGAGGTCATTGAGACGGCCTACGACGGTTGTATTGTTGGAGGTGACGGAAACCTTATCGGTATCGTGTTCCATACGGTAAACGAAACCGTTGAACAGCTTGTCGTCCCCCGTTTCGGCATACTCGCCGTTGATGATGTGGTCACCGAGTTCGAACTTGACCTGCTTGGCCAGTTCAGCGAGGAGGGCGTTCTGCGCCTCCGCAGGAAGTTCGGCGAAAACGAGGGCTCCCTTAGGCTGCCACTTCCTCCAGATCTTCTCGAAGGAACGAGGGTTGAAGGTGGTGAATGCCATGAAGTCCTTCGGGGCAAGCACACGCTCCGAATACTTGAAGTCGCCCTTGGAGTCGGAATCCGTAGGCATCTCCTTGCGTTTCTGCAGCATTGTTGTCGCCTTCAGGCGAGGAATGCTGAAGGTTGATGCGATACCGGGCTCAACGTGGACAAGGCCCTTCTCCACGATTTCATTGCCGGTCGAGGCGAGGGTGAGCAGCTGCTCGAGGACCTCACCGTTGTAGTTGGTGTTTGTGATCTGTATTGCCATAATCGATAATGGTGTTTAGTTGTTCTTTTTCATTTTGAGCGGGGACTTGGTTGTCCTGTAGTCCACCTTGCTGTTCTTGCCCTGGTCGGTGGTGCCGCCGATACAGCGTTTGGGCGGTGCAGGGGCTTTCTCCGGCTGTTTCATGGCTTACCTCCTTGAACGGTTACGACGGATTTCCTCCATCTTGGTGTCCCATGCGCCGGATGCCGAATTGACTGGCTGACCTCCGGTGATGTCATCCTTGACCTTACGCTTGGGTTTGAGGGATGTGATGACTTTCTCCGCTGATGCGCGGTTGGAGTTAAGCAGCTGACGGTAGTCCTCCTTCTCTCCCTCCTCAATCTTTCCACATTCAACTGCTGCCGAAAGGATCTTCTCAATGTCCTCCTGTTCCATTTCGGAGAGGCGCTGCTTGAGATTGGAATTCTCGCCCTCGAGTTTTTCGATCTGCGCGTTCAGTTCGTCGATAACACGAAGGACATCATCCTCGTTCACGACATTGGTGAATCGAGGCTTCTCTTTGATTCTTGTGATTTCCATATTGTTAACAATTTGTGAGCGTATGACCGCTCGGTTCGTGAATACTTTCCTGTAGATGTCGCTTGGGCCGTCAGTTCCCTGAAGGTCCGGAACGGCAATGTCATAGATTCCATCGGCAAGGCCGAGCTTGACAGCCTCCTCCGCTGTGAACCAGTGGTCGGTACCGTCAAAGTAACGTGTCTTGACCTCCTCCGGGCTGCACTTCATCCGCTCACCGATGATGACGGCCAAAGTATCCTCCAGAGCCTTGATCTCATCGACTGTGGCCAGAAGGTCGTTTTTGTCGCCATACACGCCCGCGCTCACGCTATGTATCATAAGTCGGGCATACTTGCTCATGTAGTGCTTGCGGCCACACATGGCAATGATACCGGCAATGCTTGCGCTGATGCCGTCAGTGTAAATCGTTACCTCCCTTGCACAGGAGCGAAGGGCGTTGAAGATGGCGATACCGGCATAAACCTCACCGCCCTCGGAGTTGATGTGGACGCGGATCTTGTCACAGCTTTGACTCAAGGCCAGTATCTCACTGACAACTGCTTTCCCAAGTACCACGTCTTCACCGGCCCCGGCATTGTTCACTATCTCACCATACAATAGCAGGTCGGCCTCGCGACCATTGATTACTGAGTTTTCTGTTGACATCATCTCCAAATTTTTGCCGCAAGTCTAACCCATTTTAGCCTAATACACAATTAATTATCCAGCCGTTAGACATAGTTACCCAACCGCTGTAAACTTGTTTGGAACATTGGCCACAAACCAGCACTTTTGCGTACGCAAAAGGCACTTAATTATGGCTACACAATTAACAAGCAAACAGAAAAAGGAGTGGGCGAAGGTCCTTTATCTGAAGGAAAACCTCACCCAGCAGGAGATAGCCGACAAGGTCGGTTCCTCCCGCGTGTCGGTGTCAAAGTGGATCAAGGAGGGAAAGTGGGAGGAAATGAAAGTCGGCCTCACGCTTACCAAGGATGAACAGATCCAGAACATATACCGGCAGATTGCCAGCATCAACGATGCGATATCAGGCCGTCCGGAGGGCCAGCGTTACGCATCCCCGGCGGAGGCCGACACGATAGGCAAGCTTTCATCCGCAGTCAAGAAGCTGGAGGGTGATATCGGCATTGCCGACTTCGTTTCCGTCGGAATCAAGTTCATAGAGTGGATCAGGAAGGTTGACCTTCAGAAGGCCAAGGACGTGACGGCCCTCTGGGATGCCTTCATTAAGGAGCAGATGTAATGGCAGAGAGCAAGCAGACCGCAAAACAGGCCCTGCAGGAATGGGCCTCGTATGTGGACAACATACGCCGTGAAACTCCTGTCGAGACGGGGCTTTCACATTCAGACATAGAAAAGAAAAAGAGGTATCTCGAGGACCACGTCTTCGAGTGGATATCATATTTCTTCCCGAACTATGCCAAGTACCCTTTCGCCGCTTTCCACCGCCGGGCCATCACGAGGCTTATCAGCAATCCGGAGTGGTACGAGGTTCTGTCGTGGAGCCGTGAGCTTGCAAAGAGTACCGTCGTAATGTTCGTGGTCCTGTACCTGGTACTCACCGGCAAAAAGAAAAACGTCATGCTGGCATCGGCCACGCAGGATGCGGCCCGCCGACTGCTTGCGCCATACAAGGCCAACCTCGAGGGGAACCAGAGGCTCATAGCCTTCTACGGAGAGCAGCAGAGCATCGGCAACTGGACGGATCTGGAGTTCATCACCAAGGGAGGAGCGGCGTTCCGCGCCATCGGTGCCGGTAACGCTCCCCGTGGATCCAGAAACGAGGCCGTCCGTCCTGATGTCCTGCTGGTGGATGACTTCGATACGGATGAGGAGTGCCGCAACCCCGACATAATTCAGAAAAAGTGGGAATGGTACGAGCAGGCCTTTTATGCCACGCGCTCCATCAGCGAACCGACACTCATCGTATGGTGCGGAAACATCATTGCCAAGGACTGCTGTGTGGTAAGGGCCGCCGGTTATGCCGACAGCCACGACATCGTGAACATCCGCGACAAGGACGGACGCAGCACATGGCCGGAGAAGAACACGGAGGAGCATATCAATGAAACCCTGTCGAAGATATCCACCGTCAGTGCCCAGAAGGAGTATTTCAACAACCCGATATCCGAGGGTGAGGTATTCAAGGAAATTAACTTCGGCAAGGTTCCGGCACTGTCAAAGTTCCGCTTCCTGATCAACTACGGCGACCCGGCTCCGGGTGAGAACAGGAGCAAGGGGGCTTCCACAAAATCCTGCATCCTGATGGGTCTTCTGGGCGACAAGCTGTATATTATCAAGGCCAAACTTGATCACGGCTTAAACGCTGATTTCATACAGTGGTACATCGACCACGAGCTGTATGTCAACGGCAAGACCCCTGTTTACCATTATATGGAAAACAACAAACTGCAGGATCCTTTCTTCCAACAGGTGTTCAAGCCTCTCGTGGCGAAGGCCCGCAGGAAGCAGGGCATATCCCTGACAATCTCTCCGGATGAGCAACCGAAGACCGACAAGGCGACACGTATCGAGGCCAACCTTGAGCCTCTGAACCGTGAAGGCCGTCTTGTATTCAACGAGGCGGAAAAGGACGACCCGCACATGAAAAGGCTGGTGGATCAGTTCTCGCTGTTCACAATGCGCCTGAAATTCCCCGCCGATGGTCCGGACTGTGTGGAGGGTGGTTATCGTATCATAAAGAACAAGACCGTCGCGCTGCAGCCGACAATCGCGCTGCACGGACGTCGCAACAAAAATAAATTATGAGTGCATTCATCAATCTTACAGACTACGACGCATCCATTCACGCCGAGATACTCGATGCGGTGACACGCAGCGACTCGAGCATAGTGGAGATTTGCGAGGACAGGGCCATTGAACAGATGAAGGGCTACCTTCAGGCCCGGTATGACTGCGATGCAATCTTTTCCGCAACCGGAACGGAGCGCAACCAGCTGGTGCTTATGATGGCGATAGACATATCGCTGTACCACATACTCTGTGCACACAACCCACAGAAGCTTTCGCCTATGCGGCAGGATAGATACGACAGGGCTCTTGAATGGCTCAAGAAGGTCAGCGAGAACAAGCTGACGATAGCCGGAGCCCAGCAGCTGCAGGAGTCCGAACAGGTTCCGACGGGCCTATTCGGATCCAACCCGAAACGAACTCAACACATTTAAGCCATGGGAATCAAAGACTTTTTCAATTACAGAAGAAAGAAGGACACCGCAGTACCGGCGGCCACTCCTCCGGAGCAAAAAATAACTGCAGGCGGCCAGATCACCGCTCCGCAGAGCACACTTATACTGACACCGCCGCAGCGGTTCGGCCTCGACCTGTCAATGTACAAGTCCGCCATACGCGCTGCTGAAAATATGGACTACACGCAGCGCACGCGCCTGTACGATATGTATCAGGACGTGATGCTGGACACCCACATGATAAGTGTCGTCGAGAAGCGCAAGAATGCCGTCCTCGGCTCACCGATAGAGTTCTGGAGAGACGGTGTGCCGGATGAAGCAATCAACACGAACATCAAGTCCCCTTGGTTCAGTGAGCTTGTAAGCGATATCCTCGATGCACAGTTCTGGGGGTTTACCCTTGCGCAGTTCTCGACCGGCAAGGACGGTTTCATTGAATATTTCAATGTGCCGCGCAAGCATGTAGATCCACAGCTGAAACTCATCAAGAGGCACCAGAGCGACATCAGCGGTGTGCCGTTCAGCGAGTACCCCGGACTTCTGTTCGTCAGAGGCAAGCGTCCCCTTGGTATCTTCGCGGCCTGTCTGCCTTGGGTGATACGCAAGAACGGCACAGTCGGGGACTGGTGCCAGTTCAGCGAACTGTTCGGTATGCCTATCCGCGACTACGCCTATGACGCAAGCGATGAGGTTGCCAGAGCCCGCACACTGGCCGATGCGATGACTCAGGGAAGCGCGTCGGTTTACATCCATCCGGAAGGAACAAAGCTTTCATTCATCGAGGCCGGGAACAAGACCGGAAGCGGCGATGTGTACGACGGCCTGGTCAAGGTCTGCAATGCGGAGCTGTCAAAGGCCATTCTTGGAAACACCCTCACAACCGAAGCGTCAGAGACCGGCACACAGGCCCTCGGAACCGTCCACAAAAAGGAGGAGGAAGGGTTCACAAAGGCTGACAAGACCTTTGTTCTCAACGTCCTCAATTACGATATG
Organism: Bacteroidales bacterium; assembly: GCA_024401695.1. Lineage (GTDB taxonomy): Bacteria > Bacteroidota > Bacteroidia > Bacteroidales > UBA932 > Cryptobacteroides. Next base: position 68,701 of record JAKSKN010000006.1, read on the forward strand.
ACGGACATCTTCACTATGCTCGGAATCAACACCGACGGCGGGGAGTTCGTATTTGCGGATACCGCCCAGGTACCGGCCACGGAGAAGGCAAGCCTTTTCAAGATTGCCCGAAACGATCTGAACCTTCCAATCGATGACGACTACATCTATCAGGAGCTCGGCATCGAGAAGCCGAAGGACTATGAGCGTCTGAAGGAGGAGGAAAGGCAGCGCAGGGAGGAGGCCGCTGAAAGGATGAGGCAGGTGCAGGAGGAGCGGGGAAAGGAGGCTCCAGAGAACAGAGCCCGTTTTTTCGCCAAGGCCCCAGACTACGGGGCTTTAAACTGGTAGTCGACACCCTGTATGGTGAAGACACGCCGAGAAACAAGGCGGATCTGCCGTTCGACTTGAGCGGTGCGATGGCATCAGCCCTTCAGTCGCTGTATAAACGGCACACACGGCCTTCCGACCTTGTGCCGGTGGAATTATTCAACGGCATCGTTAAGACGCTGAATTCGGCCCTTTCTGACGATTTTACGGCAGAATATCCGGACCTGTGCGAAATGATACGCAAGAACAACGAGGTATTCGCCGCATTCAAGGTTCACGACCAATGCGAGCGCATGGCCAAGCTGCTGCTTGATGAGGAAGGCAACCTCAAGAGCTTCGAGCAGTGGAGCAAGGAGGCGGAACCGATTTCCAACCATCACAACAAGGTATGGCTCCGGACAGAGTATGACACGGCCATCAAGAGAGCGGAACAGGCCCGGCAGTGGAAACAGTTTGAGAGCGAGAGGGACGTGCTTCCAAACCTCCGGTGGGTTCCGTCTACGGCGGCGACACCCGGAGCTGACCACATGATTTTCTGGGACACGGTCAGACCGGTTGACGATCCGTTCTGGAGCAGTCATAAGCCCGGTGACCGCTGGGGATGCCAGTGTTCACTTGAGGCAACCGATGAACCGGAAACAGATATCCCTGCAGGGAGCGAGATGGACGAACCGGCCCCCGGTCTGGACAACAACCCCGCAAAGGACGGCAAGCTGTTCAGTGACTCTCATCCGTACTTCCCATCATCCTGCAGCACCTGCCCGTTCAACAGCAGCGGAGTCACTAAACGGACACCAACCAATATGGCAAAGGACTGCACCAAATGCGTCCTGATTCCAAGGTATGCGAAGACAACACTGGATAGGAGGAAGGAGATTGATGAACTCGCTCGAGCGTCATTCCAAGGAAAGGAAATAAGCACAGAACACGTTCAGAACATACTCATATCAAGGTCCTCAATAAAGGAGTATTTAAACCAACCGCACAAGCACTTCATCGAGAAGAATGAGTCGTTACTTCAAATTGACAGGCTGCTTCAAGATGCTGAATATCTCGGAGAGCATGCCCCGTTCAAAGAGGCCGCAATTAAAAAAGGCGTAGTAAAAGAGCATATTCTCGGAGTTAATATCGCAGGGGAAAAGTCCTATTTAATTGTGTGGGAATTCAAAGATGGAAGGAAAATCTTGCACGGAGTATCTGACTCGAACAACGTCCTTAAAACAAACTAAGGAAGCACCTTCTCCGAAACTGCAATCCGGTACCTCGGTATTTCCTTAGTCATATTTGTACTGCAAATATAATAAATTTTCTTTAAAACAATATTTTATGAATAAAAATTTCATCGTTCGCCGGACTATGGTCATAGACGGCAAGATACGGGTGGTTGAATATGCGGAAACGCCAAGCGGCACTTTGCTTGAAAAGGTTGAGGAGTGCTTAGCGGAAGAGGCCAATAACTGTACTGATTCCGGAAAGGATGTTTGCAAAGCGTTCGGCCCTGTCGGGAAAGTCCGCCTGCAGCTGCTTCAACTCTCTCTCAAGTTTTTCGATGCTGTCTTTAAGGTACTTCTCCCGGGCTGTAAAGCCTCCTCTGAGCACCATCTCGTGTGCTTGAGCTGTGACTATGATGCGGACGTTCCCGCCGATGAAAAATGTTGCCTTGCAAAGCTGTAGCTCAACAAACTGATGAATCATCATTGTGACCCATGAGGGGGAAACACCAAGTTCCTTCGCGGTATCATCAATGTTGATTGTCGGGGCTTCCAAGCAAATCAGCCTCTCAAGCATACGGTCCTTAAGTTCCGGAGTAATCAGATTCATTGTAAGAATAGTTAGGAAATAAAAACGTCCAAATATAGCAAAATATGGAGATATCTGAATTCAGGCAGAAACTTCAGGCCAAGAACACCGAACTCTCCGGATACTTCCGGCGCAAGCTGCCGGTCAAGGCCGGGGCCAAGGTGAAGTCCATCGTTCAGGGGAACTTCAGGCTCGGCGGGTTCCAGAACGGCGCACTGGAGAAATGGCAGGAAACGAAGCGGCAGTCTTCGGGTGGTGGTGCCGATGCCCGGCGCGGCCCGCTGCTGTCTTCCCGGAAGGTGTTGTATAACGGAACAGGCTACACACCCGGGAACGGCTCCGTTACAATCTACAACAACGTCATCTATGCCGGAATCCACAACGAGGGAGGGGAAACAAACCCGAGGGTGACTCCGAAGATGAGACGATACGCCTGGGCACGTTACTATGCGGAAGGAGGCGGCAAGGCAAAGAAAGGGCGTTCCTCCGATCAGGCGGATTTCTGGAAAGGGCTGGCACTGACAAAGAAAAAGACGCTGAACATCAAGATTCCGAAACGCCAGTTCATGGGACCGAGCAAGACGATAGATGCCACCCTTCAAACGATGATTACAACTGATTTAAACACCATTCTAAACCTGTAAAATTATGGAGCAAGATTTTATTCAAATCCGGGACATCCTCGCCGCAGTGAGCGGCATCAGCCTCGTTGATGAGGACACCGGCCAACTCGAGGCAATGCTGAACGGGGAGGAAAGTTATCCGATACCATTTCCTGCGGCACTGATACTGTTCGGAGAAACAGACTGGAGATCATTCAACGGAGAAACGAAGCAGAAAGGAACCGGCACATTCACCGTTAGGCTTGCGTGTGACTGTTATGATGACACACACGCCGGAGCCGGGCAGGACAGTTACGCGGAGTTACGCCAGTCGCTCAGGAAGGCCGTTCATCAGGCCGTCAATGGCGTAGTCTCGGACACGTCGCACCGTCCATTCATCCGTGTCAAGTCCAGAACATACTCCTTGCCCGGAAGGATTAAGGTGTACGAACAGGAGTACTCCTATCAGACCGAGGAATAAGACCGTTCCAAGGCACAGAAAAGGCCCAGCCGCTCGATTGAGTTGCTGGGCTTTTCTGTGGTCCTATTGCCGTCTGTAACGGCTATTTTATCGTAATTACCCCCGTCTTGAGGTATTCTTCCCGCCCCTTTCTCAATTCAGACATTACAAAGTCACGCTGCTCCGGTGTCTCGCACTCAAAGTGTTCATCAAAGATTGACTCCAGTGATCTTGTTGTATCCTTGAGAGCATCAGTGACAATTCTTACCGCCTCTCGCTCGGCCATCTTTCGGGCCGCATCCGTTACGACCTTGGCAATCGCTTTAAGCTGTCCCGGTGTCATTGCTTCTCATCATTAACGTGAAACAGGATGATATTCAAGCCGAGATTAAGCCAAGAGATGTTGAGGGCTATTATATCTCCATCCCTGACGAAACCGATGGCCGGAAAAAGGATGAACTGGTCTTCGCTTTTGAATAATATCATAGAGCAGATCCCCTCCAACTTACACAGGCTTTGTCACAGCAGCAGACGGGCTCTCCGGATAGTCCACAGAACTCGCCCTCATCATTCTCGCAGAAATTCTCGCAGCTGCAGCATTCCGCATCCTCCGGAACCTCGACCGTCCCATTGATGTTATGCTTTGTTTCCTGGTCTTCCATAATCTTCTTATCGGCACAATGGCTGCAAAGTGTGTGGGTGTCATCGGCCCACCAGCAATAACCATATTTAGGATTGAAGCAGGGGCTGGTTTCAGTGCAGCCGCATAGCCTGCAGACTCCTCTTTCAATTTGACTCATAGCCAGTCGATGATTATTTTAGGATCCTGCTTGAGTTCATCAATGCGCCTGTCCCTTGCGGCCTTGGAGGCGAAGTCCTTCTCATAAGTCTTCCAGCTGCCGTCAAGTCCGGAAGGGGTCCACACCTTGATACGTGGTGACGGGTAGTCATCCCTGCGCAGGATTGTGAATCCCGCTTCAACCAGTTTGTGGTTGTTGTCTGTTGGTCTCATTGTCATAATTTTATTGATTTGAATCGATGTCGTCAAACAGTGATGGCTCATGCCTCTCCGGCTGCTCCTCAATCTTGTTCTCGGCCTTGAGAATGTTGTACAGGGTTGACTCCGATATGGGGTACACGGGTTGAATGAAGCGACGCAGGATCTCACGGTTGCTCAATCCGTCGCGGACGTGATCGTCATAGATCCTGTTGATGTCGGCAACCCGTTTCTGATAACTGCTGCCCCGGATTTTTCCTCCTTTTGTCTTCATTGTTTTCAGTTCTAACATTCTACTTTGTCCCCTGCGGCAGAGTCGGACCGCCGCTAAGACCATCAGGGGTTTATTTGTTCGGCACGTAGGGCCGACAGTTGGTGACTACGTCGCTTGAAACAACCACACGACCGCTGCCGTCACACTGCGGGCAGGGACTGCCCGGATGCTCTGGATCCACGCCGGTACCGTTGCAACGGCGGCAGATGCACAGGTGCTCCTCGATATGCTTTCTGACAGTGTGCTCCATATTACTTGTCTTCCTCCGCTTCTGTCATCCCGAGTGGCACATTGATCCACTCGCCCTTGTCATTCTTGAACTCCGCACGGACGTATGTCTTGCTCGGAACAGGCTTGTAGGCGTTCATGATGATTTCGACTCCGTCCATGAACTTGTCGCTGCCGCTCTCTTTCGCGTGCTTGTACAGCGTCACAATCTTTGACGGCTTGAGATTGCCCTTCTTGTCGCGGGCCATAAGGCTCCTGCAGATGGTGACAGCCTTGGCAGCTGAAGGGTTATCCTCGGCCAAAGAGTCAAGATACTCGTTGACCATTGCGATGCCGTCCTCTGCGGTGTCATCGTAATTGTCAAGGGTGTTCGTGCCAAGGGTGATGCGCCTGTTGCCCTCCTTGTTGGTGAAAGTATGGCTCCACTGGCCGTTTTCCTTTGTCTTGAAAAGGTCGGCCTTCATAGACTTGACCGTTTCAAACATCTTGTAAACACCGCTCTTTGTTTCTGCCAGAGCGTCGCTCTGCTCCTGCAGCATCTTGAATGAGTCGTCCACCGCCTCGCTCACGAGGTCCTTGTACGTGTCGATGGCTTCGCGCTTCTTGCGCTCTGCGGATGCCTCCTCCTCCGCAATCTTGGCCTTGAGCTCTGCGAGCTCCTCCTTTGAGAATTTTGATAGATCCATAATATTGAAATTTTAAGTGGTTAAATGTACTTTCTCACGGCGAGGATGAGTTCCGCGCTGTAACCGGCACTGCTGTTGTTGACGAACAGGGTTCCGGCCTCTATCTGCTTGCGTAGGCTGTCCAGATCGTAGTTCCTGGTATAGACACCCACCTTGTAGCGGTTGCCCGGCTTGCTGACATCAATCCGGACAGCCTTCGGGCTGGTGTACCAGTGGTTGTAATACAGGCATCCGATCAGGTGCGGAGTATTGTCGCAGTCGTATGCGTCGAGGACCTCCTTCAGACGGCCAAAGTCAAACCAGTTCGGGAGGTGTGTGCAATGGTTGTGTGCGGGCTTTCCGGCCTCACGCAGAGCAACCGCACTGCGGTACATACTGCGCTGAAAATAGTTCGCTGACTCCGGGTTTCCCGTCATTTCAGTTCCTATCCACTTGAGGGCCTTGATGTCCTTGAGCGTAACAGGGTTGACCGGATAGATGTCATCGTTGCTCCAGATGCAGCCGGAGAAGTTGTCGGCCAAGGGGTTGTTGGCAAAAAACGACATCGCATAGCGCATCTTTCTCGCTATGTCCAGAGCGGGCTCCTTGGCGTGCTTGGGGTCCCTCTCTGAAGGAAGGAAAACCACCTTCTGCTGCGTAACAAGCTTTTTGACCACGGGCGACTCATCACCGATAATGGCAATCTGCAGGTCGCCCTTGAAATTCTTCAGCCATCCATTGACGGCTGTTTCCAGTTCCCCTCCCTGGGCCGCTGCCCGGAGGTACGGAATGATAAGCAAAGTCTTCTTCTCTTTCATGTTTATTGGGGTTTAATTCAGTTCCTGTATTTTCTTGTAGATGGATTTCCACGAGGGAATTCCACCGATATTATGATCATCTATGTAGATATCCGCATAGACCTTACGTGTGTCCACACCGTAGGTGTTCAGAACGGTCCTGTCGTGCTCGTTGATATAGTCGAACGGAATCCCGATGCCGTCAAGCCACTCAACCATATCATCGTAATACCGTCCGGCCCTGCGGCTCCAGATGATGATGGTGTGTCCGTCATCGTGGATCCTGCGCATCATCTCTACAGCGTCCTTCACCGGTTCCCCGATATTGGGGTACTCGGCATCGTGAAGTGTTCCGTCAAAGTCAACAGCGATTATCATTTTCTCCTCCCTTTGAGTTCGATGTACTCCGAATAGACAATTTTAGTATGCGGGTTGCTGCTCTTTATCTCTTGCCTTATGCCCTTGGTTCCGTATGGGATGCACAGGAATCTTTTTGGCACCCGGTGTACGACCTGATAGAGGGTGTCCACCGTCATAATGTGAACGTCCGCCTTTTCTCCCTCGACCCTTACTCTCAAGGACACCCACGGGTCGCGCCACTCTATTGCACCGGTCGTCAGGGAGGCAAGGCTCTCCAGCGGCTCGATTCTTTGGAGTTTCAGGGTGTCCGGGATAAAAGGCTCCTGCAGGAATTTTGCGACAGTGTCAACACGTGTCTCCATAACGGTCTGCTGAATACTTTCCATCCTGCGGATCTTAATATTCAAAGACTCTATGACCTCCTTCTGCTTCATTCTCGCGCCCTCGCTGGCCTCCAGTGCGGACTTGTACTCATCGACCGTCAGCTCCAGCCGCTTTGTCTCGGCGGCATACAGCCCGTCCTTCGTCTTGTATGTCACTATGTCGGACATCAGCTGCTGCTGGTTGCCCTCCAGACGACGCACTTCCTTGGCCTTCCCGACCAAGGACGTCACGGCAAGCACCGCCGTAACTGTGACCGCCACCACATACACTATGGCAGCAATCTTCAAATAGCCTTTAATTGTCTGTAAAACCATATCTAATCAGTTTTAGTTAGTCTGTTAACAGGAGCTTCGCTGGCTCTGCGACATGAGCACTGCGAGAGCCACGGCCTCCGCTCCGGCAATATCCTTCTGCTTGTTGACAAAAGCGTAGTAACAGTTGCGGAGCCTCTCAACCGGGATCTTGTTGAAGTCATCATATCCGGTACTGCGACAGGCAATACCCTTGATGATATCGGCGTTGCTCTCGTGGCCTATTTTCTTCAGGTACCCACCTATCGCGGCCATCACCTGCTTGCGGAGGCGGTCTTTTGATGTGTCCCTGTTCTGACCGAGCTGCCCGGCGAGTTTGTTGCAGACATCAATCAGGTCGTGGGTGTTGATGTCTGCGCTGCTGTCCACTCCGAAGGAAGCCACGACGGCGGCCTTCTCCTCCGGAGTCATACCACACGCGCTGCACAGGGTGTGGAACTTCCGCAGGATCTTGGAGTGCAAGTCATTCATTGGATCTCGTGCCATAATAGTCTATATTTTGTCGGGCCAGTACCGCGCTGCGCCCTGTTCCCATATTGTAAAGTCCTCACCGCCTTCACCGGCCTCTGCATCCTCGAAGCGTGAGGTTACGAATGCCCTGTAACCCTCGACGTGGATCTTGACGTCGCTCAAGCAACGGATATGCTCGGCCACTGCGGGGTGGGCTTTTTTGTTCTTCTCGTGTGCGATGAAAATGAAAAGCTTCTGGGGGAAGGCCTTGACAAGCTCCGCATAATCGCTCTTGTGGAAACCCTGTATTGCCGTGATGGAGTCAATGAGAACAATCTGCGGACTCTTTGGCTTGGATAACTTCTCCTTCAGGTCTTCCAGCTGTATCATATTGCCGAAGACAATGCCCCTCCCGGCCTCCGACATACCCACTCGATCCCAAGCAATCTGCATTGAACGGCTCAAGCCCTGCTCGAGGGAGTCGTACATCGTACGTCTGAACTGGGAGAGGTATTTGCACAGCATAAGCGCGAATGTGGTCTTGCCGCTGCCGCTGGTACCGAAGATGGTCCAAGTCCCCTTGAGCTCCGGACGACCGAAGCTGGCGAGCCAGTCACCGTCGAAGTTGGCCACGTCAAACGTGGCCTTCGATACGTCGCAGTTACTCAGCAGCCTTTTCATCGCTATGCCTCCCTGCGTCTGTTCTCAGCATGTACCAGACGGCGCACACGTCGCAGGTCGTAGTCACAGTTGTCAATGATCTTATCGATGGTGTCTTCATCGGTCACGCCGTTGGCGCGGCACACGGCCTCCACGTCGTCCCCGTTGACCTGGTCAATCGGGATGAACTTGCGGCCAATGCGGCTGAAGATTTCCTTGTACCCTTTGCGGTTGGCGGCCACGCCCTTGTTGATTCGTTTCTCCAGATAGTTCGTAGCGCACAGGATTATGCCGCAGTCATCCTCGAGGTGATTGTACAGGCTGATGAAGAAATACAGAACCTGATCCGAAAGTTTGTCGGCCTCATCGAGAATGATAATCGGGTTCTCGCGCTTCTTGATGGTCGATATGATATCGCTCATCATCTCGCTGACCGTATAACCCGCGCTGGCGATCGAGAGCTGCGCAAGCATCTCCGTCATGAAGTTCTTACGGTTCCAGTACTCACTGCATACAAGGTGATACACGTTTCTGTGCCCCTTGGCAAATACCTTGATGCTCTCGCTCTTTCCGCAACCGGCCTCTCCTGTGACGGCCATAACAAGGGCACGGTCCTTTGCGTCGGAAAGGATGTCGGTCATCCTTTGGAACCCTCGTGTCCTTACCACATTCCACTTGCGGCGGTCATGTCCGATCTGTGCGGCCACATTGCGCCACATTTCGTCGCTGATGAGATCCCACTGGCCGTTGAGCATCTGTGAGATTGTCGCGCTGCTCACGCCGCTGATGGAGCGGGAGGCCGCGTTCTGTGACCCCTTCAAAGAACAGAACTCCTTGAGAGAGGCGGCGATTGCCTGTTTTTCTGACTGTTTCATAAAAAGTATAAATTAAAAATTAGTAAAGGTCAAAAGTGTTCACCCTGCTCTCCCCGGCTGGAGTATTCTCTACAACCACCGGGACGGGCTCCGGTTTATGTTCCTCGGAGTACTCGACATCAACGGCCTGTAGGATCCTGCGCCTCTCGCTTGCCCTCTGGCTCTTGTGCTGCCCCTTGCTGTCCGTGATAAGGGCCTTTGCGAGGTCGTTATGCGCGTCCGGGCTCTCCAGCTGCTCCACATACCCGCCGCCAAGAATAGGCTTGGCGTGGGCCGTTATTTCACCGAACAGGGTCTGGGTGTGCTGCTTGAGGGCATTGTTGTAATTGGCCACGCGCTGCAGCTGCTCGGCATCACCCTCCTTGCGGTCCGCAAGGGCCATCGGCTGCACATACTTTTCCTCAAGCAGGAAACGGTGTCTGCCGTCCTCGCTGACAGCCAGAACATGGCTCATGTCGTCTGCGTCATACCGAACCTCCCAACGGAGATAAGCATACTCGCGGAAGCGGACATCGAAGCAGTCGTACTGACGCTTCTTTCCCTCCAGTCTCGGACGCAGTCCGGAGCCCTCGAGTACGTTGGTATATCCCGTGGTCTTGCCGAAACGAAGAAGGAATGTCTCCTCCGGCAGAGGCAACCTCCTCTCCTCAGGAGTGGCATTCCAGAACTTCCGGTACTCCTCCATCTTCTGCTGACGCTCCGCCGCTATCATGGCCTCAAGCTGACGGATAACGCCCTCCTCATCCGGGAAGTTGCGCTTTATGATATTGTGGAACTCGCTGCTCGGCTGGTGCTTCTTATCGGCTGTAATACCATAGCCGCTCCAGTTGCTTTGAGTCTTGCAGTATGTCTCATTCAGATGGTCGAAATATCTCTCCACGGGCTTGCTCTTGGCGTTCTTCACTCTTGCCGGGGTAACCTTATCGGACACCGTAGCATAGTAAGGAGCCATCGCCTTCATTGCGTAGTGGTCGCTCTGGATCTGACAGGTGCGGTACCGCTGGCCGAACAGTTCACGTGTGTAATTGGCCGCGTTGCGGAGAGCCTCCGCAATCAGTTCGGCATTCTCAACATCGCCAATGGCGTAACCTATCGGGAAGTCGCAGCAAGGATCCACAACAACCTCGAGCACCTTCCTGTTCGTGTAAGTGACTACGCCCTTGGCGTTGCGCTTCTGGAAATAAAGCTCTGCGTCCCAACCGTCGAGAGACCACATGAGCATTGCGGCTGTCGGCTTCGAACGGCTGACCTGCATAGCCCTGTTGTTGGAGAATGAGGTATTTCCGTAGCGGACGGCATCTATTACAAGGCCGTTCTCCTTGCGGTACTTGGCAACCGTTCCGGCTGTGATCTTCTCCCAGCCCATCTTTTCCGCAGTCTCGTTGTAGTACCGCGCCACGAACTCATTGTCAAAGCCGTTAGGTATGGCGCACAGTGCGCTGATGACAGCCTTCTTCTCCTCGGAGTCAACCTTGGCCGCATTGCTGTTCTTATGCTTGCCGCTGATGAGTGCCTGGTACCCGTCCTTGATATATGAGTTGTATTTGTCCTGAAGACGCCTCGGGTTGAGGGGGAGGCTGTTCGGATATGTGTCCGCCATTCTCTCCAGAGCTGCAGCCGCCGACTTCCAGAACTCTCCCTTCGGGCATCGTCCGTGACTTGTTTTCTTCCTTTCGCTGTTGGATCCCTCCAGCCAAGACCGGAACCCGTTGAGGATAGCGGCGTTGTTGGCATACTCCTCCACCTTTTCCGGTGTCAGGTGCGTCCCGTCCTCAAAGGTGAAGTCATCATAAAAATTGATGGCGTTTCCGTCAGGCTCAAGGGCCTCGATGAACGGCTTGGCGGCGGCCTGTGCGTTCAGATCCGGATAACGCTTATAGACTTCACAACGGTACTTGTATGGGAGAGAGTCAGCATAGTACAGAGCCGAGGTGTTGCGGCAACCGCGCTGGGCGCGTTCGGCCTGTCCTCTGTATGCAAGCTGCTGGAGTGACTTTAACGACAAAATGCCGTCAAGCTCCTGAACCGTCACGCAGACCCTGTTGTTTATTATCTCTGCCATTTCGTTGTTTCTTTGCTCCCGGAGAGGATTCGAACCTCTACCTTCCTCCTGGTGCGGACGGAGTAACCTTTTTCCTACCGGGATAATCACTATCTTTGTCCTGTAACCTCTAACATTAGTGATATGCTATTTGATGATTTTATGGGCGCGGCACTTCGCAGCGATAACCCCAAAGATGCTGTCAGAGGGCTGAAATGCCCCTCGCACGGGAAAACGGTCAGGGTCACCTTCGATTACGACCGAAACGAGAATGTCACGGAAGCCGAGATAACCAAGTGCTGCTGTAAGGAATTTGCGCATCAGGTAGCGGGCCTTCTGTACGAAGCTTCCGTTCCTGTCGTAAAGCTCAAAAAGGAGACAGGTCTCACCGACCGAGACATCATCCTTGAAGTGTAGAATCTGGGCGTCACAGCCCGATTTGATAAACTTGTGACGGTACTGGCTGACGGTACCGGCGTCAAAATGCCCGTCGAGTTTCACCAAGACGGCAACGAGTCTTTTGTCTTCTGCTTTCATAATTATATCTCATTTTCATCATCATCGAAAAACACCCAGCCCTTCTTCTCGGAAAGGTTGGCCAAATAAGCCGCACCTGCAAGGACGGCCAAACCGGCAAAGTTTACCCACGTGATCTCACCGTTGGGACCTTCACACACACAGGTCAGAAACCCGATCATAATGCCGATGCCGACAACATTCTTGATGAGCGTGTCCCGCGCTTTCTCCCGCTTGGAGAGAGTCTTCTTTTGAGTTGCTTGATTTGATTCCATAACTATTTGATTTAACTGTTGTATTCGGCCTCCTTGCCCCCGCGCTCTATGGCAGCTTTGCGGATCCGCTCACAGAGCTCGGAGTTGTATCGAAAATGCAGGGCGTTATGAACGGCAATCCTTGAAACTCCGAACATCTTCGCCAAAGCGTTCATTTCCCCTTTTTTCGTCAAAATCAGTTTCATATTCCTAAAAATGTCTACCTTTGTCTTTGTCGTTACTTATGTAATGGTGTTGCAAATATAATGAACAAATTTCATTATAAGCAAAATTTTAATGAAAATTATTCATTGATAAATGGGTTCTGTCAAGGAAAGGCTTAAAGCATTTATAGAGAAAAAGGGCATTTCTGTGCGTTCCTTTGAGACGCAGTGTGGCCTTTCATACGGCTATGTCGGTAATATGAGACAGTCGATACAGCCAGACAAAATAAAGAGAATTGCTCATTGTTTCCCCGAACTTAACACCGGTTGGCTCCTTACCGGAGAGGGAACTATGCTCAAGGATGAGGGCGAATCAGACATTGAGCAAGCTGGAGATCCGGGGTTGCCTCTTATTCCGATAGAGGCCTTTGCCGGTTATGGCTCCCCGGCGTTCGATGATATGAGGGTGGAGGATTACTATCAGGTTGCGGAGTTCAAACAGGCCGACTTCCTGATCCGGGTAAAGGGAAATTCTATGTATCCGAAATATAGCTCTGGAGACATCATCGCCTGCAAGGTCGTAAAGGAAACACTATTCTTCCAGTGGAATAAGATATATGCCATCTACACCCGGAGTCAGGGCGTGATGGTAAAGCGGGTCAAGAAGTCAACTATGGAGGGATATATTCTTCTGGTTTCGGATAATGAGAAATATGAGCCCTTCGATGTGCCCCTCTCTGACATAGAGGCTATCGCCCTTGTTATAGGTGTGATCCGCGTAGAATAGTGAATTTTCTTTTTTTGCGACGTCCTTCTGTGCGCTTTTACTTATAAAACATTGATATAAACACCTTTAATCGGCCTTTAAGCCCTGCTTAAACGGCCTTTTTTATTGGATTATGTAGGTGTCTATCCGTCAAAAAAGCCGCTATGACGGTTATTATAAAGCATTATCCCACGTTTGAAAGGCTTAAAAATGGTATCGTGTTGTCAACCCATTGTCAACCCATTTGTAACTCCAATATGAAATTTACCTGATTCGGACCCACCTTTGGAAGACCGGTTAAACAGGCTTCAAAAGGGCATAAAAATAGGGGCGTTTCAGCCCCTTCAAACAGCCAACCGGCAACTATACCGGCAAGGCCTAAATACGCCCTGTAACGCCCTAAAACGGGGTAAATCGGCTGCTATATTATGCAATGTGCGCCCAATATAAAATCAATGTAAAGCGGCGGACAAAAATAAAGCCCTTTTCAGGGCCTCCGTGTAAATCTGATGTAAAGCAATGTAAAGCAAATTGCACAACTCGTTTTTATCGCGGTCGAACCATAAACCGCACCTAACTCACTGATATATCTACCGATACAACCTCTATCCCTATATCTCTATATTGTACATTTCATTTTTATGCCCGTAGAGCCCTCCATAGATTAAATGCTTTCCGGATCATCACCGAACGGATCGTTGTACTCTCCGCCGCTCTGGCAGAGCACTTTTTGTGCGGTGACCTCTATCACCTTCACGCTCGCAGGAACGTAGGCTTGGCGCTCCTGTGGTTCTTTGTTTTTGATTTCTTGTTTCATCGTGATATTTTTTATATGTTGCTTTAATTATTTTCCAGTAATCCACAAAGTAACCGATTTTTGAACGAAAATGCGCTGCGCGTCATGCTGAACTTGATTCAGCATCTGTCCTCGCATGATATTGCGGGTCGCAGCCCGTAATGACGGAAGAACACGCAATGACGCAGGGTTCACGGACCTACAGCACGAATTTTACAGATAGCCTGAACATCCGGCATTCCAAGCGCTGATTTCCATCAAACTCCATATCTGCAAGACGTGTATAATAGGAGACCTTCCGGTTGGTGTGCAGCGCATTGCCTACACTCAAACTCACAATCAGACGGTTATTCAGGAACGGCTGCCGGAGGGACAAATCCGCTTTGCAGAATACATTGCGGTAATAGACGTTGCCCTCCGCTCCCTTGGTGCGCAGCAAGGTCGAAAGGTCTATGCGCATCCCCCACGGAAGAGAGAAACTGTTTATCCAGTTTATGGTCGCAAGAGGCTTACAAAGATTGTCCTGCGGATCCACTACCTCCATACTGAGCCACTGTTTATGAATTGTAGCCGTGAGGTCAGTCTCCCATATTCCGATTGAGGGTGAAAGTGACATTTTCCAGTCCATCGACCAGTATGCCGGACCGTTGAAGTCGCCTCCGCCGTCTATGTCCGTGAAAATCGGACGGATATTGTGTGCGCCCCAGCCTTTGAGCTGAAACCATCCCCACTCTCCATTCAAAAAAACTTCATCCCTCCTACCGGGGAGGGCGAAAGCCTCTGAAGCGTCTCCCTTCTTGAGATAATCTATATTGACGGAGTGTGCGGAAAATTGTGCAAATTCTGTGCTGGTCTGAATGCCCGCGGAAACCTTTCCTTTACCGACAGGAACGGATATGGTCAGGTGCGGATGAAGGAGCTGCTCCCCGAATGATATGAAATCACGGCCCATAAGTTTCCTTATCTGTTGCAGAGTCCGGTCATCTTTATATGGAGAATACCTTGTGCGGTAATACTGATAATGAATGCCTGCGTCGAGCTCCAGAAACCCGAAGTCCTGTTCCAGGCTTACGTATGCACCGGGGATAATATTATAGGAGTTGTTGTGAACAGGATTCTCCTTTATGGAATAGTCTTTCCTGCGGGTGTCCTGTATATAATTGTCGAATGAAACACCGAAAAGGATGTTTCCCTTCCATAATGCGCGGGATGCATTGAACCTTGAATATCCTTCTTCCGCCAGATATTCCGACTCCTCGTCATATGTGCATTCCTGCTTGCCTGAAGGGGATTCGGTATCCGTATCCCTGCCGGTCCGTATCCCGGCGTACAAGTCGATGTTGGCGGAGAACTTCCACTCGTCGGCTTCTCCCTGATAGGAAAGACTCAGCTTATGGATCTGTTTCACGGAGTTGCTTATGGAAGTGGCCGCGAATAGGGATGATGGATTGTTTAGGTCAATTTCAGGCCCCTTCCTGATGAAAACCTTGTCATTCAGATTCCCCCAGTTTCCATTGGACTTGAGATAATCGTATTCGTAGCGGGCGCTTACCCTATGCTCCGGAGTGATATGATATCCCAACAATCCGTTTGCAGCCAAAGAAAAATCCCTGTTAATGTCTTCAAAATCCCTGACCTTACGCTGGCCAAGCCATATTCCGGACTTGTCCGTTTTTTCAGCATAGCTGTCGCAGGTCCTGGTTTCCATATCTTTCGTACCGGAATAATCTATGGAAAGGCCGCCCTCATAGAAAAGTTTGTTTTTCCTTCCCGAAATTTCGACATCATTGGAACCTCCCGCATAAGGAGATAAGGTAAACTCCGCCACATCGGTCAGGTGAAACTCATCCGACGGGGCATTCAGGAGAGTGACCAGTATCACTCCGTTATTGTTGCCATATTCGGGTCTCGGCTCCGAAATTATCTCAACTTTTTCCACCGAGGATGCCGGTATCGTTGCCAAATCCGTATGGCGTTCCAGCCTTCGTCCTTCCACGAAAATGACGGCTTGTCCTTTACCTGCAATATAGAAGGATGTCCCGTCGAAACTAACGGAGGAGAACCTCCGCAGGACCTCAAAAGCGTCGCTGAGAGAGGAGAGTGTGGTCCCATTGACGGATTTGATATCGGTATCCCCGGCATACGATTGGAACAAGCACAGGGATATCGATAAAACAATGAGAATTATTTTTTTCATCCGGCTATTCAACCTGATAAACTTTTTCGCCTTCGAACCAGGTGGAGATGACCTTTGTATTGTGGATATCCCTCACAGGGCATTCAATCACATCCTTGTCGACTAGGAGGAAGTCGGCATATTTCCCGACCTTGATGCTTCCTCTCTCATTTTCGCAGTGCATCTGCCAAGCCCCGTTGATGGTAAGCGCCTGAAGCGCCTGTTCGCGGGTGATGAGTTCTTCCGGCCACCAAGGTTTGGTGTATCTGCCCGGTTCTCCAGGATAAGGAGCGCTGCCGGTGACGGCTATCTCCATAATTCCGAAAGGATCGTATGGTGAGCCGGATGTGGCAGGGAAGTCACAATGTGAAGTCATAACGATTCCATTGTCGAAATATGACTTCATCGGATAGGATTTCCATGATACGCTTGCCGGAGTAACCTTCCTGACCTGTTCCCACACTTCGTCCGGAAGGACGTGCCAAAGCATGCCGCTGACCACAACGATATCATTGTCGGCTACCCTCCGGAAATCTTCCTGCGGCATATTGCGGACGTGTACCAGGGTATTCCTGGCTTCTTTCGTTCCCTTTGCCACAAATGCATTGACACAGCGATGTACAGCTCCGTCGCCCATCGTATGTACGTGCATTGTGAAGCCTTGGGCATTGGCCTTGCCGGTGATGTCGGTGACTTCGTCTTCTTCCCAATTGGCAATCCCCGGATGTCCGTCAGGATAAGGTTCAGTCGTAAGGCCGGTGCCCCCCTCAACTGTACCGTCAATGAAGAGCTTGACATAGTTGGCGTTGACGTGTCCTTTTGTATATTTCCTGCCTTCAAATGCCTTTGCAAGTTCGGTATCCACATCTTCGCAGGAGCTGTCGAATTCGTATGACATTCCGAGAAGCAGGTTCAGTTTGCCGGCAGCATCAAGTTTATTTGCCACTTCATAATAACGAGGAGTGCCGAAGAAGTTCGACCATCCGTCCATATAGGACACGTATCCGTTCGCCAGAAGCATCTGCTGGGACATAAGGATGGCCTGCGAGGCAACCTCGTCGGTAAGAATCTCATCAAAATTGAGGCCTCTGTTTCGTACGTATGCGACAGCCTGCTCAAGAAGAAGACCATTAGGTTTCCCGTTGGCATCCTTACAGATATCTCCACCTCTGACTTCTCCCTTCAGAACATTTCCGTTGTCATCGATGATTCCGGCATTGCGCAGACAAACGGAGTTTGCAAGGCTCTTGTGCCCTTCGGAATCGTGAATGAAGACTGCTACATCCGGGCTGATGGCATCGAGTTGCTCACGTGTCGGCATCCCCTGCGTAAGGAATGTCAGATAATTCCATCCGAAGCCGAAGATGCAGGATTTGCCGTTCCCCTTCGCATCGGTGTATGCGAGTTTGAGCTTCTCAAAGAAGGATTTGACGTCGTCGTTCAAAGGATCGAGGGAAAGCCCGCCCATGCATCCGAGAGAATTGCCCATAATGTAATGGGCATGTCCTTCAAAACATCCCGGCATGATCATACCTTTCCCGGTATGGTCAATTATTTCGGTGACGCCTTTCTTGACATAAGCTCCGGCGCCCGCCTTGTCACCGACATATACGAATTTGCCGTCCTTTATGGCGATGGCTTCAGCAGATGGTGTGTCCGTATCAGCCGTGTACACAGTGCCGAATATGACCGTGTCAGCAACGTTGTTTTTGCATCCTGCCGCCAACAGTACGGCAAATGCGAATGCGATGATTGACTTTTTCATGATTTTATGGAGTTAAATTAAAAAGCGTAGTTGATTCCAATCAGCACCGCGCGGTGCATCGGGGTCTTGGAAGAGACCTTGAGATAATTCATATCGGCATTCCAGGTTTCCTCATATATGTCCTTGTCGACAATGTCCTTTAATTCGGCATACAGTTCAAGCCCTTTGACAAGTGCCTTTGAAAACCGGATATTTGCCATAACGTCCTCACCTTTGAGGTTGTATGCCGACTGCTTGGCGCTTATGTATACAAGACTGGAGGAAAGTTTCGTCGTTTCGTTCAGGAACACGTCAATGGAAGTCCCCAGTTCATAATTGAAATCCTCCTTGGTATTTTTTTCTTTATTCCCGTAGATATCGTAGTTGAAGCCGGCCCATATTTCGGCCTTGACATCCCTGCCGTTCATCTTCAAGTCCAGTTTTGCTCCGAAAGAATCCTGCCTCTTGTTGTTGATCCAGGTGTAGATGGTTTTCACGCCGGGGTCAGTGACATCCTTGGACTTCTCCAGGTCTATGACCTTCTCGGCAGTGTTTCGCTTGTTACGGTAATTGATGTCAAAATTTGTAACGAAGATGCCTTTCGTATATGTGTAACCCAGATTTACCTTGTCCGTGATTTCCGGAAGCAGTTCACTGTTTCCAATGAAATATTCACCTTCCGAATCCCCTATCATAAGTGTCGGGCATAATTTTTTGTAATCAGGGCGGGAAATGGTCCTGCCGTAGTCAAGTGCCAGACGGTGACGGTCATTGATGTTATAATTGATTCCGGCCGCCAGAAGGTTCTGGAAATCATATTTATCGAACAGACCGACAAGATCCTCCGGCTTTTTCTTCTCCTCGAGTTTGTCGAGCATCGCGTGCCAATAGATCTGCGCCCGCTCTTTGACAAAGAAGTCGAACTTGCCGATGGAATAGGTCAGATTCACATAGGGCTCAGTGGAGTGGGAATTATAAAAATACGACTGCCGGTATGATGTGGAATCCCGCCATTGTCCATTGACCAGTGTCCGTGCCGAGTATCCGTCCAGATCCTGATTGGAGATGTAGTCCAACCCGGCCCTCAGTTTCAATTGACTTTTTTCGAATCTGAAAACATCGTCGTACGATGCGGACAGTTTTGTATTGAAGTCATTCAGGTTGCTGTAGGTTGCGTAATTCTTGGGGTTGGAATAAAACTCGCCGGAAGTAATCCTCCGCTTTGCATCCGCATTCACCCCTATCACCTCTGAGAGAGTTATGTCGAGACGGGCATCGGGTCTGCTTTCAAACTTGTGGGAGTAGTTGATTTTGCCGTTAATGTTGTGGCTTTTTACGAAAGTGCTGTCAAGCTGCGTACCCTTGATGGCATCCCTGCTCAAACCATTGTACCTTTCGGTTTCGAGATTGGAATACTCATCCTTGCCGCTGAATCCATAGCCGACGGAGGCCGACAGGACATTGGCCGGATTGAATATGTATCCGAAATCGATATTCGCACCTGCCTTATAGTTCCTTGGCTTTATCGTTTTGTTTTCACCCTTGTAGTATTCGCTCTGTTCCTTCTTGGCATCGAGGATGGACGTTATCTGGGATGACGGCTGATAACCGTGTCCGATGTAAACGCCTGTCCCGATATAGAATTTCTTACCGGAATATTTCAGCTTGAAATCGGCATCTTCGGTGTTGCTCTGCAGAAAATTCCAACCCCCGTTTGCCTTCAGGCTGCCTTCCCACTGGGCAAACGCGGGACAGACACTCAAGGATGCCAATATGAAAATGATTGCAACTTCTTTTTTCATAACTACAATTTATTGATCTTTTCCTCTTCGCAGAACAGGCTGAATTCCTTTATCAGGACACGGCGGAGCGGAGCCCTGTCTATTTCATCACACGGGACGGAGATGCGGAAGACATTGAATGAAGGAGTGGAATCCTGAACGCCGAGGAAATTACATTCACCTTTTATCTGCGGATATTTGTTCATGATGCGTTCGAAGAACCGGCCGAATGCATTTTCCGCTTCGTCGAATGAATGCTGAGACGAAAGCTTCACATCCATTCTCACTGCCGACAGCCTGCTTGTCATATTGACCACGCCAGAGACACCGCTGTTATAGAATATCTTGACATTGCCGTCAATGTCTTCCACCTTTGTGGTGCGTATTCCGATATTGGTCACCTTGCCGCAGAATCCGCCGATATTCACGATGTCGCCTACCTTGTAGTCTTTCTCCATTATGATTGACACACCGGCCAATATGTCAGTGATAAGGTTCTTTGCCCCCAGACCGACCATTACGGAGAAAGCTCCCAGGGAGGCGAGAACTCCGGTTGTGTCTACTCCGAACATATAAAGTGTTACGAAAACGACACTTATGTAGCCGGCATAGCGCAACAGCGACACGAGGAGCTGGCACACGGTTTCAGCTCCGGCATTGAGCGCGCTCTTGAGGACAGACATTATTCTGGTAAGGATGAACATCCCGAAAGCGAAGCTCAGGGTGATGACAATCATTGTAGTCAGAGAGAAGATATTGACTCCTCTCTGCCACAGGAATGACATAAGATAGCCTGATAACGTTTCACTCGGACCGGTACTCAGTCCGATGACAAGGGACAGGGAGATGAACGCCAGAATGACAATCCATATCTTTCCCATATCCCCGAGGATCCTTTGTGAAGATGTCGGAGTTTTCTTCATCTCCACATCCATTCTTTCCAGTTGGATTGCCGTCATCGATTTCCTCTCCTCCATCTCCACGCGGGCAGCTTCCTTGAACTTTTCAACCTTGCCGGGACCATAGATGAGCAATATTCCCAGGAAAACGAGCACTATGAGAAGCGTGACCGCAAAAGTGACAATACAATTTGCCGTCCTGCCCAGATACACATCCGCAAGAGGCACGAAAGACATTACGAAATATTCTCCTTTATTGCCGCTGACTTGTTTTGTCGCGACACAATACCTTGTATTCCCGACCTTGTGGAACCCCAGATAGCCATCCCTGTATGCGGCATCAGACATATTGGCAGCCACGTTGCCAAGAGTTTTTGCGGAATAGACAAGCTTGTGCCCTTCTTCCGCCGATGTCATGATGTAATGACAGTGCCCGGATTCGGAAGCGGCATCGAAAGTATTTCTGATAGATTCCAATGTGGAATTCCATTTTGCCGGGTCAATCTTGAACCTTGTAACGAGCATAGCATCGGAAACTTTGCCTTCCCGGCGGAGTGAGAAGGGAGCACAGACGATGAAATTATCTTCATCCATCATCTGCTCACTTGACGACACCCCGTCAATGACATTGAACAGAGCTGCGCTTGCCTCATCCTCGCGGGAGAACCCGAGGTTGGTCTGTGTCCCGCTTGTGGCGACAAGCTTTCCCTTCTTGTCAAAGACAGAGATGTCTCTGGCTGATTGCGCCTGTGCCATTCCTGCAAGCCAGGGATTGCAAATCTCCACAAGGCGCACTGTCCCATCTTTATCCTCGACTTCCTTCAGGCGGGAAGATTCCCGGCAAACGAGCAGGTTTGCCTGATGGTCTTCCAGCACGGAAGCGGTAACCTTAAGGAATGCGGCAACATCTTCGGACGCGGCATCGAGATTGTCTGACAATTTCTTGTCTATCTTGCCGAGGTCATCGGAAACCTGACGGATATTCCACTGGGAGGTCCAGATCTGGTTGCCTATCATATTCAGCGAATTGAGATAGAATCCGGCAACCGTGACAAAGACAATGCACACCAGAGAGAATGGGAGCAGGACCCTCGCCTTTTCCGCATCCACCGCACAGCCCTTCTTCCCGAATGGTTTTAATCCTCCGGCCCTTATCTGAAGTTTGCCCGGCTCTTCATCGATATAGTTGCAATACAACTGGATCAAGAAAATAACCAACAGTATCGTTGCCAACAGCACAGCTAACGGACCAATCGGGACAGCACCCTCATCGGTATATGCCGCCAATATTGTGATGTCACCGAAGATATCCGACTTATATTGGATTGTCCTGTACTTGTAGCCGTACCCCATCACTTCCGAATGTCCGGTGCTCGGTTCGCGGGTGACCGACTCGTCAAGGTTGAGTACGGATATCGGCTGGCCGGAAAAATCGGCGGCTTCGGTCTTCAACGGGCCGAAAAGAAGCGTCCCGTTGTCTATCGAAGTCACGAACAATCTTTCGTCCACCGGCCCGAATAGGCCGCCCATATCGTCCAAGGTGTAAATCGAGGCATACTTTCCCTTGAGAACGGCTGGCATTACGAGTCTTGCGCCTTCAAAAGATACGGCAAAGACTTTTACCGGAGTGCCATCCGGCATACAGATACGTCCGGTATTGACATATCCTTCACCGTTCATCACAAGTTCATATTCATCCGGTGAAAGGGGGCAGACATCGGTTATCCTGCGTCCGATAGAGCCCTTGTCGGTTCCGTTGAGAACTGTTCCGTCCTTCCCTACAAGAAAGAAACCGGCTGCAGAGACTCCTGTTGCGTTAACCCTTTCGAAAGTGCGTTTCTGTCCATCGGTTGCCATCAAATATCTGATGGCGGCCAGATCGACCTGGAAATCGCGGTCATATTCCCGGATGAGAGCTTCGCGTACCTGTGACTCGGAGTCCAACTGGGCCGGAATTTCAGTAAGGGACTTGTCAACCAGACTGTTCTCCACATTGTTGTTATAAATTGTCTGGAAAACAATCATTATTATGGCTGCGACAATGGTGCAACCAATTGAAACTACGATAGATTTGAGGTAATTGTATTTTCCCATAGTTTTCATATAATTGTAATAATATTTAACTTAACATCAGAACGGATAACCTATTCCGAAGTTCAGCCTCAGGCCGTCCTTCCACAAATTGGGAATGTTGTAATATCCGGCGCGCCCTGTATCATATGGAGCGTGTATGGCGATGCCGAGGTCAAGCCGGATGACTATGGATTCATAATCCAGTCTCAATCCCACTCCGGTTCCAAGGGCAATCTGATTGAGGAAGGTTTCCGGCGCGATGTGGCTGTCATACATCTTTGTCAGATTGAAGCCCTTGAGGAATGCCTCTATGTCTTCTGCGGACAGGTAATCCTTGGGGTCTTTCTGGTTCCATACATTTCCCGCATCAACGAACAGGGCTCCGTTAAGTTTCCACACTATAGGGAAACGGAGTTCCGCGTTGAGTTCAAGTTTGATGTCCCCCGTATGGAAGATGTATGAGCTGTAATTGTCGTTGTGGAAGTTTCCCGGGCCGATGGAACGGGGGGAGAATGCCCTGATGCTGTTGGGACCGCCTATGGAGAACGCTTCCGAGAGGGGAGAGCCCACGCTGTTTCCGAAACTGATGACGGCACCGGCCATAGCCCTTGTGGCAAGTTCTAGTTTGTCGCTGAGCCTGAACCTGTTCCTGAGTTCAAGCTGCATTTTCACGAATTGGTCATAATTGACACCGAGCAAAGTCTTGTTTCTTTCGTTGAATTCCCTTCCACAGGCGGCCATAATGCCGGAAATGAGATTGGCCGATTCCTTCAGCTGAATATCCAGAGCCGTATAGACGTTCCTTTCCTTGTCGCGGTAGTTGTTGTAGCTGAACGCATACCTTGCGGACGGAATGAACTCGTTGTTCGCAAAGAGTTTGAGAAGGTCGACGAAGCCGACGTCAGTTGCCAGTTTCTCTGATGCCCTGTCAGCAAGCACAACCGAAAGATAGAGGGGAGAGAAACTGTGGCTGACATACTTGTTCTGGCGTAGGCCGTAATCCAGGCCTCCATAAAGTTTGTGCAAGCCATAGTCACCGGATACATTCTGGTTCAGATAGCCGAGGCGGTAGGATGTCCTACCCATATACTTCTTCCCCCAATCTCCAAGTTGCACATAAGGAAAACTGAGAGAAAAATCGGCACCGAACTGGTATGTGTCGTTTCTGGAAGGATCTTTCGATTTTTTGTTGCCAAGGTTCCAGTAATATGCTCCATTGATCTTTGCCGTGAATACATCGCCCCTGCCGAAAAGATTGTTCTTTGTGATTGAAACGGCGGCATCGGGCCCCAACTGATTGTTGCTTCTTTCTACAAGATTGGCTTCAATGCCCAAATCAACCGACCTGTCAAGACTGTCGCGCTGTCTGTCGATTGTTTTGTTGTAAAGTACACCGACACCGCTCTTGATGAGTTCCCCCTCCACAACGTTGTTATAGTCTTTCATACTGAACAACCTCGCCCGGAACGTACCGGCTGTGTCCAGCTTGTATTCCGCTGACAGGTTGTTGAGGAATGAAGCGGAATTCTTGTTGACCTCGGCATTGTCCGACACGCTTCCCCCGATTTTCACGTTAAGCCTGTCGTTGAAAAAGCTCTTGGAGACATTGATGGTATAATCAGTGGTCTCAATCCCTTTTCCGTGCTTCCCGCTGGCAACACCGAAATCAAGACTGACCTTGTTCCCCAATTTGTTGGCGGTGGCCGCGTTCAACTTTGACTGGACAATGCTCGACAGGGCATATCCGTCCATCTGAGCCGCTTCGTTGCTTTCGGAGGCATACATTCCTGTTGCCAGAAGTACGGCGGCAAGTCCTTCCCTGTCTTCTTCCGGCAGTTCCGCCAGCTCTTTCTGAATTTCCTTGTCCTTGGGCGCGTCAAGATAGAATCCTATGTCAAGTTTCTTGAGCGTGCCTCCGACTTTTACTCCGGTGATGAAATCCACCATCCTTGAGACTTCTCCAACGGGTTTGTAGGTAGCCTTTGCACCCTGGGAGGCGGAAACGGCAAGTTCCGTGTCGTCAATGGCTCCGTTGAAGCTTATCCGGCTGCCCTTGTCCACGGCGAACGGCATCATAGGATACAGTTTGGGTGAGAAGAATATCCGGCCCTCAGGAATATCCAGACTGCCGCCGAGGTTGAGGCCAGTTTTGGGGTTGAACCCGACCTTTACCGTGCCGGAAGGACTGACCTGAGCAAGGTTCTTTTCGTCGATAGGGTAGGTGATATCCGTCTCGGGCAGGATGCTGACGTCGATGTTGGCGAGCAGGCTGTCCACAGGACCGGTAATGCCGCCTTCCAGCGCGGTGAGGAGTTTTCCGTAAACGGGAATAGGGCCGCCCTGAGGAAGTTTCACGGGCTCGAAGCAGTCGGATTTGACTGATACGTCAAGAAGCATTGCATTGAGGTCCAGTCCACCGTCCAGACTTACGGAAGTGCTGTCCGCACCGATAAGTGAAAGTCCGTTCAGATTTATCCTGTTGTCCTCCATCGTGATTTCCCGCTCTGAGAGACATAGTCTGACATCGTACGGACGATATGATGCCGCCACGTCCACCGGAGTGACTCCGGCGAAAATTCTCATCCTGTCGGGCAGTCCGGAGGCTATGGCCCGGGCCCTGATTCTTCCCTGAATGTCCAGCTCCTCCGGAAGAGTGACGAACTGTTTTGCCAGTTCGGCCGGGATGTCGTCCAGATTGGCGTTCGCCACAAAATGATTCGGGTTTTCACCGTCCGGGCGAAGGTTGAACAGGACATTCCTGTCACCTATGTTCTTGCCGTCATATACTAGTCCGGCAAGTTTGAGATCTCCGTCCAGTTTGAGGTCATCCCCGTTGCGGGACAGGACAGCCGCCAGATCAACTCCCGAGTCTATCCCATGAACGGACATCAGGCCGTCCTTTATTTCAGAGTTGAACTTGAGAGTTGCATCCATACTGCCTCCGGACAGGCCTGCCACGAGGGCGGCGTCCATTGCCGGAAGCCTGTATTCCCCGTTCAGGGCCGGTGTTTCCAGGGATGCTTTCAAGTTTCTGGATGCTCCTGAGGAGCGCAGAACGGCCGTGAATTTCTTGAGGTCAAACCCATTCTTCTGAAGCATACCTCTCAGCGGATTGTCCTGCAGAACGGTCAGGTCAGCGTTAACTTCCGGGAGGGCGGCAATCAAGGAATCAAGTCCGGCGAGAGTCTTCGGTGCACCGGAGAAAGACGGAAGAAGCGACGGGATTTCCAGAGCGTGGGCTGGAACATTGGCAGAAATGGAAATTCCCGGCATCCTCACATCTGCTTCGCTCAGTGCTTCCCGGGTTTTGAGATTAACCTTCATCCCGCTGATTTCCAGCGTATCCGAAGGAATGCGGGCATTTATTGAATCCAATTGGGCATCCAAGTCAATTCCGGGAAATTTTCCGAGGAAATCGCTGACCGCAAAACGGCTGTCAAGCATCAGCGAGGCGGTGACGGAAGAGTCCGCATAGTGGACCGGGGCGGATATCTTGCCGCTGACGGAACCGGACCTGAGAGAGGCGAACAGTTTGGCTCCGGAGACATCGATGCCGTTGAATCTGCAACTGTCAAGCTTTACAGAGAGATCTGCGGTCATTTTCCTGTCAGCCGGATTTATGCCGCCCCCTGATGCGTTGACGCGGCCCGCCACAATCAGTTCATTTTCCGGCATCTTCAGGATTTTGGCAACATCTGTCCTCTGAATATCCAGACTGGCGTTGAAAATTTCGTCATCAATGTCATAATCGGCATCAAGTGAGAACGGGGCACCGGCAAAACTGCCCCTGCCCACAGTTGTTACACGCATCTGTTCAAGATCAAGTCTGGTACCGCACAGCTGGGCTTCAGCCTCCATCTCGGGAACGCTGGCGTACAGGACTTCAGACGAAATTATGGAATTCCCGAGATCCACAACGGCGTCTCCGGCCAGACTGCCTACCGTAAGTCCGAAATCTCCAATACCGAAGAATGTATCCGAAATATCCAGAGTCCGCACGGTATAGCAGGATTTTCCCAAATCGACAAGGGCACCGGTCTTTGCTTTTCCTACATCCAGATTGAGGCCCATAGGCTCCAGACGGAACTCTACATTCCGGAGAGTGATGTCCAAAAGGTCTATGGCCAAAGCCAAAGAACTGCTGTCGGGAGGACTAACCTCCACGGAGTTCCGGTCACTTATCAGTTCAAGCGTGAGGGCGGCATCCTCAAGAACGGCATCCTTTATCGGGAATGTCATCTCCTTCAAACCGAAAGGCTCCACTCCGGCCGACAGCTTGCCGACTTTCCCGTCTATTTTCAACGAAGGTATCAGATCCCCCGTATGGGCGGTCAGGTTGCCGACTCCCAAATGTCTGACAGCCACGGAATCCGGTAAAGCATCTATGCGCAGACGCGCGTCCAGACGCCCCACGAATGCCAGAGTGTCACCCTGACCGTCACCGGCAAAGACATTTTCAAGAAGAATATTGAAGGGAGGTCTTACTGAGAAATGTCCCACGGAAGCCTCGATGCCGATCTTGTCTGACAAGATACGTGCGGCTGTTGTAGCCGCCTTCTGCTGCACAGACGGTATGGTTAATGCTATCAGTATTCCTACAACAATTACAACAGGCACGCCTATCAGGCAACATGTTGTAATCAATAAGACCTTCAGCCATTTGCGTTTCTTTTTTACCGACATCGGCCCCTACTTGATATTAGAATTTTTTCACCAGACCTATTCCGTAGTCGGCAAGGCCCTGTGCAATACCGGCAAATCCTCCCTTGTGAAGATCCCAAGTGCTTGTCGTTACAACCTTTTCAGGATAGTCAGCCCTTGTACCGTACCAACCCAGAGATATGAATCCGAGATGAAGTTGTAATGCGAGTTTCTCATTAAGGTCAATGTTTACGACCGGAAGAATCTGGAATCCGTATTCCGTCTGTGTGCCCCATTCTTGAGAGCCTGTCTTCGGCTTGTTTACATTGTAATACTGACCTATGAAAGCATTGGCTTCGGCCCATACGCTTACAACTTTCCAATTCAGCAACTTGTATCCGAAGAATGGAGATACCGACCAACCGACCGCCCTGTTCACGTTGATGGTCTGGTCTTTTTTCTCAGATTCATAGATAACTCCGTTAGTCAGACGGCCGAAAGCGAAACCGATCCGCCCTCCGACTTGCATTTTTTCACCTATGTTCCAATACACTTTCGGCTTCAGATTGACCAGATAGGCATGTTCCTTATTGTCAGTAGTACCGGATGAATAATCGGTATGCTCATTGGCGAAATTTATGCTGAACTGTCCTCCGAAGTGGAATTGAGCGTTTGCAACAGAAACTGAAAATAGAAGCACCAACAAAAGAATAAGTTTTTTCATGTTCAGTCCGTCTTTATTTCCACTTATTTCTGTCTATTCTTTTCTACCGCCGAACTGGAAAGACACTCCGAAACTCACAAGATTGGTGAAGGCGCGGTAGCTGCTGGTGCTGGACAGGTCAAGGAGTCCGCGTTTGTAGTTGACGAATAATCCAAGCCCCAGAGGGAATGTATATCCGACCTCAGCATTGATGCCGAAATCGTTGCTGCTGAAATCTCCGTCCTGTTTGATGGCACGGCCATAGTAGACTCCGAAGAAAGCATCAAAACTGCCGAATTGGCCATCCGAGCGGTATCCTACGGACAGAGGTATCTGTATCCATTGGGTTGTCATCTTTTCGTTGAGATCCTTGATGGTGACGTTGTTCATAACATAATTTACGCCGGGTTCAAGGAAGAAGACATTGTTCAGAAGGTTGATGTCATACATCACTCCGCCTGAGAATCCGAATCCTGATTTGAGTGAACGTAAAGTGGAGGCAGGGTTCTTTGAATTGGCATTATTGCTGAATCCGCCAAAATTTCCTCCAACCTCGATTTTGAGTTGAGCAGATGCAGATATCGCTGCAAGCAGAGCAACTGCGATGGTAACAAATAGTTTTTTCATAATCACTGATTTTAATTTTTATAATTTGCTGAACAGTTTTGCAAGTATGCCCGATGCCTCGGCCGAATCACCACCGGCATTCGTGTTCGTCTTACCGCCGAGCTTGGACAGTTGTTTGAGCCATAACAGTAACGCACATGCCTACAAGCAACATTGTTGCAATTGTAGCTAAAAGATGTTTCATAATACTTTGACTGTTATTTAATTAAGTTAAACATTTTTCTGAATATTACCATTGCGCCAGTCATTTGGAGAAACTCCGAACCGGCTGACGAACAGTCGTGAGAATGTCCGGTAATTTGCGAAACCGCTGTCCATTGCGATCTTATTAAGCGCAATGCATTCTTCATCTGAGTCCTTGATCATCCGGCAGGCATAATCAAGTCGCAAGCCATTGATGTATTCATAGAAATTTGTCCCGTTTTGAGCAAAATACCGGCTCAAGTATGTACTGTTGGTACCAAGAACAACGGCCAATTTGCTTCTCGTCAGTTGTGGATCAAGGAAAGCCTCAGACTGAATGCATTCCGCATCAAGAAGAAGGGAAAGTTTTTTGAAAATCTCGGAGGGAAGCTGCTGTCTGCCCGAATCAGAACCGGCGGATTCATGGATATCCAATACTGCGGAACATTCGTCGGCGGGAGTCTGCCTGTGGCCAAACCAGGCCAGATAAACGAGCGGAGGCAGCATGCTGATTTCCGAAACGATGGCGAGAATCAGGTTGCCCGGTTGCACACTGTAGACATACCTGTCCAATATTATCACGGGAATCAAAATGAACGGTATGCCGGTCAGCCATTTGAGGCTGAGTCCTGTTGTGTCGGAATAATTGTCCTTGCAATATTTTTCATATCCCTTGATTCCGGATATGAAAGACACAACAATTGATAAAATATAGATACCCCAGAATATATTGCAAGCGGTGGGCTGAAATTCCGGAGCAGAGAAGACGATTGTCCAGACCAGCAGACCTACAGGGAGCACCAGAGGGAACAGAATCGCCCGGAAAGGTATCGGTCTGAAGGCCTGGAAAAGTGAAAACAGAACCATTGCGAGCAGCGGATATGACAGGATATTTTCCGCCTGAACTACGATAGAAGAAAATTTGGCTGTATGCGCATCGCTGATTCCCTTGTAGTAGATATCCATCGTCTCTCCCATAAAAATGGAAGGAATCACAAATTCAATAGCCATAAGGCAGCATAACAGTCCCGTGAGCAGATGAATACGCCTGGTATAATTTTCCCTGTTTCTCCCCGCCAGAATCATTACAATACCGAGGCAAAGCAGAAAACCCGACTGCAGGCCTACGAATAATGCGTCATATACTGCCCTCTGTATCATAATTATATAACAAGTTTAGGCATTATTTTCGGAAGCATCCAACAAATTGTGGACAATAAGGGTAAATTTGACGGAATTTACATATTGTCCACAAGTTTTCCAGCAGTATTGCAAGCCTTAGATTTGCAGTAGACTTCAAATGAACTGGTATATTTTACAGTTTCTGGCCGCCGATGAATTCGCGCATTATGGAGGTAGGAGGGATGGCGGCGATTTCGGCAGGCTTGAGGGCTGTCACGTTCTGGAGGAACTCGAGGACCGAGCTTGCCTTCTCGTAGGCCGGTGATGCCTCGGTGATTGCGTAGAGAAGAGGCTCGGCATAATATTTCAGAAGAGGCAGGTCGTACAGGGTTGAAGAGTTGAACACGATGTCGGCATTCTCCTCGTACGGGAAGATGTTGCGGGTCTCGCCGCGGCGGACTGAAGGCCAGCGCAGGATGGTGTCCTCAGGGCTGATGCCACGGACACGGTTGTCACGGACGATACGGCGGAGGAGACGCTTGTCGGTGGTGGAATTGTGGACCTTCTCGCCTCCGCTCAAAGCAGACAGCGCAGATATGTAGACGTGGAATATCCGGCTCTGGTCAATGCGCGGAGTGAGCGCCGGGTTCAGGGCGTGGATGCCCTCCATAAACAGGACGTCATTATCGTTCAATCTCATCATCTGGCCGCTCTGCTCGCTTCTGCCTTCCTTGAAATTGAATCTCGGGAGTTCGATCTCCTTGCCGTCCAGCAGGTCCAGCAGGTCGGAATTCAAGCGCTCGATATTCATCGCGTGAAGGTGTTCGAAATCATATTCCCCGTTCTCATCCTTCGGAGTAAGCTCACGGTCAACGAAATAATTGTCAAGTTCTATGACCTTCGGGGAAAGCCCAAGGACGCGGCACTGCTGGGCGATGCGCAGCGAGCTGGAGGTCTTGCCGCTTGAAGACGGTCCTGACATCATCACTATGCGGCACTTCTTGCGCTTGAAGAATATCTGGTCGGCAACCTCTGCGTATTTGCGCTCCTGACGCGCTTCGCACAGATTGATGAATGGGATGCCCATACCTGATTCAAGAGCGCGGTTGATGTCGTCAAGCGACGTGATGCCTATGGCCTCACACCAGTCGATGTATTCCTGTTTGGCTGTCTCAATCTTTGTCATAGTATTTCTTTCAAATATTTTCCTGTTACTGAATGAGGGTTGTCCGCAACCTGCTCAGGCGTACCTTGTGCAATTATCCTACCACCAGCAGCTCCTCCTTCGGGACCCATATCGAAGAGGTAGTCGACACTCTTGAGGACATCAAGGTTATGCTCTATCACAATCACGGTATTGCCCTGTTCGACAAGCTTCCCGAGCACGTCAAGCAAGGTTCTGATATCCTCGAAATGCAGGCCCGTCGTCGGTTCGTCAAGCATATACAATGTACTGCCCGTGGCTTTCCGCGCCAGTTCGGCGGCAAGTTTCATACGCTGGCTTTCGCCTCCGGAGAGGGTCACCGCAGACTGTCCGAGGTGGATATAGCCGAGGCCGACATCGACGAGCGCCTTCAGCTTGGGGGCGATCTTCGGATGGGCCTTGAAGAACTCATAAGCCTCGGATATAGGCATCTCAAGCACGTCGTTTATGTTCTTGCCGCGGTATTTGACCGCCAGCGTGTCTTCCTTATAACGTTTGCCACGGCACTGGTCGCATACCACGTTGACCGACGGCAGGAAATTCATCTCTATCTCCTTGATTCCGGCGCCCTTGCATTCCTCGCAGCGGCCACCGGGGACATTGAACGAGAACCGCCCGGCCTTGAAGCCGCGCACCTTTGCGTCCGGAGTCTCCTCGAAGAGGGTGCGGATGTCGTTGAACACACCGGTGAATGTGGCCGGATTCGACCTCGGGGTACGTCCGATGGGGCTCTGGTCCACCTCTATCACCTTGTCTATGTTCTTGAGGCCGACAACCGTCCCGTACGGCAGAGGCCTCCCCTTGAAATTATACAGGGCCCCCTTGAGAACGGGCATCAGCGTCTCGTTGATGAGACTGGATTTCCCCGAGCCGGACACCCCGGCGATACCTATGAGGCAACCGAGCGGGAAATCTATATCCACGCCTTTCAGATTGTTGCCTCTGGCCCCGCGCAGGCCAAGCTTGAGGCCGTTGCCCTCGCGCCGCACCGGAGGCACAGGGATGGACCTGCCGCCCTGAAGATAGTCAAGGGTCATCGTCTCTCCTGCTGCTGCGTCTTCAACCTTGCCAGAATAGCAGATCTCGCCGCCATTTGCACCCGCTCCGGGGCCGACGTCAACCAGCCAGTCGGAGGCAAGCATAGTCTCGAGGTCGTGCTCGACGACGATGACCGTATTCCCCTCGTCACGAAGCTTCTTGAGTGAGTTCAGAAGCTTGCGGTTGTCACGCTGGTGCAGGCCTATGGATGGTTCGTCAAGGATGTATATGACATTGACAAGCTTGGAACCGATCTGGGTGGCAAGCCTGATGCGCTGACTTTCGCCTCCGGACAGAGATGCCGTCGGGCGGCTGAGGCTGAGGTAATCAAGACCGACGTCCAGCAGGAAGCGGACGCGGTCGTTCAGTTCTTTCAGTATGTCACGGGCCACTGCATTGCCGCGCTCGGACAGTTTGGACGGGAGCTGCTTGAGCCACTCCGCGAGGGCTGAGATCTCCATATCGCCGACTTCGGCGATGTCCTTCCCGTCGATGCGGAAGCACTTCGTGTTCTCGTTGAGACGCGTGCCGCCGCAGACCGGGCAGACTATCTTGTCCTCGATGTCATCGACGACGCCCGGCCAGTTCACCATCTCGGCGGTAGCGCCCTCCCCGATGCGGAAGAACTCATCGGAACCGTAGATCAGAAGCGTGACAGCCTCTTCCGGCAGATCCTCGATAGGTTCGTAAAGCGAGAAGTCGTGCTTGCGCGCCATCGCGCGGACGATTTCGAATTTCTTGCCGTCCCGCACGCGGCCCAGAGGCTCTATGCCGCCGTCGGCAATACTTTTGCGGCGGTCAGGGATTATCGTGTCGACATTGACATCAACCACAGTCCCAAGACCCTTGCAGTGCGGGCAGTAGCCTTCCGGCGAATTGAAGGAGAAGCTGTGCGGAGCCGGTTCCTGAAGGGAAAGTCCCGTCTCGGGGTCAACCAGATGCTTGGAGAAATGGCGTATCTCGCCGGTGGCGAAATCCTGGACGGCAAGCGAGCCCTTGCCGGTCGCAAGTGCGGATGCCACCGATGCGCGGATGCGGCTTTCGTCGCCTTCTCCAGGCTTCAGCTTGTCAACCACGAGTTCAATGAAATGGCCCTTGTAGCGGTCCAGGGCATCGATATCGTTAAGGTCACGGATCTCACCGTCTATGCGGATCTGCGTGTAGCCCTTCTTGCGGAACTGCTCGAAGAGTTCGCGGTAGTGACCCTTGCGGCCGCGGACGAGAGGCGCAAGCAGGATGCACTTGCGACCCTCATATTCCTTCATTATGAGGTCGACGATCTGAGAATCGGTATATCGTATCATCTCCCTGCCGGTGGCAGGAGAGCAGGCGGTTGACGCGCGGGCGTAGAGCAGACGCAGGAAGTCGTAGATCTCGGTGATGGTGCCGACCGTGGAACGCGGGTTGGAGCCGGTGGTGCGCTGTTCTATCGCGATGATCGGGCTCAGGCCCTCGATGCTTTCCACCTCGGGCTTCTCCAGTATGCCCATAAAATGTTTGGCATAGGGAGAGAGGGTGTTCATATAGCGGCGCTGGCCTTCGGCATAGATGGTATCGAACGCCAACGATGACTTTCCGCTGCCGCTGATGCCCGTGACCACCACGAATTTCTTGCGCGGGATATCGACATCGACACCCTTGAGGTTGTGGGCCCTGGCACCGCGTATCTCTATGAATTCCCTTTTGTCGTCCATATGATGCAAAGTTACGAAAACTTATTAACTTTGCATTTGTTATGTGGATCTGGATGTCTTTGGGTTCCGCCCTTCTCCTGGGCGTGTACGACGTGGCCAAGAAACACGCCCTGAAGCACAACAGCGTGTTGTGGGTACTCCTTGCCGCCACGGCCATCTCATCCCTGCTGCTCAGCCCGTTCCTGACGGCCGGCACGATGCACGACCATACGAGAATGATTCTCAAGGCCATCCTCGTGACGTCTTCCTGGGTTTCCGGTCTTGCCGCCCTCAAATCGCTCCCTATCACGACAGCCAGTTCAATCAAGGCTTCACGTCCTATCATCGTCATAGCCCTTTCCCTGGCGATTTTCGGAGAGAAGCTGAACGTATGGCAGTGGGCCGGTGTGATCACTGTCATCATCGCCCTGTGGCTGCTCAGCAGGTCAAGCAAGAAAGAGGGAATAGCCTTCGCAAAGAGCCGCGGCATAACATATATGGTCATCTCTGTGCTTACCGGAGCCGCCAGCGCCCTTTTTGACAAGTACATAATGGCTGATATGCAGCCTCTGTTCGTACAGAGCTGGGCAAATATCTATATAACCGTTATGCTTACCGCCTGCACCCTCGTCCAGCGCTTCGCCGCCAAGTCTGAATTCAAGCCGTTCAAATGGGACTGGACCCTGGTCATCATAGCAGTATTCATCACAGCCGCCGATATGCTTTATTTCTTTGCCCTGAAGCAGGAAGGGGCGCTCCTGTCCGTGATATCCCTGATACGCCGCAGTTCCGTGATCGTCACCTTCAGCCTTGGCGCCTGGCTTTTCAAGGAGCACAACATCAAGGACAAGGCCATCGACCTCGCCATCATCCTCGTGGGACTATTCCTGCTTTTCTGGGGTTCTAGTATTGCTTGATGAGAGGGCTTTCAAGAGCCTTCCAGAGCTGCTTGTCGTAGCGGACGCGGATTTCGATCCCGGCCTCCTGGTAATAATACCTTACCACTATCTCCTCTTCTATGAATGGGATGATCTCATCCTTCTTCAGCCTGAGGAACTCTTCCTTCTCCATCTCGAGAGACTTTTCAAGAGCTTCGAGCTGAGGCTTCATAACCTCTTCAAGGCCGTCCTTCGCAAGTTCTTTCTTCATCTGGTCGAAGAGAGTCTTTGCGCTTGACCTGTAGTCGAATTCCTTTGTCTTTGCGAATGCCACGAAATCGTCGAAATCCTCGTCGGACAGGTGGAAGTCCTTGACGGCAGGGATGCTCTCGTGCTTCTTGACGAACTCGAGCGCATACTGTTCCACAACACCGTTGAGAACGATCGAGTAAACCAGACGGGAATATTCCTCAGGCTCGATGATGACGTCAGGCGTGATGCCGCCTCCGTCGCGGACCGTCCTGCCGTGGGCCGTCTTGAACTCGTGGGTGAGAGAGTCCGGGATATGGGCTACACTGCCGTCTTCGCGGCGCTGTGCATAATCGATGGCCTGCACGCAACGGCCGGAAGGAGTGTAGTATTTTGCGGTGGTGAGCTTCATCGCGCCACCGTAAGGCAGCTCGAACATACTCTGCACAAGGCCTTTGCCGAAGGTGCGCTCGCCCATAATGGTTCCGCGGTCGGTATCCTGAATGGCTCCCGCGACGATTTCCGATGCCGAGGCAGAGCCGGAATCAACGAGGATGATCAACGGTATCCTGGTATCGACAGGCTGATACTTTGTGGACAGGGCGTAATTGGAAGATTCCTCGCGGCCCTTTGCCGATACGACGAGGCTGCCTGCCGGCAGGAATACGGACAATTCGTTGACGGCTTCAGCCAGGAGGCCGCCGCCATTGCCGCGAAGGTCGAGGACAAGCTTTTCCATCCCCTGCTTCTTGAGTCTTACGACCGCGTCGTGGACATCGCGGGCCACGCCTTCGGAGAATCCGCTCTGGTAGATATATCCGACCTTGTCGGTAATCATACCTGCGTATTCAACTTCCGGGAGATGGATCTTCTCACGGATGATCTCAACAGTCTCCTCGGCGCCGGAACGAAGTTTCTTAACGGTGAAGACGACTTTTGTCGCAGGCTCGCCGCGCATCTTTTCACTGCACTGCGAAGACGTGAGGCCGATGACGCTCTCCCCGTTGATGGTAAGTATCTCGTCACCGCATTTCAGGCCGGCCTTGGCCGCAGGTGAATCGGCGTATGGTTCGTTGATTATGACGTTTCCGTTCACATCCGGTTTATAGATGACCGCGCCGATGCCGCCGTAGGTCTTGTGGATAAGCATCTGCAGGTCCTCGTTCTCCTCCTGCGGAATGTATATCGTGTACGGATCGAGGGCGCCAAGCATAGCATCCACAGCCTTGCGCTGGATACGGTCGACAGGAAGACTGTCCACGTAGGATTTGTCGAGCTGCTTGACTATTGCGTTCTGTATCTCCACCCATTGGGCCAGCTTGAAGTTCTTTGACTGGGCGGAAGCCGATAATGTCGCTGCCACTAAGGCAATCGCAAGAATGATCCTTTTCATACTACAAATTTAATAATTATTTTTGTGTGCTATGACACACACGGCCCAGCTCATAATACTTGCAGTCACAAAGACAGGAGAGAAATCCCTCGTGCTGCACACATTGAGCAGCCAATGGGGCCGCAGGAGCTTCATAGCCAGCGTCTCACGCAGTTCAGGGATGGCGTTGTACCTTCCTCTGAACATCCTGGACGCTGAAGTCACCGAAAACCCCAGGTCGGATCTCTGGCGCCTCCGCGGCGCATCTGCCTTCTCCCCTCTCGCCGGCATACGGAACGATGTACGGAAGAACGCGATCTGTATGTTTATGAGCGAAGTCCTCTACAGGACTATCAAAGATGGGGCCAATGAGGACGGATTGTTCGAATGGTGCAAAAAAAGTATCCTGACACTGGATGCGCTTGAAAGCGATTTCGCGAATTTTCACCTGATGTTCCTGCTGGAACTGTGCAGCGTGCTTGGCTTCGCTCCTTCCGAACCCGGCCTGGCGCCTTTCGCCGGAGTGCACCTGCGGGAACTCTCGCGGCTGGTCTCCCTGCCTTACACGGAGGCTCTCATAATGCCCCTGTCGGGCGACAGCAGAGGAGAGATGGCCGAGATACTTCTGCAGTATCTCAGCCATCACACCGAATCCCGCATCGAGGTACGTTCCTTACGCGTCCTCCACGAGCTTTTCCGCTAGAGGGGCTCTTATAACGTATCCTGCTTCAATTTCTCAAGATAATCGTTGATCCGCTTCAGCTGGCGGGGGATGAAAATATGCTGAGGGCAGCGCTTTACGCACCGTCCGCAGGATATGCAATGGTCGGCCTGGCGGATGGTCGGAATTGCCTTGTCGTAGGCGGCCAGATATTTCCTGCGGGCACGGGCATAGTGCTCCTGCTCCTTGCTGGTCACGTAAGTCCCTGCATTCACCTCCCTGTTGTAGAATTTGAAGATACCGGGGATGTCTATGCCGTAAGGGCAAGGCATACAGTACTGACAGCCCGTGCACTCGATGATAGGGTACTTCATTATCTTCTCGCCTATGCCCCTTAGGAACTCCAGCTCCTCTTCCGTGCAAGGCTTGAAGTCACAGAACGTCCTGATATTGTCGGTAAGGTGCTCCATCTCGGACATACCGCTCAGGACCACTGCGATCCTCGGATAGGAACCTACGAAACGGAAGCCCCAGGATGCAATGGACGCCTGCGGGTCACGTGACTTGAGCTCGTCCGAAATGGCTGCCGGGACATTGGAGAGACGTCCGCCGAGTATAGGTTCCATAATGATTATAGGTATCTCACGCTTGTCAAGCTCGTTGTAGAGGAACTCTGCATCACGGTTCCAGTCGACGTAGTTCATCTGGATCTGGACGAAATCCCAATGATATTTCTCGTGCAGTTCCATCAGGCTCAGGAATCCGTCCCTGCTGCCGTGGAATGAGAAACCGAGATTACGGATATGCCCCTTGCTGCGCTCTTCGACATACATATCGATCAGCCCAGAGAAGCGGTTCTCAAAATCCTGTCTCGAGCTCAGGCCGTGCATCAGGTAGTAGTCAATGTAGTCGGTCCTGAAATTCTTGAAGGAATTCCTGAACATCTCACGTCCGGCTTTTTCGGCGGCCTCTCCGGACATTCCCTGGGTGGAGCATTTCGTTGCAATCTTATAGCTCTCACGCGGGAACGGCGCAAGTGCATTTGCGGTCAGAATCTCGCTCTGGCCTTCGAGATATGCGGGAGCCGTATCGAAATAGTTGATTCCGTGCTCCATAGCGATTGCAATCATAGTGTTCATCTTCTCCTGATTGAACACGTCGTTGCCATTCTCGTCCTTGTATGAATCAAGTCTCATTGACCCATAGCCCAGAAGTCCTATACCATCCAGATGCTGGGACACCTTGCCATAGGATGAAACATCGGCCGGCTGGCTCTGGTTGGAAACATATTCTTTTCCTGCTTTTGGTGTGCAGGCAGCAAGTCCGAGGGCCGCTGAGCCCATACCTGCTTTCTTGATGAAATCTCTTCTATTCATGGTGTACAGCGAGTCCGTTAACTGTTATTGCACTGATCGGGCGGCTTGGGCAGAGGAATTCACAGGCACCGCATCCGATACATATCTCTTCTGAAACTGCCGGGACCTTGCGGCCGCTTTCCTGATCGACCACCATACGGATGGCGCCGACAGGGCAGCGTGAGGCACAGTTTCCGCAGGAATCCTGACCCAGCGCCGAGACGCAGAGGTCAAGGTTGACGGTGGCACGGCCGATATGGGTGGCAAGTTTCTGCTCACGGGTCACCGGCTTGATGGCTCCGGACGGACAAATCTCCGAACAGAGCGTGCATTCCGGACGGCAGAAACCGTTCTCATAGCCCATCTCCGGCTGAAGAAGGTGCTTGAGGTCTGTGGAAGGACGGAGCACGTGGTTCGGACAGTTGCTGACGCACAGCTGGCAGGCCGTGCAGCGGGAATAGAAGTCATCCACGCTCTCTGCGCCGAACGGGACCAGACGTTCCGTGCGTGCCGGATTGCTTTTCGGGACAATGTCAGCAAGTCCTCCGTCAAGATGCGCCTGCTGCGCCTTGGCGGAGATGGCCGCACCGCCGAGAAGGGCGGCGGTCATCACGAACTGCCTGCGGCCGGTGTCGGGACATTCCTTTGCCGGGGCGTCGGCCTTCTTTGCCTCAGGTTTGCCGAAACCGAAGGAGATGGCTTTCTCCTTGCATCGTCCGATGCAGTCGAAGCAATCGACGCAGCGGCTGTAGTCAACGGTATGGGCATCCATATCGATGCAGGATGACTTGCATCCGCGGCCGCACCTGCCGCACGCGGTGCATTTGCTTTCATCAATCTTTATGTGCATCAGGGAGAAGTGCCCGCTGAAAAATCCAAGAAGGGTTCCCACAGGGCAGACGGTGTTGCAATATGCACGTCCCCACAGCCAGGCGCACAGCGTGATGGCCACGAAGGTCACGGCTGCCACGACAAGAAGGGCCGGGGCCAGCGATTCACCGTTGCCGAGGCCGACTGCCGCACGGACCATCCTGCCATAGGCGCTGTACGGCGCGATCATAGCCACAATGACCTGCAGGCCTGCTGCGATGGCAACGATGGTGAGCACGAGCACAGGATAGCGGACCCATTTGCGCTCCTTGCTGAATTCGAAGTGCTTGACTTCCCTCTTGATCGTCGAAGGCTTTTCCACGTTTTCGCCCGCCTTCCTGGCAGCGGCATAGCGGCGAAGCCTGCGTTCGTTGATCTTATGGAGAAGAAGGCCGCCCTGCCTGCGCATCCAGATGACGAAGTCCTGGAAAACACCCATAGGGCAGATGACAGAGCAATAGATCCGCCCGAGAAGGACGGTCAGGAGAAGAATGCCGGCGACAACGGCGAAGTTGAGTGCCAGGCAGGACGGGAGAAACTGCAATTTTGCCATCCATCCCCACCATTTGCCGCCGATTCCTGCAAGGAGCAATGTGATCCCCACAAAGAAAAGGACGGCCAGGACAATTCGGATTTTTCGTAACATATTATCAGTTTGATTGACGGTTCTTATGACGGTTACCTGAATTTCTTGTCTTCTTCCAGCATTCCCAGGTATGAATTGTAGCGTTCCGCGCTGATCGCGCCTGCCTCAACGGCAGCCTTGACGGCACAGCCGGGCTCGTGCGTGTGTGTGCAGGGGACGAAGCGGCAGTCGTCGGTGACACGGAGCATCTCGGGGAAGTACTTTCCTATCTCCTCCTTCTCCAGATCCACGAGGCCGAATCCCCTGAGACCCGGGGTATCGATGATGAATCCGCCGGAAGAAAGCCTGTACATCTCATACAGGGACGTCGTATGCTTGCCTTGCAGATGGGCTTCGGATATCCTGCCCACCTTCGGGTCAAGCGAAGGGTCAAGCGCGCGTATGATGCTGGACTTGCCCACCCCGGACTCTCCGGAGATAAGGTTCACCCTGCCGGCACAAAGCCGCCTCAGCTCATCGATGCCTTCGCCCGTGCGGGCGGAAGTCTCTATGACCCTGTATCCGGCGCCGGTGTAGATGCGCTTGAAGTCCTCAACCGCCTCGGGCGCCTCCGCCCTGTACATATCCACCTTGTTCAAGGCGATGATGACAGGTACCTTGTATACCTCGCAGGTTACCAGAAGCCTGTCGAGGAAAGGAAGTTTTATTTCAGGGAAATATATGCTGACGGCCAGCACCGCCTGGTCCACATTGGCCGCTATGACGTGCGCCTGGCGGCTCAGGTTCGTGGACTTCCGGATGAGGTAGTTCTCTCTCGGGAAGATCTCCGTGATCAAGGCAGGATTTGTCTCGGTTGCTTCAGAAGCGTCCATCTCATATCGGACCCTGTCACCCACAGCGACGGGATTCGTGGCCGAACTGTGAGCAAGGCGCACTTTCCCGCGCAGCACTGCCGGGAAGAGGTTCCACTCGGGCAGTTCGCTCAGAAGATAATGGCTCCCCGCATTCTTGACAACTGTTGCAACTCCTGTCATCGGTTATTTAGCACGGCCGACAAGGGTGTCGGCGAATTCTTTCAATGCGGCGGTCTGGACTTTGCTGAGGCCGACTCCGGAAACCGCATCGAGAGCGCGGTCAGTGAAACGGACAATCTCGGCACGGGCATCGTCGGCCACGCCGAGTTCATCGTAAAGGCTCTTGACCTTTGCTATCTTCCGCGCCATTTCCTCCGGCGTTTCCGCCTTGGATTCAAAAGCTTTCAGGAACCCGTCCTTGTCGTCGGTCTTTTCGAGGGCCCGCACTGTCAGCCAGCTCTTCTTCGCGTTGATTATGTCGCCGCCGATAGGCTTGCCGAAAACCTTCTCGTCGCCATAGGCATCGAGGTAGTCGTCTGCAACCTGGAAAGCCATCCCGAGCTCATAGCCGTAATTGTAGATGGCCGCACATATCACCTCCGGCATATCTGCGACGATGGCACCGATCTTGGCGGAGCACGCAATGAGCACGGCCGTCTTGAGACCTATCATCTTGTTGTAATCAGCCATCGGGACAGATTCTTCAGCCTCGAAGTCCATATCATACTGCTGCCCCTCACAGACAGCAGCCGCTGTATCCGAGAACACCCGCATAACCTCGTTGTGACGCTTTGAAGGCGCTTTCGAAATGCGTTTGTATGCATCGATGAGCATCACGTCACCGGAAAGGATGGCGTGGTCCTCGGACCACTTCTTCCAAACCGTAGGCATACCCCGGCGGAGCGGTGAACGGTCCATTATGTCGTCGTGGATAAGGGTGAAGGTGTGGAAC
Source organism: Bacteroidales bacterium (assembly GCA_024401695.1). Taxonomy (GTDB): domain Bacteria; phylum Bacteroidota; class Bacteroidia; order Bacteroidales; family UBA932; genus Cryptobacteroides. The sequence continues at coordinate 110,051 of JAKSKN010000006.1, forward strand.
ACTTCCAGCGCGGCGCACGGTGACAGGATAGAGTCATCGATGGTGTCCTTGAAAAGGGAATAGGTGAGGAGGCACACCTTCGGACGGATACGCTTGCCGCCTATCTCGATCATATATCTGAGCGGATCGTACAGCCCGCGCGGTTCTTTTTCAAACTCAATGTCCTCAAAGAGTTTTTCTATTATTTCGTTCAGTCGCTTTTTCTGGTACATATTCTACAAATATAGTAAAATTAAGCGTATCGTGCGGATTTTGTATCTTTGCATATCATATGGAAAAGAAAGATTTGGAAATAATGGCCCCGGCGGGCAACTTCGAATGTCTGCAGGCCGCGATACAGGGTGGGGCCGACTCTGTCTATTTCGGGGTGGGCCGGCTGAACATGCGCTCCCATTCGGCGAACAATTTCGGCCCTGAGGACCTTGCCGAGGTCACACGCATATGCCGCGAGGCCGGAGTGAAGAGCTACCTGACGCTGAACATAGTGCTGTACCAGAATGATCTCGAAGCGATGCGCGAAGCTCTGGACGCCGCAAAGGCCGCCGGTGTGGATGCGATCATCGCCTCGGATATGGCAGCCATACAATATTGCCGCCAGATCGGTCTGGAAGTACATATTTCCACACAACTCTCCATATCGAACGTCGAATCGCTGCGTTTCTACGCACAGTTCGCCGATGTCGTGGTGCTCGCCCGCGAGCTCACGCTCGACCAGGTCAAGGACATCCACGAGGTGATTGTCCGCGACAACATCTGCGGCCCTTCCGGCAAACCCGTCCGCATAGAGATGTTCGCCCACGGCGCCCTCTGTATGGCCATATCAGGCAAATGCTACCTGTCCCTCCACGCCTACGGCGCCTCCGCCAACAGGGGCGAATGCTTTCAGGTATGCCGACGCGGCTATGAGGTGACCGACCTCGACACAGGCAGGCAGCTGCTGATTGACAACAAATACATTATGTCCCCGAAGGACCTCTGCACCATAGAATTCATGGACAGGATCATCGAGTCGGGCGTCAAGGTGTTCAAGATCGAAGGCCGCGCGCGCTCCGCGGAATATGTCAAGCGCTGCGCCCAGTGTTACCGCGAGGCGGCGGATGCCGTCTGTGACGGTACATACAGCCGCGAGATGGGCACCGCCCTCAAGGCCAGGCTTGCCGAGGTGTTCAACCGAGGCTTCTGGGACGGCTATTATATGGGCGCATACCTCGGCCAGTGGAGTGATGTCTATGGCTCGCAGTCAACACTCAAGAAGGTATATGTCGGCAAGGTGACCAACTGGTTCGACAGGATAGGAGTTGCTGAGATAACCGTCGAATCGGCCGCGCTTGAAGCCGGTGACAATGTAATGGCGGTCGGCGCGACCACAGGAGTCGTGGAATTCGCCGCCGACGACATCAGGGTGAATCTGAAGACCGTGCGGACCGCAGACAAGGGTGCCCGCTGCTCGGTGGCGGTCGACCCGTCCATCTGCCCTGACGGCAGACTCCGCCGCGGAGACAAGATCTATAAAATGGTTAAAGTATGAAAATCGTATTCGCAACAGGCAATAAAGGCAAATTCAAGGAAGCTCAGGAAATCCTGGGACCGGGATATGAACTGCTGTGCCCCGCCGACCTTGGCATCACCGACGATATCGAGGAAAACGGAAATACATTGAAGGAGAATTCCATAATCAAGGCACGCTACATCCACGAAAAGACGGGGCTCGACTGCTTCGCCGACGATACCGGGCTTGAGGTTGACGCACTGGGCGGACTTCCCGGGATACACGCAGCACGCTTCGCAGAGGTGATGGGTCACGCGGGCGCCTCCCACGACTTCCAGGCCAACCGTGATGTCCTTCTCGCGGAGCTGGCGAAACACCCCGGCGAGCCGCGTACAGCCCGTTTCCGCTGCGTCGTGACCCTGATTCTGGGTGGTGGTGAATATTATTTCGACGGATGCCTTGAAGGCCGGATTTCAGAGAAAGAATCAGGTACCCGCGGCTTCGGCTATGACCCGGTGTTCATCGCGGACGAATTTCCGGACAGGACCCTCGCCGAAATACGTATCGAGGACAAGGATGCGATATCACACAGAGGCAAATCTCTCAGAGCTATGGCTGAATTTCTTCAAAATCAGTATATTTGTATAAATGAAGAGAGCAAAAAGTAATAAAGGCGCACCTCACGGCAGCCGCAAGCGCAGCGGAAAGAAGATTTTTCCGCAATATATAGGCCGGGTGCAGATGACACGCGAAGGCTTCATCTTCGTGATTATCGAAGGTCAGGATGATGATGTTTTTGTAAAAGCGTCAAAGACCCGCCGCGCCCTTGACGGTGATACCGTACGGGTCGCAGTTACGCGGGAGAAGTCAAAGGACAGACGCCGCGAGGGTGAGGTCGTGGAGATCGTGGAGCGCTCGAACAAGCAGTTCGTAGGCATCTTCCACACGGTAGGCGCACAGGCGTGGGTGCTGATGCAGAGCAAGTTCATGCCATACGACATCCAGGTTGACGCCGAAGCCGCTTCCGCTATGGGGGCAAAGGCCGGAATGAAGGTGTCCGCCGTCGTTGAGGGATGGGAACGCGGAGATGTCAACCCGCACGGCCGCATCGTTGACGTGCTCGGGGAGCCGGGCGCCAACGATACCGAGATGCACGCCATCCTGGCCGAATTCAACCTGCCATACAGATTCGAAAAGGAAGTCGAAGACGCAGCTGACCTGATCTCCGAGGAGATCACTGCCGAAGACCTCAAGGGCAGGAAGGACTTCCGCAATACGTTCACCTTCACCATCGACCCTGCCGACGCAAAGGATTTTGATGACGCGCTATCTTTCAAGGCCCTGCCAAACGGCAATTTCGAAGTGGGCGTACACATCGCCGACGTATCCTACTACGTCAAGCCAGGCTCCGCTGTCGACAAGGAGGCCCGCGAACGCGGAACTTCCGTATATCTTGTTGACCGCACCGTGCCTATGCTTCCGGAGAAACTCTGCAACAAGCTCTGTTCACTCCGTCCGGACGAGGACAAGCTGACATTCTCCGCCGTCTTCGAGATGACGCCGAAGGCTGAGATCAAATCCCGCTGGATCGGCCGCACCGCCATCCGCTCCGACTTCCGTCTGGACTATGACCAGGCACAGGAGATCATCGAGGCCGAACGCGAGCCGGTGGCTCAGATAGAGGTTGCCGTCAAGACCCTCAATTCTCTGGCCGGCATACTCAAACGCAATGAATCAAAGGCCGGCGCCATCAATTTCGACCGTCCGGAAATGAAGGTCGAGGTCGATGAGAACGGCAAGCCGCTCCGCGTATATCAGAAAATCTCCAAGGAGGCCAACTGGCTCATCGAAGAGTTCATGCTCCTTGCCAACCGCACCGTTGCAGAATTCGTGGCAACCGGCGGGCAGATGAACGGCGTGGCCCAGAAGAACGCCAAGACATTCGTCTACCGCGTCCACGGTGAACCGAACGAATTGAAGCTTGAAGGGCTGCGCACCTTTGCCAAGGGCTTCGGATACAAGCTTGGCGATGAACTGTCCGGCCGCGGGGCCGCGCACACCCTCAACGGCCTGCTTGAGCAGGCAAAGGGCAAGCCGGAATTCGATGCATTCGAGAACCTTGCGCTGCGTGCTATGGCAAAAGCCTGCTACAGCACCGAGAACATCGGGCATTACGGACTGGCCTTCAGGTTCTACACCCACTTCACTTCACCTATCAGGCGTTATCCGGACCTTATGGTCCATCGCCTGCTGGCTATGTATCTCGCCAACGCAGAGAGCCAGAAGAGGGAGAAATACGACGAAGAGTGCAAGCACGCCTCCGACCGTGAGCTCGTAGCCGCCGACGCCGAGCGCACCTCTGTCAAGTACAAGCTTGTCGAGTTTATGCAGGACAAGGTCGGACTGGAATTCGAGGGAACCGTCTCCGGTATCACGGAATGGGGAATGTATGTCGAAATCGACGACACCCACATCGAGGGTATGGTTCCACTGCGTGAGATACGCTCCGATTTCTTTGAATTCGATGAGGAGCACTACAGGCTCGTGGGCAAGCGCACCCAAAAAGTCTTCAGACTGGGCGACCGCGCAAGAATCAAGGTCAAGCAGGCCAATCTGGAAATGCGGCAACTTGACTATGAATTGATAGAAACACTTTAAAAAATCAGAATTATGGCAAACGGCAGTTCATTTTTCAGCTTTGTCTCCGGCATGATTGCAGGTGCAGCCATCGCTATCCTCACCTGCACGGAAAGAGGTCACGAATTTGTACATGACCTGGAAAAGAAATGCTCAAAACTCCGCGATTCAGTCAAGGAAGACATCGAGGATGACTTCATGAACGAAGAGGAGGAAGCATAATGGCAAGTGATTACTCCGAGAAGAAGGGGGGTCTTGTAAACGAAATCAAGGAATACGCCGACATCCGTCTGGACGAATTCAAATTCAAGGCGACAAGAAGCCTTTCGTCCATTCTGAGCCGGGCTCTCACCGCATTCCTCGTTACAGGACTGCTGCTGATTTTACTGGTGCTGCTCTCCATAGCAATGCTCCAGTGGCTTAACGGCGTATTCGGCGCTCCTTTCGGAACGCTGATTGTCTGCGGCGTCATCGCCGTGCTTCTTCTTGTGATCTTCTCGCTGCGCAAGGTCCTGTTCCACGGCCTGTTTGTGAAAATGGCCTTCGAAGACATCGGGATCCATAATGATGAGGAGCTCGAGAACGCTCTCGTCGATGTCGAGAAACGCAAGGTCCGTTCGGAGAACAAATTCAACAACCGGTACAGGAAGGTCCAGTCCTTCCTGAACCCTGTCTCCAGCGTCAGCAGCTTTATCGGAAGCAAAGGCTTTATGGGAGGCCTGTATCTGGCCACGACCCTGATCGGCAAATTGCTCGGCAAGAAGAAAAGGAAATAATGTTCAAGTTCGAGCCCATACTCAAAACTCTTGTCTGGGGCACCGAGAACTGGGTTCTCTCCGGCGTTCCGGGCAATGAGTCAGTCGTGGCCGAAGGCCCGGACAAAGGCCGGAAAATCACTGACATATACCCCGGACAGTTCCCCCTGCTGATCAAGTTCATTGATGCCCACAAGGACCTCAGCATCCAGGTGCACCCTGATGACGAGCTCGCACGGGAGCGGCACGGATGCAATGGCAAAACCGAGATGTGGTACGTCATAGGCGCTGCGGAAGGGGCCCATCTGTATTCCGGTCTGAAGGAGGAGATCGATCCGGACAAGTATGTCGAACTTGTCCGCGAAGACCGCATCGTTTCTGTCCTTGCAGACCACAAGGTCGCTCCGGGCGATGTCTATTTCCTGCCGGCAGGACGCATCCACGCCATCTGCGGCGGATGCTATCTCGCTGAAATCCAGCAGACATCAGACATCACCTACCGCATCTACGACTACAACCGCCCCGGGCTGGACGGAAAGCCCCGCCAGCTGCATACGGCTGAAGCGAAGGATGCCATCGACTACAAGGTCTACACCGATTACAAGACATCATACACTCCCGCCGAAGGCAAACCGGTCGAACTGGTACGCTGCAGGCATTTCTCTACGGACCTGCTTCAGCTGAACGACAGCTGCACCGTGTCCGTCGATTCTGATTTTCTCATTTTTGTCTGCACCGGCGGCAGCGCCACACTCAATGGCGTGACAATAAAAGAAGGAGAGGCCGTTCTGGCACTCTCCTCCGATAAATCTGTCAGGATTGTTCCCGACGGTCCGGCAAGTTTCCTTACCACCCACGTTTAGGAATGATGAAAAAATAAGTTGGTAAAGATTTATGAGGGATTGTTTATGTATTTTGGATATGGAATGAAGGAGCGTAGCCGTGCTACGTGACTGAATGACATGTTCAAAAGACAAAACAAGAACCATAAAGATTACCAAGTTATTTTTTAAGAATGACTTAGGGCGGCTTAGATAAGTGGCTCGGCCGTCATTGATGCCGGCTGAGGGATTCCCATCAGCTTGAGCATAGTAGGCGCCACGTTGCAGAGGGCGCCGTCCTTCACTGTCTTGACGTCGTCGCCGGCACCGATCACGATGAACTGAACCTCGTTCAGGGAATGAGCGGTATTCGGAGAACCGTCCTCGTTGACTGCATAGTCGGCGTTGCCGTGGTCTGCGGTAAGCAGGACGACGTATCCGTGATTGAGGGCGCAGGTGACAGCGGCCTCGACACATCCGTCAATACAGCCGACTGCGTTGCAGATTGCCTTGTAAATGCCCGTATGCCCGACCATATCACCATTGGCGTAGTTCAGGATGATCATATCTTCCTTCTCGGAGCGGATTGCATCGCAGAGCTTGTCGGTAACCTCGACCGCACTCATCTCAGGCTGAAGGTCATAGGTCGCGACCTTAGGGGAATTGACGAGAATGCGGTCCTCGTTCTCAAACGGAACCTCGCGGCCGCCGTTGAAGAAGAAGGTCACGTGAGCATACTTCTCTGTTTCGGCAATGCGGAGCTGACGTTTTCCTGCCTTGGCGACAGTCTCGCCAAGGGTGTCCTTGACCTCTTCCTTGTCGAAAAGGATGTGGAGCCCCGTGAATGAGGCATCGTATGGAGTGAGGCAGCAGTAATAAAGAGGTATCCTCTTCATTCCCTCCTCCGGCATATCGTTCTGTGTGAGGACATTGGTGAGCTCTCGGGCGCGGTCGTTGCGGAAGTTGTAGAAGATTACGGCATCGCCTTCCTCGACCTTTGCGAGAGGCTCTCCGTTCTTCGTGATGACGATAGGTTTGATGAACTCGTCGGTGACATCTGCATCGTATGATGCCTGGATGCCCGCAAGAGCGCTTTCAAACTGCTCGCCCTTTCCTTCAACAAGCATATCGTAGGCTTCCTTCACGCGGTTCCAGCGCTTGTCGCGGTCCATTGCATAGAAGCGGCCGCAGACGGTGGCAACCTTGCCGGTGGTCTCGCCCATCTTCTCCTCGAGCTCCTTCACGAAACCATAGCCGCTGCGAGGGTCGCAGTCGCGTCCGTCCATAAAGCAGTGGACATAGACATCTTCAAGACCCATCTTCTTTGCCTCAGCGAGGAATTCATAGAGGTGATTGAGGGATGAATGCACTCCGCCGTGTGAGCAGAGACCGAAGAAATGGAGCTTCTTGCCGCTTTGCTTTACATAATCGTAGGCAGCCTTGATCTCCTTGTTCTCCATAAGCTTGTGGTCGCGGCAGGCCATATTGATCTTCACCAGATCCTGATATACCACGCGGCCGGCACCGAGGTTCATATGTCCGACCTCGGAATTTCCCATCTGGCCGTCAGGAAGACCTACGTATTCGCCGCAGGCCTGAAGATGTGCCATAGGATATTTTGCACGGAGGCTGTCGATGAAAGGCGCACCCTGTGTGTAAATAGCATTACTCTGGTCGTGACGTCCTTCGCCCCAGCCATCGAGAATCATCAAAAGTACTTTCTTGTTCATATCTGTTTCTAAAAATTCTATTCTGCAAGACCGCGTGCACGGAGAAGGGCACCGGCATCAGGCTCAGCGCCACGGAACTGCTTGTAAAGGGTCATCGGCTCTTCGCTGCCACCCTTCTCAAGGATATTGTGGCGGAAGCTCATTGCGGTTTCCTTGTCAAGGACACCCTTCTGGCGGAAGAGTTCGAATGCGTCCTTGTCGAGGACCTCGGCCCAGAGATAGCTGTAGTAACCTGCGCTGTAGCCGCTTGAACCGAAGATATGGTTGAAGTAGGTGCTGCGGTAGCGAGGGATGATCTCATCGATGAGGCCCATCTCCTTGCAGACCTTGGCTTCGAATTCCTCAACGTCAATGCCCTCGATCGAGCTGAGTTCGTGCCATTTCATATCAAGGATGGATGCTGCGCAGAGCTCTGCGGTGGTAAAGCCCTGATTGAAATTGGAAGCGGCCTGAACCTTGGCGACAAGCTCCTCAGGGATGACCTCTCCGGTCTGATAGTGGAAGGCGTATGTGGCGAGGACCTCCGGCTCGAAGGCCCAGTTTTCATTGATCTGTGAAGGAAGCTCCACGAAGTCGCGCTTTACGCTCGTGCAGGCGACTGACTTGTAGTGGCACTGGCTGAGGAGGCCGTGAAGTGCGTGGCCGAACTCGTGGAACATCGTCTCGACCTGATCGATGTTCAGGAGCGAAGGCTTTTCTGCCGTAGGTTTGTTGAAGTTGCCGATATTCACGATGACAGGACGGACATTGTTTCCGTTCTCGTCGTAATACTGCATTGCGAACTCCGACATCCAGGCGCCGGCACGCTTGCTGTCGCGAGGGTAGTAGTCAGTGATGATGACGCCGATGAGTGAGCCATCCTCGTCGGTGACCTTGAAGGCTTCTGCCTCAGGGTTGAAGAGAGCGACACCCTCGATCGGCTCGAACTGGAGGCCATAGAGACGGCTGGCGTTGCCGAACACTCCGGCGCGGACGTTCTCCATCTTGAAATACTGCATGACCTCGGCCTCGTCGAGAGCATAGCGGGCCTTGCGGACGCGCTCTGCATAGTACATATAGTCCCAAGGCTGGATCTTCGTGCCTGCAGGAAGGATGCCTGCGGCAATGTCTTCGTCCATCACCTTCTGCATATCGGCGACCTCCTCCCTGGCGCGCTTAACCGCCGCTTCCATAATGTTGGCAAGGAATGCATCCACGGTCTCGGGAGTCTTTGCCATCTTGGTGTCGAGGATCTGTGCCGCAGGAGTGTCGAATCCGAGAAGCTTTGCCTTCTCGATGCGGAGCTCCATTATGCGGAGAAGGGCCTCCTTGTTGTCATTCTCGTTGCCGTTGTTGGCGCGGTGAGAATACATATTGAACATCTTCTCGCGCTTTGCACGGTCAGGTTCTGCCGCCATCATATCGTAGTAGTTGGCGACTGATGCCCCTATCTCGGCCTTGTAGGCATTGCTTTCTGCAAGGATGTGGTTTCCGAAGGTGATCACGAGGGATGAGAGCTCGCTGTTGATTTCCTTGAGGCGTGCCTGTCCGGCCTCGTCGAGCCCGATACCGTTGTTGATGAATCCTTCGTACATATCCTTGAGGACCATCTGCTGCTCGCGGGTGAGGCTGCTCTGGTCGGCATCGTAAACGGCCTTGACGCGGGCGAAGAATGCCGGGTTCATGAAAATATTGTCGGAATGGACGGAGATAAGTGGTGTGGCCTCTTCCACGACGGCATTGAGTTCGTCGGTGACGTCAGACTCGCTGACATTGAAGAGGACTGCGCTCACGCGATCAAGAATCGCACCGCTGCGGTCAAAGGCAGCAATGGTGTTCTCGAAGGTCGGAGCCTCCGGATTATCTATGATTGCCTGGATCTCTGCTTCCTGCTGAGCGATGCCGGCCTTCACCGCCGGCATATAGTCAGTTATCTTGATTGCTGCGAAATCAGGGATACCATATTCGTTGCTCCATTCTGAAAGGAACGGATTGGTGCGGTTGCATGCTGTCATGGCAAAAGCGATTGCAAGGATTGCGAAAAACTTTTTCATATCTGTATCTTAATGATTCTGATTACTGCCACCACCAGTTGTCCGCCTGCGGGTCGGCGGCTTCGACGGCCTTTTCTTCCTCATCAGGAAGATTGACATAAAGGTCAACACCAATCATTTCCTCCAGCGCGTCAATGGACATTGCCATTGATTTGGTGAAAGTGGCACTGGACTGTCCCTTGTTCTCGAAGAATACTGCAAGACCCTTGTATTCACCCTGCTTGGTAAGGGCGAGGACGGACTTGTATATGCCGGTAGGGACCGTAATCTCCTTTCCCTCTACGTCTTTTACCTTATGTGTACTGTCGTCAAGGATAGTTCCGGTGACCACATAGAGGGTATCGCTCTGCGCAGCCCAATTCGTGTGGATCTTCAACTCAAGGTCGCTCCATGTCGCTCCGTTGATCTTTTCACTCTGAGGCATTATGTTAGTGGCAAGGAATACGTCATAATTCGCACGGCCCGAACGGTCGTTTGACGGAACCATATGACCGCGGATGAATTCTTCGCCCGGTATGTCCTTGAACGTCCTGTCCTGATATGACTTGGTCAGGCAGGCCTGATACTGAGGGTCCACGAGAGGGTCGAATGCATATGGGTCATCGTTACGGCCATCTCCGCCCTGCCTGTACACATAAGGATAGCAGGTCCACCTTGAGACTCTGTCGCCCGTGCTGAAATATGCCGAGTAATTTCTCAATCCTGTCTCGTGCTTGTGGTGGACGAACAGGTTACCGTCTTCGCTGTCAGCGGTCTCCGGGAGTTCAAGCCAATCCGCCTTTGCGCTCTTCGCGACGAATCCCGGGTATGATTTTCCAGACGTATGCTTTTCATAATAAGCATTTTTCGTCTCATTGACTCCGCTGTAAGTATATCTGTTGGCGACAATGGTAACGACATCTGACGCCTTGAGATTGAGCTTGGAGAAATCTTCAGTCTTGCCGCCTTTCTCGGGAGCCAGGCCATACACGTATATGAATCCCGTATCGTCCTTCATATAGAAGTCGCCATAGGTGTAACTTGAGATTGATACAATCTCTCCAGTGAGTCTGTACCAGTCGGTTTCGCTGTCCGGCTTGCCTATGAACTGAGCAATGGTGAGCGTCCTGATCCCATCGGCAGAGATACCTGTGGCCTGGGTGATCTTCAAGTCCGTGCTCTTATCTTCAAGGAGCAGGTGGAAATTGACGGTTGCATTGCGCTCTTCGGCCACATTTGGACTGACAGTAACTTGAACGGTAGTATTTCCGGAACCGCGGCTGGGCGAAACACCGACCCAGCTTGAATTGGACTCCGCCTGCCATCCCTTGTTCGACTTGATTTCAACTGAAAAGGTTGTGCCTTCCGCCACGACGGACTGGCTGGCAGGAGAAACGGAAATAAAACCAACTTCAGTCTTTCCGCCGTCATCAGGCTTTGAACAGGAAAGGATGCATAGGGCTGCTGCAAGGGCAAAAAGTGGATGGACTTTCATATTATATTCGGAATTATATCTGCTATCAACGCAATAAGTTTGTAAAGGTACAAAAAAATTGGTCATCATCAGCAAAACCGATGATGACCAATTCATTAATTATTAGAGTTTATTACTCAGCCTTGAGGGCGAAGAAGATCACTCTCTTCTCGCAGGTGACCTTGAGGGTCTTTCCTGCAGGGACATTGAGAGAATACTTGTCGGAGTCGGTAACGGTGAGGGTGTATGGAGCATTGCCCGTTGCACCGTCATTGGCTGCTACTGTCTGGCTTGCAACGGGTGTCTCACCATCATAAATCTTAACTTCCGGAGCCGGGTCAGTGCCCTTCCAGGTGACTGCATAGAAAGAGAGCTTGCTGCAGCTTGAAGGAATCTCGACAGTGAAATCTCCGGCCTTGCTTGAAGTACCGATCTTGACAGTCTGAACACCTTCGGTTCCATTTACGATAGCAACGCCGTCATCGTATGAATTTAAACCGAGAGCGTACTTTACAGTAGTTGCGTACGGACCTACAGGAGCGCCCGGAGTCTCGTGGCTTACATACATACCGACTACCTGAGGGTTGCCCTTGTAAGAGGTCTTGTATGCGATGATGGTGATGACATCACCTTCCTTGACACCGAGGGTATCGAACTTCTTGGTCTCACCGTTCCATCCGGTAGACACGCCGTAGACAAGGATTGAACCTGACTCGTCAACGAGGTCGAAGTTTCCATAAGGAGCAATTTCATAACCGCTGTTCTTGGTGACGGTACCGGTGAGCATAATGTAGTTCTGAGGATCGTTCTTGTCGTCATCAGCCATATTCATTACGCCTGCAGCATCCATAGGGGTAACGGTCTTGAACCACTGGAACTGGCCTTTTGCCATCTGAGGAGTACCGTTGTATGAAGACCTCTTTCCGACGAACTCTACGATGTCGCCTTCCTTGGCGCCGAACGCAGCGAGAGTCTGGATATTGCCGTTTGCACCGGTGGTACCATAAATGTAAACCTCACCGGTAGCATCCTTGATATAAAGGTTGGCACCATACTTTTCAGAATCCTGAGCGACCTTGGTGATGACACCGGAGATGCGGTACTGGGTATCATCCTCTGCAGCGGCGATGTAATCAGCGATTGAAACGCTGAGGATAGCGCCCTTCTGGGCGATGGTAGCTGATGCAGTGTAGTCCTTCTGTCCGTCTGAGGTAGCGAACGTAAGGGTTGCAGAACGGTCACCGCCCTTGTTAGGAGCGACATTGAAGGTGACCTTGCCGTTGCCTGTGTCGATACCGGTGACTGAGATCCAGCTCTGAGCCTCTGAAGGGACATTGACAGAGATGCCGTTGCCCTTGCAGCTGAGGTTTGCTACAACCTCACCGCCTTCGATAGGAACGAAGTCAAACTGCCTGTCGTTGATGCTGAGAGAGTCAACCTTGATGAGAGACTTGTTGAGTTCGATTACATAAGCGGCCTTCTCCTTTGTTTCAGGTGTACCCTTGTAGTCCATCAGGACACCCTCGATGACAAGCTCGTCACCAACAGTGAACTCATCACCCTTGGTGAATGAAGCGCCGTTCATCCAAAGGCCACGATAAACCTGGAGCCATTTGCCATCCTCGAACTTTCCGTCATCAGAAATGTAGAACGTTGCATTGCCGTAAGATGTGCTGATCTCCTGAATCTTGCAGACAATACCCCTTACGCGGCTTACAGGTGAACCGTCAGGATATTCAGCAATGACCTTGAGAGCTTCGGCAACGGTGATGGTCTTAGGGATGACCTTTTCAGCTTCCTGTCTGATGATGATAGTCTGCTCCTTTCCGGCGCAAGTGATCTTGATGGTGTTCTCACGTGTACCTGAAGCTTTGTCTGCAGAGAAAGTGACACTGGTTTCACCAGCATTGCCGGACAAAGGGCTGATGTTAACCCACTGAGGTATTGCATTGATTGACCAGGAATCCTTTGCAGTCACCGTGATGGTCACGCTGTTTGTCCCTTCGTTATTGGAAAGGGCAACGTATGAAGAAGAAACCTGAACCTCATCCAGAACGGTAATGGTTTCCTTTGTACATCCGATTGCCAGAGAGCAAGCGGCAACAAGCGCAGCGAATATATACTTAAGTTTCATAATATTCAGGCGATTGATTAGTTAAACATGTACTTGATACCGACAGAAGCGTACCAGCACTGTCCAAGAGTGTGATTTGGAGTGAATGTCTGGGTGTTGCCGTTGATGATTGCCGGAGTTGAGAATGTAGCATAACCGTCTGCGTCTACGCCCTCATACTTGAGGATGCGAGGATCCTCACCGATTTCAGGATTGAGGTACTTGGAGACGCCCCAGTTGCTGTTGAAGAGATTGAGGATATTCTTGATATCCACGCTGAGCTGGAGCTTGCTTGTGCTCTCGCCGTGCTGAATCTTGAAGTCGTGCTTGTAGCTGAAGTCAATGCGATGTACCCAAGGAGAGTAGACGCTGTAGCCTTCTGCATACTTGCCCTGATTCTTGCTGAGGTAGCTGTCATTGTGGACGAATGCGAGGAAACGCTCTGCATCGTCTGCGGAAACGAAGCGGAAGTCACCGTTTGCAACCTGAGCATCTGTAGGGATATAGATGGTATCGTAGTTGTAACCGTCACCATTCATATCGTTGGTTGTCATATATGAGTAGTTGTAACCACCTCTCCAGGCTTCATAGATGAGGCTGAAGTGGTTGCCGCTCTTGTCGTGGTGGGTTGCGGAAGCAACTACACGGTCAGGAGTAACATACTGTGAGTTGTGGAGGCCGATGTAGTTAGGGCCCTCGATGGTAGGAACATAGGTGAATGCAGATTCAGCTGCTGAACCAGGCATACCGGTGATTTCCTTGCTGACAGTATGGGTGTAAGCTGCCATGAGGCTGAGGCCTTCGACAGGCTGCATGTTGATGGTTACGTTGGCTGACCAGCCATAACCCTTGCTGGTGTTCTGAAGGACGAATGCCTTGGTTGTCGTACGGAAATCAGAAGGATAGACAGGACGGTTGTCGACACCGTTGAATCTTGCGAAACCGCCGACGTTCTTCATACTCCAGTCAGAGATTGACACTGCGTTGACGGTCTTGTTGAAGATACCTTCTGCGGTGATCGTGAATGGGAATGAAGTAGGGAACTGGTAGTCGATTGCGAGAGAGGTCTTCCATACCTGAGGCATCTTGAAGTTAGGGTCAACAGCATTGACTGCTGATGGCTTGGTGCCGTCTTCTGGAGAGATGGTCTGAGGATAGCCCATTGAGACGAGCTTCTGGAGGAGAGCAGCTGTGGTAGCGTGACCCTCGCTGTCGGTAACAAGACCGCCGTTGAAGAGGCTCATATCGGTGTTCTTGGAGTTGAGCTGTGCCTGATACTGAACCATACCTGAGTTGGTAGGCATATTGGTGAAGAATACGAGAGGCAGACGGCCGCTGAAGAGACCGGTACCACCACGGACCTTGAGGCTCTTGTCACCAAGGACATCCCAGGTGAAACCGATACGAGGAGAAACGGTGATGGAAGCCTTTGGCCAAAGACCTGTATCGATGTGTGTCTCCTGATAGTTCTTGTATGCAGGATAGTAGGTGAGCTCCTTGATGGCGTTGTTTGTCATGATGTCGTTGTTGTTGAAGAACAGACCGTCAAGACGGAGACCATAGGTAAGCTTGAAGTTGTCGTTGACAGCCCATTCGTCCTGAGCATAGATGCCCGGTCTGTAGAAACGGACACGTGCAGCAGGCTTTGTCTCGCCATCGTAGCCGTAGGTCAGGCAGACAACCTCAGGGGCTGCGCCGTTGATGAAATCGTCTACACCGTTGTAGCGATAGTAACCGGTACCGTTACGCATATACTGGTTGTCAGCCATCTGATACTCGAAGTTGATACCTCCGGTGATCTTGTGAGCACCTGCGTAGTAGGTGATATCATCCTTGATGTTGAGGGTGTTGTTGTGAACGGCGTTGTTCCAGGTGAAGAGCTCATAACCGAGAGCGATGTAGTTGTCATCGTCCTTGGTGATGTCGATGAACGGGAACTCTGCTGAGTTGGTGCCGCGGATATCACCGATGATAGAGTAGGTTGCGAGGAACTGGTTTGAGAGGTTGTCGCTGATGCGGCTGTTGAGATCGACTGAGAATGAATGAACGTTGTTGTTCATTGAATACATCGCGTTCGCGTATGCCATTGCATTCTGCGACATACGTGAGCTGGCCATACGGGTACCGCCGTCCATTGAGGTGGCGTTGGTCTGGTTCCAGGCCTGGTTGGTGGTGTAGTTGTAACGGAGAGCAAGCTTGTGCTTGTCGTTGATGTTCCAGTCGATGCGGGCGAGGATCTTGATGTTGGTCTCGTTGGCAGGGAAATCGGTGTAGGAACCGGTGTCATAACCGTACTTGCTGCGTGCGTGCTGCTTTACTTTCTCAAGGTCGGCGATGGTGGTGCGTGAAACGTAATCGTTAGCATTTGCTACACCATCCTCAGAACCGTGCCAGCGGTTGACAACGGTAGGGATCTTGGAGTACTCTGCGTTGACGAAGAAGAAGAGTTTGTTCTTGATGATAGGGCCGCCGAGGTTGAAGCCGTAGGTCGTGCTGCGGTCAGTTGCGCGTGCGCCTGAGATCTGCTCGCCGCAGAC
This sequence comes from Bacteroidales bacterium, assembly GCA_024401695.1. Lineage (GTDB taxonomy): Bacteria > Bacteroidota > Bacteroidia > Bacteroidales > UBA932 > Cryptobacteroides. The sequence goes on from JAKSKN010000006.1 coordinate 125,619, forward strand.
GGTGTCACCACGGAGGTTCTCGTTGCGATGATAGATGTATGCAGAACCCTTGAAGGTGTTGGTACCTGACTTTGTGATGGCATTCACACCACCGCCGATGAAGTTGGTCTGACGGACATCGTAAGGGGAGATGACAACCTGGAGCTCTTCGATTGCGTCGATGGAGATAGGGCTGCCGCCGCCAGGAAGGCTTGATGAAAGGCCGAAGTTGTTGTTGAAGTTCGCACCATCAACGGTGAAGTTGGCGGTACGGCCGTCGGAACCGGCGAAGCTCATACCGTTGCCACCGTAAGGTGAAAGACGGGTGACGTCGGTGATGTTTCTGCTGACGGTAGGAAGGTTGGCGATCTGCGCGTTGTTGATGTTGGTGGCAGCACCTGTCTTCTCAGCAGCGAACTTTGAGGCAGCGGTGGAAATCACGATTGCCTCTGAAAGCATTTCACTGTCGTCCTTGAGGCTTGCGTTGATGGCAAAAGCTTCAGCGAGCTGGAGGACTACGTCTGTGTAAGTCACGGAGTGATAACCAAGGCAGCTTACCTCAACGGAATAAGGACCACCGGCACGCATACCGTTGATGTAGAAGAGACCTTCGTTGTTGGCAACAGCGAAATACTGTGTACCTGAAGGAGTGTGGATGGCAATGACTGCGGCACCGGCAACAGGCTCGCCCTTTGAATCGGTAACCTTACCGTTGAGGGAAGAGGTTGTTACCTGCGCGAACGCAGAAATACCAACAAGCATTGCTGCTGCAGACAGCAATAAACTCTTGAGGATTTGTTTCATAATGTTTTTGATATAGTTAGAATAAACAAAAATTCTACGTTGCAAAGATAGTTATTACCAAAGGTAATACAGCATTACTTTTCAACAACTTATCAACAGTTTCCGGCAACTGCTTCCAGTCAGGCCGCAAACCGGGCCGCAAAGTTAATTTGTTGAATCAAAATCCCAAAGAAAATTTTAAACAATAATATCGAAATTTATTGTTACCTTTGCCGCCGAATTTACACAATCGCGAGGACAGATTTGAATGCTTGCAACCTCGTCTAAAAAATGCTAAAATGAACTATCTCTTTACATCGGAGTCAGTCTCCGAAGGTCATCCCGACAAGGTCGCTGACCAGATTTCAGACGCCATCCTTGATGAATTCCTCCGCCAGGACCAGGAGGCGAAAGTCGCCTGTGAAACATTCTGCACCACGGGCCTGGTGATCGTCGGCGGCGAGGTCAAGAGCGACAACGCCTACGTCGACATCGAGGACACCGTACGCAGGACCATCGCCAGGATCGGCTACACAAAATCGGACTATCATTTCGATTCCCTCTCCTGCGGGGTTATGTCAACCATCCACGAGCAGAGCGCCGACATCAACCGCGGCGTAGTACGCGGGGAGCCTCTTGAGCAGGGCGCCGGCGACCAGGGAATGATGTTCGGCTATGCCTGCCGCGACACCGAGGAATATATGCCTCTGGCACTCTCCCTGTCACACAAGCTGCTTCTGGTTCTCGCCGACATCCGACACAACGAGCCCGGGCTTATGCCATACCTGCGTCCCGACGCAAAATCACAGTTCACGGTAGAGTTCTCCGGGAAGCACCAGCCTCTGCGGGTCCACACGATCGTGGTCAGCACGCAGCACGATGAGTTCGACACCGACGAAGCTATGCACGACCGCATCGAGCGGGACATCCGCAGCATCGTCATTCCACGGCTGATAGCATCCCTCCCGGCGGCGACCGCAGCCCTCTTCGACGACAAGTTCATCCTTCACGTCAACCCTACGGGCAAATTCGTCATCGGCGGACCTGCCGGAGACACCGGCCTCACAGGGCGCAAGATAATAGTTGACACATACGGCGGACGCGGCGCACACGGTGGCGGCGCATTCTCCGGAAAAGACCCTTCAAAAGTCGACCGTTCAGCCGCCTACGCAGCACGCTATATCGCGAAGAACCTGGTCGCAGCAGGTATCGCGGACGAATGTCTCGTCCAGCTCGCCTATGCCATCGGCGTTGCCGAACCGGTCTCAATCTTCGTGGACACCTATGGTTCTGCACACGTCCAGGCCCCTGCAGGCTCCGAGATATCCGACCTCCGCGGCGAAGCCACCGATTCATACATCGCATCAAAGATCCGCGAGACTTTCGACCTCCGCCCTGCGGCGATCATCGAAAGATTCGGCCTCAAGAACCCTATCTACTCGCCTTGTGCCGCTTATGGCCATATGGGACGCAAGCCGTATGTCCAGGCCGTGAAGATGAAGCAGGCCGACGGCACCTGGTCCGAAAAGGACGTCCAGTTCTTCGGATGGGAACTTCTGGATTCCGTTGACACTATCCGCAAAGCATTTGGAATCAAGGCATAATGGCTGAAAAGAAGAAGGGCATAAACCGCGTCAACATTCTCAACAAGCGCGCCACTTTCGACTACGAACTGCTCGAGCAGTACGATGCCGGAATCGTGCTTGTCGGCACCGAGATCAAGTCGATCCGCGCCGGCAAGGCTTCCCTTCAGGACGCCTACTGCTACTTCAGCGACGGCGAACTCTACGTACGCGGGATGAACATTGCCACTTACTTCTGGGCCTCAGCCTGGAGCAGCCACGAACCGATGCGGGACCGCAAGCTCCTTCTCACAAGAAAAGAGCTCAGGCATCTTGCCCAGGCAGTGAAGACCAAGGGATTGACCATAGTCGTCACAAAGGCATACGTATCAGAGAACGGCTACGCCAAGCTCCACATCGCTCTTGCACGCGGAAAGAAGGAGTATGACAAACGCGCCTCGATAAAGGAGAAGGACATCAGGCGCGAGATGGAACGCGACTAGGATATCAGACCTCAGTCCAATGAATGACGGCGCCGCTGCGCTCCATACCGCGGAACCAGGTCATCTGACGCTTGGCGAACTGGTGGATCGCCGTTGACAGTTTGAGGCGCATCTCATCATAGTCCATATCTCCCCTCAAGAACAAAGTGATGAACTTATACTCAAGCCCGTAGGAGATCAGAACCGCTTCCGGCACACCCCGTTCCAGCAGCCCCTTGACCTCATCGATCATTCCCTCCTGCAGACGCGCATCCAGACGCGCATCGATACGCGCGTTCCGGACCTCGCGGCTTACAAGCGTGCCGATGATGAAGGGAGATGACGGGAGGTGGACTGAAGGAGCCGGTGAACAGCCCTCCGAACCTCCGCGCCTTTCGCTCAGCGGGCGGGTTTCCCTGAAATCATAACCCGAAGTGACGGCATTGATATACAGCCCCGTGCCGCCGCAAAGGATCGGTATGGCGTCCCTGCCACGAATATCAGCCCAGGCCGACGAAAAATCGCGCTGGAATTGGAAAACGTTGTATTGACTGCCCGCATCCGCGATATCGATCAGATGATATGGGACGCTGCCATATTCGGCCAGATCCTTGCCGGTGCCGATATCCATACCCCTGTATACCTGACGGGAATCAGCAGAGATGATTTCAGCCCGGCGTCCGAAAGAAGCGAACTCATTTGCCAGCCTGACCGCATATTTCGTCTTCCCCGAAGCGGTCGGCCCCAGCACGACTACAAGATCGGTCGCACCGGATGAATATGACTCATACAGAGCTCCGGGATCAATGATCTCCGGCTCCGGAAGTTCTGCTAAGATTGTCGTTTTCATACCTGACTTCAATCAGATTGGTGAACGCCTCGGTATAGGAGAGGCCGGTCTTGCGGTAGATGTCACTGCAGGACGAAACCAACGTGATGCTTCTCTGATCCTTGACCAGATCCCTTGAGTATAAGGCGTTTACGTCGTGCAGGATATATGGTTCGCCATCTATGCAGCCGATATACATCATAGCGTGCCCCGGCACGATGGCGATGCTTCCCGGAAGCAGGGAGGAATAATCCACAGGGGCTTCGGACGGCCTGTGGTTGAATCTGTCCATATTCTTCATACTGGAGCTGTTGCGGGGCAGCTCCACGCCGAAGCAATAATAGACCGAGAGCAATGTGGCGGAACAATCGTTATAGCCTTCCGCCCCTCCCCAGCTATATGGCGTGCCAAGGAGCTTGAAAGCAAGCTTCAAGGCGTTCGCCGTCGTATACGGAAGATATCCGTCCGACATTTCGATATCGATTTCAGAAGGTACCAGCATCAGGGTCCCATCCGCCCTGCGGACTGGCGCCAGCACCGCTCCGTCCGCATTTTTCGCCAGGCGGGTGCCCATCATCAGGCGCATTTCGCGGCCTGCCACGGTGACAAGTTTCTGCTCGAGCGTAACCGCGAAAAGAGGGTTCTTGACATAATGGATCATTTCCTCTCTGGTGCAGAGTCCGATATTCGACGCCTCAACCCACCCGGCATAATTGCGTCCCCGGACGTAAAACCATCTGCCATCGGCCGATTCGTGCCAGATGAGCACTCCCTCGCCCAGCCAGAGATGTGTCTGCTGGAAGTCGTCGAAACACAGGCTCCCGGCCATCACGCCGTCATCCGTGCAAGTCGTTGCGGTCGGGAAGCTGCGGAGGTCGGCGGGGGTGGTGATGATGCCATAGCGCAATGCCGCCGTTCCGGCCACCGCGTCAAGGTTGCGGTTCGCCAGGATCCTTTTCTTCGCCGAAGCGGTGACTTTTGACTTGTCGAAATATCTGTACGAGCGTGGGATCCTGTACTGGCCTATGGAGCTTCGCACCACACTGCCGTCAACGGAGTCCGCTGCCGAGCAGATGTCGACCAGGTCAAGGTCCCCCTCGGCGACCAGACTCGCATTGTATGCCTCAATCTGCCCGGCAGTCATCACGATTTCATCTGATGCCGGCCAGAAGTCAGCCTTTGCCATTTCAGGAGTGGCGCTGCCACCCAGAATGACCGGAACGATCAACAACCAGTTCATTTTTCTGCTGTGGAATGTAGTTTCTGTCTGCGCGTCTCCGCCGTGTCCCGCCCGAAAAGCTGGCGCGGGCCCTCCACGGAACGCCAATAATCTGCATCAAAGGACGACGGGGTCTCAATCCTTCCCTCCTTGTCGATACAAAAGGCAAGATAGTTGATCCTATAACCCTGTCCGAGAAACATAGTCTCGTAAAAAGTCTGGACTTCACGAAGTTCCGGCCTGTCGTCTATGAATCCAACGCCCTCACATCCATAAAGGTCCACGGTTGAAGCAAGCACACTCAAGCCATTGTCGGAGCATACCGACCTGGTATATTCATACAGGAAGCGCGAGTCCGTCTTGAGATGCACGACGCCTCCGCGCTTCAGGAAAGTCCTGTACCTTTCAAGGAAAAGAGGACAGCTGAGCCGGGCATTCTCGCGACGATGCTGGGGATCGGAGAAAGTGAGCCATATCTCGGATATCTCATCGGGCGCAAAAAAAGCACATATGAACTCTATCCTTGTGCGCAGGAATGCCACATTGGACAGTGCGTGTTCCGTCGCATATTTCGCACCTTTCCACAAGCGGGCGCCCTTGATGTCGACACCGATGTAATTCTTCGACGGGTCCCTCTGTGCAAGGTCGATCGTATACTCGCCCTTTCCGCATCCAAGTTCGAGGACAATGGGATTGTCATTCTTGAAAAATTCCCTCCAATGCCCCTTCATCCCGTGATCCTTCAGAGCAAGATAGCCATCGGCAAGCAACTCTTCCGACGACGGCTGCACAAGGCAGGAGAACGTCTCGTTCTCTGCAAATTTCCTAAGCTTATCGTGTCCCATCCGTTCTGATCATTATCCCGAGGCCGCGGAAACCCTGAGGTGCGTCCTGCACCCGGACTTCAATTTTCCAATCACCGGTCTCGCCCGGCACCACGCCGCTCCTGTAGGTTTCAACCTCTTTCGAAGGGTCCATATATACCGTCTCTCCGGCTGATTCGCCGGAAGGCGAAGTCCAGGTGACATCCAAGCCCAGGGCTTTTTCCGGCGCCTTGTCTCCCGGAGCATCTATTCTGGTAAAAAAAGAAACGGAATAAGTGGCAAGCGAATCATCAAACGGGACCGTGAATGAGTACAGGTTTCCCTCGGAGTCCCCTTCCTTGATGAAACATTCATATCCGATGGCCGGCGAACAGGCATACAGCAACAGCGAAACCACCGCTGCCGCAAGCACCGTCACCAGTTTCCCGGAAGTCATTATTCTGAAGGTTTATTTTGTCCGCCACGGCCGGACTTCCCGCCACGCCCCCGGTTGCGGTTACCCCGCCCGCCGTGTGATTTCTTCTTTTTCGGAGAATCAAAACGGCTGATGCTGTCGTCGCCGACTGCGGTGACGAACTCCGGAGCCGCCGGTTCCGGCTCTTCGCGGAGCGATTCAGGCCTTACACCGTTCCTGTTCATCTTTATGATCTCCCGCACGTCATAGGCATCCAGAGGATAGAGGTTCGCATCGGAATTCTTGTCGTACGAGAAGTACATTATCTCACGGAGGATGTCCGTCTTGCGCAGATAAGCCAGGCCGTCCTTGAATTCCAGCGGTTCGCTGACCCTCGGGATGCGGGACTGTGCGTCAAGGTAGTTGGCAACTTCGTAATTCAGGCAGCATTTCAGCTTGCCGCACTGCCCGGCGAGCTTCTGCGGGTTGAGCGAGAGGTCCTGGCAGCGGGCGGCAGACGTCGAGATGCTCTGGAAAGAGGTGATGTAATTCGCGCAACAGAGTTCGCGGCCGCACACGCCCAGACCTCCGATGAGGCCGGCTTCCTGACGGGCACCGATCTGCTTCATCTCGATCCTGATCTTGAACTCCTCGGCGAACACCTTGATGAGCTGGCGGAAGTCAACGCGGCCATCAGCTATGTAATAGAAAATCGCCTTCGTGCCATCGCCCTGGAATTCCACGTCACCTATCTTCATCTCAAGTCCCATTTCGGCGGCAATGCGACGGGCCTTGATCATTGTGTCCTGCTCCCTGGCGATTGCCATCTGCCATTTCTCGATATCGGTCTGACGCGCCTTGCGATAAATCTTCTTCAGCTCCGCTGTCTCAGGGTCGATGCCTCTTGATTTCATCTGGCGGAGAACGATCGGGCCTTCGAGCGTAACGATGCCAAGGTCCTGACCATTGGTGGCCTCTACAATCACAAGGTCGCCCTGATGGATGCTTTGAGGAGAGTCATTGACATATATCCCCTTGCGGGTATTCTTGAAGCGGACTTCGAAGAAATTCGGGCAGGTGCCGTCATTGGCATCCTTCAGCCAGTTGCGGTCGCCCAGCTTGCAGCAGCCGACGCGATATGCGCAATTGGTTTCGCCGGTTTCCTCGTCGTGCGTCACCGCGCATCCGCGAAAACAGTCAAACTGTATGGTTTCGTTATCTGTATTGCTCATATGTTCATATATAGCCGGTCAACAAGATCGGTAAAAAGTATCTTTGAATTCACATTCCTGTCTATCAGGGTCTGTGCCCTGCTGAGAGCCTCCAGGGCCTGACGGGGGAAAGTTTTGCGGCACTTTGCAGCCCACTCCGCGTAATGGCCTTCCCGCACTGCCATCTGCGGGAGCCCCTGCTGATGCAGGAAGATCTGGCGCATCGCGTCAGCTGCAAATTTACAAAAAGCTTTTGCACTTTCACGCGATGGCAGGGCTGCAATTCTGTCACCGGCATCAAGGGCGGCCGGAAGGTTTCTCGACACCAGCGCGGACATAAAGTCGTCAAGCAGCTCCGGCTCGGCGAATTCCGTCAATCTCGCAGCACCTTCCGGCGCCACGCGTATCCGCTGGCAACGTGAGATGATGGTCGGAATGACTTTCTCCGGAGAATGCGTGATCAGCACGAACTGTGTCTTGAGCGGCGGCTCCTCTATCATCTTCAGAAGACGGTTCGCAGCCTCCTGGTTCATCTTCTCCGGGAGATAGATCACGACCGAGCGATAGCCTCCTTCAAGCGCGCTCAGCGAGAGTTTCTCCAAAAGCGATTTCGCCTCGCTTACGGCTATCACTGAATTCTTGCTGTCGAGTCCGAGGGCATCAAGCAGCTCGGACGACGTAAATCCCGGATTCTCCTGTACAAGAGCCCTGAACTTGTCGATATAGTCCAACGAGACCATCTTGGATGCCGTCGGGAAGATAAAATGGACATCGGGATGGATCAGTTTGGATATCCTGTTGCAGGAAGGACATCCGCCGCAGGAATCGGACGCAGTGCGGCTCGAGCAGTAAAGATGCTGGAGGAATGCCAGCGCCAGCGGAAAAGCTCCGCCTCCCTCATCTTCGTGGAAAAGGATGGCGTGAGGCACACGGCCGGCATCAACCATTCCGGCGAGCGCCGACTTCACCTGGTCAAGACCTTGCACCTGAGAATACGTCATACCTTTCTGAAAGCGTTAAATTGTGCTATCTCAATAAGATAATCCTTGGCAATGCTTTCAGGGAACATATCCAGGGCTGAAACCGCCTTGCCTATGAATTCATCCAGGCGGGCGGCCGCATAGTCAACGCCGTTCTCTTCCCAGACGAAATCGCGGACCTTGCCGCAATTTTCAGGCTTGCTGTGGATATCCCTTATCATTCCGCGTATCTCCTCCTCCCTCGGTGAATTCCGGAGCGCCCCAAGAAGAGGGAGCGTGATCTTCTGCTCCTTCAAGTCAATCCCGACAGGCTTGCCCAGTTCCTCGGTACCGGCATAATCGAGAATGTCATCCTTTATCTGGAAGGCTATTCCCATATATCTGCCGAATTTGCAGGCCGCCTCGAACAATTCGTCAGAAGCGCCGACCGAATCTGCAGCGGCTGCAGCGGCCGCCTCGAACAGGGACGCCGTCTTGCAGTAGATGATGCGGTAGTAAGCCTGCTCGTCGGTGTCGGCGCTGGATGCTTTCTCCAACTGGAGCATCTCTCCCTCGGAGAGGTCCGTAAGAGTCTTGGAAAGGAGACTGGCCACCCGGCTGTGCCTGTTTGAACCGATCACCAGTTCCACAGCCCTCGCAAGCCAGAAGTCGCCGACGAGAACGGCTGCCGACGGGCCCAGGAGGGAGACGACCGTCGGACGGCCACGTCTCTCCGCACTCTCGTCCGCCACGTCGTCGTGCATCAGGGTGGCATTGTGCAGCAGCTCTATGGCGGCTGCAAAACGGACGGTATCCTCGGTTATCTCACCGCAGGCCTTTGCTGTCAGAAGCAGGATCATCGGACGCAGAAGTTTGCCGGAATTGTTCAGGATATCCTCGTTGGTATCCTTGAGCAGATCGACATCAGTATGGAGAGAGTCTCTCATAAGAGCTCTCATCTTCTCCCATTCCGGTCCGAGTATCTTGAGGATTTCGCTTACTGACACAGGATTTTCTTGAATTCGTCGATGGTCTCCACGAAAATCACCCTGTCGCGGTCGGCGGGAGCCATCATATTTGTATTCACATAATGATCGAGCAGAGCTCTGAACGGTTCGTAGAAGCCATAAGGCCCGAACGCAACGATCTTTCCCTTGAAAAAGCCGAGCTTGGCGAGGACAAGGGTCTCTATCAGCTCGTCCATTGTGCCTATCCCACCCGGCAGGGCCACGGCGAGATCGACGCCCTGGCGCATTTTCATCTTGCGCTCCGCCATTGTCTCCGTCCAGACGATCTCATTCAGGCGGGGATGCAGCAGATCCTGCATAAATCGCGGAATGACACCGATATGGTAACCGCCGCAGTCGGCGACTTCATCGGCTATTTCGCCCATCGTCCCCTTGACGGTCCCACCGGAAACAGCGGCATATCCAGACAAACAAGCCGCGCGGACAGCTTCCCGCGCAGCTTGATTGTATTTTGGATCTATGGTATAGCTGGCGGAGCAGAAAAAGACCGCCTTCTTATCCATCATATCTTAGAAAATGTATGCGACAGATGCCGTGATACCGTTGCATTTGCCCTTAGGAGCATTGGTCACTGCAGACCAGGAGAAATCATAGACATTGCCAAGGTTCCAGTAATATCTCACGGATACCTGAAGATGGCTGAAGAGCTCGGCACCGGCACCGAGACCGATACCATATTCGAACTTGCTGGAGACATTCTCCCACTGCTCCTTAAGGTTGGTGCCTTCGACCTTGTTGGAAATCGCGTAACCGATGAACGGCTCTGCGACTGCATAGATTCTGGCAAGGGAACCAAGTCCGATACCGGCCTGGACCTGAACAGGAAGCTCAAGGTATCCGGTCTTGAAATCAAGGGATTTCGTATCGAATTCTGCCATCTTTGCGCCCTTCACATTATAGATGAGTGACGGCTGTATTGCGATGACATTTCCAAGAGCCATCTTGTAGGTGAGACCGACGTGATACTGTGCAATGGACTTTGCATTCCACTCAACCTGAGCGTCCTTGAGGGAGGTAGCCGATGTTGTGAGTCCCGCGATGATACCGAACTGGGCGAATGAGCTGACTGAAATGAGAAGTGCAGCAGCTGCTACGATAAGTTTTTTCATAATGTTCCAATTAAATTAATGAGTCCAATATTGATGAAATTTCCTGTTTCTGCACGAGTCCGACACGTCTTTCCACGACCTCCCCGTTCTTGAAGAAAAGGAGTGTAGGGACATTTCGGATACCGTACTGAATAGAGATGTCTTCACAGTCCTCAACGTTGCATTTGGCAACCATCACGCGGTTGGCATACTCTTCGGCAATCTCATCCACGGTTGGAGAAAGGACGCGGCACGGACCGCACCAGGATGCCCAGAAATCAATGAGGACAACCGGAGAACCCGCAAGGACCTCCTGAATGTTGACAGGTGTAATTACTTTATCCATAAAAATCCGTCGCCCGGTTTATGGGCGACGGACACAAATATACGAAAATTAATAGCAATTTTCAATATTCCAGACAAAGGCCCTGAGCCCCAGATCCGGAGCGGCTTCATCCTTGGCCTTGATCTGTTCGAGTATCTGCCCGACCTTTTCGTCCTTGACCATCGTCAGGATAGCGTGGTTCAGGACCGGCCACGCGTGATTGTCGAGGTGAGGCTCACCATTGAACGAGCCTTTTCCCTGAACGTCGATCCATCGTGTATAGCCTCTCAGGTTCAGACCTTCCAATATTTCAACGATCTCTTCGTTGTAAGCCTGATTATATGCTACGAATACTGCTTTCATTTTGCGAGTTTCTTTTGTTTGCGTTGATCCATCTTCATACAGAATGCGCAATATACTGCAGGTATGAGCACAAGCGTAATGAGGGTGGAGACTGTAAGGCCCCAGCATACCGTGATACCGAGTGACTGCCACATTTCAGAGCCTTCACCATGTCCGATGGCCATAGGTACCATACCGAGTACGGTCGTAAGGGTTGTCATAAGGATAGGGCGGAGACGGCTGCGGGCCGCAGTGACTGAAGCGTCGCGTATGTTCAGGCCCCTTTCACGGAGGATGATGGTGTAGTCAATGAGGACGATACCATTCTTCACTACGATACCGAGAAGGATGATGATACCGATCATCGCCATCATACCCATCGCAGTGCCGGTAACCCAGAATCCGAGGAGCACGCCGGTGGCGGCGAACGGAACACTGAACATAATTACGAACGGAGCGAGGAAGTCCTCGAACTGCGATGCCATTACCATATAGACGAGGATGATGATGAGGATGATGAGCAGCAGCATATCGCCGAACATCTCCTGCTGGTCTTCATAGTCACCGGCTATCTCAATCTGGATGGTAGAAGGGATGGCCGTATTGTCAATGACCTTCCTGGCGGATTCGACCGCATCGGAGAGGGATGCCTTGTCTGCGACGATTCCGGTGATGGTGATAAGTCGTTCACGGTCCTTGCGCTGGATGGTAGGCGGCACGAGGGTCTCCTTCACCGTGCCGAGTTCCTTCATCCTGACTGCCTTGCCGGAAGGGCTCATCACGATGATGTTCTCCATATCTTCGATACTCGTACGGAATTCAGGCGCATAGCGTACACGTATGCTGTATTCCTCACCGTCCTCACGGTAAAGGGATGCGAGCTGTCCGCTCATCGCGGAGCTGAACGCGGCACCGGCGGTAGATGAATTGAGGCCGTTGAGCGCAAGCTTGGTCCTGTCGAAATCCATCTGGAATTCCGGAGTGTACTCGTCGCGGCTGAGCGTAACCTGTGCAAAGGACTTCTTGTCCTTGAGCATCTCGGTCTGCAGGGCTTTTGCAACCACATCCGTCTCAGCAAAGTCATAGCCATAGACCTCGACCTTGATAGACGAAGCACCGCCCATACCGCCACCGCCTTCGGTCACTGTGGCACGGCGGATTTCAGGATAGCCGGCGAGGACCTCACGTACGACATCGGCCAGTTCGGAAGAAGTGCGTTCACGGGTACTGCTGGTGCCGATGGCAAGCGTGAGTGAAATGATGTGCGTGCCATTTGACTGCATACTCGCAAACAGATTGTCCGTATCGGCCTGTCCGAAGGTGACATTGATCTTGCTGGCCTCAGGAACGGCAGCCTTGACCTTGTCGAAAATATCGAATGCAAATTCACGGGAGACTTCCTGTGCGGTACCCATAGGGAGTTCTATGGTAGCTGACAGACGGTCGGAGTCACCGCGAGGGAAGAACTCTGTCTTGAGGCTCGGGACGAATGCGACGATTGACAGCACAAAGACTGCCGCGAAGCCCCAGATAACGAGTTTACGGCGCTTGGTCGCCCAACGGATGACGTGGGCATAACCGCGGCTTATCCAGTCGATGAACCTGTTGATAGGGTCAAAGATTGCCATATATGCCTTTCCGTGCTTGACATCTGCCTTGAGCCAGCGTGAGCAAAGCATAGGGACAAGGGTGAGGGCTGCGGTCGTGGATACGATCATAATGATCGACACGATCCATCCGAGCTGCTTGAACATGATTCCGGCCATACCGCTCAACATCGTGAGAGGCAGGAACACACAGAGCATCGTAAGGGTTGACGCAATTACTGAAATACCAACTTCACCCGTGCCATATATGGCCGCCTCCTTAGGCTTCTCACCGTTTTCCAGATGTTTCGTGACGGTTTCCAATACAACGATCGCATCATCCACGACCATACCGATCGCAATCGCAAGGGCGGACATTGACACGATATTCAGCGTATTGCCTGTCGCGAAGAGATATACCAGCGAGGCAAGGAGGGCGATAGGGATCGAGAGGATGATGATCACCGTCGATTTCCAGCTTCCGAGGAATATGAACACTATCAATCCGACCACAAGGAAGGTGATGAGGATGGTCTCGAAGAGGGACTTGATGGTGTTGATGATCTCTATCGAACCATCGGTGAGGATATCGACCTTGATGTCTGAAGGAAGATCCTTCTCGATCTTCTCAAGCTCTTTCTTGACTCCCCTGATGATATTGACGGTGTTGCCGCCGGTCTGCTTCTGGATGATGATTCGGGCAGCGCGCTCGCCATTGGTGTAGGACTCCTGTTCGCGCTCCTGGTTGCCGTCGTGGACGTACGCCACGTCACGCAGATACACGGTACGGCCACCTACCGCACCTACAACGATGTCAAGGAGCTCGCTCGGATCGTTGAATTCCTTCTGCACACGCAGAGTGTAAGTCTCTGAACCGATATCGATATTGCCTGAAGGCAGATTGCGGTTTTCAGAGCCGATGATGCCGGCGACCGTCGCGATGCTCAGATTATATGCCTGAAGCTTGTTAGGGTCGCAGTAAACCATGATTTCGCGCGTAGGGGCACCGGAAACGGATACCGTACCGACGCCGGGCACACGGGCAAGAGGTGTGGCCAGACGGTCATCAAGGATCTTGTCGAGACCGGCCGAGCTTTCCTTTGCCGAAGCGGTCAGGGTCATAATAGGCATATCGTCTGCGCTGAACTTGAAGATGGTAGGCTGCGAAGCCCCGTCAGGGAGCTGGCTGCTGATCATTCCCAGTTTGTCACGGACGTTGTTGGTAGCCTCGTCCATATCGATGCCATACTCGAATCTGAGAGTCAGAAGCGAGATGTTCTCCTTGGACTGGCTGTTAAGTTCCTTGAGGTTTTCGACACTGTTAAGGGCGTTTTCCAGAGGCTTGGTAAGGTTGGTCTCAATATCCGCGGCGTTCGCACCCTGGTACGAAGACATCACGATAATGACATTTGCCTCGAACTCAGGCAGCTGCGCAATCGAAGTCTTGATGAGAGCGAAAATACCGAATACCATACACGCGATGAATATCAGCGCGGTGGTTACGGGATTGTTTACGGCTGTTTTGTAAATACTCATTATTTAACCTCCACTTTATCGCCGGCCCTGAGTGACGTTTGTCCCTTTACAACGATGGTTTCATCGCCTGCAAGGCCTTCAAGAACCTCATATTTGTTGTCAAAATGACGGCCGAGGGTCACGACTTTGACGCTGACGGTATTGTCAGAGTTGAGGACGAACACCTGGCGCGTGCCGGCGCCCTGCATCTTCACGGCAGCCTGGTCAGGGATCACGACATTCTCGACTGAGCCGAAGTCAACGGTCGCGCGTGCGAACATACCGGGACGAAGCTCGCGCTTTTCATTGCGCACCTGCACTTCGACGTTGAAGGTATGGGTCGCAGCATCCATCGTAGGATAGATGCGGACGATTGAACCGACGTAAGTGTTCCCCGGGAGGGCGTCTGCGGTGACAGACACCTTGTCACCCTTGCGCACCTTGGTATAATCGCTTTCGGAAATAGGGACAAGGAGCTTGACGGGAGTGATCTGCTGGACGGTATAGAGCGGCTGGCTCATGCCATACATATCGCCGCGGTCATAGTTTCGTGCAGTCACGACGCCGGAAACAGGAGAGCGGAGGATGGTGTTCTCAAGAAGGTTCTCATATGAACGCTTCGCAACCTTATAGTTGAGTTCGAGAGCATCGAAGTCGGACTGGGAGATACCGCCTTCATCGAAAAGCTGTTTTACGCGGCCGAGCTCCTCCTCGGAGTTGGTCAGACGGAGTTTCGCCTGCTCGAGATTCGAGTCATCCATCTCGGCGAGGATCTGCCCCGCTGAGACGAAATCGCCGATCTCGGCATTGATCTTGACGATGCGGGCACCGTTCTGCGGCGCGATGTTGTTGACTATGTTTGCCTGGATGGTTGATGAATAGACGTTGGAATGAAGTACGTTCTCCTTGCTTACGCGGGCGACCTCGACGATCGGGATCCTGACTTCCTCAGCGACGGATTCATTGCTGTTGTTTCCACAAGCGGCCGCAGTGAGCAAGATGGCGGCTGCGCCGGTGATTTTCAAAATATTATTCATTGTCGTATGTATTATTCAATTGAACATTGCCATTGTCATCGATGAAATCGGCACCGAGGACCTGTTCGAGGTCTGCCTTTGCAGAAATGAACGAATAGATTGCCTGAGAGGCTGCAAGCCTGGCCTGGATAAGGGCGAGCTCGGCAGAATCAAGGTCCGTGAGGGTGCTGCGTCCCACAAGGTAAGATTTCTGGGCTATATCGAATGCCTTCTCTGCCGTCTCGACAGCGCTGAGGGCAGAGCTGTAGCTCTTCATCTGCGTATCCATCTTGTTGAGATACTGGCGTATGCTTATCTTGAGCTGGCGTTCCGTATTGGCCTTCTGGAGGTCAAGTTCGCTGGACTGGATCTTAGCCTGCTTGATTGAAGAGGCACGCTTGCCGCCGGAGAAGATCGGAATGCTGAGGCTCAGGCCGACATAGGAATATGGGCTCCAGTTGTACTCGCTGAATTTGAAGTCATTGGTCATTGCATTGACCATATATGAGAACGAAACTGCGAGAGTCGGGATATTAGCGTTCTTCTGAAGCTTGATCGTACTGGCAAGCTGCTCCGCCTGGATTGCGAGCTGGCGCATTGTCGAGTTGCGGTCCATATCCATATTTTCAAGCTCGGTTGTGTCATAGAGCATATGGTCCGCCCAGTCACTCAGCTTGCCTGAAACATCTATGTTGGATTCAAGGTCAATGCCCATCACGGCCTTGAGCTGCCAGAGGGAAAGGATGACGTTGCTCTCGGCATCATAGACACTTGGGATTGCATTGGCAACGGATGTCTTGGCCCTTGTCAGATCGAGTTCGGAGGCACGCTGGGCGTTATACTTCTTCTGGGTCTGATCCAGATTGCGGACAGCGTTCTCGTATGAGAACCTGTTCAGGTCGAGGACTTCGCGTGCAAGCAGACAGGCGAAATAAGCCTGCTTGACCTGGGTGACGGTCTGCAGGCGGGAACTGCGGGCCTTCTCAACGGCAAGTTCCACATCCATATCAGAGATTTTGAGAGACTCCCAGAGCTGGGCGTTGACAAGCGGCATTGATGCGGTCGCACCATAGCTCCACGTATTCCAGCGGCCGACCTCGATTCCGCCGCCTGCAGGGGCTGCCGGCTTTTCCGCACCCGCACCTGCACCTGCGCCGGCACCGCCGCCGAGGCTGGACATATCAAAATCCATATACATAACCTGCTTCTTTATGGTACGCTGATAAGAAGCGGATCCCGAAACCTGAGGATAGAGGGCGGAATATGTTCCCTTGCGCGCATATCCTGTACGCTTGATCTCCAAGTCTGCCACTTTGACAGACACGTTCTCGCTGAGCGCTATCTCCAGCGCCTGTTCGAGAGAAATGACAGTCGGCGCCGCAGTTGTATCCGGGGTTTCAGCAACCACTGCATCCTGGGCAAAGACACCCGGAGCATTGAGGAACAAAAGCGTGGCGACAATAATCAGTGAATTCTTCATCTTATAAAAACTTACAAATAGGCAATTTACAGAAATGACCACTACAAATTCCATACCCGCGCGCAGCACGATATATGGGAGTGCAAAGGTAGGCATTAATTTGAGAAATTTGTATATTTGTAATTCCGAAAAGAATGACAATATGACCGATTTGCTATTCGTTCATTGGGACGTCAGCCCATTTCTCCTCTCCATAGGCCGATTCGGCATAAGATGGTACTCACTGCTGTTTGTGGGCGGTTTTATCCTTGGATGGTTCCTCTTCAGATCCTTTATGAGGAGGGAAAAAGTGGATGAAGCCGTACTTGACCCGCTGCTCTACACTCTACTAATTGCAACTATTGTAGGTGCAAGACTCGGCCACTGCATCTTCTACCAGCCCGACTATTACTTCGGGAGCTGGACCGGTTTCCTTGAAATCTTCCAGCCCTGGAAAGGCGGACTCGCCAGTCACGGCGGCGCCATTGCCCTGGTTATCGCAATGGTCTGGTATGCCAACAGATACGGGAAGAAAAACGGATTTGACTACCTCTGGGTCATGGACCGCCTGTGCATCACAGTGGCGTTTGCCGGATGCATGATCCGGCTCGGAAACCTTTTCAATTCGGAAATCTACGGCGACGTCACCGGACTTCCGTGGGGTTTCATCTTCGACCTGCGCGGAGAGACCGAGCCGAAGCACCCTACGCAGTTGTATGAGGCTCTGTCGTATCTCATCATCGGACTCATTATGATCTGGATATATAGAAAGAAACTGGACAAAGTCCACAAAGGATTCTTCTTCGGGTTCTTCATCCTCACCTGCTTCGGGATGCGCTTCATCATCGAGTTCATCAAGGAGCCTCAGGTTGAATTCGAAAAGTATATGCTCCTTGACCAGGGCCAGCTGCTTTCCATCCCGTTCATCATCGCCGGCATCGCGCTTCTGATATATTCTTCAAGGAAGAAGCTTCCGTCCGCCGCCGACGGCTTCTACCGCAAGAAAAAATGACAGCGGGATATCCCGACAAAAAAACTTAGAGGTCATCTTCTTTCTTTATGTCTGGACGGCTCCGGGCTGACTGGCACATAATCTCAGGAAATACATTGCAGTAGAGCGGATGCGCAGCAATGCGGTCAGCAGCTTGCCTCTGAGAGGCCTGTCCACCCCCGGACAGGGGCAGGGGGAGGGGCCCTTCGGCAGCAAGTTATCGCGACGCGATGACGCAGATGACGATGGGAGGGGCCGAAGCGAACGAAGAGAGCGGAGTCCTCTCAGGGGCAAGCTGCTGCCGCTGCGGAGCTCCGATCATAAAAAAAATAGAGGCCGACCCTTTTAGTCGACCTCTTTTGTCGGGGTACTGTGACTCGAACACAGGACCCTCTGGTCCCAAACCAGATGCGCTA
>JAKSKN010000060.1 GCA_024401695.1 Bacteroidales bacterium
GAAACAGTCAAAGAGTCCGGGACACATTGCAATTTAAGCAGCTAATGCGCAATTACAAGCGAAATCCAACAGTTCTATGAATGAAGCCATGATATACTGCGACAAAGGAGCAAAGGCATGGTAGAACACTTCATGGACATGGTGGCGGGGTCCCTTAGGCTGAAGGAGCCGTGGTACGTCGAGAGCGCCAAGTTTGACCCCGAGACGAAACGGGTCGACATCTACGTTGGTATTCGCGAAGATGCCGCGATTCCCTGCCCGACTTGCGGAAGCCCGACGTCGCGCTATGGCTACGAGCCGCAGGAGCGCGTCTGGCGACATGGCGACTGCATGTTCTTCCCGACATACGTTCACTGCAAGAGGCCGAAGGTGAAGTGCCCGAAGTGCGGAGTCGAGCAGATCAGCGCCCCGTTCGAGCGGAAGAACTCGCGCTTCACGACCTACTTCGAGGGGTATGCGATGATGCTCATGGCCGACATGCCACGCGCCAAGGCCGCGAAGCTGTTGCGCTGCGACGAGAAGTCGATGGCGAGCATCCTCTCCTACTGGGTCAACAAGGCGGTTGACGCACGGTCGCTTGCGGACTTGAGGAAGCTGGGCATAGACGAGACGTCGTTCAAGCGCGGGCATGACTACGTGACGCTGGTCATTGATGCGGTCGGGCGTTGCGTTGTCGATGTCGAGGAAGGCCGAGAGAAGGAAACAATCGCCCGATTCAGCCAGAAGCTAAAGGCCAAGGGCGGGGACGCCGCGAACATCACGGCAGTGTCGAGCGACATGTCGAAGACGTATGGCCCAGCAATCGAGGAGAACTTCCCGAACGCCGAACACGTCATCGACAAGTTCCACGTCAAGCAGGTGCTGACGAACGCACTGGAGGCAGTGCGGAAGGAAGAGCAGAAGGACGTGCAGCACAAGAAGGAGCTGTTTCGGAACCGCTACCTGTTCATGAGGCCGCAAAGCAAGCTGACCGCAGAGCAGGCGACTTCGATTGCAACGCTGTCGAGGAGATTCCCCAAGACCGGCAAGGCCTTTCGGATCGTCGCCAGCCTCGATGACTTCTACGCTTCGCAGACCATCGAAGAGGCGGAGTCCGCGTTCAAGCGGCTCTACTCTTGGATGAGGCGCTGCCGCCTCAAGCCGATGAAGGATGCCGCGCAGACCTTGTTACGCCACCAGTCGAAAATCCTCGCGTACTTCAGGGAGCGCCTGACGAACGCGATATGTGAAGGAATCAACGCTATGGTTCAAGCAGCTAAACGGAAGGCAAGGGGCTACCACACCTTCGAGGGATACTCCGCGATGATCTACCTCGTAGCCGGGAAACTCGATCTCGCAACCCCAAACCCATTTCGCCATTTCCACTAAGATGGGAGTAGAACC
>JAKSKN010000061.1 GCA_024401695.1 Bacteroidales bacterium
TGAGGTGACCCCAAAAAGTTGGACGGATTATTATTTAGATTGTTATTGATGTTGAGCCCGGTATTGAACTGGGCTCATTCCGTTCAACCTCAATTTGATACGTTCATTGTTGTAATATCTGATGTATGCTCGCAACGCTCGTTCAAACTGTTCAATGGAGTCCCATTTGCGCAAATATAGCAATTCGTTCTTCATGATTCCAAAGAAGTTCTCCATTATTGCGTTGTCAAGGCACGTCCCCTTCCTGGACATACTCTGTATTATGCCGTGGTCCTTGAGCATCTTCTGATACAGCGGATGCTGATAATGCCATCCCTGATCCGAATGCATTATGAGTCCATTGGTATCCGGATGTTTCTTTAGACCCTTGTTGAGCATGTTCATGACCATCTCCAGGTTCGGGCTTCTCGATATGGTATAGGACACAATTTCCCCGTTGTACATGTCAAGGATGGGAGAGAGGTATGTGATCCTATTGTGTATGCAGACCTGCGTGACATCCGTCGTCCATTTACGGCACGGCGCGTCTGTCTTGAACTTGCGGTCTATTACGTTCGGGGCGACTTCTCCGACCCTTCCATGGAACGAGTAATAGTGGCGCTTCTTCTGCGTCGTTCCTCGCAGACCCATGCCCTTCATCAGCTTCTGGACCGTCTTGTGGTTGATCCTTATCCCCTCTGCATTGAGTTCCATAGTTATCCGTCTATAACCGTAGCGACTGTGATGCCTGCCGTATATCTTGCGAATGCGCTCCCGGACTTCGTCGTATCCGTCCGGAGCGCCTATCAGTTTGACGTTATAGTAGTATTTTGACCTGGCCATCCCACTGATCCTGAGCAACATGTCAAGATCATGCTCCGGCCTTAGTCCTTGGATGACTTCAGCCCAGTCGCGCGCTGACGGGCTTCTCTTTCTTCGACTAAGGCCTTCACTTTTTTTAACAGGGCGTTCTCCGCCTTGAGGTACTCGTTCTCGTACCGCAGGCGCTCCAGCTCGGTCATCTCCTCGAGTTTCTTCTTTCTAGGCCTTCCCATTGTCTTGTCTTTTGGCGGTCTTCCTTGCTTGTGGAATATCAGAAGTGCATTCATTCCGTCTCGCCTGGCAATCTTACACCATTGTGAAATCGTACGTGGACACAGATCATACTTTATGGAAGCACGGTCTAAAGTTAATCCTTTTTCCATGACATCGCGCACTACCTGCTGCCTGAATTTGCCAGGATAGTTGACATGGGTCTTTTTTAGGCCGTCGATACCGTATTTATCATACCTTCGCTTGTAATACTCAAGCATTATGGCATCAACGCCACAATGCATGTGAACATACCCTGCTGATTTCCCTGACTCAAGCAGCTTGATCATCTCAAGACG
>JAKSKN010000062.1 GCA_024401695.1 Bacteroidales bacterium
TATTATGGCAATCCAGAATGCTTACCTCAAGTCCGTCTACGAAAAGGTCGTCGCTCGCGATCCGGACCAGGCTCTCTTCCACCAGGCTGTTCGTGAATTCCTCGAATCCCTGGACCCCGTTCTCGCTCAGGACAAGTCCTGGGAAACCAACGGCGTGATCGACCGCCTCGTCGAACCGGAACGCGTTATCACTTTCCGCGTACCTTGGTTGGATGACAAGGGCAACGTTCAGGTTAACCGCGGTTACCGCGTTCAGTTCAACTCCGCTATCGGTCCTTACAAGGGCGGTCTCCGTCTCCGTGGCGAAGTGACTCTCTCCATGCTGAAGTTCCTCGGCTTCGAACAGATCTTCAAGAACTCCCTCACCACTCTCCCCATGGGTGGCGGCAAGGGTGGTTCCGACTTCGAACCCAAGGGCAAGTCTGATAACGAAGTGATGCGCTTCTGCCAGTCCTTCATGACTGAACTCTGCAAGCACATCGGCGCTGACACCGACGTTCCGGCTGGTGACCAGGGTACTGGCGCTCGCGAAATCGGTTACATGTTCGGTCAGTACAAGCGTATCCGCAACGAATTCGTTGGCGTTCTCACTGGTAAGGGTCTCTCCTACGGTGGTTCTCTCGCTCGTACCGAAGCTACCGGTTACGGCCTCTGCTACTTCACCCGCGAAATGCTGAAGGACCTCGCCAACACCTCTTTCGCTGGCAAGACTGTTGTTATTTCCGGTTCCGGTAACGTTGCTATCTACGCTACCCAGAAGGCTCAGGAACTCGGTGCAAAGGTTGTTACCGTTTCTGACTCCAACGGCTACATCTATGACCCGAACGGCATCAAGGTTGAAGTTGTTCAGCAGATCAAGGAAGTTGAACGCGGCCGTATCTCCGAATACGCAAAGCGCGTTCCGGGTTCTGAATACCACGAAGGTTCTAAGGGCGTTTGGACTGTCAAGTGCGACATCGCTCTTCCCTGCGCAACTCAGAACGAAATCGACGAAGAATCCGCAAAGGCTCTTATCGCTAACGGCGTGATGGCTGTTGCTGAAGGTGCTAACATGCCTTCTACTCCGGAAGCAATCGAAGCCTTCCTCAAGGCTGGCGTTCTGTTTGGACCTGCTAAGGCTGCAAACGCTGGTGGCGTTGCTACCTCCGGTCTCGAAATGTCTCAGAACTCCGAACGTCTCTCCTGGACCTTCCAGGAAGTCGACGCTAAGCTCGATGGCATCATGACCTCCATCTACAAGGCTGCTTCTTCCGCTGCTGCAAAGTACGGCGACAAGAAGAACCTCGTTATGGGTGCAAACATCGCTGGCTTCCTCAAGGTTGCTGACGCTATGAAGTGGCAGGG
>JAKSKN010000063.1 GCA_024401695.1 Bacteroidales bacterium
GGTTCATCCGCTAAAAGCGTAGGTGGAGTCGTGTAGAGAAAGGATCTTGAGTTTGAAGAAGTCCATGTCGCGGAATCCGTAGGCTTGGCGTTTCATGGTCTTGATTTTGTTGTTGATACCTTCAATCTTTCCTGTCGAAGTACGGTGGTCGTACCAGGCCAGGATGCCGTTTCTGTGCTTCACAATCGTGTCGGCCATGCCACGAAGGATGGCCACGTCAGATTCCGATGCCTGCCGTATCCAGTCGTCCAAGACCGCATCGGCATCCTCCTTGGAGCGCTGCCGCCAGACCCTTCGCAGCGCTTCCTTGAGGTAGTAGGCTTTGGCCAGAGGCCTGTTAGCCTGCAGAGCGGCCTGCAGCCTTTGCTGCCCGGACTCGTCCAGCTCCTCTCCGTTGCATAGCAGTATCCACCGCTGGCCCCTGACCACTCGGCGGCTGTTCTCGTCATGCTCCTTCTGGTAGGTGGCCCTGCGTATCTTGTCGAGTTTGTCGTTCATCAGCTTCACGACATGGAAGTGGTCAAAGACCAGGGCAGCGCTGGGCAGGTTGTCTTGCACGGAGGAGACGAAGGCCTGGGAGAGGTCTGTGGCCACCGACTCTATGCTGCAGCCTGCCCTTTTCACCCTGTCCCAGAATCCGTCCAGCGCGTCAGCCCCCTTGCCGTCCCCAACATAGATGACGCGGCCGGTGTCCATATCTACCACTATCGTCATGTACACATGTCCCTTTGCCACAGCAAATTCGTCTATCCCTATTCGCCTTACCTGCTTCAGGCTGGGATGTCCGTAATGCCTGCCCAAGTATTCCTTCTGCACATCCTTCACCGTGTCCCACGACACATCGAGGAACCTGGCCACATCCGATATCGTGCCCATCTTGCTCAGGTCGTGAATCAGCCGCTCGAACCCTCTTGTGTATCGGCGCTTCCCACGTGTGAACTTCACCTCCTCGTTGCGAATGCATCCGCATTCCTTGCACTCGACACGCTGTATGCTCATCCTCAGTATGATCTGCCTGGACCCGATCGGCACGCCCCTTATGTCTCGGACGGTCTTCCCGCTGCAAATTATATGCCTGCTTCCACATTGTGGACAACAAATATGCTTTTTCTTCGTTCTTATATGCAGTATTGTCTTTCCTCCTTGGTATTCTTCCTTGGTGCATTCTTGTTCGCGTATTCCAAGGTTGTGGTACATAAAGCTGGCATTCATAGTAGTATTATGTTTTGTGGTTATTACATAATATACTCTTGCCAGCTTCTTTTATTGTCCTTTACCTATCCATTTTTCGGAAGAACC
>JAKSKN010000064.1 GCA_024401695.1 Bacteroidales bacterium
ACGAGATGTACAAACTTCTGAACGATAAAGATCACGTTAACCACGATATTCTTTCGAATTTCGGTCGGTTCGGTCTTGCCCAAACTCTCCGCCGTCTCAATATGGAGAAGCAGCAAGGCGTTTCTGCCGTTCAGCTCATCATGGCATTGTGTCTTTCCCGCATCAACGGTGAGAGCATCTTCAGCATGTACTGCAAGAATTTCCATGACCTCCTGTCAACCGGCAAGAACTGCTACTACCGTATGCTCAACCGTGAGACGATGGACTGGCGCACCTTGCTTCTTCGCATGGCAGTACGTTTCCTTGCTATTCTCAGGAAAGAGAATGCCGAGGAGTCGAAACAGCCCAAGTGCTACATCATAGATGATACGACTTTAGAGAAGACCGGCATCAGTATCGAAGGTATCAGTCGCGTATTTGACCATGTAAACCACAAGTACGTCCTTGGCTTCAAACTCAATCTACTCGCATTCTTCGACGGTCGCTCAACCATACCTGTTGACTTTACCCTCCATCGCGAGAAAGGCAGTGAGAAGAACTTCGGTCTCAGCGAAGAAGAACTTTCTCATCAGTATTCAAGGAAACGCAACAAAGACAATGCAGATGCAATGAGATTCAAGGAGTTAGACTCCAAGAAGTCTGATACTGCCATCGAAATGATGAAGCGTGCATGGAAGGCTGGCATCCGTGCAGCATATGCTCTTTGCGACACCTGGTACACTTCTGAGAAATTCATCCATGACGTACGCACCATAGGAGGTGGTAAGGTGCATTTCCTCGGTATGGCAAAGATGGGCAAGCAGCGTTACAAGGTACGTGGATTCCTGGAGAATGCCTATGAACTTATTGCTCGCTACGAGCGCACCGAGACAAAGACCTGTAGGAAGTATAACTGCAAGTATTTCTACGTTACAGGTTTCATGGGTGAAGAGGTTGTACGCATCTTCTTTGTAAAGTATGGCATGAACCGCAATTGGAACATCCTTATCACCTCGGATGTCACCATGAACTTTGAAAAGTGCTTTGAGACATACCAGATCAGATGGAATATTGAGGTGCTTAACAAAGAGAGCAAGCAGTACCTTGGTCTCGGTACATACCAGGGACGTGACTTTGACGGTCAGGTTGCGGATTGTACACTCTGTTATATGACCTATCTCGTAATGGCGGTGGACAAACGACTCAATGACTATGAGACCTACGGGGCTCTGTTCGAGCATCAACGTGAGGACTTGATGGCACTTACGCTTTGGAAGCGAATCCTTGACATAATCATGCGTATTATGAAAGCTCTTGC
>JAKSKN010000065.1 GCA_024401695.1 Bacteroidales bacterium
AAAAAAGCCGGCGGCGTCCTACTCTCGCACGGGCGACTCCCGCACTACCCTCGGCGATGGGGCCCTTGACTTCCGTGTTCGGAATGGGAACGGGTAGATCAGCCCCTCCATGGCCACCGGCAGAAAATGCCGTCGTCATCGACAAAGAGAACCGCGACGCACGAGAAGCGACGAAGATCCGCCTCATGTGAAGTCGAAATAAGCTAAGCCGCACGAGCGATTAGTACCGGTCGGCTCAACGCATCGCTGCGCTTGCACCCCCGGCCTATCGAGGTCGTGGTCTACGACCGCTCTTGAGAGACTTGCGTCTGGGTGGTCTTGTCTTCGGGGAGGCTTGGCGCTTAGATGCTTTCAGCGCTTATCCGTTCCGTGCATAGCTACCCGGCCTGCCGCTGGCGCGACAACCGGAACACCATGGGCACGTCACCCCCGGTCCTCTCGTACTAGGGAGTGCTCCCGTCAAACCACCTGCGCCCGCAGAGGATAAGGACCAAACTGTCTCACGACGTTTTGAACCCAGCTCGCGTTCCGCTTTAATTGGCGAACAGCCAAACCCTTGGGACCTTCTCCAGCCCCAGGATGCGAAGAGCCGACATCGAGGTGCCAAACCGCGGCGTCGATGTGAACTCTCGGCCGCGATCAGCCTGTTATCCCCAGAGTACCTTTTATCCGTTGAGCGACGCCCCTTCCACGAGGAAGCGCCGGATCACTAGGTCCCGCTTTCGCGTCTGCTCCACCTGTCGGTGTCGCAGTTAGGCCAGCTTCTACCCTTGCGCTCGACGCACGATTGCCGACCGTGCTGAGCTGACCTTCGAACTCCTCCGTTACTGTTTGGGAGGAAACCGCCCCAGTCAAACTGACCCCCTGGCATTGTCCGCGCCCCGGATGACGGGGACGCGTTAGAACTCCGCCCGGCTGAAACCGGTATTTCACTTTTCGGCTCCGCGGACCCTGACGAGTCCGCTTCCAAGCCTCCCGGCTATGCTACATACAACCGACCAGAATCCAGTACCAGGCTACAGTAAAGGTTCATGGGGTCTTTCCGTCCTTCTGCGGGTATCCGGCATTTTCACCGGCACTACAACTTCACCGAGATCCTCGTTGAGACAGCGCCCATATCGTTACACGATTCGTGCAGGTCGGAACTTGCCCGACAAGGAATTTCGCTACCTTA
>JAKSKN010000066.1 GCA_024401695.1 Bacteroidales bacterium
TTTTTGATTTGCTTTACTGTGTTCTACAAATTTTGATTTTTCTAAACGGCATCGGTTTGTAATTCAACATGGAGTAGATGTCGGCGGCTTTGGTGGTCGGAGTGCTGCATATTCGCATCTCTACCTTCTCTCCGAGCGTGTTCGTCGCTTCCGAGGTGACCGCCTTCTGCGTACTCATTATTCTCACTATCTCTGTCCAGTACGGAGTCGGATATTCTGCTTTGGGATTTGGATCAGCCTCTTTTCTCTTTTCGTTTACCTTCTTCATCTGGTGGCGTATGACGTTGACAATCCAGTATGAGAGAAGTCCGAGGAAGAGATGCCCATCCGAGCGCTCATCCCGTCTGTGGTATATCGGTCTGAGATTGAGGTCGGTCTTCAGCTGCCGGTTGGAGCATTCAATCTCACGGATGAGATTGTAATAATCCCAAGTCGTCTTTTCATCCAGATTCGGGACGTTGGTCCTGAGGAAGTATGTACCATATACCTGTTTCTCCGGCATCTGCAGCTTCCATGTCACGGACGTGGCATTGCCAGACTTGTCATCCTTCTCCACATCTATAGTATAATAGCGTGCGATGGACGGATACCTTCCTTCAAGCTTTCCAATGCGTTTGAGCACAGCCTCGTACTTCTTCGTTCCGCTCTTCTTGGCGAGTGAAGATGATATGGCTGCCATTCCATCCTCGAAGTGGCGGCGGAAGTTGCGGTTCATGCTCTCTTCCTTCAGTGCCTTTGCTGGAGAGTCTATCTTCAGGTAGTAGTCCTCGCCCTCGGTATGTACCTCCTGCAGCTTGATGGGTTGTTCCTTGCAATCCTTGACGATGACGGTCCGGGCATCAGGCTTCACATCGTAGTCTGTGAGCGCCTTGCGTGATACGCACAGATAGTTGTAGCCCTTTTCCCTTATAAGGTCAAGATTCTCCTGTGAGGATATGCCGGCATCAATGACGACAAGCACCTTCTCCTTGGGGGTGGCTCCCACGGGATTCTGTGCTATGAGCTTGTCAATCATGTCCGGTAAGGACTTGGGGTCTGCCGTGTTGCCTTCGAGTATGGCACTGTAGCGGATGAAGCCGTCCGTGTTGATGGCAAGGGCCAGGACGAGCAACTTGCAGTCTGTGCGCTTTTCCTTGGAGCG
>JAKSKN010000067.1 GCA_024401695.1 Bacteroidales bacterium
ACCGTTGCCGGCGTACTCCCCAGGTGGGATGCTTATCGCTTTCGCTTGGCCACCCACTGTATATCGCGGACGGCGAGCATCCATCGTTTACTGTGCGGACTACCAGGGTATCTAATCCTGTTCGATCCCCGCACTTTCGTGCCTCAGCGTCAGTCGCGGCTTGGTGCACTGCCTTCGCGATCGGCGTTCTGTGTGATATCTATGCATTTCACCGCTACACCACACATTCCATGCACCCCAAACGCACTCTAGCCCCCCAGTTTCCATGGCAGTGCCAAGGTTGAGCCCTGACATTTCACCACAGACTTGAGATGCCGCCTACGCACCCTTTAAACCCAATAAATCCGGATAACGCTCGGATCCTCCGTATTACCGCGGCTGCTGGCACGGAGTTAGCCGATCCTTATTCGCCTGGTACCTGCAATAACGGACAAGTCCGCCACTTTATCCCCAGGCAAAAGCAGTTTAAAACCCATAGGGCCGTATTCCTGCACGCGACATGGCTGGTTCAGGCTCTCGCCCATTGACCAATATTCCTCACTGCTGCCTCCCGTAGGAGTTTGGTCCGTGTCTCAGTACCAATGTGGGGGACCTTCCTCTCAGAACCCCTACTGATCGTCGCCTTGGTGGGCCGTTACCCCGCCAACAAGCTAATCAGACGCATGCCCATCCGCAAGCTTCGCATTTGATCCGTGGAAGATGCCTCCCTCGAACCTCATCCGGTGTTAATCCCCCTTTCGGGGGGCTATCCCGATCCCGCGGGAAGGTTGCATACGCGTTACTCACCCGTGCGCCGGTCGTCAGCGGAGCAAGCTCCCTGTTACCCCTCGACTTGCATGTGTTAGGCCTGTCGCTAGCGTTCATCCTGAGCCAGGATCAAACTCTCCGTTGTATAAAAAGTTTTGTTTTTGTTTCCTCGCTCAAGCTTCCTTTTCCCTTTGACTTATCGTCGGAATTGATGATCGTCACGATAAACCGTGACGCCCTTTCCCTTGTATCTCTTTGCTGTCTCGATCAATTTCCTCAAAGATCTCTCTTCTTTGTCCCCCTCGCCGTCGTCCGGGGTGCTTTCCTTTTCGAAAGCGGTTGCAAAAGTATACCCTTTTCCGTTA
>JAKSKN010000068.1 GCA_024401695.1 Bacteroidales bacterium
CGATGGCCCTTCCATACGGAACCACCGGATCACTAAGCTCTAGTTTCCTACCTGTGCGGCATGTCTGCCTCCCAGTCAAGCACCCTTATGCCTTTACACTCTGCGGCCGGTTACCAATCGGCCTGAGGGTACCTTTAGGAGCCTCCGTTACGCTTTTGGAGGCGACCACCCCAGTCAAACTACCCACCAAGCGCGGTCCTCTCACGGAGAGTTAGATTCCAGACAGGCAAAGGGCCGTATTTCAACGGCGGATCCACGAACACTGGCGTGCCCGCTTCATATCCTCCGGCCTATCCTACACATCACATGCCCAGAATCAACGCTAAGCTATAGTAAAGGTTCACGGGGTCTTTTCGTCCCATCGCGGGTAATCGGCATCTTCACCGATACTACAATTTCACTGGGCTCACGGTTGAGACAGTGTCCGGATCATTACACCATTCGTGCAGGTCGGAACTTACCCGACAAGGAATTTCGCTACCTTAGGACCGTTATAGTTACGGCCGCCGTTTACCGGGGCTTCAATTCAATGCTTCGCCTTGCGGTTGACATCTCCTCTTAACCTTCCGGCACCGGGCAGGTGTCAGGCTGTATACATCTACTTTCGTATTCGCACAGCCCTGTGTTTTTGTTAAACAGTTGCCTGGACCTATTCTCTGCGCCTCGATCTCTCGAGGACCCCTTCTCCCTAAG
The DNA here is from genome assembly GCA_024401695.1 of Bacteroidales bacterium. Classification (GTDB taxonomy): domain Bacteria; phylum Bacteroidota; class Bacteroidia; order Bacteroidales; family UBA932; genus Cryptobacteroides. Next base: position 694 of record JAKSKN010000068.1, read on the forward strand.
TTACGGGGTCAGTTTGCCTAGTTCCTTAACCGTGAATCACCCAAGCGCCTAAGTATATTCAACCCGACCACGTGTGTCCGTTTACGGTACGGGTGACCGTGCGTTGCAGTTTAGCGGGTTTTCTCGGGAGTCTGGTTACCGGCACTATCGGCGCACCCCGAAGGGATTGCCGTACTGTCAGGTTTCAGCTCGAGGGGTGGATTTGCCTGCCCCTCTCACAGCCTACGCCCTTCAACCACCTATTCCGTCAGGTGGCGGCCGTGTCACTCCTCCGTCGCCGCGTCACGCGCACGGTCAGTAACGGAATATTAACCGTTTCATCCATCGGCCTCGCCTCTAGGCTTATCCTTAGGACCCGACTGACCCTGAACCGATTGACGTTGTTCAGGAA
>JAKSKN010000069.1 GCA_024401695.1 Bacteroidales bacterium
AGGTTAAGGGCCGCAGACCCGGAGCCGAAGCGAAAGCGAATCTGAAACAGGTGTTCAGTCAGTGTGGGTAGACGCGAAACTGAGTGATCTACGCGGGACCAGGTTGAAGGTTGGGTAAAACCAACTGGAGGACCGAACTGATAAGCGTTGAAAAGCTTACGGATGAGTTCCGTGTAGGAGCGAAAGACCAATCAAACTCAGAGATAGCTCGTACTCCCCGAAAAGCATTTAGGTGCTGCCTGGTAATGACAATATGAGAGGTAGAGCGACTGATAGGAAGCGAGGCTTTCACCGGCTATCAATTCCTGATAAACTCCGAATGCTTGTATTCACTGTACTGGAGAGAGGGCAAGGGTGCTAACGTCATTGTCCGAGAGGGAAACAACCCAGACCGCCGGCTAAGGCCCCCAATTGTGGGCCGAGTTGAACAAAACGAAGTAGGGAGACAGAGACAGTCAGGATGTTGGCTTGGAAGCAGCCATTCATTTAAAGAGTGCGTAACAGCTCACTGATCGAGTCTTCCCGCATGGATAATAATCGGGCATAAGTCCACAGCCGAAGCCGCGGAATAGAATCTATTGGTAGGGGAGCATTCAGCAGGCAGTGAAGGATTCGCGGGAGCGGCTCTGGAGCGTGCTGAAAAGCAGATGTAGGAATAAGTAACGATAAAGGGGGTGGGAAACCCCCTCGCCGCAAGACTAAGGTTTCCTGATCAACGTTAATCGGATCAGGGTAAGTCGGGGCCTAACGGGCAGCCTTTGGGCGAACCGGAAGGACGAACATGTCAAGATTCATGTACTGAGTCATCGGAGACGCAGGGACAGAGGAGTGACACTGCCGCCATCTGACGGAATAGATGGTTGAAGGCTATAGGTATAGGGACCGCAGTCAAGCACGCGGACCTTGCTGAAGGCCGATAGTACACGGAACCTTCGGGGGAAGTGATAGCGCAGGTAACCATACTCTCGAGAAAAACTGCTATCATCGAACGATGCACCCACCCGTACCGCAAACCGACACAGGTAGTTGGGTAGAGTATACCAAGGCGCT
>JAKSKN010000007.1 GCA_024401695.1 Bacteroidales bacterium
TACTTTCCACCCGTCGCGGTGGATACAGCAGGGAAGATATCATCAAAAAGACAGGACTGCCTGACGGGAAAGAAATGAGCAGGCTGCTGCGCTCCCTTGCGGCTGCCGATTTCATTGAGCTATATCAGCCCCTCGGCAATGACAAACGTCATCTGCAATACAGACTCATAGATCCGTTCTGCTGGTTCTGGCTTCAGCAGGTGGATGGGAAGATGCGTGAAGAACATTATTGGCAGAATCACCAGAACCATCCTGAACTCAACTCGTGGAGGGGTATCGCTTTCGAAGAGCTATGCCTGCTGCATACGTATCAAATCAAGTGCGCCCTTGGTGTAGGCCAGGTGGCCTCGACACAGTCGAATTGGTTGATTCCCGGAGATGACAAAACGAAGGGACATCAGATTGACCTTGTCATAGACCGTGCCGACAGGGTTGTCAATCTGTGCGAGATGAAATGCTATAATGATGAGTTTGCTGTTACTGCAGAATATGCAATGACCATCAGAGCTCGAGTCAATGCACTCAAGGAACACGTCAGCAAACGCTCTTCCATACAACCTACGCTCGTGACAACGTTCGGGCTGAAGCCCGGTAAGAATTCCAGTGTGTTTACAAGGACAATTACATTGGATGACTTGTTCAAATAGCAGGCGGATAAGCAGTCTTTGATGTAAGGCCGGGATATCAATATGATGTCCCGGCCTTGATTTCTTAAAAACTCAGCTATCTTTAATACACTGGAGAAGACTTTGAAAATCAGTATATTACATTTAGTAGCGTGACTAACTTAATGGTCCATACGGATGAATGAAAACTATACAATATTGTCTTTTTGAAGGATTGCTACGAACCTTTCCACTTCGCCGCGAAGGACGGCCTCTTCCACATCGTATTCCTTCAGCATAGTACTGACGATGTCGGGAATTTCGTTGCCTTCCTGAATCAGAGTGAACATCCTTACTGCCGTACCGTTGCCGAGGCGCACAATCACTTTCTTCCCGCTTTCGCCCGGCTGCTTTGACACCGCACATACTCCCGACATAAAGTCCGTTATCTCAAAGTCATATTTCAGTTTCATTTTCCGCTTCTGTATTTTTCGTAAGTCCGCACCATCGCAAACTTTATCTGATTAACCTGATTTTCAACCTTTTCAGGAGTGCAGTTTGTGGATTCCCCGCACATCTTCAGGCGGATGCATTGAGGGTATATCGGGCAGTTGTTGCACAGTTCTATTTCCTCTCGCCTTTCACGGAACTTCGCTACCATTTCCTCGTCAACAACATCAGCGGAATTGACGTGAGATATGAAATGGTCTTCCGAATAGTGCTCGCACAGGCCGATGTCTCCGGTCGGAGCGATCATCAGGCTCTTCCCACTATCAGCCATACACCAGTTCTGTCTGGCTTCCTTCGGAAGGGACGCGTCTTTTCCCTTGATGCCCAGATCCGCCATCAAACTTTCCAACTGCTCCAACTTCTCATAAACCTGCCGTCTGCTCTCATCGGTCTGCCTTACATTGCCGCTGCCCGCGGATTCCTCAAACAGGACGTGGGCATAACAGCCGAAGTCCTTGCGGCCGCCGTACAGGTCCGAAAGCGAACGGACCAGAGCAAAGAGATCATCGGCGTTGTGAAGCCCGAGGTTCAGCCTGACACTTACCTTGATGCCGGCATCCAGAAGCAGTCCGATGTTTCTGACGATGCGTCGGTATGGACTGGCGGCGCCATCGTAGATGAAGGCCTTGGATCGGTTGTATATGTCTTCCGTTCCGTCAAGAGTAATCTGGACCTTCTGCAGTTTCCACAGGTTGACGGCCCTTTTCACGGTATCATCATCAAAGAGATAGCCGTTGCTTGTCATACTTGACTTGAAAGGCACACCGCTTTTCTCCAGTTCGCTGCATATCAGGTCTATCACCTTGCCGTTGTACAGCGGTTCCCCGCCGAACCAGCGGAGGTTCACCTCTTTATTGTCTTTCGGCAGTTTGGTGTTATTCCGTTTAATCAGGGAGGCCACCTTCATTGCAGTCTTCTCCGACATCGGAATACGGCTGCGCCCTTTCTCGTAGCAATAGAAGCAGCGGGCATTGCAGTCGGTGGTGGTCATTATGGTATATGAAGATGTGATATTCTCATCATCGACAGTATCAATCATCTTTCGGAGTGTCCGGTATTGGTCTGCAAACTTCTTCTCATCCAGACTCTCAGGAACGACAAACAGATGTTCCCGCAAATATTCATCCTTGGACATATCCTCCTGTCCCTTGCAGGCAAGCACCATCTCGCAGGTCAGAGTTTGGAAGAGCAGCTGCCCCTCCGGAACCTCCTTCGAGATAACAAAAGACGAGGGATGACAACTCTCATCCCTCACATCTCTTTTGAAATCCATAAGCTCCTGAAAGGTGGAATCAGGATGTTGGATAATCTCCAGGCGCATTCGAATGTTTTGCTGATTAATATTCAGAACAATAGACGGTGCACTGCACATGTACACACACGTCCTCAATACAAGGAATGTCCATAGTGCACACGTCACCAGTGCACGGGCTTAGAGCAATAATGGATCTCGACCTGATTTCCATCACCTTTACTTCAGGGGCTTCAAATGGTTTCTTCTCCATAGTATGGATTTTTTGTCTTGTCCCATTGTTTCCTACCGGGTACGACCTTGCAAAGGTATACAAAAACTTCCCAAAAGCATTGCCTGAACGGGAAAATTGCCTCACTTCTATCCTTGTTGGGGTGATGGAGAGCCGCAAACGTACCTCGTTCACGCCGTCTAAGCATTCAAGACGTAATCTAAAACATTCCAATATCCATGTACGTTTTATCCGTGCAGATCAGCAGCGAAAGCTGAATTCAAGTTACGTGGATACGCTCCTCAGGTTCCCGTTACTTGATTTTTATTTACCGACTTCTCAGCGGCAGGCTCCGGCATCTGAATCACGTCCAGCCGTGCCGCAAACGTATATACTTTACGCCATCAAAACGATTGAAGACGAAATTATGCCTCTTACTGGAGTTTGTCGGTGAAGAGGATTCCGTCCAGATGGTCGGCTTCGTGCTGGAAGATGACGGCGGCGAAGCCGCTCACGTCCTCGCGGATCTCGCGCGGCTGGTCAGCGCGGTCGCTGTTGATATCGGTATATACGATGGTGATGTCCTGATAGCGAAGGACATCGCCCCTTTTGTCCGGAACCGACAGGCAGCCTTCGCCGCCGGGCTCCATTTCGCCGCGCATTTCTTCGATGCGGATATTAGGATATACCTCGATAGGCTCGCCCTCCTTGTCGACGCGCATCACCGCGACCACGCGGCGGTTGATGCCCACCTGCGGTGCGGCGAGGCCCACGCCTCCGTCGCAGGACTGCAGAGTTTTGATCAGCTTGTCGGCAAATTTCGCATATTCGGCAGTGTTGAGGTCCATTATGTTGAAGTTTCTGGTGCCGGCGCGAAGAACTTCGAGATCCGATTCATCGTCAACGGTGAGGATCCTCATCACGTCGGGGGAGTCGTTGATGAGTGCGGATTCGGCTTTTGTCATTGTAAGTGGAACGGTGGTGCCGCAGGAGACGGCTGCGCAGAATGCGGCTGTCGCGGCGATGATGACGGTGATAATCTTCTTCATAGGTCAAAGATAAGAAATATCTCTGTATCTTGCATTTGTCCGTGCATTTAGGTAATATTGTAACTGGCGTAACCTCGAAAACCTATTACTTCTATGTTCTGTACCTACTGTGGAGCCAAATTGCGTGACGGCGCGAAATTCTGTACGTCCTGCGGCAAACCTGTCAAGACTGCCGGCAAGTCGTCTTCTGCGCCTGCTGCAAATACTGTTGTCAATCCGGAAATCAAGGAAAAAGCCATCAATCTGGCAAAAGCGGGAGCCAAGCAGATTCTGGCGGCTCTCAAGGACCGCGACATCAACGCCTCGGCGACTCCCGGCGAGGTCAGCTGCAAGCCCGACGCTGCCCAGAGCGCGTTTATGAAGTTGCTGAAGAAAGGTCTGCTCAGCCTCGCAATCTGCCTTGGCCTCTCAACTCCTCTTTCAGCCCAGAAAGCCGAGCTTAAATTCAATATTGAGGGCCCATACGGTGACTTGATTGTGAAATTCACCGGAGTCAAGGATATAAGATTTATCAAGGATGAAGAGGCGAACAATAAGACTGTACACCATTTTTATAAGGGTACTTTGACCTCTGACAAAATTACTGTGGAGACACTCTTTGTCCCGGACCCGGGTAATTACAGCAAAGCCACTTACTGCACGTATATCGGTTTCACCGACTTGTATCCTTCTTCAAACGAGGATGGCTTCGAAGCGACTTACCCCGATCATTTCAAACAGACTAGGGACAGATCGGCCCCGGCCAGTTCCTTGTCTCTTACAAGCAGTTTCAAAATGTCACCGGATGCATTCGGAATAAGCGTAGATATAGCGCCAGGAAGTGATTTGGAGCCTGACAGATACGGTCCGCATGAAGATCAGCCGATAGGAATCATGATGGACAATTTCCATTTCGCCTTCATTTCTGACGGGCCGGTAGCTGTTGCGGAAATCGACACCCAAGCTTCTTCCGAGGCTGACGACATCACCCCTGGCACTTACAATACAGAGGGCATCGATGGCATCGTGGATATAGATGACGATAACGTTCGGAGTGATTCTGACGATCCGGAAGAGGATCACCCTGGTAACTGGAAAGTTCCTGCCGCCGTCATAGCTGCCATCGGCGCTGCCGCTGCAATCCGGGCCGGCGGGAAAAAGGCGGCCGGCAAGAAATCGAAAGGCAAGAAGTCTTCGTCGGAGAGCAAAAGCAACAAGGAAAATACGGAAGACCGTGACGAAGACGAAGAGAATGCCACCTACGAGATGCGCATCCGCAAGGATTTCGGCGACACGCTGACGCCGGGTGGCGGCCCGCAGAATGTGTACGCCCGCATTGTCCGCATACCGCAGGGCGGGACGGCGGCGACCGACTCAGGTCTGACTTCAAAAATATCCATAACAGGAGACGGCTACCTGAATGTCAGCGGACAGAGACTGGCGGGAGGATATATGTCGGCTTCGGTGGAGGCTCCGCAGGGCGGCAGCATCCCGGATGAGGCCGTTGTGAACTTCCGACTGACCGGTGGCGGCGGCGCATTCACCAACAGGATGCATTTCAAGATTGCGAAGAGCGAAATCATTTTCTTCCAGGAGAATCTCACCCTTCCGGCCTGCTCCGACGAGGTCTGGAGGCTACCGTTCGCGGTCAAGGGAGCATCGAAGAATATTTCCGTGGAAGCGTGCTCCTCTTGCCTGGACGCATACGATGTACAGATAGAGCCGGGAGAGAAAGACGGCCTCTTCTACGCAGTCATCAGGGAAAAGAAGAAGGACAAGAAGGAGGCCGGTACCTGGGAGCAGTTTAGCCTCGGCATAAAGGTCAATGACGGCAAGTCGGAACTGGAGGACACCCTTCCGCTCTACCGCTTCCACCTTGGTCTCAAGCTTGGTATGGGCAGCACCCTCCCTTGCTATCTGCAAACTGACGCGACTGGAAAGACTCAGGTGGCCTTGACCTTGGCTGACCTCGTATATTATGACTGGGATCCTGAGACCAATGATATTATCACAGTTTTCCCTGTTCCTGTGAAGGGTACTTTCAAAGTCTCGGCAAAGGGCGAGAAAGAGCAGGGTTATCTTAAAAAACTGGACATCGACTACCGTGCAACCGCGACTACGACTGAAAACGGACGTCGTATTGAGATTGCTCCAACCAAGGGCGTCCTTGACCCGCCTACACGCTTCAATGCAACTTTGAGCCTTGTCGCGGACTGTGGCAACGGGCGTGAGGAATATATCGAGAAGGAGGTCCTCATTGCTTCGCAGCCTGTGCGGCAGAATGTCACTGCAGCGATATATGATGAGGACAAACGCATTGGCGACGGCCTCATAAACATCCAGTCAAGCATCTGGGACCACGGCGAATACAGCCGTCTCTTCCCTCTCTATAAACTCATCGATGTGATGCTGGACGGCTACGACGGTGCATACGGCTTTGACAAGCATCAGGTCGAAACCGTGAAAGATGTTTACATGCGATTCCTCAGAGGCGAACTGGCCGGTGCCAACGCCACGCCGAAGCACGTCACACTGGCGGACGAGATGAGGATGTTCATTGACAGTTTCCTCCAGACGGGCGAGGAGGTGGAAAATTCATTGGGATTCTTCTGGCGTATGACTGTGGGCGTTGTGACGCTCGGTATGTCTGAAGTTGTCTTCACATCACTGCAGGTCGCGAGGGATATGAAAGCGACCGTGGAGAAGGGTGGCGGCGTTTATGACGTGTTCGTGGTTGGCGTGAAGGCGGCCGCCTGGGAGGCTGTTACCGATTTCGATGTATGGAAGGGCGTCGGCAAGAAATTCGCTCCGAAGCAGTTCGAGGCAGCGGCCAAGAGTTTGGAGAATATGACGAAACAGGCAAAGGAGGCCGCATCCGACTATTTCTCCGAAACCATAGGAAAGAAGACCAAGGCTATTCTCGAGAAGTCGAAGAGCGTGAAGTCCAAGGCCGCAAGCCAGGCCGACGAGGCCATCGATGCCTTCAGGAAGCATCCGGATATGAGCGACCTCGACAAGAAGCTCGATCAGGTATATAAGAACGGCCAGGCGCACGGCAAGGCCAAGGTCGATGACCTGCAGGCCGCTCAGTGGCTTATGGAGAACAATCCTACTCCGGAGAACGTGAAGCTTTACAAAAAGAAGGTCCTCGAGATTCAGAGGGATAAGTTCGCCATGCATGAAATGAACAAGCTTGCTGACGGCAATTCCACCAGAGCGGCCTTCAACAAGGAGCTGGACAATGTTTACAAGGACGTGGACGACGATGTGCGCAAGATTCTGAAGCAGCAGGGGTATGACCTGGATGAGAAGCCGTTTGCCGCAACGAGTTCCAACAAGACCGATCTTGTCGAAGGTAAAAAGGTCACCTTCGACCGTGACGTGACATACAAGACCATTGACGGCAAGGACGTACCTCAGAAGGCTGCGCAGGATGCTTACGAAAAGGCTTTCTACAAGCGCACTACGGGTATCGATGCTCCAAGCGACAAGGCTGCGCGCGAATGGGCTCAGATGCACGATCAGTCAGTCGTTCAGAAAGGCTCCAGTGTCAGCTACGAAGGTGACTTGAACCCTGTAATCAAGGACTGGGACCAGAAGCTCACCAATGCCGAGCACACCGGAAAGGTAATGACATACAAGAGTACGGAATGGTTCGAGCAGACTGAACAGATGATATGGAAAGCGAATACCCTTGAGGATAGCGGACTGCGTCTGGATATGCTGGAGCAGGCATTGTCCAAGCGCCAGGAAGCGGCCAGACAGATGGTCAAGCAGTTCAGGTATGTGCACGAACGCGACCTGGCAGCCCAGACGAAGGGGGCTCTCAGCAAAATATCCGAGAAGATGCGTTATGGAATGGAGATCAGTTCAAGACTATTCTCCAACGGAGCTGATCAGCTCACATTGGGGGAGGCGGAGGCTATCCTGGCCAAGGACAACCTCACTCTGGAACTCCTGTCCCGCTGGCTCGGAAACACACTGACAGAAATAGGTTAACAACTAAAGAAGAATAGATATGTTTTGTGCAAAGTGCGGGAACCAGCTTCCCGATGACGCAAAGTTCTGCGATGTATGTGGGGCGCCGGTAGTGACTGATGAACCGGTTCAGGAACCGTCCGAGGTTGTGGCGGCGATGGCTGATGAGGAGCCTAAGGGCAGCAAGGTCACTGAAAACATCGTTCTCGGTACAGATGGAAAATACCACTGGTACTACGAGTTCAAGTTGATGAAGAATCCGACGATACTCAAGCTCCTCTGGAAGATATTCTTCTGGATATTCGTGGCGATGTGGGCATTCCTCAGTATCATCAATGCTTTCCAGGGGCATTTCAATTTCAAGGACTTCCTGGATTTCTCCAAGATATTCCTGCTGATTCTTGTGGGTGTCGAAGCTCTTACCGCAATCAGTTATTTCATATATGCGGCATTGAATGGCTTCAAGTACTGCGTGATGTTCGAGATGGATGAAGAGGGAGTCACCCATACCCAGATGCAGAAGCAGTTCAAGAGGTCTCAGGCCATTTCATTCATCACTATGATGATGGGTGCCGCTGCGGGCAATCCGGGTACGGTTGGAACAGGACTTCTGGCTGCAAGCAAATCTGCTATGTCTTCATCCTGGAAGTCGGTGAAAAGCGTTGAGATTATCCGCAAGCACGAAGTGATCAAGGTGAACGAAAGGCTCAACAAGAACCAGGTCTATGCCTTGCCGCAGGACTTCACCTTCGTTGAGGAATTCATAAGATCCCACGTTACCAAAAAGTGCGCGGTCAAGGAAAAGTCCTGATCACTTCACCAGAGAGATAGCGCCGAACACGCCCAGCGAAGCTGCAAGCATTATTGCGCCGGCAAGGAGGACGCCGAGAAGGACGTAGATCACGCTCTTCTTGAATCCCATATCGAGGAAGCTGGCTGCGAGTGTGCCCGTCCAGGCTCCCGTGCCGGGCAGAGGGATGCCTACGAAAAGAAGCAGTGCTATGTAGAGGCCCCTGCCGGCCTTGGCCTGAAGCTTCTTTCCGCCCTTTTCGCCTTTTTCAAGGCACCAGGTAAAGAATTTCCCTATGTATTTCTTGTCTTTCCCCCATTCGAGGACCTTGCGGGCGAAGAGGTATATGAACGGAACTGGGATCATATTGCCGATGACCGCAACTATCAGGGACGGGACAATCGGGAGATTGAAGCCGACAGCGTATGGGATTGCGCCTCTGAGCTCAATCAGCGGGACCATCGAGATGAGGAAAACTATAAGGTATTTTTTCATTTGATTTTCTGGAGGTGTTCAACAATGGCTTCGAATGCTTCAAGCTGGGTGTTGTGCTTGGTCGGGGCGTCGGACATCACGAAGTCGTAGGATTCCGCCAATGTCTGGCTGCGGCCGATCTTGAACCTGGCCGGGCTGGCGGCTGCCTCGTGCTGCTCTGCAAAAGTGGAGCAGGTCGCGAGGGAAATGAACAGGTCTTCGCTGCGAGGTGACTTGCCGTCAGAGAGACGTACGCGTTTGCGCAGACGTCCGAAGCAGGTGAAATCTTTCGGCCCGGGGTTTATGATGAAAAGCCCGCACCTGCGTTTGCCGAAGAAATCGCGGACTGCGGCCTCGGTGTCGGCTGTGTCGGACTCGCCCCAATCCAGCAGGACCGTGACGGAATGGATGCTGCCGAGCGGCAGGATGCCTGTGGGCGTCTTGCTGATGCTGTGGCGGATCATCATCCGGCGGAATATGTCCTTGACGGGCTCTTTACTTGCCATCCTGTCCGATAAGTTCTCTGATCTCCGCTTTTGCGGCTCTCCATCGAGGAATGTCTATCTTGGTGCCGATGATCTCGACCACTTTCGCCGCGATTATCGAGCCGACCTTGCCGCAAATGTCCAGCGGCATACCCAGTGCGTGTGCGTAAAGGAATCCGGCGGCGTAGGTGTCGCCGGCACCGGTGGCATCGATGGTATCCGCCGGCCAGACCGGGATGAAGTGGACTTCGTCGCCGCTCTTTACCCAGGATCCGTCCTTGCCCACCTTTACTACGGCTATCTTGCATAGCTTTGCGATCTCGTCGAGTGCCTTGCGCGGATCGTCAATCTTGGTGAAGGCCTTGGACTCGGTTTCATTGGCGAAGACAATGTCCACGTATTTCTCCACGATGTCGTGGAGAAAGGCGTTGTTGGACTCGACCACGTTGTATGAAGCCATATCAAGGGAGATTACACAGCCTGCTTCGTGTGCGAGCTCCACGGCGCGGCGTATGAGCGCCTGGTTCTGTACAAGATAACCTTCGATGTGGAAATAGTCGTGCCCTGCGAAATATTCGGGTTTCAAATCCTCGGGAACGAGGTCGAGCGCTGCGCCCAGATATACGGCGAAGGTGCGCTCGGCGTTTCCGCCGCTCACGAAAACCATCGAACGTCCGGATGAATGTTCGCTCTTGAGCAGGGTGCTTCTGACACCATAGCGCTCCTGGTCACTCTTGAACAGCAGTCCCAGCTCGTCGTCGCCTATCTTGCCGATGAAACTTGACGGCATACCGAAAATGGCGGTGCAGGCAATCGTGTTGGCGGCAGATCCTCCTGCCACGTATTTTACGCCGAGCGGCTTGAGAGCTGCCCAGATCTTGTCGCCCGTCTCCATATCGACGTGCTGCATACTGCCTTTCGGCAGATGGTATGTGTTCAGAAGCGAGTCATCCGGCAGGACTGCCAGGATGTCGGTTAAGGCGTTGCCGATTCCAAGAATAGATTTCATAACTTACAAAATTAACATAATTATCGTAAATTTGCGCCTTGTGAACAGCAAAGCATCGAAAGTGATAAAATATGTGCTGTCGCTTCTTCTGGCGGCGGCATTGTTGTATTTTGCGTTCCGCGGCATCGACTGGAAGGAGTTCTGGGAGGGCCTCAAGACTACCAAATGGTTCTATGTGATCCTGTCTGTGCTTGCTGCAGTCGTTGCGCTGGTCTTCCGTGCCGAACGCTGGCGTCTCCAGCTTGTCATCCTTGACGGGGACATCACGCGCCGGAGCATCTGGCACGGCTCCAACATCGGCAACTTCATGAGCCTTGTCATCCCGGGGGTGGGCGAATTCATCCGCTGCGGCCACGTGTCCACGAAGAAGGCGGGCTATGACCGCACCTTCGGAACCATCATCCTCGAGCGCGCGTGGGACCTGCTGGCAGTGCTTTTCCTCCTTTTGCTTGCAGTCGCCACCAACAGTGCAAAGCTTATCCCGTTTATGCGTGAGGAGGTCTTCAAGCCGTTCGCAAGCCGTTTCAGCTTTTCCCTTGGCTGGATCATCCTGCTCTTTGTCCTGATGGCCATTGCCCTGCTATGGGCGGTTTTCCACTACAGGGAGAAAAGCAGATTCTGCGGAAAGTGCGCGGAAATCCTGGGCGGCATCCTCCAGGGCATAAAGGCCTTCGGCCAGATGCGTCTCAAGGGCGTGTTCCTCCTTTATACCGTGGGAATATGGATGTCATACATCTTTATGACATATTTCACCTTCCTGGCCGTGCCGGGTCTTGACCATCTGACCTTCGGCGACGCAGTGTTCATCTCTGCCGTAGGCAACATCGCGTCGGTCGTCCCGACACCGGGCAATCTCGGTGCATACCACTATCTGGTGGGCATCGCAATCTCGACCATTTACCTCGGAGCCACGGAAATTCTTGCGACGCCGCTGCTGTTTGCCACATTATCGCACGGTTCGCACGCAGTTTTGCTGATACTTCTCGCAATTTATTCTTATATTGCGCTTGCCATTCGCAAGAAGGGTAACAGTTAGTTAGTGATATGCAATTGATTCTTCCAAAGAATTATTCCAACCTCCTCGGAAGTGTGGAGGCCACGGAAAAGGCCATCAAGGCCGTAAAGGATATGTTCCAGAACAATATCTCCGCGCAGCTCGCGCTCCTGCGTGTGACCGCTCCGATGATGGTCCTGTCAGGCACCGGTATCAACGACGAGCTCAACGGAGTCGAGCGTCCGGTCAATTTCCCTATCAAGGATATGGGCGAGAGGCGCGCCGAAGTCGTGCATTCGCTCGCGAAGTGGAAGAGGCTCAAGCTCGCCGAGATGGGCGTGAAGCCCGGCCGCGGCATATATACCGATATGAACGCCCTTCGTCCGGACGAGGAGCTTGACAATATCCATTCCATTTACGTTGACCAGTGGGACTGGGAGAAAGTCATCCGCCCGGAGGACAGGAACGTCGATTTCCTGAAGACGACCGTCCGCCGCATCTATGAAGCGATCAAGGTTACCGAGAACAAGCTGTTCGTCGAGTTCCCTCAGATCGTCCCGCAGCTGCCGGAAGAGATACATTTCATCACTTCGCAGGAACTCCTTGACATCTATCCGGACAAAACCGCAAAAGAGCGTGAGCACGCCATCACGAAGAAGTACGGTGCCGTGTTCATCATCGGCATCGGGGCCAGGCTTTCCAACGGGGAGTCTCACGACGGCCGTGCGGCCGACTATGATGACTGGGCGCTCAACGGCGACCTTCTCGTCTGGGACGATGTCCTTGACCGCTCGCTGGAGCTTTCAAGTATGGGCATACGCGTGAATGCCGAATCGATGATCAGGCAGCTTGCCATCAAGGGCGAGGACTATAAGAAATCACTCTATTATCACAAACGTCTGCTTGCAGGCGAACTGCCGCAGACAATCGGCGGCGGAGTGGGGCAGTCCAGACTCTGTATGTTCTTGCTGCGCAAGGCTCATATCGGTGAGATTCAGAGCAGTATCTGGCCGGATGAGATGCGCTCGGCCTGTGAGAATGCCGGCATCCACCTGATGTAGTTCAAAAACTTTTTTCTATATTTGCAGTCCGCTTTGGCGGGGGAATGGTTCCGTAGCTCAGCTGGATAGAGCAACAGCCTTCTAAGCTGTGGGTCACGCGTTCGAATCGCGTCGGAATCACAAGTGGCAACGCATTGACAAACAATGAGTTGCCACTAATTTTTATAGTCCAAGCCCCAATTTTTATTTAGACGATAGACGCAATGGCCAGACGGTTATTGTAATCAGAGTTCCCTGGTGACGGGAGGAAAATCTGACCACTTGAATTCAGTCAAACGGAGTGCGGTGAAATACGTTGCTCCCGTCAATAGGTAAACCCATTGCAGAAGCGTTGCGCCCCGATTCATCAAGCTTGAATATCATATACTGCGGATTCTCTTTTGTGTATGGCTCCCAGCCCAGCCCTGGATTGCCGGTTTTTGCGAAATTTGTCCATGCGGTAAGCATAGTTTCGGAAATGCTGACATCTCCTTTAGTCCAGGGACGATTGCTGTGACGCATTGATCCGAATACATACCACAGGTCTGCCGAGTGAAAAGCTCCTTCCAATTGGCGCGTACCGTCTTCTGTCGGCAGCGGGCGTGCAAACTGATAGGCATATACTTTGTCGCCGCATGAATCGCGGTTCAGACAAAAATCATCTATTGCGTTGCGCATGTCTTTCAGATAGTCATGCATTGTGAACCCTATCATGTAGGTGACGTGGTGAAGGCTGTCTTTGATTGCGGCATCGTCAAAACTGCGTTTTGATACATAATTGTCAAGTATCGGGCGCTTTGTGATGCCGGGTTCGTATCCGAAACGCTCTGCAGCCGTTCCGCCGTGTGCCATGTTGTAAACGCCGCTGAGTGAGAAAATCACCTCTGTCTGTGCCGCTCTCATCTTCCTTGAATCTGTAAGCCCTGCCCAGTCAAGTATCTCCTTGCAGTTCTGCTCAGCTTCCCGGAGCGTAAGGTCCTGATGTCCCCTGACTGTGGCCCCATTGCTGCGCAGTCCGTCACCGCTCATGATAACAGCCTTGCTGAACAGGCCCGCGCTCAATGGCGATTCGCATAATTTCCTGACACCGTCGGCACCTGCACTTTGACCGAACAGCATAACATTGCCGGCATCTCCGCCAAATTGAGCGATATTATTTCGTATCCATTTCAAGGCGGCAATCATATCAAGCAGGCCGTAGTTGCCTGATACTCCATGCTCACTCTCGGCGCTCAGTTCCGGATGGGCCATAAATCCGAATACGCCGAGGCGATAGTTGAATGTTACGAGAACAACATCTTTTTCCGCCCACTTCTGTGCATCAAACTCCGGCTCCGAGCCCCATCCCTCCTGGAATCCGCCTCCGTGAATAAACAGCGCCACCGGCATTTTTCTCTCCGGCCTGCCTGGAGAGTTAGTCCAGACATTCAGGTAAAGACAGTCCTCGCTGTATGCAGCTTCGCTGCCATAACCCCATTCCGTAGTGTATAGCCCGGGATAGTGGACAGCCTGGAAACCAGGGTGGCCGAAGCGGTCACAAAGCCTTACTCCGCTCCATGGGGAAACGGGCTGAGGCTCCTTCCAGCGCAGATCGCCCAATGGGGGAGCAGCGTACGGAATGCTGCGATATACATATACGCCTCTTGTCTCGGTCTCAACGCCCTTGACAAGTCCGCCTTCTACCTGCAGTACTGGATTATATTCACTGCATCCTGCCATTGCCAAAGCAATGAAGGCAATTAGCAGCATATATATTGTTTTGTCAATTACTTTCATACATTATTGACGAAGATAGTCAAATAGTGGCTCAATGCCAAACTACATTAATTAGGAAGAGCGCAACTGCGAGGAATAAGAGACTTGCCTTTCTTCATCTTCAGAAGATGCAAAGTGTTCGGTTAATCAACAAATCTTCCACGGACTTTTGGCGGTGAGCCGCACTTTGTGGGCACCTTACTGTCATTCATACACACGGATGAACTAGGAACGTACGCTTTTGCATTCCTCTACTCAACTCAGTTCTTACCAAGGGTATTATCTTAATTTCTTGCTTTATAGTATGCATCATTGCTGTTCACAACTTCCATCGGACAGGAGTGTGCCTAAATATTATTTTTTAGTTGAGTCATATAATTTATAACTTTGCGGCCAGAATTATTCGGATATGGCTAAGCAGGCATTTTTCAGTAAAGAGAACCGTATATCCTTTTTTCTCAACTTTCTGGCGGTGGTTCTTGGTATCGCAATTACGTTCGGTGGGGAATCTTTGATTTCCCATAATGAGGAGAAAAAAAACCTGATGAACTGTCTGGAGCTCGTATCCAGTGAATTGCAAGATGACAGGGATTGCCTCAATTATTGTGATACGATTGTAGACAGGGAACTTGAAGCGGCAATGTACCTGATCAAATATGAAGGTGATTATGCAAAAGCACCGGCAGATAGTCTTTATGCCGTGGCAAACACTCCTTTTATCCTCGAGACAATCAATGTCTATACTGATGCATTCGAGCTGCTGAAAAATTCAGGTGTGCTCACAAAGATCAAGGACAAGAAACTTGCCCTCCAGATATTCAAGACCTATGACGCGCTAAATGATCAGATATCATTCCTGAATACTTTCTACGAGCATAAGACTAAGTATCTGGAACCGGCTATGAATGATAATGTCAGGAAGATTCTGGCCGGTGATGATGTGACTGCCGTTGAACTCTGGTCTGCTATTACGGATACCAAGGAAGGACAACAGTTCCTGAGGGAAGTCGTCAGGTTTCTGTCATCATACGATCCATCCGTTACTTACGCAATGATTGACGAGTCAATCAGAGGTATTCAAACTTATATCAGATAAACAGGACTATTTTCCGAGCTGAAGCCAGAACGGAGTAAGCGGAAGACCTTCAGAGCTTGAAAGGTTGCCCGGTACAAAATCTCCCCAGCCGTAACGTACCTCGCAAGGATTATTTACTTCATCGCAGCGTATACGGAGATATGGTTGCGGGTATTGTTCGTATTTTGCGTATTTCACTGGCTTCCAGATCCCGTTGCTTCCGCAAACCTCAAGACCTTCAATTTCCATCCAACGGTTGAGACCGTTCTCGCAGTTGCTGAGTCTTATGCATACATAAAGACTCATAGAAGGCACTTGCAACCAGCAGGTGCTTTTTTGTTTTCCCAACGTAGCCCCCCGCATCAATCAATCTTCATCAAAGGAAATGTACCGTTCGAATGTCTTGGCAGATTTGTGACCGGAGCATTTTCTCACTTCGGTTTACAACTCCACCGACCTTCACCTCTGTGATAACGGTATCATTGAACTCCTCTCCAATCTCCTTCAGAAGAGAATGTAGATAACGGTCGTAGTTTGACACGGAGCTGGTGTATGGGCTGCGGTAGCCGTATTTCTTGAGTAGTGAGTATGTAAGCTTAGGAACAATTGCATACCGATCTATGTCAACGATAACTCTCGAGACATCGAAGTGCGCGATATGCTGGTCAACGCGGCGCAGAATGTGATCGTTATTGAACGATGGGTTCAATGTACGCCTGTATGCACGATAAGCAAGAATGATTTCCCGTACTGATGCCTCTGATAGGTCAATGCCGCCACCCAGACTTTCAGGGTGCGACAAATAAGTCCCGAACTTGTCGGGACAGTAGTCTGTTTGAATCATGAATAACTATATGTTGGTGAATATTGTTATTCGTGATGGAATTTAGAAGTGTCTCGGAAAATCCATCCACATGTGAAGGATACGGACGATCCTTACTTTTCGTTGAGATATAATACGATAAAATATGATATGACGTCCACAGTTGACACCACGTAAATTTGGCCGGACTTCATCATAACTGCGGCCGACAATTTCCGGGTTGGAAGCGATACGCTCACAAGTATCAAGCAACCCATTATAGTAACGGATTGCCTGCTCCTCAGACCATTCTGACGCGGTATAATTCCAGATATCTCTTATGTCCTTTTTCGCCAGTTCTGATATGATGAAATTTGCCATGGTTATTTGCGTTGCGCCTTCAGTTCGGCAAGAAAGATATCTCTGTTGAAATCTTCAACATCCGGACTTGAATCACCATCGTCGATGGCAGAGCGAAGGGCAGCCAACCTGGCTTCATCATCCTCAAGACGGCGAAGTGCCGCCCTGACAACTTCACTCGCATTGTTATATCTGCCAGAGGTGATTGTTGATTGAATGAAATTCTCGTAATGAGGTCCGAGAGCAACCGTCATTGTGCGTGCCATATACTATGTTTTTGACAAATGTAAGAATATTTCTTAACAATTGCAAACCAGCAGACGTAATCTAAAACATTCAAATACGCATGTACGTTTCATCCGCGCAGATCAGCAGCGAAAGCTGAATTCAAGTTACGTGGATACGCTCCTCAGGTGCGTAGAATGGATATTGGCGTAAATTGAGGCTTTATTTTCGGCCTCAAGTTACGCGGAAAGCGTCTGGAAGTGCCTGGAAGCAGGGTTCCCGTTACTTGATTTTTATTTACCGACTTCTCAGCGGCAGGCTCCGGCATCTGAATCACGTCCAGCCGTGCCGCAAACGTATATACTTTACGCCAGCCTTCTAAGCAATCATGTTTCAAATCAACAATAACTACGGGGGCTCGTCGTATCTGTCTTTCTCTTCAATGATAGTTCCAACTAATTTTGATTAGCCGTTTTACATCTCTTTCCAACCAAAGAATTTAACCAGCCCCGTCAACGGCGGGCGAAGCCCGCCTAAGAACACGCGAATTCTGATGTTATCCCCGATGGATTAGTGACACGTCTTCATCCTTTTTCCTTCAGTGAAAATTCCAACCAGAAAATTTAACCAGGCTCTTTTAATTCGAATAACCCCCAACCAATAAATTTAGTATGGGGATATCAAGAATACCCAAACATTACTCAGAACGATATCTGCTCAGAAGAAGCCACGGAAGGTCGAGGCCGGAGGCCAGGGTCGTCTCCAGCCCGCCGGAAAAACGCGGATTGGCTTCGAGGAAGAAGTTTTTGCCGTCGGCACTGCGTCTGAAGTCGAACCCGCAGACCCCTTTGTAGTCGATTCTGTCGAGAATTTTCTTACAGAGTGCGCACAGCTCCGGTTCGTCGGAAGATGCCCTGAGGGTTGATACGCCTTTGCCCCGGGGCTCGAGTACACGGTATGCGGCGGCATAGAATTCGCCGTCAGGGCATCTAAGGGCATCCACGCATACGTTTTCGCCCTCGATGTATTCTTGAATGATCGGAGCACTTTCTGTTTTCAGAAGATTTTCCAGGGACCGGCGGTTTCCGGGAAAATAAACACTGTCGCCGCCCTGTCCCATCGGGCGTTTGAAAACGACGGGGTAGTCACTGATCTCGTCCGGAGTGGAATAGAAACGTGGCTGAGGAATCCCGAGACGCGCGGCAAGTGCACAGGCGCTGGATTTGTTGTCAAGAAGCAGGATTTTTTCAGGGTCGTCAACAGGAATCTGTATTCCGGGGAACTCGTTTCTGTGTGCGGCCAGGACTTCGGGAAAGAAGATTGGAATTATAGCGGCGACGTCGCCCTTGTCAGCTTCCCGGTGCAATGCCCTGAGGAATCCCGGCTCATCCTTTCTGGCTGACGGCCCGGTCAGTACGGTCACTTCCAGACCGTGCCTTCTCAGGCTGTCCGCCACGATTTCCCCTGTTTTCCCGCAGGGATTGATTATTACTGTCCGTCCGGTCACGGGGCTGTCAGGCCATATTGAATTTCTTGTAGCCGAGCCTCTGCAGTTCGACGGCGGCTCCGATACGGAACATCACCGAGTAGCAGCGGTTGAGGATGTAGAACCCCAGCTCGGTCTGGGTCTCGATGCCCTCGTGGCTGATGAGGCCCAGGGCGGCGATGGCGCAGCTCATCATAGTTTCGGATACTTTCTTGCCGTAGTCGGCCTTGAGGTGGAGGACGTCCTCGATGATGTGGTCGTCCATATCGTCGAAGCCGCGGCTGCCGTAGTAACTCTGGTAGCTGTCATCCTTGTGGGCGGTCCAGTCGGAGTCCCAGTTGTTGGCGACGGCCATTCCGAGGAAGGAGGCGAAGCCGACGGCCGCCTCGGGATACTGGTTGAAGTTTTCGACGGCGTCGGCGACGTAGTCTTTCAGATATTTTTCCCAGGTCCCGGTGAGGTCGGGGGAGATTAGCATCTTGTCGAGTATGCCTGCGCCGTTGCAGATTTTGAGCAGGCCGGCTTCGAGGACGCTTTCGAATTTGTCGAGTATCTGCGAGTTTTTCATTGCTATTTGATGTTGAGGACCACGGGACAGTGGTCGGAGCCGAAGATATCGTTGAGGATGTCGGTGCTTTCGATATGGTCGGCGAAGTTGTCGGACACCACGAAGTAGTCGATGCGCCAGCCGACGTTCCTTTCGCGCGCCGCCATCCGGTAGGACCACCACGAGTATTTGGCTTCGCCGGGATGCTGCATACGCCAGGAATCGCAGAATCCTGCGGCGAGGAGCTCGCTGAACTTGCCGCGCTCTTCGTCCGAGAAGCCTGCGTTGAAGTGGTTGGTGGCAGGGTTCTTGAGGTCTATTTCTTCGTGCGCGACGTTCATGTCGCCGCAGATTATGACTCCTTTCCGCGCTGCGAGCCCGCTGACATAGGAGCGGAAAGCATCTTCCCAGCGCATGCGGTAGCCGAGCCTTTTCAGGCCGTCCTGCGAGTTGGGCACGTACACGCAGACAAGGTAGAATTCTGGCATCTCGAGGGTGATGACGCGTCCTTCGTGGTCGTGCTCGTCCACCCCGATGCCGTTGATGACGCTCAGAGGTTGCTGCCGGGTGTAGATGGCTGTCCCGGAGTAGCCCGCCTTGTCGGCATAGTTCCAGTACGAGGTGTACCCGAGAAAATCGAGGTCGATCTGTCCGGCCTGGAGCTTTGTCTCCTGCAGACACACGAAATCGGCGTCGAAATTTTCGAAAATATCGGCAAATCCCTTGCCTGCAACGGCCCTCAGACCATTTACGTTCCAACTGACTAGTTTCATGATACGAAGATAGCGATAAAATTGTTATCTTCGTAAGTTAATAAAGAATAGACTATGAGAGCATTGTTCCTCACCAATACACTTTCGAGAAAGAAAGAACTGTTCACCCCGATCAATCCAGGCCACGTGGGAATGTACGTCTGCGGCCCTACCGTCTATGGTGACGCCCATCTCGGCCATGCCCGTCCGGGAGTGACCTACGACGTCCTTTCAAAACTTCTCCGCCACCTCGGCTACAAGGTCCGCTATGTCCGCAACATCACTGATGTGGGCCATCTTGAGCACGATGCCGACGAGGGCGAGGACAAGATTGCAAAGAAGGCCCGTCTCGAACAGCTGGAGCCGATGGAGGTCGTCCAGGCCTATACCCTCCGCTACCACGAGGCGATGCGTCTGCTCAACGTGGCCCCGCCGTCCATCGAGCCGCGCGCATCCGGCCACATCGTGGAGCAGATAGAGGCGGTCAAGAAGATCCTCGCCTCCGGCTATGCCTATGAATCCAACGGCAGCATCTACTTCGATGTCCCGAAATACAACAAGGACCACCACTACGGCATCCTTTCCGGCCGCAACCTCGATGACACCCTCGAAGGCACCCGCAGTCTCGACGGCCAGTCGGACAAGCGCGCTCCGTACGACTTCGCCATCTGGAAGAAAGCCGAGCCTGAGCACATAATGCGCTGGCCTTCCCCTTGGGGCGAAGGCTTCCCGGGCTGGCATCTCGAGTGCTCGGTAATGGGTGAGAAATACCTCGGCCACGAGTTCGACATCCACGGAGGCGGAATGGACCTGATGTTCCCTCATCACGAGTGCGAAATCGCCCAGAACGTCGCCTCCCGCGGCACCAGGGGCGTGCATTACTGGGTGCACAACAATATGATCACCATCAACGGACAGAAGATGGGCAAGAGCCTCGGCAACTTCATCACCCTGCCTCAGATCTTTGCCGGCGACCATCCGAAGCTCGATCAGGCCTACAGCCCGATGACCATCAGATATTTCATCCTTCAGGCGCACTACCGCGGCACGCTTGACTTCTCAAACGAGGCCCTGCAGGCTGCCGAGAAGGGTTTGAAGAGAATTTTGGCAGCGGCCAAGGACCTTTACACGATGGCCGGCCGCAAGGCTCCTCACTATGCTTACGGCGAAGAAACTTTCGGCGTCGCCCCTGACAGCTGCGACGCAACGACTGCCGAAGTCAAGGCCGTCTTCGATGGCATCTACGACGCCCTCTGCGACGACCTGAACACTCCGGGCGCCTGCGCCCAGATTTCGGAGGCCGTGCGCATCATCAACACCGCCAAGGCCGGACAGATGAAGTTGTCGTCAGGAGATATCGACACTCTCTGCCAGATTTTCGACGACATCGTCTTCGGTGTCCTTGGCCTCAAGGACGAAGGCGCCGACGAAAGCGCTTCTGGCAAAGTTATTGAAGGACTTATGGGTATGGTGCTCGAGCAGCGTGCCGCTGCCAAGGCCAACAAGGACTGGGCCACCTCAGACCACATCAGAGACACTCTCAAAGCTCTGGGCATCCAGGTCAAGGATACCAAGGACGGCGTGGAGTGGACAATTGACTAATACTTAAAAACTGTTCTATGATTTCCAAGAGATTTCTGGCGCTCCTGCCAGTTTTGTGCCTTTGCTTCAGCGCACAGGCGCAGGGTCCGATGATGGCCCAGGTGTCTTCGCCTGTAGTCAATGCGGACAATACCGTTACTTTCAACTACCGTGATGCCAATGCAAAGGACGTGAAGGTCAGCGTCCAGTTTGCGGGCGAGCAGCAGATGGTCAAGGGCGAGAACGGCGTATGGTCCGTCACCCTCGGCCCTGCAGCTCCTGATATGTATCCGTACTGCTTCATCGTCGACGGTGTGCAGGTTATGGACCCCGCCAACCCCGACTGGTTCCCTAACGAGACATTCAAGAACAGCATCGTGGATATCCGCGGTACGGGCGAACCGCTGGTCCATGCACTCAAGAACGTGCCTCACGGCAGCGTGGACTATGTCGATTATTGGTCAGAGACCCTCGGAATGTTCGGCAAGGCCATCGTCTACACTCCGCCTACCTACGACAAGAACAAGAAAAAGAAATATCCTGTCTTCTACCTCATCAGCGGCACCACCGACACCGAGGAAGTGTATTTCAAGGTCGGCCGTATGAATTTCATCCTCGACAACCTTCTCGCAGAAGGCGCTGCCAAGGAGATGATCATCGTGCTGCCTTATGGCAACCCTTCCAACTATTTCCCGGCAGGTACGCTTGATTTCAGGAAGACCGGTGATATGTTCAGCAAGGACCTGCTGAACGACCTTATGCCTTATGTCGAGGCAAACTACCGCACCATCAATGACCGTGAGCATCGTGCCATCGGCGGCTTCTCACGCGGCGGCAACCAGGGCCTGGCCTTCGGTCTGACCAATCTCGACAAGTTCGCATACCTCTGCTCTTACAGCTCATTCACCAGCACGGTCCTTCCGGGCGGCGTTTATGACGACGTAGACAGACTCAACCGCGACATCAAGCTTTTCTGGCTCGGCGTCGGTACCGACGACTTCCTCTATGGCAATGCGAAGGAATATATGGACTTCCTCGATGCTAAGGGCATCAACAACGTGAAGTGCTTCACCACCGACAAGTTCGGCCACACCTGGATGAATGCCAAGTATTTCCTTGACAAGTCAATGAGACTCCTCTTCCAGGACAAGATTGAAGCCGTGTCCGATCCTCTGCCTGTCCAGGCGGCGGCAAAGGATGAGGAAAAGAAGGAGGAGCAGAAGCTCACCCCTGAAGTTATGGCGCGCCTTTTCCCGACCCCGGTCGTATCTCCTCAGTACAACAAGGACGGCAGCGTCACTTTCCGTGTCCGTGCCGATCAGGCCGCCAAGGTTGAGCTTGACTGCCAGATGTTCAGCAAGGCCCAGCCTATGGCCAGGAACGACAAGGGTGTCTGGGAGATCACCGTCAAGCCTGAGGCTCCGGATATCTACCCGTATGCATTCGTGATCGACGGCACCAGGATCGCCGACCCTTGCAATATGTACATCTTCCCTAACGAGACCTTCAAGTACTCTCTCGCCGACGTCCGTGCAGAGGCCCCGACGATGCAGGATATCCAGAAGGTTCCGCAGGGCAAGGTTTCATACAGGTTCTATCATTCGGAGAACTGCAAGGGCATCGAGCGCCCTATGTGTGTGTACACACCGGCCGGTTACGATCCGGCAGGCAAGGAGAAGCTTCCTGTCCTGTATCTCATCCACGGTATGACCGACACGTACGAGACCTGGTTCAAGGTGGGTCACGTGAACAATATCCTCGACAATCTCATCGCCCAGGGTCTTGCGAAGCGTATGATCGTCGTGATGCCTTATGCAAATCCATATCCTGAGATGATGCTTCAGGGCAAGGCTGACAGATATGATGCAATGGGCACCGACATCGTCACGAGGGAGATTCTTGACGAGGTCATCCCATTCATCGAATCCAACTACAATGTCTACAAGGATGCGAAGCACCGCGCCATCGCCGGATTCTCTCTCGGCGGTCGCCAGACGCTTGCCTGCGGCCTCGGCAATCCGGACAAGTTCGACTATGTCTGCGCTATGGCCCCTGCAATCTTCGGCGAGGAATACAAGGCCAATTTCGCCAACGGCGCCTATGCTCCTCTCGCCACCGTGAAGAAGGACATCAGGCTTCTGTGGCTGGGCACCGGTTCAGAGGACTTCCTCATCTCCGCTTCCCGCGGTCTTGACGCATTCCTCACAGAGCAGGGAATAGAGCATACCTTCTATAACCCTGGCGGCGGCCATACCTGGATGAACTGCCGCGACTATGTTGAACTTGTAGCAAAAGCAATCTTCAAGTAATGAAAAAGTTAGTCTTTCTTGCAATTATGCTCTTCGCCTGCCTCAGCGCCGCGGCTCAGAACAGCAAACTCGAGAACAAACAGGCTTCCAATTTCAACAATATCTATGATATGCTGCAGCGTCAGCCGGGAGTGGTTCTCAATAATTCCACAGATCCGCCATCAATCATCATCCGCGGCATCGGAACGAACTCCAGCGCGACCAGCCCGATGTTTATGATTGACGGGGTCCAGGTCACCGAGTCTCAGGTGTCAAGTCTCACCCCTCAGGAGGTGTGGTCAATTGAGGTTGTCAAGGACGGTTCCGCCGGCTTCTATGGCGGAATGGAATCTGCCAACGGTGTAATAATGATCGAGACAATGGGCCATCACGAGGTTCAGGAGCGTGCCGCCGAACAGGCACGGGCTGAAAAGGCTGCCGCCCGCGAGGCCCGCAAGGCCGCCCGCCAGAAGAAGCAGAAAAAAAATCTGTGAATGAGAATAAAAAAGTGCTGGCATTGATATTGTCGGGAAAAACACGATGGAATCCAACGGCGCCACATTCTTGAATGTCGGCGCTGATTCCAGGCCTGGTCTGGCCGGCATAATGGAAATCGGTTTGGGAATTCCAAGTTGCATCAGTGTGGATGCACTGTGCGGCTATAACTTCAACAGCAGATTCTTTCTTGGAGGCGGCCTGGGTTACAGAGCCGATCTGGCGTACGCATCTGGCGGAATAACGGCTTCCGTTCCAATCTATGCTCAGGCTCGATATACGATTGGTGACAAGAAATCCGCGCCGTATGCTGCTTTGAGCCTTGGCTATGACGCAAAGACGCCGAATCTGTATTCCGGACTTGAATTCGGCGTAAGGATGCGGAGTATGAAGAAAATAGAAAAAGGTTCCTCCTGCTGGCTCGGCACCAAAATTGAGATGACAGGAAGAGACCTTGGTTTCTTCTCATTCAAATTCGGAAAATCCTTCTGAACACCATCTTGCAATCAGGATGGGGCGGATGTCATTGTTCTAGGTGATTCAGAGTTTGTTCCTTCATTATTCTATTGAGTGGAGGCCCTTCTCCCTTTTCCTTCTCACCCTCACCCTTAGTAAATGAGTAGCTGCCAAGAAATTGGGCGAAATCTTGGCCGAGAGTGCGGCTCGCTTACGCCAAACTATTGTCCTGGCCACTTGCCTTCGGCAATTTGCCGAAGGCAAGGCACTTCTGCCTCTGTTCTTTACTCTTTGAAGGGGGGCTGGTCGCATTATTGGCGTTTTTTGCGACTACCCCCTCGCTGAGAAGAGGGGGTAGTCACGTTTTCGGCCTTTTTCGCGACCAGTCCCAAGAGTATCTGCTAAATTTCAGGGATCTTCAGACTGCATCTGGAGCGTTTTAGGCATAATATGCTCCTCCTGTCAAAAATTTCGAGGGAGGAGGAGCGTTTGGGGGCATTATTGCTCCAGGTCTCGAGAAGGTGACATGCTTAAGCGTTAGGCGGTCGAATCCATTTATGTTTTGCGTGGGGAAGTTATTGATATACAGGATTTTAAGCAAAATACCCCATGTGGTTTTTG
This sequence comes from Bacteroidales bacterium, assembly GCA_024401695.1. GTDB lineage: Bacteria > Bacteroidota > Bacteroidia > Bacteroidales > UBA932 > Cryptobacteroides. Next base: position 24,820 of record JAKSKN010000007.1, read on the forward strand.
CAGGGGCTGTTTTGTGTATTATCTTGTAAATCAGCGATTTACTCAGCGAGATAATTGGAGCTGAAGATGGAGCCATGGCAACAGCCGGCCGGCGAGGAGTGCCCTTCCACGGAGTTCCCCGCAGACGGCCGGACTGTAGCCGCCGCGCTAGGCTGTGTAATAGGTAACTTTGCTTGTACAATTTTTGGTAAAGGTAAATGTACCGTTTTTCGTAAAGTAAAATGTACATCTTAACCGGAAAAAGTAAAGGCATCCATAACTTTGTAAATCACAACAAATACAAATGCTATGGATGCACAAGGACTCACGAGTTCGCAAAGGAAACTCGTAATGTGGTACAAAGTTAAAGAATTATTTCTATGACAGCTCTCAAATTCCTCATTCTGGCCATAGCAATTACATGCAGCCTTTGAATTGCGTGCTGGGTGATATTCGGTATTGCACAATCTGTCAATTATGCCAAATACAATAAACCGTTTAAGCATACAATAGGCTTCTGGTGGTTCATCGTAGCGGGACTCGCCTGGTCTGCATCCTTTGTGTTTTTCTAAAATGAGTAAAGCTGTAATATACGCCCGAGTCTCCAGCACCGGCGACAGACAGGACATCGAGACCCAGACCGAGCTGGGGTTCTACATCCTCAACCGCTGCTACTCGGTGATGTTCCGTATCGGAGCCGCCGTCGAACTGCGGAGGCTCGGCTACCGAAGCCTGCTCTTGGCTGACTGACCGGCACCGGTACCCTTGTACTTGTTGGAAGCGCTGTTGAAGCGATATGACACGCGCAGGATGACGCAGGAGTTGAACTTGTCGTTGGGCTGGTCTACTAAGTAACGGCCGAAATCCATACGGGCATATACCGCCGAGGAGTTGAAGATATCCTCCCAGGTGAGACGGAAGGTCAGCGCATCATCCTTGAGGAATGATTTCTGGAGACTCAGCGAAGCATTCTGAATCGGCCTGTAAACCTCGGCGTTCGATGTGTTCATCCTGCTGATGTATGAATAATTTGCCTCAAGCTGCCAACTGTTCTTGAAACGGAAGGAATTGTTGAGCTGTGCCACGTACATCGGCTTGTTGAACGAGACGCTGCGACGGCCGCCCTCTGCATTCGGGTCTTCGAGCGACAGGGTCAGGAACTGCTTTTCCATTCCAAGCGTGAAGCTTGGATGCCAGACGCCTGCAGTCGGCGCCGCGATAAGGTAAAAGCTCATCTTGCGCAGCGGGACATCCAGATTGGCAAGCTTTATCAATACCACACCTTCATCGTTGTACGGCGTGGTCCATTGGACGAAATAATTGTCAATCCTCTCGTAATTGCCGACGAAAGTCAACCATTTCCAATTGGCGTTCAGCGAGGCGTTCCGGCGTTTTTCGCTGAGGAGCATCGGATCCCCGCTCTGATAACAATAGCGGTTGTTGTACGACATTTCGGTTGAGAGCATATTGAAATCCGGACGCTGGGTCTTGCCCGTATATGAAAGGGATATTCCCACCGGACCTGCCATCGTCGCAAAGCTGAACGAAGGGAACCAGTCATTGAAGGACTTCTGGACGGATGCCCCGCCGGCAAGTTTGTCCACATAGGAATAATCTGCGTGCTCGAAGCGGAGCCCGGCGCTGAACTGACCGAAAGGCAGTGCGACGGCATATTCGGCGAAGCCGGCGATATTGTTCTCTGTCAGGAAGGCGTCAGTGTCCGGAATGTCGGAGAAAGTGATGGAGTAGGTCTGTCCGGCACGGACATAAGTCTCCTCGGCGCCGAACTGGAGTTTTCCTTTCCAGACTGGGAGCGAGAGCACGAGCTTGCCGGCGCCCAGATAGGTCTCGGATTTCTGCACGGACGACAATTCGGCAGGAGAAACCCAGCTGGACTCTTTCATTTCATTTGTGCTGTCGTACCTGCCGTTGACGAAGTCGGCGTTGAAATTGATGTTGAGACTGCCGACGTTGCCGTCGTAATAGAGGTTTCCGTTCCACTGCGTATTTGTCGGGATACGCGAGTCGTTCGTCGTGGAAAGGTAGTCTTCCTGCACGGAATCCAGGAATATCTCTGTATTCATCACGAGCCTGCCATATCCGAATGAGCCCTGGTCACGGTTTATCTTGAAACCCAGGGAATGATTTTCATTGATCTGCCAGTTGGCGCCTCCCTGAAACTGGAATCCGCCCATATGGTTCCTGTAGTCCAGTGTGCCTTTCTCACGGAACTGATGATATCCGTCGGGCTTTTCAAGGGAAGTGATGCCGTCGATGGTGCTGATCTGATAGCTTCTGTTGTTCCAGTAAACCAGCTTGCCGAAGAAGTCCCATCCCCTGACGCGGTAATTCAGGTCAAGCACCGACCAGGATGGTTCAAGGTCGCTGCAGCTGTAGATGTGCTGCTTTGCCTGGCTGGTCAGGGCGAAACTGAAGCCGTCGCCCTGACGTTTGACGGTGCGGATGCGCACTACGCTGCGGATGTCGCCGCCGTAGAGCGCTCCGGGGTTGCTGACGACCTCGATGGACCTGATGTCTTCGGACACAAGGTTGCGCAGTTCGGAGTTGTCGGTAACCTTTCGCCCGTTGATATAGTATTGAGGAGCGCCCCGTCCTATGACTTCGAGTCCGTCGCCCTTGTTTATCATTCCCGGCACCTTGCCGAGCACATCCAGGGCGTTGCCGCTATGCTCAAGGACGGAGCCGGTGATATTGGTGACCACCGCGTCACCTTTTATCTCCGTCCTTGGAAGCGAAGCATTGACTACTGCTCCTTCGAGCATCTTCGCATCGGGACGAAGCTGCACTGTTTTCGGGACGGAGAGCTCGGAGGACGGAATTTCCACCGTGCCATATCCTATCATTGAAATCTGCACAAGCGAAGCGTCTTCAGGGAGAGCGGTTTCGTAAAGGCCGCTTTCATCCGTCATTCCTCCGCAGAGAATGGTTGAATCAGGGAGCGAAAGCACCGCGACTGTGGCGAACTCCAATGGTGCGTCATTTTCATCAAGTACCGTACAACGGGCGCGCAGCCCGGAATTCTGGGCGTAGAGAACAATGCCGAGGAGCATTGACGCCGCAAGGGAAACAATTGCTTTTTTCATATCGGCGGCAAAGTTATGGTGCCGGCCTGCGCTGTGCAATACGGAGGGATACTTGGATTCTTCGCGGGGACAGATGGAGATTTTCCAACTGTCCCTGCCTGCTTTCCAATCGTCCCCGAACGCTTGCGGGGATATGTAATTTGCGTATTTTTGTACAATGATGAAGAGGATCCAGAAAATAAGCATCCGGGACTATGCCCTGCTCAGCATAGGCTTTTTCCTGTTTTTCACCCTGATGAGGCCATACGGGATTGAAAATTCCGTCAGCGACAAGCTGTGGGCCCTGCAGAGTCTGGGATGCTGCTCGCTGATTTTTGTCGCCGCCCTGATTTCGGAAGTCATTGTGTCCTACGTCTTCCGTCTGCCCTGCGACTATTCCAAGGATTGGCCATATCAGGTACGGAGAGGAATCATTTTCTTCATATTTCTTGCAGTCCTGATATCGGCCTTTGGCGGCCAGTATTTCACCATCATAGAATGGGGATGGAAAAAGTGGTATTATTTCTGGATAGATTACGACCAAAATTTTTCTCTCCAATGGTATTGGAACAGTTTCCGCCAGGATTTGATATGGGCCATTTTCGTAGCCGTGTACTGGCTGTTCATGACCAAAAGCCGTATGAAGGAGCACAAGATCCGGGAGCTGACATCCCTGAACGACGCCATCGACCAGGCCGGAACAGTCTGTGAGGAGCCTGCCGGCGTTGTGGAAATCTGCGGCGAATACAAGGAATCGCTTACAGTCTCCCCCACAGACATCCTCTATATGGAATCCATCGCCAATTACCTGAGCATCTGGTACTTCCAGGACGGGGAGCTGAAGCAGAAACGGATACGCACCACCCTCAAGAGCGTGGAAGAGGCCCTGGCCGGATACACCTTCCTCCTCCACTGCCACCGCGCATTCCTCGTCAACACCCGCTTCATCACTCACGTCGACGGCAACTCTGCCGGCTGCCAGCTCCACCTTTTCAGCATTGACCGGACCATCCCGGTATCCAAAGCTAACATCGAAGCCCTGCGACGTGCCATATAGTGTGTTTTTCATCGCAGGCTTGAATTTTTTCATATTACTCGTCGCAAGGAAACCCAGAAATCTTCAGTTTCTGGGAGGAATTGCGACCTGCCTTTTTCGTAGATGGCTGCGACTCCACGGCGAGGCTGCTCGCCTCCTTGGGAGTCAAAGATAAGGTGTTCTGTGGAAGTAACTGATATAACAATAATTACGCGAAATGACCCCTCTGAATTTCGTGGGGGTCATTTCGTTTATTTTATTGAGTTATAGCAACTTGCTCAGAACGGTCTTTACTTCAAAAAATAACGATGCAAATTTTGCCAGTCTGAACATATAAATTTTTGTAACTTTCCTCTATAAATCAGGTATTCCATACGTGCGAGGGATAAGCAAAAGCGGATATGGCATCACAAGTGTGTATGGCGAGCCATCCACCTCTCGGTAAGGCGGATAAGATAATAAATAACTTTCCTCTTCGAACTCTGCGGTTCAAACGGGCCTCCTATGCCGCATAGAGCGTTAGCCAATTTACAAGAACGGGGTCGAACCACCATAAAGTTAGTGACCTTACAATATGCGGTATATATTGATCCGACCGACTATTCGGCAGCCGGGGCAATATCAGGGGTGAAGTCGCGATAGGCGACATTGTCGTGTATCACGTACCAGACAGCGGTAAGGACCTTTCTGGCAATGGCTACCTGCACTTTCATCTTGTTCTTTCTGCGAATGACGACCTGATGGTAGCTGAACTTGTTGAAGTAGCATCCTTGCTTTTTGGATGCGGCCCAGGCACACTCAATGAGAGTTTTTCTCAAGTATCTGTTCCCGTGTGTAGTGCTTCTGACTTTGATCTTGCCGGCGCTTTCCTCGTTGCGTGGCTTCAGACCGCACCATGATACAAGGTGGGCGGCATCTTCGAACGATGACATATCTGTACCCACTTCGGCGATTATAGCTGTAGCCGAACGTCCCTTGATTCCTGGGATGGTCTGAAGGTTCTTCAACTGCTGAGGAAAGTATTGTTGGCAGATGGCATCCATCTTCGACTGGCATTCGTCCTTGTGCTTCTCGGCAAGAGCGACCTCCTCCCGCAACTGGCGGATAATGTCAATGTCCGTTTCGGATATGACTCCGGTGAGAGACGCCAGGACAACATCCTTGCCGACACGATTGACGGTACGACCATGGATGACATTCGCCAATTCCGCAGGATCACGAGTTCCCTCGGATATGAGACGGACAACCTCCTTGTAGCTCTTCCCGTCGGTTGTGGCGACATAGTTGCTGATACGGATGTTGCAGCGCTGCAATGCCGCATCAAGTTTACCGAGTTTGCGTACGCACTCTGCATTCAGGTCGGAGATACGCCGGTCATACTGGCGCAGCTGCTGGATAAGGTCATCCGGCACGTAACTTCCCTTGATGAGGTCCTTGAGAAGGCAGGTGGCAATCCACTCCGCATCCTTCACATCGCTCTTCTTTCCGGGAAGTTGTTTAATGAAGTACGGATTGACCAACTTGAGATTGACATAGTTTTCCAGCACCCTCCACACTGGCATCCAATAGATGCTCGTGCTCTCCATACAGACCTCTTCCACGTGGTACTCCATCATTTTTGCGAGCATCTGCTCGAGTTCCGGAGTCAGGACTCCATACTTTTCTTGAAAAACGATACCGTTTTCATTGAGAATACAGACGAACACACTATCTTTGTGAACGTCAAGACCGCATACTTGTCTCATAGGCATTCAAAATTTTGGGACACCAAGCCCGTTTAACTTATATTCGTGCGGCAGGCAGTGATGCCATGTCCGCTCTTGCCAACAAAGATAGTATGGGGTCTTGATTTTTATCTAAACCGGCCTAAAAACGCTGGTTTTTATCTATATTTAGGAATATGAAACAGGAGGCCGAAAGGCGAGAAAAGGTAGGAGTTATGATACAAGTCGTAACGCATGCACTACTGGAGAGTCACAAGCCCATTAGTCTTCAGCTAATGGGTAGTTGACAAATTGTGACGTATTTCGTTATATCCTGCGTTTATATGGCAGAATAAGTTTTTGAAGATTTGTAAAGGATAGAAAATCGAACGAACGTGTATCGTGATTTGGACGAGCCGGATCTAGCCAGACTCTGTTCAGAAAATGACAGGCAAGCACAAAATGAGTTGTATACAAGGTATGCGACCTGGCTGTTTACACTCTGTCGGCGATACACAAAGGACGAGAGCGAAGCCTTGGATCTCTTACAGGATTCGATTATTAAGGCACTCAATAAGATTTCTTCTTTCAAGTATAGCGGTAAAGGCTCTTTGTATGCCTGGATAAGGAGAATTACAGTGAATGCTGCTCTTGACAATATCAGGAAACACCGGCTCAAGTTCGTGTCACTTGACTTGTTCCACTCTGACACAATTCCTGAACCTCAGGAGAGTGATGTCGCTGAAATAACGCAAGAACAACTATTGGACATAATTTCGGACCTGCCTGAAGCTCAGCGTGCTGTGTTCAATTTGTTTTGCATAGATGGGTACTCACATAAAGAGATAGCGGAGATGCTTGGGATAAGCGAAAAAGGTTCGGCCAGTATGCTCGCAAAGGCGCGAAAACAATTGAAAATCAGAATATACAACATTGTCAATAAATCGGAATAGGATGAAAAGATTTGAGGACTTGATCAGGGATAAACTGGCAGGCTATGAAAGCAGCCTTCCAGAGGGAAGCCTTGCCAGGTTCAATACAAAACTTGATGCAGTGCCCGGGGCTAATTCACACAGTAGGAGACCATCTCCGTACTGGGTGTTGCTTCCAGTTCTTGCCGCCGGCCTCGCATTGTTTTTCATCCTTGGAAATCATCAAACGAATGACAGTATCAATGTTGCGGTTGATGAACCATACGTGGCAGAAGTGTATGAGCCGCCTGTTGAGTTGAAAAATGAGCCGGCAGAGGTACGGGCCGTAAAAGTGGTGGATTCTATCGCTGAATATGAGGAGAAGAAGGAAACAGAGTGCGAAGTCAGCGCGGCCGCCGAAGATGTTGTACCTACTGAGCCTACTGAGCATAGTGAGCCTGGCGAGGTTGCAGAAGATGCAGCCGCCGCCGAGACCGCTGGCGATAATCTATCCCCATTTGCTCCGCAAAAGCTGCTGTTAAAGAAGAACCGTTCTGACCTGAAAATAATCCCTGCGGCAGCAGGAGTTGCCGCAGGTGGTGGCGCTATTGCCTTGGCATATGCTTTTGCAGACAATACAATTCATAATCCGGTCAAAGACCCGTCCCAGTCCGGGAGCATAAATGATCCCATTGGCTTTGAAGTCCCTTTGCAGGAAACTCATAAACTGCCTCTACGCGCAGGACTGTCACTGAGCATTCCGTTGAATAGCAGGCTGTTCCTTTCGTCCGGGATTGATTATTCCTGGTATTCGTCTTCTTTGAAGTATTCAACGCTGGGAGTACAGGACCAGAATGCGCATTACCTCGGCATCCCGGTCAGGTTGAATTTCACAATTGCGGATACCAGATGGCTGGATGTATACATCGGAGCCGGTGCCTTGACGGATTTCTGTATTTCAGCCAACCAAAATGGTGTTGATGTCAAGCGCGACGGTGTCACTTTCTCATTTTTGGGCGCAGCCGGTGTTCAATTCAATTTTACGGATAATTTCGGCCTATATCTGGAGCCTGAGATTTCCTGGGCCATTCCGTCGGAGCATAGAGTTCTGAAAACATATAGAACAGCACACCCGGTGATGTTCACAATTTCTACAGGCCTCAGATTTACATTGCCGACCAAATATTAGTGTTGACGTATTTCATGAATTGAAGCGTTTATGAGGTATGAAAATCGTTGAGTACATCAGTTCTGTTGTTCTGCTTTGCCTGCCAATGGCATTTGCCAATGCTCAGGATAACTCGGAGAAGCGGGACACGCTTCGTTCGGCTACTGTTGTGTCTAACAGGACAGTTGTCAGGGATGCCGGGACGAGGCTGGTTGAGCTGCCCGAATTGCGCACTATGATTGCTGCAACGGGTGAAGCCGACGTCATCAAATTCATTCAAGGTCTGCCGGGCGTTTCTACAGGTGCTGAGGGCTCGTCTGCAATATATGTGCGTGGGGGTAATATTGGCAGCAATGTGATAACGTTGGATGGGGCACCGATTTATGGTGGAAGCCATTTGTTGGGTTTGACCAGCGCTGTTCCTTCAGAAATGATTTCGGAAGCCATTTTCAGGGTTGGAGGATTCCACGGAGACGAAAGTAATATTACATCTTCTCACATAGGATTGAAAAGTGCAATAGGTAGTTTTACGGAAAGGACTTACAGTGCTTCAGTTAGTACTTTCATGGTGGGAGCAAGCGCTTCTTTCCCGATTATCCGTAATAAGATGTCTCTGGTCGCTGCAGTGCGTGTATCGCCTGTCGGTCCGGCGTTCCGGGCAATTCAGTCAATTGTAGGTGGCTCTCTTGACAGTTTGAGTAATCCAAGGGCCGTCGCTTTTGATGCATTTGCCAAGGCCAAGTGGCTGATCGATACGGACAATAGCCTTTCTTTGAGTGTGTTTAGCAGCAAGGACGGATATAGTTATTGTTATGGAGGCAGGTCTGATGAAAGAATTGGCTGGGGGAACTTCATCGTTAATGCCCGACATGAAGGGAAACTAAGTAAAGACTGGCTGGTTGAGGATGGCGTTTCATTCAACAGTTTTTCCAGTCATCAGGGGATTGTCCGGGATATGAAAGGCACTGTCAATAATCTTGCGATTGTCAGTTCTTTGAACGAGTTGACAGTGGAAGCCACGTTTTCGCGTCTGCTCGGCTACAGTAGTCTCAGATTGGGCGCTCGCGAGCGTTTTGCGTGGTTCAGTCCTGCCACTTCTGCGACATACAAAGGAGATGGTCCGCTTCAGCGGGTTGATTCCCCGATGGCTTATCGCACAAGCCATAGCAGTATTTCTACTTTTCACGGTCAGTGGGACTTGTCTCGTGAGCGTGTCGAATTGATGGCGTCAGCAAAGTTGAATGTCTATACAGCGCACGATGCAATGGTTAAAGAATGGAATTGGCGTTTCAACCCGGAAGCGAGTCTTTTGGCAAGGTTGAATATTGCAAAGTGGCTGGCGGTCGAGGCTACTGCAGATTGGACTGTTCAGTATTACCATACCCTTGAGGGTATTCCTTTGGGTTGGTCTGTGGACCTTCTTGTTCCCACCAGCCCAAACCGGCCGCCTGAACGATCGTCGCAGTATTATGCAGGGATATTCACTTCCTTTGGAAATCATAGAATTACCATAGGAGCATACAACAAGCATATGGATGGCCTTGTGTATTTCTCCGACGCAAGCTTGTTGTTCAGCTCTGCAATTGCCGGTTGGAGCAGCAATGTCAAGGTTGGAACCGGGACTTCGCGGGGTATAGAATTCTTATATGAGAAGGTTGGCAGGCGATTGAACTGGCGTCTTGCATACACTCTATCGAAGACAGATCGCACTTTTCCTGAAATTAATGATGGAGTCACCTTTCCTGCAAAGTATGATCGACGTCACATCTTGTCTTCTACAGCTTCGCTTGTACTGGTGGATGGCGCGATGTGCAAGATGTCGCTGACTGGATCGTATACCTTTCAGTCGGGGCATAGAGAGACGGTAGCGGCTGGTGAATATCCAACCGTGACGCTTTATGATGAAGGTCATTCGATTGACTTTTTCTCATCAATCAATAATTATAAAATGCCTGACTACAGCCGGCTAGACATCGGATGTAACTTCTGTTTCAAGACAAAATGTCCTCAGGAATTGAATGTCGGCGTTTATAACGTGCTCAATCGCCATAATCCATTCTCAATTATTTATGATGACCATTCGCGTGAATGGCGGCAGGTTTCGCTGATTCCTGTTATGCCGAGTTTTAGTTATCATATTCAATTTTAATATATAACCACTTATGAAAATAAAGAACTTAAAAATCAAAGAATCAATCGTTTTCTTTCTTTCTGCGGTTGTTATTTCAGTGTCATCCTGCGAAAAGATACCTCTTGGATTGGGAGGGCTATGGACACTTACGGACTATGAATTGCATAATGGCACTAATGACGAAATTGTGCCGAAGACAGATGAAACCGATGAATATTTCGTTGGATGGCTAGGTGAGAAACTGCAATTCTTTTCAAAGGGTCAAGCTGTATGGGATAATAGCCCTCATGCATATTCTGTAAGCGGGAACACAATAACAATGACGAACACCGATGCCCCTTATGGAGTTCCCGCAGTTACCTCTCATATGATGCTTCTAGACGGATTATTAGTTTCATACGATTTTGCCAAATTACCAAGTTATGAAGGTGAAGAATTCCCGGATATTTGGTTATGGCTGATTTTTGAAAAAAAATAAGAGCAAACCAATAATCCTTTTCAATAGATCATTAAAAGAACTATTATTATGAAGTACTACAAATTTATGAGGCCACTAGTCCTTTCCTTGGTTTTAGTTATAGCTTCCTGTGAAGGATATCTTATTGACGATTCCCAAAATTCTTTTGAAAATCATGCAGAATTGACAAAGTCATATTCTGATACATCTTACTTGAGTAAAATAGATGCTTTAGAGATAGTTGAACCAGTTATTCGTAAGTACCCCGATAGATGGGTTGATATTAGTCAGGATCTGATAATGCCAAATACTACGATAGAATATAATGCATATGGGATAAAATTCGGGGATGCCGTTGCCCCGTCCACTAAATCTCCCGAATATGAATCCTGGCTTATTGTAATCGGTCCCGATGTAACATTAAACGGTGGCCAAAAACAGTTGCATATTTTTGTTAATGCTCTTTCTGGGGAGTTTGTCGAAACATGGCTTGATGGATGTGCGATTATGAACTGGGATACATCAAGGAATGCTTATATAGACAATGGCGTCGATAATTCTAGACTAATGCCTAAAGAATTACAGCGGTCGCCGTCCCCAACACCGTCTAGGTGGGCTGTTATCATAAGTGGAGGTGTGTCAAAAAGTAGTAATTATGCTCGTTATTGGAATGATTGCCAATACATATATAATACTCTTACCCAAGAATTAAATTATCCATCAAATCATATATTTTGTTTAGTTTCTGATGGGACAGATCCAGCAGAAGATAGAAGAACAGGATTAGGTTCCTACGACAGTTCTCCGTTGGATTTTGATAATGATGGGTATTATGATATTGGATATTCTGCTACAAAAGCTAATATATCAGTTGTCTTTAATTATCTTAGAGGGGTTGTCTCTTCAGGAGACGAAGTATTTGTGTTTGTAACAGATCATGGTGAGCCAGGGGGCGTGTTAAATCTATGGAATAACGAAACAATGTCCCCATCAGAATTCAATGCAGAATTATGTAAACTTGGTTCGGCCGTTCTAATTGATGTCGTTATGGGGCAATGCTATAGTGGTGCCTTTATACCATATCTCAGTGGGAGAAATCGAACAATCTCAACGGCTGTTAACGATAGTCAGCAATCCTCTGGTTCAAGCATTAATGGTTTTGATTACTTTCTGAGATATTGGACAGACGCTATCTATAATATTAATCCTGCAATTGTGAATAATCATTCCAATGGGGATGGTTATCGTTCTATATTTGAACAATTTCATTATGCTGAAGCGTATACTTTGTCAGCAACAACTTCTGAGTCACCTATGTTATCCGGTACACCATCCATTCTCCCTTGGGGGCATGATATACTAGGGCAGCAGTTTTTGCCAAATATCCAAGGGAATGATAATGTTTCTATTAATACGCCAACGAATTATAGTATAAATGGGCTTCCTACTACTATTTCACCTACATGGACATGCAGCAATAATCTGTACATAGTTTCTAATAGTGACCATTCAGCATCAATTAGAGGCAATAATATTCCATTTTCTCAGTTTGTTTCTGTTGGAGCATCGGTATCTGCAACCTTTATCGATTTAGGAAAGTCTTGGATTATTACTAAAGACATTTCATATGTATGGAAGCCGGGGATGTACGTTGGGTATAATCATATAGTTGGAAACAATGGTGCGTATATTTTGCATAATTGCCCGGAAAATGCGATTTTCCCAAATACATATGGATATCAATGGACATCAAGCAATCCTGCGAGACCTATTGTTTCTCAGAATGGTGCATCTGTATATCTGCTACAAAATCAAGGTGCTGGCCCAACCACATTGTCTGTATCATTCTATGACCCTTTTGGATGTCTTATTTATGTTTCTGATCAAATTTACTAATGAAATTGAATAAAAAATGGATGATTGCCTTGCTGGCGCTGGGACCTGTAACTGGGTGCGTAGAACCGATTGTTATGGATCCAGAAGAGAAGGATATGCCCATAGTTGTTAATTGCATCTTATCGTTTGAATCGGTAAACTATAATGAGCCAGGAGAATGTGAAAATCCAAAGTTAACGCTTCAATTTGCAAAAGGGAAGGCGCAGAATGAGTATATTCCTGTGGAAGACGCTGTCGTATATCTAGAAGGAAAGTTTTCAACTTTACCATTTGCCCAGGTTTCAACCATTCCATTTGTTCACAAGGGAGGATGTAATTGGGAGATCGAACAGAATATCAGGCTATTATTTGATTCAAACTATAAATTGGTAGTTGAAATTCCGGGAAAGGAGCCAATATGGGCAGAGACCAGAACACCTCCTGAAGTTCATTTCACTGTATCAGAGCATAAGGGTGCCATTGCTCAAGAATATGTTTTTGGCGGTTCAGAATTTGAAGGACTGGCTTTATGGGCGACCGGGCATATTGTTGATGAACTATATGTGTTAAAAGAACGGGATTCAGCTAAGACACTTGACTATCTTGTGACCAATCATCCGTATGCAGACGATTTCAATATATGCAGCAAGAAGTATTCTGATCTATCGTTCGAAGGAACTCCGCACGATCAATGTGGAAAATATTATCTTGATTCTTTCAACCGTGCAAAGCGTGAATTGTCGGTGTATCCATTACATGAAGGAGTACTTAGAATAGGGAATTTGGAATATGGCAAGCCATTTTTCATTTTTCCGGGTCCGCTTGCTGTACCGTATGATTTTTATGGAACCACTGGCGCACAGGCGTATTCTTTTGTTGAGTACCATTTTATTACCGAGGACTTTGATAAATATCTCAGAAGTGTATATGTGCACAATCTTTCGATTGGGAGTGATATGTCTTCTATATATTCTTCCTCCAATGATATTTATTCAAATATTGTTGGAGGCTTGGGTGTTTTTGGCAGCTGCTATAATACACGTGCCTATTTTTTGACAAACGAAGAGGGTATTCAAGGCGGCCCGGAATGGACGATTAATTGAGGCTACATCGCAGGCTTGATGTTTATGCCTTAGCCTGTGGCGATTCGGGATTAATCATCATAAGTTCAATCTTGTTCCCGTCAGGGTCTGTTGATGCATATTAGGAATTTACATTTCAAAACAATAATGAACGTTATGAAAATAGACCTTTTAAAATGGTTTTCAGCACCAATGATGGTTATCTTGATGATGTTGGTGTCTTGTGAAAAGATGGATATGGGTTCCCCCTATCACGAGGATGGTTCTGATATTACAGCCGCTGAAGCCGTGGAAATTGTAAGACCGATAATTCATAAGTATGCTGAAGAAGGACGCTTTTGGTCAATTAGTAGGAATCCAATTCCGGCCAATACTAAATTGAAGTACGGGCCATTGGGTAATTACGATCCCTCATCAAAAAATAGTGGAACTTTCAGATCTCCAAAGTATAAGGCTTGGCTTATTGAAATTCGCCCTGATTTTAATATCAATGGCTCCGGACAAGGTTCGTTGATCATATTTATTAATGTTATAACGGGTAAATACGAGGAAATCGATATTGATGGAGAGATGTCAGATATAGAATGGGACGAGTCATTTTACAGGATTACTGATAGCCAGGTTTCTCTGTTCAATTCCCCTTTGACGAAAGCGTCTCAGATTAGTTCAATGTCACCCTCTTCATCTTCGGGCCTCAGATTTGCATTGCCGACCAAATAATAGTGTTGAAGTATTTTAGGATTTGAAATTTCAAAACATTTATATCATTATGAACTTTACGAATATAAAACTTTTAAAGTGGTTCTCAATACCAATGATGGTTATCTTGATGATGTTGGTGTCTTGTGAAAAGATGGATATGGGTTCCCCCTATCACGAGGATGGTTCTGATATTACAGCCGCTGAAGCCGTGGAAATTGTCAAGCCGATAATTCATAAGTATGCTGAAGAAGGATATTTCTGGCGTATAAGCAAGGAACCTATTAATTCTCGCACTACCTTAAAATATGGTCCGTTCGGAAATTATGATCCATCATCAAAATTCTGTGGTACTTTCAAATCTCCAGGATATAAAGCGTGGCTTGTGATGTTCTGGAATTCGACGACAAATGGCCCAAAAGGAAGGTGCCTTTTTGTCAATGTTCGAACAGGGGGATATGAAGAAGAATCCATTGATGGTCAAGTCTCCGGAATAGAATGGGATATGTCGTTTTGTATTATTGATGAAGGCCCCGCTTCTTCATCTTCAAGTAAGTCTATGCAAAATAGTCTGAATTTATCATCCTCAACTTCTGGTTTATATGCAGTTATTATCAGTGGTGGCTATGATATGTGGAACAATTATTCACGATACTGGAATGATTGTCAATATATTTATCATAGACTAACGCAGACTTTGGGCTATGATGAGAATCACATTTATTGTCTCGTCTCAGATGGAACCAATCCTGCTGCAGATATGATGTACGCGAGTGACTCTTATAGCAATACATCATATTATATGAGTTCTCCATTGGATTTTGACAACGACGGTGATAATGACATACAGTATTCTGCTACGAAAGCGAACATTTCAACAGTATTCAACATACTTCAAGCCCAAGCTTCTTCAATCGACCACCTTCTTGTCTTTATTACGGACCATGGCACGCAGGATGGTAAAATTTGTTTGTGGGGAGGCACTCAGGAGATGTCCCCTTCGGAATTCAATGCTGAGCTGAATAAACTGCCTGGTGTGAGAATGGATGTGGTCTTGGGCCAATGTTACAGCGGGGCCTTTATTACACCTCTTGCCTGGAATAATCGCACAATTACCACGGCATGTTCAGCAACGGAATCATCATACGGAGAAGGACAATTTTCGTATGACTACTTCCTACGCTGCTGGACAGATGCGTTTGATCCTTCTAATGCGTCCACGGTAGACACCAACAGCGATAATATGATTTCTCTTCGGGAGGCATTCTTGTATGCGGAGTCTCACGATCAAGCTGCTTCTTATGGCTGGGAGCACCCACAGTATGCTTCGTACCCGCTGATATATGGGTATACACACGATTTACAAGGAGCTGATAACTGTCCAGTACTCAGTGGAAGTAATTATCTATCCTGCAACTCTTCTTCTACCTATACGCTTTCAGGGATTCCATCATCCACATCAGTTTCCTGGAGCAGTTATGGAGAGCTAAATCTGACATCTCCGACCAATACATCCGTGACAGCCCAGGGATCTCTTTCTTCTTCCGATTATGTTTCATCGTCTCCCGCGGCCATTAGGGCTACTTTCACTTTAGATGGGACGCAGTATTTTGTTTCAAAAGATATCAGCTCTATCTGGAAACCAGGGTATTATATGGGAGGAAATCATATTCGCGGAGGCTCCGGGCAGTATTCGGTGGAAACAGGACCAGGTGCTTCCGATTATCAATGGGGCAGTGATAATAGTGCATGGGTCATAATGTCGGCCAACGGATCTTCGCAAGTAACTGTCTCAGAAGGTCTAACTTATAGCCCCGTAACCTTGTGGGTTACCTTCAAGGATCCATTTGGGGGCACCATTGTTACAGGTCAGCAATTTAATACAACGTATTGATATGAAAGTATCGCCGGCAGCTCTTCTTGTTTGCCTGTTCCTTTCCGTATCCTGTGTGGAAACGATTGTGATGGACCCCGGGACGGAGGATTTACCCGTGGTGGTGAATTGTCTCCTGCGTGGCAGCGTTCCATCCGCACTGATGACGGTAGGATACCCCCAACATCTGGATTTGTACTATGCGAAGGGCAAGACATCCGGCATATATGTTCCGGTTGAAGACGCGGAGGTATATCTGACAAACAGTACAGGAGAAATCATTTCCCATTTCGTCCATTCTTCCGGGACGCGCTGGGATACGGAAGAGGGGGCGATTCCCATTTTGTCTCCGGGGAGCACTTACACGCTGTGTGTGGAAATCCCAGGCCGTCAGAAGATTACCGCCAGCACGACCATCCCCGCTGATTTCCTTCTTGCCGGTGTCTGGGGAATGATGTGTCTGTATCAGCCGGACAACAGTCTTGGCGGTGATACTGATATTTCACGTTCCCCGATCCGCCCGCATCATCTGTGGATATTCGCCCATAAGGGAGGGCCGCATGCGGAGGGCGAAACTGACGAAGACCTTTATGAGTATCTGGTGACGGACAATGCATACGCGGATGATTTCAACATTGCCGGGCTGAAGTTCTCGGACCTTGATTTCTCTGGGACCCCAGGGCAGGTCTATGCACCGTACTGGAGACAGATCCGCAAGAGGCAGGAATTGCAACCGAACCTCCCCCTGCACCAGAGTTTTTTGCGTATCGATCTGCCTGCCAATTATGTAAATCCCAAGACCGAGGAGGAGAAAGAGGAATTCGGGTCCAATGAGAACCAGTTTACCATGGTCTGCGGTCCCCAGGAGTGTCCGATGGAGGATGACTTTTTAGCTCCGTCCAGAGTGGATCATTTCGATGTCTATTCCGTCTGCGACGACTATGACCAGTATCTGCGGGATGTCTATACCCGGAAGGGGAAGATTGCTCACGATTTAACCGGGCTCTACTCTACGGCCAACATTTATTCAAATGTCAGGAACGGACAGGGAATCGTTGGCTCCTATATGATCAGGACAAATTCGTTTATTTGATAATGAGGTCGTTGGTAATTATTTCTGGAATCCTGTCCGGCATACTCTGTATCGGACAGTTGGACTTATCCGCACAGGAACCGGCAACAGTCCGTGACAGCATACGAGCCGCCCGCGTGATTGCTGGCCACTCGGAGGCCCGGGATGCCGGGACACGTGTGGTCTCACTTCCCGGCATCCGTACGATGGTGGCGGCCACGGGAGAGGCGGATCCCATCAAATACATCCAGGTCCTGCCCGGAGTGTCCACGGGGGCGGAAGGTTCATCCGCAATATATGTTCGAGGCAGCAACATCGGCAATAACCTCACGACGCTTGATGGCGTCCCGATCTATGGAGGCAGTCATTTGCTTGGCCTGGCGTCCGCATATCCGTCAGCCGTTATATCCTCGGCATCGTTCCGCAACGGCGGCTTCCGCGGTACGGAAAACAATCTCACCGCGTCCCACATCAGCCTGATGACAGAGAACGGCTCTTTCTCTGACAGTAAATGGGGCCTTTCGGCCAGCAACTTCCTGCTGGGCGCGACCTGTTCCACACCCCTCGTGAAGGACAAGGTTTCTCTGATTACGTCGCTGCGGATCTCTCCCATCGGACCGGAGTTTAATGCTGTGCAGGGGATTGTCGGCGGAGCTTTAGACAGCCTGTCCCGCGTCAGGGCCTTCGCCTACGATGCGTTCGCCAAGGTGACCTGGCGGGTGAACCGCGACCATACGCTTTCTTTCAGCGTGTTCAACAGCGCTGACGCATACCGTTACGTCTATGGAGGCGATTCCGATGAAAATATGGCTTGGAGCAATCTCATTCTGAATGCTAGAGACAGGATGATACTTCCTCGCGGCTGGCAGCTTGATGCGGGCGTTTACTATAACTGCTTCACCAGCCGTCAGGGCATAGTCAGGGATATGTCGGGGACTGTGAACAACCTTGCCATCGTGAATTCGCTGAACGAACTGACAGCCAGGTGCGATTTCGTGAAGCCGTATGCGGCGGGGAAGGAAATCAGACTGGGGGCGGTGCTGCGCAACGCCCTGTTCAATCCGGGTACGTCTTCCTCGTTCACGGGGACGGGAGCCTGGATTATGCTGGATTCTCCGCGGACAGACAATCATAGCTGGAACTTGACTCAAACCTTGTATGCACAGTGGAATCTGGAGCGCCAGGACCGCTATGAACTGATGCTCTGCGGGAAACTGAATGTGAACGAGGCCGATTCTGACGATGACCGGCACTTCCGGCTGCACATCAACCCCGAGGCTGGCCTGCTGGGACGAATCAACCTTGCCCGCTGGCTGGCCCTTGAAGGGACTGCCGACTGGGCTGTCCAATACTATCATACGCTGGAGGGTATCCCATTGGGATGGTCGCTGGACTTGTTGGTTCCGGCAGATAGCAAGCACGGACCAGAACAGACCTTGCAATACTACGGCGCGGTCCTGATGGAGTTTGGGCAGCATCGTGTTTCAGTTGGTGCTTACTGGAAGAAAATGTACAACCTGGTGTGGTTCGTAGATGCCGGACAGCTGTTTTCTCCCGCCATTTCCGGATGGAAAGACAACATCGCAGTAGGTACGGGCACGTCCCGGGGAGTGGAGTTCCTGTATGAGAAGGAAGGTGAACGCTTGAACTATAAGCTGGCGTATACATGGTCAAAGACCGACCGATCATTCGAGAGGGTAAATGAGGGGAGGCCTTTCCCAGCCAAATTCGACCGCAGACATATCCTTAACGTACAGGCATCTTGGATTATTGATTCAGGAGATAAAAGAGATATCGGTGTGACGGGATTTTACACTTACCAGTCGGGGCATCGGGAGACTGTGCCAGACGGAGAGTACCTGGCTCTCTTGCCTCTCGGAGGTTCGTTTTCGCTTGATTATTATTCTGGTGGTGTGAACAATTATGAAATGCCGCCTTATATGCGTCTGGACCTTGGTTGTTTTATTAAATTTAAGGGAATGCACTCTCAAATGTTGAATATTGGTGTCTACAATGTCTTCAACAGGCATAATCCATTTGCTATCACTTATGATGACCGTTCGGGGGAATGGCGGCAGATATCACTGTTTCCCATAATGCCGAGCATCAGCTATTCGATAGATTTTTGACACCTATGACTCATTTGGAGTTTCCGACGCAAAGTGAACCCATTGATTAAAAGAAAGAACCCGTTCCTTTAAGAGGAGCGGGTTCCTTTAGGTATGTAATCTCTATTAAAGATCGTTGAGAGCTGAGGTCATCTCGTCGTTGCGTCCGACGATGATATCCTGGTAGTCCTTGAGACCTGTACCGGCAGGGATCAGGTGACCGCAGATGACGTTCTCCTTGAGGCCTTCGAGGTGATCGACGCGACCGCGGATAGCGGCTTCGCTGAGAACCTTGGTTGTCTCCTGGAATGACGCTGCGGAGATGAAGCTGTCGGTCTTGAGGGCTGCGCGGGTGATACCCTGGAGAATCAGGCGTGCGGTTGCAGGGAGAGTAGGGCGTACCTGCATCTTCTCGAGACCCTGACGGTCGAGAGAAGAGTTCTCACTGCGCATATCGCGTGCGTTGATGATGTCGCCTGCGTGGAATCTCTGTGATGCGCCAGGATTCTCGACAAAGTACTTGCCGTAGATTCTGTCGTTGACATCCATAAACTTCCACTTGTCGACCATCTCCTCCTGGAGGAACTCGGTGTCGCCCGGGTTGGTGATCTCGACCTTGCGCATCATCTGACGTACGATGATCTCGAAGTGCTTGTCGTTGATCTTTACACCCTGCAGGCGGTACACTGCCTGAACCTCGTTGACGATATATTCCTGAGCCTTGACCGGACCAAGGATGTTGAGGATGTCGCTTGGAGATACACCACCGTCTGAAAGTGGGGTGCCTGCCTTCACATAGTCGTTCTCCTGAACGAGAATCTGCTTGGTAAGAGGCACGAGATAGTGCTTCTCCTGGCCACCCTTGTTCTTGATGGTGATTTCGCGGTTACCTCTCTTGACCTTGCCCATAATGACTTCACCGTTGATGTCGGAAAGGATTGAAGGGCTGGACGGGTTACGTGCCTCGAAGAGCTCGGTTACTCGTGGCAGACCACCGGTGATATCGCTGGCCTTTCCGATAGCGCGAGGGATCTTCATTATGACGTCACCGACAGTGACCTTGCTTCCGTTCTCCGCCATTACGTGAGCGCCGACAGGAAGGTTGAACTGCTTGATGCTGTCGCCCTTTGAGTCAACGATATGGAGGGTAGGGGTCTTGGTCTTGTCCTTGGACTCGATGATGACCTTGTCAGTGCTGGTTGAGAATTCGTCTGCAGACTCCTTCTGGAAGGTGACACCCTCGATCATATTCTCGAAGCGTACCTTACCGGCGTGCTCTACGATGGTGGTAGCGTTGTATGCATCCCATTCGCAGATGAGGTCTCCCTTCTTGACTGAATCGCCGTCCTTCTTGTACAGGATGGCTCCGTAAGGGACATCGTACTGGGAGAAGGTGATACCGGTGTTCTCGTCGACGATGCGGAGTTCGGTCATACGGCTTACGACGATGCTCTGGGAAGTGCCGTCTTCTGCAACCTTCTCAATGGTACGGAGTTCTTCGAACTCGAGCTTGCCTTCGTACTTGCTTTCGATTGATGAATCAGCTGCTGAAGAAGAAGCTGTACCACCGACGTGGAAGGTACGGAGGGTAAGCTGGGTACCAGGCTCACCGATTGACTGAGCTGCGATCACACCGACAACCTCGCCCTTCTCGACCATTCTGCTGGTGGCAAGGTTGCGTCCGTAGCACTTGGCGCAGACACCCTTGCGGCTCTCGCAAGTGAGGACGGAACGGATCTCGACCTGCTCGATAGGGAGCGAGTTGATGAGGTCGGCCTCCTTCTCGCGGATTTCTTCGCCGGCGCGGATGATGAGTTCTCCGGTAAGAGGGTTGAAGATATCGTGAACGGAAGTACGTCCGAGAATTCTCTCGCCGAGGCTCTCGACGACTTCGTCCTTGTTCTTGATAGCGGTTGCGATAAGTCCTCTGAGTGTGCCGCAGTCCTCTTCGGTGATGATGACGTCGTGTGAAACGTCAACAAGACGACGGGTGAGGTAACCTGCATCTGCAGTCTTGAGGGCGGTATCGGCAAGACCCTTACGTGCACCGTGGGTTGAGATGAAGTACTCGAGCACTGTCATACCTTCCTTGAGGTTGGAGATGATAGGGTTCTCGATAATCTCGGCACCGGCTGCACCGGACTTCTGAGGCTTCGCCATCAAACCACGCATACCGCAGAGCTGCTTGATCTGCTGGGTTGAACCACGCGCACCTGAATCAAGCATCATATAAACAGGGTTGAAGCCCTGCTGGTCGGCAGAAATCTGCTTCGTTACGATGCCGGTGAGCTTGTTGTCGACAGCCGACCAGAGATCGATGACCTTGTTGTAACGCTCGTTGTTGGTGATGAAACCGAAGTTGTACTGATCCTTGATGGACTCGATGTTCTTGTATGCATCATCGATGAGGGTGTACTTCTCAGGCGGGATGAGCACGTCTCCGAGGTTGAAGGAGATACCTGCTCGGAATGCCTGGTCGTAACCGAGGTTCTTGATGTCGTCGAGGAACTTTGAGGTCCTGGTGACACCGGTGTGCTTGATGACCTCGGTGATGATCTTGCGGAGGGACTTCTTGCCGAGAACTTCGTTCACGTAAGGTACCTCCTCAGGAACATACTGGTTTACGATGATACGGCCTGCAGATGTCTCGACGAGCTGTGTGCCCTTGGAGGCATCCTGCTTGTCCATCGGAAGGCGGACCTTGATCTTGGCGTGCATATCAATGGCCTTCTCATCGTAGGCGATGATGACTTCCTCCGGTGAATAGAAGCACATTCCCTCACCCTTTGCGCCTGGACGAAGCTTGGTGATGTAGTACAAACCAAGCACCATATCCTGTGAAGGTACGGTGATAGGGGCGCCGTTGGCAGGGTTAAGGATGTTCTGTGAACCGAGCATAAGCAGCTGGGCCTCCATAATGGCGGCGTTGCCGAGCGGAAGGTGAACCGCCATCTGGTCACCATCGAAGTCGGCGTTGAATGCCGTACAGGCGAGAGGGTGGAGCTGGATGGCCTTGCCTTCGATCATGCGTGGCTGGAATGCCTGGATACCGAGGCGGTGGAGGGTAGGTGCGCGGTTGAGAAGAACCGGATGACCCTTCATCACATTCTCGAGGATATCCCAGATCACAGGATCCTTGCGGTCGACGATCTTCTTGGCTGACTTCACGGTCTTCACGATGCCGCGCTCGATGAGCTTGCGGATGATGAACGGCTTGTAAAGTTCGGCTGCCATGAATTTAGGGAGACCGCACTCGTGCATATTCAGTTCAGGACCTACGACGATGACGGAACGTGCTGAATAGTCGACACGCTTACCGAGGAGGTTCTGGCGGAAGCGACCCTGCTTGCCCTTGAGGGAATCTGAGAGGCTCTTGAGAGCTCTGTTGGATTCGCTCTTGACAGCGGATGACTTCTTGGAGTTGTCGAAAAGTGAGTCAACAGCTTCCTGGAGCATACGCTTCTCGTTGCGGAGAATGACTTCAGGGGCTTTGATCTCGATGAGCTTCTTGAGACGGTTGTTGCGGATGATCACACGACGATAGAGGTCGTTGAGGTCGGATGTGGCGAAACGGCCGCCATCGAGCGGAACGAGAGGGCGGAGATCAGGCGGAATGACAGGGATGACCTTCATAATCATCCATTCCGGACGGTTGATGCCCTTTGATTCGCTGAACCACTTGACAACCTGGAGTCTCTTGAGGAGTTCTGCCTTGCGCTGCTGTGAATTCTCTACTGCCATTCTCTGGCGGAGTTCCGTTCCGAGTTCCTCGATGTTGATCTCCTTGAGGAGGTCATAGATGCCTTCAGCACCCATCTTGGCGATGAACTTGTTGTCATCTGAATCCGGAAGGTTGTCGTTGCCCGGAAGGCGTGAGATCACATCGAAATATTCGTCTTCGGAGAGAAGTTCCATCTTCTCGATGTTGCTTGCACCCGGCTTGACGACGATGTATTTCTCGTAGTAGATTACAGATTCGAGCTTCTTTGAAGGAAGTCCGAGCAATGCGGAAATCTTGTTTGGAGCTGACTTGAAATACCAGATGTGTGCTACAGGAACGGTGAGGGTGATGTGTCCCATCCTCTCACGACGGACCTTCTTCTCGGTAACCTCGACGTTACACCTGTCGCAGACGATGCCGCGATAGCGAATCCTCTTGTATTTACCGCAATAGCACTCGTAGTCCTTGGTAGGACCGAAGATCTTCTCGCAGAAAAGACCGTCACGCTCAGGCTTGTATGTTCTGTAGTTGACAGTCTCCGGCTTGAGGACCTCACCGCACGAACGCTCGGTGATGTCCTCAGGCGAAGCAAGTGCGATGCTTATCGTCTGGAAATTGCTCTTTACCTTATTGTCTTTATTATTAAAATTAGGCATATCTCTTTTCCTTCAAATAATTAATCCAATGTAACCTTGAGACCGAGTCCGCGAAGCTCGTGGAGGAGTACGTTGAGGGACTCAGGGATACCTGCAGGTGGCATAGGGTCACCCTTGACGATTGCCTCGTAGGTCTTTGACCTGCCGGTAACGTCGTCGGACTTGACGGTAAGGATCTCCTGAAGGGCGTTGGCTGCGCCGAAGGCCTCGAGGGCCCAGACTTCCATCTCACCGAAGCGCTGGCCACCGAACTGGGCTTTACCGCCGAGAGGCTGCTGGGTGATGAGGGAGTAAGGTCCGATTGAGCGGGCGTGCATCTTGTCGTCAACCATATGGCCGAGCTTGATCATATAGATCACACCTACGGTTGCAGGCTGGTCGAAGTATTCGCCTGTGCCGCCGTCGCGGAGCTGTGTCTTACCGAATCTTGGAACACCCGCCTTGTCTGTGTAGTCACAGATCTCCTCGATGCTTGCGCCGTCGAAGATAGGGGTGCTGAACTTGAGGCCGAGTCTTGAACCTGCCCAACCGAGCACGGTTTCATAGATCTGACCGAGGTTCATTCGTGAAGGAACGCCGAGAGGGTTGAGAACGATGTCGACCGGTGTGCCATCCTCGAGGAACGGCATATCTTCCTGGCGGACGATCTTGGCAACGATACCCTTGTTACCGTGACGGCCTGCCATCTTGTCACCGACGGTGATCTTACGCTTCTTGGCGATATAAACCTTTGCGAGCTGCATTACACCGTTGGCAAGTTCGTCACCGACCTTGATCTTGTCGATCTCACGCTTGCATACTGCAATCTCGATCTTTCTTGCGATGCAGTAGTTGTTGATGAGTTCGCGGATAAGGACGTTGGTGTCCTTGTCGGTGGTCCACTTGTTGGAGTTTACATCCTCGTATGAAATGGTCTTGAGCTTTTCAGCAGAGAACTTGGCGTCCTTGGCAATCACTTCCTTGCCTGCAAGATCGAACACGCCTGCGCTCTTCTTGTTCTTGGTGAGGAGAGCGAGCTTCTGGAGGAATTCGCCGGTGAGCTTTTCAAGCTTGCGGTCGAGTTCTGCCTGGCGCATCTCGATGCGGGCCTTCTGGTCTGCCTTTGACTGACCGCGCTTGCCGGTCTCCTTGGCTACCTTCGCGTAGAGGGCGGTCTTGATGACCGTACCGCTGAGTGAAGGGTTCGCCTTGAGGGATGCGTCCTTGACATCGCCGGCCTTGTCGCCGAAGATGGCCTTGAGAAGCTTCTCCTCAGGAGAAGGGTCGCTCTCACCCTTAGGGGTGATCTTACCGATCATGATGTCGCCCGGTTCGATGTGGGCACCTATTCTTACGATACCGTCCTCTCCAAGGTCTCTTGTGGCCTCTTCGCTGACGTTAGGGATATCTGAAGTGAGTTCCTCTTCACCGCGCTTGGTGTCACGTACCTCGGTGAGGTATTCATCTACGTGGATGGATGTGAGAACGTCCCACTTGACCATTTCCTCTGAAAGGACGATGGCATCCTCATAGTTGTAGCCCTTCCAAGGCATAAATGCTACCATAAGGTTGCGTCCGAGGGCGAGTTCGCCGTTCTGGGAAGCGTAACCTTCGGTGAGCACCTGTCCCTTCTCGACCTTGTCGCCCTTGCGGACGATAGGAGAGAGACATACGGTAGTGCTCTGGTTGGTCCTGCGGTAGATAGGAAGCTTGTAGACGGTTTCCTCAGGTGAGAAGCTGACGAAGTTCTCATCCTCGGTACGCTCATACTTGACGCGGATTTCATTTGCATCGACATAGGTGATCTCACCCTTGCGCTCAGCTACGAACTGGGTGCGTGAGTCGATACATACCCTTTCCTCAAGGCCGGTACCTACGATAGGTGACTCAGGTTTGAGGAGCGGAACTGCCTGACGCATCATGTTGGCGCCCATCAATGCACGGTGGGCATCATCATGCTCGAGGAACGGAATGAGGGAGGCAGCGACTGACGCCATCTGGTTAGGTGCAACGTCCATATAGTTCACTTCCTCCTTGGTGACTACAGGGAAGTCAGCCTCGAGGCGGCACTGGATGCGGTCTTCGAGGATGTTTCCGTCGTCATCCATCCTGACGTTTGCGAGGGAGACGAGCTTGCTCTCTTCCTCTTCGGCGCTCATATAATGGCAACCGGCAGCGGAGAGGTCAACCTTGCCGTCCTTGACGTCACGGTATGGGGTCTCGATGAATCCGAGTTCGTCGATGCGTGCGTATACGCAGAGAGAGGAGATAAGTCCGATGTTCGGGCCTTCAGGAGACTCGATAGGGCAGAGACGGCCATAATGGGTGTAGTGTACGTCTCGAACTTCGAATCCTGCCCTGTCGCGGCTCAAACCGCCAGGACCGAGGGCGGAGAGACGTCTCTTGTGAGTAACCTCGGCAAGAGGGTTGGTCTGATCCATGAACTGTGACAGCTGGCTGGTTCCGAAGAATGAGTTGATCACAGATGAGAGGGTCTTGGCATTGATGAGGTCGGTAGGGCTGAACTGCTCGCTGTCGCGAACGTTCATCCTCTCGCGGATGGTACGGGCCATACGGCTCAGACCTACGCTGAACTGGTTGGCGAGCTGCTCGCCGACAGTGCGTACGCGACGGTTGGAGAGATGGTCGATATCGTCAACGGTAGCCTTTGAGTTGATGAGCTGGATGAGATATTTGACAATCTCGATGATATCGGTGTTGGTCAGCACGCGGACATCCTTGTCGATGTCAAGGTTGAGCTTCCTGTTGAGGCGGTAGCGGCCGACTGCGCCGAGGTCATATCTCTTCTCAGAGAAGAAGAGCTTGTCGATGACGTCCCTTGCGGTGCTCTCATCAGGTGGTTCTGAATTGCGCAGCTGCTTGTAGACGTAGTTGATAGCGTCAAGCTCCGTATTGGTAGGGTCCTTCTGGAGAGTGTTGAAGATGATTGCGAACTCGTTGGAGTTGGCCTCATCCCTCTGGAGGAGGATAGACTTTTCTTCAGACTCAAGGATGGCGTTGATGTTGTCATCGTCGAGGATCTCTCCTCTCTTGACGACGATCTCGATACGCTCTACAGGGGTGACTTCTCCGGTGTCTTCATCGATGAAGTCCTCGAACTTTGTCTTGAGAACGTTGTTCGCAAGCACGCGGCCCTTGTTGGCGGTAAGGTTCTTCTTGTTGACCTTCACCTCGTCGGCGAGGTCGAAGATATCAATGATATCCTTGTCTGCGTTGAAGCCGATGGCCCTGAGCAGGGTTGTTACCGGCAATTTCTTCTTGCGGTCGATGTAGGCGTACATGACATTGTTGATGTCAGTTGCGAACTCGATCCAGGATCCCTTGAACGGAATGATACGGGCGGAATAAAGCTTGGTACCATTGGCGTGCATATTCTGGTCGAAGAAGACACCAGGGGATCTGTGCAGCTGAGAGACGATGATTCTCTCTGATCCGTTGATTACGAAGGTGCCGGCAGGGGTCATGTACGGGATGTTGCCCAGGTACACGTCTTCGACTTTCTGCTGGAAGTCTTCGTGGTCAGGATCTGTGCATGAAAGGCGGAGTTTTGCCTTAAGAGGAACATTGTATGTGAGTCCTCTCTCAAGACATTCTTCAATCGAGTACTGCGGCGGGTCTACGAAATAATCAATAAACTCGAGCTTATAGTTGTTTCTCGTGTCCTCGATTGGGAATATCTCCTGAAATACCTGGAACAGTCCTTCATCTTTTCTGTTCTCAGGGGTGGTCTCCAGCTGGAAGAAGTCTTTAAACGACCTAAGCTGGACCTCCAGAAGATCCGGATATTCCAGGATTTTGGAAGTAGCAAAGTTAATGCGCTTGTTTACAGTCTTTTTTGACATTTCTGCCTTTGGATATAGAGAAAAACTTAAATACGGAAAAAAGGTTTAGAGCCTATTAACCCCGGCTCTAAACCTGTTTGATCCCTTAGCAGGGAGGAAGTTGAGTTACTTAATCTCAACCTCGGCGCCAGCTTCCTCAAGGGTAGCCTTGAGCTGCTCAGCTTCTGCTTTGGAGACTTTCTCTTTGATTGTTGAAGGAGCACCGTCAACAACATCCTTTGCTTCCTTAAGACCAAGTCCGAGGGCCTCTTTGACGACCTTGATGACCTGGAGCTTAGCAGCACCGGCTGAAGTGAGGATTACATCGAATTCGGTCTGCTCTGCTTCTGCAGCGCCAGCGCCAGCGCCGTCAGCAGCTACTACTACAGCTGCTGCTGCAGGCTCGATACCGTACTCGTCTTTCAGGATCTGTGCGAGTTCCTGAACATCTTTTACAGAAAGGTTTACCAACTCTTCTGCGAGGGCTTTTACATCTGCCATAATTGTATAATTTTTAAATTGTTAATATTTATCTTATTCTGCTGCCGGAGCTTCTGCTGCCGGAGCCTCTGCTGCAGGTTCTTCTGCTGCAGGTTTTGCTGCGCCGATCTTGTCGGTGTCAGCCTTGCCCTCGCTTGCGTTCTCAAGAGCTGAAACGATGTTTCTGATAGGAGACTGGAGGAGACCGATGATGTCGCCGATGAGTTCTTCCTTGGTCTTGATAGCTGCGAGCTGGTTGAGTTTGTCTTCGCCGATGAATACGCAGTCCTGTACGTAAGCACCCTTGACAACAGGCTTGCTGAAGCCTTCCTTCTGGAGCTTCTTGATGAGCTTGCCAGGAGCTGAAGGTACTGTGGTGTACATGATTGCAGTGTTGCCAACGAGGGTCTCGACGAGAGATTTCATATCCTCGTTCTCAGAAGCGTTGAGAGCCTTTGCGAAAAGGGTGTTCTTAACGACGTTGAGAGTGATGCCTGCGTTGAAGCACTCGCGACGGAGCTTTGATGTCTGTCCTGCATTCAGGCCAGCGATATCGGTAATGTAGAAATTAGGATACTGCTGAATGAGCGCTGAGATGCTTTCAATAATCTGACCTTTTTCTTCTTTTTTCATAATATTGAATTTTTACTCAGCACTGTTGAGGAATGCCTTGAGATCAATCTTAATACCTGCACTCATAGTTGAGCACAATGCTGCGCTCTTCATATATGTGCCTTTCAGGGCCTGCGGCTTGAGCTTTGCGATCTCGTTGAGAACGGCTGCTGCGTTTTCGTAGAGCTGCTCGGCTGAGAATGAAGCCTTGCCGATGCCTGTATGAATAATACCGGTCTTGTCGACCTTGAAGTCGATCTTACCGCCCTTGACGTCCTTGACTGCGTTGCCAATCTCCATTGTGACAGTACCTGTCTTAGGGTTCGGCATAAGTCCGCGAGGACCGAGGATCTTACCGAGGACACCGACCTTGGCCATAACTGAAGGGGTGCAGACGATGACATCGATGTCAGTCCAACCGCCCTTGATCTTCTCGATATAGTCGTCAAGGCCTACGTAGTCTGCGCCTGCTGCCTTAGCCTCGGCTTCCTTGTCAGGAGTACAGAGTGCGAGGACTCTGACGACCTTACCGGTTCCGTGAGGGAGGGTGACGACGCCACGAATCATCTGGTTGGCCTTACGAGGGTCAACGCCGAGGTTCGCAGAAATCTCTACGGTAGAATCAAATTTTGTGAATGTAATATCCTTTACTACAGCACACGCTTCCGCGAGAGTGTACAGCTTGTGAGAATCGAACTTCTCAGCTGCAGCTTTCTGGTTTTTTGTCATTTTGCTCATAGTCGTGTGTCAATTAAAGGTCCTTAGGGAATTCACCGGTGACGGTGATACCCAAACTTCTTGCTGTACCTGCTACCATACGCATTGCAGAAGCGATGGTGAAACAGTTGAGGTCCGGCATTTTACCTTCCGCGATGGTCTTTATCTGATCCCAGGTAAGAGACGCAACTTTCTTGCGGTTCGGCTCACCTGAAGCCGAAGAGATCTTAGCAGCCTCCTTGAGAGATACTGCAACCGGCGGCTGCTTAACCTCGAATGAGAAAGACTTGTCTGAATAGACAGTGATCACTACTGGGAGGATCTTGCCTGCCTTATCCTGCGTAGCTGCGTTGAAAGCTTTGCAGAAATCCATGATATTCAAGCCTTTGGAACCGAGAGCAGGTCCTACCGGAGGTGCTGGATTAGCAGCCCCGCCTTTGATTTGGAGCTTGATGAATCCGGTAACTTCTTTTGCCATGATTGATTGTTATTCTTTAGTTACTTGTGTAAAGCTGAGCTCAAGCTGAGTCTTCCTGCCGAAGATCACAACGATTACCTTGACCTTGCTTCTGTCTTCCAGAATCTCGTCAACGACACCGCTGAATCCGCTGAACGGACCATCGGTGATGCGGACAGACTCGCCAACTTCGTAGTTGACCACGGTCTCGGCCGCGCTGTCGACGTTTTCGTCCTGATTGCCGAGAATCCTCTGCGCCTCTTCGTCACGAATAGGTACAGGGACTCTTTCCATCGTTCCATTGGCCGACTTTTTCTCGGTAAGGAAACCTGACATACCCGGAACAAGATTGCGGATGATGTTCTCAAGCTTGGCGCTAAGTTCGGCGTGAATAAGAACATAGCCCGGGAAAAGCAATTTGTCAACTGCCTTTCTCTTGCCGTTCTTTGTGACGATTTCTTTCTTAACGGGGACAAGTATCTGATCCACCTGATCCTCAAGTCCGCTACGCTCAATCTCCTTCTGAAGATAATCCGCAGCTTTTCTTTCCTTTGTTCCTGCGGTCCTCAGAACATACCATTTCATTTCGCCCATAGGAGTACGATTAGATTACAGTGTGTAAATGCCGGACATCAGAGATTGGAAAGCCAGGTCGATAACCCAAAGCAAAGCAGCCAGAAGGACTGTGGTGACAATAACGAGGAGGGAAGAACTCTGAAGCTTCTCCCAAGTCGGCCACGTAGTCTTTTTAGCAAGCTCTACGAATGACTCTTTGCAGTAATTGATAAACTTTCTCATCTTTACTTTTAAGTGGACACCGCGAAATGGAAGCGGAAGGGGCGGCGTCTGTTAAACAATTACCAAATCGTAACCTTTGATATTTTGCAGGGGAAGCAGGAATCGAACCCACATGGACGGTTTTGGAGACCGCTGAACTACCATTGTTCTATTCCCCTAATGGGAAAAAGGGCGTCGGAACGGCGCCCTTTCTTATCTTGGATTAGTCAATAACCTTGATAACCTGACCTGCACCTACTGTACGGCCACCTTCGCGGATAGCGAATGAAAGACCTTCGTTGAGGGCTACAGGGTAGATAAGGGTAACGTTGATCTCAACGTTGTCGCCTGGCATAACCATCTCAACACCCTCTGGGAGACTGATCTCACCGGTAACATCGAGTGTGCGGATGAAGAACTGAGGACGATACTTGTTGTGGAATGGAGTGTGACGGCCACCTTCCTCTTTCTTGAGGACATAGATCTGACCTACGAAGTGATCGTGAGCCTTGATTGAACCTGGCTTTGCGATAACCTCACCACGCTTGACATCCTTCTTGTCGATACCACGGAGGAGAAGACCTACGTTGTCACCTGCCTCACCCTGGTCGAGGAGCTTGCGGAACATTTCAACGCCGGTAACTACAGTGTTCTTCGGCTTGTCGTGTGAAAGACCGACGATCTCTGCAGGGTCATTGACGTGGATGGTACCAGCCTCGATACGACCGGTAACAACGGTACCACGACCGGTGATGGAGAAGATGTCCTCGATAGGCATAAGGAATGGCTTGTCGACGAGGCGCTCAGGGAGCGGAATATAGTTGTCAACAGCGTCCATAAGTTCCATAACCTTGTCTTCCCACTGTGGCTCTCCGTTAAGAGCACCAAGTGCAGAACCGCGGATTACAGGAGCGTTGTCGCCGTCGAAATCGTACTTGCTGAGGAGGTCGCGAACTTCCATCTCAACGAGGTCAAGCATTTCCTCATCGTCAACAAGGTCAACCTTGTTGAGGAAAACGACCATCTTAGGTACGTTAACCTGCTTTGCAAGAAGAACGTGCTCATTGGTCTGAGGCATAGGACCGTCAGTAGCGGCTACTACAAGGATAGCACCGTCCATCTGAGCAGCACCGGTAACCATGTTCTTTACATAGTCGGCGTGGCCCGGGCAATCGACATGCGCATAGTGACGATTGGCGGTCTGATACTCGACGTGTGCAGTGTTGATGGTGATACCGCGCTCTTTCTCTTCTGGAGCGTTATCGATCTGGTCGAATGACTTAACTTCGCTCAGACCCTTGGAAGCCAGCACCTTGGTGATGGCTGCGGTAAGAGTGGTCTTACCGTGGTCAACGTGGCCAATTGTACCAATGTTGACATGAGGTTTGGTCCTCTGGAATACTTCTTTTGCCATAATATTATGTGTTTCTTTAAAGTTGTTTACACCAAAAAAAAGAGCCGATGATGGGATTTGAACTCATGACCTCATCCTTACCAAGGATGCGCTCTACCCCTGAGCTACATCGGCAGACATTTCTTGAGCGGGGTAGGAGAATCGAACTCCCATTTTCAGCTTGGAGGGCTGACATAATAGCCATTATACGAACCCCGCTTGGACAGAAGCAATTCTCTTCCGCTTTGTATTTGTGGGCAAGGATGGATTCGAACCACCGTAGGCGTGCGCCAGCAGATTTACAGTCTGCCCCATTTGGCCACTCTGGTACTTGCCCATAAGAGATTGCTGATGAGCCGATGGAGGGAATCGAACCCACGACCTTGAGATTACAAATCACACGCTCTAGCCAACTGAGCTACATCGGCAATGTATGTCAAAGACCCCCTCAGTTTTGGGGACTGCAAAGATAGGAACTATTTTCTATTCTCCAAATACTTTGCGTAAACTTTTTTCTATCCCCGCTGCGCAGATGCCGTATTCCTCACGCTGTTCGCTCTGACGGGCCTGCTGGACGAACTCGTCGCGCACTCCGATCCCTTCCACGCGCAGCTTCAGGCCGCAGGCGGCGAAGTGTTCGCAGACGGCACTGTACAGGCCTCCGGTGAGGGTTCCGTCCTCGATGGTGATGATCGTGCGGTAGTGCTCTGCGATGTGTGTCAGAGCATCAGTGTCAAGGGGCTTCAGGAAACGGAAATTGAATACACCGACCCTGCCGGGGAATGACTTTGCGGCCTCCATTGCGGCATAAGCCGAAGGCCCTATCGTTATGACGGCAGCATCCGACCCTTCCATAAGGGTCTCTGCGCGGCCGATTTCGTATTCTTCAAAAGATGCACCCTCCCACGCCGCACCTTCTCCCATTCCGCGCGGGTACCTTATTATGAAGGGGCCGGTAGAATGTCTGTATGCAGTGTACATAAGCTGGCGCAGTTCCAGTTCATCCTTAGGTGCGCTGACTATGGTGTTCGGAATGCTGCGATAGGCGGCAAGGTCGAATACGCCCTGGTGCGTGGCGCCGTCTTCTCCGGCGAGACCGGCCCTGTCAAAGCAGAGCACTACCGGCAGCTTCTGGAGGGCGACGTCGTGGATAATCTGGTCGTATGCACGTTGCGAGAATGCAGAATAAAGGTTGCAGAACGGCTTGAGCCCGCCTGCGGCCAGCCCTGCGGAGAATGTGACCGCGTGCTCCTCTTCGATGCCGACATCGAAGAACTGCTGCGGCCTGGCCTCGGCAAGCAGGTTCATTCCGCAGCCCTGCGACATTGCCGGGGTGATGCCTATGACCTTGTCGTCCATTTCGGCGAGTTCCAGGAGAACTTTGCCGAAAACGTCCTGATAGCGGGCGTGCGGATATTTGCTGATGATCCTTTCGCCTGTCAGGTGGTCAAACCTGCCGGGTGCGTGCCAGGTGACGGGATCGGCTTCAGCCGGGGCGTAGCCTTTGCCTTTTGTGGTCAGGCAGTGCACGATGCGCGGCCCCTGCATTGAGCGCAGTTTGGTCAATGTCTCCACGACCTGGTGTATGTCATTACCGTCAATCGGACCGAAATAGCGGAAGCCCAGCGACTCGAACAGGTCCCCTCCGGTCTTCTTCACCAGCCAGGACTTGAAGCTGCGCACCCAGCGCTGGATGAACCGGCGCAGGCTGCGGTCGCCCAGGAGACGCCAGACACGCTCCTTCACTATGTTGTAGTGGTTGCTGGTGGTTATCCGGAGCAGGTAGTTGTGGAGGGCGCCGCGGTTGTGGTCGATGGACTGGTTGTTGTCGTTTAGGATCACGAGCAGGTCGGCGTTGCTGGCGCCGGCGTTGTTCAGTCCCTCGAAGGCCATTCCTCCCGTAAGCGCGCCGTCACCGATGAGGGCGGTGACCTTCTCTGCGCTGCCCTTTATGCGGGCGGCCTCTGCAAGACCGAGGGCGGCGGAAACGGAAGTGGACGAATGCCCTACGCCGAAAGCGTCGTACCCGCTTTCCTCGCGGCGGGGGAATCCGCTGATGCCGTCTCTGGTGCGCATTGATGCAAATGCCTCTCTGCGCCCGGTGAGTATCTTGTGGGCGTAGGCCTGGTGGCCGACGTCGAATACAATCTTGTCTGAAGGGGAATCGAATACGTAGTGGTAGCCGACAATGAGCTCCACTGCGCCGAGACTGGAGGCAAGATGGCCCGGATTGTGCGAACAGCACTCGACCATATAGTCGCGCACTTCCGCACAAAGCTTTTCAAGCTCTTCGACGCTCAATCGCTTGAGGTCTGCAGGACCGTTTATCTTGTCCAGGAACTCGTACATCTACTTCTTTATGTTAGGGAGTTCGAGGCCGAGTCCTTTCTTCTTGTCAACATATTTGAGGACAAGACCGATCAGGAGGGCTGCCAGGCCGAGGCAGGCCAGCATAATCAGAGGGGCAGTATAATCAAGCTGAGTCGGATTCGTGACTCCCGGATTGGTCTTGTCCAGGATCTTACCTATGAGTAGAGGGAATAGCCAGAGGCCGATGTTCTGAATCCAGAAAATAAGGGAATAGGCAGAGCCTATAATCTTCTCGTCGACAAGTTTCGGGACGCTGGGCCAAAGGGCTGCTGGGACAAGGGAGAATGATGAACCAAGCACAAGAATCGTTACATATGCGACTATGACCCCACCGACACCATTGCCTTTGAACAGGGGCAGGGCAAATGCGAATGTAAGGTGGCAGGCAATGAGGAGAAGAGAGCCAAGTACCAGCATAGATGCGGCCTTTCCTTTATTGTCGATATAATTGCCCAGAATCGGGGTGATTCCCATTGCAAGAAGAGGAAATACTGCAAAAATACTCTCTGCTGACTGGCGTTTGTACCCCATAAAACAATATACCACCAAGGCTGCAATGGCAAGTCCTAGAAGAGAATATTTTCTAGACTTCTTCTTCATAAAATTGCTGCTGAATGCTGCTGCCGCAACAATCAGCATTACGACGTACTGGACTATCGTAACCGTTGAAGATGCAAAGAAGGACTCTGAAGGAACCTCTGAGAACGTCAGGTTGCACTGAAGCATATTCACCGCATATTTCTGGAACGGGAATATAGCAGAGTAATAGAGCACGCAGAGGAGTGAAACGAGCCAGAATCCACCGCTCTTGAGTATCTTGCCGATGTCGCTAACTTTGAACGGGTCATCTTTTTCTTCCGCTTCGCCTGTCTGGGTATCCAGTTTTTTGTCCATAAAGAAATAGACGACAAACATAATCAGGGCAATGCAAAGGAGGACAACTCCGAATGCGACGGCACGGGATACGTTGATGTCTCCGCCAAGTTTGGCGAAGAATGGTGAGAAAATCATACAGGTAGCCACGCCAAGGCGTGCAAGAGCCATCTCGGAACCCATTGCAAGGGCCATTTCTCTCCCCTTGAACCATTTTACGATTCCTCGGCTGACGGTGATTCCACCCATTTCCGCACCGCATCCGAATACCATAAACCCGATGGCGGCAAGTTTGGCTGAAGCGGGCATCCCCTGATAGAAAGGAGAAACGCCCAGTTCAGAGAAGACAGGGATATAGTTGAGGTTGTTGGTGAACCAGGTCTCGAGGTTGCTGCCAATGAAGGCTTCACTGATGGCATAATATTTAATGACCGCTCCGACAAGCATCACTGCTCCCGAAAGGACTGCAGTGAACCGGACACCCATCTTGTCGAGGATTATTCCTGCAAAAATCAGGAAAAATACAAAAACATTGAGGAACGTCTCCGCACCTTCCATTGTGCCGAATGCGGTTGAGTCCCAACCTCTTTCAGACTCCATCAAGTCCTTGATAGGTGAAAGGATATCCATAAAAATGTAGGCGCAGAACATCGCAAGTGCCAAAAGGAGAAGCGCTGTCCACCTGAGTGCGGCCGAGTCTCGGAGGGTTTTGATTTCAGACATTTTTAATGAGTTTTTCGAACTGTAACAAAAGTGTCACAAGATAGGCATTTTTTTGCTAAATTCGCCGGAAATGATAATCTCTCTTACAGGATTTATGGGTTGCGGAAAAAGCCGCATCGGGTCCGAACTTTCCAAAAAGCTCGGACTGTGTTTCGTGGATCTCGACCGGGCCATAATGCTTCGTACCGGGAAGAGCATCGGCGAACTGTTCGAAAAAGGTGAGCCGTACTTCCGCGCAGTCGAGCTTGACACCCTGCGCGCCGTTCTGTCGCGCTACACGGGTGACTCTGTGATCATAGCACTTGGCGGAGGAACCATCACGACACCCGAGGCACTCGACCTCATCCTCTCACAGACCACCTCATTTTATCTGAAATCCTCATTTGAACGCATCTGCGCAAATCTTGCGCAAAGTACGGTGGAGCGGCCCCTGTTCAATGAAAACGCTGCGGCTCTGCTCGCTTCGCGGGAACCCCTGTACGAAAAAGCGGCGTTCACCGTCGAAACTGATGGTAAAACGCCGCAGATGATAGCTGCAGAAATAACTGCGCTTCTAGAACGGTAGGTCGTCGGTAGGCGAGTCAAGGCTGATGTCGATAGGCTGCTCCTGAGCCGCTGCTGCCGGAGCCTGCTGAACCGGAGCTGCAGGCTTTGGGGCCTGGTAGGCCGGCTGCTGGTAAGCAGGTTGCTGATAAGCTGGCTGAGCCTGGTAACCGCCCTGTGGAGCTGCTGAGCCCATATCGTCTCCGCTGTCCCTGCGGCCGAGAAGCTGAAGGTTGTCCACGGTGATTTCGGTGGTGTACTTCTTGGCGCCTGTTGAGTCGGTGTATGATCTGGTTCTGAGGCGACCCTCGATGTAGAGTTGGGTGCCCTTTCTTACGAATTTCTCGCAAACGTCCGCAGACTGTCTCCAGGCTACGATGTTGTGCCATTCGGTGTTCTCTCTCAACTCTCCGTTGCGGTCCCTGTACCTCTCCGATGTGGCCAGTGTGAAGGTTGCAACTTTTGTCCCCTGCGCAGAATTTCCATCAAGGTAACGTACTTCCGGGTCTCTACCAACGTTACCGATAAGCATTACTTTATTCAATGACATAGTGTTATGTTTTTAAGCTCCGGACAACGCGTCCGTCGCTCCTGCAATATAGCGATAATTCCTTGAATTCAGCAATTATTTCTGCGACAACTGGAATCAGAGGGTTCCGCCTGCTTCCGCAGGTTCCTGACCGGTGAGTATCGCGAACCCCAGAATGGCCTGGGCGCGCAGCCACTCGAGGCCGGAAACATAGCCTTCGTGACCGGACAGGCAGGGGTCCTTGTAATTTGCTTCGATGATGACGCGGCAGTTCAGTCTGTCGCAGCCTGGTGCCGCTGAAGGCAGGGTGTAGATGATGACATCGTCTGTGACGCCGTCCGCAATCTCATCGTGATGAAGACTTCTTGCCGGGAGCCCCAGGTCTTCGGCGGCGGCAAATGCCGCACGTCCGGCGCCACCCAGGCCTATCACTGTTACGGAAGTTGCAGAGGCTTTCATCAGCAATTCCTTTATTGCAAGATAGTCGGAGTTGTATGCGGCGACTCCCTGCGGTGTCTTGACCAGGATGTTCGCTGCCCCTATGTGCTCCACGGCCTCGCTGCGGATGTCGGCCCTTTCCGCCGCCAGGGTCTTGTATGGAGCCGTCACGTTCACGGCCTTGTACGGGCCGTCGGCAAAACGTGTCCAGGCTGCCTCGAATTCCTCCTCTTCAATCAAGTCGTATTCCCACCGCCCCTTGCATTCCTCTTTGAAGAGACCGGGACTCTGCGAATGCCTGATCGGGAATCCGATCAAACCGAAACGTATTTCTTCTGTGCTGGACATCTTTCCTGTTGTCAAAGGTTTATACTATATCATCCCGCCTTCCTCCATTGCGCTGACGCACGGCCTCGAAAAGAAGGATGGCAGCGGAAACGGAAGCGTTGAGGGAATCCATTGCGCCAAGCATAGGTATCTTGACGTGCGCGTCGGCTGCATCGCGCCACGCCTGCGTCAGGCCTGTAGCTTCGGTGCCTATGACAATC
The DNA here is from genome assembly GCA_024401695.1 of Bacteroidales bacterium. Lineage (GTDB taxonomy): Bacteria > Bacteroidota > Bacteroidia > Bacteroidales > UBA932 > Cryptobacteroides. Next base: position 62,655 of record JAKSKN010000007.1, read on the forward strand.
GCGCTGCCGCGCTTCATATCGGTGTCGTAATACCACTCGCTGTCCTGCAGCTGCGCCGTAAGAATCTGCACGTCATTTGCTTTCAGCCACCTGATTGCCTCCTCTGAAGAGCAGGCGACGCAAGGCACGGTGAATACCGCTCCTATCGAAGCGCGGATGAGATTGGGGTTGAAGAGATCGGTCAGGGGGTCACATACGATCACGGCATCGGCGCCTGCGGCATCGGCGCTGCGCAGCACGGCACCGAGGTTCCCGGGCTTCTCCACGCTTTCCAGCACGACGATCAGCGGCTCCTCCTTCAGCTTCAAATCCTCCAGTTTCCTCTCCTTGGCCCTGACTTCAGCGACAACCCCTTCTGTCCCTTCCCTGTACGCCACCTTCCGGTAAACTTCACCGCTGATTTCAAATATTTTCGCCGCAGTCGCGGCAAATCCGGCGGCGGCGCTTTCAGCCCCGCTGCCGCCCAGCTCCTCACAGAAGAATATGGTGTCTATCTGGAATCCCGCTTCGATGCAATGCTGCAGCTCCCGCCGGCCCTCGACAATGAATAAACCAGTCTCGCGCCTCAGTCTTGACTTTTCCTGGAGCGCGAGCAGCTGTTTGATTTTCGGATTCTGGGCCGACGTGATTTTTTCGGTCACTATTCTTCGGATTTATCTTCTTTCTTTACTTTTTCCGGACGCATCTGCGGGAAGAAGAGGACGTCCTGGATGGTGGTCTGGCCGGTCATGAACATAGTAAGACGGTCGATGCCCATTCCGAGGCCGGAGGTAGGAGGCATTCCGTACTCGAGAGCGCGGACGAAGTCGTAGTCGATGAACATCGCCTCGTCGTCGCCGTTGCTCTTCAGACGCGCCTGCTCCTCGAAGCGTTCGAGCTGGTCGATAGGATCATTCAGTTCGGAGTATGCATTTGCGAGTTCCTTGCCGCATACGAAGAGCTCGAAGCGCTCGGTAAGGGTAGGGTCTTCGCGGTGACGTTTTGTAAGAGGGGACATCTCGACAGGGTAGTCGGTCACGAAGGTCGGCTGGATGAGCTTGTCTTCGCAGAATGTGCCAAAGATGGCGTCGATCAGCTTTCCCTTGCCCATCGAAGGCTCGATCTCCACGTGGAGCTTCTTGCAGGTGTCGCGGAGCTCGTCCTCGGACATTCCCTTGACATCCACGCCTGCGTACTCCTTGATCGCGTCAAGGATAGGCAGACGGCGGTATGTGCCTCCGAAATCGACCTCGTTGCCGCCGATGTTGACGACGGTGGTGCCGTTGACGTTGAGGGAGATCTTCGCGAGCATCGTCTCGACGAATTTCATCATCCAGTTGTAGTCCTTGTAGGCTACGTAGATCTCCATACAGGTGAACTCGGGGTTGTGGGTCTTGTCCATACCCTCGTTGCGGAAGTCCTTTGCGAATTCGTAGACACCGCTGTATCCGCCCACGATGAGTCTCTTGAGGTAGAGCTCGTTGGCGATGCGGAGGTACAGAGGGATGTCGAGCGCATTGTGATGCGTGATGAACGGACGTGCGGTGGCGCCGCCCGGGATGCTCTGGAGGATAGGGGTCTCGACTTCGAGGCAGCCGGCCTGGTTGAAATATTCGCGCATCGTGGCGATGATCTTCGCCCTCTTGACGAAGGTTTCCTTGACCTGCGGGTTGATGATGAGGTCTACGTAGCGCTGGCGGTAGCGGAGTTCCGGGTCGGTTACGGCGTCGAAGACCTGGCCGTCCTGTTCCTTGACGATAGGGAGGACGCGGAGCGACTTGCTGAGGAGGGTGAGTTCCTTTGCGTGAACGCTCAGCTGGCCTGTCTGGGTGATGAATGCGAAGCCCTTGATGCCTATGACGTCTCCGATGTCGAGGAGCCTCTTCCAGACGGTGTTATACATCGTCTTGTCTTCCTCCGGGCAGATTTCGTCGCGCTTGACGTAAATCTGGATGCGGCCGGTTTCGTCCTGGAGTTCGCCGAATGAAGCCGCGCCCATTATGCGGCGGCTCATAAGGCGGCCCGCTATGCAGACTTCCTGGAAATTGTTTTTCTCCGGATCATATCCAGCTTCAATCTCTGCAGCATTGGTGTTGACCGGATATTCGGCTGCCGGATAAGGCTCGATGCCGAGTTCTCTGAGTTTCGCCAGCGATTCGCGGCGAAGAAGTTCCTGTTCGCTAAGTGCCATAAATGTTGATTGTATTAAATCATACAAAGATATCCATCCGTTTTCTTTTTTGCAAAGTTCTTGTTAACTTTGTGTGATTATGGCCAAAGAGTGTAAGTGGATTCTCAAGGAGCAGGCTGATCCTTCAAAGGTCGAGCGTCTTGCCACCGAGGTCGGGATTGACAAAGTCCTGGCCGAGCTTCTCGTGAAGCGCGGTGTCGAGACCTTCGAGCAGGCCCGTTCATTCTTCCGCCCAAGCCTCGATGACCTTCACGACCCGTTCCTTATGAAGGATATGGACGTGGCGGTCGAGCGTCTTCACAAGGCCATCACGACGGGTGAGAAAATCCTTGTCTATGGCGACTACGACGTTGATGGCACCACTGCCGTTGCGTTGGTCTATTCCTTCATCCAGAGGTTTACCGACAATGTCGATTTCTATATCCCCGACCGTTATGACGAGGGGTACGGCGTCTCCTACAAGGGTCTTGACTGGGCGGCGGAAGGCGGCTTCAACCTCATCATAACCCTGGATTGCGGCATCAAGGCCATTGACAAGGTCGAATATGCCCGCAGCAAGGGCGTCGAGGTGATCATCTGTGACCACCACCTCCCTGAGGAATCCCTGCCGAAGGCGGTAGCTGTCCTGGACCCGAAACGTGAGGACTGCCATTATCCGTTCGACGACCTTTCCGGTTGCGGTGTCGGCTTCAAGCTTGTCCAGGCATATTCGCAGAAATACGGGGTCCCTTTCGAAAGCCTCATCCCGCTTCTGGACCTTCTTGTGGTAAGCATATCTTCAGACCTTGTGACGATGGTCGGTGAGAACCGTGTCCTCAGCCACTTCGGCCTCAAGCAGCTCAATGAGAACCCTTGCAAGGGCCTCCTTGCAATGATCAACCTCTCCAACCTGGAGCCGGGCCATATCTCCATCGACGACATCGTATTCAAGATCGGCCCGCGCATCAATGCTGCCGGCCGTATGGAGTCCGGACGCCTGGCGGTCGAGCTTCTCAAGGCAACCGACACCAGGACAGCGATGTTCATCGGAGAAAAGATCAACGAGAACAACAACGACCGCAAGAACATAGACCGCGAAATCACCCAGGAGGCTCTGGAGATGGTTCAGGAAGGGAAATGCCTTGCCAGCGAGAATGTCACGATAGTCTATAATCCAAAATGGAACAAGGGTGTGGTGGGCATCGTGGCCTCCCGCCTTGTCGAGGCTTACTACAAACCTACCGTCGTCCTGACCAAATCGAACGGCTTCGTAAACGGCTCCGCCCGCAGTGTCGCCGGCTTCGACCTGTATGGTGCGATAGAGAGTTGTGCCGACCTGCTGGAGAATTTCGGCGGCCACGTCTATGCCGCGGGACTCACCCTCAAGGAAGAGAATCTTGAGGAATTCGCCCGCCGTATGGATGCATTCGTTGCCGGAAAGATCACGGCTGAAATGCTCACCCCGATAGTTGACGTTGACGCAAAACTTGATTTCGCCCAGATCACCCCGAAGTTCTTCCGCATCCTGAAGCAGTTCCAGCCGTTCGGCCCGGGCAACAACAACCCGATCTTCGTTACCGAGAATGTTTACGATGCCGGCAGCGGCCGCAAGGTAGGCGCAGGCGGGGTGCACCTTAAACTCGACCTCATCCAGGAATCCCAGCCGTATCATCAGATACCTGCAATAGCATTCAATATGGCCGATTTCTCCGACTATATCAAGGAAGGGAATCCTTTCGACGTCTGCTATGCGATAGTCGAAAACTATTATCGGGGGAACTCCAGCATACAGCTACGCGTGCGCGACATGCGCGAGCGCGATGATATCATATAGGGAAGATATCAGATCTGCAGCATCAGAACAGCGTAGGTTCCTCTATCTCCAGGTCTATCGGTTCGTCATCTGAAGACATCGGCGGGAGGTCGACGATTGTCTTCGGGAGTGCCGGTATTTCTTCCTGCCCGTTTTCGATGATGTCAATGTCTATCAGTTCAACCGTGTCATCCTCCGGCTTGTGCAGAGGCTCCACGAAGCGGACTTTCTTGACCTCTCCGCGTTCCGCACATTTCTTGCCCTTCGCCGCATAGCCCTTCTTGCCGATCCATTCCTCTGCGTCGACCTTCTCCGGTTCCTTGTCTTCAAGTTTCCAGATGATTTCGTATTGAGGATGCCTGTCATCCGAGAGGGCGACAAGATATGATTTGGCGCCTTCCGCGATGAAGCTCAGAGGGGTGTTGTCGCTCAGGATGAAGGAGAAGCGCTTGACGTAGAAAGACTTCGCGGCCGCATCCCAGTAGAGCGCGGTGAATGTCTTGTCGGGATCGAATTTCTCGATGCGCAGGACGTCGCCCTGATATTTGTTGACCAGCTCGAATGAGGTGGTGTAGAATGTGCCGTTCTTGAAGACTGCGAGGACCTTGTCATTGGAGGAGAACTGACCAAGGTACAGGCCGTGGCCGTCTTCGTTCAGTTTCTGGATATCGGCGTCGTACCAGATGTCCTTGCCGGCAATCGTGCTCACGCCCCGGCTCTTGAGCGAAATCTTCTGGATGACATTCTTGCTCACAAGATTGCCGCGGGCGGTCTTTGCCTTGATGCCGAGCTGTGAGAAATCATATTCGAAAGAAGTCTTCTTGAGCTTCGGTTTCGGCCGCAGGTTTATCTTCACGACCTCTGCCTCACCGTTGGGATTAGGTGTGAACCATTCTATCCGGGAGCCCGGAACACCGGTGGTGATGTCGTAGTCCTTGTCACGTGTGACGGAGGTGATGGCGAAGCGCTTCGCGTAGTAGATCGAGGTCTTGCCTTCCCTGTAGATCACGTTGTAGATCGTGCGGGAGTCGCCCCTGTTGAAGAGACCGACAAAGAGGAGGTCCTTGCCGAAGAACGCCTTGTCCTCCACCTTTGAGATCTTGTATTTGCCGTCCTTGCCGATGACGATGACTTCGGAGAGGTCGGAGCAGTCGCAGATGAACTCGCCGCCGTCGTCCTTCTTGAGGCCGATGCCGACGAAGCCCTCAGCGAGGTTGGCGTAGAGCTTGGCGTTGTTGTTGACAACCTTGGTGGCGGCGATGGTCTCGAAGCCGGTAAGTTCGGTGCGGCGCGGGAAATCCTTGCCGTATTTTTTCTTGAGGGCCTTGAACCAGTCGATGGTGAATCTGTCGATGTGGTCGATGTTGTCCTGTACGACTGCCATTTCATCCTCGATGCCCTTGATCTTCTCGTCGAGGGTCTTGACGTCGAAGCGGGAGATCTTGCGGACCGGCTTGTCCACGAGCTTCTGGATGTCTTCCATCACCACCTCGCGGCGGAGGCGGGATTCGTACGTCTTCATACTTGCCAGAATGCTCTCGAGCTGTGCCTCCCAGGACGGGAAGGACTTGTCTTCGAGAAGCTTGTAGACACCTTCGCCGAAGAATATCCTTTCAAGGGAGGTATAGTGCCAGTCGTTTTCCAGTTCGCTCATCTTTATTCCGAGCTGCTGGAGGAGGATGTCGCGGGTGTGGAAGGTGCTGAACTCAAGGATGTCGTTGACGGTGAGGAACACCGGCTTGTTGTCCTTGATGACGCAGGCGTTTGGCGCAATGTTGCATTCGCAGTCGGTGAATGCGTACAGGGCATCGATGGTCTTGTCCGGTGAGACGTCGTTTGGAAGATGTATGAGGATATCCACCTTGTCGGTGGTCATATCTTCGATTTTCTTGATCTTGATCTTGCCTTTGTCCTTTGCCTTAAGGACAGAGTCGATGATGTCCTTGGTGTACTTGCCGTAAGGGATCTCGGTGATCGCTATGGTGTTCTTGTCGATCTTCTCGATGCGGGCGCGCACTTTCACGGCGCCGCCGCGCTTGCCCTGGTTGTACTTGGAGCAGTCGGCGAAACCTCCGGTAGGGAAGTCCGGATAGATATCATACGGCTTGCCCTCAAGGATCGCCACGGAGGCGTCGAGGAGCTCGTTGAAGTTGTGCGGAAGAATCTTGGAGGCGAGACCTACGCCGATACCTTCAGTGCCTTGCGCAAGAAGGAGCGGGAAGCGTACGGGGAGTTCCGTCGGCTCGTCATTGCGGCCGTCGTAGGACTTCATCGTGTGCGTGACCTTCGGGTCGAAGACCACTTCCTTGGCGAATTTGCTGAGACGGGCCTCGATATATCGCGGCGCCGCATTGGAGTCGCCGGTGAGGATGTTTCCCCAGTTACCCTGGCAGTCGACCGTGAAACCTTTCTGCCCCAGGGTGACAAGGGCGCCCAGGATGGACTGGTCGCCGTGAGGGTGATACTGCATTGCCTGGCCGACGATGTTGGCGACCTTCGTGTAGGCGCCGTCATCCATTCTGAACATTGCGTGGAGGACGCGCCGCTGTACGGGTTTCAAGCCGTCCACGATGTGCGGAACGGCGCGGTGCAGGATAACGTAGGAGGCATAGTCAAGATACCAGTCCTTGAACATTCCGGACAACTTGAACTTCTTGGCGTCGCCGTCAAGCATCTTGTCGTACTTCCCGCTCTCGGAACCGTCGCCTTCTATGGGTGCTTCCCCTACGAGTTCTTCCTCGTCAATAATTTCCTCGGTCACAATGTTCTCTTCTTCCATAGTTTATTAATCTTCGTATCCGAATTTTCTGAGTTCTCTCTTGTCTTCCCGCCAGTCCGGGTCGACTTTGACGTAAATCTGAAGGAAAACCTTCTTCTGGAAAAAATCTTCCATATCGATGCGGGCCTGGGTGCCCACCTTCTTCAAGGCAGCACCCTTCTTCCCGATGACTATGCCCTTCTGCGACTCCCGCATGACATAGATGACGGCGCCGATGTCGTAGCGCTCGGAACCTTCCTTGAAGGTCTCGATGCCGACTTCGCAGCAGTATGGGATTTCCTCCTTGTAGTTGAGGAGTATCTTCTCGCGGATTATCTCCGAGGCGAAGAACCTGAGGTTCTTGTCGGTGAATGCATCCTTGTCGTACCACGGCGGGCACTCCGGAAGACGCTCGACAACTGCATTCAGGATGGATTCGAGGCCGAACCGCTCCTGGGCGGATGCCGGCAGGACGAGGGCTTTGGGCAGTTGCTCCTGCCAATATTTCATCAGTTCCATCACCTTCGGCTGGTCGCTTATGTCAATCTTGTTGACGACCACGACCACCGGGCATTCGATGCGCTGGAGCTTCTCGACGTATTCCGCGTTCTTGTCCGGCGTCTCGATGGTGTCGGTGACGTAAAGTATGATGTCGGCGTCGCCGATGGCGCCATCGACGAAATTCATCATATTCTGCTGGAGACGATAGTTCGGCTTTAGGATGCCGGGCGTGTCTGAATAGACGATCTGCCAGTCCTCGCCGTTGACTATGCCCATTATCCTGTGCCGGGTGGTCTGCGCCTTCGCGGTGACGATGGACAGTTTCTCGCCCACCAGCGCGTTCATCAGGGTTGACTTTCCGACGTTGGGGTTGCCTATGATATTGACGAATCCGGAGCGGTGTGCCATTAGATGTAAGCTCCCATTTTAAGAATGTTGGACTCTCCCTCGGTGAGGTATCTCCACTCGCCCTTCTTGAGGCCCTTCTTCGTGAGACCCGCAAAGTAAACGCGGTCAAGAGCCTTTACCGTGTAGCCGAATGACTCGAAGATGCGGCGGACAATGCGGTTCTTGCCTGAGTGGATCTCGATGCCGAGCTTGCGGTGGTCGCTCTCATCGATGAATTCGAGCTCGTCAGCGCGGACTTCTCCGTCGGAGAGGATGACGCCGCTGAGGATCTTCTCGTAATCTTCCCGGCTGAGCTCCTTGTCAAGGGCGACCTGGTAGATCTTCTTCTTGTCGTATGAAGGGTGGGTGAGGCGCTCTGCGATCTCTCCGTCATTGGTGAGCATAAGCACACCGGTGGTGTTCTTGTCGAGGCGGCCTACCGGATATACGCGTGACTTGCAGCCCTTTACGAGGTCGATGACCGTCTTCTCGGCGTGAGGGTCGCTTGCTGTTGTGACGTAGCCCTTAGGCTTGTTCATTACGATATAGACTTTGTCTTCACCCTTGAGACGCTCGCCGTTGAAGCGGATGTCGTCTTCGTAGATGTTGACTTTGGTTCCGAGTTCGGTGACAACTTCACCGTTGACTGTCACGACGCCGGCCTGGATAAGCGTGTCGGCTTCGCGGCGGGAGCATACTCCGGAATTGGCGATGAATTTGTTGAGGCGGATCTCGTCCTTGATCATCTGAGGTATTTCGTCGAATTCGGCTTCCCTGCCGTTAACCACCGGACGGCGGCTGATCATCCTGTCTATGCCTTCGCTGGTCTGCTTGTTGAATGCCGATGCATTCTTGGCTGATGGCCTCTTCGCGCCTCCGCGCGCACCCGGCTTGCCGCCGAATCCCGGCTTTGAAGCAAATCCCGGCTTGCTGCCGTATCCCGGCCTGCCTGAGCCCGGACGACCGGACCCTCCAGGTCTGCCGCTTCCGGCGCCCGGCTTCCTGCCGTAGCCCGGCTTGCTGCCGTAAAAACTTCTGTGCTCGCCTTCGCCTTCGCTGCGGTTCTCGCCGTAGCTCCTGTGCGGACGGTCTCCGTAGCTGCTCCGTCCTTCGCCGTAGCTTCTGTGCCCGCCATAGCTGCCGCGGCTCTCGCCGTAGCTTTTGTGTTCACCATAGCTTCTGTGTTCTCCGTAGCTGCCGCGGCTCTCGCCGTAGGACTTGCGCTCTCCGGAATGATACTCTACTTTTTCAGAAGATGCGGCGCTGCCAGCGGCGCTCTTCCTTGGTCTGAGTTTACGACCTTCTTTTGAATACTGGTCCATTTTGGTTGAATGATAATATTTTGTCCTTCTATTCCGGCTGTGTTGCCAGAATGACTTTATAATGATTCCGTTTGGCGATATTCATTACCTGCACTATCTCCCCGACAGGCACGCTCTCGTCCGAATAGATAGAGAACGTAGGATCTTCCTCTGCATGGAGCAGTCCGACTATCGCGTCTTCTATCTCGCCGAATGCAACAGGCTCTTCGGAGCCGTTGATGTGGTACGTGTACCGGTCTTCGCCCCAGTCCTTGATGCTTACGCTGACGGTTGCCTTCGCTCCCACCTGTCCCGTGCTCTTCGGGAGCAGAAGCTTGAGGGCGTTGGGGTTGACCAGGGTCGAGGTGACCAGGAAGAAGATGAGCAGCAGGAACACGATGTCGGTCATCGACGACATCGAGATGTTCGGGTCTGCCTTTGTTGTCCTCCTGAGCGCCATATTATTTCCCTGTGTCCGTAAGTACTGAATTCTCACCGCCGAGGGCGTCCATCAGCTCGATGGTGGCGCTTTCCATGCTGTAAACCAGCGAGGAGATCTTCGTGGTGAGGAAGTTGTATCCGAAATATGCGAGGATGCCGACGATCAGACCTCCCACGGTCGTGATCATAGCTGTGTAGATGCCGCTGGAAAGGAGGGTGATGTCGATGTTGTTGCCTGCGTTGGACATATTGAAAAACGCCTGGACCATACCGGTCACGGTTCCGAGGAAACCGATCATAGGGGCTCCTCCGGCGATGGTGGCAAGGTAGGGAAGGCCTTTTTCAAGACGTGCGACTTCCACGTTGCCCACGTTTTCGACGGCCGTCTGTATGTCGCTGAGCGGCTTGCCCGCGCGGACGAGGCCTGCCTCCACCATCCTGGCGACGGGGGTGTTGTACTTCGTGCTGAGGGTGTGGGCGGATTTGATCCTGCCCGCATTGATGTAGTTGCGGATGTCCCTCATAAAATCCTTGTCAATCTTTCCGGCCTGGTTGATTGTCCAGAGTTTCTGCCCGAAGATGTAGATTGCGACGAATGACAGCAGCAGAAGCACTATCATCAGCCAGCCGCCCTTGACGGCCATTTCGAAAAGTGAGAAGGATTGCAGGATATACATTTCTATGCGCTTTTTGCCAATTTTGCAAAGATACGCACAAAATTGCTTTTCCCAAAGGGAAAATCAGTCTCGATACTCAATATTTGTGAGGAAAAGGGCGTGGCCCGGGACCGATTCGCCGGCAGCGCATCTGTCGCCCTGGCCGATAAGGTCGAGGACCGATTCCGGAGTACGCTTCCCGCGGCCCACCTCGAGCAGTGTCCCGACGATGGCGCGGACCATGTTCCGGAGGAATCTGTCGGCCGCTACCACGAAGTACCAGTGGTCCTCGTCTTTTTTGTGCCAGGCGGCCTCGTAGATGGTGCAGATTGAGGTTTTATTGTCGCCTCCGGTCTTTTCGAAACAGGAAAAATCGTGTTGCCCGAGCAGCAGTGACGCGGCTCGGTTCATTGATTCGAAATCGACATCCGGATAACCGTAGAAAAAAGAGAAATTATCCACGAAAGGGTCCTTCACCCTATGCAAAAAATATGTATATTCGCGTTTTGTAGCACTGAACCGTGCGTGGAAGTTCCCGGACACCTCGCGGATGTCGTGGACGGCGATGGAATCGGGTAGGATGGCATTCAATTTGTAGCGCATCTGACCGGTATCGAAACTCTCGGCAGCATCGAAATGTGCGATGTATCCGACAGCGTTGACCCCAGTGTCGGTCCTCCCTGCGCCCACCACGCTGATTTGCGTGCGCAGGAGTGTTGAAAGGGCTTTTTCAAGGGTGCCCTGGACGGACGGGGCGTTCGGCTGGACCTGCCACCCGCAGAAGTCGGCACCGCGATATGAAAGCTTGACTGAGTAACGCATAGATACTGAATATCGAATACAAAAGTACCAAATAATATGGAAAGTGTAAACATCAAGGAACTTAACGACCGCATCCAGCAGGAAAGTGCGTTCGTGGACATTCTCCAACTTGAAATGGGCAAGGTCATCGTGGGACAGAAGCACCTGGTCGAGAACCTTATGATCGCCCTTCTGGCCAATGGCCACATCCTTCTCGAAGGTATGCCGGGTCTTGCCAAGACCCTCGCCATCAGCACTCTGTCCAAGGCCGTCTCTGCAAAGTTCAGCCGTATACAGTTCACTCCGGACCTTCTCCCTGCCGATGTTACGGGCACCCTCATCTACTCCCAGAAGAAAGAGCAGTTCGAGGTTCATAAAGGCCCCGTCTTCGCGAACTTCGTCCTGGCCGACGAAATCAACCGTGCTCCGGCGAAGGTGCAGTCAGCTCTCCTCGAAGCGATGCAGGAGCGCCAGGTCACCCTCGGAGATGAGACATACAAGCTCCCGGAGCCTTTCCTCGTGATGGCTACGCAGAACCCTGTCGAGCAGGAAGGCACATATCCGCTGCCTGAGGCCCAGGTTGACCGTTTCATGCTCAAGGTCCTCGTGGACTATCCGAAAAAAGAAGAGGAGAAACTCATTGTCCGCATGAACAACAGCGGCGAATTCCCTCAGCCGAATGCCGTGGTAAAGCCGGAGGACATCGTGCGGGCACGCCAGGTGGTCCGTGAAGTCTATATGGATGAGAAGATCGAACGCTATATCGTGGACATCGTCTATGCCACCCGTACTCCGGCGGAGTATGGCCTGGCGAACCTCAAGGACCTTATCGGCTATGGAGCGTCTCCGCGTGCCAGCATCAGCCTCTCGATGGCTGCAAAGGCTTATGCGTTCATCAAGCGTCGCGGTTATGTCATCCCTGAGGACGTACGCGCCGTCTGCCCGGAAGTGCTCCGTCACCGTATCGGCCTCACCTATGAGGCGGAAGCTGAAAACGTAACCACAGAACAGATCATCGAGCAGGTAATAAATGCAGTCATCGTCCCATAGTGCGACAGACCTCCTGAAGAAGGTCAGGAAGATCGAGATCAAGACAAAGGCGCTCTCGCATCAGATATTTGCGGGTGAGTATCACTCTGCCTTCAAGGGCCGTGGTATGGCATTCAGCGAAGTGCGTGAGTACCAGTGGGGTGACGACGTCCGCTCGATGGACTGGAATGTCACGGCGCGTCTGCGCTCCCCGTATGTCAAGGTCTTCGAAGAAGAGCGTGAGCTCACCGTCGTGCTTCTCGTGGACGTAAGCCGTTCAGGCCTTTTCGGCACCGTCGGAGGTACGAAACGCGAGCGGCTGGCCGAAATAGCCGCTGTCCTCAGCTTCAGCGCCATTCTCAACAATGACAAGGTTGGTGCGCTGTTCTTCTCTGACCACGTCGAGAAGTTCATCCCCCCGAAGAAGGGCCGGTCACATCTCCTCCACATAATCCGTGAGATGCTGGAGCTCCAGCCGAGTTCTGACGGCACGGACATCGGCGGGGCGCTCCGCTATCTTACCAATGCGCTCAAGAAGAAGTGTACGGCGTTCCTGCTGAGCGATATGATCGATGCCGACAGTGAAGGGAACCCCCGGTACGAGGATGCCCTCAAGGTCGCGGTCGGCCGGCACGACCTGTCGGTCATCAAGATCCACGACCCTCGCGAACAGTCCATACCTGCCGTAGGTCTGATACACATCAAAGACAGCGAGACGGGCGAAGGTTCCTGGATCAATACGGACAGCAGGGCGGTGCGTGAAGCGTACGCCAGATGGTTCCGCGACCTCTCTGACAGGGAGCGGAAACTCTTCAACAAATACAAGGTGGACAATGTTGACATTTCCACGGACGAAGATTACGTCAAGGGCCTGATGGCACTTTTCAATAAAAGATGAAATTATTGTTTCTCATATTGACGGCGATGCTCGACATCGTGCCCGGTGGAAAGGCCTATGTGAAGCCTCTCCAGCAGCGCGACTCCATTCTCGTCGCCGATCAGTTGGAATATGGCGTCGAACTGGAGGAAGTCAGGCCCGGAGTGGTCCTTTCTCTGCCTGATATGGCTCCGGCCTCAAATGACACGCTTTCAGTTGTAAGGAACTGGAAGGTTGACACCCTGGCCGCCGGCAAGCCGGTAAGCGGCCGCACGCTTGAGCGCTGGCTCAAGAAGAACAAGCCGGTGGGTATCCGTGCCAGCGTAGTACTCGCGCCATTCGAAGAAGGCGTCTACCAGATGCCGTCCATCCCTATGCAGCGTGTGGACGGGGACAGGACCGACACGCTCGTGTTCGAAGGGGTGGAGGTCGAGGTAAAGACAATGCCGGTGGACACGGCAACATTCGTAATCCACGATATCAAGGGTCAGATACGCTATCCGCTTACCTTCAGGGAGGTTGCACCGTGGGCGGCGGGGGCCTGGCTGCTCATTGTCCTGGCCATCCTGCTGTTCAATGTCATACGGCTGCGCCGTGCACGTGCTGCAGGAGAGGTTGAGGCTCACAGGGATCCTGCGTACATCGTGGCGCTGCGACAGCTTGACAAGTATCGCGGTGACAAGCTGTGGGCTCCTGACAAGCAGAAGGGATTCTATTCCGGCATCACCGATACGCTCAAGACATATATCGAAGACCGGTTCAGCGTGGATGCTCCGGAAATGACAACCGCCGAACTCTTCGATGCCCTCAGGGATTGCAAGGATATCAGCCCGGACCTTTACAATGAGACCAAGGCGCTCTTCGAGTGCGCCGACTTCGTGAAGTTCGCGAAACATACAGCAGATGACGAAGACAATGCCAAAGCCGTACCGACCGCGGTGCGTTTCGTCACCTCGACATATCAGACAGCCCTTGATGAAGAGGCTGCCGCGGCAGGCGGAGAGGAGGCCGCTGCGAAGTAATGTTCTTCGAATATCCCAAGCTCCTCTGGCTCCTGCTGGTTCCCGCAGCTCTTGCCGCCTTGTACGTATGGCAGGAACTGACAGGCCGCAAGCCTCATTTCAGAGTTTCAACTTCCATTCCGTGGAAGACGACAGGCACTTCACCCCTGGCCTTGCTGCGTCACCTTCCAGAGGTACTGCGCATTGCCGCGCTGGCACTGATCGTAGTCGCCGTCGCGCGTCCGAGGTCGTCAAGCGATGTCGAGAAGATTGATTCCGAGGGTATAGACATCGTCCTTGCAATGGACGTCTCCACCAGTATGCTGGCCCGGGATTTCACTCCGGACAGAATCAGCGCCGCCAAGGACATTGCCATTGAGTTCATCGCCCAGCGTCCTACGGACCGTATGGGCATAGTGGTCTTTGCCGGCGAGTCCTATACCCAGTGTCCGCTGACCACGGACAGGGCGACCCTCATAAACCTTATGAAGGAGATAGACACAGGACTGATCGAGGACGGAACGGCGATAGGCAACGGCCTTGCCACCGCAGTTGCGCGGATCGCCGATTCAGATGCGCCGAGCCGCGTTGTCATACTCCTTACCGACGGTGTGAACAACAGGGGGGAGGTGTCACCGCAGACCGCGGCTGAAATCGCAAAGACCTACGGCGTGCGCGTCTACACAATCGGCGTGGGAGCAAATGGAATGGCCCCGTATCCGTTCATGACCCCTTGGGGGACAGAGATGCGCAATGTCCAGGTCGAGATAGACGAGGATCTCCTCAAAGGCATTTCGGATGCTACCGGAGGGCAGTATTTCAGGGCTACCGACAACACCAAGCTCGCGGAGATATATTCAGAGATAAACAAGATGGAGAAGGCACGGGTTTCAATAGACAGTTTCCCCGTTTACAAGGAACTGTTTGACAAATACGCAATTGCCGCTCTTGTGTGCCTCCTTCTTGAACTCATTGTCAGACTTTTAATCAGGAGGATGCCGTAATGCTTTATTTTGCAAGTGCCAGATTCTTGTGGTTGTTGCTGCTGGTCCCGGTCATCCTGCTGGCATACGGCTTCGTACGCTATCGCCGTGCCGGGCGCATCCGTGCCATTGGCGACGAGAGACTTGTCCGTGAACTGATGCCAAGCTGGTCCGGTTCCAAGGGATGGGTGCGCATCATCCTTTTCTGCCTGGCGTTCACTTGTTTTGTGTTCGGCCTTGCAAGGCCGCTTATGGGGGCGAAACTGGCTGAGCGCGAAACGAAGGGAGCCGAGATAATGATATGCCTTGACGTGTCCAATTCGATGCTTGCACAGGATTACTCGCCGGACCGTCTTTCCCGTGCGAAACTGGCCATCTCGCGTCTTACCGACAAACTTGAAGGTGACCGCATCGGTCTGGTCATCTTCGCCGGAACTTCGTTCGTGCAGCTGCCGATCACGGCGGATTACGTGTCCGCAAAGATGTTCCTGAACAACATCAGCACGGAGTCGGTCCCGGTCCAGGGAACGGCGATCGGTGAGGCTATCAAGACTGCCGCGAAGAGCTTCAGTGCGCAGAGTGAGAAAAGCCGTGCGATAATAGTCATCACCGATGGTGAAAACCACGAGGATGACGCTGTCGATGCCGCCAGGGTGGTGGCTGAGACCGGCGTGAAAGTCTTCACTATTGGCGTCGGGTCCCTCCGCGGGCAGCCTATCCCATATCAGGGGGAACTTATGAAGGACAAGGACGGCAACATCGTTGTCACACGTCTTGACGAGACGACCCTCCAGAAAATCGCTGCCGAAGGCAACGGCGCATATATCCACGCCGGCAACGAGGAGTTCGGCCTCAACCCTATCATCGACGAGATCCGGAAACTTGAGGATGAAAGGTTCAATTCAGTGGTTTTCGAGGTCTATGACGAACAGTATATGTACTTCTTTGCAGCCGCGCTGCTTTTGTTTGTCATTGAAATGCTTGTCGGCGAACGCCGTCCGAAAAAGAGAATGTTCGAATGAAAAGGTATCTGACAACAATACTGCTTCTTTGCTTTGCCGCATCCTGCTTTGCGCAGGTTGACAGGCACGACGTGCGCGCCGGCAACCGCAAGTTCAAGCGCGACAAGTTCAAGGAGTCCGAAATCGATTATCGCAAGGCTGCGGTCAAGGATTCCCTGTCGGTCGCGGCGGAGTATAACCTTGCATCCGCCCTGTATCGTCAGGAAGACTATGAAAATGCCGGCAAGGCTCTTGAAACCGTAAAGGATGTTGCATCAGGCAGTGCCGCCGCATCCGATTACTATTATAATCTGGGCGATGTGGCCCTCCAGAAGAAGGACTACAAATCCGCCGTTGATGCTTTCCGTTCGGCTCTCCTGCTGACGCCTGATGACCTTGATGCCAAGGAGAACTACATCTATGCCAAGAAGATGCTGGAAAATCAGCAGAATGGCGGAGGTGGCGACAATCAGCAGAATCAGGATCAGAATCAGGATCAGAATCAGGACCAGGACCAGCAACAGGACCAGCAGCAAGACCAGAATCAGGATCAGGATCAGAATCAACAGCCTCAGCCTCAGCCTCAGGATCAGGAGATATCCCCACAGCAGGCACAGCAGATGCTGAAAGCCATTCAGGCGAAAGAAAAGGAGACTCAGGACAAGGTGAACCGCGAGAAGGCGGCGGCGCTTGAGTCACGGCAAAAAGAAAAGAATTGGTGATGAAAAAATTACTGACCATACTTCTGCTGTCGATGACAGCGCTCGCGGCGTTCGCCCAGTCCACGGTAAAACTGCAGGCCCCGAACGTCGTTGATATCAACGAACAGTTCAACGTCACCTTCATCATCGAAGGAGAACATTCACCATCGGATTTCCAGTGGAATCCCGGAGAGAACTTCCAGCTTGTATGGGGCCCTCAGAAAGGGTCTTCAACCTCCGTCACCATAGTGAACGGCAAGAGCACACGGTCCTCCCAGACCACTTATACCTATGTGCTGATGCCTCGCAAGGCGGGTAAATTCTCGCTGCAGCCGGGCGTCGCCACGGTCAAGGGCAGCGAGCTCCGTTCCGAGAGCAGGCAGATAGAAGTTGTGGCCGATTCCTCCCGGCAACAGGGGCAGGGTGCACAGCAGGGCGGAGGTCAGGGCACTGCATCGCCGGCGGGAGACGTATCCTCGGAAGATATGTTCCTCCGTCTGTCCATCAACAAGAGCAAGGTGATGGTGGGCGAGACGGTCACCGCCACGCTCAAATTGTACCAGAGGGTCAATATCGCCGGTTTTGAGGACGCCAGGTTCCCGACGTTCAACGGATTCTGGAGCCAGGAGGTCCAGGCGCCGACCAATATAGAATTCCACCGCGAGACTGTGGGTGACAGGATATACAACGCCGCGGTCCTGCGTGAGTGGAGCCTTATCCCCCAGCGTGCGGGCGATATCAGGATCGATCCTGCCGAACTCGTATGCCTGATCAATGTGCGGGCGCCGAGGGCTTCGACAGGAAGCATCTTCGACAGCTTCTTCCAGGATGAATACCAGACAATACGCAAGCGTGTGTCGTCTTCGGCATATACCGTCCACGTGAACGGCCTTCCGGCCGGCGCGCCGGCATCATTCAACGGTGCGGTCGGTACCGGTTACAAGATGAGCGTATCGCTTACCCGCGATTCACTGATGACCCACGACGCCGCTTCGCTCAAGATCACCATCACCGGCAAGGGCAACATTGCGTTGCTTGAAGCACCGAAGGTCAACCTTCCGCCGGACTTCGAGCTCTACGATGTCAAGACCGACGAGGTTTCGGGCGGAAAGTCCTTCGAATATCCGTTCATTCCCCGCAGCCACGGCGAGTTCGACATAGAGCCGATACGCTACTCATATTATGACATTGCAGAGGGCAGGTATGTTTCCATCGACAGCAAGCCGCTCCACGTGAGTGTGGCCCGTAACGCCAGTGCCGGTTCGGAGACCGTAGGGCAGATAGTCCAGGGATCGAACAGAAAGGACGTCCGCGACCTTGGAAGCGATATCCGCTTCATTGAGACACGCAAGCCTTCTTTCGACAAGGTCGGAGCGTTCTTCGTCGGTTCTCCTTTGTTCTGGGTGCTCACGCTTCTGATTCTCGCGGCGGGCGCCATACTCTTCTTCGTCTTGCGCAAACTTGACGAGCGCCGTGCCGATGTGGCCGGCACCAAGAACCGCGCCGCTGCCAAGATGGCACGCAAGAGGCTTTCACAGGCAGGTGATTTCCTGCAGAAGAATCTGTATACCGCTTTCTATGAAGAACTTCACAAGACCCTGCTAGGCTTCGTATCGGATAAACTGACGATGGATGCGGCTGATATGAGCAAGGACAACATTTCTGCAAAGCTCATCGACAAGGGAGTTTCCGAGGGCGTGGCATCGGATTTCATCGGTCTGCTCGATGCCTGCGAGTATGCCCGTTATTCTCCGGATTCCGGTCACGACGCAATGAATGCGCACTACGAGACCGCCGTGTCGGTCATTTCAGCCATTGATGAGAGTATGAGACTTAAGAAGAAACCTTCGGCTGCCGGCACAGCAGCTGCGTTGGCCGCAATGCTTATGCTGATCCCGTTCGGAGGCCGCGCTTCCGATACCGGCTATGCTGATTCTCTGTGGACTGCCGGTACCGGGGCATATACCGACGGTGATTTCGAGACCGCAGTGAAGTCCTGGGAATCCGTCCGCACCGTCGGTCTGGAGTCCCCGGAACTGTACTACAATATTGCAAATGCATATTTCAAGTCGGGAGACATATCCCACGCCATACTCAATTATGAACGTGCCCTGAAGCTTGACCCTTCGTACTCGGATGCCCGCTTCAACCTTGAGTTTGCGAACAATCAGATCCAGGACAGGATTGAGGAAGTGCCCGAGTTCTTCCTTGAGGTCTGGGGACGCAGGCTATGCTGGATTATGCCGTCCGATGCCTGGGCGGTTCTCTCCCTGCTGGCTCTTGCCGCGACGGTTGCGCTGGCGCTGCTCTTTGTCCGCGGACGCACTTCCAATATGCGGAAAGTCGGTTTCTTCGCAGGAATAGTGGCGCTTCTGTGCACGTTGCTTTGCCTCGACTTTGCCTTCTGGCAGAGAACGGATTACCGCACGAACGACAAGGCCATCATTACGCGGGCCGTATCTTCGGTCAAGAGTTCCCCTTCAGGCGAGTCTTCGACCGACCTGTTCGTACTTCACGAAGGTACCAAAGTGTCCATCCTCGACGAGGTGGGCGACTGGCGGAACATCGAACTTGCCGACGGCCGCCAGGGCTGGATAAAATCCTCCGATTTTGAGGAGATTTAGCGTGAGTTCATAACCGTGCTCGTGCTGTTGGCACGATAGTGCGGTGCATAGAGGGACTCTATCACAGGGACAGGGGACTGGAAGGTGCCTGCCTGGGTGACGAAGTATTCCTCTTCCAGAGTCGTGTTCTCTTCAGGATAACTGTCAAACCAGAATTCCGTACGGTCCCTTAGGACGCTGCGGTAGCCTTGCGGGCGGAATATCAGCCAACCCGGGATATTGATCGGGGCAAGGTGCCAGCCTATGCGGCCGGACAGCTGCTGTACCGGGCGGAGCGCGCCGCTGCGCGGAGCGGTAAGCCGGACGAAGCTGCGGTTTTCCTCGTTCCAGATCTTGAACCTCGCGACTATCTTGTCGCCAACCTTCAACGGTTCGCCATCCTTGATCTCCTCACCATTGCGGTAGAATGTGCGTTCGAGCCTGAAGCCGTTTCCTGAAGTCTTGATCTCTTCAAACGGCAGAGTGGCTGTGGCACTTAGAATGACGACCTTCGTCCGGAGGACTTCTTCAGATCCGCGCAGGACGGAGGCGATGGCCTCGATGCAGGCGGGATCGTCATCCCACTTCTGAGTCTCCTTCTGGACCATAATCCACAGGCGGAGGTCATCGGCCAGTTTGTCGTATCCGCTTTCGTCGAACAGGTCGCAGAGCATAGAATGGGCATAGAGCTCGCTTTCAAGCAGACCGCGCCAAGGCATTACGGCATTAGGGTAGTACTGCCCGCCGCTTCTGTGCGGTTCTGCGTATTCCAGCAGGGATTCGATATCTGCCTGTAGGGATTTCTGGATCTTTCTGCCAGAGCTGATCCCGAGGGCATTTGCAAGTTCTTTCCCGGCAGGGTCGTTGACGAGGTTCCGAAGGGTCTTGAGCCTGCGCGCCTTGGCCAGAATCCGGCCGTTCATTCCGCGTTCCTTTGCAGGAGTGAGATATTCCCGGTTACTTTTCTTGAATGCCCGTCGGGCAAGGAATCCGGCCTCGCCTGTGTCAAGGCTGACAGAAGGATACAACGAGCGCAGATACAGATACTGAGCCTGGTTGAAATTGCCACACCAGAAAGGTCTCTTGCTCTCGCCGAAATACTCTTTGTCCAGGTACTTCACGGCCGCCTCGACATCGATCAGTTTCTGCATATCCTTCATCGCTGCAAAGCGTTCCAGAATCACGAGGGTCAGGATAGGGGAGGATTCCATCCCTTCGAACCATCCGAACCCGCCGTCCCTGTTCTGACATTTCGTTATCTTGCCGGCTGCGGCGGTGTCGACAGCGGCTGAAGGATTGATGGATTTGATGAGACAGTTGGAATAGAGTGCCTCGGTGAGGCAGATGCTGTTGTCGCTATCATATTCCGCGAAGGCGGGGAGGGCCTCCCGGATCATATCGATGATGCTTGTTTCCTTGAGGGAGGCATCGCTTCCGGCGACATTCACGAACTGGCTGCGGAGGCCGGCAATCAGCGCTTCGCGGTCCTGGCCTGAAAGGAGGATGGACGAGTGCGCTTCAGTGATCTCCTGGAATGCTTTTTTGACAGGTACGGCCACGAACACTCCGTCGGAGCCATAGTCGCCGCCGGCTGTGAAAACGATCTTTATGCCAAGCTCGCTGATGTCCGGAATGTCGAGGGCGAATTCAGCGTCATAATTGCCGCTGGCCGGAATGCTGACGGATTTTGACCCGTTGCCGACAGCCTTGGAATCCATAGTGCCTCCGTTGAGGAAAGAGACATCGAGCTTGCCGCCGATGGCTGTATTCAGGCTGTTGGCCAGGCTGACGCGAAGAAGATATCTGTCACCGGCGTAAAGGACCTGAGGCTCCACGACGGCAATCTTCACCGGGATGGTGACGACCATTTCCTTGCGCAGTGCGGCGTTGTGCATATCCATACGGTGGGCGAACAGCTGGACATAATATGTGGAAAGCTTGTCGGCATTGGTGAATCTGAATGAGATGTTTCCGTCCTTGTCCGATTTCAGGAAAGGCTCCCAGGCAATCGTGTTCGCGAAGTTCTCACGGATGTATCCCTCCGGTCTGGCGTCTTCCTCGACTGCAGGCTCCCCGGCTGATTCTTCTTCGACAGCCATAGTGTCGGACATCACGATACTTTCCCTGGCCATGGCATTGATGCCAAGAGCCCTTGCCACTTTTCCCGGAGCGGCGGACTTGCTGCTGAATCCGATCTTCACTTCATCCATATAGAACCCGTAGCCGTTGTTGCAGCCGCACACGGTTTCGTAATTGACGGATGGTGCCGGATATCTGCGGGCATACAGAGTGTGCCAGACGTTGGTCTCCATCGTTTCGGTGCTCTTGTCAAAGATGGTGGCGGCACATTCAACCCCTGCGGCGGTCTTTATGTTGAACGTGTATGTCGCACCGGGTTTGGTGGTGTCGAGGAAACGGCTGAACGACAACGGAAGTTCGAGTCTGTTGACTTTCCTGTATACGGTCCTGTCATATTCATATGAATTGCCGTTCAGGAAGTAGAAGATCTTGAGAAGGACTACGTCAGGATAGTCTTTCCTGTAATCGAATGCCACAGTCTTGAGATTGTCCTTGCCGTTGAGCGTGACCATCCTTTTCTGAAGGAGCACGTTGCCGGATCCATACAGCTCTGCAACAGCCCATACCGGGGCTCCGCAATGACCGAACTGGATGCCGATCTCGTCGGCGGTCTCCTTGAAGAAATTGACCACGTTGTCACTAAGTACGGTGTCGCTGTCCTTGACTTTCAGGATGTTGAGGTCATAAGCCTGTCTGTAGTCCTTCCCGTCCTTTCCCTTGGCTACGGCTGTGGTCCTGATGATGTACAGGCCTGACTCTTTGCCTGAGAGGTCAATCTTTTTCACCTCTCCGCTCTTTGCGCTGCCCGTTGCCACCACGCTGCCATTCCGCAGCACTTCGTAGGTGATTTTCAGACTAGAGTGCCTGAGGGAGACGCTTGCCGGCCATTCCTTCAGTTCAAAGAGAACTTCAGCCACGTCGTCGGACAGTATGTCGGCTCCAGCGGCGTTCCTGCCGGTTCCCGTGACGGCTCTGCCGGCAGACTGGTTCTTCAGGGTCACATTGACAGGGAGGACACGCAGAGAAAACGCTGTCGTGGAGAATTCCTGGGTCTCACCCGTGGCGTCCGTAACCTTGACGGTGACGTGATAATAACAGAAATCGTAGTCGCAGGCAGGGAATTTTATGCTGAACGTCCCGTCCTGGGCAGGAACAAGTTCGCCGGAAGCGTATGAGTCGCCATACCTTTCGACATAGTACTCCGCTTTTGCAGATGAGACAGGATGGCCTGAATAGCTCCGTATCCGGCCGGTGACGCATATCTCGTCGCCCGGAAGGTAGAACTGCTCGTCCGGAGTCCACGCAAGTTCGAAGGTCGGCAGCACGAAGTCATCGACGCGCACCTTTCTGGAGGTGACGGTGCCGTTCCTCCTGTTCTTGATGGTGAGGGTGTACATACCGTTCCTTCCTCCGCGCTTGAGAACGAAATCGCCGGCTGCGGAGCCGAATTCATTCGTCGTCAGTTCGCTCGTGCAGATGATGTTGTTCTCCGCGTCAGCCAGGACTGCGGTCAGCTGCTCGCCTTCCTGTATCTTGAGGTCATACAGCCCCTTGTAGAGGATGACCTTGTAGTGCAGGATCTCGTCGGGATTGTAAGCCCCGCGGTCGGTCAGCAGGATCGCATCCTGCCTTTCTGCCCCATCTTCCTGCCGGTAATAATGATTGAATATCCTTTCAGTCTGTGACTTTCGGGCCAGACCGTCCGTCACGGCGCTGGCGAAGATCTCATCTCCCCAGTTCCCGTCCTTGATCCTTTCCTGGAATCCTTCAGGGAGATAGGTGAATCCGTCGATACGGAAGTCCCTGGCACTGGCGACGACTTTACCTTCATCGTCAACAAGGGTGACGTCGACTTTCTCCATAGGCCGCCCGCTCAGATAATCAGTCACATAGACCGCATATCCGAATGAATCCCTTTTCAGAGCGAGGGAAAGTGAATATCTTTCATAGCTGCCGTTTGTCTCAACTTTGCCGTTGGAGCACCTGACATCGTATTCGCCGTCTGCAATGGCCGGGATATCATATTCGATGGTGTCGCGTACATAGTAACTCCTTGAAGGATTGTCAAGGGTCTTCTCGTGTACTGTTTTCCTGTCGCTGAGGATCTGGAATTTCACAGACGGAAGGTTCCTGGTGTATGCCGTGAGCTTCCCGTCGCTTATCTTGAACTCGACGGACTTTTCATTCATTCTGTTCAGGAGTTCCCCGGGTGAGGTGCAGCAGTCCGCTATGGCTTTCTCGCTGCCTCTGAATGCGTCCCGGTCCGAAAGGAATTTCTCGCAGGCGCTTTTGATTTTCTCATATTCCCTGCCGGTGCTCGTCTTTGTCTGGCTGAGCTTGTTGAAGTCATCGTTTATGATGTCCTGACGCCCAAGCAGGCTTACGGCTTTCGTGCTATACCCGGCAACAAAAGCTTCAAGGGCCTTGCGCCTTGCTTCGGTCCCGGTTTTTCTGGAGGCCTCGGTGTAATCGATGAAGCCGGCAAATGGGTATTCGTCACCATAGCGGCTGCGTATGGCAGTGACGGCTTTCCCGTCTGCACTGTTTTTCTGGTTGAGGAAGAAGATGTGCCAGAGTGCAAAGTCATAGTCATTTGCAATCAGAGGAACAAGGGCGTTGCCGAAGCCTGCCCTGTAAATCTGGCCGTCTTTCGTGTAAAACTCAGAAGAATGGGTTTTCTCCAATTCAGCCTTGTGCTGACCGGCGTATTCAAGAAGCCGGTCGGAGTTCCCTCCGCGCATTCTGAAGAAATTGACGAAAGGGTCGTTGTAGTCGTCGAGTTCTTTCTCCTTCTGCGCCGTCAGCTCGTCGCGCAGTTTCCAGTTGGTACTTGTGCGGGCATCGACGTATTTGTCGCACGCGTCATAGAAATCCCACGAAAGGCGTTTCGCGGCGGCTTCTTTCTTTATGTCCTCCAGGATGGATGCCTGCTCCTTCGGCTTGTCTTTTCCGACCGCCGAATAGTAAGATTTCCAGAGGCTCACCAGGGTGTGGCCTTCATTGTCCTTGTTTGCTGCAAAAATTGAATTCATAACAGGGGTGAGCGTAATCGCCATCAGGATTGCTACGATACGTTTCATATTCAGTTGAGTCACTCTTAAAAAAGTTCTACTGCCTCAGATACTACAAAAGTGCTGCCACCAATGTAAACAAGGCTTCCGGGCACTCCAGCGGCCATTTTCTCTGCCATTCTGACACCATCTGCCACTGACGGCGCAGCGCAGGTGTGGAGGTCGGGACGCAACTTTGACAGGCGCTCCTTCAAGGCTTCGACCGGAAGAGAACGGCTGTTTGCAGGCGCAACCAGGAAATATTCGGCCCCGGCCGGCATCATCGGGGCTATGCCGTCGAGATCCTTGTCGGCCATCACGCCATATACGATGAACAGCGGCCTTCCGAGTGCGGAGAGTTTCTCGAAATTCAGTTTCAGGGCGGGTGGATTGTGGCCTATGTCGCAGATGGTCTCCGGTTCTGACCGGAGCTTTTCCCATCTGCCGCGGAAACCGGTGATGCGTGCAGTGTGTGCAAGTGCTTCGCGGTCGGCTTCTATGCCGAGCAGTTCCAGCGCGGCGGAGACGGTGCGCTGGTTGATGGCCTGGCACGGTCCGGTAAGGTCCAGGTCGATATCCGGGGACTCGAATTCGTCGGCGAAGAAAAGCGGGCAAGGTGCTTCCGCCGCCTGGGTCTCGAATACAGGTCCTGTCTCGTCGTCCCAACCCCAGACTACGGCGGGAACGCCGGGCTTGAAGATTCCGGCCTTTTCGCCCGCGATCCCGGCGCGGGTGTTGCCAAGCATCGCGCAGTGGTCGAGACCTATGCTGGTGATGACGCTGAGTTCCGGGGTGATGATGTTCGTGCTGTCGAGCCGTCCGCCCAGGCCGACTTCAATCACAGCCACATCCACTTCCTGCTCCGCATACCACCAGAATGCCATTCCGGTGGTTATCTCGAAGAACGACAGTCCGCTCAGGTTCTGTTCCGTGAGGAACGCGAAAACCGCCTCTTTTGGTATCATTTCAGCGTTTGGGAGTGAGTCTCTCTCTGCAGAAACTTCCGCTTCGCTCCATCCCTCCCACGCGGTGCGCGGGCCCCTCCCTCTGACGTGTCCGAGGGTGGACACGGTTTCTGCAGAGAGAGACTCACTCCCAAGTGATGAAATGATTTTGATGCGCTCCCGGAAGTCGATGAGGTGCGGAGAGGTGTAGAGTCCGACGCGCAGCCCGGTTGCGGCAAGCGCCGCCGCCAGCATCGAACTGACAGACCCCTTGCCGTTGGTGCCGGCCACGTGAATGGTCTTGAACTTGCGCCACGGGTGCCCCAGGGCGGCATCGAAAGATTCCATACCGGCGAGGCCCGGCTTGTAAGCCCCCGCGCCGAAACCTACCTTCTGGACGGTAGGATGTTTTTCAAAAAGATCGGCAAGAAGCCGGTCGTATGATTGGGTGTTATATTTCATAGTTGCAACTGTTTCCAAATTTAGTTAAATTTACACGAATTTTGTGTGCTCAAATGGCGAAATCCCTTTCAGCATTACATTCCAATTACGTCATTGACGGTGTTACGCAGGAATTTACGCCCGCGCAACTGCTTGATGCCGTGACGGAAGGAGCTCCGGAAATCCAGTCGGATTGTCCGGACACGATTGTGGACGAAACTCTCGACCCGGTCGTATCCAGTTATGAATTCGACCCTTCCAAGGTCGACAGTTACCTTGCAGGGCTCCGGAATGTGCGGAAGATACTCCCGCTTGCATTCGCAGAATCATATTCCTGCGGACGTGTGGCGGAGGCTCTTATCGACGCAATCTGGCTCCAGGGCCATTTCCGTATCGGCGACCTCCAGCTGAAGGCGTCGTGGAAATGGAATGCCGAGCCCGTCGGCTCCCACGCGGCGTTCTACAATTCAGTCAAGTCCTCGGCCGACTATCTTGACGGACTCGGCCTGAAATTCTCTTCGTATTCGTATGCCAGGTCATCCGAGTGCGACCTTTCCTTCAAGGCCACTCTGGCAAAGGACACGGGCATCGAGGATGTCTTTGTGGGACAGCCGTTCCGTTCTGAACATCCGGCCCTCGGCAGCCGCCGGGCCTGTCCCGCCACCCTTGTGCCGGACCCGCAGAGCTGGATAGTGTTCATCCCGTTCGAGACCTGTGATTTCCGGCTTGGCGGGTCCCTGCTTGCCCAGACCCTGGGCTTCGGCGGTGGCGTGCCTCCACAGGTAGGTGACGCCGATTATTTCCTCGACTGCTACGAGGTCATCCGTGAGTTCGTCGAGGACGGGCTGCCTCTGAGCGGCAACACCGTCCGCGTGGGCGGCCTGCTCAAGTCGCTGAGTGATATGTCTGCCGGTGGCACCGGTGCGACGGTGGACATCTCCAATATACTCAAGGCATATCAGGAAAAAGATTTGATACGTGTGCTCTTCTCCGAAATCCCGGGAGTGATAATCCAGATCAGAGACATAGATTTCGACTATCTGGACGCCGAACTGCTGCTGCAGGACGTGGCATTCTTCCCGCTCGGCCACCCGGTCGCCGGGTCTTCCGAGGTCCGTGTGAAGGCGTCGGCGAAAACCGGCATACAGACAATACTTGAATCGCTGATGCAGAATGCAGAAGGCGAGGATTAACCACATAAGATGAGTAAACCGAAAATTTTCGTGCTGGACACTAATGTGATTCTGCACGACCACAATGCCATCAAGCATTTTCAGGACAATGACCTTGTCATTCCCTGCGCAGTCGTTGAGGAAGCGGACAAATTCAAAAAAGGGAACGACACCCTGGCTTACCACGCCAGGGGGTTCATGCGTGATATCGACAAGATTACCGCAGGGAAGAATTTTGAAAAGGGCGGCCTGCCGATAGGCAAGGGTCTGGGCCTGATCAAGATTGAGCCGAACCACCTTTTCCCGGACAACCTGAAGGATCTGTTCAGGGATGATATCCAGGATCATCGCATACTGGCCACGGCCATCTGGGTGCGCGATCACAATCCCGACAGGTTCGTCGCTCTCGTGACGAAGGATATCAACCTGCGTCTGAAGGCGAAAGCCGCCGGAATGGAGGTTCAGGACTATTTGACCGACAGGGTCGAGGAGGCCAGGATCGAGAACTCCCAGAAGGAGGTCCAGACCTTCACATTGAACCCGGATATTCTCCAGACCCTCGTCTATGGCCCGGAGAATGCGGTCAAGTGGCAGGATGTGACTGACCGTAAACCGATTGCGAACCAGAACTACAAGTTCCACTGGCAGGGCAACAAGGACGCTGAAACCGTATGCGCCCGGTACGATGAGGACAGGGACAGGATAGTGTTCGTGCGCTCCCGTGAGGCCTACGGCATACGTCCGCGCAACGATGAGCAGAAGATGGCGCTCGACGCATTGCTGAATCCGAAGATCGAGCTTGTCTCACTTACCGGAGGTGCCGGGACAGGCAAGACCCTCCTTGCCCTGGCAGCCGCATTGGAGCAGGAGAAGGAATATGAGCAGATCATCCTCTCCCGTCCTACCGTAATCCTCGGCAACCAGGACATCGGCTTCCTGCCGGGCGACCAGAAGACCAAGATGGGACCTTTCCTCCAGCCGCTTATGGACAATCTGAACGTGATCAAGGGCCAGTTCAAACCGACTTCGCGCGAAGCGCAGCGCATCGAGGCCATGCTCACGCAGGAAAAACTGATCATTGAGCCGCTGGCATACATCCGCGGCCGCAGTCTCGGCAGATGCTACTTCATCATCGACGAGGCGCAGAATCTGACGCCTCACGAGATGAAGACCATCATCACCCGTGCCGGCGCCGGGACGAAGATGGTTTTCACGGGCGATATCTTCCAGATAGACCAGCCTTATCTTGACCAATGGTCCAATGGTCTGACGCATCTGGGCGAGAAGATGGACGGCCAGAAGCTGTTTGACCACATCTTCCTACGGAAGGGTGAACGCAGCGAGTTGTCTGAATTGGCTGCGAAATTGTTATAAATCAAAAAATTGTTCGTAAATTTGCGCCTCGAAATTTATCTAGGTTAAAATAATATGTTTGAAAGTAAGAAAAGAGTCTATCGTTTCGGCGGAAAGAAGGCCGAGGGCGATGGTTCAATGCGTGAGCTCCTTGGTGGAAAAGGAGCCAATCTGGCCGAGATGAGTCGTCTCGGTATGCCTGTACCTGCAGGCTTTACCATTACCACTGAGTGTTGTGCAGAGTATTATCGCCTCGGCGGCGGTTATACCGAAGAACTCAAGTGGGAGGTTTCAGGAGCACTTGAAGCTACTGAAAAACTTATGGGCAAGAAATTTGGTGATGTCAATGACCCGCTTCTCGTGAGCTGCCGTTCAGGCGCCCGCAGTTCAATGCCGGGTATGATGGACACCATCCTCAATATCGGTCTCTGCTCAGCCACCATCCCTGGTATGATCGCAAAGACCGGCAACCCTCGTTTCGTCTATGACGCATACCGCCGTCTCATTATGATGTATTCAGACGTCGTGATGGAGAAAGCAGAAGGCATCGAGCCTGCAGACGGTCAGGGTATCCGCCAGCAGCTTGACCGTATGATGGCCGAGCTCAAGGACGCCAGGGGTTACAAGTCAGATACTGAAATCACCGCCGAGGAACTCAAGGACCTCTGCGAGAAGTTCAAGGCAAAGGTTGTCGAGGTGCTCGGTGTCGAGTTTCCTGACACAGCCGAGGCTCAGCTCTGGGGCTCCATCGGTGGCGTCTTCAAGAGCTGGAACGGAAAGCGTGCCATCGCTTACCGCCGCATCGAGAAGATTCCTGATGACTGGGGTACCGCTGTAAACGTACAGTCAATGGTCTTCGGAAATATGGGTGATACATCCGCTACCGGTGTTGCATTCTCACGCAACCCTGCCAATGGTGACAACAAGTTCTATGGTGAGTGGCTTATCAATGCCCAGGGCGAGGACGTGGTTGCAGGTATCCGCACCCCTAACCCTCTCAACGAGGCCACCAAGACCGAGCAGAACAAGAACCTCGCTTCCCTCGAAAAGGCTATGCCTGAGGTTTACAAGGAGCTTGACGATATCCGCAAGCGTCTCGAGGAGCACTTCCACGATATGCAGGACATCGAGTTCACCATCCAGGACAAGCACCTCTATATGCTTCAGTGCCGTATCGGCAAGCGTACAGGTATCGCCGCCCTCCAGATGGCTATGGATATGCTCGACGAGGGTATGATCGATGAGAAGACCGCAGTCATGCGCGTTTCTCCTACCCAGCTCGACGAGATCCTCCACCCAGTCCTCAACGTTGCATCCGAAAAGAAGGCAACAGTCATCGCCAAGGGTCTTCCTGCATCTCCGGGCGGATCTGTAGGCCAGATCGTGTTCACTTCAGAGGCCGCTATGGAAGCAGCCGCTGCCGGCAAGAAGACCATCCTCATCCGTGAGGAGACCTCTCCTGAGGACATCGAGGGTATGCGTGCTTCTTCAGGTATCCTTACCACCCGTGGCGGTATGACTTCTCACGCAGCTCTCGTGGCTCGCGGCTGGGGCAAGTGCTGCATCGTAGGTTGCGAGGCGATGAAGATCAACTTTGAGAAGAAGACTGTCACATTCGAGGGCAGCGACAAGACATACAAGGAAGGCGACTGGTTCTCACTCAACGGTGCCAAGGGTTATGTATATGACACCAGGATCGAGACTATGGACGCCAGCGAGAACCCTCTCTTCATCAAGTTCATGTCAATCGTCGACAAGTATCGCAGACTTGGCATCCGCACCAACGCCGACACTCCTGAGGACGCAGCCCGCGCTCTCGCATTCGGCGCCGAGGGTATCGGCCTCTTCCGTATCGAGCATATGTTCTACGGAAAGAACAGTGAGACCCCTCTCGCAAAACTCCGCAAGATGATCATGTGCAACACTACAGTTGAGCGTGAGGCCGCTCTCAAGGAGCTTGAGCCGTTCATCAAGGCATCTGTAAAGAGCACACTCAAGATTATGGATGGCAAGCCGGTTGTATTCCGTCTCCTCGATCCACCTCTCCACGAGTTCGTCCCTAAGACCGTAGAGAAGGAGAAGGAGCTTGCAGACGAACTCGGTATCTCCGTCGCTGAAGTTGAGAAGCGTGGCGAGAGCCTCCACGAGGTCAATCCTATGATGGGTCTCCGTGGTGTCCGTCTCCACGTCGCTTATCCTGAAATCGCTGACACCCAGTATCGCGCCATCTTCGAGGCTGCTACAGAGCTTATCCAGGAAGGCTGCAAGCCTATGCCTGAGATCATGATCCCTGTAACCATCTCAGCCCGCGAGCTCGAGTTCCAGAAGATGCGTTGCGAGAAGGTCCGCACCGAGATCGAGATCCGCACCCGCGTCCAGGTGGACTACCACTTCGGTACAATGATCGAAATCCCACGCGCAGCCCTTACCGCTGACCGCATGGCCCGTACTGCAGAGTTCTTCAGCTTCGGAACCAACGACCTTACCCAGATGACCTTCGGCTTCTCACGCGATGACGTAGGTGCATTTATGGGTGACTATCTTGGCCACAAGATCCTTGATGCCGATCCGTTCCAGACCATCGACACCAAGGCCGTCGGCAAACTCGTTGAAGCCGGTATCCAGGGTGGTCGCAGCAAGCGTCCTGACCTCAAGTGCGGTATCTGCGGCGAGCACGGTGGTGATCCTGACTCAGTGACCTTCTTCAACAAGATCGGTCTCGACTATGTCAGCTGCTCTCCATTCCGCGTTCCTATCGCCCGCCTTGCAGCAGCACAGGCAGCAATCAAGCAGAATAACTGATTTCTGTAAATAATATCATTGAGAGGCCGGCGGAAGTCGGCCTCTCAACTTTTTTATTATTTTTGCAGAAGATAACAATAATATGATGAGCGCAAAGAAAGTCATTGTAGTTTTAACGCTGCTGCTTGCATCATTGACGGCAAGAGGCCAGCTCTACCTTGGCGGAGGCATAGGCATCGGCTCCGATTATGGAAACCGCGGAGGCATCGCCTTCACATTCGCCCCTGATATCTCATACCGTGTCAGCAATAATTTCCTTGTGGGCGCACAAGCCTCATACAGGACAGGCTATGACCGTCTGGCCGTGACTCCGTATGCCCGATGGCATATCCTTCCGCTTGAGGGCATTATGTCGATATTCGTCTCGGCGAGCGCTCCGTTCGAGTTCTATCCTGACTATACGACTCTGGGCGTGCGTCTGCGCCCCGGTATTGCGATACGTGTGTCGCAGGGCGTGTATATGCTGGTGCACATCGGCTCGTTCGGCTACTCCGAAGTGTTCCAGAACGGCAGGCATTATGGCGACTGGATCGCTGCCATCGACGGCAACAACATAAGTGTCGGCTTCTGTGTCGGACTGTGATAAATCAAAAAGGCCCGGGATCGATTCCCGGGCCTTCCTGTATTATCAAGGTACTATTACATCATACCGCCTGCAGGCATTGCAGGGACAGCCGGCTCGTCCTTAGGGATGTCCACGATGCCACATTCGGTGGTGAGGAACATTCCTGCGACTGATGCAGCGTTCTCAAGAGCTACGCGTGCGACCTTTGTAGGGTCGATGACACCGGCTTCGAACATCTGAACATATTCACCCGTGCGGGCGTTGTAGCCGAAGTCACCCTTGTTCTCCTTGATCTTCTGGATGATCACTGCGCCGTCGACGCCTGCGTTGATGGCAATCTGGCGGAGAGGAGCTTCAATGGCCTTGGCGATGATGTGAACGCCGGTGGTCTCGTCGTCATTGTCGCCTTTGACTCCCTCAAGAGAAGCGGCTGCACGGATGTATGCTACGCCGCCACCAGGGAGGTAACCCTCTTCTACAGCTGCACGGGTTGCATTGAGTGCGTCTTCCACGCGGTCTTTCTTCTCCTTCATCTCAACTTCGGTTGTGGCGCCTACATAGAGTACTGCCACGCCGCCGGCGAGTTTGCCGAGACGCTCCTTGAGCTTCTCCTTGTCGTAGTCGCTCTTGCTGACCTCGATCTGCTTGCGGATGGACTCCACGCGCTCTGCGATGGCTGCCTTGTCGCCTGCACCGCCGACAATGGTGGTGTTCTCCTTGGTGATGGTGACCTTTTCAGCCTTGCCGAGCATATCAGGGGTGGCGTTTTCAAGAGTGAAGCCGCGCTCCTCGGAGATGACCTGCGCGCCGGTGAGGGTGGCGATGTCCTGAAGCATCTCCTTGCGGCGGTCGCCGAATCCCGGAGCCTTGACTGCAGCAATCTTGAGGGTGCCGCGGAGCTTGTTTACCACGAGGGTCGTGAGTGCTTCTCCGTCAACGTCCTCGGCGATGATGAGGAGTTCCTTGCCTTCGCGGGCGATAGGCTCGAGGATAGGGAGGAGGTCCTTCATCGTGGAGATCTTCTTGTCGGTGATGAGGATGGCAGGGCCTGAAAGCTCGGCTTCCATCTTGTCTCCGTTGGTCATGAAGTATGGAGAGATGTATCCGCGGTCGAACTGCATTCCTTCGACTACCTTCACCTCGGTCTCGGTGCCCTTGGCTTCCTCGACGGTGATGACGCCGTCCTTTCCGACCTTTGACATCGCGTCCGCGATAAGCTTACCTATATAATTGTCGTTGTTGGCAGACACTGTGCCGACCTGCTCTACCTTGGAGTAGTCGTCGCCTACCTGCTGGCTCTGCTTCTTGAGGTTCTCGACAACAGTCGCGACCGCCTTGTCGATGCCGCGCTTGAGATCCATAGGGTTGGCACCCGCGGTAACGTTCTTGATACCGACGTTGATGATTGCCTGTGCAAGGACTGTAGCGGTGGTGGTGCCGTCACCGGCCTGCTCGTTGGTCTTGGCTGCAACTTCCTTGACCATCTGTGCGCCC
The DNA here is from genome assembly GCA_024401695.1 of Bacteroidales bacterium. Taxonomy (GTDB): domain Bacteria; phylum Bacteroidota; class Bacteroidia; order Bacteroidales; family UBA932; genus Cryptobacteroides. The sequence continues at coordinate 95,557 of JAKSKN010000007.1, forward strand.
ATATTCTCGAAACGGTCCTCAAGCTCGATCTCCTTGGCAACGGTAACGCCGTCCTTTGTTACCTGAGGTGCTCCGAACTTCTTGTCGATAACGACATTGCGGCCCTTTGGCCCGAGAGTGACCTTGACTGCGTTTGCAAGTGAATCCGCGCCCTGCTTCATTTTGGAGCGGACGTCGACGTCAAATTGAATTTCCTTTGCCATAATTAAATAATTGCTAAAATGTCAGACTGCTTGACGATGAGGTACTTTTTATCATCTACCGTAACTTCGGTGCCTGCGTACTTGCCGTAAAGGACAACGTCGCCGACCTTGACTTCCATAGGTTCGTCCTTTTTGCCCGGACCGGCTGCGAGGACTGTGCCCTGCTGTGGTTTCTCTTTGGCTGTGTCAGGAATGTAAATGCCTGAAGCTGTCTTGGTCTCGGCCTCCTTAGGCTCGATCAGGACTCTGTCTGCAAGTGGTTTGATCATAATTATACTAGTTTTAAAATTTCTTGTTGGCCGGATTGCCGGTGCGGTTGAAGATGAATCAACCTCTGTGCCATTGACATTTTGTCACTTGCCAGAGAACGATGCCGACGCTTACGGATACATTGAGGGAATGCTTCGTCCCGAACTGCGGGATCTCAAGGGCGGCGTCGGACTCATCGACGACTTCCTGCTGCACACCGTCGACCTCGTTTCCGAAAACGAGGGCATAGCGCCCGCCGGCTGCGGGCTGGAATTCCTGCAATTTCACGGAGTTTTCCGTCTGCTCGACGCTCAGGACGGTATAACCGTCGGCGCGAAGACGTCTGACGGCTTCCAACGTGTCATCGCAATGCTCCCACGGCACGCTGTCCTCGGCCCCGAGCGCTGATTTGTGGATTTCCGCAGAAGGCGGAACGGCGGTGATTCCGCAGAGATACACCTTGTCGACCTTGAAGGCGTCGGAGCTGCGGAAAGCGCTGCCGACATTGTGTGCGCTGCGCACGTTGTCAAGCACCACGACCACGCCTGAAGGGGGTAATTCCCTGTATCCACGCACATCTACCCTATCAAGTTCTGCATTAAGAAGTTTTCTGTCTTTCATATCCACAAAATTACTGAAAAAATACATATCTTTGTAGATACAATCAAACAGCTTAGTTATTAGTGTTCCGTTATGAAACAAGACAGTATCATTTTTGATCTCATCAAGAAAGAAGAAGACCGCCAGAGAGCCGGTCTGGAGCTTATCGCATCCGAAAATTATGTAACCGAAGAGGTTCTCAACGCAATGGGTTCCGTCTGCACCAACAAGTATGCGGAAGGTTATCCGGGCAAACGCTACTACGGCGGATGCGAGGTCGTTGACCAGATCGAGCAGGTCGCCATCGACAGGCTCAAGGCTATCTACGGCGCAGAGTGGGCCAATGTCCAGCCTCATTCCGGAGCACAGGCCAATATGGCCGTTGAGATGGCAATCCTCAAGCCGGGTGACACCTTCATGGGCCTCGACCTCAGCCAGGGCGGTCACCTTACCCACGGTTCGGCAGTCAACGCTTCAGGTATCCTTTACAATGCCGTAGCTTACGGCCTCAATCCTGAGACCGGTCTCGTTGACTACGACAAGATGGAGCAGACAGCTCTCGAGTGCAAGCCGAAGCTCATTATCGGCGGCGCTTCTGCATATTCACGCGAATGGGATTATGAGCGTATGCGCGCAATCGCCGACAAGGTCGGTGCAATCTTCTGGGTCGATATGGCCCACACCGCAGGCCTCATTGCAGCCGGCTTGCTCAAGAATCCTGTCAAGTACGCACACATCGTGACATCCACCACCCACAAGACCCTTCGCGGTCCTCGCGGCGGTATCATCCTCATCGGAAAGGATTTCGACGACCCTCAGGGCCGCACCACTCCGAAGGGCGTTGTCAAGAAGATGAGCCAGGTCCTCGATTCAATGGTATTCCCGGGCGTTCAGGGCGGTCCTCTCGAGCACGTCATCGCAGCGAAGGCTGTTGCCTTCTATGAGGCTCAGCAGCCGGAATACATCCAGTACCAGAAGCAGGTGATGGCCAACGCCAAGGCAATGTGCGACGAGTTCATCAAGCGCGGCTACAAGGTCATCAGCAACGGCACCGACAACCACCTTATGCTTCTCGACCTCCGCGGCAAATATCCTGAAGTCAACGGACGCATCGCCGAGACCCAGCTTGTCAAGGCCGACATCACCGTCAACAAAAATATGGTTCCGTTCGACACCCGCTCCGCTTTCCAGACTTCAGGTCTCCGCATCGGCACCCCTGCAGTCACCTCCCGTGGGTTCGTCGAGAAGGATATGATCACCATCGTCGCCCTTATCGACGAGGTCCTCGCTTCCTGTGCAAAGAACATCGAAGCCCTTTCTCTCAAGAAGGACGAAGTGCCTACAGCAGCTCAGACCAACTCCCTCGTTGACCACGAGTCTGTCATCAAGAGCGTTCAGGAAAAGGTGCACAAGCTTACCGCAGGCGTTCCTCTCAATAAGTATTAGTATTTGAAAAACCTTCGGTGGGTTCATACGGCGGGATTGGCGGCTGTCACGGTCGTGATGGCATTCGTCCTTCTGCACTACACCGATTTGCTTTATAAGTTTCAGGCCCTGTCGTCAATCGACGGTGGCCTGAAATGTTTGTTTGTCCCCGGCGGACTGCTGACATTCCTGGGCAGTGCATTTGCCGGCCTGTGCAAATGGCCTGTGCTTGGCGGCGTGCTTTTCATCGTCGTGCTGGCTGCACTTGCTGCGCTTCTGGTCTTTGGTTTCCGAGGACAGGGGAGGCTCGCCTTTCTGGGAGTGCTGCCATCGGTCCTTCTTTTCCTCTTTGTCACAAGACTGGGGTACAGGATCTATGCGCTGAACGGGGCGGTACTGTTCTCCCAGGCGCTCGGCTTACTTTTGTCAGCACTGCTGCTTGTGTGGATGCGCAGGGCCGAAAGGCTCGATTTTGCAGTTCTGGCTGTGATTGTCGGCTATGCGCTGCTTGGTTTCTATGCTTTGTTGCCCGCCCTGGTCTTCGCCGTGCGGAAACCCTATGTGCTTGTGGCCGCCGTCCTGGTGCCTGTGGTCTATTGGGTGCCGGCCGGCGGTGAATTCCTGACCTGCTGGCTGGCGGGGACACCTGCCGGTGCCCTGGATTTCGGAGGCCTGTGGCCGCTGGTTGCCGCCTGGATGGTGTTCATCGGTTCTTCTCTCAGTTTAAAAGATGACAAGGAGATGAACTGGGCGTGGCTGGTGCCGGCGCTTGCCGTTTATGCCATCTGCATCTGGTCTGCCTTTGAAATGCCTTACAGGTGGGGGCTGTTCCACCGCCAGCTTGCTGCCGAACGCTATCTGGAGGAGGGACGGTGGAATGAGGCGCTGGAAGCGTGCACTGCATCGAAAGTCACGAATGACGTGCTGATTGCATATCGCAATGCGGCGCTTTTCGGGATGGGGCGTCTTGAGGAGGACTGCTTAAGGTATTCCTTTACGATCGACCAGTCAGAACAGCCGGGATATGAAGAGAGCTTGCGCCTCGCGGGTCCGACGGTATATTATCATTGTGGACTGTATGATCTGTGCGCCGAGTGCTGCCGTGTGATCAATGCCTGCATAGCGCCGGCAAACGAAAGAAACAGGCTTCTCGAAATGAGCCTCTCCAGGGCTGCAGGGATGCAGCCGTCTGAGAGTGAGGATTTTATGTCTGTCAATGACCTCCCTTCATCTGCACCGGATATGGTGCTGCGCTACTATGCGACGGCGTCCGACCTTGCTCCGGAACTTGCTCCGTGGCACATAGTTGCCAAGTCAATATCCCTTTACTAGGGGCTTCAGGGGCATTTTTCTCACATTTTGTAAAATTTTTAAAATAAAATTTGCAAATCAATTTTTAAGTTGTACCTTTGCGTCCCCTTTCGGAAGAGAGGGTGTTGCGAAGCTCTTTTTAACGTTGATGATCCGCTGAAAATTTTTTCAGAAATTTCTTCAGAAAAATTTGCGGATTAAAAAAATGTGACTACCTTTGCAACCCCGTTCGAACAACGGTTCGTTCGGAATGAAAAGTTCATTGAAAGACTGATAAGATAAGTACAAGCAAGTACCGAGAAATACAATAATCGAGAGCGTTAATTTCTTTAGAAATTGAAAGCGTCAGGATTCAAGCTAGAAGTATAAAGAATATACAAAGAAGAGTTTGATCCTGGCTCAGGATGAACGCTAGCGGC
>JAKSKN010000071.1 GCA_024401695.1 Bacteroidales bacterium
TGGTTCTCCTTCAACAGAACCTTCCTTGAACCGGCACGCGGGCATCGCATTGCCATAGCCATTGATCCGTGCTACATCCCAAAGTCAGGAAAGAAGACTCCGGGTGTTGACTGGTTCTGGTCCGGCTGCGCATCGGCCATGAAGAAGGGGCTGGAGATTCTCGGCATCTCCATTGTTGATGCCGATGCCAGGGATTCCATCTTCCTGAAGGCGGAGCAGACGTTCACCGAGAAGAAGCGCGGACGCAAGCCCAAATGCACCAAAGGTATGGATGACCCGGACTCCCTTACCGGATGGTATCTGAGGATGCTCACAAACATCAGGAGACAGCTGCTGTCGGTCTGCAAGCTCATAGTAGCTGACGCATACTTCTCAAAGGAGAGTTTCGTCACAGGTGTACAGAGGCTTGGCTTTGACCTTGTCAGCCGTTTCCGTGATGACGTGCGTCTGAGATATCTGTATGCCGGGCCCAAGCTGCACAAGCGCGGAAGACCGCAGAAGTATGCCGGAAAGGTTGACCTCAAGAACCTTGACATGTCTGTATTCAGCGAAGAATGCATTACAGAAGGTAAGACATCATTCAGAATGTACTCTGCCGTTGTCAACGCAATCAGTCTTGAACGTGATGTCAAGGTCGTCATTGTTGACTATGAGGACACTGAAAAGAAGCGACAGGTGCGCAAGGTCTTCTTCTCGACAGATACCGGCATGTCTGCGAAAGACATCTTTGAGATTTACAAAACACGTTTCCAGCTGGAGTTCGTCTTTCGTGATGCCAAGCAGTTCACTGGTCTCACGCACTGCCAGGCGAGAAACAGCAATGCACTGTCGTTTGCCTTCAACGCATCGCTCACTTCTGTCAACATTGCCAGGGCTTTTGCACGTCAGCAGGGGATGGACCTTTCGGTGGGTTCAACCAAAACGCTGCTGCACAACGCTGCAATGGTGGAGCGATTTATTTCCATGTCCGGAAGACATGCGGACATGAGATTTAATAACACTGATTTCAAAGAACTTTTGTTCTACGGCGTCAGA
>JAKSKN010000072.1 GCA_024401695.1 Bacteroidales bacterium
AGTATACGAGGAATAAGTATCGGCTAACTCCGTGCCAGCAGCCGCGGTAATACGGGGGATACGAGCGTTATCCGGATTTATTGGGTTTAAAGGGTGCGCAGGCGGATCGGTAAGTCAGGGGTGAAAAGTTGGGGCTCAACTCCAATCGTGCCTTTGATACTGCCGGACTAGAGTGCGATAGACGTGGCCGGAATGTGATGTGTAGCGGTGAAATGCTTAGATATGTCACAGAACACCGATCGAGAAGTCAGGTCACGAGCTCGCAACTGACGCTCAGGCACGAAAGCGTGGGGATCAAACAGGATTAGATACCCTGGTAGTCCACGCTGTAAACGATGATCACTCGTTGTTGGTCAGCAATGATCAGCGGCCAAGCGAAAGCAATAAGTGATCCACCTGGGGAGTACGATCGCAAGGTTGAAACTCAAAGGAATTGACGGGGGCCCGCACAAGCGGAGGAGCATGTGGTTTAATTCGATGATACGCGAGGAACCTTACCCGGGCTTGAACGTAAGACGAATATGCAGGAAACTGCATAGCCTACGGGCGTCTTGCGAGGTGCTGCATGGTTGTCGTCAGCTCGTGCCGTGAGGTGTTAGGTTAAGTCCTGCAACGAGCGCAACCCCTACCTCCAGTTACCAGCACGTCATGGTGGGGACTCTGGAGGAACTGCCTACGCAAGTAGAGAGGAAGGTGGGGATGACGTCAAATCAGCACGGCCCTTATGTTCGGGGCTACACACGTGTTACAATGGGGGGTACAGAGGGAAGCCACCTGGCGACAGGGCGCGGATCCCGAAATCCCTTCTCAGTTCGGATCGGAGTCTGGAACTCGACTCCGTGAAGCTGGATTCGCTAGTAATCGCGCATCAGCCATGGCGCGGTGAATACGTTCCCGGGCCTTGTACACACCGCCCGTCAAGCCATGAAAGTCCGTGGTACCTGAAGTCCGTGACCGAGAGGAGCGGCCTAGGGTAAAACGGGTAATTGGGGCTAAGTCGTAACAAGGTAGCCGTACCGGAAGGTG
>JAKSKN010000073.1 GCA_024401695.1 Bacteroidales bacterium
CGCTTGATCGCCTTGACGACCTCGTCCTGGTTGATGTGGTTCAGGTGCTCGATGACATATCGCCTGCTGCAGCGGTCGAGCATCACCAGAAGTCCGCCGTGCGATCCGCGCCTCGAGATCACGGTGTCCATCTCGAAGTGGCCGAGCTCCTTCGCCTCGTTCGCCGCCGCGGGCCTGTCCTTGATCTGCCGCCTGCCGGGGACCGTCCTCGCCTCGTGCGCTGGCGTCCTCGGCTTCCGCCGTTTGCCGGGGTGGTAGGGCGTCTGGCCGTGGAGGACGCCGCAGTCGCCCGCCTCGATGTGGTTGTAGAATGTCCTGAGGCACGGGACATCCTTGTCGGGAAATGCTTCTATGATGCCTTGGCGCGCGTCGTAGGGAGAGCGCCGCAGCTTCACGACGAAGTGCCTGAACAGGATCGCCATGCCGACCGTGAGCTTCATGCGCGTGCCCATGTTGGACTTGCCTTCGCCGATTGAGGCCCGCGCCTTCAGGATGTCGTACTCGGCGTAGATCCACCGGTTGCCGTTGCGGATCGGCCTGTGCGCCGCGCCGCGGCAGTATTCGCGCCGCCAGGTCTCGAGGGGAACGCCGTGGTTCGCCGCGAACTTCCGCAGTGAAATCGGGTGTCCGCCGTTGATGTAGTTGTTCCACGCCTGTCCGAGCATTTCGCGCTCCCTGTCCGTCAGTCTGTCCCCTGGTGCCTTGTGTATGCTATACTTTCTCTTGCTCATGATGTCCGTTTTGCGTATTCTGGTTAGTGTAGGAACTCCCATAATACACAATTTCCGAACATCATGAGCGCTTCTTTTCCGCCGCCGCCGACCACCCCCTCGGGTGTGGTCGGTTCCTTTCTTCTTGCTTGTCGATCCCCACGGTCTTCCTCTTTTCTTTGCTGACCCACTAGATATTACAATTTCTGCAAGACATAATTGCGGTTCACACACTTGTTAGTTTCGCAAAAAACTGATATAATTCGGTTTAGTATCTGATGGGAGAACCATATATGAAGAGTAA
>JAKSKN010000074.1 GCA_024401695.1 Bacteroidales bacterium
CCGGTTCGGTGCCGCAAGTTCCTGTATCAGTTTAGCAAGGTGAGAGGAGCAAACTGTTTTAAGCGGACTTCAAAGCCGCAACAATCATGTAGTATTCTCTCTCAGAAAGTCTGTTTACCAGACAGGATATATCTCTGTTACGCCACAGCATTGACATAAGGCTGACGGCGTTTGAGTACGAAGTAGATACGATTCACAAGTTTTCTCGCCACCTTAACAATAGCTTTGTTTGCCACCATACGCCTACAATTGTTCACATAACATAGCTGCATCGCAGGATCTTGTCTGATGGCTACCCAGGCTGCTTCAATGACATTGGCACGGAGTATGGCGTGCTTGCGGACAGTTATGTCTCCCATTCCTTCGTGTTCTCCGCTTGAGTGGCACATCGGTATCATTCCCACATATGCTGCCAATTCCTCCGAGTTCTTGAACCGCGTGATGTCAACAATCTCGGCAAGTAGGGCAAGGCCGGTAGTCTGGCCTATGCCGGGAACCGTCATAAGGAGCCGTAGCGTGTCCTCGAACTTCTCGCTGTGCGACAGTTTGCGCAATGCCCTCGTTATCTCCAACTTCTGCCTGCGCAGGTCCTCAAACTGACGTATCTGCAGATCAAGGGTCTGACGACCGCTTGTTGTCTTCATCTGAACATCCTTGAGCCAGGCGATGAACCGCTTTGACCAGTTCGAGTTCGGCTCAAGGTATTCCCTAGGGATATCTATGCCGAGATACCGGAGCTGGGACTTGATCCGGTTCTTCTGCCGTGTCGTATCCTTCGTAATCGAGTTCTTCAATCTTATCAAAGAGCGTATCTCCAGAGCTTCAGCATCAGGGGTATATATTCCTCTCAGTTGCTTTGCTCTCAGGCAAACAGCAAGTTTCTTGCTGTCTACCGCATCTGTCTTGCGCAGCTTCTCGCTGCTCATGGTCGGAACGTCAGCGGGGTTCACCACAATGTTGTGTATTCCCAATTCCGTCAATCTGTCGTGTATCCAGAACCCGCAGAAGCCTGC
>JAKSKN010000008.1 GCA_024401695.1 Bacteroidales bacterium
ACAAGGAACTCAACAAACTCTGCACAGACCTCGTAAAGAAGTATTATATAAAGAGTTAGACAATGAAATGAGAATAAAGAATATACCAACATACAATGTAATCCTTTGGGATATCAACCACGATCAGATTGAGTATTACGACATTATGCCGTACCTTATCGACTGCTGGAAGGACGAAAAGAAGAGGCGACATAAGTTTTGGGATTATGAGCACAAGTTTTCAAAGGACGACACACGAATGCCGGAGACTTTCGATGAGTTCAAAGATTTCATCGAAAAGAACTGCCAGTATCGCTTCTGGTCTAGATGTGAATACGAGATTATTGTATGCGGTTGGCCAAAGGGCAAAAACGAGACAAAGATTGACGCATACGATCAGATCATGCAGAACATCGACATCGTTACCGGATTGTTCATGAATTACGTCACACAAAATTCAAGAAATCATAAACTGAAAACGATATGAAATTTACAGCAATAAGTGACCTGCACGGCTACCTGCCGAAGGATCTACCCGGCGGAGACGTGCTTTGCATATGCGGCGACATCGTGCCGCTTGACTACCAGAATGATTTTACCCAGAGTGTGGCGTGGTTCTGCCTGGACTTCGCGCCCTGGGCGGATTCACAGTCATACAGGAAGGTGGTATTCATCGGTGGCAATCATGACTTCTTCCTACAGGAAATTGGTGAGAAGAACAGCCCTACCTCTGTGATGAAGCACTTGCTCCCCGGGCCACACAAGGGACAGAGCAAGCTTGTGTACTTGTGTGACAATTCCGTTGAGATTGACGGAATTCGCATATACGGCACTCCGTGGATTGCCGACCTGGCAAGGTGGGCATTCTACAAATCCGAGGATGAATTGGCGGAAATCTATGACAGGATTCCTCAGAGATGCGACGTCCTTCTCACGCATATGCCTCCCCTCGCCTGCGACGCTGGTCGCGTGCTGCAGCACGGAAACCACAACACAATGGCGAACTACGGCTCGCAGGCTCTCGCGGATGCCATCAGCGCGAGGGACATCAATTATGCCCTATGCGGTCACGTCCACACAGGCAACCATTTCCCGGAGCCTTTCGGCTGTGTCAGGAATGTGGTGAATGTCTCGCTCAAGGACGAGGACTACAAGGTTGCATTCAAACCTTTCAATTTTGAGATATAGAAACGGGAGATGTAAGAGATGAAGATTAGCTAAGCTTTGGCCACCAAATAAGGTGGTAAAATTTGTAAAAGTGGTAAAATACTTATATGTTTGTAAATCAAATTCAGACGATAATGAGCAGACTATCTGAAGCATACGAAAAATGGCTTGCTATCCAGCCTCTTTCCGAATTGGACAAAAGGCGGCTGGACAGGAAATTCATGCTAGACTTCAACTATAACAGCAACCACATAGAGGGTAATATGCTTACATACGGCCAGACAGAAGTGCTACTCCTGATGGGAGAAGTCATTGGCTCTGCAAAGATGAAAGACCTCGAAGATATGAAGGCACATAACCTTTGCCTCGCTCTGATGAAGGAGGAGGCGGTAACAGCTGACCATCTGTCCGAGTCCTTTGTCAAGAGGCTGCATCAGGTGATGCTGCGCGAAGATTATACTGTATACCGCGAACTCCCTGGAGGAAGGCAGACCAGCTATGTGGTTCATGCCGGGACATACAAGACAAGACCGAATTCTGTCATCACACCTACAGGCGAGCGGTTTGAGTATGCTTCCCCCGAGGAGACACCATCATTGATGTATGATCTGATAGAATGGTATAACCAGGAAGAGAAGGCGGGGAATCTGACTCCAGTAGAACTCGCCGCATTGTTTCACTACCGTTATATCCGGATCCACCCGTTCGAAGACGGCAACGGTCGTATCGCGAGACTGCTGGTCAACTTTATTCTGCTTCGTCACAACTATCCCATGGTGGTTGTTCTCAGCAGGAAAAAGAAGGCCTATCTGAACGCGCTGGGACAGGCTGACATCAATGTAGGCATAATTCCATCAGACGGGGCGCACGCCACAATAGAACAGATACCATCCTTTGTTCACTATATGACGGAGCTGATGATATCGGACATATCTCAGGATATCGCATTCCTGAATGCCGACCCATCTACTACCTGGTGGTACAACGGAGAGACTATTAAATTCAGGAGTCCGCGCACAGTACTGCTGCTGTCACATCTTCAGCAGCACCCCAAAGCCACCATTTCCGAACTGTCATCAACTCTTGGGATAAACACTTCTGCTGTTCAGAAACAGTTATCAAATCTCGAAGAAAAAGGGCACATCACCAAAGACCCGGGTACCAAAACATGGAGAGTCATAGCTGTTCCTACCACCAAATAGGGTGGTAAATTTTACAGTGGGTAACCAAGTGTCTCGCCAGAATATCGTAAGTTATTGACATTCAATCAATTAAACAAGAAAAAGGCAGGTCGCAATTCCTCCCAGAAACTGAAGATTTCTGGGTTTCCTTGCGACGAGTAATATGAAAACCATCAACGTAGTAGCAGCCCTCATCGTCCACGACGGACGCATCTTCGCGACACAGCGGGGATACGGAGAGTGGAAGGGATGGTGGGAATTCCCGGGAGGGAAGGTTGAGCCCGGCGAGGCGCCGGAGGATGCACTGGTGCGCGAAATCCGTGAAGAATTGGCAACAGAGATATGCGTAGAGCGATATTTAACAACGATAGAGTGGGACTACCCCACCTTCCATCTGTCAATGCGCTGCTACATTTGCAGCGTAGTCAGCGGAACACTTACGCTGCTTGAGCACGAGGCCGCCTCCTGGCTGGACCGTGAGCATCTGCGCAGCGTACAGTGGCTTCCGGCAGACGAGACAATCATTTCCGAGATTGAAACTCTTCTTTGATTTTATTTTGATTTTTTCGAAACATTCTGCCACATATGAACAATACACTGAACCGCAAGACTTCCTGCCTTATTTCTTCAGCAGATAGTCACTGTATTCGTGGAGTACTTTCTCGCCGTCGGCGCGGTTCTCGATGACGGCGAACTCCCAATAGCGGCGTTGGAGCACCTGCATTTTCCCCGTTGTTTCCGTCAGGCTTGAAGAACAGACCGTCCTTGTAGCTCTAAATTGATTTTTTTTGCAACCATTCCGGGCAGCAGTCCGTTTATGATAATTGATCAAGATTATGACAATGAAAGCATTTTTCAACATAGCGAGGAACATCTTTGCAGTTATTGGCCTGGTATTTTCGATTCTTCTGGTATATGTGCTGTGCAGTGGGAAGTATGCAGCAATCCGCAGCAGGGCCATACAAGGGCAGGCAAGCCACATTGAGACTCTGAAACTGGCCGGACCATACGGCAAGGACAAAGTCAAGTTCAATATCCACCCTGCCATCGATTCAGAGAGGGCGGCTGAGATAAGGGAATACTTCCAGCTGGACACTCTGTATGACGGAACGGCTTCCACCTGGGAGAAGACACTGGCGATCGCCCGTTTCGTTGCAACCAACATTCCTCACGCCAATCAGACGATACAGCCTGAAAAGAGGAACGCCATCTATCTGTGGGAGTACACGAAGAACACCGAACCGGCATTCAATTGCAGGCTTCACAGCATAATGATGTTCGAGTTGCTTTCGTCTGTGGGAATAGAAGCCACATATATCACCTGTATGCCTGAAGACAGCAACGACACTGACTGTCACGTGGTCAATCAGGTCTGGCTCCCCGAACTCGGGAAATGGGTGATGATAGATTCCGACTCCGGCGGATTCTACGCGACTGACGAGGATGGCAAGCTGCTTTCGTTGCAGGAGATCAGAGAGTCATATATTCAGGGGAAGCCTATCCTATATCACCCACAATTTATTGAAAGGGGAAGTTCTGACAACTGGTACTATGACTACATGGCAAAGAATACCTATTGGTTCTCCTGCTGGGAGACCATTCATTTTGACCAGGAGCCGGCTTCCGGGAAAGAAGCAGGAAGATATATCCACCTTGTCCCGAAAGGATTCAAACCGTTCGGCATAAATAATTCAGACATAGTGACAAATGATTCCCGGCAGTTCTGGGCCAAGCCAGGCCGGCCCGGGGATCGTATCCTCGAAGACTTCGATTATTTCTTCCAGGCATTCGAGCAGACCCATCCCGATCCTTATTCCGCTTTTGGCGGCGAAAGGGAATTCCATAAAAAGGTGAAGAAGCTGCGACGCACATTAAGCCACGCCGAAGGGATGGATGCAGACCGTCTGCAGGCGGAAATCGGTCGCTTTCTCGTGCCTCTGCACGACGGCCACACATTTTGCGGGCAGATGCGCTATTCTTTTGATTCCGAAGTCCGGTTCCTTCCTCTGAACCTGCGGACAATGACAGACGGATTCTTCGTATGGAGTGCTCTGGAAGACTTCAAAGGGCTGCTTGGGGCAGACGTTATGAGCATCGGTGGTATGCCGCTGGACAAGCTGATGGACAGACTGGCGGAATATGTCCCTTCCGAGAATGTCTATGGCCTGTACGGCGCCGTAAGCAGCTGGAAAATGGACAGCAATATGCTTTCGCTGATGCTGGATGATTTTGACGGCAAGAAAGTGGAAATGGGATTCAGAACTGTTTCAGGTACCGATACTACAGCGATTATGCCGTTGTTTACGGATGAAGAGATGCAGAGTGCCTCCTTCAGTTCGATGCCGACCGACCCGCGTTTCCCATCCTCGAATTTCGAGTACAAGTGGGCAGACAAGGAGCTCGGTGTCATGACTTTCAAATGCAGTCACATTGTTTCGCGCGACTGTCTTCAGTATATTCTCGATCACGGTATGGGAGAATACGATGCAATCAAGGACTGGGCGTTCCCGAATACGCCTTTCGAAGAAATCCCTTCCATTGCGGAGCGCTTCGGAGCAATGCTTTCAGAGATGAAGGAAGCGGGGGCTCAGCATCTCATCATTGACCTTCGCGGTAACGGAGGAGGATGGAGTCCGATAGTATATCCTGTACTTTATCAGCTCTACGGCGATGAGTTTCTTACCACGGACCTGGGCTACTGCTATGAGACAAGGCTCTCGAAGTTGTATCTGCAGAAGAACAATGTGACCCTTGAAGGATTCAACGAGTGGCAGGGATCCTCCTACCAGATCGGAGACCTGATGTCCGGTGATGTTGATGCAGTGCCAGAGACTATCAATGACAGCCTAAGAAACGCCGTAATCGACAGCTATACGTGTCTGGACAAGGATATGCTCCGCGCCCAGAACGGTGAACCTCTTTACAGGCCGGAGCACGTGTATGTGGTAACCAATGAGGGTACCTTCAGCGCCGCGTTCCACTTCACATATATGTTGTGGAAGATGGGGGCAACGATTGTGGGGACACCAAGTTCGCAGGCCCCTAATACTTATATGGAGTCCACGCCCTTCAGTCTGCCGAACACAGGCATCCAATGTTCCGTTTCCAATGCCATTCAGCGCTTCTTCCCTTCCGGCGACCCTCGTGCGAAGATATTCCGTCCGGATTGGGCTCCCAGCTGGGAAGACTACAAACGCCTTGGATTCGACTCCCGTGCCGACCTGCTGTATATCCTTGAGAAAATCAAAAATCAACAGAGCTTTCATCGGTACTGATAAGCAGAAAAAAGAGCTTTTTCAAAATATTTCTTATACCTCGGTATATTTTTGCATAAGGCAGCGCATCTTTTCTTCAAGGATGCGGGTCTGCTCGTCAACATAGTCGGCTGACAGTCCGCCTGCAGGGACTTCGATGGTGAACGGTTCGCCGACCATCATACCCGTCCTGCGAAATATCCTGTGCGGGCCGTCGATATAAACCATAGTGACAGGCACCCTGGCCATCACGGCGAGCATCGACACTCCTGAATGGAACGGAAGCTGTTGCCGGTGCAAGCCGTGCCGCCCTTCGGGAAAGATTGCCACGCAACCGCCTTCGGAAAGTATCTTCAGGGATTCGTGTATCCACGAGGTGTCGGCGTGCTGGCGGTCGATCGGAATGCAGCACGTGTGACGGAGGAAAAATCCGAAGCCCTTCTGCTCAAAACGGTCCTTCGCAGCGAGCGAATGAATGAGGGGGCCCTTCAGTGTGGTGCCTACGATGGGACCGTCCAGGTGGCTGGTGTGGTTGCATACAAGTATAGCCGGCCCTTCTATGCGAGGTTTCCTCTTCCTGGTCCCGTCTTCGGAATATACCTTGGGGTTGTACAATATCTTGACGAGGACCGCTATGATCCCGATGAATATTCTGTCTCCGTTCATATCTTTTCGCTATGGAATCACTAAGATACATAAATCTTTAGGAATGATGAAAAAATAAGTTGGTAAAGATTTATGAGGGATTGTTTATGTATTTTGGATATGGAATGAAGGAGCGTAGCCGTGCTACGTGACTGAATGACATGTTCAAAAGACAAAACAAGAACCATAAAGATTACCAAGTTATTTTTTAAGAATGACTTAAACAATCTTATTGATTATTGGCCCATTTCCACTTACTTTGTAATAACCAATCAAACACAACCAATATGATAAAGGACATAGCACACATCGCCTTGAATCCATTGGATATGGACAAGACCGTTGAATTTCTCGACAAAGTGTTCGGATGGAAGAAAGTATTCGAACTTCATCACGACAACGGTGATCCGTGGATTATGTATATAAAGATCTGCAAAGACCATTTCCTGGAACTGTTCTATGATGCAGAGAACGACCGTGACTATGCCTATGACTTCACCAGGACCGGCTTCAACCACTTTTGCGTAACCGTCGGCGACATACGCAAGGCGCTGCAGGAAATATATGAGAAAGGCTATATCGACTCGCCTGAGCCTCAGATCGAGAAGAGTCTAAACAAGAACCTGTGGATCCACGACCCCGACGGCAACGGCATCGAACTTCAGGAGTACGTCCCAGGATCCATACAGATGCAGAGCAACGAGGCCCCTTATCAGTTCGGACGCGAGGGCTACATAGGCATAGGCCACGCCTGTTTCGTGTGCAAGGACATCAAGGCATCGCTCGACTTCTACTGCAACAAGCTTGGGATGAAGTTGGCTGGCGTACAGGACAACGACGAGGGCAAGCCGTGGCTCCACTATGTACGCATTACCGACGGTGTATTCCTCGAGCTTATCCCGGACGGACGAGGCGAGAACCCCAACATCGGCTGGAACTCCCGCGGCTTCAACCACATCTGCCTCGAGACGGACGACCTGCTCGGGGATGTGGAGCACCTGAGGTCGATAGGCGTGGAGATCGCTCAGGAGCCCAAGACCGCGGCCGACCACAACTGGCAGGCGTGGATCAACGACCCCGACGGCAACAAGATTGAACTGATGATGCTCGCCCCGGACTCTCCGCAGAGCAAGGCATAAAAATCAGATGAGCCTGTCGGCAAGTTCCAGGATAAGCCGCTCTGTCTTTTCCCATCCAAGACAAGGGTCGGTGATGGACTTGCCGTACACCGTCTCCCCATTCTTCTGGGCACCGTCCTCGATGTAGGACTCGATCATCAGTCCCTTGACCATTGACCTTATGGCATCGTTATGGTCCATGCTGTGGATTATCTCCTTGGCGATACGGCCCTGCTCAAGGAATTTCTTTCCGGAATTGGAATGATTGCAGTCCACGATGACCCCGGGGTTGACTATTTCAGGATTCTCCTTGAAGGTGTCTGACAGATGTATCAGGTCCTCGTAATGATAATTGGAATGGCCGGTGCCGTGGTTGTCGACATAACCTCGGAGGATGGCGTGGGCGTACGGGTTCCCCGCGCTCTCAACCTCCCAGTTGCGGTAAATGAACATATGTCCACCCTGGGCGGCCTTTATGGAGTTGATCATTACGGAGATGTCCCCGCCCGTGGGGTTCTTCATCCCGACCGGGATGTCAAGTCCGCTTGCCACCAGGCGGTGCTGCTGATTCTCAACGCTTCTGGCACCTACCGCCACATACGACAGCAGGTCTGACAGGAACATATGATTCTCCGGGTAGAGCATCTCGTCTGCACAGGAGAAGCCCGTATCCATAATTGCCTTCAGGTGAAGATGACGTATGGCAAGCAGTCCCTTGAACATATCGGGGGAAGCCAGCGGATTAGGCTGGTGAAGCATACCCTTGTAGCCTGCGCCCGTCGTCCTTGGCTTGTTGGTGTAGATTCTCGGGATGATGACTATCTTGTCCTCGACCTTTTCCTGCACCTTGCGCAGGCGGCTGATATAGTCCAGCACCGCATCCTCCCGGTCTGCCGAGCAAGGGCCGATGATCAGCAGTATCCTGTCCGACCCGCCGTCAAGAACTTCCCTGATGCGTCTGTCGTTTTCCGCCTTTGCCCTCCGGCCTTCTTCAGGCAGAGGATACAGTTCCTTTATTTCCTGAGGGCTGAACAGCTCCCTGTTGAATGTCATATTCATAATCCGTCTTCTGTTGAATTAATTCTTCTCAAATTGTTTCCTCTTCTGTGAGGAGTCCCTCATCACGGCCCTGAGCGTTTCGGTATCACCGTCCGCGATGGCCTTCTTCAACGCCTCCATACTGTTGACAAACATATCGATCTGGTGTATCAGGACATCGCGGTTCAGGAGGAAGAGCTCGCTCCACATCGTCTCGTTGATCGCCGCTATCCTGGTGAGGTCCCTGAAAGAATCGCCCGAATACTTCGCCATCTCGGAGGTTTCGCGGCAGGTCATCAGCGACACGGCCACACAATGGGTCAGCTGGCTCAGGAAGCCTATCATCTCGTCGTGCTCTTCCGGAGACAGTTCCGATATCTTGCCGAAACCCATCCTCCGTCCAAGTTCCTTGCACGTCTCTATCGCCGGCTGCGTGTTGGCCGAAGTCGGAGTGACCAGATAGTTGGCGCCCTTGAATACCGAGCAGTCGCTGTTGACCACTCCAGACCGCTCCCGGCCCGCCATAGGATGGGCGCCTATATATTCCAGGTCAGGCCTGAGAATACGCTGGACTTCATATACTACCGGCACCTTCACGCCGGATGTGTCGGTGATCAGCGTGCCGGGAGCGATAAGGTCCTGGCAGGTCCTTATCCACTCGACGAAGGTGTTCGGATAGAGACAGGAAACGATCAGCCTGTATCTCGAGATGAATTCCTTCTCCGGCCGGACAGTCCCTTCCGTTATGATGCCTTTGGCAAGCGCATAATCGAGCGATTCCCTGTTCCTGTCAATGGCACCTACCTGAAAACCGGCGTTGGTGAGGGCTTCGGCATAACTGCCTCCTATGAGTCCCAGACCGACGATCAATACCTTATCTTCAATCATTTCCGTCACATTGTCTGGTCGCACTCAAGAAATCCCTGCCGTATCTGAGGGCAAGCATATCACAAAGGACGATGGCCGTCAGGCTTGACACCACGATGCAGATCCGCCTTATTATGGCCGGGTCGTGGCGGCCTTTGACGCAGAGCTTCGCAGGCTGTCCGCTGAGCAGGTCAACCGTGTCCTGTTCCTTCGAGATGGAAGGGGTCGGTTTGACCGCGCAGTTGAACACCACCGGCATACCATTGGACATTCCACCGTTGATCCCGCCGTTATTGTTCGAGGATGTGACAATCTTTCCGCCATCGACGGTCCACGGGTCGTTGAGTTCAGACCCTGTGCCTTCGGCAAACCCGAACCCCAAGCCGAACTCCACACCCTTGATGCCGCCAATGGAAAACATCGCATTGGAGATGCAGCCCTCCAGCGAATCGAACCAGGGCTCACCTACTCCGGCATCCAGGCCTATGATTGCAGTCTGGATCTTTCCTCCGAGCGAATCGCCGTTCCTTCCGGCTGCTTCGATCTTCTCTATCATTTTCTTCCCGGCAGCATCATCTATCACAGGGAAGGCCTTGGCGTTCAGGGATTCTATCTCTGCCGGAAAATCGGCAAAGGCAGAGTCGTCAACCCCGCCGCAACGCAGGATATGGGTGGCAAGACGGATGCCCCTGGATTCGAGGGCCTTGATGGCAAGAGCCCCGGCAGCCACTATGCCAGCCGTGATACGGCCGCTGAAATGGCCTCCGCCGCGATAGTCCTCGAAGCCCGCATAGCGGACGTGGGCCACGAAATCGGCGTGCGACGGACGGGCCAGGAAGCGGAGTTCATCGTAATCTGCGCTTTTGACGTTGACATTCGGGATTAGGATGGTGACAGGTGCGCCGGTGGTCATACCGTTGAACACCCCGCTTACGATCCTGAAATCATCCGGTTCCACGCGCGCGGTTTCGGTGATGCCTGAAGGCCTGCGCTTCGAGAGTTGCGCCGCAACGAATGCTTCATCGACCGGGATACCTGCAGCAAGACCGTCCAGAACGGCGCATATCATCTCCCCGTGCGATTCCCCGCTGAGAGTCAGGGTGATGCTCTTACCTATGCTGTTGCTCATATTTTCTTTTGATTATCAGTTGTCTTAATTCTTCCTGTGTGAATTCGCGGAACTCAAAACGTCCTATCCCGCTTACCCATACGGCAGTTACGCCGGAAGCCCCCGCCTTCTTGTCGTGACCGGCCAATTCACACAGCCTGTCGGTATCGAAGTCGTCCGAAAGAGGAAGCCCATACTTCTCAAGGGCCGCCGCAATCCGCTGTCTGGCGCTGCCTTCCGACATATACATCATACCGGCTGCCACACATTCCCCGTGATACAAGGTGCCACCGGCCGCCGATTCAATGGCATGGCCGATGGTATGGCCGAAGTTGAGGACCTTGCGCAGCCCCTTTTCGTACGGATCGCTCTGCACCACATTGAGCTTGATCCCCAGGGCGCCGGCTATCATCCCGCAGAGTTCCGTCCTGTCCCCTTCCCAGGAGCAGATGCGCTCGAAAAGGGTTTCATCGGATGTGGCCGCCATCTTGATCATTTCCGCAATGCCTTCGGCAAATATCCTTGGCGGCAGCGTGTCAAGGCACTCCGGGTCCACAATGACCCCGGATGGATTGTGGAACGCGCCGACAATATTCTTCACACCACGGAAATTGATGGCCGTCTTGCCGCCGATGGACGAGTCAACCTGCGAAAGCAGAGTCGTCGGCACGCTGTAGAAGGCTATCCCACGCATATAGCAGGCGGCAGCAAAGCCGCATAGGTCTCCGACCATCCCCCCACCTACTGCCACAATGACATCATTGCGGGAAAAGCGCTGCCCGACCAAGGTGGAAAAGATGTCTTCCAGCGCGGAGATGCTCTTGGTGGACTCACCCGCCTTCAGCGTCAGTATCCGGCTTCCGGCAAAGGCAGCGGCCACTTTCTCCGCATATTCCGACGGGACACCGTCGTCTGTCACCACAAGCACCTTCCTGCCGGAAAGGTCGAGCAGAGCGCCGATCCTGTCCAATGAACCGGCTTCAACCACTATGTCATAACCTTTCCCACATTCGGGATTGCATCTGAGTGTCATATTTCCTGATGTCTGTATGATCCTACAAGGCGCAGATTGTCGCACACGGTCTTCATCTGGCGGAGCAGTTCCTTTCCGTTGTCTCCTGTCACGTCGCCTTCAAGCTCCACGAAGAAATAATGGTTCCAGTCCGGCCCGTATGAAGGGCGGCTGTGGATATAGCTCATATTGTAGCCGTGCGCACCGATGATGTTCAATGCCTTCGCCAGCGCTCCCGCCTCATTGCGGACGGCGAACACAAGTATGAAACGGGTGTCGTGTCCGGAAGTCTTGAGGTTGTTCATGGAACGCGAGAACACGGCGAAACGTGACTGGTCGTGAGAGGTCCTGTCGCTCTGCTGCGCCGTCACATCCAGAATCGAGTTGATGTAAAGGTCGCCGTGGTATGCAAGGTCGATTACAGTACCGACATCCCCCGCGGGACTGTTTTCTATCGGGAGTATCGCCACATCAACGTCCCCGTTGACGCAGGCGGAGTAAGCTTCGGCGAAATCAGGGAAGGATACGGTCTCCGCCTCAGGGAATGCCTTCTGGGCCGCGTTGTGGGCAAAGTCACCGGAGACTCCGCAATATGCTATTTTCATCCCCTTGAAAAGACGCCTCTGGTAGTCCTTCGAAAGCCCCATCAGGTGCTTCTGGAAAAGAACATAGAACTCCCGCTTTTCGGAGTCCTCCACCAGTTCGCAGGCATTTTCAATCTTGGCCCGCTCACGGCTGTCGTCAATGATGCTGAGGCCGCTCCTTATCTTGTACTCTGCGACTTCACGGCATTGTTGCATCCGCCGTTCGAACAGTTCCGCCATCTGAACATCTATTTCATTGATGGCCTTGCGAGCTTTGTCAAGTTCATTGTCTTGTCCCATACCATGTCATAAAAAATAAGACCGCCCAAAAATCGGACAGCCATCATATCCTAACCAACAATACAAATCTATACGAATTTCCGTAAACATCCAAATTTATCAGGGAAATGAGTGAAAAATATAGCGGATCCTTTTTGCAAATTCAAGCAATTTACAGTAAATTTGAATGAGCCATATTAGGTCAACCAAACAAATGCAGGATTATATCTATTCCGTCATCGGACTGATCGCGATTGCAATCCACCTCATCATCAATGTGAGAGTGATGTTCAAGCCCGACGGCAGCAGCAGCCAGAAAGCGGCCGGCAAGTACCGTTTCCTGATGATTGCCTTCTTCTTGTACTATATCACCGATATTCTGTGGGGTGTTCTGGCCGGACTGAACTGGATTCCGGCGCTTTTTGTAGATACGACGGCCTACTATATAGCGATGTCATTGGCAATCGTCGGCTTCTACCGGTACATCGTCGAATATCTGGGAATGGAAGGCTGGCGGGCCAGACTCTTCAACTACCTGGGTGGCGGATTCTTCATACTTGAGAACATCTTCCTGATAATCAATTTCTTCTATCCGTGCTTCTTCTGGTTTGACGCGAGCGATGCCTATATCGCAGGTCCTGTAAGATATGCTGCTCTCCAAGTCCAGGTGGGGATGTTCGCATTGTCCACCATAATCATCGGCATTGAAGCCTTCAAATCAGGAAGCGCTGAAAAGAAACGCCACGTCGCGATCTTCTCCTTCAGCCTGATAATGCTGCTTGCCATCATTTTCCAGGAAAAGTATCCGCTGCTCCCTCTCTATGCACTTGGCTGCCTCATCGGAAGTTGCGTGCTCCACATCTATGTCATCTGGGATGAAATGGAAGAATCTTCCAGCAAGCTTTCTTATTACAAACAGGCCATTCTTTCAGATGCTCTGATTTCGCTTGAAACCAATCTTTCGAAGGACGAGCTGTTCTACGGCGCGTGGAAGGATGATGACGGCAACAAAGTGCCTTTGAAAGAAATAATAGGGCTTGACCTGCCCTGCAGCTACGACGAATACATCAACGCGTGGAACAGCCGCTTTGTCCTGAAGAACGACATAAGATCCTTCGAGAACAAAACCGACAGGGAATATCTGCTGCACTGCTTCGAGAACGGCAAGAGTGTGGTCACTTTCGATTACGAAGCCAGGACCATTTCCGGGAAAGCCACCTGGCTGCGCCGCAGCATCTCGATGATCCGGAATCAGGCCGGCGACGTGATTGCCTATACAAAGGTTAAGGATGTGTCCGACCTTATTGCACAGCAGAAGCGCGAGGAAGCCTATATGCAGGCACTTGCGACCGAATATGACAGCATTTCGATCATCAGCTTCGCAAAAGACAAGGCAGATGATAAAGTCCTGGTCGTCAGCCGTCTGACCGGCACTATGGCATCCTTGATCGATGAGGAGACCACCAGAGAGGAGAATTTCAGCAAAAAGCTTGATCTGATGCTGCGGGTCGTCCATCCGGACGACAGGGACAGCTTCCGGGCGAACACCTCCCGGGAGAAGACCCTGGAGACATTTGCAGAAGGCAGGAACCACGTCGTGGATTTCAGAATCATCGGGAAGGATGGCTCCGCTCTGTATTACCAGCTCTGCTTTGTGGCGCTCAGGGATGAAGACGAAAAACCTGTAGGGATGGTTGCAGGCATACGAAGCATAGACGAGGAGATGCGCAAGGAAATCGGGGCCCGGCACGAATTGGAACAGGCGAAGATTGCCGCCGAAGCTGCGAACCAGGCGAAATCCACGTTCCTCTTCAATATGTCACACGACATCCGCACGCCTATGAATGCCATCATCGGATTCACTGATATCGCCGAGAAGCATATTGATGACAAGAAGAGCGTCCTTGAATCCCTGGGCAAGGTCAAGATATCCAGCAACCATCTGCTACAGCTTGTCAATGACGTGCTGGATATGTCCAGGATCGAGGCGGGTACGGTCAGGATCGAGACAGAACCGGTCTGCATCGATACAGCAAAGGATAATCTTTTCAGCCTCCTGAACGGCAGCGCGGAAGCGAAGGGTATCACCTTCACATCAGAAATCGATGATTCCGTAATCCACCACTGGATATATTCAGACAGGCTGCACGTGATGCGCGTCCTCACCAATGTCATTTCAAACTCAATAAAATATACCAACCCTGGAGGGAAGATCGGAATGCTCATCGAGGAGTTGCCGTGTGAAAAAGAAGGATTTGCGCATTACCGCTATACCGTCACCGACACAGGAATAGGAATGAGCGAAGAATTCCTCTCTCACATATTCGAACCTTTCTCCAGAGCTGAAAGCGCGACGAAGAGCGGCGTGATAGGGACCGGGCTTGGTATGTCGATCACGAAATCGCTCGTGGACCTTATGGGCGGCACGATTTCCATCGAGAGCAAGCCTGGCATCGGCACCACGGTGAGGATTGAGTTTGAAAACAGGATTGCAGAGCCTGTATCCCCTGCCTCGGATATTCCTGAAGACGTTGATTTCAATCTCGAAGGCAGGAAGATACTCCTCGTCGAGGACAATGAACTCAACCGCGAGATCGCCACAATGATTCTTGAAAATGAGGGCATCGTCATCGATGTCGCCGAGGATGGCGACATTGCCGTGGAAAAGATGCGCAATGCCGAAGAGGGGCAGTACGACCTGATCCTGATGGATATCCAGATGCCGCGTATGAACGGCTATGATGCAACCAGGGCGATACGCGCGCTTCCGGGCGGCTATGCTTCCGGCATACCTATCATTGCGATGACCGCAAATGCCTTCGAGGAAGACAGACAGAACGCATTTGCCGCCGGTATGAACGGCCACGTGGCAAAACCTATCGATGTGCCTACCCTGCTGAAAACACTTTCGGAAACAATGAGAGGAATGGAATGATTTAGGGGAAAACCCCTATTTCCGAGGCCGTAGTTTTTTCCGAAATTTGCATCCAATGGAAATCATATGCATCTATTTATGAAAAAAGCTCTCATCATTCTATCAGCGCTGTTCGCCGCGCTTTGTGCTTACGCCGGAAATGACATCGAATACTATTGGATCGGCGACCTTCCCGACGACGCCGGACAGATAAAGATAACCGCCGCGCGCCGCACGACGGACAACCTCCTCATCGGCCAGCTCTACTGGGATGAAATCACTTACGACATCGCCGGCTGGCAGGACCCCACCGACCCGGACAGGATAGGATTCACGATGTTCAGAAGCGGCTTCAATGAAGGCTCGGTAATGGCTTCCATCGATGATGAAGGGAATCTCGAGGGCAGGATCAAGATTGGCTATTTCTCATCGAAGATGCACCTCACCGGCCTAAAGCCGGCGGCTGGTTACCCTGACCAGTTCACACATCCGTCAATCAACGATATGGCCAGGTTCACCTGCTATTCAGCGACAATGGCGGAAGTGCAGGAGGACGACAACGACCTGTACACGCCAAGCGTCGTCATCGAAAAGGACGGAGCCGGCAAGTTTGCGTTCAAGCATATCAGATACGAACTGGAAGATGGCCTGAGCTCACTTGACCTTCTCATTGACGGCACCGAGATAAATGATTCATACGAATATGTCGATGGTGTCTTCACCTACGAGAACCCGCCTCACTATGTTGAATTCGAAGTCTTCAACAAATTCCTCGTCGTTCACTACGCGAATGAGGAAGGACTGGAAGAGGGAGCGTCCAACAGATACTCGAGGGCAGACGGCATCTACGCATACAAGGCTTCATTCGATGAGTATGAGAACGCTTTCTTCCACCCTTATTTCTACGGCTTCTACGCCGACGGAGATGGTGAGAACGATGACGAAGGAGATTTCCTGGGCGACGAAGAGAGCGATTACGTGGTCGGAGACGCTGCATGGGGTGTCAGACAGGACTATGAGGATGTGCTGGAACTGTCACTTCTCATCAACACCAGCCGCATCTACCAAAAGAAGTTCCCTGTCGATCTCGCACAGGCTTCCAGACCGAACATCGACCTGTATTTCCGTTCACTCGCATACGAATTCAAGGATTTCAAGGGCCTTTTCAAGAACGCTCTGCCTAAGGCTCAGCCTGATATGAAGAACGGCTATCTCAACGTGAGCGTTCCTGGCAAGTTTGGCGGCGAAGGCATCGAGATGTGTTTCTGGCGCGGAGCCGAAGGCAAGGACGTAGTAGCCCTCAAGCTTAGCTACGACGAATTCGACGTCAACGAGGAATGGGGCGACAGATTGGCCTGGACGCTGTATTTCTTCAAATACAATCCTTCTGACAATTCCCTCTCATTCCTCAGCAGATGGAGCAAACGCGGGGCAAGCGGCGCCGCAGATGAGCGATATGACTGCCCTGCTGATCTTGGAGAAGTGGAAGAAGTCAAGCTCCCGCAGGTAGGCAAGACCATCAAGTTCCTGGACGCCAATGGCAACGTGATGCAGTCCTGCGAATGGAATGCCGACGCCCAGTGGTTCAAGTGGAATTAAAATCACTATAACTATATGATTATCAAAAGGTTATTCAGCGCGCTCTGCGCGCTGGCCGTTTGCGTCGGCTGTGCCGGCGCAAAAAAGGTTGAATGCAAGTCGGCATCGGGCATTCTCGATCCGCTCGGCTACAGGCTCGATCTGAACATAGCATACAACGCCGACGGCTACTACGCAGGCAACTTCACCTTCGATGAGAAGACGTATATCGCCTTCGGCCGCACATATGATGTTGACGACCCGGAAATCTCATTGCAGCTGTTCGAGAACGGATGCCTTGTCGGGGATCTCAATGTGATGTACGAGGAGGATATGGACCGCTGCGCCGGCACTTTCAACCAGGAAGACGGCAACAGGTTCGACATCGAGATGCGCACGAAGTCGGGCGCCACGATGGAGGACCCGTTCGAGCACCCGTCCTTTGACAGCTTCGGCAGATACAACATCTACCACTTCCAGGTGGAGAGCGCAGATTATTTCTTCGCCAAGAGCATGATTCTCGTCAAGGACAGGAACGGCTTCGCCTTCTACCTGTCAGGCACGGGCGTCAACGGATACGGTTCCGTACAGAACTTCAACACGGAGAGCTGGACGGTCGTTCCGTACAAGGATGGCAAGATCACTTTCAAGGATGCTTATGACGACACCTTCGTGATTGAATTCTACAAGGATTTCATCATCGCGAAATGCCTTGAGGCCGAGGCCGTAGAGGATTACGAGAGCGATGCAGCCTTCGCAAGCGGTGTCTTCATGTACACGGAAAGTACCGGAACATTCAATGAGTCCTGGCTCTCCCAGGGCGGTGAAGGAGACTGGAGCGATATGCCGGGGTCAGCCCTCACCAACTATTGGCCGTCCGGGAACTATCCGGACGTGGAGGATTTGCGGAACCACATCAAGGCATACGATATGGATGACCTGAGGATCCCTGTTGACCTTGGAGGCGCTGATAGGACCAATATCCTGTCTTACTTCCGCGCCATTGCAAAGTCATTCAACAAAGGCATTCTCGGCAAGGCGCTCAGGGCTGCCGACGGCAAGGCCGCAGCCGGAGTCCAGTGGACCCTTGACACCCGCAACGGCTACTGCAAATGCATTGTCCCGGACAAGACGGGAAAGGAAGGTATGGAAATGTGCTTCTGGCGCGGCCGTGACGGCAAGGACGTCGTCGCGCTAAATCTGCAGTACATAGGCTTGAACCCGAACGACGAGTCAGATATGCGCATGCAGTATCTCGGGGTATTCTTCCAGTACAACCCTGCGAACAAGACACTCATGCCGGTCAGCACGAACGGCAACAACACCTTCTCGCTTTTCCAGTGCACTGAATTGTACGGTGTCTTCCCTGACGACGCCGAGGATATCGATTCGATGAAGCTCCCTCGCGAGGGCAAGACCATCGAGTTCCTCACCTCCGACGGCGCAGTCAGGCACGCACTCCAGTGGAATGCCGAATCGCAGTGGTTCGATTGGACCAAATAGGATCGATCTCATCAAATTTTCATCTCAAGATATTTCCATAGCTAAGTTAAGTGAAGCGAAAAATATAAGTTGGTTAAGATTGTCGAGAATTATTGAGGACAGATTTTGCTCTGAAGAGGGAGCATAGCGGGCTATGTGACCGATGAAGAGTGAAATATGGACCAATAAGTCGAAGACAAGATTACCAAGTTATTTTTTGAGATACACTAACATCTTTTTTGCAATAATAGTCTTATCTTTATACGGCGAAACAATTAACTCCACCGGATATGGAACTGACAGAAAGCACCGCATTGATACGTTTGGGCATAAGCCTTCTTCTGGGAGCCTGCATAGGCATTGAGCGGGAGATACACAACCATCCTGCAGGACTGCGCACGTTCACACTCATCAGCATCGCTTCAACTCTGGCAATGCTCGTGTCAATCTGGGTCTGCCAGACAAATACTCATCTTATTAACGGTGACCCCGGCCGCATCGCGGCCCAGGTCCTCACCGGTGTCGGCTTCATCGGCGCCGGCCTCATCATCAAGAATTCCGCCAGCATCTCCGGCATCACGACCGCGGCCTGCGTCTTCGTGACATCCGTCATCGGCCTTGCCGTTGGCGCCGGCATGCTGCTCACAGGCGCCGCCGTCACGGCAGCAACAATAATCCTGCTCGTCTCATCACAGTTCCTCAAATTGGGGAAAGGAAAGAAGTGATCATCTGACTGCTCCCACGAATGAATTCGTGGGGTTCTACTCTATCGCTCCCAACGGAGCGATTGGCGAGTACCGGGACAGCCCTTCCCGGAGTATGTTTTCCGCGGCGTTGCCGTCACGGTCGTGATGCGTCCCGCATTCGGGACAGGTCCAATCACGGACGTTCAGGTTCTTGACCCTAATGTTCTTATAGCCGCAATTGCCGCAGGTCTGACTCGATGCGAACCAGCGGTCAATCTCAATCACCGTGTCGCACTTATACCTCAGCATTTCCTTGAAAATTGTCCAGCCACAATCCGATATGGCTTTTGCAAAATGCCGGTTCTTCACCATACCCTTGACGTTCAGGCTCTCAACGCAGACAATGCTGTATTCGGATGCAATCAGGCTGCTGACCTTATTCAGGTAGTCCCGTCTCTGGTTGCGGATCTTTTCGTGACATCTGGCAACCGCCTCCTTCGCCTTGTACCAGTTCTTTGACTGAGGCTCACGCTCTCCAATCTTGCGACCCCTGTCATCGTAGATGTCCTTTGACTTGTCATAGCGTCTGGCCATCGTACGCTGCAGAACCCTCAGGTGCTTCAGTTCGGAAGTGTAGTGTTTTTGGTTTTCAAACACCACTCCGTCCGAACATACGGCAAAGGATTTCACACCGACGTCAATGCCGACAGCCTGACCGTTGTTCAGGGGTATGCGGTCCGGAGTTTCATAGAGTACGGATATGTAATATCTGTCAGTCGTTGTGCGGCTGACGGTAAAGGAATGTATCTTCGACTGTTCTATGGGCTTGTCCCTGTAGAACTTCACGGAACCCAGTTTCGGGATGCTCACCCTCCAACGGGAATAGTCTATTCTGCAGGGTACCGGGATACGGAAAGACTCGTTGTTCCCCTTGCGGTGGAACACCGGCCAGCCGTTGTGTCCGTTCCATTTGTTCCTGAAAGCCTTGCCGAGGTCGATGATTGACTGCTGCAGGGCCTGTGACGGCACTTCCTTCAGCCATTCGTTCTCTGCCTTGAGTTGCGGAAGGCGCTTTATCAGAGCATAGTTGGATACTTTGTTCTCCCGTGCGAATGCCAGGGCGTTGTTATACACGAACCGGCAGCAGCCGCAGGTGCGGTTGATTAGCGAACGCTGCGTGGCGTTCGGACGGAGCTCGTATTTTATCGCCCTAAGCATTTTTCTGATTCTCGATGTATTTGCGGATAGTCTCTTCCGAGATACATCCGATAGTCTCGCAATAGTACGAGCGGGTCCACAACGTATTCAACCGTTTGTTCAGATGCGGAAATTCAGCACGAAGCATCCTGGAACTTATTGCCTTGAGATTCTTTACAATCAGATGCACAGGGGTGATCGGATTCCCCTTCAGGAACACATGCACGTGATCCGGCATTACTTCCATTGACTGTATCTCACAGTCCAAGGATCTTGCGATTTCAGGCAACAGCTCCTTTAACCTCTCGTCAACACCGTCCACAAGCACCTTGCGTCTGTATTTCGGACACCAGATGATATGGTAGTTGATGTTGACTACGGATTTGTTGTTATGTGCAAGAACCTTTCCCATATTCGTTATGTACAAATATAGCGAATATTCTTTGATTTTCATAGAAAATCACGCCCTCTCATCCCACGATTGAAATCGTGGGTTTTCCCGGGCGGAACTCATAAACTTCGAAAGGACCTGGTTCAGGCGCAGCTTGTCGCAGACGATGCGTTCATCCCTGAGGTCAACGGTTTCAATCGAGAAATCGTGGCGCTTGTTCTGAATGTCGGCCATAGATATATCCTTTATGGTGCCGATGCTCTTCAAATAGCCGGTCAGATATGCTTCTTCAGGGTCAGCGTGCGGCTGATTGAGTCCGGAAGTTCGTTGTCGAAATGGGTGACGAACAGAAGGGTCTTGTGCGGTCTGGCAACGAATGCGTCGATTATCTGACGCACACGGTGGCAGTTCTGCGGATCGAGTCCGTGCATAGGCTCGTCGAGAATCAGCAGTTCCGGGTCCTTCACGAATGCGCGCGCGAGCAGGCAGAGCCGCTGCTCGCCGCTGGAAAGCTTGAGATAAGGCCTGTCAGCAAGTGCATCGATGCCGAATATCCGCATCCATTTACGGACTGTCTCAAGCTGCCCGGCGTCAGCGTGCATATACGTGCCCACCGTATCGAAAAAGCCGCTTGCAACAGCTTCCAATGCAGAGATATTCTTCTGGTAGGCGCGATGCATCTCCGGGCTTACATAGCCTATGTGCTTCTTTATGTCCCAGATGCTCTCGCCCGAGCCGCGCTTGTGGCCGAACAACTCGATATCGCAGGCGTAGGCCTGCGGGTTGTCGGCGCATACAAGCGACAGAAGCGTCGATTTGCCGGAGCCGTTCTCGCCTCTGACAGCCCAGCACTCCCCTTCGTGCACGGTCCAGTCGAGCGACTTCAGGATTGTCCGCTCGCCATAGCGTATGGACACACCGTTGCACTTCACTATTTCAGCATTCTCGCAGGAAGGATAGAACCTGACAGCGGAAAGGTCTTTTTGAGGCAAGGAAGCTATCGCTTCGCGGCATTCTTCAGGAAGGTCGCGGACCGGAGTGTCTTCGCCCACACGGACTACGCGCGTTATGAAGGAAGGCATAATCGCATCGCCCGGCATCACCAGAATGATGCTTCGGCCGCCTTCTGCGGCAATCTGCGCGAGCATTTCCGTGAAATCCTCGCGTGAACGGACGTCCAGTCCGAGGTAAGGATTGTCTATTATGAGATACGTCGCGCGCGACTTGAGAGCGCGCGCTATCCTGCGCTTGCGCAGTTCTCCGCTGGAAAGCGAGAACATATCCTTGGACGAATCGTCAAGCTCGATGAGATTCGCCAGTTCCTGGGTGTTCCACCGGAGTTGCAGATAGTACGCACCGTCGGCATCGTCGCCATAGGTATCCTTGAACGCAATATATTCAGTATCAAACGGATGCTCCCGGCAGAACGCTTCTACGACCCGGGTCTTCCCCGCACCGTTGTTCCCTGTCAGCGCCACATTCTCGCCGGGCGACACGCACAGTCGCCCGTCAGGCTGCATATGCTCAGAATTCATAGTGGATGAGTTTATATGAGATTGAGCCGCGACGCGGAGAAGCGGGAATCTCACCGCGCTTGAACCAGCGGCCTTCAAGGATTTCGGATTCCTGGACTTTCAGCTCACCTGATGCATATTCGGCATAAAAGCCGCACATCAGCTGATTCGGGAACGGCCAGCCCTGGCTGCCGGCATAGCGTATGTTCTTGATTTCAAGGCCAACTTCCTCCCGCACCTCGCGGCGGAGAGCCTCTTCAAGCGATTCGCCTGTCTCCACGAAGCCTGCAAGGCAGGCAAATATATCCTGATTGCGCAGCCTGTGGCGAAGCAGAAGCATCTCGTCACCTCTCTCGATGACGGCAATCACGCAGGGGCAGATACGCGGATAATGCACTTTGCCGCAGGACGGGCAGACGAGGGCACCTTCGCTTTCGTGCGGCTGCAGACGGACTCCGCAGGAACAGCAGAAGCGGTTCTCGGAAAGCCAGCCGGCAAGGCCCTTCATCCTGGCGGCAAGCGCCGCATCCTCTTCCCCGCCAACGGCAAAGAACTCCCGCAGCTGCATCCATTCTCCCTCGGCCGCCTCGCCCGCAATCGCGCCCACAGCGCCGCAGGAGGTGTCTTCAAATACCAATGAACAGCCTTTGAGCGACTCTTCTGTCGCTCCTTTCATCATCTCCTTGCCCCGGAATACGAATATCTTTTTCCCGCGGGCATCAATATCATTCAGCCTGATTGCCATCGAGATGCAAAGATAGCATCATTTATTTTAGATTCATCTTGAGATTGTATTTCTTGAAAAGCTCGGCCCAGTCTTCTTTTGTAGCTTCCAGAGCCTCACGCGGGGCAGGCTGTATCTCCTGTGTCAGGAAAAGAGTGAATTTTCCCGGTGGAATGGTGTAAGAGATGTAGTCTCCCGGACCTGAAGCGTTCAATGCCTCCTTTGCACTGTGCTCGAAAGAGGTTATTCCGCTCCTGGAGTCCGACTCATAGAATGAATACTTTCCGCCCTTTACACCTTCTTTCACAACAACCTTATGACCCAGCTTTTCACTGATTGCAGTAAAGCCTTTCTCAAAAGAATAATCCAGCTTGACATCACCTTCCTTGGAGGACTGTGTCAGGCCCATCGCGTCCATCACACCTTCCTTATTGAAAGTTAAAGGATCGTCTTCGAATTCCACCAAATCCCAGAAATAAGTCGGGCTTATCTCAAGGAAATTCACTTCCGGGCTATCATTCATCTCAATCTTGACATACATAGGCGAGGCATATGTAATCTTGAGTTGTGAAGCTCCATTCTTCACCCCGGAAACCGAATATAAAGGATCCACCTTATATCCGTTAAGACTGCTTCTAACCGCATCCGCAGCCACTATCGGCTTGGATTCCGCCACAATATTGACGAATGGATTCTCACTATCGCCATTCAATCCCAGAACATCTTCAACAGTAGTCTTCCCAACGTAGTTGGAGTCGTAATTTGAAAGGTCGAAATCAGCGACAGCATTCAGATATCCGAAGTATTCGCCTTCAAACGAGGCATCACGGGGATCACCGTAATACTTAGGTAGCGGAATCAGTTTCAGAGCGCCTCCGGCAATCTTCCAGGTCACGCTGCACATCTCGCCCCTGTAGTTGAACGGAAGAGTCTTTGACTCAGGCGAAATTGCCAGCAACCATACTTTCTGATAGGCACCGGCACCCTCGCGCAAATATTTGTTTACAAGATTATAGAAGTAATCGATTCTGCACATATTCAGGAGGTGCACCCAGTTCGCACATTTCTGCTGGTCCCTTTCAAACTGCGCATACGTCATTTTGGCCAACTGTGCTACGGAAACTGCCGTACCGAGTCCCTTGCTGATTTTTCCCGCCTTGCTGAGTTCTTTCGGGTTCACTATCGTCTGGTATGCCGTAACGGAAAGGCCACCCGCATTCAAGCCGTGGTCAATTGCATCCATTGACGAATCTGTCAACGCAGAAGATGCATAACCGACTGCTGTCGAGCCTGCTCCGTAGATGGCACCGCCGACCCTTCCCATAGGAATGATCAAGGAGCCGGAGGCAATGGCCAGATTAAGCATATCATTGGCCCACTGCTCGGTAGAGAGTCTGTACTCCTTCAGCTCCGGAGTTGCCGCTATCAAGCGGGCAAGTTCGTCCCTGGTATTGAGCCGGGAATCAATGAGCGCCCTTTTTATGCACCATTCGACAAAATCAGGCGTGATATTATAAGAGTGGACGAGTTCTCCCCTGCAATGCATCACGTTCTCCATCACAGTGACACTGTCCTGCTTTTCAAGGAATGTAAGGAAATTCATCATCTGCGTATGGTCATCCTCTCCCTCAAGCCTCATTGTGAACAAAGCCGGAATCGATGGCTCATCGGATGGCAGGCGGAGCCTGCTGTAGTCCACGGGATCATTCGGAATCGAAGGGTTGGGCGCAATCTGCGCAAATGACTGCATAAGTGCCAGAAGGAAGGCAGATATAGTTATCAGATACTTTTTCATCATTCAGCGTTATCCAGGATCTTTATTTGCTTAAGGTACTTTTGAGCGCCATACCGATTCTCGAGGAAAGAGTATATTGCAAGGCAGTTATATGCATTTTCCGCCTTGAACGGATTTGCAGCGAAAGCAGCTTCAAGATAGTTCTGGGCCTTGACATAATCAGGGCTTTTACTGTCGAGGACAGCCTGCGCCATATCTCTCATCACAGTGTCATCCCAAACCGGAGCATCAATATCAAAATGCATCAGGCCTTCGCTGATAGAGCCCTGATAACGTGACTGATATGGAAGCAGTCTTTGAGACAATGCGACCAATTCAGAATATGACAATGAATCCAGAAATGAAAAATCAAATTCAAAATCCGGGAAGTACGGATTGGCATCGGCGCGACGGTAATATATCAAGGCATCGTCAGCTTCTCCCCTATAATCGTGCACAAGTCCGCGGAAATAGTCGGGCCAGGGAGAGGCAATGCAGAGGTCTCTCACTATCCACCACATTTCATTCTCTATCCTGAATACATAGAAGCCCCATTTCTCCATTCTGTCAGACAGGTTCTCATTCAAGTCATCCAATTTATCATTGACTTTTTCCATACTGGCAGTGAAGCTGCTCAGGCCTTCCATCATACCCAGAAAATCAAAACCGCCGCCGAACGCCTCATTGATGGAATCAATGTCATCCTGATCCATATTGCGCACGTCCTCCAAAGCCTGTGCGGCGGCATCCTTTCCCGCCGCATCACGGAGATCCAGACCTATTTCAGCGATAGCTGTACGCAGAGAGGCTATAGCCGATGCCGCCTGCCCATAAAACCAGTCCGCCTGACGCAGGCATCCGGACGATGCCCACTCGTCTCCATAGGCGGAAATCGCCTCTGTATATTCAATGAATCGTTTCTCCTCGGGATATGGCTCCTGTTGCGCCATTACGGGAAGTGACAGAGGCAACGCAATTGCGATTGCCAACAAATATGATCTCATCATTTTCCGAATATTTCTCTGAAATGCCTTACGGCTATATCGCCATAGACATAACGTTTTGTGTTTTTATTTGGGATTATGGCGGTGTGGAACTGCTTCTCGTGCGAACGGGCACGCAGTTCCTCCAGCGGGCCGTAGCCAGCGTTCACCCACCTGCAACCGCGGTTATAGGCGGCTGCAGCGAGTCTCACCTGCTCCCTGATGGGCAGCGTGTCGAGGCCGTCCTGCGTATGCTCACCATTCTTGTCGAAGGAGCCGTAGTCCAGATAAAGCATTTTCAGAAAGACCGCCAGATACACGCACTGCCACTCCTCGTCCTCGAGGCGGCTGATGCGTATGCGACGTGCGGTTTCGTTGTCCTTCGTGTCAAAATACAGGTTATACTGCCTGGCCAGTCCGCTACGCATCCAGCGCTTCTCCAGCGTCTCCGCAAAGGATGGCTTCATCTGGAAGCGTCCGATGCTGAAGTCGCAGCCGCCGGTGCCTTTTGTCACATAAAGTGACTTCACGGCACCGGTCTCCATCTTGTCCTGGAAGATGCTGTAGCGTATGAGTTCCGGGAAAATGACGGACTCGGCGACTTCCGGCTGCACGCCGAACTGCTCCCACACCGCGCGCCATTCCGCGCGGTGCTGTTCGCAATATACGCTTGCAGCGTCATCATCCAATGATGGCGCTGCAAGCAATAGGAACAAGGAAGTGATTACAGCTTGTAGGTACACTTGATAATTCTGTACTGAACGCTGTTGTCCTGCATCTGGGCGCTTTCGACCTCCGCCCAGACAATGTATCTGCCCTGCTTCTCCCAGGCAACCGGATAGATCACGTCACCTTCAGGAAGTGTGATGAAACCGCCTTCCGCGTTGAATGTCGCGGTGCGCTTGCCGTCCATACTTGTCCAGCTGGCGCTTTGAGGCGCCTTCTCGGCAGGTGCTGCCTGCTCCTCGAAATTGTCAGGAACGAGGTTCCAGGAACCCTTGTTGAACTGATATACCTTGCCGTTTGACTCCTTGAACATATTTCTTCCTTCAAGGACACTCACAAGATCTGAAGAAACGTAGAACTCAGGCCACCAGGCGCTCTCGCCCTCACCAATTATGAGCTGGCGGACAGTCTCCTTAATATACATATCAGGATAGTTGCTCGGGAAATCGCTGTATGCCTCGGCAAGCACGTCACCTGCCTCTACAACGAGGTTCAGAGGGACACGCCAGAGGGCGCACTCAGGGATGATGCCTTCAGCGACAGCCTGACGCTGGATCTTGATGATGTCGCCCATACCGTTCTTGACCTTGTCGAAGCGGCCCTGAACGTCAGCGGCCCATACCTTTGCAGCCCTTTCACGATAAGTCTTGATGATCTCCATCGCCTGGAGGTAAAGAGGATCATATACCTTAGGGTCGTCGGTTGCCGCAATCTGATTGAGGATATTCTCAATCTTCCTGCGCTCAGCCTCCGAGAACTTCGCGTCGGCATCGCTCCAGGTTCCCTGCGGCCAGGCTGCAGCAACGTCCTGCGCATACTTCTGAAGCTTCTGGTATTTTTCAAGAAGCGGAGAGAGCTGATTCTGGAAGTTCTGTACGTTCTTTGCAATCTGCATTCCGAGATCGGCTCCCGGAACAGAGCCCATTGCAGCCTGCATAAGTTCTTTCTGGAGTGCATTCTTGAATGCCTTGGCTTCCTTCTGCTCTTCAGGGCTGAGGGTCTTGATATATGCGTCGGTCTTTTTCTCGATTGCGCGGCTTGCCGCATTGTCTTCGCTGGCCATACTTGCGCGTGTGGCCTGCTTGTACTCTTCTGCAGTGCATCCGAAATACTTCCTGAGCTGTGCGTCATATTTGTCGAACACCCTGTCAGAAGCTGTTACTGCAATATCCTGGAACTGATCTTCAGTCATATTCTCTGACTTCTTAGCCTCTTCCAGAAGCTGGTTCTCGTCTATGCCGCCAAGAATCTTGGCGCGCATACGCGCTGTCAACGCCTCTTCTTCAGCCTCGCTCAAGGTACCGTTCTTCAATGCCTCCATCTCAGCGGCAGTGATGCCGTATGCATCCTGGAGGGCCTTCTCAGCCTCGGCGCGCCACTTCTCCGTGAAGTTATCCTCGCAGGTGGTGTCCGCGTTGAGTTCCTCGGCGCGCAGGGTGACAGCCTTGACTGCCTGGTAGTACGCAATCTG
Organism: Bacteroidales bacterium; assembly: GCA_024401695.1. GTDB lineage: Bacteria > Bacteroidota > Bacteroidia > Bacteroidales > UBA932 > Cryptobacteroides. The sequence continues at coordinate 27,673 of JAKSKN010000008.1, forward strand.
GGCCTCCTCGGTAGGGTTTGCAAGCTGGCTTGCAGACGGAACCGCAGGGAATTCGTTCATAAGGGGAATCGGGAAGCTGGCGGTACTTGGGGTGACGGCGCCGCTCCATCCGAAGGAGCTGCTTCGTCTTGGCTGCAGGGTCTCCTTGCTGTCCGGCACAGGCATCTGTGAGGCTTCGGACATCTGCTTCATATTGTCGACATTGATGCCGGTCTTCTCCTCGATCTTGTCGTTGACCTTTTCGGTAACCTTCTCGGTCACTTTCTCAGAAATCTTCTCGGAAACTTTCTTTGAAACTGCATTTCCGAGTCTTCCCAGAAGGCTCTGGGCATTTGCTGCCGGGGCAGCGAGCAGCACTGCGGCTGCAAATAATACAAGTATCTTTTTCATTCTAAACGATATTATCATATGACACACGCTTCTGCAGCGTTATTTCTTGATGAACTCTACGCGGCGGTTCTTGGCGCGGCCTTCATCCGTGCTGTTGTCAGCGATAGGTGTGCTTGAGCCCTTACCCACAGCAGTCAGACGGTCGGCAGAGATGCCCTGAGCCACGAGTGCGGCGACAATCGCCTCGGCGCGCTGCTGGCTGAGCTTGTCATTGACAGCTGCGGAGCCGGTGTTGTCGCAGTGGCCCTGGACCTCGAACTTGATACTCGGATCCTGGTTCATAAGATCCCTGATACGGTTGATTTCACCGGTTGACTCAGGCTTTATGGTAGCCTTGCCGGTGTCGAAGGTAATGCCGTAGGTCACAATCCTGCCCTCTCCCTGTACACGCTCGTAAAGAGGCACGGCGCCTTTTGCTATGCGGAAGTTCTTCCAGAAATAGAGGCCCGGATAGTCGCCGTCTCCCCGAAACTGAACCCACTTGGGAGCTTTCATATTCGGTATGTTGGCTACCCTCTGCTCATCGAAATATATCTTGCAGGCCCTTTTGTTGAATGAGATGGCAACGTGATGGAAACAGTTGTATTTATCGTTGTATTCAAAGTTGAAGGAACCTTCCCTGCGATCTCCGCCAGGAGTGTACCATTCATACCAGATATTGCACGGATAATTGTCCGAAACGCAGGCATCGATTTCGAGCTTTAAGGCAATCTGACCCTCATACGCCTGAACTCTGCTTAACTTATCAGTCTCAGCCAGGTAAATTGTATAGTTATTGATGCCTACACCTACATTCGGATGATTCTTTTCGTAAGTGCTCCTGTCATACAAATACACATCGAATTCGATGGTGAATGCATCAGTAAGGTATGGCTCGTCGAAAAGAGGGGTGAATATGCCGTCTTCCGAGCTGATGCACTTGACTCCGTCAATCGTGACAATCTGGCAGTTGCCCTGGAAGAGATCCATCCTTGACGGGAATTCGCCCATCTGCTCGCCCTCAAGATTGTCGTCGTGAATGATTTCGTCTCCGGCCACGAAGTCGTAGTTGTTCCATACCACTGCGGATGCTGCCGGCTTCTTAGGCTCGGAAACCTGACCGCCGGCCGAAGGCTTCCTGGCCCCGCAGTCTGCGCAGAAATTGCCGGTATTACCGGTCTTGCCGCACTCAGGGCAGTTCCAGCCGCTCTGGGCGGATGCTGATGATCCGGTTCCAGGCTTCTTCGCGCCACAATCGTCGCAGAAATTGCCGGTGTTGCCTGTCTTGCCGCACTCAGGGCAGGTCCAGCTGCCGGCTGCAGGGGCAGATTGTGTCTGCTGGTTGTCGGCAGGAGCCTCTTGTCCGGCCTCTTTTTTATCTTTCTTTGAGAACAGACCTTCTACAGCGTCAAACGCCTTGTCGACCGCCCTGTCGGCGGCAGATTCAGTCCTGGACACAGCCTTGTCAAGCGCTTTTTGTCCGAGCTTCTCCAAAAAGCTCTGTGCATTTGCGCTTGAGCATACGAAAGCAAGCGCCGCGGTGATGATAAGTATTCTTTTCATATGATCATTGGTTTTTGTTTCAAAAAGTGAACATAAACACGCAAATTTACCCATTCAACAATCAAATAACACCACCCTTATGGGTGGAACAACAGAGTACATAAGCGTCAAAAACAAAAAAAAATGGTATCTTTACAACAGACTTGATCGATATCATGAAAGGCAAATTCATTTCCGGCGCAATTGCCGCACTGCTGCTCTCCTGCCAGATTCTGGATGCAGACAATTACATTGACCACCGGGGCCACAACGTGGACTCGCTGGAAAGGGTCGTCGCGGCCTGGAGCGACGACAGGATTGCACAGGCAGGCGACGAGGAGCTTGCCGGTCTCAACCGGGACTGGCGCGAGCTTATGCTGGGATATCTGCAAACAGACACGGGCCGATCAATGTCATTTGCGCGGAAAGCGCTCCGGATGGGCCTGGACAAGGACTGGAAAGTCGCTGTCTGGGATGCCTCAAAGGTCATCGGGCAGCACCATTGGCACGGCGAGAGGTACGACAGCGCGGCTTTCTACTACAACATTGCCGTTGATGCCATAGAAAAGATGGAGGTCGGCGCGGTAGATGCAGCGCATCCGGAAGGACTTTCGCAGTTCGACATAGACAACGCCCGCAGCGCAATGCTGGGCACGATGGGCAACCTCTACAGCATGCAGGACAGCATAGACCTGGCGATGTCATACTACGCCAGAGCCGGCGAAATCTTCAAGCAGTACGGATGGAACAGCAGCATCGCGTGCCTGCAGTACAACATCGGCGAGACCTGGCGCGAAAATGGCGAATCCGCAAAGGCTGACAAGGCATTCGAGGAAGGGCTGACTTATGCAAAGGAGGCCGGCGACTCCCTCTGGATCGCCGCAAACAAGGCCGGCATCGGCAGGGTCGCGCTCGAGCGCGGACGCCTCCGCAAGGCTATCAGGTCCCTTGATGAAGCCAACCAATATTATGAGGCGTACGATGACCAGGAATTCGCCGCGCTTCTTGAGAATCTGGACTATACCAACCAGGTGCTCCGCCTCCAGAAAAGACAGGCTACAATAGGGATGATTTCTGCCCTGGCAGCACTTGTTCTGTTGATAATCAGCATATTCGCCATTTACAGGATGGAGAAGTTCAAGAAACATAATTCACAGACAGCAGAAGTCCTCGAGGAGGCCATAGGCGAAATAGGCACAAACACCGCTGAAGCTGACATAAAGCTCAGCGAGCGCGAGGCGGAGATATTGAAACTGATAGCCGACGGCCTGGTCAACAAGCAGATAGCAGACAAGTTGTGCCTTAGCCCCGAGACGGTCAAATGGTACCGCAAGAAACTTCTCGCAAAATTCAACACCACCACATCCTCGGCGCTCATTTCCGAAGCGTTCAAGAGAGGATTCCTTAATTGATATGGGTATTTTCAGAAAAATCACCGGTGCAATCTACTATTGTGCGCTCAGCCTGGGCTGCATAGGCAATTCTGAAACCACGGCGTACGTTGAAGTCAATGGCCAGAGGCTTCTCTATGCGATGCGGGGGCCGGAGGACGGCAAGCCCGTCGTGCTGCTGCACGGCAACGGAGGGTCGCACAAAAGTATGGAGACGCAGGCGAAGCAGCTTGCCCGCAAGGGCTACCGCGTGTACAGCCCTGATTCGCGCGGACAGGGAGCCAACCCACCCCTTGAAGAATACCATTACGCCGATATGGCGGAAGACGCCTGGGCGTTCATCAATGAGCTGAAGCTTAACAAGCCGGCGGTTTACGGCTGGTCAGACGGCGGCATACTCGTGCTGATGCTGGAAATGGCTCACCCTGGCACGATCGGACTTGGCGCGATAAGCGGAGCCAACCTCTTCCCGGACTGCGGCGAGGGATTCGAGGAATTCAAGGCCTGGATACTCGAGCAGGGCACTCCCCTGGCGCTTATGATGCTTGATGAACCGGACATCAATCCTGCAGACCTGAGATCCATTTCCTGCCCCGTGCTGGTAACCGTCGGGGACAAGGATCTGATAAGTATCGAGCACACCCATCTGATTTCCGACAACATCCCGAATTCCGAACTTGTCGTGGTAAAGAATGCGACCCATTCCAGCTTCATCAAGAAGAATCCGCGTATGGGAGCACTCCTGATTGACTTTTTTAAGCGAAATGGATATTGATTTGTCACTAATTTTTCTTAAATTGGTGACAAATTTGCAATACTGACCGCCATATGAGCCCTAATCTAGGAGCGTTACCTCTGTCTCACGACCTTCTGCTCAAGTCAAAATTGGGTATGTGGGCCTTCGAGCTTGATGAAGGAAAGGCGCCGAGGATGTATGTCGATGAAGCGATGCTCTCGCTCATCGGACTTACAGAACAGATTTCGCCTGAAGACACATATCACGCCTGGTACGACCACGTTGACCCCGCCTACTACGGCCTTGTCGAAGAAGCGGTGGCGAAGATGTCCGCCGGACAGCACGCTGAAGTCAAATACCCCTGGCACCATCCTGACGGACGTGTGTTCACCGTCCGCTGCGGAGGGGTCAGGAACCCGGCTTACACCGCAGGTGTGCGCATCGAGGGCTGCCATCAGGACATAACCCAGATCCAGAGTTTCACGATGGAGTTCAAGGAGCAGAGGCAGCGTCTCGAAACCGACTACCAGACCATCCAGGGACTCTCCAACGAGTATGACATACTCCATCTTCTCAACCTTGAGACCGATGAATTCACTCCGTTCTACATCGAGAACGTGAATATGTTCGACACTGAGTTCCTCCTCGCAAGCTTCGAAGGGTTCTACAACGCAATGAAGGCATCCATCACAAGCATAATCCACCCGGACCACCTTGAAAGGATGCTCAAATACTCGGACAAGGAACACATCAGGCGCGCACTGAGGCACAAGAGCAGGGTTGTCGAGCGCGTACTCGTAAAGAACATAACCGGAGAATATATCTGGTGCGATTTCGTCCTCATCAAGTTCGATGACATCGACTGCGAGCCTACCAGGATAGCTGTCGGCTACATAAATGTGGACGAAGAAATGAAGGCGATGATTGCGGAACGCAACCGTATCGAGGACATCGAAAGAAAGGTCGAGGAAGAAAGGCGCGCAAAGGAATCCGAAGAGGAAAGGTACAATTTCCTCATCAATGTCGCCCACGAGATCAGGACTCCCCTCACCCTCATTCTGGGTCCGCTGGGAAGATTCCTCACCACGGAACAGCTTTCCGAAAAGGGTTTGAAGACAATATCACGCGTACGCCAGCAGGCCAACAGGATAAACATCCTGCTCGACACCGTCCTCACCAGCAACAAGATGGAGGAAGGCAGCGGTGAGATATGCCCGGAGCCCGTCAAGTTCAACGAATGGCTGCAGCGGAATGCCGATGACTTCATCGAGGAGGTCGCCAATCGCGAGATGACACTTGAATGCAGCTTCGACACGTCGCTCGATATCGTGGATATGGATGAGCATCTGTGCACGATCGCCCTGTCCAACCTCATCATCAACGCGATGAAGTTCAACGAGCCGGGCTACCCTATCCTGATATCAAGTTCGTTGTCGGAAGATGGCGGAATGGCCAGGATAAGTGTCAAGGACCACGGAGCTGGCATCGGTGACGTGGATGTCAACAAACTGTTCGAGCGCTACTACCGCGCCACTGAAGACAAGACAGGTTTCGGCATCGGACTGTTCTACTCGCGGAACATAATAAGTGCGCACAACGGCAGGATTGGCGCCTATAACAATGAAGACGGATCCGGAGCAACCTTCTGGTTCGAACTTCCAATCAATTGACCAAAGCGATATCCATTTTAGAAAAATATGACAGTTCAGGATTTATACAACAATCTGCACGGCGACTTCCAGGAGGCCTGCAAACGCCTTCTCAACGAGAAGATGGTCGCCAATTTCGTACTTAAATTCCCAGCAGACCCTTCTATGCAGCAGCTTCGCGACGCAGTTGCCGCACACGATATCGAGACTTCATTCCGTGCCATCCACACGTTGAAGAGCGTCTCCGGCGTCCTTTCCTTCACTCAGCTTTACAAAGTCGCCTGGGACCTCACCGAACAGCTCCGCCCGCGCCTGGACGAGGCGGATCCCGCACTTCTGGAGCTTGTCGAGAAGGAATATGCCGTGTGCATCAACGCCATCAAGGAGTTCGCCGAAAATCAGTAATCTGAAATTTGTTTCAAACAAACATTAATACATCAACTAATAATTTATTTCACTATGGTAGGAAAAATTATCTACATCCTTGGCATCATCGCAGCCATCTGGTGTGTTCTTGACATCTGGAAAAAGAACCTTGACCTTCTTAAGAAGATTCTCCTTACTGTGCTCGTCCTCGCGTGCAGCTGGATCGGCATCGCCATCTACTACTTCCTCATCAAGGACAAGATCTAATTTCTATTAATCATCAGAAATAACGAAAAAGGGGGCGGCTTCAGGCCGTCCCCTTTCTGTATTATGTGTCAAGCAATGATTATTTCTTGAAAAGCATAGGAGCCATCTCGAGGAGACATCTTCTCCAGGTGAGGAACTCGTGAGCAGTACCCTCTGATACATAGCCCTTTGCATTGTAGCCTGCTTCCTGAAGCTTGGCAGCTGCCGCACGGATCTGGTCTGGACCTTCCTTGCTGCCGCAACCTACGAAGATACCGTTGACGTTCTTAGGTTCAAGACCCTTTGCCTTGAGCTCGTCAGGATTGTAGGTACCGCCGCTGAGAAGTCCGAAATAGCTGAACATTTCAGGACGGGCAAGGGTGATGGTGTGGGTCTCCATACCGCCCATTGAAAGGCCGGCCATTGCGCGGTGTGCGCGGTCGCCGTAGGTGCGGAAGTTGGCATCGATGTAAGGGACGAGCTCATCGCAGAGAACGGTCTCGAAGCCATTGTCCATCATTCCGCGCATGCCGCCGGCGCGAGGAGCGCCTATCTGGACGTCGTTGGTCATACCGTAGGTCATTACGACGATGAACGGAACACATTTGCCTTCTGCAATCATATTGTCCATTATGATGCCGGCCTTGCCCTGGACCATCCAGGATGTCTCATTCTCACCCCAACCATGCTGGAGATAGAGAACAGGATATTTCTTCCTGGCGTTCTTAGCATCGCCGTATCCTGCAGGAGTATAGACGTTGGCGGTCTTCCAGGTCTTGGTGCTCTCGCTCCAGAATGTTACGTGCTGGATGTTGCCGTGAGGGACATTCTTGATGGTGTAGAAATCCTGATCGTGTGCAGGGATTTCGATGCCGCTCTCCCAACGGCAGGAGCCATAGTAGAAGCCGGTGCCAGGGTCATTGAAGGTACCGCCGTCGATGGTGAGACGATAGTAGTGGAAGCCCTCGTCCATCGGAGTGGCGGTGGTGCCCCACCAGTAGCCGTCTGCGCCCTTGTGGAGGACGGTGCCGCCGGTTGCGCCGAGGCCGAGGCTTACGATGACTGACTGGGCCTTAGGAGCATCGATGCGGAAGCGGGCGTAGCCCTGTGAGTTGACCATAGGATAGTCCTGGCCAGGCTGGTTGAATGATGAAGGTACGAAGTCCTCGATGATGTTGGCATTGTCCTGTGCAGGGTCAAATTTCTTGACGGCGTTGTATGCCTGTTTTACCTTGAGGTTCTTGTCGATGAGGAGCGGAGAATTGTTGACGCCAAGCCAGGAGTCGGCATCTGACACGTTCCAGAAGGTTACGCAGTCGACTACGTCGGCGTGCTTGCGGAGAACCTTGAAGAGATTGACGTACTGGTCGGCCTGGAGAGACTGCTCCCACTGTGCGATAGGACGGGCCTCGCCGCGGTTGAACATAAGGCCGCCACCCATTTCGGTGTTGACGCGGATGTCAAGTTCAGTGATGTGGATGTGCTTTACAAGCTCCTTGTATTTGGTGATCGCAGCATCAATCTCCTGCTCTGAAGGACCATAGATGTTGTAGTGAGCCTGCATTCCGATACCATCGATCGGGACGCCCGCATCCTTCATCCTCTTTACAAGTTCATAGATGCGCTGGCTCTTCTCCGGCTCGGCATCATTGTAGTCGTTGTAGAAAAGAAGTGCGTCAGGATCGGCTTCGTGGGCAAATTCGAAAGCCTTGTAGATGAATTCCTCACCGGCGATCTGGTACATAGGAGACTGGCGGAGAGGTGGCTGTCCCCAGCGTACAGGGCTGTCGGCGACTGCCTCATTGACGACGTCCCAGCAGTAGACGACGTCCTTGTAACGCTCGACGACTGCCTGGATGTGGTGTTTCATATTGGCATAGAGCTGTTCCTTGGAAAGAAGGTTGCCTTTCTCGTCCTGGTACATCCATTTGCCGATCTGGCTGTGCCACATAAGGGTGTGACCGCGAAGCTTGATGCCGTTCTCGCGGCAGAAATTCGCGATCTTGTCGGCGTTTTCCCAGTTGAACTTGCCGTATTCAGGCTCTGTCGGCTGAGGCTTCATATCGTTCTCGGCAGTGATGCTGTTGAATTCGCGGAGAATCAAGGCAATCTGCTCCGGATTGGATATGTTACGCTGGTTGACAGCCACGCCGATCTTGAAATAATCCTTGTAGGCGTCTTTCAAGCCGTCGGTAGGCTGAGGGGCCGGGCCGCGCTGCCATTGAGCGAATGCCGGCGCTGCGCACAGAACGAGCGCAGAGAGAATTGATAAGGTGATTTTTTTCATAACAGTGATATAGTGTTATTATTGAATTGGCATTTATGTATCGGATGGTCTAAGATACAACTTTTCTTCTTAAAATACGGCAAAAATTATACCATTTTTAAGCAACGTTCAAGGGATTTGCTGCATCTATATTTCAAAACAAGTCCAATTATGCAGCCTAGAATAATAACCCTTTTCACAGTTCTCGTCGGATACTGCCGCCAGACACGCTGGATCATCAACCGCCAGTTCATCAAGAACCTCTCTCTCAAGACCCTCATCGCCATCCGCTCCGGAGAGATTTCCGAGAAGCGTCTTCTCTACATCGTGAACATCGCACTCAACTGCGGTTTCCCTGTCAGCAAGAACAACTACGGGCTGGAGACGATAGTTTTCGAAGTCTACAACAAGGTTGCCCACACCGATGAATTCGAGCGCAGCCGCGAATTCGGATTCAGTATGGAGGCTCTGTAATTATCCGATATTTTTCGTACCTTCGTGACATGATACAGACAAGATCCTATCACGGAGCAATAATTGACGAATGTGTAGCAGAAGGTTCCAATAAGATAGCATACCTGATATTACCTGAACGTCTGGACGCCGACGGACTCAGATGGATCGAAAGGACTTCGGCATCCTACAACATTTCAATAGCCATAATCTCCGGCATCGACTGGAACAATGACCTTACTCCCTGGGTGGCCGACAGCCTCGGCAAGAAGGATATGCCTTTCCGCGGTCACGCCAGTTTCTTTCTGGGTACATTCATCAAGGATTACCTGACCAACATCGAGGACCGGCTCAATATCGCCAAGGCCTCCAGGACGCTGGTCGGCGTATCACTGTCGGGCCTCTTTGCCTTGTGGACCGCCCATAACTGCGATTCGTTCGACAACATCGTTTCCATATCCGGGTCTTTCTGGTACGATCATTTTGCAGAGTGGGTCCAGGGACACGACATCTTCAAGCCTCTTGACCGCGCATACATCGCGATCGGAGACAAGGAAAAGAAGAACAAGGATCCACGCCTCAACAATCTTCTCCCCTGCACCGAAACCATCGTTGAAGATATGCGGAAGAAGGCCAGCCGCCTGAAGTTCGAGATCGAGCCCGGCACAAGCCACTTCTCATCCATCATCCCAAGACTCGAAAAGGCTTTCGACTACATCTATTCAAGCAAGACCGAAGGCGACGGTGACGATGACTGATAAAGAACGAGGGTGACTCTGACCGTTCTGAGCAAGTTGCTATAACTCAATAAAATAAACGAAATGACCCCCACGAAATTCAGAGGGGTCATTTCGCGTAATTATTGTTATATCAGTTACTTCCACAGAACACAAGTGAGCAGAGCTTCGCAGCGGGCAGCAGCTTGCCTGTCAGAGGCGTGTCCACCCCCGGACACGGGCAGGGGGAAGGGTCCGCCGGAGACAAGTTATCGCGAAGCGATGACGCAGGAAACGGTGGAAGGGGCCGGAGCGAACGAATGTGAGCGGAGTCCTCTGACAGGCAAGCTGCTGCCCGCTGCGAAGCCCTGCAAATTATCATTTGCTGCGAAGCTATGAAATTATCATTCGCTGATGATATGGATATCCCGCTGAGGGAACGGAATCGATATCTTGTGTTCGCCGAGTGCGTTGTAGATGATCTCACTGGCCTTTGAGACATAGGATGATTTCTCGGACACAAGCACGTATTGCTTCACCGCCACATTGACCGAACTGTCACCGAAAGACTCGAACACGACGGAAGTGTCACGCTTCGGGTCCACGATTTCACGGCCATACTTATCCTTGACACGGAGACCGGCCAGAGCCTCGAGCAGTACACTGCGGACCTGATCGATGTCGGAACCATATTCCACACCCACAACGATCTTGACGAACTCATAGCTGTTGTTGCGCGTGAGGTTCTTGAAATTCTTATTGAAAAGCGATGTATTGAGGAAAGACATCACGGCGCCGTCTATCGTTTCGATCTGGGTGCTCTGATAGCTGATTGCGGTGACCTTGCCCCTGATACCGTCACACTCCATCCAGTCCCCCACACGCAAGCGGCCGGACATAAGCTGGATGCCATAGATGAAGTTGTTGAGGATATCCTTCATCGCAAGACCGATACCGGTCGCCAGGCCCGCGGCAATGATGGAGACAGCACCCATCGGAATCTTCAGCAGGAGAACCACAACGACGATATAAATGCCCCAGACAATGATGGCGATCACATTGTTTGCCAACGTGAGGTTGATCTCATTCGCCATCACGTGCTCCCTGTCGTTCTTCATTCGGAAGCCTTCGATCTTGAGTTCCCTGTACATTGCCTTGAAGGCATAGCTTCCGAAATTGAAAGCAAAATACAGGCATACGACAAGGACGATCTTGTAGAATGACAGGTGGAAGATCACAGAGCCATCCTTTGTCGTGAAGTCAAAGAACGGTTCATAGAAGATGGTGTTCCATATCTCCTTGAGGTCAAAGACCGAAAGTGCCTGGTTGATGCAGACCGCCAGCGAGACCACGCTCGCGACCGGAATCACCACCATCCTGACAAGGTCGTACAGCCAGGTGATGTTGAAGAAATCTCCGTTTGACGCAGTCGCACCTGAGATTTTTGATTCCTTCTTCGCCTTGTCGAGCTTGTGACGCAGAGTGTTTTTCTTGAATGCATCAAGGATGATGTTCAGGGCGCTCACGATAGCTACCACCGACAGCTGGAACAGCCACCAGATAAGGACAATGAGCGAAAGCATAGTCAGCCCGGCCCAGGAAAGCCCTGTAACCACGGCAAGCACAAGAAGGCTGATATAACTTACAATGCTGTCAATCTTGTCGGCCTTTCCTCTGTATCTGACATTCTCGGCCAATTGCCAGAAGAATACGGCGAGAAGTGCAGGAGGGAAAAGAATGTTCATCATTCTGTTCGGGAGGAACAGAATACGCAAGGCGACTACCATTATGCCGGCAAGAATGACAGGCATGTAAAGTTTCAGTCCCAGATTGATATTCTTCGGATCAGGACGCACAAGCATCGAGAGGAAGATTGCCCCTATGATAAGGGACAAAGTCAGGAGACGCTCCGACGCCATCAGGAAAAAATGATTCTCCATCGAGAAATGGACTATCGAAACGGCGATAAGGAAAACCAGGATACCCAGGAAGAACACGGCACACATTCTCCTCGGAGCGAAATCCGCGCTGCTGAAATAGCTGACATATTTCCTGAGGATCCTGAAGATCAGGATGCCCAGCCACGTGGCGACAGCCAGGCAGATGATGATGATGAACAGGAATCCGCTCACGACAGGGCCCCTCCACTCGCTTCCTCTCAGGCTTTCGTCATTGGATATGTTACGGCTGTACTTGACCTCCGAGTCATTGACCGCATTACGGAAATATGACGGGAAGGAGAACAGAACCTTGAAGAAATTGTCCTTGCTCTTGAAGAACTCATTCTTCTGGAGGGCGGCATATCTCTCGTGCGCATAATCATACGATTCCTTCAACCGCTCGCTCGCCTCATCATAATACTTGTTGTCCGCAACTATCTTGTCCTTCTGCTCCTGATACATCTTCAGGAGGCGGCTGGCATACATAATGCAGGAGTCCCTGTCTTCCTGTCCTGACTCGTCAAGGACGAAAGCATACGCTCCGGCGCGTGCTATGCTGTCCAGCTCAGGCGACAGATTCTGGAAGACCTGCAGTGAGTCATTGTGATACTCAAGGCTGTCCGGCACTTCTTCGAGGTCCGTCCTTTCGGGAGGAAGCCTGCGGAGAGATTCGATCAGACGGGAATACCTGACGATCTCGACATCCATCCTGTTGGTTATCTCATCGAAAGGCAGTCTCTTCTTGTTGAAGGAATCATACTCTTTGGTCACTTCCTTCAGAGCATAAGCAATGTCAAAGGTATAGTCCTGGCTCTGGGAATATAGCATCAGGGAGAGTTCGTTGCACTTCTTGAGTGTCTCGATAATCTTTTCGTGCTGTGCGAGCTCCCGTTTCTGAAGGCTTTTCGTATGAAGGTCGCTCTTTGAGCACTCCTGCTTCAGTTCGAAACGGAGGACGGAAAGAGTGTGCGCAAGATTCTTCTCGTTGAACACCGCCCAAAGCGGCATTGCAACGAGTAATGCGGATATTGCCAGAATGATACCTTTTCTCTTCATCTGCTATCTTACAATGATTACTGCGCCGTCGTTCACGGCAATCTGCAGAGGTTTCCTGAACTTGAGCACTTCTGAAGTCTCTCCCTTCACCGTTGCTATGACACGGGCTTCAGCGCCACCCAGACGGGCAACGATGGCCTTTACGTCGAGATTCAGAGGAGCCTCGACCGCATTGACCGCACCTACATACCAGGTGTCGCCATTGCGCCTGGCAATGACGGCGTTTTCACCCGGCGTACCGTCGAGATACCTCGTCTCATCCCAGGTCGTAGGCACCTCGGTAAGGAAATCAAGCGCCAGCTTTGGTGCATCCGTAAGGTTGTTCGGGGCAAGCGCGAAATTCTGGATCGGGTTCTGGAAAATGACTGCCGTCGCGAGCGAAAAGGCATCCGTCGTGCGGCGGATGTTACCGCGGACACGTCCGCGGGCATCAGGCTGGCCGTTCAGTCGGTCCATCCTCTCATTGAGGAACGATCCGCCATACTCCATACAGCCGACGGCATTGCGGATGAAAGGATGCAGCGACGCGCACTGAGCCTCGATATCACAGTCGTACTGACTGAAAATAAGATTTTCGGAGGCACGCACGGCTTCGCTTCCGACATAGTTCGGATACATTCTCTCCCAGCCGCGAGGCAAGGTGCAGCCGTGGAAGATGACCATAAGGCCGTGGTCGTCGGCATCGCTGAGGATGCTCTCGTAGTGACGCATCGTCTCCTGCTTGTCGCCGCCGAAGAAATCAACCTTGATGCCCTTCACGCCCACCTTCTCAAGCCAGGCCATCTCACGCTTGCGCAGAATCGGATCGCTCATTATGTTGATCGGGCCCTGCTCGATGTCATTCCACCAGCCGCTTGAAGAATACCAAAGCAGGACGTCAATGCCCTTTGAGTTGGCATAATTCACGAGATCGGGAATCCTTTCACGGGTTATGTTCACGTCCCACCAGTTGTCCACAAGGACATACTTGAAGCCCATTGCCGCTGACAGGTCGATGTATTTGACCTGGTCATCGAAATTGATGGAGTTGTCCTGCCAGAGAATCCAGCTCCAGGTTCCCTTGCCGAAACTGTATTTGTGGGAGCTCTCATAACGGGGTTCGACCACATCAAAAGGAATCGTGGTCTCGACTATCGGGGCCAGGTCAAGTCCTACCGTGATGGTCCTCCACGGAGTCGCGCCCGGAAGGGCGAACGCAGGCTCGACCGTGCCGTTGCCATTGTTCTCCTCCGGCATAGGGAATTCAAGCTTGTAACCCTTGCCTTCCGTGTAGTCGGAAAGGCGCGAGCCGCAGTAGCGACTGTCAACGCCGGTTTCGCTGACAAGCACCCAGCCGGCCCCGCCCACCTTGAACAGGCAAGGGAAAGTGTATCCGTGGCCGAACTGTGACTTTTCGGCCATCGGGGCGTCAAGCTTGTAATACTCCTCATAGCTCGGCTTGGTGCGCTTCCAGCCCACCATCGCATCGCTCTGCGGGCACATATACGTAGTCGTACCCTCCGGGAAATTGAACCAGGTCTGCTCGTCGAGCACCCTCACGCTGCCCGTCTCCCCCGTTTTCGGAAGCACGTAGCGGAAGGCGACATCGTTGTTGAAAACATAAAACTCGACAGCCAGGCCGTGCGGCTGCTTGTCAACCCCGTATTTCAAGAATGCGTGCGTAGCTTCCTTGCAGACGCTGCCGACCTTGATGCGGTCAAGCTCATACGATACAGTCGTACGTTCCTGTGTGAGTTCGAATTCACTCAGACCGGTAAAATCCGCGCAGTTGGTCCTGATGCCGAAATGCGACGGCGCCACGAGCTGCTGGTCATCATAGGAAATGCTGTAGACAGGACCGTCCACGGTAACTTTCAGGCGGGAATCAGGGCTTGCAATCACAACGGCAAGCAGGGCGGAAATCAAAAAGTTCATCGTTCAGTGTATTTATCGGCGCCCTTGTGCCAGAAGCGGTGGGTGATATCCTCCCGGTGAAGGTAAAGGCGCTGGTTGGTTGTCCGTTCATTCAACGGGCCGTATTCGGCAATATATGGCCCGACTTTTACATAATCGAACGCCTCGTAGAGCTCAGGCTCCACTTCTTCGCGTCCGGAATAGATCGCCCGCGCGATGAACGGGTGTCTGGTGCGGAGGTGCTCCGCAATGGCAAGCACCGCCGCAGGGTCCTTCCCCTCTCCCAGCAGCAGGAAGCAGTTCACGCCGAAATTGGCTGCAATCAGGGCGTCGACGACGCCAGGCGTCAGTTCTTCGCCTATGTCCTGCCTCAGGAATGGGGAATGGCATCCTACGCAGGAACCCTGGCAGTTGGATATCTCAACTGCCAGGGTCACTTTGTCCGGGATCTCCTCGAGGACGATATTTGTCATCCTCGGAACGTACTTAAGCATCTTTCGGAGTGTAATAGCGGTGCTGGGCTTCAATCTGTCTAGGCTCTGCGAACGAAGACACTCTCTTAAGGTAACCGATCACCCTGGTGAGGTAATCGATGTCCGTGCTGCCGCACTTAGGGCACTCGGTGTGGGTATCCTTGCTGATGTGGCCGCACTTGTTGCAGACGGTATTGCGGCAGTTGAATGTGAAGTAATTCGTGCCGTAATGCGCCGCAACGTTGAGAAGTTGCCTGTACTGCTCCTTGGAAAGATGCTCCTGGAGGTTCATATGGAGGGCGGATCCGCCGTCGAGGTACTTGACGAAGTCCTCACCGTGAAGTTTGAACTTGTCGATCATGCTGACCTCGGTATCTTCAGGATTATAGAAGTACGAGCTGTAGAGGTTGTGCTTGTCGGATACGAAATAACCGTCCTTCTTGTCCCATTTGTAGTTTTTGGCGGCAAGATTCTCGGCAGGCACGAACTCGGTGTTGAACATTGCATCAGGGGTCCTGTCCTTGCGGTTCGCAATGTTGATGGTCTCGAGAATGGTGTTGACGAATGCGCCGTACTCCGGATTAGGAGACACCTCGAGTCCGAGGAATTCGGCGGCTTCGGTAAGTCCATTCACACCTACAGTCAGATACTGGCGTCTCATATCGATGAAACCGGCCTTGTATACATCAAGCATATCGGCGTTGAGGAAGTCCTTGATGATCTCGTTGAACGCAATCTGATACTTGTGGACACGTTCTGTCATCTCCCTGAGGTCCTTGTCGATGTAATTGACGTACAGGTCATCCTTGTCGTAGAAGTTTGACACAGGATTGAGCGGTTTGCCGGCTTCAAGATTGACACCGCGGCGCTCGAGGAAGTAGCGGCGCACTGAGTCCTGAATAATGCGGTTAAGATTGATGGTCATAACGGATTTGGAACCGGTTGAAACCGACGCAGTACCCATCGAATACTGGTGAGTGGTGTGGTTGTGGTCCACATCTTCCATATCCTTGAGGCTGTTGCGCAGACGGCAGCAGCTTGAGAGTGAATCCGGGCTGTTTGAAAGGTAGCAGAAGAAGCTGTGGCCCTTTGCCCACATCTCCGACGTGAAATCGGCATACGCCTGGTCGGCGAAGTCGTCTCCACCGTTGGTAAGGAGGGCCATGGTCTCTACCGGGAAGGTAAGGATGTAGTTCCTGCGTTCCTCGTTGAACCAGTTCATGAAATGCCTCTGGAGCCAGTCGAGGGTCTCCCAGATTGGGGCTGACCCGTCAGGGAAACGGAACTCTCCGAAGACGCCTTCGAAATACGGCTTGTCGAAATAGCTGATGTTCCAGAACACGGTCTGATAGCCGCGATTGCCCGCAGGCATGTTCATCGAGTGGACTACCTGCTGGAAATAGTTGTCGATGACCTTGGAGAGAGTGCGCTTCTTGACATTGTTCTCCACAACGTCGTCGAGGTGCTCGATATAGTCGTCGCCGTAGTCCTTGCGGATGAAGTAGTCGAGATACATAAGGAACTCCGGAGTGGCAACGGCACCCATGAACTGCGAAGAAACGGAATACACGAGGTTGATGAACTCTCCGCAGAAGCTCTTGAGATCGGTAGGGGCTATGGACACGCCGCCCAGTTCCTTGAGACCGCTGACGAGGAAAGGATACATCGTGATGGCGACACAGTAAGGGAAGCCCGGAGTGCCGCTTTCATCGTGCTTGTAGAGGACGTGCGAATTGAGGTCGGCAAGATACTGGTCTGCGAGCGCGCGGCCGTAGAGCGTCTTGATCTTGTCGCACATGATGTAGCGGTTCTGCTTGATGTTGTTCTCCTTGTAGAGTTCGTTACCGAGCGTGACGATGTTCTTCCTGGTCACATTTGCATTGGCATCGAACTTCGAGCCCGTGGCGGCGTTCTTGGCCACGATGTAGTCCTTGATGAAGTCGCGCTTCTTGCGGAGGTCAAGGTCGGCGTCGAACTTGTCGATGTAGGCATGGGCCACCTTCTTGTTGATGCCCATCAGAGCATCCTCCACCTGACGGCGGATTTCCTGACTGGTGATACCCTCGTAGATGTAAAGGTTGTTGATAATGGAGACTACTATCGCGTCATCGCAATACTGCCCCGCCGATTTGTAGGCCTCGTGGATACCACGGGCCAGTTTGGCTTTGTCGTACTCTTCAAGCGAGCCGTTGGTTTTACGTACGTCCATCTATATAGGAAGGTTAGAACTATGGTTATTATTTCGTTTTCCGCAAAGCGGGTTGACAACAAAATTAGCCATATTAATCTCACCAATTCCCAACGCCCCGGACAAGTTTTCAACAAAGTTTTGAACAAGGGAAACTATATCGCCTTCCTGTACGCCCTGCGCCGCATAAAAGGCTCGGTTTCGTACTGTTCGAAGAGAGACTGGACCTTGACATTGTCTTCAAGCTGAGGATTGAGTATCATCCTTTTTATGCCGCGCTTCAGGCAGTTTTCGTGCAGATACTTGAACATCAGCACATTCGCGCCCTTCCCCTGATATTCCGGCAGGACGCCTATCATCAGGTCCTCGATGGTGTCGTTGTGGCGTAGCGCCCGGAGGATACGCAGGAATCCGAACGGGAAGAGCTTGCCCTTCGACTTCTTCACCGCCTTCGAGAGGGACGGCACACAGAAAGTGAAGCCGACAGGATTGTCGTCCTCGTCCAGACAGATCGCCACGAAGTCCGGGATCAGAATCGGGACATAAGTCCTGAGATACCTGTCTATCTGCCTGTCGGAAAGGGGCGTGAACTGGAACAGCGGTGCAAAGGACTCGTTGTACATATGGAATATCGACAGTCCGTACTTCTCATTCATCTCCGATACGCTTCTGCACTTGGCAACCTTCAGGCCATAGCGCTTCCCTATCAGGTCGGCATACTGGAACATAGGCGGAAGATCGGATGTCACCTTCACGATACGCTGCGTCCAGTCGACATCCTTCTCGAATCCCAATTTCTGGAGCATGGAGTCATAATAAGGATAGTTGTACAGGCAGGTGAAAGGGCTGAGCTTTTCGTAGCCCTCCACAAGCAGGCCTTCCTTGTCCATGTCCGTGAACCCCAACGGACCCTTGATGAAAGTGCATCCGCGTGCGCGGCCCCATTCCACCACCTTGTCCATCAACGCGCGCAGCACTTCCTCGTCCTCAATGAAATCAAGCCATCCGAATCGCACTATCTTCTCGCCCCAGAGTTCATTCGCCTTCCTGTTGATGATTGCCGCCACGCGGCCTGCGACGCGACCGTCCTTGTATGCAAGGTACAATTCAGCCTCGCAGTACTCGAAGGCACCGTTGGTCTTGGGATTCAGCGTGTCATATTCGTCCCCCTCGAGGGCGGGAACCCAGTTTTCGCAATTCTTGTACAGCTCATAAGGGAATTTAACGAAAGCGCGGAGAAGCGGCTTCGAGTCAACAATTCTGGTCGTAATCATTCTGTCCTGGAAGTTTTAGTCTTTACAAATTTAGATATTTTTCTTATATTTGAAGAATAAAACCAATTAGAAAAACTTCAAGACAAAGGAGAAGAGATTATGGGAAACTACTTTTATGACATGCTCCCTTCGGAGGAGATCGCACAGTTGAAGTATATTCCGACCGTGCCCGAATTTTTAACCTGGATCGAGGAAAAGTGGGCTGATCTGCCAGCAGTATCCGATACGAACGTCACCTACACCTATTCGCAGATGTGCAGCCGCATCGCACGCCGCCGCGCCTTCCTTGAAGACTGCGGTCTCTCAAAGGGAGACAAGGTCGCCATCTGGGAGAAGACGTCCATCGATGCGGTCGAGATGTTCCTTGCGGCCCTTTCTGCCGGTTACATCGGGATCATCCTTCCTACCGGCCTTCCGGAACAGGCAGTCATCGGCTGCTGTATGAAATTCGGCGTCAAGCTGCTCGCCGTCCGCGACGAGTTCGCCGGAAAAGTGGCCGCAGCCCCCTGCAAACTTGTGTCATCTTCATCAATGGCAGACAGAGAAGCTCCGTCAGCGGCTGTCAGCAAGGATGACCCTGCAGCAATATTCTTTACCGGAGGCACCACAGGCGCTCCTAAGGGAGCCATCCTGCCTCATCGCGCGCTTATGCGCGGAAGCTTCAACGGATGCTTCGCCCCGGGCAGCCAGCTGGGACATCACCGTATGGTCTGCCTGCTTCCGCTCAGCCACGTGTTCGGACTTGTCCGCTCAACCCTTTCCGCATTCTATACGGGATCGCTCTGGTATCCGGCCGAAGATATGAAAGCCACCATCGGCAAGCTGCCGGTCATCAAGCCTACCCTCCTCGTACTTGTTCCGGGCCTGTGTGACATCCTGTACGGACTCACCAGGATGTATGGCCCGCAATTTCTGGGCGGCGAGCTCAAGACGATCATTGCCGGAGCGGCAAACGTTCCGCCGCGCCTTATCTCCGAATTCGACAAGCTCGGCATCGCCCTCCTTGCCGGCTATGGAATGACAGAAGGCGCCAACCTCACTTCCGGCAACAAGGACGTCAAGGACAAACCGACTTCAGTCGGCAAGATATACCCGGAGCAGGAAGTGAAGATCGTCGACGGCGAGATCTGGTTCCGCGGCGACAACGTATTCCTCGGATACTACGGAGACCCTGAGGCCACCAGTGCCACCCTTACGGAAGACGGCTGGGTCAGGACCGGCGACCTCGGACGCCTCGATGAAGAGGGATACCTCTATATCACCGGCAGAATCAAGAACATCATCGTCCTCGCCAACGGCGAAAACGTCTCACCGGAAGAGATCGAGGAGCCGTTCTACAAATGCGCCGCGCTCAAGGACTGCCTCGTGAAGGAAGTCGATTCCGACGGAGAGAAGGTCATCGGTATCGAGATCTTCCCTCAGATGCCCGCATTCGAGGGCAAGCCTTGGGAACAGGTCGAGGCCTTTTTCAATGACCTCGTCAACAAGGTCAATGCAGAACTTCCAAGCACCCACCGGATCCAGAAGGTGATCGTCCGTCACGAAGACTTCAAGCGCACCGGTTCACTCAAAGTTTCACGAAACCAGAATTAAGATATGACACGCGAAGAAATACTCGACAATCTCAAGGAGATAGTTCTTACAATCAAGCCAAAGCTCGACTTTTCAAACATCACCCCGGACTCATCCCTCGTGAAGGACCTTGGCATAGACTCGCTTTCAATGCTTCTGCTTTCACTTGCAATCGAGAACAAGTTCGGATTCCAGTTCGACTCCCAGGCTAAATTCAACACCATCGGCGAAGTCATCGACTACATCGAAAAGGTCCTGAACAAATAGCTTTACACGAACGCAAGAACGGGCGGCTTCCCACAAGGAAGACCGCCCGTTTTTACGACAAAGCAATTACAACAGACTAATACTACAGATTGCAGTCATATATGCAGACGGAGTATGGAGGCGCCGTGAAGAATGGCGACGGCGTGCGCCAGAGCGGTGTTTCCGCGGGTGAAGCGTTTGTCGGAAGCGCCTATGAGGACAGGATGTCCGAGGGCTGCAAGTTCCTCGAGCCTGTATAATATCTCCCAGCACTGCTCCGGGGTCTTGGCGAATCCCAGCCCCGGATCAAGTATCCAGTCTGAGATGCCTGCAGCGGAGGCACGTTTTTCAAAGTCCCTGAAATAATTGACGAGAGCGGGCACGACCCCTTCCGGATAGTCGGACAGCCCGTCCATAGTGGTCGGGCAACCTCTTTTGTGCATCGCGACATACGGCAGATGCAGTCTGCCGGCGGCACGGAGCATCGCGGGGTCATCCTCCCCAGACGAGATGTCATTGACGATGAATTCTCCCAGGACCGCATAGGCACGGAGGACAATCTCCGATCTGGTGGTATCGATTGAAATCTGTGGCCGTGACGGCATCGGGGCCACAGCCCGCAATGCGGGTTCAAGCCGCTGCCACTCCTCTTCAAGGCTGACCGTAGCGGCACCGGGACGGGTTGACACGGCGCCCAGATCAATGATGGACGCTCCGGAATCCTGCATCGAGCGTATGCGTGCCGGGACATCGGCCGCCACGACCCTGCTGGACTCGATGAAAGAGTCCGGCGTAAGATTCAGGATGCCCATCAACCTGACCATCATTCGACGTGTTCTTTAAGGAATCTGCGCACGACAGCGGTATATTCCGCCGGGTGGTCAGGATAACTGTATGCGTGCCTTGACCCGCTTACAATCCAGATTTCACGATATCCGTTGACCTTTGCGTCATAATTCACCCGGGACATTGAAGTCGGCGTGATCTGGTCGGCATCGCCGTGGATGAACAGCATAGGCTTGGAGCACTTTGCAACCTGGCGCGAAGGGACATCGTCAAGGACTGACCATCCGAAACGGCGTTTTACCTGAGTCTCAATATTCTCAAGAATCGGCCCGGCAGGCAGCTTGCGCTCGGTAAGCAGGGTGTCCGCGACATCCCACAGAGAAGAGAATCCGCAGTCCGCAATGAATCCGCGCACATAGTCGGGAGTGCCTTCTCCGCCGGCATTCATAATGGAAGCCGCACCCATCGATATGCCGTGATACACCTGCAGGGTGTCGCCAAAGACTTCGTGGGCGATTGCAGACCAGTCGAGTACATCAAAGCGGTCGAGCCAGCCCATCTGTACGGCAGCCCCTTCGCTCAGGCCGAGGCGTCTCAGGTCCGGCAGCAGCACATTGTATCCAATGGAATCCCGGAACATCCTGGCGATATGCATCATATTCATATTGTTCGCGCCATAGCCGTGGATGATCACAGCCGTCCTGCGGGAAGGCACCGGTGCTGCAGCATAGTTGGCGTGAAGCTTGAATCCATCGCGCACGATGGTCGTGTCGTGCATCTGCCCGCTCAGAAACATCCGGTCCACCCAGGCGGTCAGACCCGGAACCCTCTTTTCCATCTCTTTCTTCGACCTGGCGAAGGCCATAGGGTCATAGTTCCTTTCCAATCCGCGCCGGACTATGATGGAGCCGGCGATACCGCAGCTTTCAAAGACAAGCAGGGCTGAAGCCAGGACGACGGCAATAATAATTCGTTTATTCATCAAGTATCTCGGAAATATGTTCAGAAAGTTCTTTCATTGAGTGGTAAAGCACGTCAGCTCCTTCAGCAAGCAGCATCTCGTCCGGAAGCGGGCCTGTGTTCACGGCAACCACATAGCAGCCGGCAGCGTGCCCTGACCGGACTCCCAGCGGCGCATTTTCGATGACGACGGCCTCGGATGCGGGGACCCCTGCCCTCTCCATCCCTTTCAGATATGGTTCAGGGTCGGGTTTCCCCTTGACGACATCGGCTGCCGTAACCATCCATTCCTTGCGGAAAAGTCCGCCATAATTTTCGTCTATGCGGTCCAGCATATGCTTCTGACCCGACCCTGTCACGACTATGGCAGTCGCACCGAAGTCGCGGACGGCCTTGACGGCATCCCAGGCGCCAGGCATTGCCGGAGCTTCCGGCATGGCATCGAAATATCTGCATTTGCGTTCATACAGACGCGGCCACTCCTTCTCCCCTCTTTCAACACCCAGAAAAAGACAGATGGAGGACTTGCCGGTACGTCCCTCGTTCTCATAAATACGGGATTCAGGGAAGTCAAGCCCCTCGTCCAGCATCGTCTGCCGCCACGCCTTGGCGTGCCTCGGCATAGAGTCGAACAGGACTCCGTCCATATCAAACATCACAAGTCTCTTCATTATCGTTTGATTTAAGCGCAAAATTAGTAAATTTGTGTAAAAGACGCGTATGAAAAAGATCTTGTTACTTGCAACAGTGCTTCTCCTGTCCTTCACCCTGAACGCACAGGATTTCTCGAAATACCTCGGCAAGGTTTCCGGCACCCCGTTCATCGTCATCAGCAAGGCTGACTTCCAGCTGACGCTGGTCGGCGCCGACGGACAAGCCATAAAGCAGTACGGCTGCGCCGTCGCCAGGAACCTCGGTCCGAAGGAGAAGCGCGGCGACCACAAGACCCCGGAAGGGACCTTCAAGATCAACGAGCTGCTGAATTCCAAGAGCATTCCTCACGATTTCCACGACGGGAAAGGCCCTATCATCGGCGCGTACGGTCCCTGGTTCCTCAGGCTTGACGTACCGGGATTCCGCGACATAGGCATACACGGCACCCATCTTCCCGAATCAATCGGCTCCCGCGCCACGGAAGGCTGCATACGCCTCAGGAACGAAGACATACTGGACCTCAAATCACGGATCAAGCTTGGAACCGAAGTCATCATTCTGCCGGAAGGCGTGAGCGCATTATGATTCTTGTAACATTTTTATAACCAATAATACTGATACTATGGCATCTATTACCGATTTCATCCTCAAACAGGCCACTGCACAGACCAGCGGTATCAACATCCCTTCAAATCTCAAGGACCAGGTTCTCGGCGGACTTTCAAACTCCATCATCGGAAGCCTCACCCAGACTGCAGCCCAGCCAAGCGGAA
The DNA here is from genome assembly GCA_024401695.1 of Bacteroidales bacterium. Lineage (GTDB taxonomy): Bacteria > Bacteroidota > Bacteroidia > Bacteroidales > UBA932 > Cryptobacteroides. The sequence goes on from JAKSKN010000008.1 coordinate 51,222, forward strand.
TTGACCAGATCAAGGGACTTCTCACCGGCAAGACATCCGCCGCAGCAAGCCCTATCACCGGCCTCGCTACAAACCTCTTTGCCAACAACATCGTCAAGAAGCTCGGCCTCGACGCCAACCTCGGCAGCACACTCTCAGGCCTCATTCCTTCCATAATGGGCAAACTCTCCGGATTCCTCAAGGACCAGGACGGCGACGGTGACGTGGACATCAACGACATCATCATCTCACTCAAGGGCGGAAACTCACAGAAGAAGAGCTCCCTCCTCGGTACCGCAACCTCGATCCTCGGCGGTATCCTGAGAAAATAACATATGCTTGCTGTCAATATCTTTGACATAGCCGACAACTTTGACGCCACTGCGGGATTCCGGGACATCAGCCCCCTTCTTCCGCAGTGGCGTCTTGATAAGTCGATGTCATACAGGAACGACATCGACAGGTTTCTCTGTGCAAAGTCATTTCTTATCCTTGAAGAAATGCTCCGCGTGAACTTCGGGCTCGTTCATTGCCCTGAATTCTCATACGGAAGCCACGGGAAGCCGTATTTCCGGGAATATCCCGGAGTGTTCTTCAACATCAGCCACTGTCACCGTGGCATTGCCTGCGCAGTTTCCGACAGAGCTGTAGGGATAGACATTGAAGATATCCAGTACGACGACGAGCTTGCCAGGATGATCCTCAATCAGGATGAGCTTGCCGCCGTCAGATGTTCGGATGATCCAGGTACGGAATTCACCAGGCTATGGACCCTCAAGGAAAGTTTTCTTAAACTGAACGGGGAGGGCCTCCGTGACAATATGAAAGATATCCTTTCCGGGACGGAAGGGATATGCTTCAAGACCGGAAGCAACAGTGCGGCCGGTTATGTCTGTTCAACGGCAGTCTGCCGCCAGTCACAGGGGGAATGAACGGATATTCTCCGCAATGGCATCGACAAGGCGCCGGCGAGCCTCTACGGAAGCCCAGGCGGTGTGAGGCGAAAAGCGGAATCGCTCCGGATGGCTTACGGAAAGCAGAGGGCTGCCGGCAGGGATAGGCTCACGTTCAAACACATCGAGTGCGGCGCCGGCAATTATCCCTTTGTCTACGGCTTCAGCCAATGCCGCTTCAGACACGATCCCGCCACGCCCGGTGTTGACAAGGACAGCAGTCCTTTTCATCAAGCGCAGTTCATCAGCCCCCAGCAGACCCTCTGTACGCTCATTCAAAGGAGCGTGGATGGTCACCACATCGGATGCGGCCAGAAACTCACGCAGCGGCAGCGAGACATATTCCTTGCAATGGGACGTCCCTGAAGTGGAGTAATACACCACCTTCATACCGAATGCCTCGCCTATCCTTGCGACTTTGGAGCCTATGGCACCCATTCCGATGACGCCCAGCGTCTTGCCGGCAAGTTCGTTCCAGTTCAGGGAAAGATCGGTGAACAGCCCGGATGACGAATAGGTGCCATCCTTGACACGGCCATCGAAATACGGGGCCTGCCCGCTAAGTGACAGGATATGCGCCCAGGTCAGCTGCGCAACCGAATCAGTGGAGTAGCCGGCAACGTTCCTGACAGGAATCCCCCGCTCTGCAGCCGCAACGGCGTCGATGTTGTTGATGCCCGTTGCGGCTTCGCATATCAACCGCAGCTTTGGAGCCGCGTCCAACAGTTCACGGGTGACTTTGACTTTATTTACAATCAGCACCTCGGCATCCGAGACCCTTTCCAGAGCCTCATCAGGAGCGCTTACGGAATATGTCACAAGTTCTCCAAGTGCCGCAACCGGCGCGAGCGAAGTGTCGCCGAGCGTGGCGGCATCAAGGAATACAATTTTCATCTCAGTCCAGATGTGAATAGATTACGCCATTGTTCGGCTCCAGCGCGACGCCCTTGATTTCGAACATCTGAGGGACTGTCACAAAGGTATAGCCCATTTTCTTGAGCATAGGGATGACGGTCTTGAGAGCCTCGACGGTATTGTCATTGCCTTCGAAGTCGTGGAGAAGCAGTATGTCTCCATCCTCAACCATTCCGAGTATGCGGTTTGCACGCTCGACGGCAGACACCTCGGCAACCCAGTCTTCACAGCCCTTGCCGCAGATGAAGGTCAGATCGATAAGCTTATGCATCCTCTCGTCGACATTGATATACGGCGGACGGAAGAAAGCAGGCTTCACACCGGTATATTTCTCAATCAGTGCGCTTGTCTGTGCAATCTCGTCCTTTATGGCATCGTCGGAAAGCGTCGTCATAGGAGAATGCGTCAGGGAATGGTTCTGATAGTCACAGCCGAGGGAAAGACCTCTCTTGATGACCTTCTCTGCACTCTCTTCGTTGATGAAGTTCCCCCAGAGGAAGAAAGACGCCGGGACGCCGTTTGCCTCTAGTACATCAAGCATCTTCGGGCTGGTGACAAGGTTAGGGCCGTCATCAAAGCTCAAGGCCACATATTTCGGAGAAGCCTGAGGCTTCGCTGTCACGCGGCCGGAACGGACAATGTCATATTCGTAGACGGCTATGCCGCACTCACTGCGCACATACTGTTCATTCTTTATGCAGCGTCCCTCAAGAGGCTGGTAAGAACGAAGCTTCAGCTGCGATCCGCGAGGCACATTGACACGTGCAGTGGTGATACTGCCTTCCTTCCAGTCAATGTCCACCTTAGCGCCACCGCGTGCGCGGAAACCTCTCAAGCTGCCCTCCTGCCATACTTCAGGAAGCGCAGGAAGAAGGAAGATGGCGCCGTCGTGGCTCTGGAGAAGCATCTCGGCGATGCCGGCACAGACACCGAAATTACCGTCAATCTGGAATGGCGGATGCGCATCGAAGAGGTTCGGATAAATGCGTCCGTTGCGGAATGCCGCCGGATTCTTCCTCATTTCGGCGAAGGATGTCGGAAGGAGATGGAACATATTGCTGATGATCTTGAATGCGTGGTCACCGTCGAGAAGACGTGCCCAGAAATTGGTCTTCCAGCCGAGACTCCAGCCGGTAGCCATATCGCCACGGTGCACAAGGGTGACCTTGGCCGCGTTGAAGAGTTCAGGCGTGCTGAAAGGGCTTATCTGTGAAGACGGATGAAGCCCGTAGAGATGGGACACGTGGCGGTGCTCGTCATCCGGGTCATCCCCGTCTATCTGCCATTCCTGGAGCTGGCCGAAGCGGCCGACCTTCATAGGAGGGATGCGGTCAAGGGCAGCCTGAACCCTGGCCCGGTATTCAGGGTCCTCGCCAAGGATCTCGGATGCCTGGAGAACGCTGGTAAACGTGTCGTAGAGAATCTGGTTGTCGTTGGTGCTGCCGGAGCATACCGGAGAACGCTTGCCCATAGGGCCGTGCTCCGGACTTACTGAAGGGCAGATGACCATATATCCGGTATTCGGGTCTTCAACCATGAAATCAAGGAAAAAGTCGGCCGCACCCTTGAGGACAGGATAGTATTCGCGGAGGAAATCCTTGTCGCCGGTAAAGAGATAATGGTCCCAGAGATGGGTGGCGAGCCAGGCGCCTCCTGTCGGGTACATACCCCAGTCAGCACCATCCACAGGGCCTGCAATGCGCCATATGTCGGTATTGTGATGCGCCATCCAGCCGCCGCAGCCATACATTTCCCTGGCTGTCACCGCACCGGTCTCGCTGAGGTCCTTTACAAGGGTGAACAGAGGCTCGGCAGCCTCGGTAAGGCCGCATACCTCCGCAGGCCAGTAATTCATCTCAAGATTGATATTGATGGTATACTTGCTGTCCCAAGGGGCGTCAATCTCCTTGTTCCATACACCCTGAAGGTTCGCCGCCTGTCCGCCGGGCTGTGAGGAACTGATGAGCAGATAACGGCCATAGTTGAACATAAGCGTGACCATACCCATATCGTCGCTGCCGGTGAAGGCCTCGAGGCGCTGGTCCGTGCGGAGTCTGGCATTCTCCTCATTGACCGGGAGATCGAGCGACACCCTGTCGTACTGCTCCCTGTATGCCTTTATGTGCTTCTTGAGAAGTCTCTTGAACGAAATGCTCTCAGCAGAAGCAAGACGGGCCTCGTTGACCGGGGCCGGGTCGCCGCTGACATCCTTGTAATTCACGAAATTCGTTGCAGCACTGACATACAGGGTTGCCTTGGTGGCATTCTTAACCTCCACCTCGCTGCCATCAGCGGTGACATCGCCGTCGGCGACAATGTCGATGACGCACTGGGCGGTGAGCTTCGGATCGATTCCCTCGAGGGCGGAGCCCGGAACGGAAACGGTGAGACGACTGCCCTGAGCGACGGCTGTGAATGCCGTTTCGCAGTCATAGCCGGCTTTGAAATTCAGTGCGCCTTTCTTGTCTGCCTCCAGACTTATCACTATGACTTTCTCCGGAAGGGATGCAAAGACGGTACGCTTGTAATTGACTCCACCCTGGTTGAAATTGACGTGTGCGGTAGCCGTGTTGAGGTCGATGTCGCGATAGTAACCGCTCACTTCCCCGCGGTTGCCGAAATCAAGCATAAGGCTGCCCATAGTGAGGAACTTCATTCCGTGAGGGCCGAGGATGAAATACTCGTTTATCTTGCGACCGGCCTCTTCCTCATTGCCGTCCCAAACCAGCTGGCGCACCTCGGTGAGATGCTCCAGGGAATACGGAGAATTGTTGCTGTGCGGACCTCCGGACCAGAAAGTCTCTTCGTTGAGGGCTATCCTTTCCTTTTCGGGACCGCCGAATACCATACCGCCCAGATTGGAATTGCCGACAGGCAGGGCCTGAAGCCAATCCTCGGCAGGAGTGTCATACCAAATCTTGTCCTGTGCAGAAGCACACAGCCCTGACAGTATCGCCAGAACTGATATGATCCATCTTTTCATTATTTAAGAACCCAGTTTGATTTTCTGAAATTACCGCTAAGATGAAGCAGTGAGAATATGTACTCAAGACCATCGTAGTAAACGTCGTAGTAGCCGTCTTCATAAGGTTCGAGCTTCATTTCCCAAAGATGTTCCACGAATTCGCGGCTGAGGTCGGTATCCGTCATAAGGCTGGCGACCGCCGTCGTGCCGACGAGACCGATCGAGTGACGCAGGCACCTGTATCCGCCGGCACCCATTATGAACTGAGGCTTGCCGCCGTCGAGGCTGAACTGGTCAGGGAACTCCTTGACGCCATAACCTGCCATAGTGGCCTGGAACCTGTCGGCATAGTCCTTCTGCCATTCGGCATCCTTGTGTGACCAGCAGAAGTCGCAGGCGATGTTCATAGGCACACGCCAGGAATCATAGTGGAATTCGGAAATCATCTTGAACGGACCGAATTCGTGGACTGTCTGCCTGCCGTCGAACTCAGCCTGGTCAGGGTTGATGCCCGTGACAGGGTCGCAGGTCCTGTGAAGGAACTCACGTTCGTTGGCGGCAATCTCGCGATAGAGGTCCTCGCGACCGTCCTGAGCGCTTTCAGCCCACACTTCCATAAAGGCAGGAAGATGGTATGAAGGGTCAGTCCACTTGTTGCTGACGGTATCAGGGCAGAAATTTATGAGTTTGTGCTCCATATTGAAGATATTGCACACGCCTTCAGAGCCGTCCTTTGAGAAAAGGGTATTCAGAAGCTCCTGAGCTTCAGCAAGATAGTTATATCTTCCACTGCTGTTGCCCCAGCGGCGCGATGCAAGCAGGAGGTCGGTGACATAATACATCTCACCGTCGCTTGCGGACCCTTCATCGATATGGGTTCCGTCATAGCGGCAATGCCAGGCGTAAAGCCCCTTCCATTTACCTTCCTTCTGGAGCATATATGTCTTGCACCAGGTCCACAAACGGTCAAACATATCCTGACGGCCAAACTGTACGGCCACCATCATTCCGTAGGACATACCTTCTGTCCTGATATCCTTGTTCTTGACGTCTGCGACATAGGCCATATCCTCGCCTACTTCATAATAAGCACGGCGTTCGCTCTCAAACACCTCGTAAAAGGCATCGTTGAGCTTCTGGTTGATCTCTTTCTGAGAATGGCCGAGTTCCTTGAAATAATTGCGGTAAACCGGAGCATCGGCATTATTGCAGCCCGCAAGGAAAGGAATGAATGCAAGCAGAACAAAAAACTTTTTCATCTTATCCTGACAGTGATTTAGTTGATGAGGAATATCTTCTTCTGGCCCTTGTATGTACAGGTGACCGTTGTGCGCCCGGCCGAAACAGGAGCGATTTCAATCTTGACTGAAGGGTCGTTTGACCTGACATCAAGGACGGAGTTCTCTCCGAGCGGTCCGTAGACCTGATAGCGTGAGACGTCGGCATATCCGTTGGCATTCGTGAAGCGGATAGGAGTATCAGGGATATTGAGCTTCTTTCCGTCAACCTTTATGGTGATGACAGGGACTGAAGGACGCTCGACCGCCACGTTCTTGTTGCTGAAGCCGATGCCCTGAAGGTCGAACAGACCCTTAGGCCGCTGAGGACGCATCATCATAGGAGGGCGGCGCTGCTGTGCGGGAGCAGCGATCTCAGGACCGTCAGCGACAAGATAGATTGCGTGCTTGCCCTTGAGTCCCTCGACCGCCTTGGCGACGTCAGCGGTAAATCTGGTGCATACCTGAGGTGAATCCGCAGGGACATCGATCACGGCGATTTCCTTGCCGTTCCAGGTATCATTTGCATACGGACCGTCAAGCATCACGTGGATCCTGAACGCATCCTTCACAGTCGGGGTGAGGAAAAGCTCGAGTCTGGTCTGATCCTTCTTCTTTGCGCCGGCAAATGCCTTGATACCCTTCTCGTCCTTTGCAAGTCCGCCGAAGCCGAAATACTTGAAGCCGACCACGCCGCCGTTGGTGATGCCGGCAAGATCCATATGGTTGTCCCAGTTGTCCCAGGTATCCTGAAGCCAGTCATTGCCTGTCATATAGCAGGCGATGCCGGCAGAATAGTATTTGAAAGGATCGAGGCCGAAGATGTTGAATCCCTCTGAAGTCACTTCGCCACCACGGTAGCAGGTACCGTCGGAAGCAGCTGCGACCCACTCGCCGTCCTTCAAGAACGGATCGTATCCGGTGATGCGCACTTCCCCGCCTTCAGCAACCGGTTTTTCGTCCCATTCGATCTTGACCGGTGCGACCATTGCCTGACGGGCATAGCCGAAGCCGCGCGGCGGACGATGATAGAATACATACCACTGGCCGTTGATCTCCTGGAGGGAACCGTGGGTGTTGTGTGCTGCGTTGGTGGTGGTGAGATGCTCGCCGTTGGCATCCGGGACAACGCCGCGGGAGTCAACGAGGACGCCGCCTGAGCGCCAAGGCCCGAGAGGGCTGTCGCCAAAGGCATAGCGGAGGGCGGAGTTGGTGCTTTCAAGCCCGTAGTCAGGGCCTGAGTATCCTGAGAACACCATCACGTATTTATTGCCGACCTGGCGGATCGACGAAGCCTCGAAGAAATTGAATTCACCGGGATTCTGACCTTTGTAGAGAGAAGGATACTGAGTGCCTTCCGGGTCACGTACGACGCCGTATCGGGCACTTGCCGGAATGAAATAGTCGTGGATTTCAGTCCCGGGGCGCTTGCTGAACATCGTCCTCTGGTCAAGTTCCACGGCCGTGGAGTGCTGGAAACCGTAATATACATATGCGCGGAACCCGATTTCATAGTCAGGGTCGGCAGGGTCGTTCACGTATTCGATGAACACTGAAGGGTCGAAGTCGATGAGACTGCCGGGCACGCAGGAGCGTCCGTCAGGAGTCAGGTTGACCGGTGTGAACGGGCCGTCGGGACGGTCACCCTTGCAGACGGTCGGGGTACGCCCCCAGCCGCGGCTGTGCGGATACAGCCAGTATGTCTTCTTTCCGTCCTTCCCTATGACTTCAACGAGGTCAGGAGCATACATTATATCCCACTGGCCATCGACGAAATGCGTATAGATTGGACCTTCGTCAACCCAGTTGTTCAGGTCTTCCACCGGAGCGGACCACATATGGATATCCGGGCCGCAGTACTGTGTATAAGCGAGGTCGTGCGAGCCGATGATGTAGGCACGGAGATGGCCCGGGTTGTCGGGATCTTCAAATACACGGGGTTCGCCGTCCGGAATATGCTCCCACAAAGGGAGATATGGGTTCTGGGCAAGCGCGATGACAGAAACGAGCGCTGCCGCTGCAATGGTGATGATTTTTTTCATATCGGATTATTGAATGATTTGCTGATGGAAATAGTCGAAGTCGGCATAGCCGCCAAGCTGCTCCGTGGCGAAGCAGAAGAGGCCTGTGCGGTATCCGGTGAAATAGTCCAGGGTGAACCGCATCTGGAGCTTGTAATCGATCTGGAGCCAGGTCTTGCGGTCATAGGAGTATGCCATCGTGGCGGTATCGTCGGTAAAGTCGTAGTCGAGACGCAGGAACACGACGTCATCTTCAACAGGTATGTGGGAGAGAACCTCAAGAGGACGGCGGAAGCCCTCGACGGTAGCCTGGATGAACCTGTCACCGTCTTCGGCCTTGACGCCGATGGCGATCCTGTTGCTCTGGAACGTGCAGATGCCGGCAAAATCGCCGTCCTTGAGTCCGGAGGCGTCCATCTTGACGATGCTTGCACATTTAGGGCCGACGGTGCGCTGCGTGAGCGTATTGCGTGCGTCGGATATGCCTGTGGCAAGCTGTCCGGTGGTCAGGCGGAGCCATCCCTTGCGTTCGCTGTTGATGGACCAGCAGCCATCGAGAGGCTTGTGGTTCCACTGCCATACGAGTGCAAGGTCCTTCTTGTTGAAATCGTCATTGTCCCAGACATATTCCTTGCCGGATGCAGGGAGATTCACCTCGAATGACTCGAGAGGTTTGGTATCATCTCCGAAAATCGGCCAGCCGTCGACCCAGGTCACCGGCTGAAGCGTGATCACCCGGCCGACTGCACCGTGGTCCTGGAAGATGATGGAATACCAGTCTCCGTGCTGGGTCTCCACGATTGCGCCCTGTGCCACACCGTCGCCACGGCCGCCTATCGTGCCGTCGCATACCACCTTCTGCTCGTACGGGCCGGTGATACTGCTGCTGCGCCAGCACCGCTCGGTACGGTGTCCGCCGCGAGGCCAGTCGATCTCAAGAAGATAATAGTAATCACCTATATGGTAGAAGCGGGTGCCTTCGGCGCAGAGATTGAATCCCTCAGGGTTGAAATCGACGATGAGCTCGTTCACACCGCCTTCCTTGACACCCGACAGATCGGATTCAAGTTCGACAACGCGGAGCTCGCGGTTGCCGAATACGACATAATTGCGGCCGTCCTCATCGAAGAGGAGCGACGCATCGTGGAAGAAATCGTCTATGACGGAAACCTGTTCCCAATTGCTCTGCATCGCATCCTTCGTACGATAGATGAAAGTCTTGTGCAGGTCGTTGGTAATGAAAAGGACATAGAAATATCCGTTGTGATACTGGAGTGACGTAGCCCACTGCCCCTTGCCGTATGCATTTCTGCCATTCTTCAGAAGGTACTGGTCAGCATCGCCCAGGTCCGGGGTGACATAGCTTACGATTCTCCAGTGGACGAGGTCCTTTGAATGCATGATCGGCACCATCGGGCAGAAATACATCGTCGTGGTAACCAGATAATAGTCATCCCCGACCCTGAGGACGTCGGGGTCAGGAGAATCCGAATAAGTGAGAGGATTGACGGCGATCGCATTCTGCTGCTGCGAGCAGGAGCACAGGACGCCGAAGCAAAGGACAATGGTTAAAAGTACACTTTTCATATACAAAGATTATTAGTTTCAATTCAGTCCTGCAATTTAGCAATAATAAAGGAAAAAACCTCGTTGCATCACTGCGACGAGGTTTCGAATCAAACTAATAACACAATTTAACCAATATATTCTTTTATAGTCTAAGTTCAGTGCCGTTGAAAACAGCCGTAGCGGAAACTATAAACGTCAAGCATGATCCTTGACAGTGCAAATATAAAAAGCCGCTTCAAGAACGGCTTTTGAAAATGGATATTTAACTTTTGAAATTGGATAAATCAGGCGTGTACGGCTATATTTCGTTTGGAGATTTGCCGTAGAACGACTTGAAAGCCGTACTGAAGTAGCTTGACGATGAATATCCGCACATTTCTCCAACTTCCGTCACAGTGTATTTGTGAGACTGAAGAAGCTTGAGGGCATTGGTCATCCTGATGGTCTTTATGAATTCGGATGGCGACTGGTCGGACTGCGCCTTGAGTTTCTTGTAGAGGGAAGAAGCGCTGACGTTCATTTCCTTGGCAAAAAGGTCCTTGTCGAAAGACGGGTCCTGGATATGTGCATATACCACGCTGACAGCTTTCTTCACGAACGGGTCGTCAAGGTTTTCAAGGTCCTCCTCAGGCATCTGGCTTTCAACTTCCCTTGTAATGCCCATTATGGACACAAAGCGGCTCTTCAGCTTGCCTGCATACAGTGTCCAGGCGGAATAGACCAGGAAATACAGCAATGCAAGTTCGATGAGTATGAACCACCAGCTCAACCAGAACGGAGGCCTTACGGTGATGGTCATATCCCAGCTGTCAATGACTTCGTTGCCTGAAATGTCTGTCAGAAGAAGGTGGAAGGCATTCTTCCCGATGTTCAGCCTGTTAAAACGGCAGGACGAGGCGGTGGACAGGGGCGACCAGGCGCCGTCTATCCTTTCCATCCTCCATCGGAAGCGATAATCCTCCCGGTTCCCTCCCGTGACATTAAAATAAAATATGGCATTGCGCTGCGAATACTTCACAGTCAGCTCCTTAAGGTCATTGGCGGGAAGGATGTCCTCCGTGCCCTGAAGATCCCGTACCGACACTCCGGAGAACACGATGTCTTCAACATAAAGCCGCATATCCGGCTTCCCGCATTTGATAAGCTTGGGGTCAAACCTCAGCAGACCGGACTGTGTCCCCCAGAGCTGGACACCATCCGCCTTCAGCCAGCAGGCACCGGCATTGAAATTGCTGCGGGAAAATTCAATGATGTTCGGGAATGTCTCCACCTTGTCAGTGAGCGTGTCGTAGCAGTCGAGCCCGACTTCATTGCCAAGCCAGAGCTTGCCTTCTTCCACAAGCACGGAATTCACGAAATTCGAATGCAGGCCCGAATTCATATCCAGATATCTGCAGGCTCCGGACGGAGTTTCGCAGAACAGCACTCCCCTTCCCGAAGTCGAGGCCCACACGCCATCGGAAGTCATCGCCACATCAGTCATCATCCCCTCGGCAAGCGTGCGTTCGTACATCGTATGCTTGTCGAACGCCAGCAATCCGTGCCGGCAGGCGAGATACAGCAGCCCGTCAGGGCCTGTGCAGCCGCCCTGTATGTCGTACGGTTCATATTCCTGGTATTTGCCCGTGCGGGCATCCTTGCGCAGCATAACACGGTTGCCGAGTATCCATATGTCGCCGTCACCATCCTCGACAAAGTCAAGGACCACATTCGGATTCCTGCCGTCAGGGACAAGAGCCCGGTCGTGATGTTCGAGTTCCCTGAGGGTGGCGGCATCGTAAATGAAGAAGCCGTTGCCGAAAGTGCCGACCCAGAGACGTCCGCTTCTGTCAAGATGGATGGCCCGGCAGGTATTTCCTATGCATATATGGTACCACCGGTGTTCTGGAAACCTCATCACGCTCACCCCTCCGTCCGTCGCCACGGCAGTTATACTAGAATCCTCAAAGACATCGTTGACGTGGTCGTTGACAAGTGAATCATCGTCATTCACCCTGTGCCGTATGCAGCTCACGGGAGTGATCTCATCACGGAAATAATAAAGTCCGCCGCCATAGGTAGCGACCCAGAACACGTTGTCGTGGTCGCAGAAGACATCATATACACCGTTGGAACCAAGACGCGTCTTGTCATCGTTGTTCTCGCTCTCGACTTCGACCAGAGAGCCGTCGGATGCCTTGCGGAACCAGAGCCCTCCGCCGTCATAGCTGACAATAAGCATATCGTCCCCATAAGGCCTGATGGTGCTGCACCAGTATGTAGGCGCATCATCGATCTGATGAAGCGAATAGTCGGAAAGCTCGAGATAATAAAGTCCGAGGTAGCGGGTGCCTATCCAAAGCCTCTGCCTTGAGGCATCAAGATACAGCGATGTCGCGTTGAGACGAGGGTCTCCGGTGGTCAGCGACTCGATACGTCCATCCCGGAGATTGACCCGGAACAGGCCGCAGCGCGACACGGCAAGGAGATTCCCGTTTTCATCAAAGCAGATTGAGGAATGGTTCGGGGCCCGGTTTTCATCCAGAATGGTGGACAGTCCTGCGGATTCATCATATTTCAATATTCCGACGGATGTCGCGGCAATGAGGCTGCCGTCCGGTGCGACAAGCAGCTGGTTGATTGCAAAATAATTGACATTCGCAACCTCGGCGAAGTCACAGAGGCGCTCGAAGCGGTCCTGAGCCTCGTCATAGACATACACGAGACCGCAGTCGGCGTGGGCGTACAGCCTGTGGTTTCCGAATGTAAGCCGGTTGATGTTGACCGCCTGGCCCTCGCGCGGCAGACGATATGTCTTGCTGCCGCTGAAAGTGAAACGCACTACACCAAGCTTGTAGGACGCCCAGATGAAGCCGTGCTCGTCTTCACATACCGATGCCGTCTGGCGGATTGCAAGGCCCAGCTCGTCATTGATACAATGAAACTCCCTTCCGAATGCAAGACACGCATCCAGAAGCAGGGCAAACGCAAATATGAACCTCCTACCTGACAAAGAGACTTACCGCCCGGCCCTTGTAATCAACTTCCACGGTCCGGCCCGAACCGACGAAGCATACCTTGAACTTTCTGGTCTCCGACATCCCGTCAAAACGGCCTTTCCTGTCACCGATGGTGAAGTTGTTCCCCTTGAGGGTCATCTTGATCGTGGAATACCTGCCGTTCTCGTAATTATGGTTGTCGCCTTCGTCCTCATAGAGCGTGAATTCACCGTTGGCGCCATCATATACGAGGATGGTAAGGTCGTCCATAGGCTTCTCCCCTATGTAGTTGATGTCTTTTTCATATAAAGGAAGGATGCTTCCCGCACGGGCGAACATAGGGATATCGGACAAGCCCGCGCTGACCATAACGGAAGCGCCGCCATTGTATTTCTTTCCGGTGGACATCTCATACCATTTGCAGCCGGCAGGCAGGTAGACCTGGAATTCCTTCTGCACGCTCCAGTCGACGGATTCTTCAGACCATTCGCGCTTCTCCCTCGTGAAGAGGGCCTTGTTGACAGGTGCAACCAGGATGTTGCGGCCGAACATGAATTCGGATTCGAGGTTCCATACATTGCGGTCATTCTTGAAATCCATGAACAGCGCACGCTGGAAGGTGCCATTCTGGGAAGAGACCTCCCAGGCCGTGCTGTAGATATAAGGCATAAGCTTATATCTGAGCCTGATGGTTTTCTCTATCGCATCATAGACAGGAGTGCCCTGCTCACCGAATTCCCATATCTCGCGACGTGACGATTCGCCGTGGCTGCGCATCATCGGGCAGAACAGGCCATACTGCAGCCAGCGTACATACAGTTCCTGGAACAGAGGATTCTGCGAACAGGTCTGGGTGACGCCCGGCTTGTTGTACCCTGAAGGGAAGAAGCCGCCGCAGTCCGAATTGAAGTTAGGATTGCCGGTAAGGGCAAAGCCCAGTCCGGCAGGGATCTGATGACGGAAATCATCCCAGGTTGACTGGACATCACCGCTCCAGGTATTGGCGCCTGTGCGCTGCTGCCCGGCCCAGGCAGAACGTGTCAGGATCATCGGACGGCGGTCAGAGACCTTGAGCTGGTTCTCGACCACGCCGCTTACAGAAAGAAGCGGGAACGCGTTGCGCACCTTGCGGAACGAACCGACGCCGGTCTCGACATCAAGGTCGGAATCCTTGAAATCAAGGTGGTCAGGCTCAGTGGAGTCCATCCACCAGGCATCAATCCCCATATTCTCAAGACGGAGAAGATGCTTCCAGTAGATATCGCGCGCTTCAGCCACATACGGATTGTAAGGGCGCACTCCGGACGGATAGTCACGGCGAGGCGGCCAGTCGCTGAGGCCTGACTGCGGCCAGGTGCTGAAGTTGAACAGGAGTCCTTTAGCATCAAGCTCGCGGTACGGCTTGGTCATAGGGCCGAAGGAGGCCCAGATTGAAATCATCATATGCGCGCCCTGCGCGTGGATCTCGTCTATCATCGCCTGCGGACGGCGGAAGTCCTCGTTGAGGAACTCCATGGCATTCCACTGGTAGTTGTTCCCCCAGTACTGCCAGTCCTGTATGATGCAGTCAAGCGGGATGTTGCGCTCGCGGTAGCCGTGCAGGGCTCCCAGAAGTTCGGCGCTGCTCTTGTAGCGTTCGCGGCTCTGCATGAAACCGTAGCTCCATTTCGGAAGCATCGGCACCTCGCCCGTCAGCTGACGTATGCCGGCGATCACACCGTCGGCGCTGCCGCCGTATATGAAATAATAGTCAATGGCATCACCGACTTCGGAAGTGAACGACATCCCGTCGGCATTGTCCTCGAAAGTGGTGGGCGAAGTGTTGTCCCAGAAGATGGCATAACCCTTTACGGAGTGCACGATCGATACGAAATCCTCCGTATTGCCCTGGATCATATAACGCTTCTTGCCGCGCAGGCTGAGCGCACCATCCTGAAGGATGCCCAGGCCGTATATTGCCTCGTCCGGATCAAGGACGAAGGTCTGGCTGAGTGCCGAGGACTCCTTTTCCCTCAGGATATCGCGGCCGTTGACCGCAAAGCTCACCTGGTCCCCCTTCACGGTGACGGCAAGCCTTGATGACATATAGATTGTGGAATTCTTTCCCCTTGAGACCTTGACCTTCACTTCTTCAGGCGAAGCGGTCACGGCATAGCTGCCCTCCGGAGCCTTGTCTCCCTTTACGATGCGGACTGTGGTCGGAGTGTAGAACTCCACCTTGACGTTCTGGGCCGCTACCGATGCCGATACCAGCATCGCGGCAATGACGAGTATTCTTTTCATATCAGATTTACTTTACAAGACATACAAATCCGCCGTTCGGACGGCACTCCACAGATTTTACGGAACTCTGTTTTGAAATTGCGAACTCGCGGTCGGCAGCGCCGTCGGCGAAGAGGGTTATGTCACCGGTGAGTTCAGGGAATTCGAGGGTGAGGGTCTCGCCGGTACCGTTGATTCCGCCTACGAACCATACATCACCGCTGCGGCGGGCAATGACTGCGTGGTGGCCGGGATAGCCGCTGAGAAGCTTTGTCTCATCCCACACAGCCGGAAGTTCCTTCAGGAAGTCGATAACCTCCTGCGGCTGGCTCAGATAGGCCTCAGGCTTGTCTGCCATATGCTGCAGGCTGGACTGGAAGAGGACAGGAAGAGCAAGCTCGTGTGCATAGGTTGTGATATGCGGATGCTGTGAGTCGGAGAACGTGCAAGGGGTGTAGTCCATCGGTCCCATCAGACCGCGGGTGAAAGGAAGGGTTGCATTGTGCGAAGCGGCCAGTTTCGTGAAGAACGGGACGTTGTTATACCATTCGGCGCCGTAAACGCCCTCCATCGACATCAGGTTCGGCCAGGTTTTCTGCCAGCCGCGGGGAGCCGTGCTTCCGTGAAGGTCAACGAGGAGATGGTGCTTTGCGGCATCCTCAAGAAGGTCAAGGTAATAGTTCACCATTTCGGAGCCGTCCTCGGCGAAGAAATCGATCTTGACACCGGCCACGCCCATCGATTCAAGCCAGGCGAACTCCTCTTCGCGTGCCTCCGGGGTGCGGAGACGGTCTTCAGGCTGAGGTGAGCCCGGGCCTGTCCAGCTTGTACCGGAGTTGTACCACAGATTGATGCGCACACCTTTTTCATTGGCATATGCCATCACGTCCTCGATGGTCCTGCCACCTTCCATCTGAGGCCATTCCCAGTCGACAAGGCAATATGGCCAGCCCATCTCGGCTGCAAGGTCGATGTATGAGCATATTATGTCATAATCCTTGGAACCGTGGTTGTACGCCCAGTATATCCAGGAAGAGACGCCAGGCTTGATCCAGGAAGTATCCTCGATGCGGCAAGGCTCGGAAAGGTCGGTGATCATAGTCGAAGAAACGATGGTCTCGAGGCTTCCGATGGTCAGGATACGCCAGGGAGTCACGTCATATTGCGGATTCTCATCGATGGTCTCCACGAGGTAACGGCCCTGCTCTTCTCCCGTGAGGAGATGGGAGCAGCTGTGGCCGCGTTCGATGTCAGCCTCGGCGATAAAGCCGAACAGCCCGTCGGAATATTCCACCAGAAGCGGATATATCCATTTTCCGGGTACAGAAGCCTCCGCTTTCGGGAAAAGGGCCTCATAGCCGGTATGCGAATATCTGCCCTGCCATCTGTTGAGACCTTCAGGGATGACATATGTCGTCTGTATCTCTTTCTGCAGGTATCTGAATGCAACTCCGTCATTGCGGACCTTGATCTCGACGTTCACACCGGGATCAAGAGGTACGGCAGTCTCGATTGACTGCACAGGGGCCCCACCATAAAGGACCTGCATACCGCTATCGGTGATTTCAACCTTGATTCTGCCGTCAGGAGATTTAAGATTGCCGGAGCAACCCGTGACAAAGACGGTGATTGCCAGAAGAATTAATGGAATACGTTTCATAAAGGCTTTGCTTGTGTTTTCGTTGAAGCCGCAATTTACGAAAAATACTTATTCAAGCAGTCTCTTCAGGTCCGGATTTTCAAGATCGTTCTGATATTTGTTGACAAAATCCTTAGGAGACATTCCGAAATAATCCCTGAATGCCCTGGTAAAATATGAATGTGTCGTGAATCCGACCTTGAATGCCACTTCCGACACATTGACCTTGTTGTGCACGAGAAGTGACGCCGCCTGCTTGAGGCGGATGGATTTCACGAGGGCGTTAGGCGATGCCGAACCGGCCTCCTTGAGCTTTCTGTTGAGGTGCACGCGGCTCATACCAAGGTCGGCGCTCATCTTCTCGACAGACAGCTCCGGATCGTCGATATGTCCGCGTATATAGTCAAGCACCTTGCCATACAGCTTGTTGCGGTCTGACTTCATCGATATGTCGGAATAATCGTTCGTGGTTTCGTTCTCATATTTGCCCTTGATGACCGAGCGTGACCTGACGACCTGGGCGATGCCGCTGAGCAGGACATCCACAGACACAGGTTTGCAATAGAATTTGTCTGCGCCGGCATCAGTGCACGTCTTTTCCGTGTCCTCGTCCCTTTGCGCAGTCAGGAATATCACTGGAATATGGTTGGTTGACTGGTTGTGGCGGATTTTCGAGCACAGCTCTATCCCGTCCATTTCCGGCATCACGAGGTCGGTGATGACAGCGTCGGGAAGCGTCCTCGTTATCTCCGCCCACGCCTCGCGGCCATTTTCACAGACTGTTACATTGTACGATTCCGCCAGCTCGCGCCTGAGGTATTCACGCGTGTCGATGTCATCTTCGACCACGATGACAGACTTCTTGGTCTTCGCCTTGTGCAGGAAGCCGCTGTCGGATGCTGCAGCCTTCCCAACCTCGTCACGCGACGAACTGCGGTTATAGAGGTCCTTGTGGTGGTCGGTGACGCTGAGCTCCTCTCTGGTAAGATGTGCGTTCCCGGCCGGCAGGGTCACGGAGAACTCGACTCCGTCGTCCCTGTTGGCTGCTGCTATGGTGCCGTGATGGAGGTCGACAAGCATCTTCGCCAGGTTCAGTCCCACGCCCGAGCCGCGTGTCATATCATCTGCGCTTGCCTGGAAGAAACGGTCAAAGATCCTGTCGAGATTCTTTTCTTCGATCGAACTGCCGGAGTTGTATATCGAGATCCTGACGCTGCCGTTAACCGGTCTGGTGACATACAGCCTGATCTGGCCGTTTTCCGGAGTGTACTTGAACGCATTGGAGAGGATGTTGAAGATAATCTTGTCGAAGTTGCCCTGGTCTATCCAGAGATTTTCCGCTTCCCTGTCGGAAGACAGCTCGAAAAGGATGTTGTTATCCGAGGCAAGTTCCTCGAAGGACTGCATTATATCCCTGATGAAGAATATCACGTCGGTCTCCACGAAATGCATATGCATCTGCCCGTCGTCAATCTTTCGGATATCCATCAACTGATTAACTATACGATTGACTCTCAAACAGTTGCGATACATCAAATTATAAGTGTCCTTCTGGCGCGGATCCGATTCGTTCTCTCGCAGTTTCTTGAGGGGGCTCATCACGAGGTTGAGAGGGGTCCTGATCTCGTGTGTCATATTGGTGAACATCGAGAGACGCACCTCCTGCATCCTTGTCTCCTCCCTGGAGCGCATCTCAAGTTTCTTGCTCTTGTATGATGTTTCAATCAGATGCAGAAGGAACAGCAGAAATGCGACGTACAGGCAGACGGCCCACCAGGAAAGATATAACGGAGTGGGGATATGTATGGTGGCAGTCTCTTCAGAGAACTCATCCTCCTTGCCGTCAAAGAACGCCCTGACCCGCAGCGTGTAGTTCCCGTGCGTGAGATTGGAATATCTGGCTGCGCGGAAGCCCAGTCCGGCGTGGCGCCAGCCGTCATCGACACCTTCAAGCATATAGTCGTAATTGACCTTCGCCGGATTGGTATATTCAAGTGCGGAGAAGCTGCAGGAGAAGGAGTCATTGCTGCCGAACTGCCTGGTTATCTTGACCGGCGGTATCGAGTGGGAGTCACGTTCGACATTGTGGGGATAGAATTGCGTCAGGCCTCCGCTGCCCCCGAAGAACATCTGCTTGTCGGATGAGATGAAACCGGTGCAGGTGTGGAATTCGTTTCCCTGCAGCCCGTCGGCGGCGTAATAGTTCGTGAATTTGCCGTTATAGCGGTTGTAACGGCTGAGGCCCCTGCCGGTAGCAGCCCACACGGAGCCGTCGGCACACAGGATATCCTTGATGGAATTGTTGCACAGCCCGTCATCCTCCGTAAGGGTTATTTTCGTGCGGGAGACAGGATGGATGCCGAAAAGGCCCTTGCCAGTTCCGAACCATATCATCCCGTCTTCACTTTCGCTGATGGCATAGACGCGTACATCCTCAAAATTTTCAGAGACGTCAAATGCGTGTATCCTCCCGCTTTCGGGATCGTATTTCATCGGGCCGTTGTATGTACCTATCCAGACGATGCCGGTATGGTCTATGCAGAGGTCGCTGACCCATCGGTTGCCCTGTTCTATCACGATGTTTTCAATGGTTTCCGTCTTCGGGTCTATTATCATCAGACCGTCGCCGGATGTAGCCACGTACAACCTGTCCGAAGCGTAGTCGTAGGCAAAGGTCTTGATGCGCTTGGGCGTATCCAACACCGGGTCCCTGAATGTACGGAACGTATTCCCCTGCATTATACAGATGCCGTCCTGATAGGTCCCTACCCACAATTTGCCGTGTCTGTCCATACAGACGGCCATTATGGAATTGCTGCTGATATCGGAATTGGAAGTACAGAAACACTGTTCGCGCTGGCCGTCGTGTATGCGGAAAAGGCCGGCACCGTCCGTGCCCACCCAGGTCACACGGTTGTCAGTATCCCTGAAAACGGCACATACACAGGCGGAATTCTCACCACGGACTCCGCGCTGACTCATCGTAAGCATATCGAAGCCGTACATCGGTTTCGGCACCAGCACCGCACCGGTCTGATATGCCGCCATCCACACGTTGCCCTGGTTGTCTTCGAACAGTGCGTGGATCTTCCAGTTGCCGGTTTCCTGACGGATGCTCGAAAAATGACCGGGGACAATCTCTTCCGAACCTATCTCAAAGAAATGGAATCCCGAAGATTCGGTCCCGACGATGAATGACGGACGTCCGGCTATGGTCTGGATCCTGTTGTAAAGAAGAGCTGTGACGTCGAGCTTTCGTGAAGCCATCGTCCTGGACTGGCGAAGCTTGCCACCGTCATATACGAGTATCCCATTATTCTGCGTACCTATATAGATGTTGTGTGTGACAGGGTCCTCCGCAAAACAAGTGGCCACTATCTTGTCAGCTATGGGGAGGAGTTCATCGCTCCAGCTGCAGAAATTCTCAGGATAATCGGAATTATAGTTGATCAGGGTGATTCCGCCAAGCGGAGATGCAATCCAAAGCCTTTCGTGTGAATCGAGGAACAGTTTGCTCAGATACGGCGACGCAAGCTGTGCGTTGATCACATCCATTTTCTTCTTGTTGAGTTCCCTTGTTTCAGCATTCAGGACGAACACGCCGCTGGACGAAGTGGCAAACAATATATCGTCAATACCGGAACTCGTGCTTGCTTCAATGACATCGGCGATATACAAAGGCACGGCAGGGTCATCCTGCTGGACTGCAGGCACCGGCAGGAATGTCCCGTTGACGGCATCAAACATCCTCAGGCCCACAGCCGTCCCGACCCACTTTGTCCCTTTCGAGTCTTCAAAGAAGGACATCACGCCTTCGTTACGGAATGTTTCGAAATCCATCCCGTTGAACCGTGCAAGACCTTCCTGCGTCGCGAACCATATATACCCCTCCCTATCCTGGAAGACACAGTTCACCTGGTTGCTGGGCAGGCCGGTATCAGAAGAATATATCCTGGCGAACTGCGCTCCTGCTTCCACAGATGAAACAAGGCAAAGGAGCAGATACAAAAATGCAATTTTTCTCATATGGCAAAATCAACTGTTACAAAAGTAGTCAAAATCGTTTCAGAAATACAAGTATTGTAACAAAATTGAAAATCCATGTTCGTTTTACACACACGCGCGGAACATCCACAAGACTAATTTTGCAACATAAAATTACGTTTGTTGAACACAACTTCATCAATAATCATTTTTAATTCTAACACAAAAAACAGTTCTTATGAAACTCAACCTTAAGAAGTCCATCGGACTTATGTTTCTGTGCTGTATGACCACCCTTTCGGCGTTCGCCCAGAACGTCACGGTGAAAGGTGTCGTCACAGACCAGAATGGTGAGACTGTAATCGGCGCAACCGTTGCAGTACAGAACACCTCAATCGGCACCGTGACAGACATCGATGGCGCCTACTCACTGAGTGTTGACCCATCAGCGACTCTCGAGTTCTCCTGCATGGGCTACACCTCACAGCTCGTTCCTGTAAAGGGACGCACCAACATCGACGTTGTCCTCGGCGACGACGCCCAGGCACTTGACGCAATCGTTGTCATCGGTTATGGTTCCGCACGCCGTGCAGACGTTACCGGTTCAATCGCCACAATGGGCGGTGACAACCTCCGCGAAGTCGCTTCCGGTGATTTCACACGCGCTCTCAGCGGCCGTATCGCCGGTGTCACGATGACACAGACCAACTCAAAGCCAGGCGCAAGCATGGAGATCCGCATCCGCGGCCAGCGCTCGCTTTCCGCTTCCAATGACCCTCTCATCGTTCTCGACGGTGTTCCGTTCATGGGCAGCCTCTCCGACATCGCAACAAGCGACATCAAGAGTATGGATATCCTCAAGGATGCATCTTCAACCGCAATCTACGGTTCACGAGGCGCAAACGGTGTCATCCTCATCACCACATATAAAGGTGTAGCGGGACAGGAAGCCAAAGTCACCTTCAACAACTACATCGGCTTCAAGAATGCCATCAAATATCCTATGATGAACTCACAGCAGTACAACGCAATGCGCAAGCTCGCCAACAAGTTCACCGACAAGATCGGCTTCGAGGATCCTAACACCAACACAGACTGGCAGGACCTTCTCTACCGTACCGGTATCGTCCGCAGCCACGAACTCAGCGTTGTCGGCGGCACAAAGAAGGGCAGCTACCGTGTAGGAGCCAGCTATTATAAGGATGAGGCAGTCATCCCTGGACAGCAGTACGACCGCTACGCAATCAACGCCAGCGTTGACCAGAGACTCAGGGACTGGTTGAAGATCGGTTTCAGCACCAACACCAACTACAACCGCTCGGAAGGCAACCAGCACGGTCTTTATGACATCCTTCAGCTCACCCCTATCCTCAATGCAAAGGATGCACAGGGCAACTGGCTGGAGCGCGCAGAAATGCCTCTCGACCAGGTATATCTCCACACCAAGAGAAATATCGAGCTCAATGCAGACAAATGGGTGAACGAGAGCGCCAGCCTCGGTACATACAACACCGGTTACGTTCAGCTTGACGCACCTTGGGTACCGGGTCTTTCCTTCAAGCAGACCGCCAGCCTCAACTACCGCAACAACAAGAGCGGCAATTTCACGGGCTCCGGCGTCAACAACTTCAGCAAGACATCAGACAACACAGCAGGCCAGGGATACAACCAGACACTCAACTGGACTCTCGAGAGCCTTCTCACCTATGACCACACCTTTGCTGAGAAGCATCACGTCAACGTTACCGGAATGTACTCCGTAGAGCAGACCACCTACCAGTCAAACGGCATCTCTGCCAAGAAAATCCCTAACGAGCAGTTCCTTTACTATAACATCGGTGCAGCAAATTCTGAGGACATCACCGTAAGCCCTAACAGCTTCAACTACTGGCAGGCAGGTCTCCAGTCCTGGATGGGCCGTATCATGTATACCTATGCTGACCGCTATATGATTTCAGCAGCCGTCCGTTCAGACGCTTCCTCACGCCTTGCAAAGGGCCATCAGTGGCACACATATCCTGCAGTTTCCCTCGGTTGGAACATCCACAACGAGGCATTCATGCAGAACGCAAGCAGCTGGCTTTCAGAGTTGAAGTTCCGCGCCGGTTTCGGTGAGACCTCCAACCAGGCCATCAACCCATACGCAACCCTCGGTTCACTCGGCACCCGCCCTTACAACTTCGGCGACACCTATGCAACCGGTTACTATGTTTCAACACTTCCTAACGAAGAACTCGGCTGGGAATACTCCAAGACCTGGAACTTCGGTCTCGACTTCGGATTCTGGAACGGCCGCCTGACCGGTACCCTCGAATACTACATCCAGAACACCAACGACGTCCTCCTCTCACTCGGTCTTCCTGCAACATCCGGTGTAAGCAGCTATACAGCAAATATCGGTTCAACCCAGAACAAGGGTCTCGAGCTCTCTCTCAACGCCAACATCATCGACAAGGGTGACTGGAAATGGGATTTCGGTATGAACATCTATGCCAACCGCAACAAACTCGTCTCACTCGCATCAGGCGCTGACGACGACACAGCCAACGGCTGGTTCAAGGGCTACCCTATCAACTGCCTCTACGACTTCGAATATGACGGCATCTGGCAGGCTGGCGACAAGTATCTTGACATCCTCGAACCGGGCGGAAACGTCGGTATGATCAAGGTCAAGTACCACGGCGACTACAACGCAGACGGCACTCCTGTACGCGCAATCAATGACGAGGACAAGGTTCCTATCTCAACCGAGCCTCTCTTCCTCGGCGGTTTCAACACCCGTCTCGCCTGGAAGAACCTCGACCTCACCGTTCTCGGAACATTCCAGGCTGGTGGTATCCTCATATCATCAATCCACGGTGCCGGCGGTTACCTCAATATGCTTACCGGCCGTCGCGGCAACATCGCCGTCGATTACTGGACTCCTGAAAACACCGGCGCACGCTACCCTCTCCCTGGCGGTGTACAGAGCGGTGACAACCCTAAATATGGCAGCACACTCGCCTACTTCGACGGTTCTTACCTCAAGATCGGCACCATCACCCTCGGATACAACTTCGAGAAGCTTCCTGCACTCCGCAAGGCAGGCATCGACAAGCTCCGCGTATATGCTACCGTACAGAACCCGTTCGTTCTCTTCTCTTCATTCACCAACGAGTGCGGACTTGATCCGGAACCGAACTCACGCGGTAATGAGAACCAGGCAGTTGCCAGCTACAACAGCAGATTCAGTATTATCGGTACCAACACCCCTAATACCAAGAATTTCCTCTTCGGTGTCAACATCACTTTCTAATTTGAATCGGATATGAAACAGATCAGACATATTTTCGCAGCATTCGCTGCCACTATGGTTCTTGCATGTTCTTGCAACCAGGTGCTTGAGGAACAGCCTCGCACATTCTATGAGCCGGGCTTCTTCCAGACTGAGGCCGGTGTTGAAGGTGGTCTTACCGCTCTCTACGCCTCCCTCCGTTATCTCTACGGCCAGGCTTACTATTACAACAGCTTGACAACCGGTACCGACGAGGCCACCTGGGGCCAGTCAGCCGACGGCAACTTCAAGAGTTCGGACCTCTCCGGCCTTGATGCTCTCGATGCCACCTCAAACAGGAGCGACGTCCTTTGGAATACCGTTTTCACATATATCAACACTGCAAACGGCATCATCAAGAACGCTACTGAAGTCGGTCTTTCCGATGCACTCATCGCAGAGGCTGAATTCTTCCGCGCATTCTATTATTTCCAGCTTGTCCAGACTTTCGGCGGCGTTCCGCTTGACCTCGGTTCCGGCGAGCTCGAATTCAACAGCACTCCAAGCCGTACTTCTGTCCGCAACACCGTCCCTCAGGTTTACAAGGCCATCTTCGCCGACCTCAACGACGCTGTCGCCAAACTTCCTGATACCCAGCGTGTCACCGGTGCAGTCACAAAGAACGTAGCCCGTCTCGTCCTTGCAAAAGCATCCCTCACCTTCGGCTGGTGGCTTGAGAATCCCAAGAACATCGACACCTACCCGTCCTGTGACCGCAAAGACCTCGACGGACACGATGCCAGCTTCTATTTCAACCAGGCACTCACTATCTGCCAGACTGCAATCGCCAATCCGGGTCCTTACGGACTCTGCGACACATATCGCGAAGTCAACCTGGCCCAGAACGACCGCAACAAGGAGATCATGCTTTATGCTGACCACACTGAGAAGAGCGAGCAGTACAACGGCGGATCCCTCACCTATGGTGGTGGCGGCGCTCCTGACAACTTCGCCGGCTGGATGATCAACTGGAACCACGGTACCCTCAACATCGACGGTGTCGGCCTCGTAACCCGTGAGGCTTGCCAGGAAGTCGGTCGTCCTTGGACCCGTATGGCTCCTACCCACGAAGCAATCAAGGTCTTCACATCTGGCGACATCACCAAGGACTCCCGTTTCGACGGCACCTTCACCACGATGTATTACGGTACCTGGAACAAATCAGGCAACCCGGCAGAATCCGTTACCGGTGCTGACGGCAGCAAGATCCCTCTCAACGGCCGCGTACTCTCTTTCATTCCGGAAGTGCTTGATGACATCGTCTATCCGGGCAACCAGGCCGGTGGTGCAAATGTAGGTGCAGGCAAGGTGCCGGGGCGCGCAGACTATGTCTTCGACCTCAATGGTATCAGCCGTATCGCCTACCCTGCTCTCTGGAAACTTGGATGCTATCGTACCAACTACGACAAGGCCAACGCCGCAGGCGACCCTAACGCCGGCTCCACCCGTCCGTTCTCAGTGCTCAAGTTCTCTGACTTCTACCTCACAGCAGCAGAAGCAGCATTCAAGCTCAGCAAGAACGATGACGCCAGAAATTACATCAACGTACTCCGCAAGCGTGCAGGCAACTGGACCTACAAGAACAACGAGCGTGTTGCTTACGTAGCCGACTTCGGCGACGAGCTTGTAGCCGCAACACCTGCCACCATCACTCTCGACTACATCCTCGATGAGCGTATGCGCGAATACTACGGTGAAGGTTTCCGCTGGTTCGACCTCGTCCGCACACAGACCTGGCAGGAACGTGCCGGCCAGTACACCATCAGCGGTGCCAACTGGGGCGACCACACTCCTGAGGTCTTCACCCGCACCATTGAGAATTTCCGTTACCTCTGCCCTATCCCTAAGGGACAGCTCGACGGAATGGAGATGAGCGAAGCAGAAAAGGCCGCATACCAGAACCCTGGCTATGCCACCAAATAAAAGGTTTTTATAGGTTAAATTGGTTGTTGGGCGGCTGCCGGAAGCAGCCGCCCTTTTTAAAATTGATAATGAGAAAAATTCTGCTTGCAGTATCACTGCTGGCCATACTCACGTCCTGTTCACGAACTAAGGAATCTGCCCAGGAGTTCAAATATGACAATCCCATCACCCGCGACGCCGGCATTTCGATGCGCGACCACTGCATTATCAAGGTTGGTGACAAATGGTACTGCACCGGTACTTCCGAACCGGTATGGACCGGCCACAACCCGGGTGTACGGTTGCTGGTTTCAGATGACCTGCTTCACTGGAAGCATAATTCCTGGCTGATAGACGCATCCCTGCTCCCGGACGACTGCCCTTATGACGGACGGTTCTGGGCGCCGGAGATCCATTACATCAAGGGAAGATACTGGCTGACTGTGAATTCGGGCAAGGTAACCGACGCAGACCCCAAGGGAATGGATACCCATAGCGTGTGGCTGTTCTGCTCCGATGAAGTCACCGGCCCATACAGGCTGGTAAACGGACCGCTCACCGACAGGTACAACAACGACGCGACCCTGTTCGAGGATGAGGACGGTCAGGTTTACTTCTACTGCAGCGGAAACGGCCTTTTCCAGGCCAAGATCGACCTTGAGAAAGGCGTTCTCACGACACCGCTCGAGAAATTCCTCGACAAGGACCAGGAAGGATGGCCAAAATGGATGTGCGGCGGCATTGAGGGTCCGTTTGTCATAAAGCAGGACGGCACATACTTCATGTTCTTCTCAACCTGGACCCGCGGATACGAAGTTGCTCTCCTAAAGTCCGGAACTCCGCTCGGGCCGTGGAAACTTGCCTCCCCCGATCCTATCTTCGGAACAAGGAAGAACGCTTACCGTCCGGAATTCGCAGGCGGAAACATATTTGAAGACACTCCCGACCCATATCAGGAAACAGGGCACAACTCATTGTTCATAGGTCCTGACGGGAATCTATGGAACTCCTGTCACTACTTCCTGTATGAAAATGAACTCCCTGCCGATGCTCCGGAATGGATGCACCACCCTCAACTCGGCATAGAGCCCGTCACTTTCTCCGACGGCATCTTCCATATCGCCGGGCCAACCTGCGAACTCTGACAATTTTAATCAGGCATTTCTTTTGCAGCGATATGCTATCGCTATGAAAAAGGATGCTAATATAGGTCTGTTCAACGACTGTTTCCCTCCTGTAATGGATGGAGTATCGGTATGCGTGCAGAATTATGCGTACTGGTTGCAGAAAAAAGTCGGCGGGGTGAGTGTCATCACCCCGAATGTCCCCGGAACCGATTACTCGGTTTACGACTACAAGGTGATTGACTATATGTCAGTCCCCGTGCCATTCCGTCCGCCATATGTCACAGGCGTAGCAGAACTGGACCCGTTTTTCGTCTCCGACATCCTCAAGACACGGTTCAAGATAGTCCACGCACATTGTCCTTTCGCAACTGGGCTTGCGGCGCTGAGAGTCGCCAACGTGCAGCACATTCCCATAGTAGGAACCTTCCATTCGAAATACAGGGACGATTTCTCGCGCGTAATCAAGTCGAAGCGGCACGTCAACACCATAATCAAGAACATCATCGCATTCTATGAGAAATGCGACGAAGTGTGGGTCCCGCAGGAGTCTGTAAAGGAAGTAATACGTGAATACGGATTCAAGGGTAATGTGGAAGTGGTCGACAACGGCTGCGACCTTGTCGCAGACTATCCGGAGGAATATTTTGCCGATGCCCGCAAGAAGCTCGGCATCGCACCGGAGGAGTTCGTGATGCTTTTCGTGGGCCAGCATATCTGGGAAAAGAACATACGTTTCATCCTGGACGGACTGGACAAGGTGAAGGACGTACCGTTCAAGATGTATTTCGTGGGGAACGGCTATGCCGCAAACGAGATAAGGCACATCATCTCCGAAAACGGGCTTGAAGACAAGGTGACAATGGTTGGCAGCATTACTGACAGGCAAACGATGAAACTGTATTACGCCGCCGCCGACCTTTTCCTGTTCCCTTCACTTTACGACAACGCCCCTCTTGTCGTAAGAGAGGCCGCGGCCCTGCATACCCCGTCACTGATGATTGAAGGAACGACTGCATCAAGCATTCTCACAGACGGCAGGAACGGATTCCTGGTGGAAAATTCCGTGGACGACTTTGCCGGCCGCATCCGCCAGCTTGCCGCGGACCCTCAGCTTGTCAGGTCCGCCGGCATAGGGGCCTCCGGCAGCATAGTACGCTCCTGGGAAGACGTGGTCGGAGAAGTACTGGACCGCTACAACTCCCTGATCCGCAGAAAAAGCGAAATCCGCTCGATGTAGATGATGAGCGTGCATTGAGTTCATTATCCCGCATAAGACTGACGCACTGCAAGTGTCAGATCTTGAGCGTCACCATATTCTGATTGAATATGTATTTGTAGTCGATATCCTTGCAGAAGGCGTTCGCCAGAGTGAGGCCGAGACCGATCCTGGAATCCGACGACTTCACGCATTCGACAGGATTGAAGGCCTTCCCGTCATCGTGTATGGAGATGTTCACGACCTCGCCTTTCACGGATGCGGCGAGGTCGATGGCAGTGGCGTTGCCGTGCCTGATTATATTGTTCACGAACTCCTCAGCACACACGGCGGCGACATTGACGGCATGGGCGCCGATCCCATTTGAGGACAGGAATGATTTCAGCGAGACGATGGCTTCGCTCAGGGCTTGCGAGGATGGAGCCAGGCTCATATCCAGCACCTTCGAGTCGTCACACGACGGTATGAGCAGAAATCTGCACAGCCTGCGGTCCCTGTGCCGCAGCACAATCTCCCATACAAGGATTGCAAGTCCGGTCACCACCTGACCGACAAAGAACCCTATCCACCTGCCGCGCATCAGAAGGAAGAACACCATAGGCAGAAGGGTCTGGGCAATGGAAAGCAGCAGGGCAAGGCCATTTCTGCCATAGAGCTGGAATGCAGGGAGCAGGAAGCAGAGCAATGCCTGCATCACAATGTTCAGAGAGAACAGAGGCAGGGCTTTCCGGACCATCTCAAGCCCGCTCCCTTCCTGTACGCCCAGAAGAGAGCCTATCTGTCCCGGGAGCAGCACAAGCAGAGCCGTGTATACTGCAAAACAGACGGCCATGAAGGCATAGCCGCGCTTCATAAGCAAAAGAAGTCCCTTGTCATCGTCAAGACCCTTGAGAATGGACCCGACCGGCTGTATCGTGCGCAGAGTACCAGTAAGGATGATCATCGAAAATGCGAACAGCTGGATGCATACCGCCAGAGCCACGAGTCCGTCATCACCCAGGAAACGGCTTGCCGCATAGTTGTTGCCTACGTACTGGACAGACATCAGCACGGTGGAGAAGAAGAGCGGCAGACCGATGGAAAATATCTTCTTCAGCTCGACATCCCCCGGTCTGGTCAGGTGCAGGCGCAGGGTGCCCTTCCTGCGGAAATGAGGCAGCATCATAATGATGCACACCACATACATCACACAGGTGGCGATCGCCGCACCGGCTATTCCCATAGAACAGTATCTGATGAATACGATGTCCAGCAGTATATTGAACACATTTCCTATGATGACGGCACGGGAAACCCTCTTAGGCTCACCGTCAACAGTAACAAACTGATTCAGGGTCAGCATCAGCAGCTGAGGCGTCGCAGAGATCAGAGTGACACGCATGAATGCCTCCGACATCGGGCGCAGGGTTTCCGACTGGCAGAGCAATGACGAGATGCGACCGAAGAACAGCAGTCCTGACGCAGTGAACAGCAAACCGAGCAGCAAGGAAAACTCGAGGGAAAACGAGAACAGCCTGTCCGCAGTCATTCTGTCACCCTTGCCCATCGACATTCCCGCCAGGATAGTGGAACTGGCCACATACAGGCAGGTGACGGCAAAGAAAGCCTGAAGCAAAGGCTTGCTCAGGTTTACGGCCGCAAGGCCTTCCTCGCCTACAAGATGGCCGACGATGATGGCATCGACTATATTTGCGACCTGAGTCGCAGCGACCGTCAGGATTGAAGCCCACAGATACTGGTTGAAGGCCTTGTTGACAAGTTTTGCGTTTCTTTTCTGCATTTTCAGGAAAAGGCTGGGATCATTTCAATGAAAAGGCCGGGGCCTTGGCTTCAGAGCTGTAGAGAAGGTCGAAATCCAGATTCAGGTTGACTATTTCCTTGAGGAACGCATTGAAATATACGTCTTCGCGCCAATCCTGCATGAATACGACATAGAACCACCCGTCGGCGGCCGTCACCTCCATCAGAATGCCTATGCCTACCGGTTCGCCCGCAGGGAACAATGCCTGGATGTGCCTGTCGCACGATCCGAATGACTTCTTGCCCGAATAGCTGATGGCGAAGGTGGTCTGCGCGAAGAAATCGGCCATTCCCTGCCCCACCGCACCGAACTTGTCCTGAAGCGTCGGAAGGCCGTTCACCGCTTCGCAGGCGGCCTTGATTCCGGACACGGTATGCAGGAGGATATTAGGGTCGGAATAATAGAGTATGTTGCCGCGCATTATGGTATTCTGCCTTTCAAGCGGCATATCCCTCATCGTATGGTCATATACCAGAGGAAGGGTGGTCACCATATTATGGTGCGACTTCTCCGCCCCTACGGCGCTGCGGTAATCACAATACACCTGGCCGATGATAGGGTCCTGGGCATCAGGATGCAGTTTGTCGATGGCACGGCTCATCAGAAGGGAGAGAATCGTGTTCGGGGTGCCGTCACTGCTCTTGCAGAGGGACATCAGCTGCTTCTCATTGATACGGATGTAATGCAGATGCTGTTTCGAGCGGACTACAAGTCCCTGGTCTTCGAGACGCAGGGCCTTCGGCAACGGATCCGGCATAGGAAGAAGGTCATCGATCTCCGGGAGCGGCTGGGTGAACGGGTCAAGATATTCCGCCGGGTCGACCGGTGTACCGGCAAGCCAGACTCCCGGCATATCGACATCCTCATTGTAACGCATCTTGCAGTAATAATACATCAGCGTATGCAGCATCGGGCCGCGGCCACGGCCGTCGAATATTGCGTGCACGTTGTTGAAGAAGATGTCCCGCCTGAAATAAGTCAGCGCGAAAAGATGATAGTTTGACTCGCTTCCGCACAAGGTCATAGGGACATCGGATTCCTTTACGACAAGAGGAAGTTCATTGTCTTCCAGCGTATAGCCCCTGTCATCGGCGACGATGCGCTTCTTGAGATATGGGTAACGCGTCATCGTGATGTCCAGCGCCTTGCGGAGCACCTCACCGTCAACCTCATCCTTCATATGGATGATATATCGGAACGATTTGGAGACATTCTCGTTCAGACAGTAGTAATCAAGTGTGTCACAAAAGAAATTCTGCATGACTGTAAATTTATTGTTGCCTGTTTTTCTGTTCATTGAAAAGATTGTCCGCTTCAAGATAGAGAAGTTCGGTTTCCATAATATTCCTGATGCGGTTGCTGATGACCTTGCGCCCGGTTTCCGACATCATGCCGTCGTGATGTTCAGGGATATCATATATGGTCAGCTGATGCGGCGGAACGAATTTCTCGATGCCTCCCGCCAGCTCGCGCACGATATGGGCGAAGTATGTACGCTGCGATGTCTGGATGTCATCGGCGATTTTCGTCGCCTTGAAGAAATGGACTCTTCCCGTGTACGGGCGGGGCACGAAATCAGCCATATTCCGTCCCACACAGCGTGAATTCTCTATGATGGTCTCGATCATACCGCGTCCGCGGAAATCCGCGAAGAGCGGGCTCTTTTCATAATATTCCCTGTTGACGTGCTCCACCTGGTTGGCAATCACGAGGCGGCGGTCATAGTCGCTGTTCATTATGTACGCGTCGATGAGGATCAGGCTGCCCATATCCTCCCCCGACTCCTTGAGCTGGCACGCCATCTCGTATGCGATCATACCGCCATAGCACCAGCCTCCGAGATTGTACGGACCGTGCGGCTGGCGCATCTTCAATATTTCGATGTATTTGGCCGCGATGGCGGGTATTCCCTCACGGATGTCATCAGGGTGGAAGATATTGTATTGCTCTATGACAGAGAACGAACAGCAGTCCTTGATATCGTTTGCAAGGGCATAATATGCCTCACTGCCCGTGCTGCCGGTGTGGATAAACACCAGAGGTGCCTTGTCTTCGTGTGCCGAGTAGACATAATCGAGAGGTATCTCCGAAGGGGCGCTTTCAAGCGTCCGGGCAATGCCGCGGACGGTCGGATTCTCATAGATGCGCGCAGGCGGCACTTCCTTGTGCAGAGCCTTGCCGATTTCGCCGCAGAGGCGCATGATAAGGATGGAATCGCCTCCGAGTTCGAAGAAGCTGGAATCCGCGCCCACGTCTTCGATGCGGATCGTGAGTATCTGGCATATTATCTGAGCAACCTTGAGCTCTATGTTGCCCTCGAGAGGCTTGAGGTCCGAACGGTCGTTCTGCGGCAGAGGAAGGTTCTTCCGGTCTATCTTGCCCGTGGCATTGATCGGGAACTTGTCCAGACGGACATATCGCAGCGGTACCATATAGTGAGGGAGCTTGTCCCCGAGGAAACTGATGATGTCTTCCTTCGCCACCTCTGCGGTGTCCGCGGTATAATAGCCGCACAGATACTTGCTTCCGCGGCCGTTGTCAACGCCCTGGACGATTGCGCCCGTGATTCCCGGCATACGCTTCATCACGCTCTCGATCTCACCCGGCTCAACCCGCTGCCCGTTGATCTTGAGCATCCAGTCCTTGCGGTTGACATAATGGATTATGCCTTCGGCATCGATACGCGCCACGTCACCGGTATGCAGCCAGCCGTCCTTGTAAAGGGCGGCAGTCCGCTCAGGATCCTTGAAATAGCCCTGGCAGAATGAGCCCTTGAGCACCAGTTCGCCGTCGGTGTCAGGCGGGACGTCGTTGCCATTCTCGTCAACGACGCGGGCGACGTTGTGGTTGATTCCCCGGCCAAGAGGCGCAGAGTCCGACATTTCAGCAACTTCAAAGGACATCACGGCGCCACCGGTCTCGCTCATTCCGAACATATTGTACAGCGCATACCCGTCCTGGGAATGCTGGGTGGTCAGTCGTTCGCCGCCGGTGATCACAGCCCTCAGGGATTTGCTGCGGTTGTGGAACAGCGTCAGCACCGCCGGGCTGATATGGCATACCGTAATGCGGTTGTCATCGATATAATACTCGATGGCCTTGGCGCTTGCCTTGTAGGCATCGCTCAGGATGTGCACGGTGCCTCCACCGTACAGCACGTCGAAATTGCCCAGGATAGTGACGAAATAGAACGGCGAAGCAGCGCCGAAGCGCGTGTTCTCATCGTGCGCGATGGCGGCCGGCACGCGCGGGTTGTTGTCAATGAGCGTGGAATGGTTGTGCAGGATGCCTTTCGGCTTGCCCGTACTGCCCGACGTGTAGATGAGCATTGCCCCGTCGCTTTCTTCCGGATATTGGAACGTGAAACCGGACTGGTCCGGCTGCGCCTGAATCCCGGAGAGGACATCCTCGTCGATGGTCAGCGCACTGTCGCAGTGGCCAACGATATAGTCGATGCGTTCCTGGGGGAATTTGTCGCCCATCGGCACCGCAACGCAGCGTGAAAGCCATATTCCTATCTCCACCGCCATATATTCGGCGCAAGGAGGCAGTTTTACGGTGATGAATGACTGCACCCCTATGCCACGGCCCGAGATGAACGAAGCGGTCTTCTCGGCCAATGCAAGGATGCTTCCGTAAGTCGTCTTACGGACACCTTCCCGGTCTACCACTGCCACCCGTTCAGGATGATTCAGGCAGTTCTCCACTATTCTCCTGATATATGCTGACTCCATATCTGAACTGTAAATATTAACGTTTGAAGTCGTTGTCAAAGACTCCGAGCCCCTGGAGGCAGCGGAGATATTTCTCAATGTAGTCCCAGGTGGTGAATGACCATCTGAATCCCAGACGGAGGAGCACCTGGGCAGTGTATGCCTTGGTTTCCCATCCGTTCACGACCTTGAAGGTCCCGTCATTCTCCTCCTTGTAAGCCACGAGGCTCTGCACCAGCTCGGACTTCTCCGGGTCCTGCATAGCCTCTGCAAGGCGACGCTGGAACTCAGCATTCTCCACCCGCTCCACGTGCACACCGATGCCGTTCAGGCAGTCTATGGTGTCACCATAAGGCGGCCAGTGGACGTTGCCCGGCTGGAAGACCGTACAGCCGTCCGGCGTAAGACTCAGGCGCACGATTGCATCGGCGACCTCATTGATCGGCGAGAACTCTGAGTAAGCGCAATCCTTTTCATAAGGGATGCAGCCGATCGTCTGATAGGCCTTCAGCGCAGCCATTGCATTGTTGCTGCGGAAGTTGATCTGGAACTCACCGTCGGTCGAGCGGGCGGACAGATTGCCCAGACGCATTATCTTGCCTTTCAGGCCGCGGTTCCTGACTGCATCGAGCACGGCGCGCTCGGCAAGGAACTTTGATGCGGTATATTTCGACGTAAGCTGCTGGCCATAGTAAAGGTCTTTCTCCGTAAGGAAATGAGGTGCCACAGGAGTGTCGCTGACAGTAAGGCCTGCGACGCTTCCGGTCGAAGTCTGGATGAACCTCGCTCCCGTGCGCACACACAGGTCTATGCAGTTCTGGCAGCCCTTGATATTGATGTCCTCGATATCGGTGCCGGCAGAGAAGTGCTTCACGTTGGCGGCGCAGTTGAACACGACATCGATATGCCTGTCGAAATTCTCGAACGACCCTGCATCCGTCACATCCCCGTCCATCACGACGATGCGCTCCCCGAACTGTTCCTCATATTTCTGTCCGAAATAGTAGAACAGCAGCGTGCGCACCCTGCTCTCGGCGGAAATGGACTTGCCGCCGCGCACGAAACAGTAGATGTGAGGCACATCCTCACGCTCGATGAGATTGTGGAGGACGTGAATGCCGAGGAAGCCCGTCGCTCCTGTCAGGAACACATCTCCCATCTTCTCATAGCACGGTCCGTTGCGGAAGGTGTCAAGATTGTTCGCTGCGAGCAGTTCGTCGAGCTGGCTGTAATCATAAGCCTCGATCTCGTCGATCATAGGGAGGTTCCTGCGCTTGGACTCATTCGCATAGAGTTCAGGCTTGAGCAGCTGTGCAAGAAGCCTAGGAGTGGCATTGTCGAACACGGTCTTGTATACCAGCGTGTATCCGGCCTTTGCGGCTTCCGCGATGAGCTGCATCGCGACAAGCGACGTTCCGCCCATTTCGAAGAAGTTGTCACCCGCGCCCACCTTTTCCAGCTTCAGGATCTTGCTGAATATGTCGCAGAAAGTCTTCTCGACGTCATTCTTCGGGGCTTCGTATCCGCCGCTTCTGAATTCAGGGAGAGGCAGACGCTTCACATCGGTCTTGCCTACAGGGGTCAGAGGCATCTCATCAAGACGGACGAAGATGCCCGGGACCATATATGGGGTAAGCCTCAGCGACATATTCATCCTGAGGATTTCCTCGAATGCCTCGGCAGGCATATCCGCAACCGTCTCATCGACGGTATAATAGCCGATGAGCTTGTCGATGTTGCCGAGTTTCTTGATGACTGCCACGCACTGGCGCATCCCGGGCTGCTGGGCCATCACGGACTCGATCTCTCCAAGTTCTATGCGGAGTCCGTTCAGCTTGACCTGATTGTCGGTACGGCCCATTATTATGATATTGCCGTCCTTCGTCCACATTGCATAGTCTCCGGTGCGGTAGATGCGCTTGCCCTGCCACTCGATGAAGGTCTCGGCAGTGCGTTCCGGCATATTGTTGTAGCCGCGCGCAAGGCCTATGCCTCCGATGCAGAGTTCGCCCATCACACCGACAGGGAGTTCGTTGCGGTCGCAGTCAAGCACCTGATAGGTGTAATTTGTGAACGGCTTGCCCACGTGGATCTCGCGCGTGCCGTTGAGCACACCGGCGCTGCTGCCCATAGTGGTCTCGGTAGGACCGTATGTGTTGATGATGTAGACATCCATCTTCTCCAGTTCGTCCAGAAGGGCGCCCGGAAGTTTCTCGCCACCGGTCACGACACATTTCATCTGATCCCTGACAAGGTCGTAGTAGTCCTTGAACTCAAGGTTGACGGCAAGTCGCGACGGTGTGCCGCTGATGGTCTGCGCGCCCGTGCGGCGGCAGAGCTTGACCATCTCGACAGGGCTCATTATCTCATCCTCGTTGGCAAAGACGACGGTGTCGCCGTTGAACACCTGCACGCCGATCTCTCCGACTGAAAGGTCGAACGACACGGTTGACTGGCAGAGTCCGAAACGGTTGGCATTGCTGTCTGAGCCGAAGTTGGTGTCGCTCTTGTAGAAGGTGAGGAACGATGCGGCTCCGAGATGCTCTATCATCACACCCTTCGGGCGGCCCGTCGAACCGCTGGTATAGATGAGATACGCCAGATCGTGAGGGTCAACCTTCACGTCGAGGTTGCCGTCAGGCAGGGCTGCGGCCTCCGCGAGAAGTTCCATCACGTCGATGGCACGGCCCGGATAGCTTGCTGTCCTGTCGGAAGTGGTTATGACAAAGCGGCCCTCGGAATCATCGAGGATATATTCGATGCGGTCAGCCGGATATTCAGGATCCATAGGGATGAACGCGCCTCCGCATTTCATAACCGCGAACATAGCGGTAAGATAATAGCTGCGTCGAGGCAGGAGAAGCACCACCCTGTCACCCTTCTGCATTCCGCGCGCCATCAGGGCGCGGGCGATACGGTTGGCCTCCGAGTTGTACTCACGGTAGGTCATATCTCGGTCGCAGGCCATCAGCGCGAGAGCATCAGGCGTCTTGACAGCCCACTGCTCTATCCCTTCGTGGAACGTGCGGATCGGGAACGACATATCCTCGTTGACGCTGTGCATTCCCTCGACCTCGAGACGCTGGCGTTCGCTCATTATGCTGACGTTCTTCACCAGGGCATCCATATCTGCAGCGAAATGGCCTGCCACGGCAATAACGCTTTCAGTGAAATGGAGCGCCAGCTCACGGCTGTACATTGAATCATCATATTCGGCATCGACGCTCGGAACGCCCTTCACGTTCTGGATGAAGATGCTGAACGGAATCTTGGCTTTTGACAATGACACGGACGACCGTACCACTTCCTTCCCGCCTACGGTGTATGCGCTCAGAACGCCCATCTGATAGGCATAACTTGCACATCCCTTGAAATCATAGTCGGAAGCGATGCGGGCAAACGGATAGTTCTCGTGGTCAAGACTGCCATAGAAGGCATCGCTGGTCTCCTTTATGAACTCCCTTACGGTCTGGTCCTTGACGTGCACGGCGCAAGGAAGGGTGTTGACGAACATTCCGACGGTGTCGACGACCTTGATATCCCCACGGCCGGAGCTGATGAATGCCGTATAGACGTCTTTCGTATTTGCGAAACGGGAAAGGGCATAATTGAACGCAGCGAACCAGAAATGGGCCTGGGTCACACCTTCAGGCAATGAAAGTTTCAGAAGAGACTCAGGAATGGCTGTCACTGCATGCTGCGGCAGGCCCTCCCCGGTGGAAGTCCTGTCTGCCGGCACATTGGCCGCAGCCTCGTACGAGGCGAACATCTCATCGTAGAATGCCTTGCTCTCCTCCAGCCCTCCCTGCACGGCTTTCTCATTCTGCGCGGCTGCAAATTGCAGGTACGGACAGCTCTCCGCATCGATGTCCCGGCCTTCAAGCACGGAAAGTATCTGTTTGATGACGATATCGACCGAGGCGCCGTCGGCCACCAGATGATGCATATCGATCAGGAGGACAAGCGGACCGCCGGTCACGGAGCATATCTCCGCACGCACCAGCGTGTCGAGTTCCAGATTGAAAGGACGCACGAATGCCTTCTTGATATCCTCAAGTTCATCCACATCCGCCGACCTTACAGGCACATCGAACCTGTCCCCTGAAGAACGGCGCATCACTACGCCTCCGTCGGTCTGGAAGAAATTGCAGGAAAGGGACGGGTGCGAGCCGACAACCTTCAGCACAGCAGACTTCAGAGCTTCCGGACTCGTCTCAGAAGGGAATTCGAGCACCATAGGCATATTGTACATCGTGGTGTCTGGATTCATCTGGCAATCCATATACACGCCCTGCTGAGGGAAAGTCAGCGGAGCCTCGGAGATGGCGTCACCCACGGGCTGCGTGCTCCCCTTCTGCACTGAGACAGAGCCGGAGGCAGCCGCGCCGCCATTCATCCAGCTGTCGAGTATCTGGTTCTCTATGCTCTGGAGCGTGGCATTCTTCGCAAGCGACCTGGCGTTGACCTGAATGCCGAATTTCTTGTATATGAGAGCCGCAAGCTTGATGCTTGAAATGGAAGTGAGCCCCACATATCCAAGTACATCGGTGATGGAGAAATTCTCAGTATTCAATATCGGTGCGATAATGGACTTGAGTTCCACCTCCAACGCGTTCAGAGGGGCGGCAGTCGCGTCACTTCCGGTCTGCGCCTTCGGCTCAGGCTTCGGCAATGCCTTCCTGTCAACCTTCTGGTTCACGTTGAGCGGGATACGGTCTATCTGGATAGTGGCTGCCGGTACCATATATGGCGGTTTCTGTTCGAGGATGAATGCATTCAGGGCATCGATATCCACCCTTCCGTCCCCGACGACATAAGCGGCAATGAACTTTCCGCCGTCCGGGCTGTCGAATGCCTGTACGGTGACGTCCCTGATGCCGGAGAACTCACGGATCACGGCTTCCACTTCCTTGAGTTCGATGCGGAAACCGCGGATCTTGACCTGACCGTCCCTGCGGCCCACGAACTCGATGTTGCCATCCTGACGATAGCGCACGATGTCTCCGCTGTGATATGCGCGTTCACCATTCAAGGTGAAGAACGCCTCGGCTGTCTTGTCCGGGCGGTTGAGGTAACCGCGTCCGACCTGCCTGCCCGCAATGATGAGTTCTCCTGCAGCGCCGACCGGCAGACGGTGAAGCTGCTTGTCCATCACGTAGCAGCAGAGTTCGCCGACAGGCTTGCCGATAGGGATGTTCTGTTCCTTCCTGAGCACAGGCATCACCGTGGAGAAGATAGTGCATTCAGTCGGGCCATAACCGTTATGGAAAGTGTATCCCACGGCCGGATCGACGCTGACCAGCTTCTCGCCGCCGACGCTGAGATGCTTCAGTGAGTGATTCTCCTCATTCTGAAGGAACTGCACGCCTACCTGGGTTGTGAAGAAACTGTGGGTTATGTCATTGGCTTCAAAGTATCCGTTGAGCGCAGTCAGGTCGAGACGGATGTCCTCCGGAATGATATGGACCGTCGCACCGCTTGTAAGCGCAGGATACATATCCATCATACAGGCATCGAAACCGAATGATGCGTATGCGGCCACGTTGTGCTCCGGCCTGAGGTCATAATACCTGCGATACCAGCTGATGAAGGCGACGAGGTTCTGATGCTCGAGCATAACGCCCTTCGGCACGCCGGTGGAGCCGGAAGTATAAAGCAGTATGAACAGGTTCTGAGGCGTGAGCGGATTTGCAGGCAGTTCCCTGCCGCCTTCTTTCTCAAGGGCATCCGTGCACATCACCTCCCCGTCAAATCCATCGATCAGGCCGCACAGGCCAGGGTCCTCGATAAGAAGGGCGGCATCGGCATCCTTCACCATAAAGTTCAGCCGTTCGCGAGGATAGCTCGGGTCAAGAGGCTGGTATGCACACCCCGCCTTCATCGAGGCGAGAGGAAGGATGAACATATACTCGTTTCTCGGTATGAGGATGGACACGACAGGTTCGTCCTTGCCGCAGCCCTTTACCTTGTCATAGATCAGGCTTCCGATACGGTCGGTCAGGTCGTCAAGCTGTCTGTAGGTGTATTTCTTATCCTTGAAAACAGCGGCGGCATTGTCCGGATATTGCCTTGCAGCCTTCTGGAACAGCGACAGAACCGTCTCTCCGGCATCCTCTCCGGCACACGCCGGACCGTTTTTCAGGTTGAAGGAATCAAGAAGAGCCAGCATACCGTCATCGCTGATGTTGACATCGCCCAGCTTTTCCTTCACCAGCAATTCCCCCACCACGCACTGTACGGCATCGGCAAAGCCTCTCATCATATCCTCGGAGAAAAGGCTTT
Source organism: Bacteroidales bacterium (assembly GCA_024401695.1). Lineage (GTDB taxonomy): Bacteria > Bacteroidota > Bacteroidia > Bacteroidales > UBA932 > Cryptobacteroides. Next base: position 91,118 of record JAKSKN010000008.1, read on the forward strand.
CATCATACTGTACATTGATCACGCCACCTTTCCCGGCACTGCCTTCTATGAGCACGGACACAGGGAACTTGGCCTTCTGTATCTCGAGCTTCTGCAACTCGATCACGCCCTTGCCGCAAGCATAGCTGTTGAGCACACCAACCTGGTATGCATACATCAGATGGGCTGAATAACCGAATTTCTCCACGATACGGCCATAAGGATAATCCTCGTTCGCAAGGGTATCCACGAATGTTCCCGCCACCTGACGCAGATAGTCGTCCACAGGCATATCAGGATCAACCCTGCCTACCAGAGGCAGCGTGTTCACGAACATTCCCAGGGTATTTGTCAGACGGAGGTTGCTCCTGCCGTTTGAAACGGTGCAGATGCCGACCGTGTCCTCACAGGTATATTTGCTGACGGCGACCATCACGGCAGCCAGGTACAGCGAAGCCGGCGTGATGCCCAGGGCCTTGCACTTCGGCTGGACGGCCTGAATATCCGTAGGTCTTTTCAATTCACCCTGGGTGTGGTTTTCGTCCGCATCATATCTGTCCGGCAGAAGGGCGGACGCCTCTTCTATCCGGCTCAGCTGATCCGCAAAGAACCGCTCGGTGTCATCGTCGGCCTTCTGGTCGGTCACAAAGTGATAGTAGTCATATTTCTCCTTCTCGGGGCTTTCTCCATCAAGCGCCTTGCACAGCTGCCTGTAAAATATGTCCAGAGAGCCACCGTCCATCACGAGATGATGGTAATCGGCAAGCAGATGGACTGCAGAAGGGGTTTCAACGATCTCAAAACGGTAGAGAGGCCCTTCGTTCAGGTCGAAAGGACGGACGAATGACTTCTTCTCCCTCTCAAGTTCCTGCTCAGACATACTGACTATAGGCAGGTCGTAAGGCTTCCTGTCCATCGGGCACTGGTAGAAGTCGCCCTTGTTATCGCTCTGGAAATGAGTGTTTATGTACGGATGCGCCTCAAGTACCTTTCCCAAGGCGGACTTCAGCTGGATTGCAGTGATGCCCTGAGGCAGGGTGAGGCATTCAGGTATGTTGTACTGGATGTCATCCGGATTGGCGGCACACTCGGAGAAGATGCCGAGCTGGGAGAACGAAAGAGGTGCGGACTTGATCTCTCCGCCGGCTTCATTCTCATTGCCGATGCGCTTCAGCCTGGCTGCCATCCCCTTGATTGTCGGATAACGCAGGATGTCAGACACTGAAAGGGCTGCCTCCATCCTGCCTTTCACCATCACGGACATTCGGATGGCAAGCAGAGAGGTCAGTCCGGCGCCGAGCAGATTGGTCCCGGTGCCGAAATTGGTGCTGCCTATTATTTCCGCAGCAATATCATACAGGGCCTGTTCGTCAGCCGTGGCCGGCATAAGCTTTTCCTCATCGGAAAGCGCAAGGTCAGGCTGAGGAAGTGCCTTGAGGTCAGTCTTGCCGTTCGGGGAGACCGGCATCTTATCAAGTTCCATAAAGATGGTCGGAACCATATAATGGGTGAGGCTCCGGCCCATCTGCTCCTTGAGAGTGTCGGCACTGACCTTTTCCCTGACGGTATAATACGCGACGAGATGGTCGTGGCCATCCACGTTCCGGATCATTGCGACGCCTTCCTTGACCTGCGGTTGCCGGCAAAGGACGGTTTCCACCTCCCCAAGCTCTATGCGGAGGCCGTTGAGCTTGATCTGATGGTCCTTGCGCCCGAGGATGATGACCTCGCCCTCAGCATTCCAGTATGCATAGTCCCCGGACTTATAGCAGCGCTCCCCATCGTAGTCGATGAACGCCTCGGCGGTCTTTTCCGGAAGGTCATTGTATCCGGCGGCAACGCCCAGGCCACCGATCAGAAGTTCGCCTGTCACGCCTACAGGCAGTTCGTTCAGGTCATCGTCCACCACATACTCCCTGACATTCAGCAGCGGCCGGCCGATCGTGATGCGGTCGGAATGCGTCAGTTCCTTGCCGTTGCAGCTTACGCTTATCTCCGTAGGGCCATAGGTATTGAAAAGCCGGGCGGACGGAGCCAGGGCCTTGACCTGCGGAAGCAGGGTCGGAGGATACTTCTCACCACCCAATACGATGAATCTGCATTTCGCAAATGCCTTCTGGAAATCCGGCAGGTCGAGGAACATCTTCAGTCGGGAAGGAGTACCGCTGAAGCCGTCCACTCCGGTAGTGAGCATAAGGTCGGCAAGCGCCTGCGGGTCATTCACCTGGTCTTCGTCGGCAAAGACGAGCGTCATACCGTTGAACAGCGAGGCACCTATCTCCTTGAGGGAGAGGTCAAAGCTTACGGTCGTTATGCAGAGCATCGTACTGCAGTCGCCGACAAGGGCGTGGAAATGGCGGTTCTCCTCGTGGTCGGTGAGATAATTGCAGATGCCGGTATGACGGAGCATCACGCCCTTCGGACGTCCGGTGGAGCCGGATGTGTAGATGAGGTATGCAAGCGAATCGGAATCCTGACGGACGGACGGGTTCTGGACATTGCCGCCCGCTGCAAGCAGTTCTTCCACGTCGAGAGCGCGGTCACCGTATCCGGCCATCTTGTCTTTTGTGGTGATGACGTAGCGGGCGTGGCTGTCTTCCGTGATAAGCCTGATACGCTCTTCAGGATATTCAGGGTCGCAAGGGATGTATGCGGCACCAGCCTTCATCACGCCGAACATTGCAAGCAGATGCCAGCTCTTGCGCGGAAGGAGCAGGCAGATGCGGTCGCCCGGAGTCACTCCCCTGTCGATGAGCGCGTGGGCGAGGATGTTTGCCTTTTCGTTGAAGAGGCGGTATGTCAGAGTCTCATTGCAGGCGATGACCGCCGTGGTGTCCGGAGTCTTCTCCGCCCAATATTCGATACAGTTGTGGAAAAGCGGGAAGCGGACGGCCGACGGGTCGATGCAGGTCTGCCGCAGTGCGGCGACCTCTTCCTTCTGGCCCCGGCTCATTATGGATGCGGCGAGCAGCCTTTCATCGGGATTCTCAAGGAAATGAGAGATGACGGCATCCATCGATTCCGCGAATCTGCCCGCCATATCTGCAGAATACCTTGCAGTGTCGTAATTGATCACGATCGCAGGCCTGCCGTCGATCTTGTTTATCGTGATGGTGAACGGGAACGTGTGGCTGTTCATAACCATACGCTCCTCCACGACTTCCTCTCCATTCACGTGGAAGGCATTGCCAAATGTCCCATACTGATATGTGAACCGGACATTCTGCTCAATGCCATAGTCGCCGGCAAGGGCAGAGAACGGATATTCCTCGTGGCTGCGGGTTTCCAGGAACGACTCGCGGACGCCGTGGATGAACTCACGGATGCTGGAATCACCGATACGGCATACGAGAGGCAGGGTGTTGACGAACATTCCCACCACCCCTTTCGACATAGGGTTGAGACGGCCGTTGCTGATTGTGGTGATACAGATGTCCTTCGTATTGGCATAGCGGCTGATGGTGTAGAAAGCCGCTGCGATGAACAATGCCGACGGAGCGGTGCCGAGCGCCTTGGCCCTTGACATAACATCCGGCGCACTGACAAAACGCAGGTGTTCGGCGTGAGGGCCCGCCTCTCCATTCAGGTCGGCCGGAAGCGTGGTGGATGTCACGCCTTCCCCGAACAACTTGTCAAAATATGCCTTGTGGTCTGTCGTGCAGGCCTGCTGCGCCTCTGCGAAATCCGCATATGAGTCCGGCTCGTCCACAGGCTCCGACCCTTCAAGGGCAGCGCAGATCTCATTGATGATGATGCTGAGGGAGGTACCGTCATATACGAGATGATGGAAGTCCAGAAGCAGGGTCACACCGGACGGCGCATCAAGCACCTCCGCCCTGTAAAGCGGACCTGACGAGATGTCAAATGAACGGATGAAACCCTCCTTCGCCGACTTGACATCCTTATCCTCAAGTCTCGTGACACCGACCTCGGCGCGACACCTGTCAGCATACACCTGGACTCCCCTTCCGTCCCTGTCCTCAAAATGCGAGAACAAAGCCGGATGGCGCTCCAGAACCTTCCGTACCGTTTCCGCAAGGGCGTCAGGAGAGGCTATGTGGGAAAACAGGACTGCGTGTGGATTGTTATATCTGAGATTTTCAGAGTCGATGATACAGTCGATATACACACCTTGCTGTGCGTATGTGATGGGGGAAGTTTTTCCGCTCATATTTTAAGAATGACTAAGTGGCCGTTGCTATTTGATTATGAACATCCTGTCGAAATGGGTAACCTTGAGTATCTCCATGATATTCTCATTGACACCCGACAATGTGACCTGCTGGCCCTGTGCAGCACTGGCCTTGCGCAGGCGCAGAAGCACGCGCAGACCCGAGCTGGCGATATACTCAAGCGCATTGCAGTCTATGATCATCGGCTTCGACGCCATCCCTTCAAGTTCCTTGACGGTCGGTTCAGCCTGCTCGGAGGCCAATGTGTCAAAACTTCCGCTCATTACGACGGTTACGTTTTCAGGATTTTCTTGTACTTTGATTTCCATAGTGATTATTGTTTTATGATTATGATTCAGATTCGATGAATTTCACGCACAGCATCGTGATGTCGTCACTCTGCGCCGCCCCGGAAGCATGCTGTCTGACGCGTTCCAGCACTTTTCCAATGACCCCGGAAGCGCTGCCATCGGATACGGATTCCGCCGCCTGCATCATCGGTTCAGTTCCGAATTCACGTCCGTCGGCATCCATTGCCTCCGTCACGCCGTCAGTATAGAGCAGCAGCGTATCCCCCGGCAGCAGAACCGTGGATTTTGAGATGAACCTCTCGTCATCGGATATGCCGAAAGGCATATTGTCGGACTCCGGGAAGAATTCAACCCTGCCGTCCCGCACAAGTACGGGGGCATTATGACCGGCATTGACATACTCGAGCCTGCCGCTGGCCAGGTCAAGGCAACCGAACCAGAATGTGATGAAACGGCAGTTTTCATTGTCGGCGCAAAGGGAGGCGTTGATCTGTCCGGCTGCGTCGGAAGCAGCGCTCCTTGCCACGACGTTGCGGAAAAGATAATGGGTCGCAGCCATGAACAGCGATGCCTGGACACCCTTGCCGCTGACATCGCCTATGCAGAAATAGAGCGTATTCCCCATAATGAAATAGTCATACAGGTCACCGCCGACTTCGCGCGCCGGGTACAGCGTGGCCGACAGGTCCAGTCCCTTCCGCTCCGGGAACGGAGGGAACACGTGCGGTATCAGTTCTTTCTGCGCGGCCGACGCGAGCTGCATCTCATTGTCCATCACGGCTTTCTCCTTCTCTATGAGATGCTGCCTGCGGACAAACGGCCTCGCCACGTGTTTCACCACGAAGATGATGGCAAGCACCAGCAGGATTGACATCAGCAGGATTATCACGGCAAGAGAAATCAATTTCTGGCGGACCTCCCCGTCGATGACATTCCTGTCGGCGGAAAGAATCACCTTCCAGCCGAGATGTTCTATTTCAACTTCCCTGGTGATCAGCTCATCCGGTGAAAGTTCCAGTATATAGTCGTCCGGTGCGACCAGCATTGCGCCCTTACCGTTGTAGATGCTGATATCTATGTCTTTCCTGATCTTGTAACTTGTCACGAAGGATGTGACATAACTCAGGGGCACCCACGAATATGACACACCGATATGCTCTCCAAGGTTGTCAAAGACAGGCGCTACATAGCATACGATGTCAAGCCCGCTGATATCTCCCGTGGTCGGGTCGCTCCACATCGACATTTCGCTGTCATAGCATTCCTGCCAATGATATCTCTCATCAGGTTCACCATCATATATCTTTGTCCCCGACAGGATGTTGCGGTCCTTGTCGAAGTACGCATACGGTTCGTAGAACCTGCCGTCGGCGCCATACCCTTTCTGGAATATGATCGACATCCCCAGAATGTCGTTTATGGAATGGACTGTGCGGTAAAGCACGGAATCAAGGTCACTTCTGTCTTCTACAAGGGAGGATGCGATATTGACCATGGTATTGCTCGCATCTTCAATGCGCAGCATCCTCTGCTCGATGTTCTGGGTGATGGCTACCAGGTCGTCGGTGATGCGGCTGTCAAGCATCCCCTCGTAATCCCGGCGTATGCGGCCCGCCATTATCACAAGCGCCGCCGTAGAGATAAGCAGAACCGCAGACGCGACGTAAATCGTCATTCTGACCTGCAGGCCTCCCTTTGTCGTTATTTTGTCATACCATCCCATAATACTACAAAATTAATAATTTTGTCTTTCAAATAAAACAACCTGGCAATTAAGAATGACTTATATGACGGGACACGTGGCGCGTCCAGGATTTTGGCGATAACATAAATTGTGCTATATTTGATTGATAATAGCATCTGCCCTATGAAACATTTTTTTACAACTCTCGCAGCCATCTTATTGGTTTCTTTCACACTGTCAGCACAGAATGACCCACGCGAACCCGGCCTCTATGCAATCATTGGAGACGAGTCCGTTCCTCTGGCATATCAGGGCGGCGTAGCATCCGATTCCGGCACCAGTTTCCTGGGCATCATCGAAGTCGGCCAGAAGAAATACACCTTCAAGGGCGCATCTTCCGATATGCCGGCAGGCAACACCTTCGTGATGGTCTGCGACCTCGAAAGGAAACACATCACCCGCTCGCTCAAGAAATATGATGTCTTCGTCGAATCGATGACACCCGACAATATCGTCGTCATCCCTCTTGAAGTCCAGAAAAACAAGCGCGTCTTCGACGAAGGCACCAGCGTGAACGGGTTCAATACCGAAAAGAAGACTTCAATGAAATTCGAATGGGAAAAATTGTATGACAATTCATTCCTCATCACCGTCCCGGACCTGACCCCGGGAGAATACGGATTCGCGTTCAAACCTGCAAAATTCGGTCAATTCGATTTCACGGCAATTTTCGGTTTCACAATACCGGAGGCAGAATAACAATGAAATTCACACGCCTATTCTTTGTTTTCGGCATATTGCTATGTCTGTCTTCCTGTTCGAAAGACAGTTATGAGCCTTTCAAGCCTTCGGAATGGCAATATGACAGATATTCGGATCCAGGCATATTGCCCGGAGATGATTTCTACCGTTATGTCTGCGGGAAGGGCATTGCAGAGGAGGGAGCGGATTCCTGGACTCCGTTCTCACGTTGGAAAAAACAGGAAATGGATTTTATGGGCCTGGCTTTCAGTGATGGCGATGATAATCCAGTGCCTGCCATCAAAAGGCTGAATGAGCTAAAGGCGGCCTTATCTGGAGATAAAGAAGAACACGTTGCAGAGGCTTTCACCAGTATGAGCGAAAGGCTGAATGGCATTGAGAGCCGAGTAAGAGATAAGGGATTTATTGATAAGGCCGCAGAGTACTACAAGAATGGTTATTCCCTTTTCGTTGTCACGCCCATGAATCTTGACGGGCACAAGTTCGGGCTCGGTGTCTGTGCCTGTTTTGAAGGTATGTTGACGGATTGGACTGAAGAGCAGTTGGCTATGGCGGGGATAAAAGATGAATACAGCAGGTTGCTGCCAAAGGCCCGGAAGTTTGAAAAATATTTTTCGGACAACATCAAGGATAATGGGAAATCCATTCAGAACCTTAATGCCGGCGTCCCTGAAGAATGCAGGCGGATGAAGGAATATGTCGAATCATTCTCCAGCACAAAAGCCGGCGGCAATGCTTTGGAACGTTTTGCTTCGGCCATTGGGAACCGCAACCCCGATTTCATTCCGCTTGATGATATGACGAGGCAACTCTTTGAACTCGTGGACAAGATGGACGATCCTGAGATGAAGGAGGCTGCAGACGCCTTCCTGTGGTGCGTGGCAGTGTCCTTTGATATGGCACTCATACTCAATGCCGACGAACAATTAGTTTTCATTCTGACCATTCTGTATCCTAACCTTATGATGAATATATCACATTGTTTTTGTGATATGTACGTAAAACCGGATTGTGGAACAAAAAATAGGGAAATTTTCGAAGCACTGCGCATTACGATGGGTGAAAGAATCGAGCAGTCGGAATGGATGACCCCATATTCCAAAGTCGTCGCCAAAGAAAAATTGGATGCAATGGAATGCCACACCGGAATATTTGACTGGTCAAAATATGAAGCTGATATGCCCGTATCTGGCGATTTCTGCTCCGCTTTGCACGAGGTTGGCAGTTCCAATATTTCCAAACTGATGGCTTTCAGCGGTGAAAACACCAATCTGGACAATATCGTAGCCATCTTCTATATGACGCCCTTGGTCGGGACTCCGGCATATGCTGCAAATTCCTTCTATATCCATAATGCCAATGCTATGTGTATCCTTCCAAGTTCTTCCATAATGATGGATATGAACCAGGAATTCCCGTTCATGACTTATCTCGTTGCCCACGAAATGTGCCACGGATTCGATGCAAATGGTGCCAACTATGATGC
>JAKSKN010000009.1 GCA_024401695.1 Bacteroidales bacterium
ATTTTAACGGTCGTCTGACTTGAACCAGTGTATTTGTAGTAGATTGTCTGGGTTTTGTTATTCGAGAACGTCACAGAAGCCGTTGAATTGAGGCTATTCTCAGATGTTCCAACCAAAAAACTACTGTTATCAGAGCTTACAGTTACGGTCCCGCTGAAATTGCTGTTGAGCACGGCGGTCTTGACCTCACCTGTGGCTAGGGATGTTGTTGCGTTCGTCCACGATAAGGCCCTGCCGTCCGTCACATTGACAGGAACGGCTTGGGTGGCGACTGTACTGCCGCTCAAGTTGGCGGAAACAGTGATCGAGCCGCTTCCGGCCGCTTTTGCAGAAACATTGCAGGTCTGGCCACTGGTGCCTGAGCCTGAGAATTTCTGATTGTCGACAGATGAAGCGGACCACGAGTAGCTGACACCCGAATCCACATTGACCCAACTGCCGCCGGACTTCTTCTTGAGTTGTGCGGTGATACTCTTGCTTGAAGCGCTGACCAGATTGGCCAGGTTGAGTTCAACGGTAGAGGGGCTGCTCTTGGTCTGTCCCTCAGCACCCGTTTCCAGAATCTCCAGCATGTAGTCTCCATCACCCCCGATTGTGCCGGGGTCAGTTTCTTTGATCTGTTCCTTGTTGCAGGACGCCAGGCAGAAGGCTGCCATGGCAAAAAGAATGAATTTTGATTTCATAATAATAGGATTATAAGTTGATTTAATTGATGACGATATCGTATTCAGCCTTGGACTGCGTGACGGAGCATGAAGCGCTTGCCGAGCCGTTGGTTGCAGTAAGGGTGGCGCTTCGTGAAGACGTAGAGGTATTCTCCGACACGTTCATGCTTCCGCCTGAGTAGGTAAGCCATGACTGGTTTGAAGTGGGAGTGACAGAGTCCGTTGTCTTTGTACCTGTGCCGTATGTGGTCTGGTAGCCGTAACCTCCGTCGGCAGTGGTGTATGAGGTCCCGTTATAGTCGCGATACCATTCCGAGCCCGTGTCGTCGGCGAGAGTTTCCGTTCCGGAATCCGTCCATGACTCAGTGTGGCTCTTGTTCTCCTCGACATACTCGGAGGCTCCGGAATCGAAGGTGTCTGTCCTGTACTCAACATAGTTGCAGTTCTGGGAAGCTGACCTGGTGTAGGGACGGCTTGCGCTTCGTGTCCATTTCCTGTAGTAGTGCTGTGTATAGGGCTGATGATAGTTATGGGTGATCGTGCGTCTCTGATCGTACTTGGCCCTCTCATAGTGAGATGCCGAAACGGTGTTCGCCTTGGATGATGCTTCAGGGCCAGGAGACCATGATGTGACGGAGAGAGAGACGGCGTAGTCGTATTTTTCAGTGCTAGTGGCAGTCGTCTCCCATGAGCCGTAGGTATCGGCATCCGTCACCTTTGTTCCCCAGTCAGTGCTGTTGACGTATTCCGTCCCATATGACTTGGAACCATAGGTCGTGGCACCGTAGGATTTGGTTCCATAAGTTATCGTGCCGGTTTTCGTATGGTTCTTGGTTGACTTGGTGCCGGTGTAACGGTTGTTCGCACCCTGCTTGAAAGAGGCCGTCCTGCTTGTGGCACTGATTCCGCCTTCGGAGAAGGATACTGTGACGTCATATGTTCCTTCGCCGACCACGGACTTGCCAAGGCTGTTTACGGTTATGACCTTTCCGCTCACGGATGCAGGATAAGAACTGTTCGCGCTGGTCCTGACAACAGTGATGCTCGCATCCTTGTAGTTCGCCACGGACTTTCCTGAAACCCATTTCTGCGTGACGGCTCCGCCGGAGACGGTGACCGTTCCGCCACCTGCGCCGACGCTTGACTTGTCAAGTGTTATCGCGGATATCTCATAGCCGATGACATAGTCAACCAGAGGTTCGAGCGTGATTGTCGCGCTCGCGCTTGCCTTGGTGTCTCCGGCGGTCTTCACGGTCAGCGTGACACTCTTGGACTCATAAGTGTTGTTCTTGTTGGTAATGGTTATGGTATTGCCCGAAGTGGATACGGTGGCGTATGTGGTACTAGATAAAGAAGCAGTATAGGAGTCGTAATCTCCGCTTGCCGTAAGGGTCCCTGTGCCTGATGGCCCGATGGAGAGTGAGCTCTTGCTGAGGCTGATTGTCTCAGGCTTTGCAGAGAGGTGAATGGAAACGGAAGCCGTTCTGCTCATAAGGGCGGTGGTAGCCGTGAGCGTGACATCGGTAGCAGTGTATGAGGCTGTCGTATTCTTGAGGGAAACGGTGTTCCCGCTCTTGCTGACAGTCACTCCCGTCGGGGAGTTCAGAGAGAATCCGTTCGGATAGGTGCCGGATGCGGAAACGGTCTCCGTTGCGCCGTAGGCTATGGTCTTTGATGTGGGAGACAGGCTGATGGATTCCTGCAGGGACTTCGCACTGATAGTTGCAGTGGCACTCCTTCTCCGGTCCTCGGTTGTAACGGTGACGCTGCCGTTGCTGTCCACGCCGGAGATATTGTTGTTGGTGATACGTAGGACGGTGCTGCTGATCTTCTCCGCAGACAGACCGGTCCCCGAGATGGAATTTGTCCAGTTCTGGGTCGAAGGCTTGGGAGTGATGGCGATGTCCTTGTGCTCGCCCCAGTTAAGGGACAGAGCTGTCGGGTCCATGCTGATGTGCATCCCCGCAATGCTGTCGAAGCTGAGCATATAGACGCACCGCTTGCCCTCTGTCCAGATGTCCCCGGCAATGGGTGCGGAGAGCGTATGAGTGTCACCTAGGTAATCGACAACGACTTCCAGAGTGGCACCGGCGGGAACTGTCTGTGGCAGGAGCATCATCGTGGATTCCCCACCGGTAAGGTCCTTCTGCTGTCCTTCGGTGACCTGCATATCGGTGTTGAAAGCGAAATTGTCCTTCCCGGAAAGACCGCTCCATCCGGAGCCTATCGTATATGTCCCTGCAGAATATACTCCTTTCAGGGTAATGCTTTTGATCTTGCCGCTGAGAGTCTCTGTGCCGGTCTTGAAGGTGACGGCGCATAGACAGTGGGAGAAAGAGATGCCGACTGATGACAGCTCTCCCGAGTATTCGCTGGAAGAGCCGACCAGAATATCGTTCTGCAATGACACCGCCTTCGGTACAGTATACGCGAAAGACAGGGGCCCCGCCGTTGTGGAGGCGACACTGAGCCCTTCAGCTCCGTACGGGGCAAAGGAGTAGAATCGGACCGTCTTGCCACCTGTCTTGCTGCTGAAGGCGTTCTGAGTCCTCCATTTTCCGGAGTCATACGTGACCTTTTCTCCGAACATGAATTCCGGCTTGCACGAACCGCTCCAGGAATCATAGATATAGCCGAACAGAGAGAATGCCCCGTAGGTCGTAAGACTTGTCACGGGAGCCGCCTTGGTGTCTGCGCCTTCAATGGACTCTCCCTGAATCTTGGTTATGAAAGCTCCCGCCAGCCCTTTCGTGCTGACGGAGTCAGCCGTGACGGTCACATCGTAACAGTCGGGCTCGACGTCCGCTATGAACTCAAGCTGAACGTCGCACTGAATGTTCCCGGTTGGTTCCGGGACCACAACTTCCTTATTGCAGGCCATCGCCATCAGGCAGACAGCCAGCAATCCTTTTCCAAAATGAATTGTTTTCATAATTTGATCTCCTTATTTATCCCCGATGTCCAGACTGAAACGCTCGGAGTGATGGTAATGCCCACAAGGGTGATGTTGATGGTGTATGTATATTTCTTGCCCGGTTCCCAGAAGATGGGACTTGCGGGAGCCCAATCATAGTTCAGGGTGGTGTTGACGTTTGCCCCGGCCACGTCCTTGCCGTTGTGCAGGGTGTAGTTGATGATGAACCCTACCTCATCCTGTGCCGGGAGAAGGATTCCCTTGCCGAGGGCAGTGACCGTGCCCGTCAGATTGGCCGCCGAGAGGCCCGGTACAGATAGTGTCTTCCGGCTGCCGAGTCCGCTCCACGTGAACGACATGGCCGATCCTGACCTGCCGGCCAGAACGGTACCCGAGTGATATGCGGACTTGAGGGTGATGCTGTTGATGGTGATGCCGCGGTTGGTGCTGGCGTTGTAGCTCTCAGAGGCCTTGGCCGCGAATGTCAGATAAGCCTCAGCATGGTTGAATTCGATTTCGACCGAACTGTTGGCCGGCCGTCCCGCAGCACATCCGGCAAGAATATCCTCTTGGGTGGCACTGTTGTCCGGCATGGTCATCCTGACACTGGAGGTGACATCTTCTGTACCCCACACAACGGAAGTAACGGAAGATGCTCCGGGGGAGTAGGCCAGGAAATCGAGCGTTCCCGAAAGTGGCCAGCTCTTGTCGGAACTCCATAAACCTGAGTTATATGAGAACCTGGTGCATGGGAAGAAGTTCTGGCCGGTTGTCCGGTTGTATGAGGCGACGAAGATATCGCGAGATGACGGCAGCACTCCGTTTGTGATGGCCGCCTTTGTTGTCTGGCTGATATCGATCCCTGCCGAGATCCGGATAAGCCTTGAGGCATCTGGAACACTCTGGACATCTTCTTTGCTGCACGAGCAGAGCAGGATCGAGGTCAGTGCGATAATGGCTGTAATATTCTTCATGGCATATAGTGTTAATTGATTGAAATCGGTCTTGGCTCTTCATCCCAGGCGGAAACAGAGGCGCTGATCTCGAGCTTCTTGTGAATAATCATCGTGTAGGTGGTCTTCGTGCCGGCATGCCAGGGATCGACATTGGCGGAGGCCACATGGCAGGACCCCGCGCCCCAGGGGGAGGATGCCGTCGGCCTTTGCGTGTACCAGATCTCCAGGTCACAAGCCTGCTGCTCAGGAAGTAGAAGATCAATGCAGGTGGGAGGGTTTGAGAGAAGAAGATTCCGGCTCTGTGCAACCGTGTAGTCTTCCCGGAAGAACCCGTGGAAGTCCCACTGGGCTTTGAGATAGACCCCGTTCTCAAGGCGGAGAGTTCCTCCCAGGTATGCTTTTTTTATCACCAGGCTGTCCACGCGGATGGTGCCGGGTTCGTACCTTGCGAACTCGAACCGGACCCAAGCCTGTGAGTGGCTGAAGTCCAGACTGACCGTTCCCTCTTCCGCTTTCCTGGAAGAAGCCCTCGAATACATGATTTCCGAATCGAGGCAGGTCCCATCGGGAACCTCCAGTTCCACGCCCTTGGTGACGTTCTCACTGTACCAGATTGCAGAACTGCCGAGGGTCCTGTCCTTCAGTGCAAGGGACAGGAAATCCAGACTCCCTCCCATAGGCCACCAGATCGTCGGCGTAGCGCTCCATCGGTCCCCATCCTTACTGAAGGGACGTCCGCAGAAATAATTGCCGCTAGTTTCAGACGCCGTCATGTTATTGAAGTACGAGCTCAGGAAAATGGTATAGCTCCCGTCGAGCGGTCCGCTTCCGACAGCCCCTTTGGTGGTACCTGACCCGGTGCTCGGGAGAATCTCCAGACAGCGCTCCGGTTCTGCTTGGGTGAGGCCCTCCTTGCCGCAGGAGACCGCCCCCGCAGCAAGAAGAATGATTGACAAGTATTGCAAGCGTTTCATTGGCATTGCTGTTTTTGGATTCCCGACAGGGAGTCGAACCCTGCCGGGAAAATGAGAGAGAGAAACGAAGTGCTAGATGATTTCTGAGGGAGTGAGGTCGGTCACTGTTCCGTTGACGTATTCCTTGACTGTAGGTGCTACGGTCAGCTCATTGACCTTGAACTGAATTTCGTAGATATACTTGTTGCCCTGGAGCCAGTTGTCATTGCTGAGTGTGTAACGGTACTCGAGCTTGTTGGGCTGACCGGCAAGCACGTATCTGATGACGAAGCTGGTCTTGGCCTGCTCGGGCAGAAGCATATCCATGTAGTTGATTTCGCTGCTGATAGCGTTCTCAAGGGTATAGTCATCATTCTGACTGCCATAGATGGAGTAGCTGTCATCAAAGACGACATCCTTGCTCTGACATCTGCGGAAAGACCACGAAGCGGCGGCATCACCGTTATTGTTCTCAAGGGTGAGCTCACCATTGTCGTAGATGTTTTCGATGACAATCTCTTCGATGGCAATCTTGTCCTCCATATCGGCGTTTGCCACTTTGATCTGGAACTCCAGCCAGGCCTGTGCGTGTTTGAACTGCATAGGGACGGCATCCGCTCCGGTGCTCGATGCCCTTCCGGACACGGAGCAGAAGACGATGTCATCCTGCGTGCGGTCCTCAAGCACGGTTAACACCACGCTCTCGGCAGCGTTCTTGTCGTTCCAGACCACATCCTTGGAATTGAACGGGGTCATGGACGAGTATGCGAGGAAGTCGAGTGTGCCGCCCAGAGGCCAGTAGATCTTCGGGTCGTGATGCCACTTGTCGTCAGTACCCTTTGCATAGGTGTAGTCGACGAAGTAGTTGCCCTCGTTCCCGGTCTGGGGATGAAGGAAGGCGGAGAGCTTCATAGCTCTCTCGACCTTCACGTCGGAAGGGGCTCCGCCCTCTCCGGCATGGAGCTGGGCGATTGCCGTGTCATAGAAGGTCGCACCGGTGATGTAACCCTTGGTGGTCACGGCGGAGGTGTTGAGAGTGATCTCATTCTCCACCTGCTGTTCCGGGGCAAATGAGGTGGAATAGGAATCCTTGTCGCAGGATGCCACGAGCAGAGAGAGTGCCGCAACACAGGCGGCGAAAAAGATTGTTTTTTTCATTGTTTTTTTCTCTTTTTTGACGTTCAACTGAGGCCGAGGAGGGCCCAGACGAGGTGTGTCAGACCCCGTTTTTGTTCAGGTATTTATAGCGAGATTGCTATTCTATTTCAAGGAATTCGTTGTGGTCCTCCCACTCATCGGTCTGGGGGTCGAGTCCACCCTGAATCAGAGGCAGGAGCTTGGTCTGGAAATCTACGGAGATGATGTGATTCCGCTTCAGTGGGCTCCTCACCTGTGCTGTGATGTCGAAGTCGTTGGAATGCTTCTGTCCATCCTCCGCCTCGATTATCACCCGGATGACGACATTGGCGTCCGGAGGCATCCCGAAGGTGCAGAAAGGAATCACGGCAAGGGAGTCCTGTACAGCCCCCGATGCCTTGATGGCGCACCAGTCCCCCCGGTCCATATCACAGAGACGAACCTCACCGGCCTGGTTGAAAGCCAGAAGCGTTATGGAAGAAGCGTATTCCAGTCCTTCTATTCCCGATACCTCGACCCTCCATGAATCGCACAGGGGTTTCAATGGAATATCAAGCACGAACGGCTCGTCCGCTTCGGAGAGCTGAGGGATGTCCACGTCCAGAAGAGTCGCCACGAAGATGTGCTCCGGGCTGTCAGCTATCCTCATAGGCGCACTCTGGATAAGGGACGTGTGTGCAGAGAGCAGAGAGAAGTCCCGTGCATAGTCCACCATGGTCCGCGTAGAACCCATCGTGAAGGCAACGATATTCCACTTGCCCGGCTCAATGGCATAGAGGTAGCCGCCGTCCGGAGTCATGTATGTCTCGCTGACCCTTTTTCCGGTCGCGGGGTCATAGAAGAGAACCTGGATGAGCTCCGGCCTCTCGGGCCTGCACCACAGCACGGAGTCCGGGAAGCTGAACTCAAACCGGTACTGGCTGACACCCTCATAGATCGGCTCCCTTGTGCAGGACAGCATCAGGGCAAGGGCGAGAAGCAAGGCTGGGGAGAACTTCCTATTCATGACCTTTCTCCTTTCTCATGATGGGAACGCAGAGGCAGACGGCTGCCCGGATAGGGACAGGACGTACCTGCATCTTCTTATCGGAGTCGGCAATAAGAAAGCCGCCTTCATAGGGCACCGTATAGCTCCTGTTCCAGTCAAGAGCAATGCCGATGCCGGCATTGAACTCCAGATGGATTCCACCATGTCCGAGTGGAAGGCTGTACAGATAGTCAACGCCGATGGCCGCGAACTCGCCCTGCTGCCCCCGTCCATCATACTCCCAGTCATAGTATCCGCCGCTCAGGACGGCTCCGATGGAGTGACCGCGCAGGCGTCCTCTGGTGTCCGCCTCCTCCGTATGCTCGCCTCCAAGCCACCAACGGCCTTCAAGAGAACCCGCAAGGGCCTGGGCGCAGAATTGATGGGGAGGCAGCACGGCATCCAGCCAGCTGCGCATGAGCCACGGATAACTCCAGCCGGCACCAAGCGAGAAGCGGTTAGAGACTGGCACCTCTACTCCGAGGTTCATGAGGGGTAGCAGCAGGTTCGTACGAACGGCTACAACGGGGGTCCCCTCGACACTCCTTGGCATCCTCTGCAGACGTGGGGCTTCCTTTTTGCTGTGACGGACCTCTCCGCTCCCTCTGAAGTCTATGTCGATGACCGATTCAGAGTCGGCGAGCGATATCCGGATAAGGGCCGAGTCCTTCTGCTCCGTCTGCGCCATTGCCGGGACGGTGCATGCGAGGAGGAGTGTCAGAAGAATGAAAAGAAGTCTGGTTCTCATAATTCACTAGAGTGTTATGTCTTTTTCGAAGCCGGTTTCCCAATCCTTGATGGTGATGGATGCGCTGAACTCCTGCCGCTCGGGAATCACATCCGGATCATCGGAACCGAGTCCCTTGATGGTGAGCTGATTGACGATGTATGAACAGTTGGGATTCAGACGGCCGTCAGTGCCCTTGATGTCAACCGGGTAGAATGTCCGGCGGTCTCCCCACCGGCAGCTCACGACAAGGCGGGTAGGCCGATCGGTCGCATTCCCGTAGGTAAAGAACGTATGTGCGGTAGTGTACGGATTCGCAACCCCGGCTGAGGTGCTGAGCTCGAACGAGGTCCCGAGGCGGTCACACAGAAGCAGATCTGATGGTCCGGAGATGAACTTCCCTTTGTTGTAATACGCCGCAGTGGGAGCAGGGCTGAGTCCCAGAGACTCTCCCTTCACCGCATTTATGACATAGATGCTGTCAATCATGAAGCTCCGGGACTTCAGGGCTGTATTGGTCCCGAAGTCGGCCGTTATCTTCCGAATCTGGATCTTGGACACGAGGCGGGACACCTCGATGGACAGGCTGTTTGTCTGTGCGTCGATGAGTTTCTTCACTCCGGTCTGACTGAACATCAGCAGATCGTTCTTGGCGTTGTCCTTGAGGTCGGTCATGATGGCCTTGAACTCCTCCTGAGTCCTGACAGTGGAGACCGCATCGTATTTCCATCCGGTCTTACCGTAGTTGTTGGCCACCGCCCAGAATGTATACTCCTGGCCGATGTTGAGCTTCAGCGATGCACTCGCGCCGGATGTCGTGCTCTCATAAGCCTGGAGAGCACCGTCAGAGTCGAAGGCGAACACCTGGAGAGAATTCACCTTCTTCGTGTCGGTGGCATCGTCCGCAACCCCGAGGGCTTTCGTCCCGAACTGTTCATCAATATGGACCGTGACGACGGATTGGCCTTCCACAAGAGCCTCAGCCTCGCGGCAGGGCTCCTGCTCTTTGTTGCAGGAAGACAGCAGGGCGATGGCGGAAAGTACCGCCAAGGGATAAAGAATTGTTTTCATAATCGTTTTCATATCTGATTCTTTTAGAGTGTAAAATCGAGGTAGATGGCTTCATCCCAGTCAATGATCCGGGCATCGACTGTCATTTCCTTGGAATCGATGTGCACTATTGCCAGAGGAGGCAAACTTCTCGCATCCCAATCATATCCGGCCGAGTCCAGTTCTGCGGCGAGGTCAATGCTGAAGAAAAGATTCCCGCTTGTTGCGCTAACAGCAGCAAGAGCGATATCTCGCGAGGCCTGACGCGGCATATTGAATTGCCATGTCCCATCTCCATATGACTTCAGAGTACAGCAGAATTCTCCTTCCAAAGGCCTTCCCGACCAAAGGTCCAGGCCGCAGGTGCTGCCGGTTGCAACAAGAATTCCGTTTTCACCTAAAAAGGCATCATTGTCGAACTCCACGATGATCCGTGTGGATTCTCCACACAGGACGGGAGTGACGAAAACCTCTTCGCTTGCCGGCCCCAGGTCAAGGGTCTCGTGATATGAGAACAGGCGGTCAGAGTCCTCCCCGAATGGAATGACAAGTTCCTTGTTCCCTCCCTTGAGACGACGTTCGGACATCCCGAAGTAGCAGCTGAGGTCCGTCTTCTTTCTGGGTATTCCGATGGTATGGATGTCCCGGTAACTGTCCATTTTCACAATAGTGCTGTAAGAACCGGGGATGGAGACAAGAAGGCTGTCCCAGCTTGGAGCCGAGATGAACCTTTCATCTCCTCTGATAAGGGAATAATCCAGATTGAGAATGCACGGACATTCACTTCTGTCCTCCTTGATTGAGCAGGAAGAGAAGGCCAGTGTGGTGACAAATATTATAGTTGCAAAGGCTCCTGTTCTCATGGTAATCAATATTTGAAATAGTATTCTTCTTCCTCCTCGTTCTGCCTGTCGAGGCTGTAGGTTCTTATCAGAACACTTATTTCGGGATCGAGGTTGCCGCGGTTGAAATACGTCCGGTCAGTGTTTGCCGCATTGAGGAAACACTGAACTGCTTCCTCCTCATCACCGGCGCGGGCGTATAAGATGGCTTTCAGATATTCAGTCTGAGGAGAGTCTGGTATGTCCTTTAGGATTGCCATCGCTGATGCGTTGTAGTCCAATGCCGTGAAGGCAACAGCGGTATTGAAATCGTTGTAAGGGCGAAGGATGCCGATGGCTTTCTCGTAGTCACGATCCCGTATGGCCTGGACACCGTCCATATAGGTCGTGTCAAGAACGGTAGTGTGAATGGTGTCCTTGACCATTCCCTTGCGGTGCAGGAAGAAATCAAACTTCACGACACGAAGCCGCGGATACAGCACCTCGCGAAGATGCCTGTATGCTCTAGTGGAGCTCAGGGCCTTTTCACGGAGGTCTGGGTCATGGATACGGCCAATGATTCCGGCGTATTCCTGTTTCTGCTCCTCGGAAAGGTCCGGGTCCTCTGTTATGAGTTTTTCGAGCATGCGCCAGTTTTCTCCTCCAGAATGTGGAGTGAAACGGATATCCGTCCATTCTTGACGGGCCATGGAGATTGTTTCCTCTCCATTTTCCCCGATCTCGATAAGGACGCTCTGCTCGGATTTCAATGAATCCCGTACGTCATTCACGAACGCAGAGAAGTAGGATGAAGCACTTCGGGCACGTCTCAGACACAGCCCTTCATTGTGCTCTTCAGTCCCTTCCGGGGAGGCGAATGCCGTTATCGTGATTGAATCCAGATCGAACTTCTCGTTCTGTACCAGGGCACGGAGATTGTCCTTGATGCGTCCCATCTCAATGGCGTTGTTGCCAAGGGTCTCATCAATGTTGGAACTTCCCTGGCTGAAGTCAATATAGCAGGCAGTGTTCGCCTCGGAGCGTCTCTCGATAACCTTGGTTTTGTAACGCTCCGTGTCATCCACGAATGCTGATATGGAACTGATGTAGAATGTAAGGGGCTCCGTTTCAGGCATGCTGTAGATTCTGTGGTCGGATTCGTAAATCTCGCCACTGAGGATAACATCGGCCTTTCTGAGCTTCGGTCGCGTGTTAATCGTCTGGGTATAGCAGTAGGTGAAATCTCCATTCTGAGCTCTCAGAACCGTGTCGAGCCGGATCCCTTCTGTGACAATCGGCACTTTCACATATCTGTCATACATCCTCGAAATGCGGGATTTCTTCCAGCGGTTGATGCTGCGGGCCAGCTTGTTGGTGTAATGCTCCACGGCCTCCTGTTCCGTCACTCCGAAGACTGACTGGAAATCCTCGTCGGAGACATATGTCGAATCCGTCTTGAAAGAGTATAGAGCCGGAATATTCCGCTCTACGAACAGTTCCAGTTGACGGATGTTGATAAACCTTGTAGTGTCCTGTATGATTGAAGATATGAACCTGCCGTACTGTTCATATCCCTTCAGCTGAGCCTTCCTGTACTCATCTCCGGTGATGATGACAGGCTCGAGCCTCAGACTGTCCTCCATCACGAAGAGATCAGGATAGAACCTCAGCTGCCATTTGCTGTCCTGAAGGGATTCCGGGACAGTGATGTTAAACTGGAGATCGACCTTGCCGTGGCGCTCTGCAACGTTCCTGAAGCGGGCTGTCACGACAGCTGCATCCAGAACGTCGTGCGCCACCATTTGGCCGTCCTCATCTTTTATGGCATTCATGATGATGACTTCATTGCCGTCCATGTCCAGGACGGTGAGCGTATCGCGGTGAGGCTTGCGTATGACAGTATCCAGTTCAGACAGCTGCCTGTCGGTAGGAAGAGAGAGATCTGCCCTGATCTTGTTCTCGTTCAGATATGCTATCTTTCTGCCCGGACCGCATGACGCTGCAATATTCAAGGCCAGAATGAGGGCAGTAGCCGCCGCAGCAATTCTTGTAATAATCTTTCTAGAACACATAGACCACTGATATCATTGCCTGATCGGGAAGGATAAACATCCTCTCACCTCTTTCGAGAAGACGCCCGCACCAGGGGAGTGCATATCTTGAAAAGAACTTATAACCGCCCCAGAAACCCAATCCGAACTCAAGGTTCCAGTGCTTGTGGATCTGAAGGTCGTAGCCGGCGAGAAGGGCGGCTCCGAAAGCATCCCCAGCTTCATTGTCCGGCACCCACGCAAAGGAGGAAAGACCGCCATAATCGTATTCCTGATACTGAAGCCGTGCGGCTATCCACCAACCGGAATATACATTCCAAGGCCACCAGCGGGCTCCGAAAGAGTATGCCTGCTGGCGAGCCTTCCGTTCGTTGACCTGTCTCTGCTCGTAAGTGCCGGCAGTACGCCAGGACCAACTGTTGTACCGCGCTCCGGCCTCTAGGCTCCAGTGCTGGCCGGTAGCCAGCTGCAGGGAGGCGTTCGGCGTCAAGAAGTCTGACCACTCAAGGACATTGGTCCCAAGTGAGACCTTCTGAGCATTGGCCCTAAAGGTTGTGCACAGAAGAATTGCAGAGATTATTATCCAATATCGTTTCATTCTCATTTCTTTCTTTTTAAAAACCGGCTGCATCTCCCGACGGAGCCGGAATTCATTCTAACATTTAATTAACCTTATGAAAAAAACTATTCAGAATGCACTGTTGCATTGTCGTTATAGACTTACACGAACGCCCAGAGAGCCGACTATGTTTGCAATGTCAGTCTCAATGGATGAAGAAAATGTAAAGGGGAAGTTGGCCCCTAGAGTAAATGCCACCTTCGGGCAGAAGAATATCTCTAGTTCTACTGAAGGCTTCAACCCGTAGATGAACTCCGCTTTGGGATACTGATCCTCGACTCCTTCCGGTATTGAGTGAAACAACTCATAGGCATTGCATCCCAAGAACGCTCCGCCCCCAAGGTATAGGTTCAAGCATCTGTCATATGTCCCAACCAGACGGTACATCCAGTCCCCGTAGGCAACGAAATGTGCGTGGTCGAAATACTCACCGTTTGCATATTTACCGCCAATCCTGACATTGTAGTCAGTTGCCATGAGACCTGCTTTCCAATAAGAATGTAACAAGTACATCCCGGCATTTATGTCCAAGCCTCCGGAAGGAATGCCGCAAGTTGAAATCTGCTGTGCCAGTCCTATGTGTACGCTTCTGTTTGAAGTCCTTTGTGCCGAGCACTCAAAAGAGAAGGCCAGCAGTGTGAAAAGGACGAAATAACAGTAAAATAAATTACGCTTCATCTGCACTTTTATTTGATTGCAAGTGCAAAGGAAAGAAAGAATTTCCGATAATCAAAGAAAAGTGTAACCGAAAAATAAAATATTTGATTGCAAACCCCGTTCTGCATATCCCAGACGCGGGCAGAAATGATTCCCCTGCCGTTGCCATGGGCCCCTTTGCTTCAGCCAGGGCTGATGCTTATTCCCTTGGCACCTCTTCCTGAATTGTCCAGCCTCCTCCAGAGGTCCTGCTGCCATCGGCGATGGCAGCCCGGCTGTCGTCATTCAGGAGGAGTACCGGCACCGCTCTTTCCCCAAGTTAGGTTCTGTCTGCCCCGCGCTTAGGCATCCAGAACCTGCACTGGGGAGAGCTGGGGCCCCAATATTTCTGCCCGCATTTCAGAAATAAAAATGGCCCTCAGGAATAAGTTCATTTCAATAATATCCCCATAGTTTATATCCTTACGGTGAGAAGGTCATTGATGTCGGTCAGGAAATTCGGACTCCGGTGCTCGCTCTTGACTTTCCACTCCTCTGAGTTGCCGCCTTCTACGGCCAGTCTCACCGTCTTGAGGCCGTACTTCTGATTCAGACAGTCGAGGGCCCTGGAGAGTTCCAGCCTTTCTTCTCTATTGTCAATCGGGTCGAAGAGGTTCTGCTGGACGCCGCCATTCACGATATCACCGAGGATAACTCCGGATTTCTTGTACTTGATTCCCGGTCTGTAGATCTCATCGACAATGGCCATCGCAGCTCTCGTTATCTCGATTGTGTCTGCCGTTGCAACGGGGAAAGAATATGATGCCATGTTGAAGTATTGAGGCAAATCCTCACGGAAGAAATTGCTGCACAGGAAGACCGAGACGGCCCCTGCCTTTGACCCCTGCCCCCTGAGTTTGTTGGCGCAGCTAGCGACAAACGAAGCCACTGAAGCCTTCACCTGCTCGATGGTGGATATCATCTCACCGAAACTGCGGCTGGTCGTTATGCTCTGCCGCTTGAGAACCTCGGGAGTATCGACGCAAGGGCAACCGTTGAGTTCCTTCCATGTCTGGACACCGGGCTTGGTGAAATGCCGATGTACCCAGTCGCCTGGCTTATCCGCGAATTCCAACGGAGTCCGCACCCCAAGCGACAGTAGTTTCTCATATGTGCGTCTTCCGATGCCCCAGACATCATCCAGTTCGAAAAGCTCAAGGGCTTTCCTGCGCTTGGCTTCGGAATCTATCATGCATACGGACCGATATCCCGGGTAGTTCTTGGCGAACTTGCTCCCCATCTTCGCCAGCGTCTTCGTGGGTGCCACACCGACGCTGACCGGTATATCTGTCCAGAGTTTGATCTTACGGGCCACACCGCGCATGTAATCCTCGATGTCAAAATTGCGGTCAAAGCCGGAGAGGTCAGCGAAGATCTCGTCAATGGAATAGCTCTCACAGTAATCGACAGACTTGCGGATGATGTTCTGAACTCTCTTTGACATGGCCGCATAGAGCATCATGTTCGTCGAGAATACATTCACGTGATTCCGTTCCACGATGCTTCTGAACTTGAAAATGGGATCCCCACGATGAAGTCCTAGAGCCTTGGCTTCAGGAGTGAGAGCCACAATGATGCCGTCATTGGAACTGAGCACGACGACCGGTTTTCCACCCAGACCCGGATGAAAGACCTTCTCGACACTGCAGAAGTACGAGTTCGCATCGATCACAGCCCACATGTGACAACTGTCTAAAAGAGATTCTTTTTGCCTGAATTGAGTGTACCAAGAACCATAATCTAATCCCTTGCCTTGTGAATTATGAATGTGACCGTTCCCCAGATGCTGAAATCGTCATCCTTGGTAACTGGGAATTTCGGGTAATCAGGATTGGCGGGAACGAGCCAAGCCTGTCCATTCTCTTCAACGAAGCGTTTAAGTGTGTATTCTCCGTTGAGTTCACATACGGCGATCTCCTTCGGAGAAGGATTGCGGTTACTCTTGTCAACTATGACTATGTCTCCGGAGAGGATGCCTGCATCTATCATCGAGTCCCCGGTCACGCGAATGAGATAGGATGCTTCCGGATGGGGGCAGAGCATCGAGAGAAGTTCGATGTCCTGAGAGCGCTCATCGTTGTCCAGGGGCACTGGGAAACCGGCCACCACACGGACATCGAAGTAGGGGAGATGCATCGGCCTGATCGCAGATGCCCTTGTGACCTGTCCAAAATCCGGATCCTTCTTTTCGTTTAACAAGGCCTTTCTCAAGCTGTAGCGGATAAATCCCGTACGGTCTGTCTTCGCGTCGAGCTCCTTAGCCAGGTCGCCCGGGCAACGGAATGAATACAACTTGCTGTCACCTTTGGGACGGCCGGCCCCCTCGCGGCGTCCTCCGTGTTGTTTCTTTGTCTCCTCCATGATGTGATTCTCACTTGCAAGGGCAAAGATAGAAATAAATTTGAATAATGTAATACGATATTCAAGAAGCGAAATCAGAGGTATTCTCTCTTTCTGTCACTTGGATACTTTCTCGTTTGAAGGGAAATCAAATGACTTCAGGTAAACCATACGATTCTAACATTTCTTGATGCATTCCGGATAATTTTCCGGCTTTCTCTCTCCTTCGGGGATGATGCAGCGGTTGATTAGGTCGCACTGCTCTGGAGCCGGATCCATCATCCAATATCGGTAGTCTCCCCAGTAGAGATACTTGTACTTCTTTCCGAAGAATTCTCCTTCAACTCCATACTCGCTGATGAAGCGTGCGAACCACAGCCATTCCCCGGCATTCTCACATTTAGATTTGAGGCAGTACCAATGCGGAATATCGGCCATGGTCTTTGCGAAGATCCATTCCTGCTCCTCGATGAAATGCGTTACTATTGACGCCAACTCCATAGTCATACTGATATTTTCTGCAAAGATAAATGGCCAGATTGACAAATATCGTCAAAGGTTTCTGTGGGATGGGCCGCTGGGAATTTTTTTACTAGGTCACAACAGACATGGTTAACGGTAAAGAATCCAGTTTCTGAGAAATGTCGTATCCTCGTGTCATAATCAATCGGCAAAGCCGCCCGGCTCAAATTCTTCTCCCCGACCAGCGTTTCGTGTTTGACACAGGGCCGGGTCGAACAAAAAATATTAGCTATATTTGGAAAGAACAAGCACTAATCATTATGGCAAAAGCACCCAGACCCTCTTTCCCGACGCCGACTTATGAAGAATTTTGCCAATTCTTAAAGGAAAACCGCGCCTACACAAATTTCAGAAAGAACTACAGGGAGTTCACAGGCAAGCCACTTACAAAGGATGTTTACATAAAGGATGTCAACAATGAGTTCCCGATAAATACGTTCGACTGGAAGAAAAGCCCTCAGGGACGTGACTACTGGAGTTCTCTTGACAGCAAATGGTTTGAAACATGGTTCAAACCATTCTATGATGCTGTTTCTGACAAGAATAAGAGAAAAAAGATGGGATAGGCTCGTCGGGGCATTGTTTTGTCCTTTTTGATGGCAAATCAATTCTGATTGGACTTTTGGACTTTTGGACTTTCCCAGCCAGAATACGCCCTAGAGCCGATTTTTGAAAGTCCAAAAGTCTAATCAAAAGAAATTTCTAATAGTCAAGAGCCATTTCTTTTATCTCCTCCGGCGTTTCATAGTCTTTATCCGGATCCAAGCTTCCGATAATCTCGGCCCACATTGTAGAGAGGAGATAGTCCCAATCCATTTTGCCGAATCCGTCTGAATATTCAAAAGAGTCGAATACGATACTGAGAGACTTTCTCCCTGCGTTATGAATGGATATGTAAAAAGATGGATATGAGATGCCGTCATCGAGGGTGTCCTCATTTCTAAACACATTGACAAGCATCTTTCCATCAAGAATGGCCGAGAAAGAGTCCCTTCGTTTCGTGGTGTTTATAAATTTCTTAAGGTCTTTTTTACAAAGTCGGTAGCTGGCATAGGATTTAATTCCATAGGTGCCAACAATGGGAGCAAGATCCTTAACGCTGATTATTTTTCTCACCTCTCCGTTAACTTCGACAAACCCGTGAACTCCTTCTTTCTTTTCTTCGAAAAGGTCAGAAAGGGATACCTCCAGGCAATCTGCGATGGCCTGCATGGTGCCGACCGTAGGATTTCCCTTCAGTGATTGGCTGAGGTTCGACTGTTTGATTCCGATCTTGGCAGCAAGAGCTGCCAATGTCATTCCTCTCTTCTTGCAAATTTCTTGAACTCGTGTTTCCATACCGACTGACTTTTTCGCAAATATAATAATAAAACATAATTTGCAATATGATTTATCATATTTTTCAATCAATAACATGTTTCAGACCCGAATCCCGGTTCTGCTTTCCTTTCAAAGAAAGAATTGAGGCCCGTGTGCGCGCGTAGGACACAGACAATAGTATGTATTTATGTTTTCCTTGTTTCTTATTTATATTGGTGATGAGATGAGGTGTACCGCCATCCTTGGTAGAATACATACCGATTTTTCCTGTTGATGAAAGTGACGAGTTGGGGTGTACCGTCAGCGCAAAAGGCCCAGAACCGGTCATATCATCCCCGAAAGTGATGACTTGGAGATTACCGTAATCTCCAAAGTGATTACATGAGAGTGACCGAGGCAGCAAAAATGATGACTTCGGGTGTACCGTTTTTCTCAAAGTGACAGGTTCGGGTGTACCGAAAAAGGGAAAGCGATACTCAAAGTGATGAGTTGGGATGTACCGTCAATGTCTGTCATCCCGGCATTTGAAAACCGGCACGCTGAATCCGTGAAGGCCGCTGAACAATTCACGGATCCAAGAGGAGAATTCCCTGGACCTGGTTCTGGAGTACGAACGGAAGAGACGGACCCGCTCATTGATGTCGAAAGGAATTCCGCATCCAAGATTGACGAAGGTCTTCTCCAAAGCGTACCTCACGAGGTTGTCTGCTTCCGGGGAATCGGTGGATACCCACTCGTAGAAAAAGTCCTCGGCGTCCGGAGCATATCTGTTTCCCTTGAACGGGCACACATCAACAAGATTGTGCTTGAACTCAAGAACGGCGATATCGATGCGTTCCATGTCGCGCAAATGACGGGCGTAATGCTCGTTGCACAGACCTATGACCTGACCGTCCCCAGGTGTGAAATGGAATATCGGAGTATATCTCTCCAGGCCTCCTCCGCGTACCCATTCGAGAGAAAAGAACAACTCAGTCTCCTGGCGGATCTTGTTGATAGCCCGGTTAAGGTCCCGCTTGCGGTACTTCGGCTCTTTTTCCTCAGGAATGCCGGCCATCTGGCATAGGTAATCGAAAGTCGGAGTGGTATCCACTCTGGTGTCCGTCCTTCCTTCAGCGAAAAGGGCATCCCGCAGTTTCAGAAGAAAGACATACAAGGAACCCAGTCCGCTTTTGCGAAGAGCTACAAGACTCTCGAGGCGTGTTGTCAGATACATACTGGAGAGGTTCCTTCTGAACTTGTCATCCAGCTTGTAAGCATAGGTAATCTTTCCGGTCTTTCCGTCCTGTATGAGAGAGAAAGATTCGATAACCCTCAGAAAACCGTACTGCCGTACAAGGGTATGGTCATCCAATACCGCCGTGGCCGTAATGTCGAGGGCATAGTTAGCCAGGATGAAAAGAGCATTCTCGAGCCGGGTCCTGCAGATGATATTCTCCTGTTCAACTCTATCGCCCGATTGTCTGAGACGGTAGTTCTGACGGCTGGCGCTGCCATGAAGTTTCCTTAGTTGCAGCTGATACGGTTCCGGATGAGACGCAAGGATCTTTGAGAGTGAGAAATGAAACCTGCCGGCAAATTCTACTGGATCCAGAATCCCGTATCCGAAGATGTTGTACTGGTGTTCATAGCAGATGTACTCAAGAAGGGCTTCCGGGATGTTGTCTCCGGAAACCTCGCTCAGACCATTGAAATTGCTTTTGGTCATTACGCTCTTCTCCATGCGGAAGAGCCCTTCCCTCATAATCCGGTTTTCTTTTTGAGAGTCCCCAGTCATTTCGAGTATTTCTTGTAGAAGTCCGAGAATTCCGAGTCTCTCTTGATGACACCCAAGACAGCCTTGAGGATGATATCCGAGCGGGAGATATTGCGATGCTCATGGAAAGACTTCCAAGCGGCGTAGTCGCTTATCAGCTGACCGGTCTTCTGGGGAGCCACCACTGTGAACTTGTAAAGCTCTTTCCCTTCAGCGGAACCCTTGCTCTCTTCTTTGGCGGAAGCCTTCCGGCGAGGTTTTACCACAGGTTCATCTTCAGATGGCATCTGGTCTGTGTAATTCCCATTCTCATCGCAGTCATGCCACTGGCCGTCAGGTGACATCACCTTCAGAGTGTAACCTCCGTTTCCATCGGGGAACTTAAAAACTTTGTCGTCTAACATATCTTACGTTTTAAGAGTTGTCCTACATGGTCGACCCATCCCACATGGTCTTTGTTTCCTACTAGTCCTCACGTCATCCATTGCTACCATTCCGACTAAAACGACTAAGTCGTATTGGTCAACTTGGTAGACCAAGTCTCCTGTTCAGAACTTCGGATGTTCTTGTTTTCGTAAGGTCAGAATGGTCCACCAATCTTAACATCCGAACTTCATTTTTTGCAAATATACGACAAAAACAGTCAAATAAAAGTATTTTGAGATATAAAATAATTTGACTTTATTTGCGATGCACGATGACGGTGAACAAAGGGAAATTTTAACTAAAAACATGGTGCAAGGAGTACAGATGTTATACGAACAACATCTGTGTTTTCCGCCGGAAAACCTTGCACGCCCTTCGGACGGACGAAGTTGCCGCCGTAGTTGCAACTTTTTTTAAAAACTTTTTTTGATGCGACACAGGACCATAAAAGGTGAAATTATCGAAGACTCACAGCAGGCAAAAACTCGTTATGCCATTCTGCGAGTTTCCGAAGAAGAGTATGACAAAATAAAGGTCATAATGGAGAAAAACGGGTACTATACCGTTTCATCTCTGCTGCGTGATCTGCTCTTCAAAAAGAGAATAATTTCCAAGAAAAGAGTGGTACGAGTGACTGATGATGTGCTCCGCGACAAGCTCAACCAGTTCATCTATCAGGCCAATAAAATCGGCGTGAATTATAACCAGTTCGTCGCAACTTATAAGCGTCAGGCCAAGTCTGTCAGACCGGATGGAAGCCCTACTGCGGGAACCCGGTTCGTAGAGGATAAGGTCGACGCCCTCATGAGGCTTACCCAACAGTTAAGGGATGAGGTGGCAGTCATCATCGATATTTTTGACCGCTATACAAAAGAAAAATGAACACTTTTTAAACAATAAAGCTATGCAAAGAATCGAGATCATCGGTAACCTTGCGATGGATGCGCAGATGGTTACATCAAAGAACGGAGGAGACCCCTTCATGTCATTCAAGGTCATCTGTAACGAGAAGAAAGGTGACGTGGAAACAAAATCAACGTATGAAGTGACTGGAAAATCATCAGGAGCCTTCCAGTTCCTGAAGAGTGGGAAGAAGGTTTTCGTTGCCGGGACACCTGCAGTCCGGGCCTACACCACGAAAGAAGGAAACGCTGCGGCCCAGATGGTAATACGCATGTCAATGCTCGATCTCCTATGAACTGACGGCAAGGACTGGAGCGTAGACTTCAGTTTTCCAAAAGTCTGAACGCTATGATTGTCGAAATCGAAGAAGCCCATCCTTCCTGCAAAAGCACTCTTGACTACAACGAGAGAAAAGTAGCCAGGGGGACAGCCGAGCTCGTAGCCTTCTGCAACATTGAGGATACGAGTCGGAAGGCTGTGTATGAACTCTTCGAGCGATATGAGAAAACGCGCTATCCAATCAAGCGGCTCAGCTTTCACGCGTCGGTGAATCCGTCCGACAAGGATGAATGCAGCGAAGAGCAGGTGATAGGTTTTATCGCCGAGATGATGGATTACATGGGGTACGGTGATACTCCGTACCTCGTGTATCGTCATTTCGACATAGACAGGATTCATTACCATATTGCCTCCGTTAGAGTGGATGGAGATGGCCGGAAGATAGAATGCCTGTACGAGAAGAAGAGAGTTACGGCCTTTATGAAAACGGTGGCAGATAAGTATTGTTTCTCCATGGCTGAAAAAGGGCAGGGAGTCAAGTCGCGCAGGAATATCAGAAGCGAGTATGAGACTTCCCGGCGTGTTGTTTTTGATCCGAAAGGTCATGATACTACCGGCCAGTTGGCACGGGTCTTCGAGTATGCTCTTCAGTATGACTTCGATGGATTCGAACAACTGGCCTGTGTTCTCAAGGACCTTGGGGTTGGAGCCGTCCCTCATGCGAATGATGACGGACTGGAGATTGAACTTCAAGGACTGGATGAGAAAGGGAGACCCTGTACTGTTCCCTTCCCAGAATCCGTTCTAGGGGTTCCTCTCTATTCAAAGTGCATGGAGGCATCAGTGGCAAACAAGCAGAGGCATCACGTGCGCCGCCGCGAGAAAGACCGCATCAAGGGGCTTGTCTCCGGAGCGTTCCGTTATTCAAAGTCGAAGTCCCATTTCAAGAATATTCTTCGCAACAAGGGCGTGACCGTTCATGAATCACTCACAGCAGATGGGAACATCTTCGGTCTCACACTCGTTGACCACTGCACCAGAACAGTGTTCAAGGCCTCGGAGATGCCTGAAGTGATATCGGTAGCAATGATGCAGCAGGCTGTAGACAGCGGGCACTGGAGGGCCTTCGACAAGGGCGACAAGCCTGAGAACTACATACAGACCTCGCGGGAAGAGGCACAGAGGGCCGCTCAGGTGCTTCGTAACATAAATGCGGGGGTTATCACAACGGCTCTGAGGCCGGTAGGACAGCCGAAGGGCAACTCTTGGAGCGGCAAGCATAAGAAATCGGAAGAAGAACTCGAAGAGGAATATCAGATAGGACGCACCGGTTCGCTGAACTTCAGTTTCGAGGACAGGTCATTGGAGGATCATCTGGTGTAATGGCAACCAAACAGGAATATGAGAAAGTGTACGTGGCCTCGATAATATTCGCGGTCGTCATTCTCATGGCCAACCTGTACTATTATTGCCATCCGCTGCT
Source organism: Bacteroidales bacterium (assembly GCA_024401695.1). Lineage (GTDB taxonomy): Bacteria > Bacteroidota > Bacteroidia > Bacteroidales > UBA932 > Cryptobacteroides. Next base: position 22,646 of record JAKSKN010000009.1, read on the forward strand.
CAGAGCCTCTGGCCTGAACCTCCCTCCAATAGACTATCTGATGCAGATGTTCCGCCGGGGAGGCGTATTCTCGACTCCTCTGAAGACCAAGGGCGTAATCATCCTTCTCCTTTGCCTTTGCTCCATTGTCAGGTCCGGAAAGGGAACCGGGGTTGAAGTATCCGTCCTAATAACGGTCGGGCTCATAAGCCTTGTGCTGTTCGTGCTCCCGTTCTTCAATCCGCTTACGTACCTTCTTTCAACATTGTTCGGGACAATAGGACTGGTCTGGACCTTCTCGATGCTCGGACGTCTGTTCTCGGGCTTCCACGAACGGGATAACGACCTCAAGGAGTCCTTCCAGCAGGAGAGCGAGCCGATAGAAGGGGAGTGGGCTATCAACCTGCCTACCAAGTATTATTACCACAAGCAGTGGCACCAGGGGGTAATCCCAGTCGGGAATCCGTTTCGTGGAACACTGATCGTAGGATCTGCCGGAAGCGGCAAGTCCTTTTCTGTTTTTAACCCATACATAGAGCAGATGATTTCGCACGGGTATTCGATGCTGCTCTACGACTTCAAGATGCCTGACCTCACCAAAGTTGTGTACAATTCCCTCTTGAGGAACATGTCCGCATACGACGTGAAGCCGCAGTTCTATTGCATTAACTTCAAGGATCCCGTGCGGAGCAACCGCTGCAATCCTCTCGACCCGGAGTATCTGGAAGACATCATTGATGCTTCAGAAACGGCACGGGTAGTGATGGAGGCTCTCAACAAGGGCAACGAAAAGAAGGATTTCTTCTGGATGAGTGCCCAGCAGTACATCGGTATCTGCATATGGCTCCTTCGCATTTATACTCCTCCCGGAGGTTGTGAAGGTGACTGGTGCGACTTCCCGCATGTCATCGAACTTATCAACCAGGACTACAGGAAGGTCCTCGACATAGTGAAGCATCAGCCGACGCTGGACGGAAAAGCGAGAGTCTTCATCGATGCTCTCGAGGCGAACGCCCAGGACCAGCTTCAGGGCCAGATAGCATCAGCGCGTATTCCGCTTAACGATATCGCCTCGCCTCTCCTATACTGGATTCTTTCCGGCAATGACTTCAACCTGGATATCAATGACCCCAAGGAACCGAAGATCCTGTGCATTGGTAATGACCCGGACCGTCAGCAGGTCTATGGCGCGGCCTTGTCGCTATACACGTTCCGAGTCATAAAACGGGTGAACCAACCCGGTAGGATGCCTTGTGCGTTGATGATGGACGAGCTTCCGACAATCTCGGTTCAGGGTCTTGCAAACCTTATGGCAACGGCTCGAAGCAACAAGGTGGCCGTGGTCCTCGGTGTTCAGGACATATCCCAGATTACCGCTGATTATGGTGAGAAGGAAGCAGAGAAGATCATCGCCCTTCCGGCCAACGTGTTTGTCGGAGCATCCAGCGTGAAGACAGCCGAAAAATACAACAAGGAGTTCGGCAGGGAGTTCCGCCGTCAGGAGAGTCAGACAAGAAGCGTTGAGAGCGAATCTGTCAGCATCTCCTATCACGAGGAGGAGATAATGCCTATAAGAAAGATAACCAGTCTTCCGCAGGGGACATTCATCGGGAAAGTCGCCGTGGACAACGGATCTCCCGTGGAGCAGCCTTTCTTCTGTGCCTCCATCCAGATCGATATGGAGGAGTACAAGCGCAGGAAGGCTCAGGAGAAAGAGACCCCTGTCCTGTCGGACTTTGAGCTCGGGGACCTCTGGCAGCAGGTGAACCTGCCTGGAGTAGGCTGCGCCTATGTCAAGGACTATATCGAGAAACAGGTACGCAAGGAATGGAAGCCGAAAATGAAGGCTCTGTTCAGCAAAGCATCCCTTGAAGCTGAAGTGGAGACGAGATTCTCGGCACTGAGTGATGAACAGTGCACGGAGATCCTAAAGGAGCTGATGCCCGATATTGAAAGGATGGCCATCAACCGAAGGATGGAGGAGAATTTCTATGCCATCCGCGGCCATATTAAACAGCTCATCGAGATGGAGAGTCCTCCGGAGGAAGAGGAGGAATATTCTGCCGAGCAGATACCGGCCGACGAGCCGAATATCGAGAAGAAAGACCCGAAGGAGGATACTCGTGAAGACACTTGTCAGAGATACCTCCAACGAAAAATCATAGACCTGTCTTTGTCGTCAAGAACAAAGACGGCCCTTGTAGCCGCCGGAATAGAACGACTCGGCGACCTCGCCATGCGCAGGCGGGATGATGTACTTGCCATCAAGATGATAGGCAAGAGCGCAATGTCTGAAATTGAAGAACTGCTGAAAACCTACTCCCTGGAATGGGAGTCGGATCTGACTCAATATGGATTCACAACAATGAACAACGAAAAGACATGATTACAATTATCGCTGAAAAGCCGTCTGTCGCTCTGGAAATCGCCCACATCGTGGGCGCCCATAAGCGAGAAGACGGTTTTATGTCCGGAAACGGATACGCTGTGACGTGGGCTTTCGGACATCTTGTGGAGATTTTCTCCGAGGGAGGAGATGACTGGGGGACACCCCTGCCGTTCCTTCCGGAAGAATTCCGTCTGAGAGTCATTCAGACACGAGGAAAGGATGGAAAGCCGCACGTGGATTCAGGATGCTTGAAACAGCTCAAGATTATCTCAAGACTGTTCGCAAAGAGCGAATATATCATCAATGCAGGAGATGCAGGACGTGAAGGCGAGCTCATCCAGAGGTATATCTACCGGTATGTCGATGGGAGCGCTCCTGTCAGACGCCTGTGGGTTTCATCCCTTTCGGATGAAGCCATTCGTGAGGGACTTGACAACATCAGACCTTCTGAAGAGTATGACAACCTGTATTTGGCGGGCAAGGCACGTAATGAAGCTGACTGGATGGTCGGTGTGAACGCAACAAGGGCCCTGACCCGTATCATGGGGAATGAAAGGGTCTTCTCCCTTGGCAGGGTGCAGACTCCTACTCTGGCATTGGTCTGCAGACGATATCTTGAAAACAAGAACTTCGTCCCGGAGTCATTCTGGAGGATTCTCGCTCAGTCCTCTCTCGGTACAGAGCCGTTCCTTGTCAGGAGCGACACCAAGTATTCCTCGAAGGAGCAATGCTGTTCTGACATTGAAGCAGTCCTGAACGATGGAATACTTAAGGTGGATACGGTGGAGCGGAAGGAAATAAACCGTCAGCCGCCTCTGCTTTACGACCTCACGGCTCTCCAGAGGGATGCCAACAAACGCTACTCCATGACGGCGCAGCAGACTCTGTCCGCTGCTCAGGCACTCTATGAGAAGAAACTCATTACGTACCCGAGAACCGGTTCCCGTTATATCCCCAAGGATATCTTCCATAAGATACCGTCCATTCTCTGCAAACTCGCGGTCCAGAATCCCAAAGGTCCGGCGGCGGGGCTGTCCTCGCAGAGGCTGAACATGCACAGCGTCAATGACGAGAAAGTGACAGATCACCACGCACTGATCCCTACTGGAATCGCCCCTTCGGGTCTGACGGAAGACGGGAGGAGAGTGTACGAACTCATCACCACACGTCTCTATGAGGCTCTCTCACCTGTCTGCTCGATGATAGAGACCAAGGTCCATCTCTGCTCCGCGGGAGTGGGATTCACTCTGAGCTCCACGATGACCATCGAGCCCGGCTGGAAGTCCATCCGGGGAGAGAAAGAAGAACAAAAGGACGAAGACGGGAACGTCATACCGCAGCGTATTCCTTCTTTCCTGGAGGGGGATGTCTGTAAGGTGTCTTCCTGCACATGCGAGGAGGGCAAGACCAAACCGAAGCAGATATTCACCGAGGATACTCTGCTGGAAGCCATGAAATACGCAGGCCGGGAAGTCGTCGATGAAGACCTCAAGGAAGCCATCAAGGACTGCGGTTTGGGAACGCCGGCCACTCGTGCCGCCGAGATTGAGACCATCGTTCGTCGCGGCTATGTCGCCCGCAAGGGCAAGCAGCTGATTCCGACGGAGACTGGCCTGGCCGTCTATGAAGTCGTGAAGGACAAGAGCATCGCTGATGTCGAGATGACTGCATCCTGGGAAAAGGCTCTTTCTGAGATTGCAGACGGAACGGCTTCCGCTCAGCAGTTTGACAGGGGAATAAGAGACTATACCAAGCGTATCGTTGAAGAACTCCTGGCCAGCGCCACATCTGTCGGCCCTGCAATAACCGGACGGACAATGGAAGGTGCGTCCTGCCCGATATGCGGACGCGAACTGATACTGACAACGCGCCTGGCCCGCTGCACGGATGAGAACTGCGGCTGGAAGATCTGGAGAACAATTCTCGGAAAGAACCTCTCGGAAGAGGATATTTCTGCTCTGGCTCATGGCGAGAGCACGAAGGAGATAAAGGCCTTCCGCAGTAAGGGAGGCAAGTACTTCAACGCTCAGCTTCGCCTGCGTGAGAACGGCGAAATCGAGTTTGTCTTCAAGAAACGGGAACAGAAACAAAAGCGGGAGCAGTAAACATGAGAACAGAATTGAAGAAAGCCGTATCGGCTCTTGCAGAAGCGCTCAGACTGACGCTCGACCTCTATGAACTGCCGAAGGAGGACTCAAAGGCAGAATATCACGCCAGAGAGTATTCGGACCAGATTCAGAACCTTCTTCTTGAACAGTTGCTCACTGATTGCGATGACCTCAATGAGGCGGACGCTATCCTTCGCAGACACGGTCTTGACCATCTCATCGAAGACCTGCATATCAAAGCAGAAGAGTGGAACAAGGAATAATGAACAAAAAATGGCAATATCATGAACAATACAGCATTTGTCGTCGTAAGACGTAATGGCTACTACATCAATGTGGTGCCCAATGAAGACGGTGTGATCACCGCCTGGATCAGAAACAACATCCCCCTTTCAGACTCTCTCACATCCTTTCCCAAGGACCTGAGACGTCTTCAGAAAAGAGGTTTCACCTTTCATCCCGTGACTCTCAAGGAGATTCCTGACCTTAAGGTATACTCCAAGAGGAAGTAGGAGAAAGAAGGGAGACTGCCTTTCCTTTTCGGGTTACCAGTTATTGCGCAAAAGTATTTCCGTCCAAGACATCCTGCAAGACTCACTGCGCTCGCCTTTAGAAGAATCTTCCTCCCTTCGGAGTGTATTCTTCAAAAGGACACTTGCATGATGTCCCAGACGGCCCTGCGGGTGCTCCATAATTGTTTAACCCGAAAAAAGGAAAAGCCATGCTGAAGCGCACATTGGAGGCAGTCGGACTCAGGACGATATCTGACATTCCGGCTCAGGAGATATTCTCATCTGATTTCAATCCGGAGAAATACGGACTCAAGAGTTCCGCACTCAAGAAGATTAACATGCTCAGGGACTTCGTCGCCGAGTACAACAGGGAGATTCCCGTGGACCGTTCCAAACCTGTTCAGAACAGCGAGCAGGCGGCAGACCTGCTCTACGACACATTCCGAGGACTGGCTCATGAGGAGGTCTGGGTACTGTATCTGAACAGGGCAAACAAACCGATAAGCAAGGAAAGTATAGGGGAGGGATGCCTCGATACGGTAATTATCGACAGAAGGAAGATAGTCCGCACGGCATTGAATAAGAATGCAACGGGAGTTATCCTCTATCACAACCACCCTTCGGGGAATCCCAATCCATCTGCAAGCGATGTCCAGGAAACGGAGAAATTGAGGAATGCCTTGCAGGTATTTGAAATATCGCTTCTTGACCACGTCATAATGACGGACTCAAAATACTATGCCTTCTCTGACGAGAAGTGCAACGATATCAGAAGAGGTTAGGCTGTGCCTCACTGATTCTCTCTCTTGCTTGCTTTGGAACCGATTCTAGGTTCCACCAACAGCCACCGGGCAGACGCTGCGAAGTGTCTGCCCTTTTTCAGAAAAGTTTAACACCAACGAATATGAACATCGTAAAATTCAAACTATCTGACGGCAGCACGGACTGCTACGTCAATCTTGATGCGGTAGTAGCCGCAAAGCCTACGGAAGACGGGAAAATCATCCTGCATACCAGCAACCTGTCCCTGACAGTCGATGAAAAACAGTTCGAAAAGGCAATCTCAGAAAAGGATGGGACAATCTCTTCTTTCGCTTCGATTGTAAACCGCCTCGTTCAGGCGATGGACAGGATGACGGTCCATTTCCCGACATCAATAAGAATGCATCTTTAGAAAACAACCGTTATGAAAACACAGACAAAGAAGCAGCTCTTGTCAGAGCTCACCAAGGCCATCGGGAAATCCCTGAGGGCCTTTTTCAAATCCATCCTCTATCGCCTTTGGCGATACGAGACTCAAACTGACCGGCAGAACAGAATCCGTGCAATGCAGGCTCTTCTGGATGCCGAGCACAAGGAACGACTCGGATGGTCCTGCAATTGAAGTTTTACCGATAAATAATTGAAATCATGCCAAACTGGTGCTATACAAACTACGCAGTGCGTGGTCCGAAAGAAGAGATAGACAAACTCTTCGACACAATGACCGAACTTCAGAATATGAAGGAACCTCTTGTCAGGAACGGGTTCGGTGTAACCTGGCTTGGATGCCTGGTGAAGAAACTTGGCGGCGATCCGGAGAATGTCTACTGCAGGGGGTCTTGGAGCGAACTGAGACGAAAAGAAGGAGATGATACGGTCATATTTTTCAATACTGAGCACGCCTGGAGCAGGCCCGAGGAGGTCGAGGAACTGATAATGAAGGTCTATCCCGCTCTCGAGACATTCTATCTTGAGGAGGAACTGGGTATGGATATCTTCCAGACCAATGACGTCTATCAGGAGTTCTTCCCTGAGACAATCATCATTGATGAGGAGTCCGATGGGATGGAATACTACACTATGGAAGATGCTCTGAAGCGTCTTTCAGAACTGAAGGGAGAACCAGTAAACAACTGGGAGGAAGCCGAAGCATTCTGCAAGGGCATAAATGACGCCCAGGATGAGAACAGCGGGGATGGACATATCTGGCTCCACAAGGCAGACATCGTTTAACACTAATTCAGAAAGACAATGAAAGTATATCTATTGATTTCCGACTGGATGCATAACGGAGACAATACGGTCAATGAGGTCTCCGGGGTCTTTGGCTGCTTGAAAAAAGCACAGAAGGCTATGGCTGAGGATATCTGTCTCGACCTTCAAAACCATCCGTTTGAGAACGCGAAATGCAACGGTTCAAAGAAACTCGAAGACTATCCCCTGACTGAAATGAAGAATATGTTCTATGATAATCCTGACTTCGAATTCGATGTCACGAGTGCCAGCCTCTGGAACGGTGACGAGGATATCAGCGAGGACTACCAGAACTACAGGATAGAAGAAAAAGAGGTCCTATGAACAAGACCAGAACGTATTATCAGCCTTGCATAGGCGACGACATCTCCACCGGGCTTCCGATGGAGATGTTCTCATTTCAGGCATTCTCCAGTGAGTATGACTGCCGGTGCTGGATGCGCAGAAACGGATACAGCCATTTTCGGGTAGTGGAGTATCATGATGACGACATAGAAAACGTGACCATCCTTGATGCCAAGGGTGAGACAATAGAGGTAAACGAATAAATCAAATCAAAATGGGATACGATTCAAATTTCAATTTGAGGTTCTGGAAGCAGAACAGGGAGGATTTCACAAAGGATGAATCCAAGAAGATAATTGACGAAGTCGAAAAGATTTCGGGATACAACGTCGATGACTTTTACGCTGACGGGCAGACAAACTCCCTGTTTGCCTTCATCTATTCAGTCCATTGGTATGACTGGAACAAGGACCTGACAAAACTGATGAAAAAACATCCGGAACTCTCACTGGAAGTCAGCCGCGAAGGCGAAGACAGGGAGGATACGGAAAGGGTTTTCTGGCCCTTCGAAGGGAAAGGGTTCAAGGATTTCTCAGATGTGACCATCAGCCTTCCATATCCGGATAAGGCGACAGTCTCAGTTGCCATCATTGACACAAAGGATTCAAGCCTGTCTTTGATTGCAGTTCCCGCCGATGCCGAAGATATCGAAGAATGGCTGATGGAACATGACGACAGTTATGACAGCAACTGTACTTATCAGGTTGTCACAAAAGCCAGCCTTTTCGGAACTCAGATAAATCTCAATAAAACAAACTCAGATTAACAGCGATATGACTATGACATGTAAGAATTATGTTGAACTCATCGGAGTGGTGGGTGCGGTAAAGAACAGCGTTGTCGGCGGATGTAAGGTCTGCCGCATTACTCTTGCGACAAACAGGGCATATAGGGACAGCGAAAATTGTCCGGTAATTGCCACCACCTGGTTTACGATTCGTTTTTTGGAAACGAATGAGTGCAAGATACCTGAAGGCCTTCAGAAAGGGGACAAACTTCATGTCGAGGGACGCATCGATGTCGTGAAATATGTGAATGCTGACGGCATGGGGCAGACGACATATGAGATAGCGGCCAAGCGAATAGAACGGATAGACCAGGAGGAATGCCTTCTGATGGAGGAATAGGCTATGGGACGGGTGAGGAAGAACTACATCCTCCTAAAAACCTCCGATGGAAAGGAGCCGACACTTGCCGGCTCCTTCTCTTCTATGAAAAGAGCGCGGGAGGCGGTAAAAGAAGATGCTGTGCGGGAAGTCGGAAGTCTTAAAGAAAAAGGTGGTTTCCTGCCAAACATTGAGTATAGGTCTGACGGCGGGAGGCTGCGATTATCGGAAAACAGGAATATCGAATATGATATCAAAATAATTCTTGAAGATACGCTGATAGAGCGATCATTGACGATAATTGTCAAAACCCTTGATTAATTTTGTATTGTAATCAGATCTCTAGTCTGATTGGCTCTGGGAAGATTTCAAGATCTTCGGTCGAAGACAGTCCATACGCTGTACAGGAAGAACCCGGGAGGTTCCCTGCAGCGGGCATTTCGTCCGCAAGATTCTTCCTCCAGCCCGGGTGGAGGAAGGAATCATTCCTTGGTCAGGACTTGAAAGTTCTGAGATTTAACGGGAAAACTCGTAATGCATCGCGAGCCCTCCAAGAGAGGCGCCAACCGAGCAGGGATGCCACGGTGGCAAATTGATGCGGATTATATAACAATCAAAACAACATCCATTATGAAGGGTTATGACCTTTATCGCGACAACGTCGCACTCCTGTACCGCAGGTTCGGTGAGTACCGAACACACTCCCGGTATTTCTTTTCCCCTTTGCCTTTCGAGGTGAAGTACGAGCTCTTCTCTGGCAGGAGCAAACGCCTCATGGACATTCGTTCTGTAAGGGTTCCGATACCACTTGGAGCGCTTTTTCTGTGCTGGGAGCAGTATCCTGACCTGTTCAGGGTTGCCACTCCTTCAGGAGATGCCATGATATTCTCATTCAATGGTTCTCCGCTTTCCGGAGCGAACAGCTATTCAGCAGTCAATCTGGAAACAGGTGAAGTGTTCCAGGGTAATAACGCCCCTGGGTTCTTAAATCGCTGCAAGTGCCTCGACAGTGCCATCGAAACGGTTGAACTGGGACTTGAACAGATGTGCGAGAGGAAGGGAGTACCAAGGGCTGAATTCTCCTCGGCATCCATCGAGGAGACGGTGGAATATGTAAGGGCCCTGGAAGGTTAGTCGGTTATTCATTAAGTCAGACCGGAATCGATATCGAATAGGTATCGGTTCCGGTCTTTCTTTTTGTCCCAACAATGCTTGTCAGAGTAACGCCATTGCGATATAAGCACAGGCCTCAGCATCCGCAAGTGCGTGATGGTGATTGACGAGGTCATACCCGCAGGCAGCGGCGGCAGTCTGAAGCTGATGATTCTCCAATTCGGGCTGGAGACGTCTGGATGCAGCAAGAGTATCATAGAATGTGTAATCCGGGTAATCCATCTGATACACCTTGAACACTTCCTTGAGGCATCCTTCGTCAAACTGACTGTTATGGGCGACAAGAGGAAGTCCCTCTATCATAGGTGCGATTTTCTCCCAAACCCGAGGGAAGACCGGGGCATTGTCCGTGTCTTCTGCGCAGAGACCATGCACCTGACAGCAGAACCACTGATAGTATTCCGGTTCGGGATGTATCAGACTGTAAAATGAGTCGACAATCTTACCGTCCCGGACAATGATGACACCAACACTGCATACGCTGCTTCGGCATTCATTCGCCGTTTCAAAATCGATTGCTGCAAAATCCTTCATATCTTCCTTGATCCATTTGTAAAGATAATCATATTGCTCAGAATCCTATTCTCGCCATTTTTTCTTTGTTGCCAAGAGTCTCGTCGCTGCAGTAGGACTTGATGAGCTCGAATGACGGCTCAACGCCGTCAAGAATCGACTGGATGGACCGCTTCCTGCTGATGTTCTCGATCTGTCCCCCTGAAAGGTCGAAGGCAAATGCGAGTTCTTCCGCCTGGTTGTCCGTAAGCTCAGGCATCAATGATTTCCAGATGTGCATCTTGGCCTCATCGGTAGGGCGGTTGAAGTGAACCTTGTACAGGAATCTCCTTTCGAAAGCCTTGTCGAGATTTTCCGTGAGGTTCGTTGTGGCAATGAGGATACCGTCAAGGTCTTCCATCTGTTGAAGGATGATGTTCTGAAGACTGTTCTCCATCTTGTCCACGGCACTCTGCGCGCCTTCCTTCCTGATGCCGAAGATGGCATCCGCTTCATTGAACAGAAGGATGGGAGCCACAGGGGAGGACTTGACCATCTTGCGGTACCTGTCGAAGAGGCCCCTGATGTTCTTTTCGCTTTCCCCGACCCAGCAGCTCTTCAGCTGGCTGACATCTACCATAAGCAGATCCCTTCCGGAAGCCTTTGCCAACTGGTAGACGGTTTCGGTCTTTCCGGTTCCGGGAGTCCCGTAGAACAGACAGGAGAAACCGGTTCGGAGTCCTTTGCTCTTGAGGCTCTCGCATACTCCGCTGTACCTATCCTGAGAGAGCATGCTGGAAAGAACGTCAATCTGGTGCTTTTCTTCCGGCCCGTAGAACATTTCACGGCCCACGATTGCATCGCAACGGATTACATCAGCAGGAATCTGATTCCGCTTTGAGATTGTGCACGCATCCTCGAAGAGACGTTCCTTCACTTCATCAGCGATATGGATGTAATCCTTGCTCTTCATCCCGTCGGTGTTGACGAATTCAACAATTGAATCATCCATCAAACAGAGATTGCCCCTATGAATCCACGACAGGATACTGTCCCGATTATCTTCAGAGGCAAAGGCATCCTCTATCTGAGACCTGTTGATTTCGTCATCATCCTGATTATAGAACAAATGTGCAAGATAAAGGAACAGATGTGTCTCAATATGGCAGTAGTCCCTTATGCGAAGATTCTTGAACTCTTTTGAGAAAGACGTATCCGGATTGTCTTCAATCATTGCCAATGCTTCCTCGAGGAATACATTATCTTCCATCTCATCGTTGTCAATCCTATCGAACATCTCCTTCAGACGTCTCATCATCCCGATTGTGGAGAGCCCAGTATTGCCGGGTTTGACATATGCCGTATTGCATTTGAGGGCATCGAGAACTTCGTGGGGTAATGAGACATTATTGTCCTTGTCGATACGCATATACCCGCGTTTCTTCAGATCCTGGATATCATCATTGAACTCCAGAAGGCGGAGATAATTAATGCAGAGCGTCTCTGCAAGCACAGAAAGGTCATTGCGATGTCTGTTACAGCGCTCGAGACAGGCGGCCATCATGATGACCTGGACCTTGCTCATGGACAGAAGGTTTGCAACGTATGCAACTTCCTTCTTTGATGCATCGATGATGTCTTCAACCTTCAGTTCCTCCACTTCATCGTTCTTGCTCCTTTCCTTAACAAGGGTCTTGACATTCGTGATGATCGTCCCCATACAACCGAGAACATTCTTCCTGTTCTTTCTCTTGCCGACATTGGCATTCTGCGTAATACTGATCGGGCTCATATGCTTTAACTTTTTCTTGATGCAAAAGTAGCCGGAGGTTTTGCCAAAAAATGTCAGAGGGGCGGAATGTTGACATTTTTTATCAGTGTGTTCAATCAGATATCTATTACCTCCGGATGAGAGTACAGACAGTTTTGCAGTTCAAATAGACAAAGATAGGACGCCAGAACGAAAATAATCTTCGCCGAAGAAATTCATAAAGGAAGGTCTGAAATCCATCGATGGAAATCAGACCCTGCTGAGAAAAACCTTTAAATCTGAAATTATATCATTTGATAGGAGCCCCGCAGACATCCCGTCTGAGACAATCCTTGCAATGTTTTCCCGTCCAGACATCATCGAACTGATTGCAGGCCGCATCAACAATCTCAAACTCATCCGTGAGGATGCCTGCTTCGAAATTTCTCTTCTTCGAGCCCTTGGCACCGATTCCGGCTCCAGTCAAGTTCGCGGAGCCGACATATACTTCCCTGTAGTCGAAGACCATGATCTTGAAATGCACTCTAGGGCACAATTGCCTGTCGAGTTTTTTGACAAGGACCGGATATCTGTCAAACTCCTCCCGGAATATCGGACCCGGCTCCTTGGCATGGATGAGACGCACCTCCTTACCAGCCTTGAGAAGACTTGCAAGCACTCCAAGGAAAGGCTCATCTCCCACATACAGATCCTTGATGTCGGCCGTTCCTATCCATAGCGATTCCTTCACACCGGCCGCCTTGCTGAGAACTTCTTTGAAGTGCTGCTCGTCCTTTATGTACTTGATATATGACATTACTTCTTGCCTGTTAGAATCTCATCCGCCATACCGTAAGATACGGCCTCTTCGGCATTCATCCAATAGTCACGGTCAGCGTCAGCGAAGACCTTCTCATATGGCTGGCCGGAATGGTCGGAAATGATATGGCACAGTTCTGAGCGCGTCTTCTCAATCTCCTTGGCAGCAATGAGGATGTCGCTTGCCTGACCCTGAGCTCCTCCGAGAGGTTGATGTATCAGGACTCTGGAGTGGGGGAGGACGGAGCGCTTCCCTTTGGTTCCGGCACAGAGAAGGACTGCTCCCATCGATGCCGCCATACCTGTGCAAACTGTTTTGATGTCCGGAGAGATGATCTGCATGGTATCATATATTGCAAGTCCGGAACTCACGTCTCCGCCAGGGGTGTTGAGATAGATGGAGATGTCGGATTTTGGATCCACGGATGCCAGATAGAGAAGCTGTGCCTGTACGATGTTTGCCACGTCACTGTCAATAGGGACACCGAGGAAGATGATTCTGTCCATCATCAGACGGCTGAAGACATCCATCGATGCGACATTCATCTTACGCTCCTCGATGATGGAGGGGTTAATGTAGGAGTCCATGCTCCTTCCGTATCTGGAGAGTGCCGTCTGGCTGATTCCGCACCCGAAGGCGGCGTATTTCTCAAATTCTGTCATCTTTTAACCTCAATAATGTTAGAGAATTATTTTTTTATTCCGGGTACAAAGTAAAGTCTCGCCTATGACAAAAATCGGCAGAATGAAAAAATCTTGATTATTTTTCGTCACCTTCGTACAGTGCCGCCGCATTGCGGAGAAATCCGGCGATCTGCTTTCTGAATTCGAGAGGCTCCAAAACTTCGTATGCCGCTCCTTTTCCCGCTATCTCCTGAACAAGGTCGTAGTCCGGACACATCCTGTAGGAGAAAATGCAATACTTGTCGGTCTCCTCCACAAGCTTCTGAGATTTATGGAGCGGAAGGGACTTTGTGTATTTCTGCTGATTCTGCGATACCTTGATTTTGATGTCCAGCGGTTTTTCATCGCTATGGAAGATTCCATAGCTGTTGCGGAAGAAGTCATCAGGATCAAACCTCTTGGGATACTTGAATTTCTTTCCTGTAGGCTTGATGTTCAGGACACGGTCAAGGGCATAGATGTGCGGATCCCCAGGATGCATGTCCGACGGGCCTATGACATACCAGCGTTGCTTGCTGATTTTTACGAAATAGGGCTCCAACAGAATAGTATATTCGCTATCACTCCAGAAACTGTGATAAGTTAACTCCACCTTTACGCTGTCCCTCATGCAGGAGATCAGCGTTGAGAGATACTGCTGTCCGGAAGGGATGTTCTCAAACTGAATTCTCCCGCACAGGTCCCGGCTCTGGTTCAGCATATTGTCTATGGCAATGGTGCTGAGCATCCAGGAACGAACTTCACTGCCCTCGACGTCACTTTCTTCGTCAATGTAATAGCGGTTCATATCCCGCTTGTCACACTTGATGCTTATGCCGAAGATACGCTCGATTTCCTCGCGATGACGATGAAATGTGCGTTCGGTAAGTTCGCAGCCTTCAGGGTTGAGTGAGTCGTTATCCTGCCAGATTCTGCTGAGGTCTCTGAGTGTAATTTTCCTATGACGTTGGATGGTATCCACCAGCCAAGTCTGCTTTTCGATTGTTGTTGCCATAGTTGTGTGATGTCTTCGTATCTGCAAATATAGGATAACATACCGACAAAAAATGGCAGAGCGTTCATTTTTTGGCAGAATCTATCTTGACCCGCTTTATTGTCTCGACTTGATGTATTCAGTGAACTTCAGAACCCTCGGGTCGGTTTTGATTGAAGAAGGGGTCAACATTGATGTGAGGACCAGTCCGCCAAGAGACGTGCAGCGGCTCAGAGCCACATATGCCTGACCTGCAGAGAAAGAATCACCGATATCCGCAATTACCTTTTCGAACGTCAGACCCTGACTCTTGTGAACTGTGATTGCCCACGCAAGGCGCAGAGGGAATTGCTTGAAGGTCCCGATGACTTCTTCCTCAATACGTTTCTTCTCAGGATTCCATTTGTAGCGGACATTCTTCCATTCTTCACGCTTGATGGGAATATCTTCGGGAAGATCATCGTCATAATCCACAGAAACAAAAATTTCGTCCTCATCCATACGACTGACCGTGCCAATCTTACCGTTGAAATATCTTCTGTCCCTGTCGTTCTTCAGGAACATTACCTGAGCTCCGGGTTTTAATCTGAGCTCTGCATCGGTAGGATAGTCCTTCTCCGAGAAGTCCCCGGTAACCTCCGCCTCGTACATCTCTTCCGAAGACCAGAGCTCTTCCAGTTTCTCCTCGTTGATGCAATCAACGGTGGCGTTTGTCGTGGCCAGTGTGATGTACCTTTCATTCTCGGATGGCCTGAAAGAAGGCCGAAGGATGGACTTGAAGAACTGAAAGTCCGACATCAGCATCTTGTTCTCCCGGACCCTGTTAAGCAGGTCGATGAATCCCCGGTCGCTCTGGCGGTATATCTTCTGCATTTCGACATAGCGTAAGGGCATTGACTTGACTACACGGGAACTGAAGAAGAACTCGCTCTTATAGAAACGGAACAGGATTTTCGCCTCTTCCGTAGTGACAACCGGAGGAAGCTGGAAGACATCTCCGATAAAAATCACCTGCACCCCGCCGAAAGGTGACAGCTCATCGTCGCGAAATGCCCGAAGAAGCTTGTCAACAACATCCATAAGGTCACACCTGACCATGGATACCTCATCGATGATCAACAGTTCCAGCTCTCGGATGATTTTTTTCTTCTCGTGGCTGTATCGGAAATTCTCATAGATGGAAGTAAGGGTATCTGTTTCACCATCATTATAAGTTGAGATGTCAGTGCTCAGTCTAGGGTCATCCGGAGCATATATTGATGGTGGAATCTGAAAGAAAGAGTGTATGGTCTGACCTCCTGCATTGATGGCCGCAACCCCTGTCGGGGCCAGTACAATCATCTCCTTCTTTGAAACCTTTCTAAGATACTTCAGGAACGTGGTCTTACCGGTCCCTGCTTTTCCCGTGAGAAAGAACGATTCATTGGTATTGACGGCCAGATCAAGGGCCTTTATGAATTCGGCATTGTCATGGTCAAGCTTGACGCCGTCTATTTCCTGAATGTCTATCATAGTCTTGCTTGATTGGGTAAATCGTAACACGGTTCCTCCCGGATAGTCCAGCTGCAGCAGTTGAAACACCCTCCGTGGATTACAAGGTCGCTGGCATCCACCATCTCTATGCGCCCTGCATATTCCGGCATCAGGCGTGAAATCTGTTTAAGAGCCTGCTCATCCTCCTCGATGCCGAACTTCGGCAGAATCAGCACCTGCTCTGTCTGGAGCCAGTTGATATAGGCCCAGCTATGCTTGTGAGGCTTCCTGTGGGTGTTGAACGTCAATTCTTCCACCTGTTTGAAGCAGGACTTCAGGATATTGCGGAAGCGTTCGGCCATCCTGCTGTCGAAATCCGCATAGTTCGTCAGCAAGACTCTATCGTTTCCGATATACCGGCATATTCCGTCCGAGTGGCCGAATTCCTCGTTTGCATCCCAGGGCAGAATGACAAGCCTTGCGCTAAGAGCATTCTCGATATAATGGATGAACCAAGACAGGTTATCACTTGGATTCTCTTCGAAAACCTTGCTTGTCATTATCGCACGTCCGGCAGCCTTGACTACATTGCCGCCATCTATCTTGGCCGTACCGAGCATATTGCTGCAGGCATATCCCCGTTTCCTGCAAATCTCGTTTCCGTCCGTTATCGTGGCCCTGTCCTTTGCACTTCGAAGCAGATAATCCGGATGATAGTCATACCCCATGAATTGGTTCGGCAGTATCTGGATAGGCATATAGTCCCGGCACCATATATCTTTCGTGCCCTCAAGCAGAGACCAGGGAACTTCATATCTGCCAAGGACTTCGGTCAGTCCTCTGAATGCAATAGGGCAGTGGTCCCTAAGCAGGGCAGAAAAGAACACCCTGTTACAGCAGTTGTCTTGAATCATAATTGTGAATACAGCCCGATTTTCTGGGCATTAGTGAGCGCAAATGTACTCCTTCTGCAACGATGCAGCAAACAAATTTCTGTTAAAAATTGTTAAAGTTTTCGAAAAAGATATTATTATTTAATATATTAATAATCAATATATTATAATGCTATTCTTCTATTATTGAATAAAAGGTCTCACTTTCCGGAATAAATACCAGTCCGTGCTGGAGCGCATCATCATGAAGAACCTTCCTGTCTTCCTCCCATTTCAGAAGGGGATAGAGGGTGTTATAGAACAATGCAGGTTCATGAGCTTTCAGATAAGCGCATCGGTATCCGACCATAGTATAGCATACACTATGAGACTTGTTAAAAAGGTAAGCAGCCTTTGACGTGCGCACGAAGTCCGTCCAAAAACCTGAAAGTTCTTTCTTCCCATATCCTTTTGTCATACCTCCGGCGACGAACTTCTTTCCGAGATAGTCAAGGACGTTTTCATCTTTCCCGTTGATGACCTGACGGATTGTGTGCGGACCGGCAAACTTGCGCAGTCTCCTCTGCTCTTCCAAAGTGAAGGAAGCTACCTGGGAGACAATTTCCATCAGCTGTTCCTGATACAGGAACATTCCGAAGGTCTCATCCGTCACCTTTTGCAGATTCTCAAAAGGATTGTCCTTCTTGATGGAAGATACCGTCCCGTTCTTCAAGTCTGAGAAGGTCTGAAGGCGCTCCATAGCTACGGGCCTATACATTGTGTTCAAGGCCACCAGTTGCTCGAATGATTCAGGTCTGACCTGTCGAAGCCATTCCTTCATGCCCTCGGATTCAAACTGAAATACGCCTACAGTGTCACCCCGGGAGAAAAGTTCCATTGTTTCCTTGTCATTCAGCGATTCTGGCTCGGCAAGGGTGGATACGCCAAGAGCATAGAGTGACAGAAGATTCAACTTCAACAGGCCGCAATCCTCGACGTAATATCCGTCGTATTGGCTTATCACACGGCTGATGCCGGTTTCATTGTCAATGTGGAGGGTGAGAGGAACGTAGTCTGTAAGCGGCTCCCTGCCAATCAGCCATCCGCAGGAGTGAACACCGAGAGACTGTACCGAATTTTCCATCCGGCAGGCATCTTCGTAAGCGGAAAGTTGTTCTTCCGTTGCCTTCTCGAACCATTGTTTGAGAGGCAAGTCCGGATAATGTGAGTAGAACTTCAGGAAATGAGAACGGGGGCTGCCGACATAGAATTCCTCCTTAAGGAGATTATCAATCATAGCGCAGAGCTCGCCTGCGGCATCATTACTGAGGCCGTGAACTCTGAAAGAGTCCTTTATTGCAGCCTTTGAACCGTGTTTCCCAAAGGTGATTATTCTGGCTACGTGTTCATTCCCAAATCTTTCTGACAGGTACTCCTGAGCAATCTTGAGACCCTTTTCGTCAAAATCGAGGTCAATCGCCGGAAGCATGTTCAAGTTGTATGAGAAGAACCTTTCCGGAAGCAACCTGAATTCAAACGGATTGATTTCTGTGATGCCGATAAGGTAATTCACGAATAGAGATGCTGCTGCACCGCGTCCTGGCCCGACAACGCCGCCGCGTTCCCAAACCTTTTCACATAGGTCGGAAATGATTAAGAAATACTCAGCGCAATGCCGCTCCCTGATCATCGAAAGTTCCTTCTCAATCCTTGACTCAAATTCCTCATTCCCATTCCAGCCGTGGTCTTCAAGATACCAGTACACTTTTCCTCTGAGAGCATCATCGGCATCCTTGTATTTCTCGGGAATCTTGAATCCCGGAAGCTGAGGCTTGGACCAGATGCTGAATCGCTCTATCTTGTCGAGAACCTCGATGGTGTTGGAGATGGCTTCCGGATGATTCGGGAAAATGGCCATCATTTCCTCCTCACTTTTCAGGTACTCCTGGCCAGTATAGCATAGACGCTCCTTATCCTTGAGTAACTTCCCTGTAGAGCTGCACAAATGGGTGTCCTGTGCTGAAGCGTCCTCCGCGAAAACAAAATGGACGTCATTGGTCGCCACCACCTTGATTCCGAACTTCTCGGCCAGGGCAAATATGCCTTCGTTGGCTGCCTGCTGCATCTCAAGAAGTTCCGTGCCATAGTCCGGTTTGTTTGACTTGTGCTTCGAGACCTCCAGATAGAAGTCCTCTCCGAAGACCTTCCTGTACCAGCGGAGACCATCTTCCGCCCCCTGCAAATCATCATCAAGTATTCTTTGAGGAATCTCCCCGCCTATGCAAGCAGAGAGTGCAATCAGGCCTTCTGCATGTTCATTCAGGTATTCGTGACTGACTCTGGGCTTGCCACGATACTGGCCGGATACAGCCGCCTCTGAACATATCTTCAGGAGATTTTTATAGCCGGTATCATTCTTTGCCAGAAGTATTAAATGGAAATATCTTCGATGCTCCTGATCCATTATGTGGTGGTCATAATGGTCAGTGAGATATATCTCGCAGCCGATAATGGGCTTGACGGAAGGATGTTTCTCGGCTTCCTTCATGAATTCCGGAACGCCATATAGAAAGCCGTGATCGGTAATGGCCAGACCTGGCTGTCCGAGTTCCTCGGCTCTTGAGAACAACTCTGAAATGGATGATAATCCATCCAATAATGAGTACGTTGTGTGAACGTGTAGGTGTGCGAATGACATATTATTGATTTTTTGCAAAAATATATCGCGACCCTGACAAATTTAGGCAGAATCGCGATTGAACGTTGAATTCTTTGGAAAATTTTAGAAAGCGGAATCAATATCCTCCGTAGGATCCGAACATATTTAGGAGAGCATCATCAGGTGAGCTTGCCTGAGGTTTTCTTGACAGATTCATACGGATGATCTTGATTGTACCCGGTTCATCCTGCGCGGCCATTATTGTGTCAAGATAAGGATTGCCGTATTCGCGCCAGACATAGTCGAATTTGGCTTTGCCGTCCGTGGATTCCATTGAGATTACCACAACCCAACTGTCGTCGGTGAGGGTGTATTTCTTTGTGTCCGTCACCTTGATTATGTATTCGGTCTCTCCGCTTTTGAGCGTGCCGTTTTCAAAGTCGGCCAGCAACGTGCTTACTTCCGTGACGGGAATTGTAAGTTCGGAGTTCATTATTGCGTGATCAGCGTATGAAACGTAGCGCGGTGTTTTGAGCATCTCATATGACGCGATATACATTTTCCCGCTGTAGTTGAGAGGGTTGGTGCTTTGCGCGAAGGCGGCTGCAAAACTGAGTAGCAATGCAGTGATAGTTAGGATTTTTTTCATAATTCTGTGAATGTTTATTTTCGCAAAATTATGTCCCGATTCCGCAAAAATCCGGCGTAAGAAAATTAAATTTCAAAAATTTTCGGCTGGTACGTCAACTCCTTGGAATCATCCAGGAGCGAGGCGTTGGAAAAAATGATTCCATCCTTCTTAAGAATGCCATGTGCGCTATGCGCATGGCCGAAAAGATGATATTTCGGCTTGACCTCCAAAATCCTTTTCCATAGGAAGAAGTTCCCCCATTGCCTATCACCGGTCTTGTCCAGAATATCAAGCGGCGGCTCGTGAGTCACGACAATGTCCGTCCCTTCCGGGATGAGAGATTCCTTGTGGTCATAGCACAACCCGAAGAATTTAATTCCATCTATGGTAACTTCGCAATCCTGGAGGAAATGGATATTGTCAGGCAAATCCTCGATATTGTCCGCATTCCTGAGGCATAGGTCGTGATTGCCCGTCACGAATATCTTGTGAGGATAGGGGAAACCTATGAACCAGTTCAGGAAATCCAGCACTTCATCCTCCGTTCCGTCTTCCGTGAAGTCTCCGCAATGAACAATCACTTCACCTTCCGGAAGGTTCTTCAGAAGATGGTGCTTGCCGTGAGTGTCGGAGATTTGAATTATGCGCATGATCACAAGTGTTTTACCACGTCCTTGAAATTCGTCTGGTCACACACAATAAACTTAAAATGATCCTTGTCTGAGATTAATTCGATTTCCTTATCAGTGTAACGAGTTTTCTTTTTATTGAAGTATTTAAGGATAGCGCAAAATATGTCATTGAAAGGAATCCTCTCCGCTGTCTCTTTCTCTTTGCAAAATAACTCAAGTATTTTGTCTTTATCTTCTTCTGAAGAAATATTATCTAATAACTCTGTAGTCGGTTTATATATGAGATAAATAAAGTTGACTTTTTGCAAGCCATTCCTATTTCTAAGGACTCTATTGGCAATGCCGCATAGGTGGCAGAGCATTTGCTTTAAATCAAAATTATAGATGTCCCCATCAAAGCTAAGACATACCCTTTTTCCGATTTCTTTTGGCTCATAAGAAAACTGAGGGAGCAAATCGATAATTCCGTCAAATAAGTTTTTATGGCCTTTCCTTAGTTTTGGATTTGAGTGAGAGTAGAATTCATGGCACTTCGCTTCTACATAAAGATTCTTAGATGCCAGATAGCCATCAAGGCTGGCCGGACGGCCCCCTAGACCCGTCGATAATTTTTCTTCGACTGTGAACCCGTCTAGTGCAATAGCCATTTCATACATTAATCTGCTGGAGGAGGCATATGAGGCCATCTTTGGTGGACGAGGCTTTCCATCATCATCTATATAAGTAGTGATTTCACCTCCATCTCCATCCCGGAATTTCAACCATATATCATGATGAGTACGTTCCATTTCTGAAACGAAGTCATCCCATTCCTTGTTTGAATAATAACAATTAAATGGAGTTCCATCGATGACATATCCGGAATCCAAGCACCCTCCATCGGCCTGTTTTTTTGCTTTATCAAATATGTTAGAAATAGCCATTTCAGTCTATTATTATTCTGTTATTCACTATATTTTTCTCTAAGGGCAAGAATAATGTTATTCATTTCATCCCGTAGGTGTTTTGGAGATAGAATCTCCACTCTGGTCCCAAAAGATAATACATCCTGCTTGAAATCATAGTCAGGAGTGAGGTAATACTTGAAAACAGAGTATTTCGGAGTAGCCAAGATTTCCTCCTGAGAAGAGTGAAGAGGGAGCGAACGGAAATGCTTCGATTGGAAGGCGTCTGCCTTCAACTCAATGAATTCCTTCTTGAGATCCTTGTACGGACGAATGCCATATATGCCACTGAAGAATTCATGGGCATCGAACTTCTTTGGAAGCTTGAAACTTTTTCCTCCGACTTCAGCTGAAATCATCCTGTCAAGGGCGAACATATGCGGTTCCTCGTCCTTGCACTTATGGGCGAAGAGATACCATCTCTTCTTGAACTCCCTGAGGCAATACGGCTCAAGGATCAGATCCTCCGGGCCTGGCTTGCTGTAGCTCTGGTAAGTCACCTCTAGGACCTTTCCGTCCCTGATGGCCTGGATGACAGTCGTGAGATGTTTCTGACTGGAAGGAACATTCTCAAAGATGATTCTGTCCTTCATCCCGGCGCTCTCATTAAGGAGACTGTTCAAACTAAGAGCCTCAAGCATCCATGTCCTGACAGAGCCGCTCCCAATCTCATCTGCATTCTTGATGAAATATGTGTTGTCGCTTCTGTCGCATGAAATCTCGATGCCGAACACATCAAAAATAGACTGTATGTGGTTTGAAAGCGTCCTTGGTGCCAACTCTTTGTATTCGTCATTGACAGAACTTCTCATCCAGAGGGACTGGAGTTCCTTCAACGTGAGATGGCCATGGCTTTGGAGCGTCTCCAGCAGCCAGATATATGATTTGAAATAGTTCTTTGCCATAGTGCTATTTGAAATATGTAATGAAGTCCGGGCCTAACAGCTTTCTTAGAAAACCTTCCGGGTCATCATCCGCCGCCGAGGGCGTGTTCCAACGGTTCGTGACGGAGTCTATTGACCCATCCGGGTTGACAATCACGCAATATATTGAAGTTCCATAGCTGTCATCTGGGAATCCCGGACAAGGCTTCTTGGGAACATCCCGGTAGTCATCTCTCAGCAGAAGAAAGAACCGGTTTTCACCGCCTTTCGAATATCCGTCGAACGCCAGCTCGGAAGCCGTGATACACCAGTCTGCCGTCCAGTTCTTGAACCTCATCAATGCGTCATAATCTTGAACTCTGACGGCCGTGTACCTGGCATCTTTCGGAGCAACGTAGTCAGGCGCATCCAGAGCCAAATCAAATATCTTGACAACATCCTTATACGGCATCCCATTGAAATTGCCATCATAAAAATCTCCCGCTTCGGTGTTGCTGATAAACATCAGGAACAGATTCAGTTTCTCAAGCTCCCCGTCATTTTCAACATCTATCTCTTCTTCCATTATCCAGCGGAGAACGCCTATGCAGAACTTCCCGTAGAATGCCGGGACTTTATCACACAGGTCTTTTACGAAGGCCTCCGCCTCCTGTCGATCTGCTCCAAGGTCGGTCAGATACTTTACAGATGTATCGAAAATCTTATCCATCGTCTGAGTACATTTACAAAGCTAATAAATAATTCGGCGAGATTATGGCATAATCAGCTCTTTCAAATAACTTTCTGAAGTCCTTTGAATGTGCAGCTGATGCGTTTCTCTCCGCAGGTAGCGAAATTGACCGTTAGAATCAATCCATCTATGCTTAAGACAACACCTTCTCCAAAGGCACTGTGAATCAATTTGTCTCCAACTGCGTATGGGTTTTCGACCTTGGGAGTTTTGAGTGAGATTTTCTCCGCTGGATTAGTTTTGGATGGTTTGGAGATTTCATGAACATACAGGCGTTTGCCGAGTGCTTTTGCCTTTTTGATACCGTCATGAGTACCGGCAGAACCGTCTTTCACCGGAATGGCCAGAACGATGTCGGCATATTCAATAATCTGAGTGTTACGCTGAATTGGGGCACCTCTTCCGTAGCGGCCATAATCCGGAAGAAACTCCGTCAACTTCAGGTTGTTTTCCTGGGCGTAAGCCCTGGCCAGGGAGTCAACTCCCTTGGCGCCGCCGGAGACAATTTCTGTAATGGTTCCAAGACAGGGAATCTCTTTCAATGCCTCCAACAAAATTTTGGGGTCACTGATTTCCCGTGACCCGATAATTGCAAGTCTCATATGTCAAAGAAATTTTCTGCAAAGATAACGGGAGCATCGGCAAAAAAGTGGCATAATTACAATGACGCCCCTTTTATTTACAAGATGGAGGCTATTGCGCCAATGCCAAATACTATGAGAAGTGCCAAAATGACTATGACGTTCAAAGTGTCTGAAATTTTGGCTTGAACAGGGTTCGCAAGTCTTGAATAATACTTGTTAATCTGCTGAAGGGTATCTATTTCAAGGGCTCTTTTCTGATCGTCCGAGAGCCATTCGGGGTGGGTGTTTGCATATGGACTCATATTATAGAATTAATGTTTGATTCCTGATTTTGAGATTCCATCCTCTTCCGTATCCTTTCCCGTGCGGTCTTGATGGCTTCGATTCTGACAATACGCTGGATTACTTTATACCTGTACGGAATTCTGGCTTTATAGTAAGCCAGTTCAACACTCATCATTGTTCTGGAGATTGCATGCCCTTTCGGATAAAGTATCACTCCTGGGATGTCAAGCATCTTTTTTACTGCAGTTACCCTTTCATCATCATCCATAGACCTGAGTACCTGCTTGATTCTGATGGCCTGCTCCCGATAGACAAGGGCGCCATAGGATTCCATCAAGATGCTATCCACTTCGGGAATTCCGGTTGCAGGAATGTCATTCTCGCGTTTGCGTCTCTGGATCTCAAGAATCATATCAAGTGTACCCTTTTGACGAATATGGCGGTACAGCGTTTCGAATAGACAAATATCGGAGAAACATTCCGGTTGGAATTCTTTCAGAAGACGCTGATGTTCGTGCCCGGCAAAGCCATAGATGTCATTAGTGTCTCCATCCCTGAAGATGTCCAATGCTTTCTTGTCCAGCTCAATTTTTGAAGGCTTGATTGTCCTTTCCTCTGAAAGGGCCTTGATGATGTCAAGATTGGTATGGTGCGCGATGGCCAGGTGCAGGTTGAAGAACTGCTGGTCATCCGGAAGCACTATGTCGATTACGAGTTTATTGTACGGATTGAGTGAAATCGGGTATTCGCATCTATGACTCAGGAACTCGAAGGCTTTTTCGAATCCACCGGTACTTGTCTCAATCCAAAACTCGTTATCCTGATTGAATGAGTTGGTGAAGTGTTCGAAAGGAAGACCCCATCTTACCGGTTCGATATCTGTGATTCCGAGCCCGTAACAGAGAAGAGAGCAGGTCGAATATCCGTAGCCGGGGCCCACATAGATGTCCTCTGACTTCAGGTGTCGGACCAGATCGGAGAGGAGAAGCAGGGCATCGGCCCCGCCGTGGTCATTGACATGGTCAAGTTCATCGTATAAGCGGTTCGGCATCCGGCCAAAGGCCTTGAGGCGGAAGACCGCCCTATCTTTGAGTTTGTTTATTGTATCTGTCATATTTGTTTGTTCATTGATTAGTCATCAAGAAACCATTCCCTGAGGTAGTCTGAGAGCCATTTTGCGAGGCAAGTGATTCTCTGTTTGTTGTAGCGCTTGATCCTGCACTGCCGCACCAGTTGCGTGAATCTTCCGTGGCAGCGCTCATTGGGGGCCGTTATGCGCCATTCGGTTTGTGAAGGGAAGTCCAGGGCGAACTTGCTGCCGAATCTGAAGGACTGTGAGAAATTGTTGTGCTCGTTGGTGAAAATCTCGGTGAGCACGGTTTCGAGGGTTCCGTTTTCCATCCAGTCGAGAAGATGACCATTGTTGCAAATCTGTATCGTTTCTTTCATGACTGCAAAATTACAGGAGAATTCGGCAAGAAAGTGGCAGAATAATATAATTTTTGATGCATTCTGCAAGAAAATGACACATTCGACGTCGAATTTTGCATCGAAACAAAACAAATGTGTTATGAAATATACTATTGAACTGGAATTCGAAAAGACCATTGAAATGTGCCACAAGCACGCAAGACAGCAAGCAGAAACTCTGTCAATCCTAAAGAACGCTATCAATGACGAGGGCCTTCAGCTCTCAGAAATCCTGGAAGCCGTGTCCAACGAAAGCGGGACTGAACATCTGATGAAGAAGTATTCTTTTTCAAAAGCGACAATCGCGCGTATAATGGATATGCCGATTGAAGAGTTGGCAAGTATTGAAGAGTTTCTGGAATACTATGCTGTGGCAGAGAATAACTTGAAGGAGATAATTAACGCTCGTTCTGAGTGACATCCCGGTCGTCATCCGTTACGTTACGCTCATTATCTTAATGGCTTTTCCTTAAGATAGGCTTTCCATGCATGTAAGGCCTGTCGATAGTCCCGGTATGTAAGGCCCTCGCTTTTACCAAAGTACTTTGGGATGAAATTATCCTGCTGAGATAACATCATTACATACGTCTTCCGCTCTCCGTCAAAGAGGTTATGGGCGACTACACAATCATGAAGCGGTCCACGTAGGGAGAATTCATAAATAAAATCATCTAATGTCTTCTTGTTCAGCAAGGAATAGTAATATTTTATGTTGATGTTGCAGAACCATCTGTATTTCCTGTCAACAACATACATTATCCGGTTGTTCCCTTCTATCCATCCCTCGATCCAGAGATTGTAATAGTGACGTATCAACTGAAAGAGAGCTGCCGCTGACAGTATACTCTCGAAAATAATAAAGTATATCATTGCTTCATTGCTTTTTGTGGTTTCTCATTGTTCTCACGAGTAATCATTTTCACAGAATTGAGTCTTGACTCCTTTGCCTGAATCTTCGTATCGATGTTATCCTTGAGCTTTTCCACATTACCGGGCTCTGTGAAGATGTCAAGGATACGGCCGGAAACAAGCTCGGGATTTCCATTGCAGGCTATGATTGAAGTTGTTGCCTGAAGCATCCGCTCCAGGTCATCCGGAACCATCTTGGGAGTAAGATGGGGAGGAAAGGTGTTGGTTCGGAAGAAAGTGACCTTATCGGAGACCTCCTTCCCTTCCACTGTTTTGGTGACGGTCTTTTCCTGCCTTGTAAGTGTCGCTACGGCCAGGCCCTGATAAGTAAGCGTCAACTTTTCCCCCTGTTCGACAATCACATTGAATCCCATGAATTCCTTTCCGGCCAGAGCCCTGTTGTTGACTTCCAGGTATGACAAGGAGCTTCCTGAGACGCACTTGTCTGCAAAAGACTTCGAATCTATGGAAAAATCCGTCTTCTCATTCCAGAACGCCTCGGTTATTCCTGCCCGGTGGGCAGCGGCGAAGCGGTTGCTCTGCTCTTCGCTCAGAGTAACCTTCTCCTCCTCCGCCTTCTCCTGCACTGTCTCTGTTTTTACTTCTTTTGCTGTCTCCGACTTTTCTTTACCACCATCAGACTTCCCCTTCTCCTTTGAAGGTTTTTCTTCAGGAGCAGACTTTGCCGCAGAGAACACGGATTTTATCACTTTTGAAACGATGGTCGCTGCCGCAATCAGTACAACTACCAATACAATCAGTGCTAAAAACATATCCTATCTCTTTTTGAATTTCATATAATCGTATGACCCCATATGTAGCAGGGGCTCCTTCGGTTTGTAACCCCGTTCCTCGTTCATGATTTTATAAGCCTCGCCCAGCTGCTCCTTGTAAGATCCGGAGCATACAAGGGAAATCTTGTTGAGCCTCGTGTACTTTTCGACCAGGCGGGCCTCCATCTCATCGTGCTTGACAATCTCTCCGTTGGGGAGGATATGTCGAACGTCCATCCCGTCCTCGGCAAGTGCCCTTGACAAAAGCCCGAACCTGTGGCAGGAGAGGGGATCCCCCTCGCTGCATACCACGGCGACGATATGGCCTTCATCGCACAGACCTTCAAGCGAAGCGATACCGCTTTGGAACTCTTCGCTACCGGCAACCTTCTCCCAGGATACACGGCCATGGTCAAAGAGAGACAGGTCTGTGACCCGACCTCCAAGCTTCTCGCCCCCGCTGAGGTATCCGATGCCTTCGGCCTCCAGGACATCATATATGACGTCTTCGTTGAAGTGAGGAACGTACTTGCTGCGAGGTATGCTCCTCACATCGACAACCATATCGACCCCTGCCATCTTCAGTGTGTTCACGAATCCCTCCTGGGTCCTCGTGCCGTACCCTATCGAGAAGATCCTGTCAGTGGCCTGGCTCTTTCCTTTCACCGGGTCTTCGGTGCCTTCAGGGATGCCATTATCGGAAGGGGAGACGCTGATGCCGCTGATCTCTCTATCATCGAGTTTCTCCAGGCGGTCGAGATTGCTCACGGAGTGCATCTGCTGCTTTTCGTCATCATCCTTATAGCGGATATCGATCTCGTGGTTCTCTCCTCCGGTGCCTTCGTCAAGAAGACGGTATGAGATGGCCTCACGGATCTGCTGGAGGCGGTTCATCGGACAAAGGGAGTCCTCCATCGAGAAGACACCACGCGCCGCCCACGCCTGCTCATGGTGATTTTCGAAACGGGCGTCAGCGGATATCTGACGCTGCTGCTCGAATTCCAGCTTCAGAAGGCCTCGGTTGTCAAGGCGTATGCACTCGCACATCTGCTCCCCGCTGTAGAACTCTATCCGGCGGCTGCCAATCCACATATGATAGGCGTTGCCGTAGTGTATCTGTCCGGCTCCTTCGTTCCCTGCCAGTCGGTTCATCTCGGCCTGCTTCTCCACGCAGAAGGCCCTCAGCTTGAGAAACTCTTCAAGGTTGCGCTTCCTTTCCTGAAGGGGCGGCATCCCGGGAGCTATGTACTGGGATGGGGAGACAAGCGTTTCCCCATCCTGGAGAAACAGAACCCTGCGCTCCGGCTTCACGGCAAAAGGACGTGTCCCTTCCTTCGTCTGGGGGAACCCTTTCAGGAAGCCTTCCACCTCGGACGGGGTGATTATCTTCGGGTCTGGAACCTTTCCGGTGATGGCACTGCGCATATCCGCACGGTCCTCCGGAACGACATACACCGTCCGTCCTGGTCCCAGAGATATGATCTCAAGGGCATCCCTTTCCATGGAGTCGAAGACGCTGCCGTGGCGACTGACTCTGACATGAGGGGAAGACTCGAGAGCCTCTATCTGACGGGAGAGGTCCGTCGGCAGGTGATTGAAGAGCTTACCGACGATACTTGGGGTGACTTCGCCGTAAAGTGCTTCAGACAGTCCTCCGGCTATGGCAGCCACAGCATTGGACGGGCCACCGTAGGAGACCGCCCTGCGGACGGCATCCTCCCAGGAGTCGCTTCTCATGACGGCCATAAGCGCCGCTTCGGTGACGACCTTCGCGGAAGGGGTGACGGGAGATTCGGGGACGATGTAACGATATGCTCCCTCGACAGTCTTTCCCATCATGACAAGCGGGGCTCTGACCTCCCCGCGCAGTTCCGCCCGAAGGTCTTCTTCGTTCCAGGTGAGGTTGAGCCCGTACTGGTGCTCCAGCATGGTGAATATCTCCGGAGCGATCTTGCCCCGTAGGGCCATGTCGGCGCTCTGGGTGATGGCCTTGGCCATGGTGAGGGCCTCTTCGTTCGCACAGGTGGCCTTCACGCAGGCTTCGGTGAGTTCGATGGCACGGAAAAAGTCATCCCGCACAACGGCTGCGACGGGAAGAACCCTCACAACGGCTGCCCAGTCGGATGTTTGGCTGGGCTCGCGAACATCGGAGGTGAAAAAGAGCCTTGTGGTCTCCGTCCATCCTCCCTTGGGATGATGGTCATAGGCATCGCGAAGCATCTCCTGGAGATTTTCAGCAGTGGGGTTGTCTCGGTTCACCGAGAGCCAGCGGGCGACTGCGCTGCAGGCATGTGACACCTCCGTCACCTCCGGAAAGAATGTGCGGACCCTGCCGTGTGAGTAAGCCTTCCTGCTTTCACCAAGTTCAAAATACCTGTTGTATGTGTTCTCTATCATATAGGGGGCTCCGACAAGGTCGCCGTAGACGGCTCCCTTGAGTGTCCCCCGCGAATTTTCTCTGTCCATAATGCTGCTGAAGGGGGGCTAAAAGTGTACTGAACGGCCAGTGCGTATCTGAGGCTTGCCGGTGCGTTCATTGGTGGCCGCATGGACTCCCCGGTGATGGAAACGGTCGGGGTGAAGAGCATGCCGCTGCTCCTGTGCCTGACGAATCTGCTCCCCGAGCGTCGAGCAAACGTCCGGGGCTTCCTTCTGTGAGAGGTGCATGCAGTCGCTCATCAGCTGCACAGCATACTTGCTCTCGCGCGTGACCTGCTTGATTACGCTTGGGTCATCGGAGAGGATCTGAGTCCACTGCTTGAGATACTGAAGGTTGCTTTGCGAAAGCGTCTGGCTAAGACCAAGCCTTCCCGCAACCACAGCTGCGGCAAGTTCCGAAGCCAGGTTGAGACGGGCCATGTCGGCAAGAGGATCCTCGCTGCCCTTGGCCGTCGCGAAGGACAGCTCGACTATTGCCGAATGGGCCATGGTATGAAGCAGGGTGTTGTAGAACTCACGAGGGTCGGCGAAGTGTTCCTTGGACGGAACCTCGATACACCGCAGCCGTCTGTCGTACTGAGGGGCACTGTCCTCACCGAGGACTATCCTGCAGTTGTGTGCGTCATCCGGATACCAGCTGCCATTCTCAAGGAACCGGTCAAGAGTGGCCTCGCTCAGGTCCGATGACGCCTTTGCGAACGCTCCCCGGAGGTTTTCCCAGGTATCGGGATGCTTGTCTGGGAAGTCGGTCTGCTCAAGGTTCCAGACATAGTTCACGTTGCCAAAGTTCTCCCTCAGGGTGTACCGTTCCTTCTCGGTCTTGGATAGCTTCTGATAATCAGACCATCTCATCTCCGAGTCGAGAGCGCCCTTCTCCTTGTCGAAGAAGGAAGTGCCGCCCCAATAGACGGGCATCCCGCCCTCTCCCTTGAGACGGAGAACGCCAAGGTCCTTGCATTGAAGGGATGTTAGCCATACGGGGACTTGATAACCTTTGAGCGCGCATACGAGTGACAGGTTCACGTCATTGACACCGGAATACAGATGGCCCGCGGCATTCTGCGCGCTGAAGGGAAGTGTCGGGAGCCAGGGCTTTCGCCAATCTCCTGCAATGGTGTCGAACTTGGCGATGAAGAGGTCTGCATACGCCTTTACGTGACTGTCTATTGAATTGCTGTTGTCTGCCATTTCGTTGTCGGTTAAGAGTGATAAAATAGGGGAGGACGGCTGCCCGCCCTCCCCAAAGGAACTGCTGAAAGAGGGCTCTGACTAACCCAGTTTAGGAACTGATTTCTTGACCGTGGTCTTCTGGACGACGGTTGCTTTCTTCTCGGGTTCCTGCTGTTTTGCCGTCTCCTCCTTCGGAGCGGTCTTCTTCAGGTAGTCATAGGCCGCTGCCCTGATGGCCTGGCCCTTGGCGCTGTGGTCCTCGGTGATCTCACCGCGTGCCACGTTGAAGGAGATGGCGGTGCCGAAGGCTTCGCCGGTCTTGCTGCCCTTGCCGAAGGCGGCGCTGATCTGGCCTGAGGCAAGAGCCTGGGCCATGCGGTCGTCCACGTTGATGCCCTTGCCGAAGAGCTCGTGATTGACCTTGGAGTGTCCGTCCTCATCGAGGAAACGTGCCCTGAGGGCTGCTTCCGAGATGGCTACGGGACGCAGAGACCTGCTGTCCAGGCCGAGGAAGAACTTCTGTTCGCGACCGTCCTTGTAGACCATGGTGAGAGGCTCCGGACAGATGTTGCATACATGCTGGCGGTACTGCTCACCGGTCTCCTTATTGGTGACGGTGCGTGACTCGAGAAGGTAGTCGATGATGACCTTGTCCTTCTCGGGGTCGAGGCGGTAGGAATTGCCGTTGTCGAAGACAACCTTGAGGTTGTCGCGTTTGAGACGGTAGTCCTCGTTCATCTCGCGGACTCCCACCTTAGGGTCAAGAACCCATTCTCCGGACTCCTCGTCCTTCATCTTGCGTGCTACGAGCTGCACGGTCTTCTCGGTCGGCTCGGGGATACCCGGGATCTCGACGGTGTAGGTGATAAGGTCGGTGGACTTGCCTGCGGCAAGCTGCTCGGCGACCTTCGGATTGGCTTCCACGACTTCGCGTGGAACCTCAAGCGCTGACCAGTCAATCCGGTCAAGAGCTTCGCGCGTTTCAGCGCTGATCTGGTTTTCTGCCATAGCTTTACTTTTTAATTGTTAATGAATTGTTTTGTATGTTACTTGGGATAACATTCTTCTGAGAGTTTCTTAGGAGCAGGAGCTCGTTCACATCATTGCATCCCGCCATCTCGGCGATATGATCCCGTACTCCGGAACATCTTCCTTTCAAGGTGTCGAGGGCCTTGTAGCCTGCCTGGTCACAGTCGGTCCAGACGGAGATGTCCCTGTGGGCGGAGATGAACTCCAGACCGCGGTCGATGTTGTTCACGCTGTTCAGGACACAGACATCTGCGAAAGGCTTGGTGATGTCCTTGAGCATGAGCCAGGAGAGGAAATCAAAGAACCCCTCGAACACCTCGACCCTCTCGCAGGTTGGCTTGAGGGTGTTCTCCCCGGAGGCTCCGAGAAGCGAACAGGAGGAACCTGTACATCTCTTGGAGAAAGGCCCGTCATAGCTGTGCCTGAGCACCCAGCCGTCACCGGCAGGAAAGCCGA
The DNA here is from genome assembly GCA_024401695.1 of Bacteroidales bacterium. Lineage (GTDB taxonomy): Bacteria > Bacteroidota > Bacteroidia > Bacteroidales > UBA932 > Cryptobacteroides. The sequence goes on from JAKSKN010000009.1 coordinate 54,932, forward strand.
TGGCGGTGAACCTGCGGTCGTTCCTGCCATCGATATGGTAAGAGACCTCGCTGCAGTAACGCTCCAGGATATGACGCGGGATACCGCGTCTCTGGGCATAAGCCACAAGACCGCGATACTTGAAAGGGGAGATGACTGAGTCGATGATGATGCGGGACGAGTGAGACGATTGGCGGGATGAAGGAGCGGGCGTGTCGATGACGGTTATTCCGCTGCCCTCCAGAGATGCGACATAGTCCCAGCAGTCGGAGAGGGATATTCCCGCAAGGAGATTCACCAGAGTCAGGACGTTTCCGCCCCGACCGGTCCCGAAGTCCATCCATACATTCTCGCTGCGCTTTATGTGAAAGGAGGGCTCGGCTTCATCACGGAAAGGGGAGAAGTACATCTCTCCTCTGTGATCTGTCCGTTTCCCGAAATGTGCAAGAACGTTTTCTATGGGATACCCCATTATTCTTGCCTTCTGATTCTCGTCGTATGTCGCCATTGTCTATCCAAACCCTAAGGTTTACTCAAATAAAAGTGTTATTTTATTTGATTTGTTTTGATATGCTTTGATTTATTATTACCTTTGTGTTAATACAAAAGGTTGAATTTGACAAAGCTTTCAAGTAGTCAAATAAAAGTGTAACAAAGTAAGAAATAATTTTATTACTAAACAAAACTTGTTATGCCTGAAAATGAAAAAAGATTGCAGTTTCTGCTCGACATGCTCAAGGAAACGGGGGTAAGCAAGCGCGAGCTCGCACGCCGGATGGAGATGTCCTATCAGAACATGTTCGTATATTTCCAGAGGGATGATATGAAGATGTCCCAGGCAGAGGTTATGGCTTCCAAATTGGGCTATGAACTCAATTTCTCCCTGAACGGTAACAAGAGAAAACAGAAGGCCGACAAACTTGTGATGGAATTGGAAGGCATAGTAGGGGATAATGCTAAACTGCAGCGTCTCGCATTCCTCCAGATAGCGATGAAGCTCAATGGCATTGAGAGAAAGGCCCTTGCCCAACAGCTTGAACTGAACTACACGGGCGTGAACAGATGGTTCAGAGTTGACGACATCGCGATTTCATATCTGTTCAAGATAGCGGAACTGTATGGATTGAAACTCTGTATCTCCTCAAAAAAGACGGGGAGGGCAAAATTTGGAGAAATAAGTTCTAATGAGGTGACAAAGGAGTCAGAATAAGTCGCCAAGATTTCAATAGGCAGAAAAACAGAAAATCTGAGGCTGGTCATTGACCAGCCTCAGATTTCTTGGTTCCCTTGACGTTCTAAAAGGTATCACACCTTATGTTTCATCCACACAAATCCATCGGTCTTCGTAATAACAGCAACATCAACAGGACCTCCAACCGATTCTTCCGAGGCGGTGATGTGTCGCTGAAGGTTGGTGATTGATATCAAACTCTCCGCCATATTCGCCATGTCATCCACACCGAAGGCTTCGACGGTATCCACAAGACCGTTGACGTACTCGGTCTGAATAAAGTCCTGGATCTGCTCTTCGTGCTTATTTGTGACATCCCTGAGGTCTGTTTCTTGAACCTTGGCAATTGTGCCAGCATCAACCCCTGCTGCCTTCATGGCCTCAATCATTTTTTCCATGGTCATAGAGACGGCTTCACTTGTCGCCTCATCAACTTTCTTCCGAAAAGCCGGAGATATGCCCTTCATTACGGTCATCATCACATCGCATTGAGCAAACGGACAGATGGCGGATGCGTTGTCCCATCCGATATGTTCTTCCTCGTCGCGTGAGTATGTGTAGCGGATTCTGCCGTCAACTATTCCAGAGACATAGACGGGTATCAGGGAAGGGAACAGCTCGTCTGACCCGTAACCGACAAAGACAATCCCTGTACCATCCTCGTAGAACTGTGAACACAAGTATTCGTAAAATCCTTTTGCCCAGTCTTCGCTCATATCTGTAGGGAGGCCGTCTTCCTCGCAGAGTTCGTTCAGGCCCTCGAAATCATCCTTTGCATACGCCATGAATTTCTTGAAAGTGTATTTCTCGAACTCGGGACTTTTCTTTCTAAGATCTTCTAATTTATCGATGGTGTCTGCAATGGACTGCATCCCTTCTTTAATTCTGGAATGTTTGATGTGGATGAGTTCTTCTTCAGAAATGGAATGTCCATCTTCCGGACTCAGATCTTCTTTTATCCATTCCTCCGCATAGGTTTTCACGTTGTTATAATAATTTCCCATCTCTCCACGCAGATATCTGTGCTGCAACTCGGCATCAGCAAAATGCGGTTCTTTGGCAAGGAACGATATGAAGTTGTCAACATATCCTTGAAGTGAGGGAAAGGATAGGTCTCCGGAGTTCTTTCGATAGATGTCGAACAGCACAGAGAGGGGAACACCCATAAAGCTGTCGCTGCTGAATATCATTGCTCCCACGGGCTGGCTGTCGGAGAGTTTGAATATCTTGGTGGCATTATTGTAAATGCGGATGTTGTTTCCATGCTGCACGGTAATGGCGCTATCTGCGGCAATTACTGCGGCTTTCTTATTGAGTATTCCTACTATTGCTGTCATAATCAGTATGCCTCGTGCATTTCTTCAAGGTCCTCATCATCAAACATCATATCAAGATCTTCTTCAGGGTCATATGAGCTATCCTCATCGTCATCATCCGAGTCGTAGTTGCCCATCTTCATTGAATTCGGTTCTTCATGGTAGATTGCGTGTGAAAGGAATGAATCAATAAGCGGATTCGACCTTCTTGTAGGGAAATTCATGTTCATATTTTGTGTTTTTTTACCGTCTCCATATCCAAGGAGAAGGGGTGTTGTTGATAATTAGAACCACTGAGAGAGTTTGTCATTAACCTTCTGCTCAATTTCTGGGGCAGCAGAGACTTTGACGATATCGTATGTAAGTTTAAAGGCCACAACATCATCCGAGAGACCGACGATTGGAATGGCATCAGGAATGATATCGAGCGGGAGGACAAGATATCCTAGAGCGCCCATAATCATTGCCTTGTCTCCAAGGGAAACATCGTGTGACTTGAGAACATAGTAGATGGTGAGTGCATAATAGCACACTTTGCTTCCGAGGTGTCTAACCACCTTCTTGAATTTACTCCAAAACTTTGAGTCTGAGTTGAATTTCTTACTATTCCGATTTCTATGCATATAATAATACTTTAAGTTCCAAAGGCAATACAAGCATGTGATTATAGAATGCTTACGGTTTTTTCGTGTATGCTGTCCTGAGGAATTCCTCTATCAAGGAGTCATCCTTACGGCAGTCGGGAAGGGATGAGATTCTGTCTGCCTTATAAAAGGAATTGTCGCGCTTGAACTCTCTGTCCGGGTGTTTTTCCTCGAATTCAAGATTTTGCTTTATCATTCTCCGATCCTCCTCGTCGCGCTCTTCAAATTCGAAGTACTCGACAACCCTCTTCCAGATGAATTCACCCTTGCTCATTCCTTCAGGACGGTGCTCTGCCTCGTGAAGGAACTTGTCAGTAAACTGACGTTCGCTGCAGTTGTCCCACCACCAAAGGCGGCTGCCATCCTGTTCACAAATCTGTTGCAGTTTGACTTCAACCTTCACCTCGAATGTGTTCATCCGAAGGAAATCCGGAATACTGTACAAATAGTGCGTCACAACGGCGTGGGTGGCATAACACATTACTATATGGTCAAGTTTCGGATGATAAAGCCATCCTTCGGCCCAGGTTGTACCATCATCAAGTTCATTCTCGATGCGGAGCTCTTTATCTGTCATTGAGGATTTTCGGCCATCGTCCTTCCGCCAATGAGGACTGCATTGGATGATTGCAAGGTCGCCTTTCAGTTCCTGTTCTACTGTGGCCATGATGGGGATCATTCTGAGGAAGTCAGACCCATAGAAATCATCGTCCTCAAGGCGCAGAACGTCCTGCGGAGATTCACCCCAGTATCGCAATGTGCCGTCTATATCGATATCGTCATCCTTCTGATCAAGGGGCATATCCAAAATATAGCGGTACATTTTCGCCGTCCTCGCAAACATATCTTTGGTAAGCTCAAAAAGATGAGCATCCTGATGTTCGAAACGCTTCACCTCAGCCTCGCTGCAGTGAATTGTAAACATCTTCTCAAGCGCGTATCCACGGCTCATCAGCCACCACCATGCGCTTTCCATATCATCCTCAGAACAGGAGAACTTATACAGCGAACCATCATACTTGCCGTCCACGATTTCAAGCACTTTCGCTTCCATCTCCTTTACCTCGGCCCGGTACTTCTCGATACGTTCTTCTTCCGGAAGGGACTCGTAACTGTCCATCCTTTCGTGAAATGCATCACTCTCTGCTGATAATTTATCAAAAAGGTCCATATTTCTTTCTCTTAATTTCAAATGTCTACTCATCCCATTTCCCGTTATAAAGGTCTGTTATGTTCTGTGCATGTTCCTTCATCATCTCACGAAGGCTCAGCGGCTCCAGTACCTCCACATAGTCATTGTATTGGAGCAGATCCATCTCCAAATCCCAGGTCGGGGCCATGAAATACTCGAATATCGACCAGTCGTCGTGAACCTCGACTTCCTGCTGCGAGTCGTGAAGCCTCAGCGTGCGGAAGTAATGCCTCTGGCGGTCCCAGACTTTAAGACGGATCATCTGTGGTTTGTAGTTTTCCTCATCGTGAACAATTCCGAACCAATTCGCGAAATACTCCTTTGCATTGAATTTCTCCGGAACGGTAAAGCTCCTGAGTGTCTGACGCAGACCCTGAATGCGGTCGAGCGCATAGATTCTCAATTCCTTATGGTCAGATGGCTTTGCGGCCACATACCAGCGCTGCTTGAAGAGTTTTACGCAGTACGGAGCAATAACCAGATTGTACACCTGAGTGTCCTTGAAATTCTGGTATTCCATCTCCAGCATTTTACCTTCTTTCATTGCGTTGATTATAGCTCTCAAGTAATCTTGGCTGGAAGGTATATCCTCCAGGATGATACGGTCACGCAGCGTGGAACTCTCATTTATAAGGTTATTGACCGAAAGTGATGTCATCAGCCAGTTGCGGATACCGTTGGCATTCATATCTTCATTGGAGATATAATATCCAAGAGTCTTGTCGAATTTGATATCAATTCCGAACATATCCAGAATAGCTTCTCGGTGATTATGGAAGGTTCTTGGCGGGAGCGGTACGCTGTGTTCGTTCAGTGCACTGCGCTGCCACAGGTCACTCAAATCGGTCTGAGTAATGTGTCCATGCTGCATTATCGTATCCAGCAGCCAAACATAACGTTTGAAATAATCTTTTGCCATAGTCTTTCTAATTGATTGCAAAATTACCTCATATCTCTGCCAAAGTCTGGCACTATGCAAATTTATCAAAATTTTTATGGTTTGCCACTCTTTGGCATACTCGCACAATATTTTTGCAGCATTGAAAAAAACGAGTATGGAAACAACTACATTGAAAACAGCACTTGTGCAGTACCTTATGGCAATGGCATTGCCGCAGGAACTTGGGTTCCTTCACGTTCCTTGGGGAGAAAACCCGTTTATATCTGTGAACAAAAGAACAGGCAAGAAGACCTGTCGGATTGACGACTCGGAATTGAATAGATTCAGAGAGGAGACGGGAATGGAATTGTCACGCGCAGAGATCCTGTCCTGCCGAACGATGAGGGAATTGGAGAATCTGGTCGGTTCCAAGGCGGACAAGGTCCCAATCGGGACTCTTGCTCATCTGATTCTCGAACTGACAGAAGTCCTCGGTACCATCTGGAACAATCTCGAGCTGGTGGAGAGCCTCGATGAAATCTCTGACGGCGGGAAGGTTGACCCGGCATATGTATGGCCGGCATATGATTACATTAAGCCGGATCCTGCGGAAAAGGAAAAATTGGAAAGAGAATGTGAAGGCCTGGTATCTTGGGGGAGAATAGGCAATATTTCATCTTAGAGAATATGGCGAAAACTGAAAATTACAGAAGATATGGCGCAGGCGGCCCCAAGCAGGTCGTCGAGCCTCAGTGGGTAAAGGATTTGCCCAAGGACGATTTGGAGTGGACTCCGGAACAGGATATGGCATATTATGAATGGTCCTCCATATACGGCAGGAGAGGCTATTCCAAGAAAGAGTGGGAAGCCATCCACAAGGAAAGGCAGAGAATCAAGGAGAAGGAGTTCAAGGAACTTTCCTATATAGATGACTATAACGGAGAAAGCATACTCTTGGTCTTGAAGAAGAAGTTGGAGTGGCAGGCGGAGTACTTCGAGAACTTCGGGCATTGCGAGAGCAACCCTTACAAGGCCGCAAGGATGAGGTTGTGCTGCCGTTTGATTGATATCATCTGTTGGGGAGGCTTGACGAAGGAATATCAGCGGTCTTTCAGGAAATATGTGAATACCCGGAATGCCAAACGGTTTGAAAACGTTCCGACCTGGAATATGTCGTATTTGCACGGAGAAAAGCAGAAGCTCAGGTATCAGAAGGCCTATGTCTTGTTGTTCAGAACATTGTACGAAAATATATTAAGGTGGTGGGATTAAATGGCTATCAATATTAACGCAAAAGAACTCCAGAACCTGCTGGAGAGCACACCTGCTTCGCACAACATAATGTTGTCGGGAAGGCACGGTATCGGAAAGTCCAGGATTCTTACGGACTGGTTCGAAGCAAAAGGTACTAAGGTCGTAACGCTTTTCCTCGGTCAGATGAGCGACCCGGGAGATCTCATCGGTCTTCCGCGCAAGGATGAAGCGACCGGAAAGACGGTGTTCATGCCACCTTACTGGTTCCCGACTGACGGCAAGCCCGTGGTGCTGTTTCTGGACGAACTCAACCGTGCCCGTCCGGAGATTCTCCAGACAATAATGGACTTGGCGTTGAATCGCAAGCTTGCCGGAAGGCCGCTTCCGGAGGGAAGCCGTATCATCTCAGCCGTCAATGACGGAGAGGAGTATCAGCTCAATGAACTTGATCCGGCTCTCGTTTCAAGATTCAACATCTATAATTTCAAGCCTACCGTTGGAGAATGGCTGCTGTGGGCATCACAAGCCGGCATCGACAAGAATGTGCTTAACTTCATTGAGAACAATTCTTCAATGTTGGACGGAGACGGGAAGGCCACCAATGACAGTTCCTGCCTTGAGAAGACTCCTGACCGTCGAGCATGGGAGAGGGTGTCCGACATCGTCAAATCGGCCCCGGCCATCGGCCCGACCACGAAGAAGGTGGTTGCCGGAATTGTCGGAGCGAAGGCGGCAGCATCATTCTTTGAGAGTTTTTCGCAGAATAGACTCATATCTGCAGAGTCTATCCTGAAAGACTTCATTGCTCAGAAGAAAACGCTTGAGTCATACAAGGCCCACGACCTTGCAATCATCAATGACAGCATCTACCGTTGCATCGAGAACGGCAAGGGAGGTCCTTACTGCGCAGACAATCTTATGAAATACATGGACTGGCTCATAACATCAGGGCGGAAGGAGAGCATGGCCCATTTCTGCTCTGTATTTGAGGGTGCCACATATTCTCAGGCGAACCTCTTCATGATGAGCGGTGCGCCGAAGTGCTTCAAGACAATCACTGACTTTATCAGTAATCTGTAGAGATGGAAGAAATAATCGGAAAAATCGTTGAGGATTGGTTCCTCAGCGAACCGGCTCTGTTCGCTACATACTGCACGCACACCTTGGAAGAGAACTCCAGGATGAGCGTGCCTATGCGTAGCGGCAAGATGCGCATCGAGTACAATCCGGAAATCTTGAAGGAGTGGGCTCCGCAGATGATAGAGGAGAGACTCAAGTTCGAGGTTATCAGAATCCTCCTCGCCCATCCGTATCAGAGACAGCCGTACAAGGCCACGAAAGCAGCCCTTGGTATGGCCAGTGATGTAACTCTCTCTACTCTCTACAAAAGGCCAACTTCAATCACTATACCTTCCGGACTTAAATTCGACAGGGGACTGTGCTTCGAAGAATACTACAACATCGTGAAAGCTTACCTTGAGCAGCCTGCCCAGCAGATGCAGTCGCATCAATATGAGATGAAAGGGCAAGCCCTTGATGGAGGTGGTGGCGCATCGGACGATCCTGCACCAAAGTTGAATGATGATACCCACAGTGAAATTGATGACTCCGATGACATTGAATCCCAGATAGCCCGAGAGCAGGCCGAGACTGCTGAACTGTGGGAAGAAGATCAATTGATGCAGGAGGCGGTTAAGGATGTTATCGAAAGGGCGAGACGCACTCATCAGTGGGGCTCTCTCTCCGGCCATCTTTCTGATATGATTGAGGCATCAACAATAGTAAGGATAGATTACAGACGAATTCTGTCCTGGTTCAGGGCGAGCATCCTCTCCTCGAAAAGAAAGCTGACAAGGATGATTCCAAGCCGTCGGTACGGTTTTGAGTATATGGGCAGCAAGAGGGACTTCTGTACCAAGCTCCTTGTGGCCGTGGATGTCAGCGGCTCAGTGGACAACAAGCAGGTGTCCCAGGCTCTCTCCATAATAAACAGGTTCTTCAAGTATGGCGTCGAAAATGTGGATGTAATAATGTTTGACTGCGGTCTTGTCGGCGAGCCGATGTCGATGAAGAAAGCGCCAAGGACACTCAAAATAGGAGGAAGAGGCGGGACGGAATTCCAAGCACCGATTGACTACTTCGCCAAGGGGCAATATGACGGACTTGTTATGATTACTGACGGCTATGCCGAAGTCCCGACCCTCCCTGAGAATACAAAAGGAAGGATCCTTTGGATGATTTACAATGACGAGCTGTTCCGGAAGGGCGATTCCCAGACTCTCAATGAGTACTTGACGTGGATTGCCTCGTTCCCTAGATCGAAATATGTCATTTTACCACCGGTGTAGCCTATGATTTTAAAACATTCGCCCGCACTATAACCATTAAAATGAACAATGGAAGCACCTGTAGATGCTTCCATTGTCATTAATACCAGATTTTGAGAAATCTCATCCACTTCCAGAATCTGTTCCATGGCATTTCAGGATGAATCATAACAGTCACCTCCTTTTATTGATTGTCTGGGTTGTTGTTCAGGAAACTGACACGCGATGCATTGTCAAGTCCGTTTTTGATGAGCTTGCCGCCTGCGGCAACACATCCGGCTCCAACGAATACCTTTACTATAAACTTTATGAATTCGCTCATTTCTCTCCGAAGATAAAGTCAACGATGTCATCGATAATGTCAGACGCTTTCTGGCCGACGGCATCACCTGTATGCATGCCTGCTTCCCAGGCAACCTTGCTGATGGTGGATGTGTCCGTCGGGACATTCACCGCGCTTAGAATCCTTTGTACAGTCTTGTTCATAATAAGTTCCTTTTATTTTACGATTGCAAAACTATTTAACTTGTTTGCCAAACTTCAGCAAAGACGAGAAATATCTTTGTAATTGTTATGAATGAAACAAAAAAACAATTAATCGATGTGGAGCAGGAGATATCCGCTGCACTCTCCGACGGGGCGCATATAAATGAGGACCAGCTGATGCGTCTGATGGATGCGTATGGCAGGCAAAATGCCAAGAATGACAAAATCTTTGACATGGTGAAAGGTACAATCGCTAATGCCATTGATAACGTACTTAAGGACTGTGGCTATGAGTACATCTATGAATTCATCAATGATGAAACGGCTATATTATCAGTCAAACTGGAAGAGAACCTTAAGTTCGAATGTTACATAAGTGCCGGTAATCTGCTGAAAAGCACAAAAGCGCTGAAGGGAACGATTGATACAATACAGGTATTAAGGGGACAGGCCGGGACTTTCTTTATCAGGCCAATACATAAGCTGGGATGAGAGTAAATCGCCGATATTTCGTAGATTTGTAGAGTCATACTGGCAGAGATAATTGTATAATTTATAACACAGAAAGATGGATATGGTTCAATGCAGCAAGGAAGTTTATGACGTATTAACAGCGTTCAATAACCTTCCATCTCTATCTGAACAGGAAGAAGTCCTTGATCTGATATATGATGCGCTGTACAAAAGAAATTATAAGGCAGTTCTAGAAAATCAGGTAATTCAAAGTCTGCGTCAGGACAATCATAAGCTGGAAGATACTAGAAGGGAACTAAAAAAAGACTTGATAGATGCGAAGCATAAGATTGATAATCTTCAAGGGCAAATCAAAACTTTTGAATCTGGCAGGAAGGGAAAACTTCGTTCCGTTATACGAGAATTGCTGATAATTATAAACAACGTTAAGCACTATCTGGGCGAAGGCTGGGATACAATCTTTCCAAATGGGGTCGAGGATGTCGAAGCATTTCTTAAAGAGGTGGACACCCAGAAAATCCTTGAAATGGATACTTGGAGCAAGTATGAGATGATGGCTGCAGAAGAAAGTGACAACAGCCCTGAAGAAGAGACATTCTAAACAATGAAAAAAAGAACACTTGTTATAGGATTAGTTTCTCTTGCTGTATTAATCCTTGCATATTGCGCAACCTTCCTGTATGAGCGTTCCAAGGTCGCTATGATAATTGATGATGAAGCTGCATGGGATGTCCTTGACAGTCTTTCATATGCAACGCAGATGAAAGTTGTAATTCTCACTGATGGTACTGTAGCTCGTTATGTCAATGAAGATGAAGACACTTATACAGTGGATATTCAAGATTCTTTCTTAGTAAGGAAAGAAGGTACCAGTGTAGAAATCCGGTCGGCGGCAGAAGGGGAGGGCATCGTGTATATGAAAACTCCCGGTATGGTGCAGGTTCTCTATGAGCCGGATCCAACCGCCGGGGTAAAATGTGATATCATCTACGAAGAAGGGATGTGCCCGGATACATACAGATGCCTGGGGCTTAATGATGGATGGTATGAGATAAGCCTTGGAGAAGGCGGAACCGGATTCATTCCGGCCCAGCTGATGAACTGGGATGCGATAGACACTTTCTGAAAATATTGGAAATATGATACTGACAACAACACCTACAATAGAAGGCCATAGAATAATCGAGTACAAGGAAGTGGTATTCGGTGAAGTGGTCAACGGAGTGAATTTTCTGCGGGACATCGGCGCAAGCATCCGCAACTTTGTCGGTGGCCGGTCCGGTTCCTATGAGAGCGAGCTCATCGAAGCTCGCCATAATGCGATGAAGGAGATGGAAAGTCGCGCCCGCGCCATAGGAGCCAATGCCGTAGTGGGAATCGACATCGACTATGAAGTCCTTGGAGCGGACAACGGAATGCTTATGGTTACAGCATCGGGCACTGCCGTAGTGATAGACTGAGACCTGAAATAACTAATACTGCATTGATATGGAATTCGACAGGAAAGAAACCATTCTGGACAATCTGATGGCCAGAACAAAGGCGGAGATTGATGATCTCCGCAAGCTTCTTGATGCTGACGTGAAATCCAACCTTAACAAGGCTGAGATGGCGAAACAGCTCGCAGACTATATTCTTCATGAAGGCGAATTCTGGATACGCAGATTCCCGAAAAGGGATGTGCTTCTTATGCAGAAGCTTTCTGAACTGCCCAAAGGTAGCAAACTGAACATCGGCCACCAGCCTTATGCAACTCTTCTAGAGATGCTGGGGCTCATCCATGGCGAATCTGTTAAGACAGGGGAGAGGGTGTACTACGCTACGGATGAAATGCGTGATGCCTTCAAGCGCGGCATTCACAATGCCGAAGCTGCGATGTGCTGCATGAACTATCCGATGTACGAGCGCTACGTCATGGGACTCACCAACCTTTATGGAGTAGTCCCTTACCCGATGGTCTATGACACACTCATGGAAGCTGCGAAATCGGAGACTTCGGATTTCGACAGGATGAGAAACCCTCACGCTTTTGCTCATGAGTCGCTCCTAATGGATTTCTATACCATGTCTGTCAACGGCAAGCTGTATGTCATCAGTCCAACAATAGACCATCCGGAGGAAGTTTTCGCAGAGCAGCAGGAACGTATCGGCTTCATTAAGGATTATAAGAAGTTTACTCTTTCTGAGATATACGAAGCGGGGGCCGAAACCGACTTCCCGTTTGTCGGAGAGGAAACTTCGGAAGGGAAGAGAATAACCGAGATGCTCGAGAAACTTGGAATGGATGAGGACATGTCCTCGTATCTGAAATATGCCTTCTGGAGATTCGGGCAGGATACCAAAATAAACGTCATAACGGACATAATGCAGATGTGCAACGGTCTGTTCCGCTCCATTGAGGAGCTCAACGGATTCCTTCAGGCTGTGACCGCCTATCAGAACAGCATGCCGAAATGGTGTCTCTTGGGTAGGAGTTCCGACGAGGTGCAGCGCGCCAGCCGGAATACCAAACCGAAGGCCAAAGACGGGAAAATTTACAGTTAAGGCAGAACGCTATGAGCATAATAGGAAACATTCTGTGGTTCGTTCTGGGAGGCTTTCTTGTCGCCCTGATGTACTTTGCTGCAGGACTGCTGATGTGTATAACGATTATCGGCATTCCTTTCGGGGTGCAGCTGATGAAAATTGGTGTTCTGGCACTCGCTCCGTTCGGCAAGGATGTGACTACGAAGGACAATGCCGGGTGCCTTTCAATAGGCTTCTCGGTGCTGTGGATACTTTGTGGCTGGTGGGAGATTGCCATAGTGCATCTGGTGCTGTCTGTCATCTTTGCCATAACAATCATTGGGATACCATTTGCCAAGGCACATTGGAGGTTGATGAAGATGAGTTTCATGCCGTTTGGCCTTACAACGAAATAGATATGGACTTTCTTGAACTAGCTACGAGACGTTTCTCCGTCCGTGAATTCTCTTTCAGGCCGGTGGAAGAAGAGAAGAACACAAAGATCCTTCAGGCCGCAAAGGTCGCCCCTACGGCTGTTAACTACCAGCCTCAGAAGCTATATGTCATAAAGAGCCCGGAGGGGATAAGGACACTCGCGGGCTTGAGGAACATTTTTGGAGCTCCATTGGCTGTTGTCATCTGCTACGATGATACTCTCTCCTGGAAAAACGGCAAGGACAACGGGCACGACAGCGGGGAAGTGGATGCCTCCATCGTAACCACCCATATGATGCTTCAGGCATGGGAACTGGGAATCGGAAGCTGCTGGATAGGGTCGTTCAACCCGAAGGAGGTTGCCGAAGCTTTCGGCATTCCAGCGAACGAACATCCGGTGGCTATACTTCCTCTCGGATATCCTGACGAAGGTTGCCGCCCCTCAGACAGACATGCGGCATATCGCCCGGATGATGAAATGGTACGTTACAAATAATATCTCTTATGGAAAAGGCTGTCGGATTCCCTCCTTTGATGTGTGAAAACCCTGAGATTCTTATCCTTGGAACAATCCCTGGAAAGAGTTCCATTGATGCCGGGGAGTATTATCATGACAATAGCAACAGGATGTGGCGGTTGCTGGCCAGGCTCTGTGGCGAAGATCCGCCATCGGACTATGTCGGCAAGAAAGCCATGATTGCACGCCATCACATTGTTATCTGGGACTATTATAAGACTGTCACCAGACTCGACAGCACCGATAAGGGAATCAAGTTTGGCGACACGAATGAACTTGCCCCTCTGCTTGTCAATAATCCGTCACTCAATACCATTGCAATCAATGGTTACGGCAAATACAAGGAATTCGGGGCCTCCCTTCAGGAAATCGTAAGCCAGTGTTTCCCTTGCCGGAAAATACGTGTCCTTAGACTGCCTGAAACCAGCGGTCTGAATGCTGCCTGGAACCTTGACAGGCTGTATGAAGAATGGAAAATCATCTTTGAATAGGATATGTTTGAAGACAAATCAGAACTGCTGCGTGGCCATATAGAATTCTTCAAGTCGTTTCTTTCCGAAAAGGAAGATACGGAATTTGACCTTCAGGAGGTCGAGCAGAGGCTTGAAGATAGCGAGAATGATATTGCAGGAACACGCTCAAACCTGCCTTATGACGAGATAGATGACGATGACGTCCCAGTCGAGGACTTCTCCGGCGACAACCTTGAAGATGGTGAACTGGAGGATGAAATCGTCGAGGTCGAAGGCTTGATAGACGAGTTGGAGGACCTGATGGATGAGGTCAGGGAAAGCATTGACTATGACCACGACGAATCCAACGAGGATACTGGTGATACCGTGGAAACATCCGATAGTCAGGGTTTCTATTCAAAGTTGGAGAAATGGCTTGTTGACGAGCTCTCTGCCAAATGTGTTCGGAAGAACCTGCAGCTGTCACAGGAAGAAATTTCTCGCAAGGCAAAAGCTATCATACTTGGCGCAAGATGTTGTGGCAGGTTCGAGCAGGCTGAAGACTTGGCCAGGGAGAACTGTCCGGAATATCGCCTCACTGCCGAAGAATTGAAGCAGGACGATTTGTTTGCTCCAGATTTATTCCATGTTTCGATGGAGATGATCCAGACCTACGATATATTGAAAGAGCGTTTTGACTTCGAAGGGTGGCTGAAATTCAAAAAAGAGATTTGGATGAAAACATTATGAAGCTGGTCAAGATAACATCGAGCTCTGACCCAAGAATCTCACGAGTCCCTGAGCTATATGAAGAGGCATATCCAATAGAGGAAAGGACGGAGACAAAGCGTCTTCTTCAGATGATAGAGGACTGCCCTCAGATGACCTTCAATGCCATAATGGATGATAACGATGAATTCTCCGGAATGGCCGTCATCTGGGACCTGGGCATTTGCAGGTATCTCCTCTATCTGGCCATCCTGAATGAGAAACGAAACCTGGGCCTTGGAGAAGCTGCGCTGAAAGCCCTGAAGGATGAGTCGGATCTGCCGATAATCCTTGAAGTGGAACTTCCATCGGATAATCTGAAACAGCGCAGAATCGGTTTCTATATGCGAAACGGATTCCACATAGAGACAGAGAACCCGACTATACTGAACTCATCTCATACATACGAAGACTGTTTCCTTATGCTGATGTCCAGCGCTGAACTCCCCGACTGCGAAGAGTGTCAGAGACGAGTCGTTGACATTGTTTACAGAGGAATGCACGAATATTAGGAGAACTAATGGCCATGGCAATGAAAGATGAATTCACAACCCGTATGCACTCCGAACTATTAGAAGGGGAGATGCCTCTCAGTGAGTTGAAATTGTGGGCGGTATTTGGAGCTCTCAAACAAGGTAAATCCAAAGCAGAAGCCTGCGCTAATGAAGGACTGACTGTCGAGGAATGGGAGGAAGGCTTCAGAAAACTCAGGCCTGATTCAATTTTCTTGAAATAGGAAGTAACTCCCGTCGGTCAATCAGAAAGTGCCGGATGGAACCTCTATAACTTTCCCTTCAGACTGTATTTTTCTCATATTCCCGAGCCATAAACGTTCATCTTCAGTCTGAGGAGTGCGGCTTCCGGAAAGAAGCTTACGAAACTTATCGTCCAGTTCAAGGTCATCAGAGTTGCAGTACTCCTGATAGTCCTTGTATGTCTTGCCGCCGGCTGAAATATAGCTCATAGGTTTTGTATATCTATTGATTCCTGGCTTTGTGGAGCGTAATCACCGTAATTTCAGAAGGGCATCCTATGCGAAGCGGAACTACTCCGCCAAGTCCGGCATTAACGTACAGCATACGTCCTTCGTGGTCGTACCGCCCGTCGCACTCATTGAACATCAGATGTGCCAGAGACCACCCTAGAAGACGCACCTGAGCAGCGTGGGTATGCCCGGATAGGGTGACCTGTACGTGCGAGTCGGGAAGGACTTCCGCCTTCCAATGGCTTGGATCGTGAGTGAGCAATATTGTAAAGATGCCGTCAAGCCCCTTGAGCGCACGCTTCAGGTCTCCCTTCTGAATGGTATGGAATCCCTGGTTTCCATTGATGTTGTCGACTCCAGCTACTGCTATAGAATCCGAACAGCGA
Source organism: Bacteroidales bacterium (assembly GCA_024401695.1). GTDB lineage: Bacteria > Bacteroidota > Bacteroidia > Bacteroidales > UBA932 > Cryptobacteroides. Next base: position 70,763 of record JAKSKN010000009.1, read on the forward strand.
TAAATAAGGAACGATTCATTTCGGAGCACTCTCCACCCGAGTGTCTGATCCTCGTACTGAGTGAGTCTGTCCGCTTCCGCGCTACGTTCTTCGTCAGTGTGGAACCGATGGTCATAGATGAAGAAATCGTGATTGCCTAGAACGCTCACCACTCCGTCTCTGGCATGCAGCGAACAAAGTTCCGATTCGTACTCACATACTCTTTCGAGGGTGCTTGTGGTGATGTCTCCGGTAAAGAGAATGATATCCGGGTTCTGGCCATCGATCTGCTTGAAGAGTTTTTCAAGATGGCCGGGCTTGTCGAAGGAGTCCACATGCAGGTCGCTGATATGCACAATCCTGTAGCCATCAAAGGCCAGTGGCAGCTCAGTGGATACATACTCCACCTGCGTTACCTTCGAGCGAAATCTCCCGATATAGTGCCCGCAGAGGAAGAACACCCAGACGATGATGACTAGAGCAGCCGCGCTCCAACCGAATGGAGCATAAGGCAGGTGATAGTCGAAGAGCAGACCTATGCACCAAGCCACAAGCCATAGCAGGTTTGGAACCAATGCAAACAGGATGCTGAAGAAAACTGCAACGACGAATATCGAGTGCCAGAACATTTCTATTGCATATTGATAATCTCTGTGCAAATATTTAATGAGATTCCGCGGATTCTTCAATGATTACAGACTACGACTAATTCATCCGTTCGTACAATTGTAAACGCGCCCATAAACTTTTACTACCCATCCAAATTCTCTGTAACGATAATTACTTTTCGCGGTACTAATAGAAAAGATAATTATCATTCAGTATGACACACGAGTTTGAAAAATTTGCAAGTAGTAATGGAATCAGTCCGATGACGCTCAATCGATACGGCACAACTGCCAATTCCTACATCAATCCATCTATTATTGAGGAACGAAGGTTGAATGTTGCTTCAATGGATGTATTCAGCCGCCTGTTGATGGACCGCATTATATTCCTTGGTGTGCCGATTGACGATGACGTCGCCAATATTATACAGGCGCAGCTGCTGTTCCTGGCATCGAATGATCCAAAAGCGGATATCTCAATGTATATCAACACTGCGGGCGGCAGTGTTTCCGCCGGACTTGGGATATATGATACAATGCAGCTTGTTTCTCCCGATGTTGCAACGATTTGTACGGGGATGGCTGCCTCCATGGGAAGCGTCCTCCTCTGTGGCGGAGCAAAAGGAAAACGCTCGGCTCTCCCTCATTCAAGAGTGATGATTCATCAGCCTCTTGGAGGGATATCGGGTCAGGCTTCGGATATTCTGATTGAAGCAAAGGAAATTGAAAGGTGTCGCACTGAACTTTTTGGAATCATCTCCGAACACAGCGGCCAGCCAATTGAAAAGATTGCAATTGATGCAGACCGGAACTACTGGATGACGTCCGGAGAGGCTGTGGAGTATGGGATGATAGATAGAGTCCTTACCAAGAAAGTCGAGTAACACGCCATTGTGTTACTCGAATCCAATCGTTTTTCGCCGACTGCTTCTTACAAAGCACTCTTCATTACAATATTTAGCAAGGTCCTCCATCGTAGGTTTCTCACCTTCGATGATGTAGTTGATTGCGCTCTTTCTCGTAATGTTCTCGATCTGGCCGCCGGAAAATTCATATCTCTGCGCCAGCACTTCGGCATCAGCCTCTGACAGCTCCGGTAGCATGCTTTGCCAGATCTTTTGCCTTGCACAGGCATCAGGCATATCGAAGTGGACCTTCATCAGGAAGCGCCTCTCAAACGCAGGATCCAGATTGGTTTCGAGATTTGTTGTTGCTATGAGTACACCGGATATAGTCTCCATTTCTTGAAGGATGATGTTCTGAATGGCGTTGTTCATCTTGTCCACGCCTTGTTCTGCATTCTCCATTCTCCTGCCGAAGATGGCATCGGCCTCATTGAAAAGCAGGATTGGAGCTTTCTCGGAATGACGGACCAGATCACGGTAATAGAGGAACAGGCCGCGAACCTGCTTCTCGCTATTCCCGACATACTTGTCCTTCAGTTTCGCAACATCAACCATAAGGATGTCACGGCACGTCTGACGTGCCAGCTGGAGGCAGCTTTCAGTCTTGCCTGTGCCGGGAGCCCCATAGAAGATAAGGTTTATGCCATCCCTGAGTCCCTGTTCCTTCATCCTTTTCTGCACGTGCCTTAAATTGCTCTCATCGAGCATCTTTGTTATCCGCCGCATCTGCTCCTTCTCCGCCGGATTATATACCAGTTCTTTCCTTGAGATGGAGGTGAAACTTTTCAGGTCAGGGGATCTGGGGACCTCTTCCTCACGAATATCAAATTCGGTAAAGAAATCTTTCCGAATATCTTCACATAGGCATACCTGCTCCTCATTTACGAAACCTCCATCAGAGGAAAACTCTATCAGGTCGTATTCCTGGAGAGGTGTATGCTCCCTTGCAAAGTCCCGTTCATGCTTCTTGTGGTCACACGACTCATCGAGAAGCATCAGAAGGCGTTCAATGTCAATATTTACCTGTCCGTGACTTACATACCTGTGACACAGGTACATAAATATATTGAAGTAGTCATCATCCTTCACTGCCTCGTGGACAGCCATTGCTTTCCTGCAGAAGAGTATCTGCTGGTTCTTCCCGATGATGTCTGTCATTTCTTCAGTCAGACGTTCTGTCGTGAGGGCATCATCAAAATATTCGGAAAACAGAATCCTGAGCTGCGAGAACACTTCATCTGCGGTGAGCCCTTCAAGACTTGGAGCGGAGTATTCCCGGTCATTTCTAATTGCTTCCATTGCATCGTTGTAAATCATATAGAAGTCGCCGCGACGCTTGGTATTTCTGACGATACGTACAATGTGCATTGAAGACATTTCCTCTATGTCGCGGGTGAAATTCATGAGTTCAAGGTTAGTGATTCCCATAGACTGGGTAATATCATCGCTGTCTGCCGAACCACCTGACGGACCTGCTTCTTCTGCTATTACGGCAAGAAGTATGGACTGGATAGGAGTTAGGGACAGTTTCTTTCCGATATATGCCGTCTCTTTTTCCATCCTGTCCATCACATCTTTGCAGAAGTTGTATTCTCTCAGCATCTTGATAATGTTGTTCATACAGGCTATGGTACTCTCCTGACCAGACAGTTCATTGAGCTTAGCCCTCGATTTTGCACGCCTCTTCTTCTCTACGGAAAATTCTTCGATTGAATCCAGATTATGTCTCATGCGTTATTTCTTGAAGGATGGGAACTCAGATACACATTTACGATAAAGTTCACCGTACACTTCTTCCTTATCGGAAGGATAAGAGCAGTTTATCTCATAGAACAGCGGATCGACTCCATAGTATGCAATCACTTTATTCATGATGATATTGGTGCCTTCCACAAAGGTGGTATCCAACACGACGATCGGCCCCTTACCATCATAGAGGCAGTTGGTGGCATATTCTTCCCTAAGGTCTTCCTCGGAGTCACCACAGAGTCTCATAAGGTAGCAGTCAGCCCATAGGGTGCTTTCTTCGTTCCCGACACTGAACCCTTTCCCGTTTTGAGCGTGGTCGATTTCTCCAAAAATGGCGGGATAGAGGGCGCCATACTCATAGTACTTGTTCCAGTGGTACGACAATTCTGAAGCGTGATGCCGACAGGATACTGCGCTGATTGCTGCAATGAGAATCAGGGCTGGGATAATGCAGGAATGTTTCATCATTTTTTCAAAGAGTTCAGGAAGTTCTTTTCACCGGTGCGGATAAGTTCCGAATAGATGCTCTCCGCTGCATCCGAGACACTCACGAAGACCTTTTTGCCGTCATTGATGTAAGTGGGAATGGCTTTGTATGTGCCGTTGTGTCTGTCGGTAATCATCCCTGTCCTGCCATCAGAGAATCTGACGGTATAGAATGTGCCGGTGAAGGGATTGTTTGCAGCCAGGCTGACTGCGTACTTCGGGGTTTTGATTAATCCAAGTCGCCTGAGAATAAATTTTGTATTCATAGCTGTTTCTTTTGATGTTCTATTAATAATACTTTGCTGTCCGAATATCGTTATCAGGCGATTGCTGTTATCGTTCCCATTGAATGTAATGTTTCTCTGAATGCATTATGACTGAATCCCCATATTTGTTTATTGCAATGCAAATGGAGGCAATGTCATTCAACAGTGTGTCCAGAACGCCCGGCTCATGGAGTTTCTTATAATCCAATCCGAATTCGATGCAGTTTCTTCGTTTCCCCGAGAAAAGCACGGCAACCCACAGACATCCGACTTTCTGATATGTTCTGAACATTAATCCTTTCCCGCTAAGGAATCCTCTCACTTTTTCTTCGCCGATATTTCTGACCATTGCTTCCCCGAGGAGCCGTACTCCTTCGTCGTTTGCCTGCTTGTAGATTGTCGGCCACATAGCATTGATAAGCCAGTCCCGACCGCCCTGATCATCGCATGGTGGAAGGTTGGGGTATTTCTTGCAGAACCGCGGATAGAGCCGGTTCTCGGTACATGAATTTGCCGAGCAGTGGTCAAAGGCTTGCCTGATGTCTTTGAATAGTTTGACTGCATCCCGAAAAAGGGCGAGGTAATAGCGGACAATAGCTTCTTCCGCTGTTGTATTCGATAAGTTGTTCATTTTGTCAATGTATTTCTATTGTACATACTCTTCCTGATTTCTCCATCCATTGATGGTGCTTCTCATAACAGTCCTTGTCCTGACACACCCAGATTACCTTGCACCGCATATTGTCCGGGATTACCGGCTCCGGAGCATTTCCATCAGTGAGGACCAGCAGGCCGTCATATCCGTTCTCATGGGCATAGTTGACCGGTTCCTGGAAGGAAGTCCCTCCTCGTCCGAGCACCGTCACATCACGCATAACCCGCTTGAGGTTCTGGACCACGCGCGCACCACAGTCGAACTGGATCACGTCTATCGCTTCAAAGCCATATCGGAAGGCACTGTTGATAACTCCGTAAAAGTAGCTCAGGCTTTCGCTGGAAACTGAGCCGCTGACATCGACGGCCACAAGGAGCCGGGTGTCGTACTCTCGCTTGCTGCCCATCTGCTCAAAACCGTAGCGACGGCTAGGACGCATCCTCGTAAGCTTTCTGCGTGAAGAAAGGATGCTGGCACGGAATCCGCTGAGGACATTGCGCCAGTTGATCTTCGCTTTCGTGGATGCCTTAAGCATTTCAACAAAGCCACCTGGCATCGACCCCCAGTTCAGACATCCCTCAATGATACCGTTAATCATCGCAACGGCAAGTTCATCCTCATCCCAGAGCTCGGACAGAGACCTGTTCCTGTCGGCATTCCCATTGAGCTTATCCGAGTACTTTCCTTCTTCTTCTCCTTCTTCTCCTTCTTCTCTGCCTTCTCTGCCTTCTCCGTTCCCGCCAGCACCTCCCTCGCCGGGAGGCAGCATCTCCTGAATTTTTCTGGAGTACCACTCATATGGCATTCCGCTCTTGAGCTCATAGTCCTCCGGCCTTTCAATCTGGAAATTGCCGTAATGGTAGTTGTCTCCTATTGTGATATTGCTGCCTATGGCGACTGCCTGATCGCAGCATTGGTCGGGCTTTCTCTCGTAAGGGTGCTTGAGAAGGAGTCTGATGCCTTCCGTTTTGAGAGCTTCTTCTAATCCTTCGTCTGTCATTTGTGAAAGGAAATCGGGATTGTACTCGACTCTGCGTCGGCCACAACGTACCGGACACGCCATCCTTGTGTTCTCTGCAAGTTTGTGGGTGCAGAGAACACTGAATATGGGTGGTTCGCTGATAAAGAAGCGCTCAAATATTCTTGTAATACGTTCCTTCATAATTCAAGCTATTTTATGCCTTTTACATATATTACGAGGCTCATAGTAAGAACTCGGCAATCTCTTGCGAAAAAGCTGACGGCATTCGGGTATGTCTTTGAGACGTACAAGTTGGCGAAGTGTGCGGCAGCTTCCTTCTTGCTCTTGGCGAGGTAGTCGAAATAAGCCTCAGCATTTTTTGCAACCTTGGCCTTGTCGGCCTCAGGAACCTTCTCGACTTCCAGAAAACGGTAGATTCCGTCATTGACCACTGACAGCTCGTGAATCTGGTAGGAGTCCAGAACAGTCCTTTTCTCATTGAAATTGTACAGAATATCTCTGCCGGAGAGAATTTTGTGGGCTGACACGCTTGAGAGGAATGCGCTTGCTGCCTTGGCTCCGACGATGGAACTGATTGCCTTGGAATACACACCTGAAAGTGTGTGGGCATTCTTAATGATGTCGGAAACCCGTTTCCACGCACGACGGTCAGGAGTCTTGTCAAGACCGGTATCTGCGCCTTCCTTCGCATCGGGAGTCTTGTCGAGCCAGATGTTGTCCTCCTGGATGAACTCTATAACACGGTGGTCAAGTCCTGTCTTCTTTGCCCAAAGCAACCACTCCTGCGGTGTTGGTGCGAAGGTTACAATGTTGAATCGTGAAACCAACGCCGGGTCAAGGTCAGTCAACTGATACTGGTCACCTTCATTGACGGCCGCGATGATACGGCTGCCTTCGGGAAGTATACGACCGGCAAGCTTGCGGTTCAGGGCAAGGTCCATGATTGTTTGAAGGATCTCCGGACGGGCACGGTTAAGCTCGTCAAGGAACAAGCAGATGGGCTTGCCGTCGATAGGAAACCAGTATGGCGGCATAAAGTCGGTTTTTCCGGTGCTTTCGTCCTTGTTAGGGAGGCCTATAAGGTCTCCCGGATCACTCATCTGGCCGAGGAAAAGGGCTACAACCCTCATGTCCTTTGACTTGTAGTATTCCGTGAGGATTTCGCTCTTGCCGATTCCGTGATTGCCGACAAGCATAATGTTGTGCTTGGCAGGCATAATGTCAAGCACTTGTATAAGTTCTGTGATATTACATCTGATATTGCTCATAACTTCATAATTATATTGATTGATTATTTGATTTCTAATAATAATATTTGCTGATGCGGATATCGTTACCTCATGATGTATTTCGTTATAGTACTGAACCCCAAACCATCCTCAGCGATTCTGTCCGGGCGCTTGAGCAGGTAGGGGATGATTCCAAGAATCCGGTCGACGTTTTCAAGATTTACAGTGTTGTTGACCATCCAGAATTTACCCGTCATCTGCACTTCCAGAACAGTCTTTCCCTCGTTGTCAATAAGAAGATGATAATTGCTGATACTCTTCTTCTGCATGAAGTCTTTGACTTTTTGCTCAATGATAGGCATCTGGATTTCGCTCAACAAATTCTGCTGCCGGAGGCCGTTTTCTGCAGAGGCAATGACTTTATGGCACAAGTCAAGGAAATGGTCGAACATTTCAAGCAGGTCGGCAATGTCTTCTTCTGATGCCGTAACGTGTTCCTTTGAACGGGTGGCTCCATATACGACATCCGCTCCTCTGTACTTGACACTTTCAAGAGTGAGGAAAAGGCCTTTGCCGTTCTGTCTTTCGATAATCGTGCAACAGTTGCTCAGCTTTACCGATACCGATTCATTTTTGCAGTCCGGGATTGAATGGTAGTCTACTCCACGATTATGAAGTATCTGAGCCAGGGTGTCGAGTTGTTTTCTTCTTCGAACACCTGCCTTTGTGTTTATTAATCTAATGAAGGTTCCGAAACGACTCTGGATAAAGGTTCGGAAATCATAAGTGTTGTTTTTATCAAGTAAGCCGCCGTTATGAGAGAGCGATGCAAATGGGATTGCAGATGATTCTGCCATTTCTGATAATTTGGTCTCTGAATATTTCATACCAGTAATACAACCCTTTTCGAATATCGTTACATAAAATAAATTTTACGGTACGGAAAACATTTGATACTTTTGAAGCAAACAATAATCCCCTTTTATTTTTAGACACATGCGTACTGATTTCCAAAAGAGCAGCTTGGAAGAAGCTATTTTCAAAAAAGATTATGGGCAACTTATCAGACATGCCAAGCATATTGTAATAAGTAGTTGCAGAATTCCCGATTCTGATTTGACGGGAGTGTCTCAGGAAGATTTTATCAATGACGTTGCATATCGGGGAATACAATATGCAATGACGGACTATGAAAATGGATTGTTTGATAGAAGACGTGGAACTATTGAGACTTTTGTGTGGGGTAGAGTATGTAAGAAAGCGTTCTACGAGGTCCTTAAAGAATTTACTTCATACCTCGGAATGGCTCGTTTTGACGAACGCCTTGGGAAATACTACGAAGGTTCTGCCGGCCATGAAACCACATTCGACGATGAGCAGGATGATGCAGTTCCTGCAAAGACTGATTTATTAGAACATTATTACTATAGCGCAGAAAAAGAACAAATTCTTGAAGATGTCAGGGATGCCAAAATGGAGTATATCAATACAATAAAAAACCTTGTTTCAAAGATGAGTCCGATGGATCAGCGCTTGTTTGACATACGTTTTGGATTCAACCTTTCAGAAGAAGACTACCAGAAAATAGATGAGATTCAGAAGACTCCGCACGTCAAGGAATACTATAATAAATTGGCTGCTGAGGAGTTTGGCATAAGCGAAGGAGCAGCGCGCAAGCGTGTCAATGATTTGTTGGTATATATCAAGAAAAATCTTACTGCAAACGGGACGATGGCCTCTTACAGGCAGAACACTTCACTTCCCGGACTTTCCGAATTCAAAGTTACCCAACCTGAAACGGACTTTCCTGATTTTAATCTGAACAATCTGTCCGAGTACGACTGCATTGATATCCTGATTGGACTGAAATTTCAATAAGCGAAGATTGGCAGTAACGATATTCAATCATTGACGTATTATATACTAGACTCTATTATATGGACAAAGATAGAGCGAGTTGAATAGAATCATTATCCCAAATTATCATTATATGGCAAAAAAGATTTATCCTTCTTATCCTTCTGTTTTCTATGGAATGTGGGAACAATTTATCAATGATTGGTACAACGGAAAATCTGTTGCGCCGTGGTCGGATCCTAATTTAACACCTCTTATTAACAACCCTAAGACGAAATCTCTTTCTATTGATTATATCCCTGAGCCGTGGTGGGGCAACCATGAGGAAGATGTGCCACTTCATAGTGTTGTTGTTAATTTTAACCCTGGCCAAGGCGACGTTTTTCAGCATCGTTCGCGCATCCCTTTCCATGGTTGTTATGCTCACAATATTGTTGATAGTAAGGTTCTTCCGTTAACAGAAAAATGGCATGCTTCATTACGGGCAAAGCCCATCCATTCTGCTCTATCAATTATTAATCCTACTGGCTGGAAGAACTTATCTCTGAAGAACCATCTCAGTGTCGAACTGATTCCTTGGCACACCCGTGCTATTGCTGGCTGTGGCTTTGACAATTATCTGAAGCAAAATGCGATACAAATAATGGAATGCTCATTAATGTTCGCGGCTAATGAATCAAAAAGGATTGCAAACGATAAACTACGGAACGTTGTTATTCTAAAAATGTCAAAAGGGAACACGGATAAATTGTTGAATGTGCTTGACAGTGCGGGGTATAACTATGTCCCATATTCCGTAAAGACCGTACCTGGAACAAGCTCTCATTGTTATGAGTTTTCTATTGAACACATTCCTTCAGTTAGATTCGTCAGTATTTGGGGAGAACATGCCATGAACAAATTCCCCAACAAAAGTGATTTGAAATACATCCTTGATAAATTTATCTAGTAGTTCTAGTATTTATGGCAGATAGGCACACAATAGAAGCAGAAATAACAACAAGAGTTGATAAACTTCTTAAACTGGTCGAAGTTGAATCCGGTCGCGATGACGGGTATGATCCTAATGATTTGATTTCCGATGTATTGGACGTGTTCAATGACAATGCCACTCCGTTCGGAATAAAAAACAAGGCCTTGATATTATTAATGGATATCCTTAAATATGAGGCCAGTGATTCGTGGGTAGATTCCTGTTTTTTGGAAAAATCGCCCATAGAAGTCCAAAAGACATTGTTTACTGTTCTTTACGATGAAATGATTAAACTCTGCTTCGGCTGGACACCTGAGAACATCGAATTCAGCGATTTAGCTCACGACCATGTAAAGGAAGTTCTTGACTGTTTGAAAGACAAGTCATTATTGGGTGATATCCGTGGTAAAATATTATCAGCCGCAATCGATTATGAATGGAAGGATGTCATTAATATGATTTTAGAGGATGACACTAAGGCTTGGCCAGATGGAACTTTAGATATAATCACAGTCTGCGCAATAAAGAAAGAATGGAATGAAATCATTGTAACAATTATTAACGATGACAAATTCTCTTTTTTGAAAGAAGGTACGATATATTGTCTGTTCGATTATTTTTACACAGATGTCAATCGGTTCCATAGCGAGTTGAACTCTCTTTATAATCGTGTGGAAATAAACCTTTCATCCTCTTTCTCCGGGATAATTTGTCGGGATGAAGAACGGTTTTTGAAAGATTTGAGTAATGCCCATATTGCTGGATTACCTTTCTTGATTTCCTATTATCCTTTCCCGGGCTTTCTGCTCGCCTTGCACTCGTCACCTGCAGTCGTTTCGGAAGTCTTGGTTCATCAAAGACAGTGGATTCAAATGAGGGCCTCGCAAATTTCAGGGGAGCCTGTTAATGGCAACGTCAGTTGGTGGAGTATATACAATGGGTTGCTTTCGGACAATCGTGGACTAATTACTGATGTCGACAGTTCTCTTATCGGTATCTGCAATTCGATTCTTGAAAAGTCTGGATTTAATGGGGTAGGGTTGCCTCTGATTGTTTTCAAAGATGAAGAGAAGGCGTTGTCGCGAGATGAAAATTGGTTTAACGTCCTAGGTGAATATATCGCAGAAAAACAGGAAGTCATATTGTATGGACACGCAATCGCGAAGGCTTCTCTTGAATTGGATGTTGATGAAAATATTCTTCGCGCTGTTGTGCTGATTCATGAACTCGGCCACTATATCACTCATGCTCATCCTCTCAAGAACATCGCTGAAGAACCGTTTGACAATGTTTTGTTTTCACGCTCAGACCCTGATTTTCTGGAATGTATTGCGCAGCTGGTTGCTTATTGGGTAACGGAGCGAGACGGACAGCACAATTCACATGATGTGTTTAATAAACTTGCCAGCAAGCAGAGCGGGCCATATAAGGTGTATCTCAAATATTTGAAAGAGTCACCAAAAATAATTCTCCAATCAATTGCAGTATTAAGAGCAAATGACAAAGTGACCACGATATCTGATTTCGACATGGTTATCAATAAATTAAAGAACTGATTATGGCTTTTCCGGCAGAATTTATCAATTATGGAAGGCTGGATTTTTCCAGCGGTTCAGTCAAGGTATATCGCAACCAATATGATAGCAGATACCTTCCTAACGTACCAAATGGCATTATCAACGCCTATTGGCAGGGTAATCACGTTGTTGTAGAAACCAATACCACGGTTTACATTTACGATGATATTGCAAACTATTCCAATTACTGGAGGAAGTGATAGAATCTTCTATAAAATAGGAGTGTATTTAATATGGATGAATTTAAGAAAATCAGAATAGATTACTTTCACTACAGAATCCGGAAAGGACGGGTGGATATCTTTTTACAGCAGACGGAATCTCCTAAGAAATATGCGATTCCTTATCACCATGTTACCAAGGATGAATCGGTTCATATGAGTGAATTCCTAGAGGATGATGGGGATTTCGTTATTTTGGATGCCAAACTGAATGAAAGCCACCTAAGCAGAGCAGGCAGATGCTGGGTTCCTTTATCCGGAATTCAGGAGATTCCGTTCCTGTGCGACAATAAAGCTGATGTCGTCCGGCGTTGTCTAGCAGTGTTCCTTGACTTATGCCCTTCTGAAGAAACATTTTTGCATAGTACCATTGAAAATATGCTGGATGAGCTTCTTATTTATGAGGCAAAGGAGGAATATCGGAGCGAACTGGCAAAAATGCTGGACCGGAAGATTGCAACGGTTATTACGATTGACGCCTATACATCATCTCCTAACCGTGACTTGATGGAAGAGGAAATCAGGACGCTGAAGAATTTTGTCCTCGTTAAGCCGGAAAATCACGTGGGCTACTGGCATTTAAAATATCACTATAAGCCCATTGATTGGGAAGCATTAGGCTCAAAAAAGTCACATTTCTGATGAATGTTTTGGAATGAACTCCGTTATTGTCGATTATTTGCAAATAACTTATACGTTCATCTGTCCATACGGATGAAGCAGTAGTCTTTTCAAATTGTGCCTATGATTAGGAATGCGTATCTTTGTTGGGATTATTATCATAAAGCCTATGAAGATTGCCAATAAGAGAGTTATTGATATTCCTACATGGGACAGAAAAGAGCACTATGCATTTTTTGGGAATATGCCTGACCCGTTTTTCGGGCTTACGATGAAAGTTGACTTTACCGATTGCTACAGGAGAGCGAAGGCTGATGGAAAATCGTTTTTCCTGTATTCTCTGCACAGTATTCTCAAGGTTCTCAATTCAATTCCTGAATTCCGTTACAGAATAGAAGACGGAAATGTAGTTCAATACGATCATATTAGTGCCAGTCCTACCATCGCACGTGAAGATGGCTCATTCGGCTTTGCTTATTTCGATTGGGACGAAGACCTGAACAACTTCGTTGATGCCGCAATATCGGAGATCGCGCGTGTTAAAGAGGGGTCCGGATTGAGCATCAACGAAAACGAAGGACGAAATGACATTATATATTATACATCTATTCCTTGGGTTGATTTTTCAGATATTAAGCATGCTGGAGGGCATCGTATGGGAGACAGTATTCCGGAAGTCGCAGTTGGGAAATTGCACGAAGAAAACGGCAGGATGATAATGAGTGTCTCGATAGAGGTCAACCATGGTCTCGTGGACGGCAGACATATCGGATTGTTTGTAGATACTCTCCCAAGCGTTTTCTAGTTCCGACAGCCCATATATTTTATAATGGAAATAAGACAATTTCAAAGGCTCAGATGGTATCTCAGATTATTCAATCTCTTACTCATTGCGGGATTGATACTTTTGATTGTGTTCAACTGCCACCCTATGCCGTGGTGGTTGATAACGCTGATATCTGTGATTGGGCTGATGATTCTGTTGACGGGAAGAGTCTGGTGCGGCTATGCGTGCCCCGTAGGACTCTTACTTGATCTTCTGACTGCACTTTTCAAAAAGCTGAAGGTCCGCCAGATAAAAAGGAGTGAGAAGTTCAATCGGTCAATCCGTATTTTCAAGTATTTCTTTTTTGTATTCTATTTCGTCCTGCATTTCTGGATAGGATTCGATCCCGGCTGGATTCTTGTTTTTCTGCTCGTTGTAACCGCGCCGTTCATCGTTCGTTTCTGGTGCAGCTTCTGTCCCTGCGGCCTGCTTTTCGGCTGGCTGAACGCAATCAGCCCGCTCAAACTTGAGAAAGACAGTACAAAATGTCTGTCCTGCGGTGCTTGCAGCAAGCTGTGCCCTATGCAATCCAAGAGAATATCTATCCAGAAAACAAATGGAGCAGTATACTCTGCAGAGTGTATGATGTGTGGAGAATGTATAGGAAAATGCCCGGCAGCAGGTGCTATCAAACTCACTGTCTTCGGAAAGCCTTTGACGGAATCCAAACGGTTGAAATAATCGGAATTTTACTGATTCATCCGTCCATACGAATGAACCATAGGCCTCTAAATAGAAGAAGCCAGCATCTTTCGATACCAGCTTCAGCGGGGGCCCAAAGCAGGACAATGTCCTGCGATGAACCGCTGCAAATATACGCATTTTATGTAAATTCGCACTATGAAAAGCATCCTGATAAAAGACACGACATCTATTGAGCGTATCCAAATAGTCAAAGACGCGCTTGAGGGAGAATACGATGAGTTCTATGATGATTATGTTGCTGGAAAGAAGGAGCTTGCCGAGCTGAACCGTGTATTCAGCGAACAGTATGCCGGAACGGGAACCGATGAAGATTGAAGAAGCTATACTGACCGTTTTGGTTGGTAGATATGGCGGTCTTACCACGCAGCAGATCGCCGACATAATCAATAGGCGCAAACTTTATGTCTGCGCTGACGGCCATCCCGTTTCGTCCGCCTATGTCTACAGGACTGTCATGCTATTCCCTGATACCTTCACCAAAGCAGAGGGAAGGATATTTCTGATGATCTAACAGCCTGGAAATTACATGATATTACCTCTGATTTCCTGAAAGGCTGCAAACACTTCGCTTATATAGAATGCAGCAGTCTCAGGGCCCATTTCTGTAATATCTACACACTGTTGCCCCGTTGCGTTCAATTGTAGCTGCCTATCTCTCGCTGTCATTATATCTGATGATTTCAAGATAGGGAGAAAGTAAAGAAATATCTCTCCGGATTCATTTTCAACCATCCATATTTTAGCTCCTGTCCTTTCCGAGTACACCTCATATATGCTGTCTTCAAGTTGCAGAACACGCAGACCAGGACATTCTGAAAGGATAGCATCGGCTATTGCACCTGCCGATTCACTCAGTTCCATATTGGCATCAATCCTTTCCGCAATTCTTTGAGAAATGCACCGCCATAGGCGGGGAACTGTATCGATTGGAGAATATATCCTCATCTCGATATCTTCCTTTTTGAACGACTCGACGGTCTCGTCAATCTGCCTTCTTGAAAAAATGACCGGCTTTACGGTCGTGGGATAAATTCTTATATTCTGCATGATGTCATATACGGTGGTATCCTGAAATCCTTTCAAACAATTTTCGGCAACGAATGAATATGGATTCCATAGAATTATAGCATTGCGGTAAATTTTCTTGATAATCCATTCGTTGGGAGCAATTTATGCCTATATTTGTGTTATGATTGAGGTGTTTGAACAATATCTAAAAAGTGTTGATGCCAAGGAGTCCACAAAGGCAACCTACGGCAAAGCCTTGGATTGCTTCTCAAAGTGGCTTGAGGGTAGGGGAACCTCTATATACGAACTAAGAAGAGAGAATCTCCTGGAATATAAGTCATTCCTTGTAGACAGCAACAAATCTACCCTTACCATCAACTTATATCTGTCGACGATACGAGGGTTCTTCAAATGGGCGGACGGCGAATCCATCTGTCCTAATATCGCCAACGGGGTGGGTTCGCTTCGCACCAACAAGAATACCTTCCGCCGTATGCATCTTGAGAATGAACAAGGAGCCCAGCTTCTGACGGATGCTTATCTTCCGAAAAGGGTATCAGGAGTGAATGCAGGAGTAACGAGAAAACTCAACTCCAACGAAGAGCTTATTGCCCTTCGGGACTTTGCTATGCTTAACCTGATGCTTAGGACCGGGCTCAGAACAATTGAAGTGTCCAGAGCTGACATAAAAGATATTACGAAGAAGAAAGGCAGAAGAATACTCAAGGTATGGGGAAAGGGGCACTCTGAAAAGGATGATTTTGTCGTGCTTACCGATGAAGCGTACCTGCCTATCAAGGAGTTCCTTTCAGAAAGGAAGGATGCAAAGCCGGAGGATCCGCTTTTTTGCGGTGCGGGATTCGGTCATTCGGGGAAGAGGATGTCTACAAGAACAATCCAGGACATCTGCAAGAAACACCTGAGGGCTATCGGGCTTGATGGCCATGAATATTCCGCCCATTCGCTCAGACATACTACCGGCACTCAGATTCTCCTTAATGGAGGTAATATGTTCGATGTTCAGAATGTCCTACGGCATGCGTCACCTGCGACATCTCAGATTTATGTCAACACTATTATGGAGGACAAGAGGCTTGATGATGCCAGCGAGGAACTGCTTGATACTTCATTCAAAAACAATCAGTGAAAGAAAAACCGGCAGCTGAGGTATATAATAGAAACGGCCGAATATGAAACAGAAGCTTTTTACCAAATCCGCATTCAAGCAGGCTATAACCTGCCAGACCGGCCTGTATTATTACTACAGGAGCGATATCTACGCAAATCAGAACAACGAGGACGATTTCCTGCAGTCTCTTGCTGAAGGCGGCTTCCAAGTAGGAGAGCTGGCGAAGGTATATTACGGCATCGACGCTTCCCACGACATAGAAGAACTGAGTTACGACAGGGCTCTCGAAAGGACGGCCGTACTCTTCAGAGAGGATAAGGTGAACATCGCCGAAGCTGCGTTCCGCTGGGAGAACTGCTTTATCCGTACGGATATTCTCGTCAAGGAGGGACACGATATAAAGCTCATCGAGGTAAAGGCAAAGTCCTGGAATGAGGCCGAGGACAGTTTTGTCACAAAGGGTGATTCGAACTGCGTAGCGGGCCCCATCCTGGAATATGTCTATGATGTCGCTTTCCAGAAATATGTGCTTGAGAACGCTCTAAAAGTCCTTTATCCCGGAGAAAACTACAACGTGCACGCATATTTGATGATGGCGGACAAGCTGACAGTATCGGACGTTGACGGAATCAACCAGAAGTTTATAATCAAGGCTGACAGCCGCGGGCGCAAGCGCGCCGTCAGGGCGGAAGGAGCTGAAAGTCTCAGTGCTGCCAAACACGTCCTCACCCCATATGACGTGGACGAACTCTGCGATAGGATTATCAACGGACAGACCACCGAGCAGTCGGCCCTTCTTCTTGGTACATTTAAAGATTTCGTGAAGAACTCAGCGGAGGCTTACTGCAATCAGGACAGGTTGTGGACACCGCTTGGGGCCAAGTGCTTCAAATGCCCTTTCCGTACTACGGAAATGGACGATCCGTCAATGCAGGACGGATACCGTGAATGCTGGTGCCATCAGGCTGGATTCAAGCCGGAGGACTTTGACATACCTCACGTAAAGGATCTCTGGGGCGCGTTCATCAAACGCGGGGACTTTGTCGATCAGGGCAAGTACTTCCTTTCAGACCTTAAAGATGGAGACATCAAGGACGCCAAGACATCAAAACCGGGCCTCAGCCATAGCGAGCGCAAATGGCTCCAGATAGGAATGTGGACGGGAAATCAGGAAATACTCAAGCGTTTCGCCGGGAACATCAAAGGAAATGCCTATCTTGACAGGGATGAACTGAGACAGCGGATGGAGAGTTGGACGTTCCCTCTTCATATGATTGACTTTGAGACCTCTGCCGTTGCCCTTCCTTTCTACAAGGGAATGCATCCGTACGAACAAGTCGCCTTCCAATTCTCTCATCATATCATCAGAAGAAAGCCGGACGGGAAATATTCGATCGAGCATGCCGGGCAGTACATCAACGTCGAGAAAGGACATTTCCCCAACTTCGACTTCGTTCGTGAGCTCAAGCGTCAGTTGGAGAAGGACAACGGCACGATATTCCGCTATGCCGCTCACGAGAATACCATCCTTCGCTGCATACACGACCAGCTTGCAGAGAGCAGCGAGCCTGACCGTCAGGAACTGATGGACTGGATAGATACAATCACCACATATAAGGAGGGTGGGCATAAGATATCCGGGCCCCGCAATATGGAGGATCTTCTGGAGGTCGTGAAGAGTTTCTACTACCACAAGTCAATGAAGGGGAGCAATTCCATCAAGGTTGTGCTCCCGGCTGTGCTGAACTCATCCAAGTTCATTCAGGACAAGTACTCCAAAGCAATATATGGATCGGAGATTAAGAGCTGCACCTATACTCCCGAGGAGGCCATCGCCTGGATCACATACGAGGCGGATGGAAAGACCGTGCAGAATCCTTACAAGCATCTCCCTCCAGTCGGCAATTACATAGAGGTGGACGACAGCCTGATAGACTATGACTGTGAAGACGAGGATATGACAGTTGCAAACGGAGGTGCGGCCCTGACGGCATACTCAAAACTCCAGTTCAGCGACATTGTCGCCACAGAAGCCCTTTCCAAGGCCCTGCTCAGATACTGTGAGCTTGACACGATGTCGATGGTCTTCATTTGGGAATATTTCTATCACGAACTTTATACCGATTTTCCAGAGGTAACACCTATGGAAAACCCTGAAGAGTATCTAAGAAATAATGGAGCAATAACCCTTGAAGAGTTTATTGCAAGAGTTGGGAATTCGTAGCACGGATTATCCCAAATCTGAGAAATCAAATGTCCCTTCCGGAAGGACGTACTCAAGTTTCCCTTTGTCGCGCAATTCCATAAGAAGCCTTCCCATAAGGTTTGGACCTGAATAAGAGATTCCGTCCTTTGAGAGTTTGGCTCCATAGGTATCCGCCGGCTTTGTGAAGGTGGTTTGATCTTCGACAATGAATTTTCCCCGGCTGCGTTCAAGTTCCTTTCGGAATTCTTCACTCTGCTCATATTTGGCGGCCAGGCAGAACTTGAGTGCATCTACGATAATCCTGCCCCAATCCTCACGGACCCCGACTGTCTTCTCGAGATGCTTGGCCTGCATCTTCAGTCCCTGTCCCTTGTAGCTGTAGATTGCCTTCCTCGCAGATGTATCGCTGAACTTCATCACCTGAAAGAGGGACTCTGCGCTATAGAATGTAACACCTCCAATAGTTATGGGCGTCTGCGCGAAATTTGAGAAAATGCCCCATTCGTCTGCAACTTTGCAAAAGCCGACGGTCCGGTCGGCAGGATATTCATTCCAGGAGTAGTACTCCGGATAGTATTTCTCTATGAACTGGGATACGTGCATATCTAGAATTCCTTTACCGTTGTCTGACTTCCCGGAACCAACTGAACCTTTTCGTCAAGTTTTATCCGCTCAATCTTTCTGATGCTGACAGCCGCATCATCAAGAATAGCCCTGTTCTGAAGACCGTCCGGATTGCATTGGCTCTGTGGCCAGATCAGCATCACCACACCTATTGTGAGCAGGAACTCTGCCGCTGCTTTCTCCGCGTCGAAATCAGCCGCCCCGCTCAGTTTCTTTGCAGTCCCGGTCCTACCAAGAGCTCTGTTGCCGATGTATTTGCGGAAAGTCTTACCGAGAGCCGTAACTTCCTGCGGAATTGATTCCCCAAGCCTGCCTTCCGCCCTTTTTACGATAACGGGGTTCACCGGTCGGCAGGAGAACAGATAGTTGTCGTCCGTCTGTTCCGGAACATCCACGGTATATACATAATAAGCTTTGTCATCGCTGACAGTCTCGCCTCGGATGACCGTGTAATGAGCCGCCGACTCATATTTCTGTGTAACATAAACCCCAAAACCGAACTTGAGTCCGGTACCCTCCTTTGCGTGGCTCATATCGAACTTATCGAAGAGTTTTTGAGTCCCGTGATAAAATGTCTGCATATAATAATTGTCTAATATATTGAAAATGAACTACTCCCCTATCATTGCATTGCGGTAAAATAGTATTTACCGCAATGATGTGAATATTAGACTTCAGTCACTTGCTCCGGTCAAAATTTCTATGATGTCATCTTCTAAGATCCCAACCACCTCTGACTCAATATCCTCATCAGCATAAAGCTCAGTCACTGTGTGCTCTGAAAGAGCGAAATCCCAGTAGTGATAGAACTTACCATCAATGTTTACAAGCACGGGGTTCTTTGCCGTGTAATTGATGATAAGGTCGAAGTCGAGTTCGTGGATGGAAAGAGCCGTACACGTTTCACTTAATTCTGCTTTTTCCGGCTCAGCCAAATCCTTTCTGAGTCCAACAATAAATTTGGGAGAATCTTCACCATAGGGATAGGGATTTTCAAAAGCCTTGTCAAGAAGCTCTTTGATTTCATTCACAACAACATCCTCGTCCTGCACATTGAAGACGATGTGTTCGTTGACAATCTGATAATGTTTTTCCATATTTATATAAACAGCCATTTTATCGATTATTTACAAACGTAAATATAAGAAATTTAATTTGAATCATTTAGGATGATTATGCAAATGAACAAGACTATTCTCGAGAATATCGCTGTTGATAATACAACTTACGCAATAATTCATTTGCGCACCGGATACCCTTCTCATTGATCTCACTTCCCAGAAATGGTCCTTCGGTATATCGCATAGAAGAGAAAGGCAGAATAACCGACTTCAGGCTTTTTGTCACCCCAGCGTGGATAAGGCTAACCGTAATTTCCTTCGGACTGAACTTTATTTTTCCGTTTACGCTCTGCCCTTCCACAAGGCATCTGATGTTGCCACTTTCAGCGTCTATTGTCAGGAACGTATTTGTACTTATCTTGAGATTGTATTTCCTCTCAATCTGTCGTGCAATGAAATTATGCATATCGGGGCAAACCTCCGGGTTATTTGAATCGGCCGAGAAAAAAGCTACCGCCTTCTCTACTAGAGTGAAGCCGTTGTCCGATGCGTATTCCTGAATGGTGAAATCAAAATCCTCCAGGACAGTCAATGCATGAATCTTTTCTTCTTCTTTCATGCATTAATATACCTGCAAAGAATTGAATTCTTACTCTGAGACTATTTCCCAGTTCTTCGCTAAAAAGTAGACTTTATGGCCGTCATCATCAATGAACGGTTCCTTCTCAAAATCTATTTCAAGTATATTGATCTTCATCCCCGTCCTCGGCTCCCGATTTTTGAGCTTGATGACATGAGTATTCTCGCAGTAGAAGTAGTCCTGACCTCCTCGCTTCAAGCAGCCGACAGCCAACGCTGGGCCTCCGGTTCTGAACTCTTCAAGGACGTGCCTTTCAATGCCCCAATATTCCCTTTTCTGCCTTGGCTCTTTAAATACTCCATTCTCAATCATCTTCTTGACGTGAACAGCAAATGAGCATAGGAAATGGAACAGTGCAATACCTATGTTTCCGTCAGGTGTTGTGTAATGGATAGCGCTGTTTGCGACGGTAGTAATCATTTGCAGCCCCTGGGCTATCGTATAAGGCATCGGGCACTTGTACAGGTAATAGTATGTTCCTTTGCCAGCACTTGCCTTATATGTCCGTTTCGCCAAAAAATCCGCAGCTGCGCCTCCTGACATCTCAGCTGGAAGGATGTTCACTTTTTGAAACTCCCCGATGAGGCAGTCGCGTACTTTGCGAATTTCATCGAATGATTTCTCTGCGACGATTCTTGTTCCTTGCTTGCATCTGCTTAGAATGAATGATAAGAACAGTTTATGGACAGAAGTCTCGAAACGGAAAGTCTCATCAATAATTCGGGCAGCATCCAGTTCTTCCTTATATTGATTCTTCAGCAACGACTCTGGAGTTGACATTACATCCAAGGTCTGACGGATAGCCTTGAGCATGGAGAGTTCATCTCCTGGAGCAAAAAGCCGGCTTTCCAACTTATGCGTTACCTCATCCTCCCCCGCAACGATTCCTTTTAGTTTTTCTTTCCTAGTAGAAACAATGAAGACTGGAACTTGACGGTCCAACAAGTTAAATATCTTAGATACTGGAATATTGTTGTCATTTACTACAATAACATCATATAATCCATCAGAACCGTTTACCAGTTTATCTAGATTTTCGAGATCCTGACTTCTACCTGAGATACTGATCTTGTTTTTCTCAAAATCTTTGCTGCCAATTTCTCCGCACAAAAGGGCATTATACGTCTTTTCGGACAATGTCTTCGAGACATATCCTGCCTCCGGCCTTTCGCTCACATAATTTTTGACAGCGGCTATCTGCTCCTTCAAGGGTAAATCAGGTATCTGTATGTCGCGCATCTCCTTCCAAGAGAAACGCACATATGAGGCTCCATAATCAGGGATTTTCGCCCTTGTCAATTCCAATGCGAGATATCGCTGATAAACCTTGTCCTCATCTATGGAGAAAGCTATAAGATTACGCTGGTAATAAGCCGGATTTAATTCGGATGCCTTTACATAGCCGATTTTTATCTCGCTGTTTCTTGTTGCCATTATCAGCATTGCGGGACTTCTTAGCACACAACACTGTTGAGTTTCAGTCTTTGCACTTGACTGAATGGGTTCAATGTCAATATTCAATGGATCAGATGACAGATAAGTATAATTGATTATCTGTGTGCTCTCTGCTTCAACCTTTTCTGGAGAAATGGGAATCACAATATTTGACAATGACACTCTCGGTATCCCATCTTTCGGTTCTTCTTTAGGTGAATATAAGGCAGGAGCCCATTGATATCCTGCCGCTATCACATCGCTCTTTTGAATCAAGATACAATTGTCGGGATTATTATAGGCATTGAGCAATTCCGCGACATTCACGACTTTCTTGTTCCGGACGTAAGCCTGCTCGTTGAAATAAGTCGAAGCATCAAGCATTCTAATCGGTTCATCTTCCTTTCTGCCCTTCCTCAATTTGATAATATAAAGGGGGATAGATGTATTGAACAAAGTGTTGTCTGGCAAAGTTATGACCGCATCAAGATAGTTGTTGTCAGAGAGGAACTTTCGATAATGCTCATATCTCAAGCTAATGGCAACGGCACCGTTAACTACAAAAATAAATGTTCCATTATCTGTGAGGTTTCCTTTATCATATAATGCGTTATTAATCAGGCGTTCAGCAAATTCCTCACGGATTCCCCTCCCTATCGGCCCATATGGCGGGGTGCAAACTATATAGTCAAATTGTTCCGTTCTGGGCAATAAAGAATCCCCCGTCACATAATTGTCGGAATACGCCTCTCCGCCGGACATCAAAAGACGAATCAGGCCAAGGCACCATACTTCAGGCTCAATCTCCTCGCCATAGTAGTTTTGACCAGCCTTGAAGAACTTGCCATATGATGCCACACCGGCAAAAGGGTTATATATCGAACCTCCCTTGTAGTCACAAATTGCTGCCACTACTTCCGTCAGTCCCTGGGGCTGGAGCGAAATAAACTCATGTCCGAATCCTTGCGCGGCATCCAATAGGAGATCCTCGAATGTTCCAATATAATCCGTATCACTCGTGGACATCATCTCTTCGATGATCGTCACCAGGGCTTCGTCATTTTCATTCTCCATCAAAGCCCATATCGGTTCAACCGTTTCATAAATTTTGGTGAAAGGATGCTCAAGTTTTAGGTTTTTCCTGTCAACATTCAGTTTCTTGAACTTGGCAAAACATAACAATGCTGACTGAAAGAGCAATATTTCCATGTTCCTTGCCCTTAACGGTTTCAAGGATAGACGAAGTTCTTTGACTATTTCACGGAGATTCATTTCAAGGCTATTTTTACGAAGATATGCAATTTTCGGCACAAAGAAAAAACACTATGACCTGAAGAGAGTCAAGGCCCGGACGAAGCTGACGGAAATCCTGTACATCTTCTTCGGCATCCACACGGCGAACGTGGTGCAGCTGGCTGACAGGATAGAGCAGAGAACCCCGCTTACGGCTGCCTGACACGAAAATATGCACATAAAAATTTGCTTCCGCAGGGGAACTGTGCCTCTGCCGTAGGAAACAGACGAAAAATCCGGCCGAAACGGCCGGAATGAGATATAAAAAAGTAAATTTGATGAGTCGAACGCAGAAAACGGATGGGACCAGTCGCTGCTTCGCTCAAATTGAAAACATTAAACGACAATCCCTA